>NZ_SHKL01000001.1:2540000-3860468 GCF_004217185.1 Pseudonocardia sediminis | reverse complement strand
ACCGCGGACGACGGCGTGCCCGACGTGCACCGCACCCCGGACGCGGAGCTGCGTCTCCCCGTGGAGGCGACGGCCGGGCTGTCGCGCGCCGTCGGCTACTACGCCGTGCTGGAGGCCGGGTTCCGGGCCCGTCACGGCCTGGGCCTCGACGAGTCCCGCGACCGGATCGCGGCGATGTACAGCCGCTTCTCCGAGGTCGCCACCGGCAACCCGGACGCCTGGCGCCCCCGCTCCGCCGCGCCCGCCGAGATCCGCGACGCCGGGCCGTCGAACCCGATGATGGCGTTCCCCTACACCCGCTCGCACACCAGCTCGTGGAGCGTCGACCAGGCCGGGGCACTGCTGCTGTGCTCGGCCGGGGTCGCCGAGGAGATCGGGGTGCCGCGCGAGAGGTGGGTCTTCCCGGTCGTCGCTGCGGAGTCCAACCACATGGTGAACGTGTGCCGCCGCGCCGATCTCGGCGACTCGCCGGGTGCCCGCGCCGTCGCCGCCGCGGTGCTCGACCACGCCGGCTCGAGCGCCGACGACCTGGACCTGGTCGACCTCTACAGCTGCTTCCCGGTGGCGGTCGAGATGTTCGCCGACGCACTGGGGGTCTCCGAGGAGCGCGCGCTGACGGTCACCGGCGGGATGCCGTGGGCGGGCGGGCCGTACAACAACTACGTCCTGCAGGCGACGTGCCGGATGGCCGAGCAGATCCGCGCCGACGGCGGGACCGGTCTGGTCAGCTGTGTGTCCGGGCTGATGACGAAGCAGGCGGCCGCGATCTGGTCGTCGGCCCCGCCGTCACGGCCGTTCGCGAGCCTCGACGTCACCGCGCAGGCCCGGGAGAGCGGAAGCGAGGTCGAGGTGGTCGACGAGTACACCGGCTCCGCCGTCGTCGCGGGGTACACGGTGCTCCACATCCCCGGCAAGCCCGACCGCGGCGTCGCCGTCCTGGACCTGCCCGACGGCCGCCGCACCATGGCCCGCTGCGAGGACCCGGACGTGACGGCCGCCATGGAGACCGAGGAGTGGTGCGGCCGCCGCGTCGACGTCGACGGCGGCGCCTTCCGCTGACCACTCGTGGAGCTGTCGTGCGGTGTCGCGGCACGAAAGCCCCACGAGTGCGGCGGTCAGGGCTGCTCGTCGGGCGGCTCCGGGCTGTGCACGATCTTCTCGGAGTGCAGCCGGTCGAGCTCGGCGTCGGAGATGCCGAGGTCGCGCAGGACGGCGTCGGTGTCGTCGCCGATCGCCGGAGGTGCGGCGGTCGGGCCGGCCCCGGCTCCGAACGTCACCGGGGTGGCGAGGGAGCTGATCGTGTCGCTCCCGCTGCCGGCGACCGGGACGTCGACGAACACCCCGGCCGCGTGCGCCTGCGGGTCGGTGAGGACGTCGGCGGCGGAGTTCACCGGCGTCCACCACACCTCGTTCTCCTCGAAGCGCTGCGCCCACTCCTCGCGTGTCCGGCTCGCGAAGATCTCGTCCAGGATCGCGACGAAGTCACCCGCGGCCTTGCGACGGCCGCGCGGGGTGGAGAACCGCTCGTCGTCGAGGCGCTCGTCGTCCAGGGCCGCACGGATGCCGGGCCAGTGCCGCTCGGCCTCGGCGCCCATCAGCCAGAACCACTCGCCGCCCTTGCCGGCGTAGGAGTTCATCAGCGGGTTCTGGGGCTTCACCCGGCTCGGCGGGGGAGCGAGCTTGCCCAGCGTGAGGCGGGTCGAGAGCTCCATGCCGATCGAGTAGGCGCCCGAGCGCAGCAGAGACGTCTCCACCAGCTGGCCCTCCCCGGTCCGCTCCCGGTAGAGCAGGGCGGCCAGGATCGCGGCGACGGTGGTGACGCCGGTGACGGTGTCACCCATGCCCCCGGCCAGGGTGGTGGGCGCATCGCCCGGAGGCGTCGAGCGGTCCGCGACGCCGCCGCGCGCGGAGAACGCGGCCACGTCGAACCCGGGGGCGTCGCGGTCGGGCCCCTCCAGGCCGTAGCCGGTGAGGCTGGCGTAGACCAGGCGCGGGAACCGGGCCAGGAGTCGCTCGTGGTCGAGCCCGACCCGCTCCAGGAACGCCGGGCGCATGTTCGTCACGAACACGTCGGCGTCGCCGATGATCTGTTCGACGAGGTCGCGGCCCTGCTCGGTGTTGACGTCGACCGACACGCTGCGTTTGCCGCGGTTGTAGAGGTCGAACGGCGGGCACCGCGTCTCCTGCGAGCCCGACAGCGCACCGAACAGGCCCCGCATCGGGTCGCCCCTCGGCGGCTCGATCTTGATCACCTCGGCGCCCCAGTCGGCGAGCACCCCGCCGGCGGCGGGCCCGGCGACCCACAGCCCCATCTCCACGACGCGGACCCCGGTCAGAATCGTCATCTCATCGCCCCCGGAAGACGGGTTCGCGCTTCTCCATGAACGCGCGGGGCCCCTCACGGGCGTCCTCGGTGCGCGCGTTGGCGACGACGCACTCGGTCTCGATCGCGAACGCCTCGTCGAGCGGACGGCCGTTGGAACGGATCATCGCCTCCTTGCTCTTGGCCAGCGCGACCGGCGCCCCGAGGCAGATCGAGCGGGCCATGCCCTCGGCCGTGGCGAGCAGGTCCTCCGGGGCGACCACCCGGTTGACCAGGCCGATCCGTAGCGCGTGCCCGGCGTCGATCGGCTCGGCGACGAGCGCGACCTCCATCGCGTCGGCCCACGAGAGCTGCCGGGTCAGCCGGGCCAGCGAGCCGCCGCCGGCGATCAGACCCCGGCGGACCTCGGTGAGCGTGAACGTCGCGTGCGTCGCGGCGACCCGGATGTCGGTCGAGAGCAGGAACTCGGTGCCCCCGGCCGCGGCCGGCCCGTTGACGGCGGCGACCACCGGTTTGAAGAACGTGTCGTTGCGCAGCAGCGCCGCGTGCAGCAGTGAGCGGCGGGCGGCGAGGCGCTCCTCCCACTCGTCGGCCGGCTCACGGGTGCGCATCATGATCGGGATCAGCGCGCCGAGGTCACCGCCGGAGCAGAACGCCTTCTCCCCGGCGCCGGTCACCAGCACGACCCGGACCTCGTCGTCGTCGGCGACCTCGTCCCAGATCGCTGCCAGCCGCACGACCATCTCCGGGGTCAGCGCGTTGCGCTTCTCCGGGCGGTTCAGGGTGACGCGGGCGATACCGTCGCCCTTCTCGAACAGGATCGGGGTCATCGGCCGCTCCTCAGCGCTCGGGGATGGTCGCGGGCGCGGCGAGCCACGCCTCGATCCGGGTCCTGGCCGCAACGTAGTCGGCCTTGCCGTTGGGGCCCCGGCCGACGTCGTCGACCACCAGCACGTGCCGGGGTGCCTTGTATCCGGCCAGGCGGCTGCGCACGTGCTCCACCAGCACGCCGGTGTCGACGTCGTCGCGGGTCTGCACCAGTGCGGCCACCGCCGAGCCGAAACGCTCGTCCGGTACACCGACCACCAGGGCGTCGACGACGTCCGGGTGGGACTTCAGGGCCTCCTCGACCTCCTCCGGGAACACCTTCTCGCCACCGGTGTTGATGCTGGTCGAACCGCGGCCGAGCAGGGTCACCGACCCGTCGGCCTCGACGGTGGCGAAGTCTCCGGGCACCGAGCACCGCACGCCGTCGATCACCGGGAAGGTGGCGGCGGTCTTGACCGGGTCCTTGTGGTAGCCCAGCGGCAGGATGCCGCGCACCGCGACCCGCCCGACCTGCCCGGACCCCGGCACCACCGGCACGTCGTTCTCGTCGATCACGAAGGAGTTCTCGCCGAGCCGGAACCGGGACGCCGACGCGCGCTTGCGCGCCGAGACGACCGAGCGCCCCATCCCGCTGGCCTCGCTGCTGGAGAGCATGTCGACCAGCAGCGCGTCGGGCGCGTACTCCAGCAGGGCGTCCTTGTTCGCCGGCGACCACATCATCCCCGACGACGACACCGCGGTCAGGCTCGTCAGGTCCCAGCGCCCGGGGTGCTCCCGCAGCGTGTCGAGGATCGGCCGGCAGAACGCGTCGCCGACGATGCACAGCGCCGAGACCCGCTCTCCGGTGATCAGGTCCAGTAGCTCGGGGACGTCCAGGCGCCGTGAGGTCGCGGTGACGACGGTGCCGCCGCGGGACAGCACCGTCCCGGCGAAGACGAACCCGGTGCCGTGCATCAGGGGCGACCCGGGCAGCCCGACCGGACGGTTCTGCGACGCCGTGATCCGCGAACGGACGTGCGCCAGGTCGGCGGTGTCGGGGTCGCGGGCGACGTCGGAGACGCGGTACATGTCGTGCTGGCGCCACATCACGCCCTTGGGACGCCCGGTCGTCCCGCCGGTGTAGATCAGGAGCAGGTCGTCGCCGGAACGGCCCCACGGGGCACGGACGCGCCCGCCCGCCGAGGCCGCCGCCTGCTCGTAGGGCACGGCCCAGTCCGGGCACGGTGTCGTCGCGTCGTCGGCGTGCAGCCACAGCCGCACCCCCGGGAGCCGGTCGCGGACCTGCGCGACGGTGTCGGTCAGCGCCCCGTGGAACACGACGGCGCTCGCGTCCGCGTCGTCCCAGAGGTAGGTGAGCTCGTCGGGGCCGTAGCGGTAGTTCGTGTTCACCGGGACCAGCCCGGCCTTGAACGCACCGAACGCCGACTCGAGGTACTCGGTGCCGTTGTAGAGGGCGAGCGCGACGGAGTCCTGACGGCTCAGCCCGGCGTCGAGGAGGGTCGCGGCGACCCCGTCGGCACGCCGGTCGAAGACCGACCAGGTGTCGCGCCGGTCGCCGTGGACCTGGGCGGTCCCGCCGGGCACGGCGTCCGCGGCCGCCTCCCAGACGTCGGCGAAGGTCCACTCGGTCACGCGGCCGCCGCCTTCCCCGTTCGCCCACCACCGGCCGTTCGAGCCTAGGTACCGCCGGAGACGAAGACCAACTAGCGGAACCGACAGTCGCGGTCGCCCGATCACACCGTGTGTACTGGATCACAGACGGTGCACCGGAGCGGGCGTGCCGGGAAGGGGACGCCTCGATGAGTTTCCTGCCGCTGCGCGGTGTCCGGATCGTCGACTTCTGCGCGAACATCGCAGGCCCGTTCGGCTCGATGATCCTGGCGCAGCTCGGGGCCGACGTGATCAAGGTCGAACCGCCGGCCGGTGACGACTCGCGGCACTACGCCTCGCAGGCCGCCGGGGTCAGCGTCGTGCACCGCTACGTCGGCGCGGGCAAGCGCGGCGTCGTGATCGACCTGAAGTCGCCCGACGGCGTCGAGGTCGCGCTGGCGATCATCGCGCGGTCCGACGTGGTGCTGCAGAGCATGCGCCCCGGGGTGGCCGACCGGCTCGGCATCGGGCGCGAGGCGGCGCTGGCACAGAACCCCGACGTCCTCTACTACGACGTCAACGCGTTCGGCACCGGCCCGGTGGGGCGCGGCCGCCCCGGTTACGACCCGCTGGTCCAGGCGTTCAGCGGGATCATGGAGATGACCGGGCACGACGACGCGCCGCCCACCCGCTGCGCGCCGTCGGTCGTCGACCTCGGCACCGGGCAGTGGGTCGCGATGGGCGTCCTCGGCGCGCTGCTGGCGCGTGCGAAGGGCCAGGACGTCGGGACCCTGGAGACCTCGCTCGTCGACACCGCGTTCTCCCTCGTCGCCTACCAGGCCACCAGCGCACGCGTGACCGGGCAGCGGCCCCGCCGCGCGGGCTCCGGCAACCCGATCGCCGCGCCGTACCAGTGCTACGAGGCCGCCGACGGCTACCTGCTGCTGGCCGCGCCGAGCCAGAAGCTGTGGGAGGCCGCGGCCCGCGCGCTCGGCGCTCCCGGGCTGATCGACGAGGAGCGCTTCGCGACCGTCGCCGACCGGACCCGGAACAAGGACGCGCTCGAGATCACGATCACCGCGATCACGCTGCGCGAGCCCACCGAGACCTGGATCGAGCGCCTGAGTGCCGCGGGCGTTCCGGCGGGGAAGGTGTTCGGCCTGGAGGAGGCCGTGCAGACCGACATCGCCGCCGAGCGCGGCACGTTCGTCGACTCCGACGACGTCCCGCTCGTCCGCCTGCCCTGGCTCGCCGACGGGGAGCCGCTGGCATGGCAGCGACCCGCCCCGCGCCTGGGCGAGCACACCACCGAGGTGCTCGCCGAGCTCGGCTACGACGCCGAGCGCCGCGACGAGCTGCTCGCCTCCGGTGCCGTGGCGGGCGACCCCGCCCAGAGCGGCACCGCCGCCACACGCATCTAGAACGCACGCCCCACCACACCCACGAGGAGATGCCATGACCGTGTCCGGAGAGATCGGTGGACGGAACCACTTCACCGACTTCGACCTCGACTCGACCGAGTTCTCGCAGAACTTCGACGAGGTCGTCTCGGCCGTGCACCAGGGATGCCCGGTCGCGCGCAGCGAGGCGCAGGGAGGCTACTGGGTGGTGAGCGGGTTCGACGACGTCCGCGCCATCGGGCAGGACTGGCAGACCTGGACCAACACCAACGGCTACGAGCCCACCCGCAGCGGCACCGACGACGCGCGGCTCTACCCGTTGGAGATCGACCCGCCGTACCAGACCCGGTGGCGCTCGCACCTGGGCGAGTTCTTCAGCCCGCGCGCTATCCGCGGCAACAAGGAGAGCATCCGGGCCAACGCCAACGAGCTGATCGACCAGTTCATCGACCACGGCAGCTGCGATTGGGTGGACGCCTTCGCCGCGCACCTCCCGGGCCGGGTGTTCTTCTCGACGATGCTGGGGGTGCCGCTGGAGGATCTGCCCTACCTGCAGGCCGCCGCCGACCAGGCGGTGCGTGGCCCGGTGGCCGAGCGTGGCGACGGCTGGAACAAGGTCGGCGCCTACCTCGACGGCTACCTCAAGCAGCGGCAGAACGAGCCGGAGCGCGGTGACTTCGTCGACGCCGTCCTCAAGGGTGTCGAGACCGACGACGGCGAGCCGGCGCCGTGGAACCACAAGATCTTCATCATGGTCGACATGCTGGCCGGTGGCCTGGCCACCACGACGTTCCTGCTCTCGGGCATCGCGCACTTCCTGGCCACGCACCCCGAGGACGCGAAGCGCCTCGCCGACGACCCGTCGCTGCGCCCGGGCGCGGTGGAGGAGGTCATCCGGGTCTACGCCTCGATCCTGTCGCTGGGACGGACCGCGACCAAGGACACCGAGGTCGCCGGCCAGACGATCAAGAAGGGGGAGATGGTCATGCTGTCCTACGCCGCGGCCGCCCGCGACCCCCGCCACTTCTCCGACCCGCACGAGATCGACATCACCCGCAAGATCCCGACCAACATCGCGTTCGGCTACGGCCCGCACCGCTGCATCGGCTCGCACCTGGCCCGCCTGCAGGCGCTGACGGCGATGGAGGAGATGCTGCGCCGTCTGCCCGACCTGCACATGGCCTCCGGTCAGGAGCCCCTGTTCAGCCACAGCACCGTCACCCGCGACATGGAGACGCTGCCGGTCGAGTTCACCCCGGGTGCGAAGGAGGGCTCGGGCGCGTGAGGTACTTCGTCGACCCGGCGCTGTGCGCGGCGCACGGGCAGTGCGCCGCGGTCGCGCCGGACGTCTACGACCTCGACGACGAGGGGTACAACGCCCTCGTCGGCAAGCACGTCGACGTCCCACCGGAGCTGGAGGCCTCCGCCCGCGCCGGTGCCGTCGCCTGCCCGGAGTCGGCGATCTTCGTCGACGAGGACGGGTCCGTCTGAGAGCGCCGGCCCGTCGTCGCGCGACCGCTCAGCGGCGGACGCAGGACGACGGGTCGGCGCGGGCGTTCTGCCGGCCGACAGCCTCCGGGGAGACGGACTCCGGTGCGATGTCGCCCGTGGCCTCCGGTGCGATGTCGCCCGTGGCGAGCTCCCCGGCGACGACCTGACGGGCCACCTCGCTCAGGCGCAGGTTGTTGTTCCGCGAGTACCGGCGCAGCCGCTCGAACGCCACGTCCATGCCCGCGTCGAGCTGCTGGGAGAGCACCCCCTTGGCCTGCTCGATGACCACCCGGCTGTCGAGCGCGGTCTGGAGCTGCTCGGTGACCACCTCGCCGCGGCGGATGGCCCGCTCGGACAGGATGCCGATCGTGGCCACGTCGGCGAGGGCCTGCCCGAGGGCGAGGTCGCGTTCGGGCAGGGGCCCGGGGCTGCGGTGGAACAGGTTCAGCGCGCCGATGGCCTGACCCCGCAGCCGCAGGGGGATCGCGTGCACCGATCCGGCGAACCCCGCCCGGGTGAGGACGTCGACGACGCGCGGCCACCGGTCGGCGGCCTGCCCGATGTCCGGGACGCTGATCGCGGTGGCGGTGCTGAAGCTGTCCAGGCAGGGGCCCTGGTCGGCCTGCACCTGCAGCAGCTCCATCGCCTGGGCGGCCTCGCTGGACGCCGCGACGGCCCGGAGCTGGCCCCGGGCGTCGCCCAGGACGATGCCGGCGGACTCGGCGGCCAGCAGCGACACGCAGTGGGCCACGAGCTGGTCCAGCAGATCGATGATGTCGTAGTCGTCGACCAGGCTGTCGGCGAGGGTGACGAACGCCTGGTTCACCTGGTGCTCTCGCTCGGGCACGGTGATCTCCTCCTTCGGTGGACCCGCCGGTGCGGGCCGTTCCTGGGTCGTGTCGTGTGGGTGGTGTCGCTGCGCGGACCGCGTCAGCTCATGTCGTCGGTGAAGGCCAGTCGTCGGTCGATGACGTCGCGGGCGACGTCGCCCATCAGCCGGTCGTGGGCGAAGGCGTAGCCGCGCAGACGGGCCAGCGCGTCGACGGCGCTGATCCCGAGCTGGGCGAGCACGACACCGGTCGCCTGGTGGACCTCGGTGCGGGACCCGGCGGGTGTGTCGAGCCACTGCGGTGCCGGGCCACCGGCGGGGGGCCGCGGTGCGCCGTGCATGCCGAGCATCAGCTCGGTCGCGGTCTCGGTGGCGTCGAGCGCGTCGCGCTGCTGCTGGGGGCTCAGGGCGCCCGCACGGTTGCGGTGCAGGTCGATGACACCGAGGTTGATCACTCCGCACTGCAGGGGCAGCGCGAACAGGGCGGTCACGGTGGTCCGTTCGGCGACCGCCGCGGCGAACAACGGCCACCGCGCCGCCTCGGTGGCCTCCCGCAGGTCGGGGACCAGCACCGGCCGGCCGGTCGCGGCGGCCTCCATGCAGACCCCTTCGTTGAGGGAGAACTGCAGCTCCTCGAGGCGTTCGGCGACCGGTCCGCTCGCACACAGGGTGCGCCGCGCCGTGCTGCCGCTGAGCACCGACAACGCGGCGCCGTCGATGTCGAGACCGTCGATGCAGGCCGCGCAGATTTGACCGGCCCAGGTCGAGCTGTCGGTCCCGTTGCCGGGGATCGCCAGCAGCGACCGGGTCACCGCGCCGGGTTCAGTCATGACGACGGTCCCGGTGCTGCGGGGACGCGCCGGCGGCGGCGTGCCGTGACGTCATGGGAACCCCCGTGGTGCGGAACGGGCTCGACGAAGCCCGGCACGCGACAGGGGTCCGGATCGCGTGGCAACTCAGCGTAGCCGATCGTGAGCCGGGTCAGGGGGGTGGCGGGTGATCATCGACGGGCGGTCGGAACCGGGACGGGTGCCGCCACCGGGCGCGGTGCGGAGCCGGGTCGAACGGGGTCCGCCGGTGGCCGTCGTGCCGCGGGCCGTCCGGATCGGACGGGTCCGGAGCTGCTGCGGACGGATCCGCCCCGGCCTCCCCGGTCACCGGCGACGCCCGCGGCGCGGCGCCGGCCGTCACGAGGTCGCGCTCGTCCGGCTCGGGCCGCCCGACAGTGCGGAGAGGACGGCATCGGCCGAAGGGGCGAGCCGGATCAGCCGATCGGTCGCGAGCCGGTCGAGCAGCTTGCGCCCGGTCCCGCCGGCCGACGCCGACGGCCGCGTGAGATGGAGCTGGGTGCCGCGCCCGGTCGCCTCCCGGTGCAGGCCGAGCAGCACGCGCACCCCGCCGTGGGTCAGGGTCGCGGTCCCGGTCAGGTCGACGACGATGTGCACGGCCCGGCCGAACAGCGCGGTCACCTTCTCCGACAGCACTGCCGCGGTCGACTCCTCGAGGGTCCCCGAGATCTGCGCGACGGTGACCCTCGGGAGGGGGGTGTGCAGCCGGACCGCCAGGGTCCTGCGCCGCGCCGGGACGGGCCTGGGTGGCGCGGCGTCGGAGTGGGGTGCCGGCTGCAGCCGGGGACCGGGCCGGACCGGGGCCACCCCGGCCGGGGGCCGGCGGAGGGCGGCCGCGGGCGCGGGCGCGGCGGCCGCGATCATGCAGTGGCACCGCTCGGCGTCGACGGTGACGTCGCCGCAGCGGTCGCAGATGTGGACGGACATGGTGGTGCTCCTGACCCGGGTACGAGGTCGGGGCGCAGCAGCGCCCCGATGAACTCGAGCGATCCCACCGGGGCGTGCGAGCACAGCGCGTGGACGCACGGGGCGTCGCTCCTGCGGTGTGCACGGTCGGCACGCATGGCTACCCGGCTCGCTCGATCGCGGGCCACCGGGGACACGGGCGGACTCGAAGGGAGATCAGCGTCTCACACGTTCGCGCGGATGGCCTGGTGGCGGAGTCGCCGTGGACCGGCCTCAGAGCGGGAACGTGGCGACGAGCCGGGTCCCGAACCCGTCGCCCGCTCGGGTCCGCACGAGCGTGCCGCCCGCGTCGTCGACGGTGCGGCACAGCGACGTCAGGCCCCGGCCCGGGACACCGTCGAGGCCCGCCCCGAGCCCGTCGTCGACGACGGTGACGACGAGCCGGTGATCGTCGGCATCGGTGCGTTCGGTCCGGACGTCGAGGCCGATCCGGCAGGGCCCGGCGTGCTTCGCGGCGTTGACGGTACCCTCGCGGACGATCTTGACCACGGCGTCGGCGACCGGGCGGGGGAGCGTGGCCAGGGCGTCGGGATCCGGTATCTCGACGCGGACGGCCACGCCGAACTCGTCCTCGACCGACTCGACCTCGAGCCGGATCCGGCGGGCCGGGGAGGCGTCGGGCTCGTTCGAGAGCCGGTGGATCACGTCCCGGATCGCCGCGTCGCCGTGCACGAGCAGATCCCGGACCTCGACGATGCGTTCCGTGGACGGGCCCTGCGGCGAGGACTCCAGGACCGTGTCGATGCCCAGCTGCGCGGCGAACAGGATCTGGGCGACGCGGTCGTGCAGGCCGTCGGCGATCCGCTCCCGCTCCCGCAGCCGGGCGATCTCGGCGAGCTGGTGCTGGTAGCGCTCGGTGGTCCAGGCCAGCGCGACGAGGCCGGCCAGGCGAACCACGACGTCGGACTCCTCGGGGGAGAACGGCTCGCCGTTGCGGCGCAGCACCGACAGCGTCGCCGCCCGGGCGCCGTCGAACGTGACCGGTGCGTGCAGTGCGGCCCAGCCCGGGTCCCCGGCCCGCCGCGGGAACGCGCCGGTGGACGTCGCGGCCAGCGCCCGGGCGTCGCGGAGCAGGCGTTCCTCGATGTCGGGCGCCGGCGGGCCGCCGCGGCGCAGGAGCGGGTCCGCGGTCAGCGGGACGAGCGCCACCGTCGACGCGCCGGTGACCTCGACGAACCGGTCGAACGCCGGGACCAGGCAGTCCTCGACCTGACGCCCGGAGGCGACCGCGACGGCGGTGGCGGTGAGGATCGCCTCCAGACGCTGCTGGGCGGCCATCCGGCCGACCGAGCGGGCGAGGTCGACGGCGACCGCGATCTGGGGGGCCACCTCCTCGACGCACGCGATGTCGGCGACGGTGAAGTCGTCCGTCTTGTTGACCAGGTGCAGCACGCCGATGCGCCGACGGGGCAGCGTCAGCGGGACCGAGAGGATGCGGTGGATGCGGAAGACCTCGGCGTAGGGCTGCAGGACGCCGGGGTCGCGGACGGCATCGTTGCTCAGATAGGGCTGGCCGGTCGCGAACACCCGGGACCCGGTGCTGAGCAGGTTCGTGACCGGTCCGGTGACCGACGCGGCGAGTGCCCCGTCACCCACCCCGAACGCCCCGGGCAGGGCGCGCAGCACCTGACGGTCGGGGTCCCAGAGCGTGATCCCCACGGCGGCTGCGCCGACCAGGGGCCGGACGACGTCGGAGACCAGCGCGGTGACGTCGTCGAGGGTCGTGGACAGCCCGTCGTCGTCGTCCCACGGCAGGACGTGCGTCCGGTCCGGGGCCCGCCGCGGCCGCCGCTGGAGGATCACACCGAGGTGCCGGGCGAACGCGCGGACGTGGGCGTGCAGCCGCTCGGGTGGTGTGACGTCGACGTCGTGCAGGACGTGCAGCGTCCCGATCCGGCGGCCGGCGTCGTCCCCCAGCGACGTCGAGCGCACCGCACGCCCGGACCGGCTCCGCCCGTTGTCCACGACCGCGTCGCCCGCGGTGGCGGGGAGGCCGGGGAGCACCTCGCCCGGGCACAGGCCGGATCCGGAGGCGCCCTCGTCGAGCACGACGCGGGGTCCGTGACCGCGCTCGTCGACGACGAGGACGGCGTCCGCCCGCAGCGCCGACAGGGCGGCGCGGGCCAGGTCGGCCAGTCCGGGGTCCGTCACGGGCGCCGTGCCGCTCATCCCGCCCGGCCGGCCTCGGGGACCGTCACGTCGGCGCCGGGGTCCTCGGCCGTGACCAGACCGGCCCGGATGGCCCGTACGACGAGGTCGGTGCGCCCGGTCGCCTCGAGCTTGACCTTGAGCTTCTGCACGTGGAAGCGCACCGTGGACTCCGAGATGACCAGGCTCTCGGCGATCGCGGCGTAGGTCAGCCCGCGGGCGAGGAGCTCGAGGACACGGGCCTGCTGCGGGGTCGGCGAGTCCGTGCGGTCGCGGGACCCGACGACCTCCTCCATCCGCCGGACGATCTGCGAGACGCTCGACGGTGCCCCGGTCCGGCCGTCGTGGGCGTCGTCGATCGCGGTGCGCAGCTCGGCCAGGCCGGCGGCCTTGGTGACGTAGGCCGAGGCACCGGCCCGCAGCGCGTCCCGGATCGCGGACTCGGTCAGGTACGAGGTCAGCACGACCACCGCGGTCCCGGGTGAGGCCTTGCGAAGCCGGCGGCACAGCTCGTGACCAGGCATGTCGGGCAGGCGCATGTCGACGACGGCCACGTCCGGCCGGGTCTCCGTGACGACGGAGATCGCTTCGTCGCCGGTGCCGACCGCCCCGACGATCTCGAACCGCTCCTCCGCCGAGAGGGCGGCGGTGAGCCCGGCGCGGACCACCTCGTGGTCGTCAGCGACGAGGAGCCGCACCCGGCCGGTCACCGTGCCCGCCCGCGTGATCGTGATGACCCCACCGTCTCGTCCCCTCCGTGACCGCGCCGTCCCGTCGGCTCAGTCTAGGCCGCGCCCAGGTGGTCGCACAGGCTGCACGGGTGGTGGGATCGGGCCCGTCGGAGCCCTACGCTGCGGCGATGGCCCGCACGCCGCGCCCCGCCGCCGTCGAGGACGTCCACGCGCTCGCCCTCGCGATGCCGCACGTGACGGTCGTGCACGGGGGGAGGGGGAACCCGGTCTACCAGGTCGGGGGGAAGTCGTTCGTCTTCTTCCGCACGCCCCGCGCCGACGCGAAGGACCCGGAGACGGGGGAGCGGTACCCGGACGTGATCGTCTTCTGGGTGGAGTCCGACGCCGACAAGACGGCTCTGGTCGAGGACGCGAGCACGCCGTTCTTCACGACACCGCACTTCGACGGGCACCCTTCGGTACTGGTGCGGGCGAGCCGGCTCGGCGAGATCGGCCGCGACGAGCTGGCCGAGGTCGTCCAGGACGCCTGGCTGGCCCAGGCCTCCTCCCGCCGGGCGTCGGCCTGGCTCGCCGAGCATCAGCTCGGGCGGTATTGACAGCATGTTGTCGGATCGGACAACATGCTGTCATGACAACGGACACGGTGCACGTCGCCCTGCACGACGGACTCGCGGACTGGGAGGTCGGCCACCTGCTGGCCGAGCTGCGCACGGGCCGGTTCACCGGCCGCCCCTTCGACATCGTGACGGTCGGGCTGTCGGACCGTCCGGTCACGACGATGGGCGGGGTGCGGATCGTGCCCGACGCCGTCGTCGACGACCTCGACCCGTCCGTCAGCGCGCTGCTGGTCCTGCCCGGCGGGGAGATCTGGGACGCCGGCGGCGGGGACGAGTTCGTCGAGGCCGCACGGCGCTTCCTCGACGCCGGGGTGCCGGTCGCGGCGATCTGCGGAGCGACCGCCGGGCTCGCCCGCGGCGGCCTGCTGGACACCCGCCCGCACACCAGCGCGGCGGCGGAGTACCTCGCCGCGACCGGGTACGCCGGGGGCGGGCACTACCGCGAGGAGCGGGCCGTGATCGGCGGCGATGTCGTCACCGCGGGGCCGCAGTCGCCGGTCCAGTTCTCCCGGGCCGTGCTGGAGCGCCTCGGCCTGGCCTCGCCCGAGGTCCGCCAGGCCTACGAGGCGGTGTTCCACGGCGGCGACGGCTCCGCGTTCGGTGTCCTGATGGGCGCGCACGCGTGACGACGACGGGTGCCGAGGAGACCCCGGCCCGCGAGGACTGGCCGGAGCCGCCGCCGATCTCCGACGCCGGCCGGCTGCTGACCGACGTCATCCTCACGACGTTCCGGCTGAACGGGCGCCTGATGGAGGTCGCGCAGGAGCGGGCGGCCGAGGGCGGGCTGACGGCGGCGTGGTGGCAGGTTCTCGGTGGCGTCCTCGACGAGCCGCGCAGCGTCGCGGAGATCGGGCGCCGGATGGGGATGACGCGCCAGGGCGTCCAGCGTGTCGCCGACCTGCTGGTGGAGCGCGGTCTCGCCGAGTACCTCCCGAACCCGGCCCACCGCCGGGCCAAGCTCCTGGGCTGCACGGAGGCGGGCTACTGGGCGATCCGGAGGATCACGATGGTGCAGGTGCCGTGGGCGGACCGGGTGGGTGCCGAGGTGGGTGCCGACGAGCTGGGTGCGGCACTGGCGACGATGCGACGGCTGGTCGACGTCCTGGAGGCCGATCCGGAGGCGTCGCGGAGGTAGCCGCGGCACGGACGTCCGCCGACGGGCATCCTCGTGGGAGGCGGTCGCGCCGCGCGCCGCCGAAGGGGGCTCCGTCCATGCCGCAAGACCCGTTCCGCGACGCGTTCGGTCCGCTGGAGCCGCTGCTCGGGCGGTTGTTCGAGAGCCTGGGGGACCTGGACGGGACCTTCGGCGGCTCGAGCGACGACACCGACCGGCGCCCGCCCGGTACCCGCGGCACCCGCGGGCTGGACCGGTTCGGCCGCGACCTCACCGCCGACGCCGCGGCCGGACGCCTGGACCCGGTCATCGGCCGTGACGAGGAGATCGACGCGGCGCTGGAGGTCCTGGGCCGGCGGGCCAAGAACAACCCGGTCCTGATCGGGGACCCGGGCGTCGGCAAGACCGCGATCGCCGAGGGCATCGCCGCACGGGTGGCGACCGGGGACGTCCCCGCGGTGCTGCGCGGGGTGCGGGTGATCGCGCTGGACCTGGCCGGGATGGTCGCCGGCACGAAGTACCGCGGCGAGTTCGAGGAGAGACTCACCGCCGTCATCGACGAGGTCGTGGCCTCCGAGGGGCGGATCGTCGTGTTCGTCGACGAGCTGCACCTGGTCGTCGGCGCCGGCGGCGGGGCCGACGGGGGAGCGATGGACGCCGGCTCCATCCTCAAGCCCGCGCTCGCCCGGGGTGCGCTGCGGCTGGTCGGGGCGACCACGACCGGGGACTACCGCCGCTACATCGAGAAGGACCCGGCGCTGGAGCGGCGGTTCGAGCCGGTCGTGGTCCCGGAGCCGACCGAGCCGCAGACCGTCGCCATCCTGCGCGGCCTGCGCAGCCGCTACGAGAGCTACCACGGCGTGACCCTGACCGACGGCGCGCTCGACGCCGCCGTCGCGCTGTCCGCCCGCTACGTCCCGGACCGCTTCCTGCCGGACAAGGCCATCGACCTCGTCGACCGGGCCGCGGCCCGCGCCGGGATGCGCACCGCGAGCGGCGACGCGGCGGCCGGGGCGACCGCGCGCGAGGTCGAGGAGCTGCGCCGCGCACGCGAGGTCGCCGTCGACTCCGAGGACTTCGAGCGGGCCTCGATGCTCACCCGGGAGCTCGACCGGCTCACCGCCGGCACGGCGACCCCGGGCGGCCGCCCGGAGATCACCGCCGAGGATGTCGCGGAGATCGTCTCCCGTCGCACCGGCATCCCGGTCGCGCGCCTGGGCACCGACGAGCGCGACCGGCTCCTGGCGTTGGAGGAGCACCTGCACCGCCGCGTCGTCGGGCAGGACGAGGCGGTCGAGGCCGTCGCCGACGCCGTCCGCGCCGGGCGGGCGGGTCTGGGGCACCCCGGACGTCCGGTCGGGTCGTTCCTGTTCCTGGGCCCGAGCGGGGTCGGCAAGACCGAGCTGGCCCGCGCCCTGGCCGAGGCCCTGTTCGACTCCCCGGACCGCCTCGTCCGCCTGGACATGAGCGAGTACACCGACCGCTCGTCGGTGACCCGCCTGATCGGCGCCCCGCCCGGCTACATCGGCCACGACGACGCCGGGCAGCTCACCGAGGCCGTCCGCCGGACCCCCTACTGCGTGCTGCTGCTCGACGAGATCGAGAAGGCGCACACCGAGGTCACCTCGACGTTGCTGCAGGTCCTCGACGTCGGGCGGCTGACCGACGCGCGCGGCCGCGTCGTCGACTTCCGGCACACCATCGTGATCATGACCAGCAACCTCGGGTCGGAGCAGCTGCTCGCCGCGGCCGCGTCCGGTGCGTCGCTGGAGGACGTCCGGGAGCCGCTGATGGCGCTGGCGCGCAGCCACTTCCGCCCCGAGTTCCTGAACCGGATCGACGAGGTCGCGCTGTTCGCGCCGCTCTCGGCGCCGCAGCTGCGCCGGATCACCGCGATGCTGCTCGACGAGACCGGCGAACGCCTGCGCGCCCAGGGCGTCACGCTCACCGCCGACGACGACGCGATCGACCTCCTCGCGCAGCGCGGACACCGCCCCGAGCACGGCGCCCGCCCGCTGCGCCGCACGATCGGTCGCGAGGTCGAGCGGCGGCTGTCGCGGCTGCTGCTCGCCGGTGACCTGCGGCCGGGGCAGCGGGTGCGCCTGACCGTCGCCGGGGAGGACCTGGACGTGCGCGTGGAGGGGTGAGTCCGTGGGTCAGGGGCGCAGGTGCGCGGTGGCCTCGTCCTCGGCACGCTGCCAGAGCTCGATCGCCATCGGGTTCTCCGACTCCTCCAGGATGTGCCCGACGAGCCCGATCGCCCGCGCCATCACGCCCAGGCCCCGGACCGTCCGCACGGGCAGGCCGAGCTCACAGCACAGCGCGCCGATCGCGCCGGTGGCGTTGACCGGGAGCTCGCGGCCGAACGAGCGGCTCGCCTCCGCCCCGACGAGGTTCATCAGCTCCACGTAGCGCCCGGACAGGCCCTCCTCGGCGGCGATCTCGAACAGCCGCGGTGTGCGCGGGTCGATCGGCTTGTGCACCGGGTGCCCGACGCCCGGGACGAGCTGCTTGCGCTCCCGGAACCCTGCCACGACGTCGGCGGCGACCCGGTTCAGGTCGGCGCTGCCGTCGTCGTCGGCCAGAGCCTCGCTCAGCAGGCGCGCCGAGCCCTCGGTGGTCCCGACGAACACCGTGCCCAGCCCGCACAGCCCGGCCGCGACGGCGGCCTGCAGCGACTCCGGGGCCCCGGCGTAGGTGAGCCGGGCGGCCAGCGAGCTCGGCGTCAGCCCGTGCTCGACGAGCGTGAGCAGCAGCGCCTCGTAGACCCGGGCCTCGGACGGCGTGGGACGGCGGGCGGTGAGCTGCAGGAACGAGAACTCCGCCAGCCCCATGTGCCCCAGGATCTCGCCGGGCAGGTCCAGCCCGCGCACGGTGATCCGGTCGGAGGTGCTCCAGGCGATCTCGGAGCTGATGGGCTTCGGTTCGCGGGTCACGCGTTCTCCTTCTCCGTATGGCCGACCGGCCGGGCGGCGGCGACGGCGGTGGTGATCGCCTCGGCGATGTCGGCGACGGCGTCGCGGGCGACGTCGATGTGGTGGTGCAGCCGCACGAAGCCGTGCGTGACACCGGGGTAGCGCTTCGAGGTGACGTCGACGCCGGCCTCGCGCAGCCGCTGCGCGTAGGCCTCGCCCTCGGAGCGCAGCACGTCGTACTCGGCGGTGACGACGGCCGTCGGCGGCAGCCCGGCGAGGTCGTCGGCGCGCAGCGGGGCGACGTCCGGGTGCAGGTGGTCCTCGGCGGGTGCGTAATGGCCGAAGAACCAGGCCATGTCGCGGGCGGTCAGACCCAGGCCCTCGGCGCAGTCGCGGTAGCTCTCGGTGTCGCGGGCGCCGTCGGTGACCGGGTAGACGAGCACCTGCAGCACGGGGGAGACCCGTCCGCGCAGCCGCCGGAGGGCGACGGTGGCGAGGTTCCCGCCCGCGCTGTCCCCCGCCACGACGAGCGGCAGCGCGCCCAGCTCGGGATCGGCGCCGATCCAGGTCAGGACGTCCTCGGTGTCCTCGAGCCCGGCCGGGAACGGGTGCTCCGGGGCGAGGCGGTAGTCGGGCAGCAGGACCGCGCACCGGGAGTGGTGGGCGAGCTCGCGGCCGAGGGTGTCGTAGTCGTCGACGGTCGCGACGACCCAGCCGCCGCCGTGCAGGTAGACGACGAGCCCGGTGACGTCGCCGTGCGGGACGTGCAGGCGCGCCCCGATCGACCCGGAGCGGGTCGGCACGGTGACCTCCCTGGTCTCCGCGGTGTCGCGCCCGGGACCGATCGCCGCGCGCCCGGCCGCGACCAGGGCGCGGGCGTCGTCGGGGGTCCCGGCGGACAGCGCGGGCGCGCCGGCCTCCTTCTGCGTCGCGAGCATCGTCGCGACGAACGGGTGCAGCGCCATCAGCGGTCTCCTTCCCCCGGCCAGAACAGGCGTCGGGCGTTGTCGTGCAGCACGTTCCGCAGTTGGGGCTCCGACAGCGGCAGCCGCCGCGCCGACGCCGTCGCCCGGCCCATGTCGAGCAGCGGGTGGTCCGAGGCGAAGAGCACCTTCTCCGCCCCCGCTGTGCCGTGCCAGCCACCGGCCATGAACTCCACCAGCTCGGCCGGGTACCGCCTGGGCGCCCACGCCGAGGTGCAGAGGTAGAGGTGCGGGTGCCGCGCGGCCAGGCGCACCGACATGTCCGTCCACGGGTCGCCGATGTGGTGGGCGACGATCGTCAGGTCCGGGAACGCGAGCGCGACCTCGTCGAGGTGGGCGGGGTCGTGATGGGTGGCCGGCCACAATGGTCCGGGCATCCCGACGTGCACGAACACGGCCAGGCCCAGCTCCGAGCAGGTCGCGAACACCGGCCAGAACCACTTGTGGTTCGGCGCCATCCCCCACGGCGACGGCGTCAGGTGCACGCCGACGACGCCGTGCTCGGCGTGCGCGTCGCGGACGATCCGGACGGTCTGCATGACGTCCCAGTAGGTGCCCGGACCGAGCTCCGGCGGCACGATCGTCGCCACCGCGGCCAGGCGCCCGTCCGACGCGGCGACGAGCCGGCCGAGCTCGCGGTGCACGCCGCGGACCCCGGCCTCGGTGGCGGCGTAGTAGACCTTCGCCGGCAGCACCGCGCGGGTGGTTCCGGCGGCGTCCATGGTGTCGAGCAGCTGCGCGGCGGACAGGCGCTCCAGCGGGCGCCCGTCGTCGTCGACGTGGGCGAACGTGTGCATCACCCGGGCCAGGCGGGCGTCGCCGTGCCAGTCCACGACGTCGCCGCGCGGGTCGGACGGGTCGTCGCCGCCGAGCCAGGGGGTGTGCAGGAACGCGTCCACGACCGGACCGTCGTAGCCCTCACCCACGCGCGTGCCCGTCCCGTCCTCGTCGACTGCCACCCGGCGACCGCGGTCTCCGGCCCCGCGTCGGAAGCTAACAGAGCCCGGCGCCGGTTGGCCCGCGATCTTCGCCGTGCCGGATCCGGCGATCATGGGCTCCGGGTGTGGGGCGGGGTTCACTCGATGGGGTGACGGTGACCGTAGGCTCACGGGATGCCCACGCGCCGTCACGTCGCCCGAGCCCCGTCCGCCGCCGACTGGATCGCTCCCTGGATGCAGATGTGCGAGATCGCGGTGACGGCGCCGCTGGTGATCGGCTACCGCACGGCCCGGATCCTGACCGGCGGGTTCCCGCCCAGCGCCCGCGACCGGCGCGAGTACACGCGCATGGTGTGGGAGAAGGTCGAGGGGTTCTCCCAGGCCGCGGTGGCCGTGGCGACGACGGCACCGGGCCCGGCCGCGGTGACGAAGGCCCTGACCCCGGTGACCAAGCGCGTGCGGAGCAACGCGACCCGGCTCTCCCGCGGCTGAGCGGTCGGGGGTAGGCACGTCAGGACGGGTGCGGCACCGCCGCCCGTCCCGCGATCACGCCCCGTGACCAGTGTTGATGCGCTCCGCCGGCTGCGGTCCGGCGCCGTCGGCCCGGCCCGGTAACGGACTCGGGCCACCGCACGACGGCGGTCACATGAGCCCGCACCCGGACCACGGTTCCCGGCGATGACGACGACCCACCACCGGTGGACGGACGACGCCACCGCGACCGTGCCGATCCCGATCGTGCGGCCCGCCCGGTCCCGGCGTCCCGTCACGACGATCGCGCTCGCGGTCGTGCTCGTGCTCGTGGTGGGCGCAGCCGTGGCCGCCGGCGTGGTCCTGCTGACGCCGGCCGGCCCCGCACCGGGCCCGGCCGTGCCCGTCCCCGCCGCTGCCGCGGCACCGCCGTCGCCGGCCGCGACGGCACCGGCCGACGGCCCGGCGGAGCGGTTCGACTCCGGTGAGGCGGTGCCGGCCCCGGTCGCGGCCGGCGCCCGCGCGCTCTACTCCGCCCTGGCGACCGCCGACCTCGACACGGTCCGGACGCTCTACCGCCCGACCGGCGACAGACCGTCCTGGGGACGCGTGCGGCCGCAGCTGTCGAAGGAGACGGTCCGCCGCCCCCTGCTCACCGCCCTGCGGACCGCGCCGACGGCCGGGGAGGACGTCGCGGTCCTCTACACCTCCGGCAGCTACGCGGCCGGTTTCTCCTCCGGCGGACAGCTGGTCTTCCTCGACGCCGGGGTGGCGTCCGGGGGATCGGCACGATCGGCTCCGACGCCGGCTCCCCGGTCCGAACCCACCGGAGGCTCGACGGCCGATCCGGCCGATCCGGCCGATCCGGCCGATCCGTACGGCTGTCTCGCCGCGGAGCGTGCCGGGCTGTCGTCGGCCGAGGACCCGTGCTCGTCGCACTTCCACGACGCCACGGACCCGACGCTGATGGAGCCCGACACCCCCGCCACCCGCTGGGCGCTCTGCCACGGGGAGGCGAGCGCGGACGACCCGGACTACCTGGTCGGAGCCCGCAAGCGCTACTGCTAGTCCCCGCTCAGAGCGCGACGCCGTCCGCGGCGACCGGCTCGGGGACGGGCGTGCCCAGGATCCTGCGGCGCAGGGCGGCACGGTCGCCCGCGGCGGGCATCGTGCTCGCGACGAAGTCGCCGACCAGGGCGGCGAAGCGGTGGGGCTGCTCCGCGTGCGGGAAGTGACCGGCCTCGTCGAAGATCTCCAGCCGGCTCCCGGGCAGGCGTTCGTGTGCGGCGACCGTGTGCTCGACCGGGATCACCCGGTCCCGCCCGCCGCCGACGAACAGCACCGGCACCTCGGCCAGCAGGTGCAGGCGTTCGGCGCCGTCGAGCCGCTGGCCGGACGGTTCCAGCGCGCCCTTGACGGTCTGGACGAACGCGCTGCGGGTGCCGCGGTCGCCGAAGGACTCCCACGCGGTGTAGACGCCGTCGAGGTCGGATCCGGGGACGCTGCCGACGGCATGGGCCACGCGGTGCACGGTCCGGCGCATCCACCGCGGGGTCAGGGACGCGGCCGAGCGCAGCACCAGTTCGGTACCGGGCAGGCTCGCCGCCCGCAGGGCGAGGCTGAGGTCGTGGCCGAGACCACCGCTCGAGGCCAGGACCAGCCGCTCGGTGAACTCGGGGAACTGGTGCGCGAACTGCATCGCGACGCCGCCGCCGAACGAGTGGCCGACGACGGTGACCCGGTCGACGTCGAGGGCCACCAGCAGGTCGCGCAGCCCGGTCGCGAACCCGCCGAGGGAGTAGTCCCCGCTGTGCGGGGCGTCGCTGTGGCCGTGTCCCAGCAGGTCCGGGGCGATCACGTGTACGTGGTGGCCGAGCGGCGCGAGGACCGGGGACCAGGTCGACGAGCTGCCGGCGAGGCCGTGGATCAGCAGGACGGCGTGACGGTGGCTGCGGCCCGCCTCCCGGTAGCTCACCCGGTGCCCGTGCAGGGTGATTGCGTGCTCTGCAGGCGTCTGACCCGCCATCCGACTCCTCCGCGATCGTGGTGCGCACTACGCTGAGCGTCTCTCCGAGGCTACCGCCGCACGGGTCGAGGTCTCCGGCCGGTGTGGCGTGTCCCTCCCTCCTGTCGTCGACGGGTCCGCCCGCCGTGTCGCCACGGCACCGGTCGGCCTGCACACTTGCTGTTGCAGTTGCAGATGCAACACAGTGGAGCGGGAAGCGGGACCGGGCGGAGGTGGATCGTGGCGGGTGTCGTCGCCGGGTCCGGTGCCCCGACCAGGGTCGCCGGTCACCTGATGCCGGAGCGGGCCTTCGACACGGCGTGCGCGATGGTCGTCGACTACCTGGCCGAGATCGCGCCGATGGGCATGTGGGCGGTGACACGGATCGTCGACGGGCGGCAGGTGCTGCTCACCGTGCGGGGCGACGCGTACGGCATCGACGCCGGTGCCGAGTTCCCCTACGAGGACTCGCTGTGCCGCTGGATGGTCTCCGGCGAGGCGCCGAGGATCGCACCGGACGTCGCCGACGTACCGCGGTACGCCGTGGCCGCCGCCGAGGCTCCGGTCACCATCAACGCCTATGTCGGCACCCCGATCGTCGACCCGGACGGGCTGTTGTTCGGCACCGTGTGCGGGTTCGACCCGCACCCGCTCGCGCCCCGGGACCAGCCCGGGCAGGCGCTGCTCGACCTGCTCTCGAGCCTGCTCGCCGCGGTGCTGCAGTCCGACATCGCGGCCACGGCCGTCACCCGTGAGCTGGAACGCGCCCGGGCCGAGGCCGACCGGGACGTGCTGACCGGGCTGCTCAACCGCCGCGGATGGGACCGCTATCTCGAACGCGAGGAGGAGCGCTTCCGGCGCTTCGGCGACCAGGCGACGGTCGTCGTGCTGGACCTGGACCGGCTCAAGGTCGTCAACGACACCCTCGGCCACGACGCCGGGGACCGCCACATCCGCCGGGCCGCGAACGCGCTGGCCGGTGTCGTGCGGAGCAGTGACGTCCTGGCCCGGCTCGGTGGCGACGAGTTCGGCATCATCGCGGTCGGCGCGACCGAGGAGCAGGGCCTGCGTCTCGTGGAGCGCGCGTCCGGCGCCCTGGCGGCGGCCGGCGTCGAGGGGTCGTTCGGGCACGCGCCCTACAGCGTGGTCGCGGGGTTCCCGGGCGCGGTCCAGGCCGCGGACCGGGCCATGTACGAGGAGAAGCAGGCCCGCCGTGCGAACGCGGCCCGTGTCCGCGTGGGCGGCGCGCCCCGGCACCGCCGTCCGGACGGTCACTGATCTTCCGCCGTACCGTGTGTGCGGCGATGACCCGGTGATGCTGTGATGGGCGGCGTGACCGACATCGAGCGCGCACTGATCGTCGCCGCGCACCCCGACGACATCGACTTCTCCTCCGCCGGGACGATCGCGACCTGGACCGACGCCGGCGTCGCCGTGTCCTACTGCATCGTCACCGACGGCGACGCCGGGGGATTCGACGAGAACGTCCCGCGCTCGGAGATCCCGGGGATCCGGCAGGCCGAGCAGCGCAAGGCCGCGGCCGTGCTCGGCGTGACCGACATCGACTTCCTCGGCTACCCCGACGGCCGCCTCACCGTGTCCCTCGAGCTCCGCCGCGACATCTCGCGGGTGATCCGGCGGGTGCGCCCGGACCGGATCGTCGTGCCGTCGCCGTTCCGCGACCTGAAGAGCATGTACGGCAGCCACCCCGACCACATCGCCACCGGCGAGGCCGCGATGTGCGCGATCTACCCCGACGCCCGCAACCCCTACGCCCACCCCGAGCTGGCCGCGGAGGGCTTCGCCGCGCACGCGGTCCCCGAGACGTGGGTGAGCAGCGCGAACGACACCGCCGACCACTACGTCGACATCACCGACACGTTCGACCGCAAGGTCGCGGCCCTGCGCGAGCACGTGAGCCAGACCGAGCACATGACCGATCTCGCGGAGATGCTCGGCAAGTGGTCGGGATCGCAGGCGACGGCGGCCGGCTTCGAGCCGGGACGCCTCGCCGAGGGCTATCTGGTGCTCGACACCCGGTGAGGAGATGTCACGGCTCCGCCGGCCCTGCGCTCGGAACCGATACGCGCCTCCCTGCTCAGTCGGAGGTGTAGGAGTAGCCGCCGGGCAGGTCGACCGTCTTCTTCTTCGTACGGCTGTTCCAGCTGACGCCGAACAGCTTGACCGTCCACGACACGGTCTTGCCACGCTCGGAGCGGGAGACGTTGCGCCAGATCGGCAGCGGTCCCAGCTTGCGGCGGCCCCGGTAGTTCAGTCCCATGTGTCCTCCTCGACGGGATCGGTCACGTTGGACGGTCCGTACCCGATCCGGCCGTCGGCGACGCATCACATCGTGGTCACGCCGCCTGAGCTGCGACGACCAGTCCGGTCACCGATCCGGCCGTCCAGATCAGCGACCGGACGAGGTTGATCCGCAGCAGACGGCGCAGTGCACCCGGGTCGGCGGTGGGGTCGAGGTTGCCGTGGACGGTGACGGCGGCGCCCGTCGCGGCGATCGCGGCGACGACCAGGACGGCGTCGGCCCAGACCAGCAGGGAGCCCGGGGCGGCGATCACGAGGACCGCCGACGTCACGACCTGGGCGACCCACGGCGGGCCGACCACGATGCTGATCGCCCGGGAGTGCGCGGCGTGGTAGCGCTCCCAGGCGTCCCGGGGGACGAGTGCGAACGCCGGGTAGACGACGATCTGCACGACCCACGCCACCCCGGCCAGCAGCAGGGTGGCGGCGGCGTGGACGAACGCGATCGTGGTCACGACGACGATCGTGCGGCACGCCGCCGCCGAGCGCCCGGCGTCAGGAGCCGCCGAGCTGATCCTCGACCTGTTGCTGGTACTGCTGCTGGCACTGGAGAGTCCGGGCCTGGTCTCCGGCCGCCTCTTGGACACACTGCACCAGATCGCTGCCGCCACTGCTGGCGAAGAAGGTGGCGCCCACCGCCACGATCGCGATCGACGCGATCAGTCCGAGGAGGCCGGTGACGATGCCGGCAATCGCGACGCCCTTGTTGGTGGCGCGGCCCTTACCCACCCGGCGGACGCCGACGATGCCGAGAATCAGGGCCAGCAGGCCGAGAGGGATGCCGAAGACGACACCGATCACCGTGATCGCCGCGAGAATGGCGAGAATGCCCAGCACCAGAGCGGCGATGCCCAGCCCGTTCTTCGGCGCCACCGGTCCCGGCCCGTATCCGGCCGGTCCGGGATGGCCGCCGGGGTTCTGGCCGTAGCCCTGCTGACCCTGGGGGTAGCCCTGCTGGTTCGGGTAGCCCTGCTGGTTCGGGTAGCCCTGGTCGGCGCCGTATCCCGGCTGGTTCTGCGGATGACCCTGCTGACCCTGCGGATATCCCTGGTTCGGGTCGTAGCCCGGCTGGTTCGGCTGGGAGCCCGGGTACGGGGGCTCTCCGGACGGTGTACTCACCTGTGGTGTCCTTCCAGGGCATGTCCCCGAGGGGGCCGGACGATCTCGACCGGTGCGCGCATGATGTCGGGTTCGCGGGCGTCGCGTCCACCGCAACCACCGCCGGACGTGGCGTGTGGGGTGCGCAGCCGGACCGGTCCCCGGCCGCCGTCTCAGTCCTCGGTCGCCGGCCGGGCGGGCGGGGGTGGACGCCCGGAGCCGCGGGGACGGCGGGTCGCGGGCGGTGGCGGACGCAGGCGGCGGGCCAGATCGTCGTCGGCGCGCTGGGCGGCGGAGGCCGGTACCCGGGCGGCGATGCCGTCGACCAGGACGTCGAGGGCGAAGGTGAGCCGGACGTCGTCGACGGTCGTACGGCCCAAGCCGTGGTCTCGGACCATCCCGGTCACGGCGTGGACGACGAGCCGGGCCGCGGTGGCCGCACCGGTGCGGTCGAGTCCCGCCGTCGTCGCGGCACCGGCCAGGGACTCGATCAGGGAGTGCCACCGCGGGCCGTCGGGGTGGGCGACCTCGAGCAGGCGGGCGCCGTCGCGCCGGGAGAGCAGGGCGTCGTGCAGTCGGGTGGCGATCACCCGCAGGCGGTCCGGCCAGGCGGGCGGCAGCGGAGGTCGGTCGCACCCGGTGAGCAGGGCGTCGGCCATCAGGTCGAGCAGGGCGGGCTTGCCGGTGGCGTGCCAGTAGACGGTGTTGAGCTGGACACCCAGACGTGTCGCGACCCGGCGCATGGTGAGCGCGTCCAGGCCCGAGTCGTCGAGCTCGTCGAGGGCCGCCGCCACGATCCGGTCGGTGGTCATGCCTGCGCGCTGCGACACGTCGTCACCCCGTTCCTTGAACGAGGATCAAGACTACCCCACGGGAGCGTTGAACACCGTTCAACGCCGGCGCTGGATCAGAGCAGCGGCAGGACCAGCGCGGCGGCGACCAGGATCAGCACACCCATCGTGGCACCGAGCAGCGTCCAGAGCACGGCGAGGCGGGTGTCGCGTCCGACGACGACGGGGGCGGGGGAGAGGACCTGCTGCTCCGGCGGGGTCCCGACGATCGTCTCCGGCGCGACCGGCAGGCGCTGCGCGGGGACCGCAGGCGGGGCCGTCACGGTCGACGCGCGCTGCGCCGGGACGTGGACCGCGGGGGGCGCGGTGCGCTGCGCCGGGATGAGGGCGGAGAGCGACCCGGGGGAGTCGGGCAGGCGGGGCGTGGTCATCGGAGGAGCTCCACTGTTCGGCTGGTGGTGTCTCCTCGTCGCGACCCGGACACTGCCCGTTAGCCGTTGTCCACCGAGATCATCAGAACGAGGTATGCCCGCGCGCGGGGGCCGGGTCGGTGAGGGCGGGCCGGTCGAGGGCGAACCCGCCGATCGGATGGCGGGTGGTGCCGGTCATGGCCAGGTCGGCCAGGATCCGGCCCAGCAGCGAGGCCAGCTCGAACGCGTGCCCGGCACCGGCCACCACGCTCACCCGTGGGCAGCCGGGCACGGTGCCGAGGACGACGTCGCGGTCCGGAGCGACCGTGCAGAGACGGGTCCGCGTGGAGACCTCCGGCCCGGCGAAACCCGGGAGGTGTTCGGCCAGGAACTCCTCCTGACGCTTGAGGCGCAACGGGTCCGGTTCGTCGGTGTGGCCGTCCGCGGTGATCTCGGGGCCGCCCCCGAGCTGGCCGAGCTTCGTCGCGACCTCCCCGTGGACGGGGAATCCGCGAAAGCTGTCCGCTCCGTGCCAGGCGAACACCGGGAACCGGTCCGGCGAGAAGTCGATCAGGTGGGGCGTCGCGTAGTAGGTGACCTGTTCCTGGGTGACGGTCAGCGGCAGAGGTGGGCGCCCCACCTGCGCGAGCAGCCCGCTCAGGACGTCGTCGGTGCGGGCGTCCGCGGCGACGACGACGTGCTCGGCGCGGTAGACCTCGTCGTCGGTGACGACCTCGACGTGGCGGCCGGCGTCGTGCACCGCGCGGACCGGGGTGTTCTCCCGGATCCGCGCACCGTTGCCGCGGGCCAGCGCGACGTGGGTGGCGCCGGCCCGCCGGGCGTCGACGATGCCGGAGTCGCGCCGGTGGAGGGCCTGTTCGGAGCCGTGCAGCCGGAACTGCGGCCACCGTGCGGCGACGGCGTCGGCGTCGAGCCGCTCGGTCTCGATGCCGTGGCGGGCCGCCTCGTCGGCGTGGCGGTCAAGGTCGTGGGCGGTGGCGCCGGGTCGGGCGTCGGCGTCGGAGATCACGAGGCCGCCGGTCCCGGTGAGCAGCGACTGCCCGGACAGGCACTCGAGCTGGCGCCACGTCCTGCGGGCGGCGGGAGCGAGGGCGGGGTGGGCGTGGCCGACGGCGCGGCTGTGGTCCCGGCCGTGGTCGTGACCGAGCGTGTGCCGCTCGAGTCCGAGCACCGACGCGTACGGGGACGCGGCGCGGGAGAGCCAGTAGAGGGCGGCGGAACCGAGGCCGCCGCAGCCGACGACGACGAAGGCGTGGTCGGAGTTCACGCAGATCGCTCCCGGGTCCCGATGACGGAGTCGGCTCCAGCCTGGGCGCGCGTCCGTCGGTACGGGGTCGATCGGTGATCCGCGTGGGCGATACTCGGATAAGCCGGTCCTTATGATCGGGTGGTGGACGTCGAGCTGCGCCAGCTGCGGGTGTTCCTGACCGTGGCCTCCGAGCTGCACTTCAGCCGGGCGGCCGCCCTGCTGCACATCAGCCAGCCGGCCCTGAGCCAGCAGATCCGCACCCTGGAGAGGGCTCTGGGCACCCCGTTGTTCGACCGCACCAGCCGGGCGACCGAGCTGACCCCGGCCGGGCGGGTCCTGCTCGACGCCGCGCCGAGGGTGCTGTTCGAGGCCGAGCGGGCGCAGGCGCGGGTGTCCCAGGCCGCCGAGGGGGCGAGCGGCCTGCTGGTCGTCGGGTCCGTCGGCACGGCGCTGGCCTCGATCGCGCCCCGGATCCTGCGCACCGTCCGCGCCCGTTTCCCGGACCTGCAGCTGGAGGTCTCGCAGCACGACACCGGTGCCCAGATGATCGCCCTGGCCGAGGAACGCCTGGACGGCGGCCTCGTCCGCGAGGCGGTGCCGACGTCGACGGTGACGGTCGAGGAGCTGATCTCCGAACCGCTGCTGGCCGTCCTGCCCGGTGACCACCCGCTGGCCGCGCACGACACGGTCGACGCCGGCGACCTCGCCGGCGAGCCGTTCGTGCTCTGGCCGCGGCCGCTGGGGTCGGCGTTCTTCGACATCCTCACCGGCTACTGCCGCGAGCACGGGTTCTCGCCGCGGATCGTCGCCGAGGGGGCCGACATCGAGACCCAGCTCAGCCTCGTCGCCGCCGGGCTCGGGGTGTCGCTGCAGCCGTCCTACTACGCCAACCTGCGCCCGCCCGGGGTGGCGTTCCGCCCGCTGTCCGGCGACGTCCCGACGGTGGCGCTGCAGGTGGCGTGGCGGCGCCGGGACCGATCTCCGGCCGTCGGGCACTTCGTGGAGGCGGCGCGGGAGTGCGCGGCCGCGGGCTGACGTCGCGGGCGCGGCAGAGCCGGAGGGGCCGGG
Organism: Pseudonocardia sediminis; assembly: GCF_004217185.1. Classification (NCBI taxonomy): domain Bacteria; kingdom Bacillati; phylum Actinomycetota; class Actinomycetes; order Pseudonocardiales; family Pseudonocardiaceae; genus Pseudonocardia; species Pseudonocardia sediminis. Next base: position 3,831,351 of record NZ_SHKL01000001.1, on the reverse strand, counting down.
CTCCCCGTGCCGGGCCGGGCCTCGTCTGGTTGGCTCTGCGACCGTGGACGGAATCGAGCAGTGGACGGCGGCCCAGCAGCGCGTGATCGCCCTCGTGGGCGGACGCCCCGCGGAGGAGACCGAGGTCAGGGTTCCGGCGTGCCCGGACTGGACGGTGCGTGACCTGTTCTCGCACATGGTCGGGCTGGGCACCGACGTCGTCGCCGGCGACGAGCCGGACGACCACAACGAGACGTGGACGCAGAAGCAGGTCGCGGCGCGCGCCGACCACGACATCGCGACGCTGGTCGCGGAGTGGGAGGCGACCGCGGAGCCGCTGCGGGAGTGGATGCGGGCCAACGGGACCCGGCCGGTGGGTGACGTGACGATCCACGAGCAGGACCTGCGGGGGGCGCTGAACGAGCCGGGGGCGCAGGACACCCCGGCGCTGGCGGCGCTGCGCGAGACGTTTGTCGGGCGCGTCGAGAAGGAGCTCGGCGACCTCCCGCCGATCGCCCTGGTGGGCGAGTCCTGGCAGTGGGTGTCGTCGGGGTCGGTGGACGACGCCGCGGTCCTGGTCCGCGCATCGGACTTCGACCTGGCCCGCGCGGTGATGTCGCGACGGTCGGCGAACCAGCTGCGGACCTGGACCGAGCGCGGCGACGTCGAGCCCTACCTCGACGCGTTCGCCGTCCTGGGCGGCCTGCCGGACTCCGACCTCACCGAGTCCTAGGACGAGGCCCCGTGCGCGGATGTCACTGCCGGAGCAGCGATGTCCGCGCACGAGGGCGTTCACGCGAACGTTGCGCCGACGGGCCCCGGCAGGGCCACAATGAGGCGGGTGAGCGAGGAACCGCGCAGCACCTCCTCGGCGTCGGCCGGTACGCCCGCTGAGCCGCCCGGGATCGACGACGCACTGGTCGGACGGGCCGTCGCGCGCGTCGAACGCTGGATCCGCAGCACCGAGGCGGAGGGCGGCGGCGACGGTGGTCCCTCGGCCCGGCTCGCGGCACTGATGCACGACCCGGCCGGGGTCGACTTCACGATGGCGTTCGTGGACCGGGTCGCCCGTCCCACCGACGACCGGGTCGCGGCCCGCGAGCTGGCCCGCCTCGCCGGAGCCGGGTCGACGATCCCGCGGTTCGTCTCCGGCGCCGACCGGGCGCTCGTGCGGCTGGGTGCGGTGCTCGCCCCGCGGCTGCCGCACGTCGTCGTCCCGTTGGCCCGGCGGCGCCTGCGGGCGCTGGTCGGGCACCTGGTCGTCGACGCGGGCGGGCGCTCGCTGCGGCGGCGCCTGGCCGCCGCCCGCGGGGACGGGTTCCGGCTCAACCTCAACCTGCTCGGCGAGGCGGTCCTCGGCGACGGCGAGGCCGACCGCCGGCTGGAGCGCACGATCGCCCTGCTGCGCCGCGACGACGTCGACTACGTCTCGGTCAAGGCGTCGTCGGTGGCGAGCCAGCTCGTGCCGTGGGACCTCGAGGGCAGCCGGGACCGGCTCGTCGAACGCCTGACCCCGCTCTACCGGGCGGCGCGGGACTCGGGGACGTTCGTGAACCTGGACATGGAGGAGTACAAGGACCTCCACCTCACGGTCGCGCTGTTCACGACGCTGCTGTCGCGGCCGGAGTTCCGCGACCTCGAGGCGGGGATCGTGCTGCAGGCCTACCTGCCGGACGCGCTCGGTGCGCTGGAGCAGCTCGCCGCGTTCGCCGTGGCCCGGGTCGCGGACGGGGGTGCGCCGATCAAGGTGCGCCTGGTCAAGGGCGCGAACCTGGCGATGGAGCGGGTCGAGGCGGAGCTGCACGACTGGCCGCAGGCGCCGTACGCGACGAAGGAGGAGGTGGACGCGAACTACGTCCGGCTCCTCGACCGCGGGATCGGCGGCGATCTGACCGGCGCGCTGCGGCTCGGCGTGGCGAGCCACCACCTGCACCACGTGGCCCTGGCCCTGGAGCTGGCCGACGCCCGCGGCGCCGCCGGGCAGATCGACGCCGAGATGCTGCAGGGCATGGCGCCGGCCTGGGCACGGACCGTCGCCGCGGACGCGCCCGACCGGCTCGTGCTCTACACACCGGTCGTGCACCGCGGGGACTTCGACGCCGCCGTGTCGTACCTGGTCCGGCGGCTGGAGGAGAACGCCGCGCCGGAGAACTACCTGTTCGCGCTGTTCTCCGACGCCGGGCCGCACTCCTACCTCGACCGGTTCCACGCCTCGGTCCGGGACCGCGACGCCGTGCGCGCCACCGCCCGTCGTGAACAGGACCGGGGGACGGAGACACCACCGGCCCCGCTGCCGGGGTTCCGGAACGAGCCCGACACCGACCCGTCGCTGCCCGCGAACCGTGAGTGGGCCCGGCGCGCCGTCACCGCGACGCCGATGCCGGTCCGAAGCCCGGTGGTCGCCGAGCCGGCCGCCGTCGACGTCATCGTCCGGACGGCATCCCAGGCGGGATGGCACGCCACCCCGGCCCGCGAGCGCGCCCGGCTGCTGCGCGAGGCGGCCCGGGCTCTGGCCACGGCCCGGACCGAGCTGCTGACGGTGATGGTCGCGGAGGCGGGCAAGACCGTCGCCGAGGCCGACCCGGAGATCTCCGAGGCGATCGACTTCGCCACCTACTACGCCGACCGGGCCGACGAGCTCGGCGGCGTCGATGGAGAGGGCGCCCCGTTCACCCCGGACCGGGTCGTCGTTGTCACCCCGCCCTGGAACTTCCCGGTCGCGATCCCGCTCGGCGGCTGCCTGGCCGCGCTGGCCGCCGGGGCCGCCGTCGTGATCAAACCTGCGCCGCAGGCCCGGGCCTGTGCCGAGGTCGGCGTGGCCGCGCTGCACCGCGGCGGCATCCCGGCCGACGCGCTGCAGCTCGTGCACACCGACGAGGCCGACGCCGGACGGCGGCTCATCACCCATCCGGACGTCGACCACGTCGTGCTCACCGGAGCCACCGACACCGCGCGGCTGTTCCGGTCGTGGCGGGAGGACCTGCGCCTGGTCGCCGAGACGAGCGGGAAGAACGCACTGGTCATCACGCCCAGTGCCGACCCCGACCTGGCCGTCGCCGACCTCGTGCGGTCGGCGTTCGGGCACGCCGGGCAGAAGTGCTCGGCCGCCTCGCTGGGGATCCTGGTCGGGTCCGCGGCCACCGGTTCCGCGACCGGGCGACGGCTGCGGCGCCAGCTCGTCGACGCGGTGCGGACGCTGCGGGTCGGGTACGGCACCGACCTGTCGACGACGATGGGCCCGCTGATCGCCGAGCCCGAGGACAAGCTGCTGCGCGCGCTGACCACGCTGGAACGCGGCGAGCGGTGGCTGGTGAGGCCGGCGCGCAGGTCGGAGCGGGTGTGGACACCGGGCGTCCGCGCCCCGGTGCAGCCGGGCTCCTGGTTCCACCGCACCGAGTGCTTCGGCCCGGTGCTCGGCCTGATGTACGCCCGCGACCTCGACGAGGCGATCGCCTGGCAGAACGCCACCGGCTACGGCCTGACCGGCGGCATCCACTCCCTCGACCCGGACGAGATCGCGCACTGGTGCGACCGCGTCGAGGTCGGCAACGCCTACGTCAACCGGCACATCACCGGCGCCATCGTGCGGCGCCAGTCGTTCGGCGGGTGGAAGGGCTCGGTCATCGGGCCGGGGGCGAAGCCGGGCGGGCCGAACTACGTCGCCCAGTTCGGGACCTGGCACGACGGCCACGCCCCGCTTCCGGACGCGCCGACCGGCCCCGTGGTGGACGCGGTGCTCGCGGCCGCCGCGGACCGTGTGCCGGACACGGACCGGCAACGGCTGCGCGTCGCGGCCGGGAGCGACGCGGCGGCCTGGCGCGACGAGTTCTCCCTCGAACACGACCCGACCGGCCTGCGCGCGGAGACGAACGTGTTCCGCTACCGGCCGCTGCCGCGTCTCACCGTGGTCGCCGGGCCGGACGCGCCGACCGTGGACGTGTTCCGGGTGGTCCTGGCGGCGGCGTGCGCGGGGGTGCCGGTCGACCTGCACGGCGCGCCGGCGCTCGACGGACTGCCGGGCGTCACCGTGCACGGCGGCGTGCCGGACCCCGAGCCGGGCGGACGGATACGGGTCGTCGGCACCGTCCCCGGCGGGCTGCGTGCGGCCTGCGTCGACGCCGGGACGTCGCTGCTCGACGCCCCGGTCCTCACCGACGGGCGCCGGGAGATGCTTACCGTCCTGCGGGAGCAGGCGATCAGCCGGACCCGGCACCGCTTCGGCCATATCGAGGATCACTAGGCGGTCCTGCCCGGCCGTCCTCCGGGATACGGTCGGACCATGGTTCTGCGGGCCCGCGAGATCATGACCGAACGCGTCGTCACGGTCTGGGAGGACGCACCCCTGGCGCGGGCCGAGCAGCGGATGGCGGAGTTCCGCTACAGCGCCCTGCCCGTCGTCGACCGGGCGTTCCGGCTGGTCGGCATCGTGAGCCTGGTCGACCTGCTGCGCCACCGCGACGACCCGGACGCCGTCACCGTCGCCGACGTCATGACCCGCGACGTGCTCTACATGTCGCCGACCGCGAACGTGGCGATCCTCGGGCACCGCCTGCGCGCCTACGGCGAGCTGCGGGTGATGCCGATCGTCGACCGTGGGGTGCTGGTCGGGGTGGTGACCCGCAGCGACCTGCTCCGCCGGCGGACGGCCGGGAGCCGGGTCCTGCGTGCGGCCCGTCGCGCGGTCGGGGCCGACCGGACGATCGACATGCCCGCCGCCGCACCGCGCGGCGCCGGCCGGATCGGCGACCGGGACATCGCGACCCTGACGGTGTCCGACGTGATGACCGCCGACGGCCTGGTCACGGTGAACCCGCAGACCCCGGTCGACGAGGCCGCCGAGGTCATCCTGGCGTTCCGGTTCACCGCGGTGCCGGTCGTCGACATCGACGACCGGCTCGTCGGCATCCTCAGCGAGGCCGACCTGATGAGCGGCCCGCTGCACGGCGGCCGGCGCACCCGGGCCCGCTCGGTCGGCGAGGCGATGACCCGCGACGTCGAGGCCCTCGGCCCGGACGAGCCGCTCACCCGGGCCCGTTCGCTGCTGTCCGGGCGCGGGTTCCGGGTGGTGCCCGTCGTCGACGACGACGACCTGCTGGTCGGCGTGATCAGCCGCAGCGACCTGCTCTAGCCTTCCTGGTCCGAGTACAGGGCTGCGAGCTCGGCCCGGAGCCGGTACTTGAGGACCTTCCCCCCGACCGTCTCCGGCAGCGACCCGACGAACACGATCTTCTTGGGCGCCTCGAAGCCGGCCAGGTGCTCGCGGGCGTGCGCGATCAGACCGGCCTCGTCCGCGGCCTGCCCCGGCGCGAGCATGACCACCGCGGTGACGGCCTCGCCCCAGCGCTCGTGCGGCAGGCCGACCACCGCCGCCCGCGCGACCGCCGGATGGGCCTGCAGCACCGACTCGACCCGCAGCGTCGAGACGTTCTCCCCGCCGGACTTCACGATGTCCTTGACCCGGTCCTGCATGATCCGCAGTCCGTCGGCGTCGTAGGTGCAGACGTCACCGGAGTGGAACCAGCCGTCGCGGAACGCGGTCTCGGTGGCCTCCCGGTCCCGGTAGTAGCCGGCCGTCACGGCGGGGGAGCGGTAGACGGCCTCGCCCGGCTCGCCGGGACGGTCGCGCAGGTCGTCGCCGTTCTCGTCGACGACGGCCGAGGCCAGCAGCGGCGAGGGCAGCCCGACGTAGTTCGTCATCGGAGCGCCGCGGTGGTACTTCACCGGGTGCTCCTCGAGGTGGAAGCGGTGGCACGCGATCGACTCGGTCTGCCCGAAGATCTCGAACAGGTGCACGTCCGGGTCGCAGAGGTCGTGCAGCAGCGTGGCCAGGCCGGGCGCGATGTTGGCCCAGCCGAAGACGATCGCGGTGACGGTGCGGGCGCTGTAGGCGATCGGGTCGTCGCGCAGGGTCTCGGCGAACGCGCGCAGCATCTGCGGGGAGCCGCCGTAGTGCGCGGTGGCCCGTTCCCGGGTGACGGCCTCGGCGGCCTGCCGGGCGTCCGGGCGCCGGCCGAGGATCAGCGTGCCGCCGGTGAGGAACGCCGGGAACGTGAAGATGTGGTCGGTGACGTGGTAGATCGTCGGCAGGAAGCAGGACAGCCGCAGGTCGCTCTCGGACGCCAGGCCGCGCGTCAGGGAGAGCGCGAAGCTGTAGGCGGCGAAGTGGGCGTAGGTGTGGGAGAGCATCACGCCCTTGGGCATCGCCGTGGTGCCCGAGGTGAACAGGATCTCCCAGATGTCGTCGCCGTGGACGGTCACGTCCGGCTCGGTGGCCGGGTACCGGGCCAGGAACTCGGAGAACACGACGCTGCCGCCGACCGCGCCCCCGCCGATCGGGATCGTGACGTCGACGGCGATCCCGGCCTCGCGCAGCGGCGCCGCAACCCGGGGCTCCAGCTCGGCGTCGAGCACCGCGAAGCGCGGTGAGCACCGTTCGATCAGGTGCGCGACGACGTCCGGCGCGAGCTGCGGGTTCACCGGCAGGCAGACCATGCCCGCCTTGGCGACCCCGATCTTGGCGACGTAGGCCTCGACCGAGTTCTCGCACACCAGCAGCACCCGGTCGCCGCGGCCCAGGCCGTGAGCGATCAGGCCCTGGGCGAACCGGTTCGCGGCCTCGTCGGCCTGCCGGTAGGTCAGCCGGGCGAACGCCGGGTCGGCGAACGCGCCGTCCATCCCGACGATCGCCTCACGGTCCGGGCGGCTCCAGGTGTTGCGCTCGAACACGTCCCCGATGCAGACCCGGTCCCACCGGTTGTCCGCGCGGCGGTCGAACAGGTTGTCGACGTCGATCATCGTTCCTCCGTGCGTCGTTGCCGGAGACCGTGCACGGCGGTGTGCCGGGTCCGGTTCGGACACTACGGCGACTCGACGGGATCGTGTGCCGATCTTCCGGGAACGCGGACCGGCCCGGCGCGACGCCGGCTCAGGCGGTGGGCCCTCCGCCTGCCTCCTCCTCGACGGGACGGGCGAACTGCGGGTCGCCCTGCACGAGCCCGCCGTGGTTGGCCATCGTCACCCGCACCATCAGCACGATCACCAGGGCGACCATCGCCACCGGGATCAGGTAGGTGAAGTCCGGCGCGCGGAGCTGCACGAACGCCCCCGCCGCCGCGGCCACCGCGACCGTGGCGATCCGCAGGGCCGAGTTGCCGTCCCAGTCGAGGCCGAGCAGGATCAGGTTGCCGGTCATGGTCGAGGCGAAGACCTCGTTGAACGCGAAGAACGTCACGGCGTCCAGCGAGCCGGCCGCGGCCGTCAGTGCGACGGTCACGGCGCCGAGGGTCCGTGGCGCCTTCTCGGGATGATCGAATCCGGTCACGATGATCATGATGCGGTCGCCTGGGCGGGGTCGCCGGACAGACCGGCCGGGCTCACACGTCGGGCCGTGCGGCCGGCCCGTCGACCGGTCACCCTGATCCCATGCTGATGGAGGACAGGGTCGCGGTGGTCGTCGGGTCCGGCGCGGGGATCGGGCGGGAGATCGCGCTGCGGATGGGCACCGAGGGCGCCGACGTGGTGCTGGCCGGACGTTCGACCGCGGAGATGCAGGAGGTCGCCGGCCTCCTGCGGGCCGTCGGTCGTCGTGCGCTGGTGGTGCCGGTGGACCTGACGGAACCGTCGTCGGTCACCGCGGCGGCGGAGCGGGCGACGGCCGAGTTCGGGCGGGTGGACGCGCTCGTTGTCAACAGTGGCGTCGCCGGGCCGACGAAGCCGCTGATCGAGGTGGGCCTCGACGAGTGGGACGAGACGTTCGCCGTCAACGTCACCGGCACGTTCCTGTGCGCGAAGGCCTTCCTGCCCGCCATGCTGGAGGCCGGGTCCGGGTCGGTCGTGGTGATCGGCTCGATGACCGGCAAGCGGCCGCTGCTGCACCGCAGCCCGTACGCGGCGTCGAAGATGGCGCTGGTCGGGCTCGTCCGCACCCTGGCCGCGGAGGTCGGGCCGTCCGGTGTGCGGGTCAACCTGGTCTCGCCCGGCGGGGTCGAGGGGCCACGTCTGGACCGGGTGATCGCCGGTCAGGCGCAGGCTCAGGGCATCAGTGAGGAGCAGGCCCGCGCGCAGTTCGCCGAGGGCTCGCCGCTGCGGCGGCTGGTCACGGCGGGGGACGTGGCGGACACGACCGTCTTCCTGTCGTCCTCGCGCGCCACCGCGATCACCGGGCAGGACGTCAACGTGACGGCCGGGTCGGTCATGTACTGACCGCGCCGCAGCACACCGGCGGACCTGACGTTCGGTGCCGCCACACAGGAGCCCCACGGATGGGACGCGATCAGTCGTCGTAGACGATCAGGCCGCGGATGTTGGTGGCCGCGCGCAGGTCGTCGAAACCCTGGTTGATCTCGGAGAGCCGGTAGCGGGTGGTGATCAGCCCGTCGAGGGTGAGCTTGTCGGCGCGGTAGAGGTCGAGCAGCTCCGGGATGGCGGCGCGCGGGCTGCGCGAGCCGTAGAGAGTGCCGCGGACCTGCTTCTCGTAGAGCGTGAGGTCGAGCAGGCTCAGGTCGGCGCGACGCTGGTCCGGCGGGGCGACGGCGACGACGGCCGCGCGCCCGTTCTTGCCGAGCAGCTCCATGGTCGGGCCCAGGTACTCGCCGTGCGCCAGGTCGGTGGTCAGGATCGCGGCGTTCGCCATCCGCCCCCAGCTGATCTCCTCGATCAGCGCGCGTGCCTTCTCGGAGTCGCTGACGACGTGCGTGGCGCCGAGGGAGAGAGCGGTGGCGTGCTTGGCCTCGACCGGCTCGATCGCGACGATGATCCGGGCCCCGGCGATCCGTGCGCCCTGGATCGCGGCCGCGCCCAGCCCGCCGACGCCGACGACCGCGACGACGTCCCCGGCACGGACCTCCGCGCCGTGCAGCGCGGCGCCGACCCCGGCCGTCACCCCGCACCCGACCAGGGCGGCCGGCACCAGCGGGATGTCTCCCTCGATCTTGAGCACCTGCGACTCGTGCACGACGGTGTGCCGGGCGAACGTGCCGAGCAGGGACATCGTGGTGATCCCGACGCCGTCGGCCTCGCTGGAGAACCGCAGCGAGTCGTCGGCGAGGGCCCGTCCCTCGCGCCGGGCGGCCCCGCGCTCGCAGAGGTTCTGCCGGCCCTGCGCGCACGGGCGGCAGCGCCCGCACGACGGGATGTAGATCAGCACCACCGGATCGCCCGGCGCGACGTCGGTGACGCCCGGCCCGACCGCCTCGACGACACCGGCCCCCTCGTGCCCGCCGATCGCCGGCAGCGGCTGGGGGAGACCGCCGGTGACCAGGTGGTCGTCGGTGTGGCAGATGCCGGACGCGGCGAGCCTCACCCGGACCTCGCCGGTCACCGGCTCGCCGAGCTCGACCTCACGGACGTCCCACGCCCCGCCGGTCTCCCAGAGGACGGCGGCCTCGGTACGCATCAGGGTTCCTCCCGTATCAGCTCGGCCAGGATCTCGTCGGTGTGCTCGCCGGGCCCGGGCGGGCGCCGCAGGGCGATCTCCGGCGGCAGGAACGGCAGCCGCATCAGCTGCAGGTCCTCGGCTCCCTCGGCGTCGACCAGCAGACGCCTCTCCTGCGCGACCGGCTGGGCCAGGGCGACGTCGAGCGGGTTCACCGCGGACACCGGCACCTCGGCCGCGGCGAGCCGTCGTTCGGCCTCGGCACGGTCCAGCTCCAGCGTCCGGGCCTCGAGCAGTGCGTGCAGGGCGTCCCGGTTCGCGACGCGGTCGGCGACGGTCCCGAACCGGACGTCGGCCGGCAGCCCGGGGACGCCCAGGGCGGCGCACATCCGGGCGAAGATGCCCTCGTTGCCGGCGGCGACCATGATCTCGCCGTCGCGCGTCGCGAACGTCTCGTAGGGGGCCGCCATCGGGGTCACGGCTCCGGTCTTCGCCGGGGGTCTCCCGGTGGCCAGGGTGTTCATCACCTGGTGGCACATGAGCTGGAAACCGGCGTCGACCAGGGCGGTCTCGACCCGGTCACCCCGACCGGTCTCCTCGCGGCGGGCGAGCGCGGCCATGATCGCGGTCGCGGCCCACATGCCGGTGGTGATGTCGATCAGCGACGCGGGGACGCGCGCGGACGGCCCGCCGGGGTGGCCGGTGGCGTCCATGATCCCGCAGAACGCCTGCAGCACCGGGTCGTAGCCGGGCAGGTCGTGCCCGAGCGGGCCGGAGCCCCACGCCGAGACCGAGCAGTAGACCAGTCGTGGGTTGCGCGCCGAGACCGTCTCCCAGGACAGCCCGAGCCGGTCGAGCTTGCCCGGGCGGAAGCCCTCGACCAGGACGTCGGCGCCGTCGACGAGCCGCAGCGCGGTCTCGCGGCCTTCGTCGGTCGTCAGGTCCAGGGCGATGCTGCGCTTGTTGCGGTTGAACGCGCTGAAGACCGTGGAGACGCCGTCGCGGAACGGCGGCAGGCGTCGCCCGTCCTCACCGCCCAGGCGTTCGACCTTGACGACGTCCGCGCCGAGGTCGGCCAGGATCATCGTGGCCATCGGCCCGGCGATCACCGCCGAGAAGTCCAGGACCCGCAGCCCGGCGTAGGTCGTTCCCTCGTGCACGCGTGCTCCGCCCCTCGCCGTCGACAGGTCCGCCCACGGTGTCCGGTGGCGGCGCCGCACCGCAACCGGAGGCACGGCTGATCGCGCGTGGGCGTCGCGTCGTCCATCCTGGGGGCGGCCGGTGCGCGATCGCCGCACCGCCGGGGAGGAGTTCCGCGTGCCCGAGCCGGTCCCGCAGCGCCCGATCGACACCGAGCGTCTGACGACAGCCGTGGAGTCGGCGAACCTCCCGACCCTGGCGATGGTGACGTTCCACCTCACCGGCGACGAGCGGTGGCTGGCCGACCCGTTCCGTCCGACCAAGGCACCGGGTCTGTCCCCGCACGACGGCGGTGGATTCGACGCCGCGACGGCCGCCGAGCTCAGGGCCGCCGCCGTCGAGGCGATCACGGCGTGGTCCGGCGGGGCGGAGCCGGCGGTCCCGGAACCGCGCCCGGAGCTGTTGCGCCGCATGCTGAGCACGGCCGTCGCGGAGGAGGTGCCGGACGAGTACGAGCGGCTGATGCGCGAGGACATGGGCTTCGCCCCGGACGCCGAACCGGTGCCGGTCCCGGCGGCGGAGGTCGAGGCGCGCGACCTGCGGGTGGTGATCGTCGGGGCCGGGGTGTCCGGCCTGATCGCGGGCGTGCGGCTGCAGCGGGCCGGGGTGCCGTTCGTGATCCTGGAGCGTCAGCACGACGTCGGCGGGGTGTGGCTGACGAACCACTACCCGGGCGCCGGCGTCGACACCCCGAGCTACCTGTACTCGTTCTCGTTCTTCTCCCGCGACTGGTCCACCCACTTCGGCAAGCGCGACGAGATGGCCGGCTACATCGCCGACATGGCCGACCACTTCGACCTCCGCCGGCACATCGAGTTCGGCGTCGAGGTCTCCTCCGCCGTCTGGGACGAGCCGACCCGGCGCTGGACGGTGCGGGCGGGGGAGCGGCAGTGGTCCGGCACGGCTCTGGTCAGCGCCGTCGGGCTGTTCAACCGCCCGGTCGTCCCGGACCTGCCCGGGCTCGACGGGTTCGCCGGGCCCGCGTTCCACACCACCGACTGGCCCGACGGCCTCGACCTGCACGGCCGGCGCGTGGCCGTCGTCGGGACGGGGGCGAGCGCCATGCAAGTGGTGCCCGCGATCGCCGGGCGGCCGTCGCAGCTGACGGTGTTCCAGCGCTCCCCGCAGTGGGTCGCCCCGAACGCCGAGTACTTCGCCCCGGTCGGCGGCGACGTGCACTGGCTGATGCACCACGTGCCCTACTACCACCCCTGGTACCGGTTCCGGCTCGCGTGGGTGTTCAACGACCGCGTCCACCCGAGCCTGCGTACCGACCCGGAGTGGGAGCATCCGGAGCGCTCGCTCAACGCCGTCAACGACGGGCACCGCCGCTACTTCACCCGCTACCTGGAGTCCGAGCTCGACGGCCGCCCGGACCTGGTCGAGAAGTGCACGCCGGCCTACCCGCCGTTCGGCAAGCGGATGCTGCTCGACAACGGCTGGTTCGCCACCCTGCGCCGCGACGACGTCGAGCTCGTCACCGACGCCGTCGCGCGGGTCACGCCGACCGGCGTCGTGACCGAGGCCGGCGAGCACTACGACGCCGACGTGCTCGTACTGAGCACCGGCTTCGACGCGCAGAACTTCCTGCCCGGCGTCGAAATCCGCGGCCGCGACGGGCTCGACCTGCACGACGTCTGGGGCGCCGACGACGCCACCGCGCACCTGGGGATCACCGTCCCCGGCTTCCCGAACCTGTTCCTGATGTACGGCCCGAACACCAACGCCGGGGCCGGCGGCAGCTTCATCTTCGTGGCCGAGGCGCAGGCCCGCTACATCGTCGACCTCGTCGCGCGGATGGGCCGGGAGCGGATCGGCGCCGTCGACGTCCGCCCGGAGGTCCACGACCGCTGGGTGGACGACGTCGACGCCGCGCACGAGCGGATGGTCTGGACCCACCCCGGCATGACGACCTACTACCGCAACCCGGCCGGGCGGGTCGTCGCGAACTCGCCGTACCGGGTCGTGGACTACTGGGCGATGACCCACGACGCCGACCTCGCCGACTTCCGGACCGAGCCGCTGCACTCCGGCTGACCGCGGCCGTACGGCCGCTCCGGCGAGACCGTACGGCGCAACTTCCGCCGTCGAGCCCGTGTCCCAAAAGGACACCCCGTAACGGGGAAGATCATCGGGCCGACTCCCGGCCGAACGGTGGCCACCACAGCGGTGGCGACCCGGACGGAGGTCCCCCGATGACGCAGATGCAGCCACCCACGATGCCGAGCCCGGCCGGCGGCTCGCGGTACCCCATGACGCCTCCGCCCCCGCCTCGCGGCACCAACACCCTCGCGATCCTCTCGCTCGTGCTGGCGTTCGTCGTCGCCCCGGTCGCGGCGGTCCTCGGGTTCGTCGCGCTCGGGAAGATCAAGCGCACGGGAGAGGGCGGCAAGGGCCTCGCGGTGGCCGGCATCGTCCTCGGCGTCGTGTTCACCCTGGTCGGGATCGCGGCCGTGCTGTTCGTGGTACTGGCGACGCCGACACGGACGACGGACAACATCGAGACCCAGATCGCCACGACGACCGAGCAGACGGTCGGCGTCGCGCCCACCGGAGTGCAGTGCCCGGACTCGGTCGACGTCCAGGTCGGCGCCACGTTCACCTGCACCGCCGGGGTCGACGGGCAGAACCTGACCTACCTGGTCACGCAGAAGGACGACGCCGGCAACGTCGGCATCGTCAGCCAGGGCTTCGTCTCCACGGCGGCCGCGGCGAAGGCCGTCGACGACGAGGCCACGAAGAACGCCGGCGTGCCGGTCACGACGACCTGTGCCGACGGTGCGAAGGTCGTCGTCGGTGGTCCGGGCACGACGTTCGGCTGCACGATCGCGGCCGAGTCGGACCCGACGATCACCGAGGAAGCCACGGTCACGATCACCAGCGACGCGGGCGACGTCTCGATCTCCTCGGGCGGCTGACCCCCGTCCCCGCCGTGATCGTCCGGCGTTGCGCCACGGGGGGCGCGCGTCGGAGGATCGCGGGGACACGACGGGGTGACCTTCCATGACCGACACGACGTCCGCCGACTCCCTCCGGGCACGGGCCCTGGCCACCGCGCTGGAGCCGTTCGTCGGATCGGTCTACTTCGCGCCGGAAGCCCACGCCGGCTACGCGGAGCTGGGCTTCGACCCGAGTCCGGGGCCGGTAAACGAACCATGGGGAAGCGCGCACTGGGGCGGCGTCGCGATGACCGACGGCCCCGCCTACATGACCAGCCGCGGATCGTTGCTCGGGCAGGTGCACGGTGCCGTCGTCGCGGCGGCGTTCGGGGTGTTCGCCCCGGCCGCGGTGATCGCCTCGGTCGAGCTCGGATGGTCGCGCACCGACGCCGCGACGATCGGTGCGGTGCGCACCCGGGGCGCGCTGGCACAGCTGGTGCGGGTGCTGGGGGAGCGGCCCGCCGGCGTCGACGACGCGATCGCGCTGCTGGAACGGGCGGGGGCGAACCTGCCGCTCGCCGGTCGGCCGATGTACGCCGGGGTCTGCGCGCAGGGCCTGCCGGACGTGCCGATCGGGCGGGCCTGGCGGCTGGCCGAGCGGCTGCGCGAGCACCGCGGCGACGGGCACGTCGTCGCGTTCACCGCGGCCGGGTTCGGTGGATGCGCGATCCAGGTGCTCACCGAGCGCGTGGCCGGGATGCCGCCGCGGACCTACAGCCGCACCCGCGGCTGGACCGACGCCGACCTCGACGCCGCCGAGCGCGCGCTGCACGACCGTGGCCTGATCGGGTCCGACGGCGCCGCCACCGACGCCGGGCGCGCCGCCCGTGAACAGGTCGAACGCGCCACCGACGCGCTGTGGACGGCCCCGGCCCGCGACCTCGGCGACGACCTGCCGCGGCTGGTCGCGATCCTGCAGGACTGGAACGCGTGGCTGCGCTCGGCGGCCGCGTACTACCCGTCGTCGCCGCAGGAGGCGACGCTGGCCGCGGACGTCCAGCGCTGGATGCGCGAGCACGGCCTGCACCCGTTCCCGGGCGTACCCGACCGCCCCGACCCCGCCGGAGGAGCTCGATGACCCGGGTCTTCAACGCGACGATCCCCGACGACGTGCTCTCGCGGCGGGCCCGCGCACTGCACGCCGCCGTCGAGCCGGTCGCCGCGCTCGTCTACTTCGCACCGGAGGTCCACACCGAGTTCGAGCGGATCGGGTTCGGGCCGGGGGTGACCGAGCCCGGCTGCCTGACGCTGCCCGACCTCGCCGGCTACTTCTGCAGCCGCGCCGGGTGCGTCGGGCAGGTGCCCGGCGAGGTCGTGGTCTCGGTGTTCGGCGTGTTCGACCCCGCCGTGGTGATCCCGGAGACCGAACGGGGCTGGGCCACCGCCTCGCACGCCGACATCATGGCCGCCCGCGAGCGCGGGGCGACCGCCGCACTGGAGCGGATCCTCGGCGGGGACGACCCCACCCGCGCCACCGAGCTGCTGCTGCGCGCCGCCCGGGCGGGCCGGGCCACCGGCCGTCCGTTGTTCGCCGGGCTGCGCGCCCTCGGGCTGCCGGACACCCCGTGGGGTGAGATGTGGCGCGCCGCGGACATGGTGCGCGAGCACCGCGGCGACTGCCACATCGCGGCCTGGACCGCCGCCGGGCTGGACCCGGTCGAGGCGGGCCTGCTCACCGAGGTCTACGCGGGGATGCCGCGGCGCCGCTACCAGATGACGCGGGGCTGGACCGAGCAGGCGATCGCCGACGGCGTGGACCGGCTCGTCGGCCGCGGGCTGCTGACCGGCGACGGGACCGGGTTCACCGACGCCGGCGCCTCGCTGCGGGAGTCGCTGGAGACGGCCACCGACGTTCAGCAGGAACCGCTGCTCGACGCGCTCGGCGACGACCTCGACGAGCTGCTCGGATACCTGCGGCCGTGGGCCGCGGCGATCGTCGAGGCCGGGGTCTACCCCAGCTCGATCGAGCAGCTTCCGCCGACCTGGGGGCGTCCGCCTCGTTGACGTGCGCCGGCGACGGTCGTGCGCGGATATCGCTGCCCTGGCAGCGATATCCGCGCACGGGGGTCAGCGGCCGGGCGGGGCCAGGCGGTAGACGGCGCCGGCGTCGTCGTCGGTCACGTAGACCGCGCCGTCGGGGCCGGCGACCGCGGCGACCGGACGGCCCCAGCGGGAGCCGTCGGTCGCCTGGAAGCCGCCGACCAGCGTCTGCTGCGGGCCGAGTGCGCCGTTCGAGTACGGGAAGAACGACACCTCGGGGGCCCGCGGCGGGCTTGCGTTCCAGGAGCCGTGCACGCC
The DNA here is from genome assembly GCF_004217185.1 of Pseudonocardia sediminis. Classification (NCBI taxonomy): domain Bacteria; kingdom Bacillati; phylum Actinomycetota; class Actinomycetes; order Pseudonocardiales; family Pseudonocardiaceae; genus Pseudonocardia; species Pseudonocardia sediminis. The sequence goes on along the minus strand of NZ_SHKL01000001.1, from coordinate 3,815,562 downwards.
GGCCAGGGCGCCCTGGGCGTACGGGCCGGGCAGGCCGCCGTCGACGAACGACAGGCCCAGCGGGGCGGAGTGCGCCCCGAAGGTCTGCTCCACCCGCGGCAGCGTGGCGCAGTCGAGCTTCGCGCCGTCCGGGTTCGTCTCGGCGTCGCGGACGAAGGGCACGTTCGACGGGTTCACCGGGCTGGCGGCGACGCCGGGGTCGGCGTCACGCTCGATGTTGCAGTACGGCCAGCCCAGGTTGCGGCCCTGCGACAGCTTCGCCAGCTGCTCGCCGGGGTGGTTGGTGACGTAGTCCTTGATCACCTGGCCGTAGGCGGACCCGGTCCCGTTGCCGTAGGGCTTGTCGTAGGGGTAGGGCACGTTGTCGCGGCCGTTGACCGCGGTCCACACCGCGCCGTCCGGGGCGACGGCCAGACCGGTCCCGTTCCGGACACCGGTCGCGAACGGGGCGGGGGTCCCACCACCCGGCGGGATCCGCAGGATGGACGCCCGCGGCGGGTTCGCCGTCAGGTCCTCCTCCGAGATGTTGCCGGTGGAGCCGACCGAGACGTACACCGCGCCGTCCGGGCCCACGGCGACGCTCTTCAGCGCGTGCGCGTAGGCGCCGCGCAGGTCCGCGCTCTTGGAGTCGGGCAGGTTCGCCGCGACCACCCGGCGGTTCGTGACCTGCCCGCCGGCGTAGTCGTAGGCGTTGACCTGGTTGCTCTCGGCGACGTAGAGCGTCGATCCGGCGAACGCCAGGCCGTGCGGCTGGTTCAGGCCCTCGAGGAGGGGTGCGGTCGTGGAACCGCCGCGACCGTCCGGGGTCAGGCGCTCGACCCGGCCCTCGTCGGGCACCGAGACCAGCAGCTGACGGTCCGGTGTCCAGACGGCCAGGCGCGCCTCGGGGACGCGGGCGAACACCGAGATCGTCCAGCCCTGCGGCACCAGCGCCTGGTGCGACTCGTCCAGCGGGGAGGCGTCCATGCCGGCCGGGACGTTCAACGTGGTCGGCACGAGACCGGACCCGGCCGCGGCGACCGGGGCCGCGTCACCGGAGAGGGCCACGTCGACCGGCGTCGGACCGGTGCAGGCCGTCAGGAACGCGGTGGCGGTGAGCGCGGCGGCGGCGAGCCGGAGCGAACGGGGCGAGCGCATGGACACCCTTCGTCGAGAGATCTGCACCGGCGATTCTGCCCGAATTGGGCGTGAGGGCGGTGTAGGTCCGACGCTACGGCGACGATCACGCCACCGCGCGGTGTCGCGGCGTGGGCCGGATCATCACGGGATGCGCGTCACCCTGCACGCCCGCGGCCCGCAGCCCGCCGACGAGGTGTGGGAGCGCTACGCCGTCCCGGCCCGCTGGCCGGTCTGGGCTCCCTACATCCTCGGCGTCGAGGCCTCCGACGAACAGATCGTCACCGGGACGACCGGGAAGGTCCGCGGGCCGCTCGGGATCGCGGTCTCGTTCACGGTCACCGCCGTCGACTCCGACGCCGGGACGTGGTCCTGGGACGTCACCCTGGGCCCGCTGGCGATGGCGCTCGACCACGGGGTCGCCCCGGACGCGACCGGCACCCGGACCTGGCTGACCGTCGACGGCCCGGCTGCCGCGCTGGTCGGCTACCTGCCGCTGGCACGGGTGTCGCTGGAGATGCTGGTGCGACGGAACGTCTAGGTCATCCCGCTTTTACTGCTCCGATCCGTGGGTCCGGGCCGCTCCCGGTTCCGTCGCGGAGCCGGGTGGGGTAGCCAGGAGGGACCGGTACGGCGATCGAAGGAGATCTCCCATGACGGCACACGACCTGGTGGTGCGTGGCGGCACCGTGATCGACGGCAACGGCGGCCCGTCCCGCACCGCGGACGTCGCGGTGGACGGCGACCGGATCGTCGAAGTCGGGAGGGTCTCCGGCACCGGGCGCCGGGAGATCGACGCGGCGGGCGCGGTCGTCGCCCCCGGGTTCGTCGACATCCACACCCACTACGACGGGCAGGCGACCTGGGAGTCGCGGCTGCAGCCGTCGTCGTGGCACGGGGTGACCACCGTCGTCGCCGGGAACTGCGGGGTCGGCTTCGCCCCGGCCGCTCCGGAGCACCGCGACCGGCTGATCGAGCTCATGGAGGGTGTCGAGGACATCCCGGGCGTCGCCCTGCACGAGGGCCTGGCCTGGAACTGGCGCTCGTTCGGTGAGTTCCTGGACGCGCTGGAGGCGCGCCCGCACGACGTCGACCTGGCCACCCAGGTCCCGCACGCCGCCCTGCGGGTGCACACGATGGGCGAGCGGGCCGCCGCCCACGAACCCGCCACCGCCGACGAGATCGCCGCGATGGCCGCACTGGCCAAGGCCGGCATCGAGGCCGGCGCGCTGGGGTTCTCCACCTCCCGGACGCTCAACCACCGCAGCATCGATGGCGAATTGACCCCGTCCTACGACGCCGGCGCCGACGAGCTCGTCGCGATCGCCACCGCGGTGGGGGAGACCGGCACCGGGGTGCTGCAGCTGGTCTCGGACTTCCCGGAACCGGAGGCGGAGTTCGCGCTGCTGCGACGGATGGTGGCCGCGTCCGGGCGCCCGCTGTCGTTCTCGCTGGTCCAGTTCCCGGAGGACCCGCAGCGCCACAAGCTCCTGCTGGAGCTGATGGAGAAGGCGTGGGCGGACGGGCTGGAGATCCGCGGGCAGGTCGCCGCGCGTCCGGTCGGGATGCTGATGGGGCTGCGCAACACCCTCAACCCGTTCATGACGAACCCGGTCTGGCAGCGCCTCGTCGGTGACCTCCCGCCAGCCGAGCAGGCCACGCGGATGGCCGACCCGGCCGTGCGCTCCGAGGTGCTGGCCGCGCAGAACCGGGACAAGGACCGCAGCCGCCTCGGCGGGCACATGATCCACAAGTTCCACATGATGTACGCCCTCGGGGACCCGCCGGAGTACGAGCCCTCGCCCGAGCAGGCGATCGCCGCCCGTGCCGCCCGGGCCGGGGTGGAGCCCGCCGAGATCGCCTACGACGTCGTCGCGGCCGGCGGGATGCTGTACGTGACGTTCGCGAACTACGCCCACGGCAACCTCGACGACCTGCACGAGATGCTGGTGCACCCGCATACGCTGCCGGGCCTGTCCGACGGCGGCGCGCACGTCGGCACGATCTGCGACGGCAGCTTCCCGTCGACGCTCGTCCAGCACTGGACCCGCGACCGTGACGGCGCTCGCCTGGACCTGCCGTTCGTGGTGCAGCGCCAGGCCCGCGACACCGCCCGCGCGGTCGGGCTGCTCGACCGCGGCGTCCTCGCACCCGGGTACCGGGCCGACCTCAACGTGCTCGACGTCGACGCGATGCGCCTGCGCGCGCCGGAGATGCACCAGGACCTTCCGGCCGGCGGGTGGCGCCTGCAGCAGCGCGTCGAGGGCTACCGGCACACCGTCGTCGCGGGGCAGGAGACCTACACCGACGGCGAGGCGACCGACGCCCTTCCCGGGACGCTGATCCGGGGGCCGCGCGGCGCACCCCCCGCCTGACGGCCCGGTCACCCGGCCGCGGCGAGGCACCGGGCCGGGTGATCACCCGGCCCGCGGCGCGGCACCGGTCCGGGGGAGGATGCCGGGCATGGGTGACGCACTTCTGTTCGTCCGGCAGTTCCTCCGCTCGCCGACCACGATCGGGGCCGTCGCGCCCAGCTCGGCGTACCTGGCCCGGCGGATCGCCGCGGACGTACCCGAGTCCGGCGACCCCGTCGTTCTCGAGCTCGGCCCGGGCTCCGGGGCCTTCACCGGCGAGATCCGGCGCCGCCTGGGCGGGCGGGGCCGGCACGTCGCGATCGAGGTGAACCCGTCGATGGCGGCCGCGCTGCGGTCCCGTCACGCCGGCGTCGAGGTGATCGAGGGCGACGCGGCGGAGACCGCGGGCCTGCTCCGGACCGTCGGCGTGGACCGGGTCGACCTCGTCGTCAGCGGGCTGCCGTGGGCGGTGTTCCCCGGCCCGAAGCAGGACGCGATCCTCGACTCCGTGGTCGCCGCGATGCCCCCGGACGGCCGGTTCGCCACGTTCGCTTACTCCCACGCCACCGTGCTCCCGCCCGCGGTGCGCTTCCGGCGGCGGCTGGAGGAGCGCTTCGAGACGGTCGGCTCCGGCACGACGGAGTGGCGCAACCTCCCGCCCGCCCGGATCGTGCACGCGTCCCGGCCCCGGGCCGGAACGACGTCCGACCCCGCCGCCTGAGCGTCACCGGCCGGGGCTCGATCGGCGGAGCGTCGGTCCCGGGGATCTCGGTTTCAAAAATGGTGAACGAGACGTGCTTTCTCGTTCACCATTTTCGAGAGCAGGGTCCTGCCGGGCTGCCGCTGATGAGCAGCAGCAGGCCCGGCCGACCTCATGTGCCCGACTGCTCCGCGTCGCGCAGGAACGTCCGGGCCAGGTCCGCGAAGGCGTCGGCGCGTTCGATCTGCGGCATGTGACCGCAGCGGGCGAACACGTGCGAGCGGGCGTGCGGGATCGCCTTCAGCGCCGCCCGGAGGTGCTCCGGCGGCAGGATGATGTCCCGCTCGCCCCAGACGACCAAGGTGGGCCGCGGATGACGGGCGACGTCCGCGAGCAGCCGGGCCCGCCACTGCGGACGCACCCCGCGCACGGTGCCGAGCTCCTTGGCGATGTCGGCGAAGACACCGGCCTGGTCGGCCCGTCCGGCCACCTCGAGGGCGAAGGCGATCCGCTCGTCGGTGACGAACGCGTCGTCGAGGAAGATCGCCCGCTCGGTGCGGCGTGCGGCCGCGCGGTCGATCCGGGTGAGCAGGCGGGCGCCGACGAACGGGATGCCGAGCACCCGCAACGCGACCGTCACCTCGGAGCCGAACCCCGCGGCGGCGACCAGGGTCAGCGTCGCGACACGCTCCGGGGCGCGGGTGAGGACGAGCATCGACACCGCACCGCCGAGCGAGTTCCCCATCAGGTGCACCGGTCGGTGCTCCCCGATCGCGTCGAGGACCGCGACGGCGCCGTCGGCGAGCTGCTCGAGCGTCGCCGGGCCGGGCAGCCGGTCGGACAGGCCGAACCCGGCGAGATCGGTGCTGATCACGCGGTAGGTGTCGGAGAGGCGCTCGTGCTGGGTGTCCCAGTCCTCGAGACTCCGCCCGATGCCGTGCAGCAGCAGGACCGGCGGCGCGGCCGGGTCGCCGCTGGTGCGGACCCGGATCCGCGCCCCGCGCACGGTGACGGTCGCGATCTCACCGGGCGGCGACGGGTGGGTCGGCGACGCGGGCCGCGACCCCGTGGTCGTCACCGGTCGGCCCCCACCGGGAGCTTGTTCTTCGCCGCCTTCTGGGCCTTGCCGGCCGCGCCGACCAGGCGCGAGAAGACCTTGACGCTGTTGGCCGGGAACAGCCGGGCCAGGACGTCCGGGATCTTCGCGCTCATCCCGATCAGGACGCGGGCACGGCGGTGCTCGATCCCGTCGATGATCAGTTCGGCGGCCTTGTCGGCCGGGAACGTGAGGAGCTTGGCGAAGTCGCGCTTGCCCTGCTCCGCCTCGTCGGCCGGGATGTTGACGCCGACCCGGGCATCGGTGGCGATCCGGGTCTTGATGCCGCCCGGGTGGACGGTGGTGACGCCGGTGCCGGTCTCGGCCAGCTCGGTGCGCAGCACCTCGGAGAACCCGCGGATGCCGAACTTGCTGGCGCAGTAGGCGGACTGCCCGGGCGGGGCGATCAGGCCGAACAGGCTGGACACGTTGACCAGGTGCCCGCCCGGCTGCGCGGTCAGCGCCGGCAGCAGGTGGTGGGTGAGCCGGACCGGGGCGTGGAAGTTCACGGCCATCACCCAGTCGAACTCCTCCAGCGTGAGCCGGGAGAAGTCACCGCCCAGCGCGACGCCGGCGTTGTTGACCAGCAGCGTGATGCGCGGGTGCTCGGCGAGGATCGTCGTCGCGGCGGCGTCCAGGGCGTCGCGGTCGGCGAGGTCGACGACCAGCGTGGACACCGAGACGCCCGGGTGGCGGCCGCGGACCGTCGCGGCGACGGTGTCGAGACGGTCGCCGTCGCGGTCGATCAGGACGAGGTTGCTGCCGCGCACGGCCAGGCCGTAGGCCACGTTCTCGCCGATGCCGCCGGCGGCACCGGTCACCACGGCGGTGCCCTCGGCGAAGCGGTACGGGGTCGTGCTCATGATGCGAGCTCCTTGGCGGTGTTCCCGGTGGACGGGTTGTCGGTGGCGGGAAGGTCGATCAGCCGGGTGAACGACATGTCGCGGGTCAGGTCACCGCGGTTCATGCCGACGGCGTCGAGGAAGAAGTTCTGCCGCAGGCGCCACGGGTCGTTCTCGCCCTGCTTGGGGAACTTCGCGACCGAGCGCTGCACGTAGCCGGACTTGAGGTCGAGCAGCGGGCGGTCGGGCTTCTGGTCCGGGCGCGGGGTGGCGATCGCGAAGCCCTTACGGTCCATGTGCTTGAGCAGGCGCGGCACGTAGCGCGAGACGAGGTCCGCGCGCAGCGTCCAGGACGCGTTCACGTAGCCGATGCACAGCGCCAGGTTCGGGATACCGGAGAGCATCAGGCCGCGGTAGGCGACGGTGTCGCCGAGGTCGACCTGCTTCCCGTCGACGAACACCTCCATGCCGCCGAGGGGCTGCAACGTCAGACCGGTCGCCGAGACGATGACGTCGGCGTCGATCTCCTCGCCCGAGCGCAGCCGGATGCCGGACGGGGTGATCCGGTCGATGTGGTCGGTGACGACCGAGGCCTTCCCACCGCGGATCGCCTTGAAGAAGTCGCCCTCGGGGACCACGCACAGCCGCTGGTCCCACGGCTCGTAGGACGGCGTGAAGTGCTCGTCGACGACGGAGGGGTCCTTGAGGAACTTCAGCGCCAGACCGCGCAGGACCTTCTTCACGCGCTCCGGGCGACGCCGGGCGAGCTGGTAAAAGGCCTGGGTGAGCGTCACGTACTGGGCGCGCAGCAGGTGGTGGGCGAGCTTGGCCGGCAGGTACTTCCGCATCGCGTCGGCCGTCGGGTCGGTGCTGGGCAGGACCGTCAGGTACGACGGCGAGCGCTGCAGCATCGTGACGTGCCCGGCCTTCTCGGCCATCGCCGGGATCAGCGTGACGGCGGTCGCGCCGCTACCGATCACCACGACGTTCTTGCCGGCGTAGTCGAGGTCCTCGGGCCAGAACTGCGGGTGCACCCACTGCCCGGCGAAGTCGGACCGGCCGGGGAACTCGGGCTGGTAGCCCTCGTCGTAGTTGTAGTAGCCCGAGCACATGTAGAGGAACGAGCAGGTGTAGGTCTTCTCGCCGGTCGCGGTCCGGGTCTCGACGGTCCAGCGCGCGGTGCCGGAGTCCCAGGACGAGCGGACGACCTTGGTGCCGAAGCGGATGTGCGGCCTGATCCCGCCCTCGTCCGCGGTGTCGGAGATGTAGTGCCGGATGCTCTCGCCCGAGGCCATCGACTTGCGCTCGCGCCAGGGGCGGAACGGGTAGGCCAGGGTGAACATGTCCGAGTCCGAGCGGACGCCCGGGTAGCGGAAGAGGTCCCAGGTACCGCCGATGTCGTCGCGGCCCTCGAGGACGGCGTAGCTCTTGCCCGGGAGTTCGTCCTGCAGGCGCCAGGCCGCGCCGATCCCGGAGAGCCCGGCTCCCACGATGAGCACGTCGAGGTGCTCGGTGTCCCGACCGCCCGCGGTGGGTGTGGCGGACGGAGCCTGCGTGGATGGCGGTGGGGTGCTCGTCATGTTCGGCCTCCTTCGGCGGCGACGACGTCAGCGGATCTGATCACGAGTATGGCCGCGTCGCCGACCGGGAACTTGACCTGACGCGACAGTAATTTACTCTGACGCGACATGGTCTCGATGATCCGGGCGGCCGCCCTGCGCGGTCTCACCCCGCTGGTGGACTCACTCGGCGGCGACGGCGCGGCGCTGCTGGCGCGCTTCCGGGTGCCGCCCGGCGCCGTCGACCCCGTGTCGGATCCGCGGGGGCACCGCCCGGCCGACGCCGACGGTACCCCCGCCGACGACGGCCCGGACGCGGCCGACGTCCTGATCCGCTCCAGCACCGCGGGCCGGATCCTGGAGACCGCGGCCGCCGAGCTCACCTGCCCCGACCTGGGCCTCCGTCTCGCCGAGCAGCAGGGACCGGACGTGCTCGGACCGCTCGCCGTGGCGGTGGAGAACTCGGCGACGATGGGGGAGGCGCTCGACTGCGCGTCGCGGTTCCTGTTCGTGCACAGCCCTGCGCTGCGGGTCTCCCGGATCGACGACCCGGAGGGCGCACCCGGGGTGATGGGCCTGCTCTACGGCAGCACCGAACCCGACCCGCCGCCCCCGCAGGCCGTCGACCTCGGTCTCGGCGTGTTTCACCGCATCGTGGCAGTGCTCGGCGGGGGGCCCTACGGCCTGCGCTCGGCGCACCTGCCCCACCCGCCGCTCGCCCCGGTCTCGCGCTACACCGACTTCTTCGGCACCGACGTCCGGTTCGAGCGCGACGCCGCGGTTCTGCGCGTGCCGTCCGAGCTCGCGTCGCGCCCGATGCACGGCGGCGACGAGACCGTGCGCGCGATCGCGATCGACTACCTGGAGAACCACTTCGACCGCCCCGGCCGGACGGTCACCGACCGGGTCCGCACCGCGCTGATCCGGTCGCTGGGCACCGGACCGCCACGGATCCCGTCGATCGCCCGTCTGCTCCGGATGCACCCGCGCACCCTGCAGCGCCACCTCTCGGCCGAGGGCACGACGTTCGAGACCGTGCTCGACGAGGTCCGCCGGGACACCGCACACCGCCTGATCACTCGCACCGATCTCCCGTTCTCGCAGGTGACGGCGATGGTCGGACTGGCCGAGCAGTCCGCACTGACCCGGGTGTCGCGGCGCTGGTTCGGGGAGACCCCGAGGGCGGTGCGGCGGGCCGGTGCGCGGTCCGGTCGTGATTGAACAGATTTGTTCACGTCCGCGAGGAGATCTGTCATCATTCGCGGCGAGGCCCGGTGCCACCGGGCAGCACGTCCGAGGGGGACCGATGAACGAACGCTTCCGCAACGCCCTGATCGCCGGCCTGCTGGCCGCCGTGGTCTGGATGATCATCGCCACGCTGGTCGGACTGGCCGGCGGCTCCGTCGTCGGGTGGGGGATCGGCCTGCTCGTGGTCGGCTTCGTCGGCACGTTCGTGATCGAGTCGGCGATCGTCCGGTCCCGGGCGGGTCGCCGGTAGGCCGCGGCGCCGTGACGCGGGAGGAGGTGACGGCCGCCCGGGGCGGGTGGCAGTGTGATTCCCGGGGCGACGACGGCGCGCCCCCTCGGACGACCCGGAGGCGCGTGTGGGCGAGGAACCGGTGCTGCTCTCGCACCGCGACGGCGGTGTCCTGACCCTCACGCTGAACCGCCCGCACCGGCGCAACGCCATCGACGGCGAGCTGTGGGAGGCGCTGCGTGCGGCGTTCGTCGACGCCCGCGACGACACGTCCGTCCGTGCGCTGGTGCTGACCGGAGCCGCGGGGGCGTTCTGCGCCGGGGCCGACCTGGGCTCGCAGCCCGGCGGGCACCCGCTGACGCGGATGCACCGGGTCAACGACGTGGCGCTGGCCCTGCACGAGATCGCGGTACCGACGGTGGCGAAGGTGACCGGCGTGGCCGTCGGCGCGGGATGGAACCTGGCGCTGGGCTGCGACCTCGTCGTCGCGACGCCGGAGGCGCGGTTCTCCCAGATCTTCGCCCGCCGCGGGCTCTCGATCGACTTCGGAGGGTCCTGGCTGCTGCCGCGCCTGGTCGGGATGCAGCAGGCCAAGCGGCTCGCCCTGCTCGCAGAGATGATCTCCGCGGAGGAGGCGCGCGATCTCGGGCTGGTCACGTGGCTGGTCGGGGCCGACGAGGTCGACGCGTTCGTCGACGACGTCGCGGCCCGTCTGGCGGCCGGCCCGCCGATCGCGCTGGCCGAGACGAAGGCGCTGCTGGAGAGCGGCTCGTCGTCGACGATGCGCGAGGCGTTGACCGCGGAGGCGCGGGCACAGACGATCAACCGCGGGACGGACGCACCCGCGGCGTTCCGCGCGTTCGTCGATCGGACGGAACCGGACTTCACCGGCACCTGGGTCGCGAACGGTCAGGACGCACGGAGGGACGCATGACCACGACTGCCGAGGACCGGCTGCAGGACTACCGGCGGACCCTGCGGGGCTGGCTGGGCGAGCACGTACCGGCGAACCCGACCGGCGACGTCGAGGAGGCCAAGGCGTTCCAGGCCGCCCTCTACGACGCCGGCTACTCCGGGATCACCTGGCCGAAGGACTCCGGTGGGCAGGGTCTCGGGCAGGCCGAGCAGCAGATCTTCGCCGAGGAGGCCGCGGCGTTCGAGATGCCGGTGCGCCCCTTCCTGATCAGCATGGGGATGTGCGGGCCGACGATCGTCGACCTCGGCACCGACGAGCAGAAGCGCCGCTACCTGCCGCCGCTGCTGCGCGGCGAGGAGATCTGGTGCCAGCTGTTCTCCGAGCCCGGCGCCGGCTCCGACGTCGCCAGCCTGCAGTGCAAGGCCGTCCCCGACGGTGACGGCTGGGTCCTGACCGGGCAGAAGGTCTGGACGTCGAACGCGCAGTGGGCCGACTACGGCGCGATCCTCGCCCGCACCGATCCCGACCGGCCCAAGCACGGCGGCATCACGATGTTCGTCGTGGACATGCGCGCCCCCGGGGTGACCGTGCGCCCGCTCGTCGACATGACCGGCGGCGCCCCGTTCAACGAGGTCTACCTCGACGCCGTCCGGGTCGGCCCCGGGGACGTCCTGGGCGAGGTCAACGGTGGCTGGTCGGCCGCGGTGACCATGCTTGGCCACGAGCGCGTGACGATCTCCGGGCTGCGCCAGAAGCGCAGCAACGGACTGACCTTCGACTCCCTCGCCGAACTGGGCCGACGCCACGGCGCCGATCCCGTCGCCCGGGACCGTCTCGCGGACCTCTACGCCCACCAGCGCGTCCTCGAGCTGTTCAACGCCCGGATGCGTCAGGAGACCGTCGCCGGTGCCGCCCCCGGGTCACGGGGATCGGTCGGCAAGCTCGCCGGGGCGATGCTGCTGCGCCGCGCGGTGGACACCGCCGGGCACCTGGCCGGCGCGAACATGGTGGCCTGGGAGGACGGCGACGCGGGAGCAGAGAGCGTCGAGCTGGGCATCAACTCCACCCCGGCGTCGAACATCGCCGGCGGGACGAACGAGATCCAGCGCGGCATCATCGGCGACCGGATCCTGGGCCTGCCGCGCGAGCCGCAGGTCGACCGGGGCGTCGCGTTCCGCGAGCTCAAGGTCGGCACCCAGACATCGGCAGCAGGGGCGACTGCCGAGCAGGCGGAGAAGGGCGTGAGCTGACGTGGACCTGGTCCTGACCTCCGAGCAGGCGGAGCTGCGCGCCGCGGTGCGCGACCTGCTCACCGACCACGCCGACTCGGCGAAGGTCCGCAAGGCCATGGACGGCGACACCGGGTACGACGCCGACCTGTGGCGCCGTCTCGGCACCGACCTCGGCGTCCTGGGTCTGGCCGTCCCGGAGGAGCTGGGCGGCGCCGGCGCCGGGCACGTCGAGCGGTCGGTGCTGGCCGCCGAGCTCGGGCGCGCGCTCGTCCCGTCGCCGTTCCTCGCCTCGGCCGTGTTCGCCCTGGACACGTTGCTGGCCCTGCCCGCCCAGCCGGCCCGTGACGAGCTGGTCCCGGCGCTGGCGTCGGGGGAGCGGATCGCCACGCTCGCCGTCGCCGAGGACGGGTCCGGTGTGTTCGACCCGGGCGCGGCCGCGACCCGGGCGACGCGCTCCGGCGACGGCTGGACGCTCGACGGCCGCAAGACCCCGGTGCTGTCCGGGGAGGCCGCCGACGTGCTCGTCGTGCACGCCGTCACCGACGACGGCCCGGCGCTTTTCCTGGTCGACGGCACCGCCGAGGGGCTGACGCGGACCCGTCTGGCCTCGATCGACCCGACCCGGCGCCTGGCCCGGATCGACCTCGCCGGCACCCCCGCGACCCGCCTCGACGGCGACGCGGCCGCGGCGCTGTCCGCGGCCGGGGACCGGGGCGCGGTCGCGCTGGCCGCGGAGCAGACCGCGGGGATCCGGCGGGCGATGGAGCTGACCGTCGAGTACGCGAAGGTCCGCGTGCAGTTCGGACGCCCGATCGGCTCCTACCAGGCTGTCAAGCACGGGTGCGCGGACATGTACGCGGCGTGGGAGCAGTCCGAGTCGGCCGTGCGCTACGCCGCCTGGGCCGCCGACCACGACGCCGACGCCCTCCCGCTGGCCGCCGCGGTCGCCGCCGTCTACGTCGGGCCGCGGTACTTCGAGGTCGCGACCGGGATGGTCCAGTACCACGGCGGCGTCGGCTACACGTGGGAGCACGACGCGCACCTGTTCTACAAGCGCGCCAAGTCCGACGAGCTCCTCCTGGGCACTCCCGGCGCCCAACGGGCCCACCTGGCCGACCTGCTGAACATCTGACACGTCCTCGCAACGGAAACGGTGCCCTCGCACGCGTCATGTCGCGTGCGAGGGCACCGTTTCGGGTGCGGGACGACCCCGCGGGGGCGGACCGTCAGTCGAACAGGTCCGGGTCGGTCCGGACGATCTCGTCCCACAGCGGCTGGAAGGAGAACCAGCCGGCGAACGGGCTACCGGTCTGCTCGCGGGTGAAGTCGGCGTTCGCGTGGTCGATCAGCGTCGGCGTGCCGGCGGCCTCGGCGAGGAGCTGGGCCTGGCAGTTGCGCTCGGTCATGATGAACCACCACGCGGCCTCGGCGACCGTGTCACCGACGGTGAAGATGCCGTGGTTCTGGTGGAACGCCATCCGGTAGTCGCCCAGGCCCTTGGCCAGCGCGGCACCGGACTCCCGGTCGACGACGACCGCGCCCGCGCCGTCGGCGACGACGGTGTGGTTGTTGTAGAGCGCGCACGCGTCCTGGGTGATCGGGTCGAGCGTGCGGCCCAGCGACGACCAGGCCTTGCCGTGCACCGAGTGCGCGTGGCAGGCGGCGACGACGTCGGGACGGGCCTCGTGCACCGCGGAGTGGATGACGAACCCGGCCCGGTTCACCGGCTTGTTCCCGTGCCGGACGATCCCCTCGTGGTCGACCAGGAGCAGGTCGGACACGCGGATGTGACGGAACGACATGCCGAACGGGTTGACCCAGAACAGGTCCGGGTCCTCCGGGTCGCGGACGGTGATGTGCCCGGCGATCCCCTCGCCGAAGCCGAACTTGCCGAAGATCCGGAACGCGCCCGCGAGCTGCTGCTTGCGGTGCAGGCGCTCCTCGGCGCCGGTCTGGAAGGTGGGCGGCTTCGGCAGGGAGATCCCCTCCTGCGTCGGCTCGAAGGACGGCATGGAGGACTGCTCGGGCTTCGTGGGTGCGGCCATCATTCGACCGTGCGCCGCAGCGCCTTCGTCGTCAAGTGGAGAAGTTCGGCGAACCTTCCGGGCGCGGAGGGCGAATACTGGGGAGACGGCGGGCGCGCCGCCGGTCCTCGGCGGCGCACGGACCACCGTGGGCGTGAGGTACGGACATGAGCACCGAGACGAACACCGGATGGTTCGCCGGCGACCTGACGGGCGAGCAGCGGCCCCTGTGGTGGGGCGCGGTCTGCGCGAGCGGGCTGGTCGCGGTCGGGTCACCCACCGCGCTGCAGGTGCTCTGGCTGGTCGTGGTCGCGGCGAGTGCCGCGGCCGGGCCCCGGGCGTCGAAGGCGCTCCGCGAGGCCCGTGAGCAGCAGCAACGCCGTCAGGCCGGCTGACCGGAGCTACGGCCGTCGCGTGACGTAGATCAGGTTCAGACCCTGCCCGGGTGCCGGGTGCGCGACGACGTCGCCGAACCCGGCCTCGCCCAGCATCTGCCGCGCCAGAGACTCGCCCCACGCCGCGCCCAGCCCCGCGCCGCCGGAGGCGAGCGACACCGTCATGCAGTGCAGCGTGCTGATCGAGTAGATCCACGGCGCGAACGGGTTGCCGACGTTCTCGGCCAGATCGCTCGACGCCGCCATGTCGATCATGATGAACGAGCCGCCCGGAGCCAGCGCGTCGTGCACCCCGCGCAGGACGGCGGCCGGGTCGGCCTGGTCGTGCACGGCGTCGATCGCGAACACGACGTCGAACGGCCGCTCGGGCTTCAGTGAGGAGGCGTCGGCGACCTCGAACGTCACGTTCTCCAGCGCGTCGGACTCGGCGCGGGCCCGCTCGACCGCGTCCGACGACAGGTCGTAGCCGACGAACGTCGACGCCGGGAACGCGGCACCCAGCAGGGCCAGGGCGTGCCCGGTACCGCAGCCGACGTCGGCGACCCGCACGCCGGCCGTCAGGCGCTCGGTGAGGTCCGGGACCAGGGGCAGCCAGGCGTCGATCAGCAGCTCGTCGAGCGGACGACGGTTGAGCTCGTCCATCACGCCGGTGAAATGCGGGGCGAACTTCTCGTACGGGACCCCGCCGCCGCTGCGGAACGCCTCCTCGACGCCGTCGAGGTTGCGCCCGAGCAGGGTGACCATCGCGGCCATCGGGCCCATGTTCTTCGACCCGCCGCCGGTCAGGGCGGCCGCGTGCTCGGGCGGGAGCGTGTAGGCCGAACCGTCGTAGGTCATGATCTCGGCCGTCACCATGGCGCCCAGCCACTCCCGGACGTAGCGCTCGTCGAGCCCCACGCGGGCGGCGAGCTCGGGGGAGGTGGCGGGTCCCTGTGCGGCGGCGGTGAACAGGCCCAGCCGATGCCCGAGATCGACCATGTAGGTCAGGGCGCCCTGGGTGTACATGCCGAACAGCTGACGGGCGAACGCGCGGACCTTCTTCCGGTCCGGGACGGCGGTGTCGGGAACGGCGCTGTCGGGGGACTCGGTGCCGGTCATCCGCCGATCCTGCCCCACCGGCACTCGTGCCGACAGGCGTGAACGAGCCGGCTGCCCGGTCGGCGCCTACGACGGCCCCGGCGCGCCGAGTGATCGATCAGTGTGGTCGGATCCGTGCCACCGGTGGCACGGATCGTCCCTCACATATCGATCATGGACGGTTCGTGGGCCGGGCCGGGCAGGACGGCGGGTCCTCCGGGGCGTCGCGCAGGACGTGCAGGATGCGGATCAGCTCGGCCCGGTCACCGGCGCCGAGACGGCCGAAGAAGTCCTCCGCCTCGGCGGCACGCGCGGCCCGGATCGCACCGGCCACCTCGGCACCGGCGGCGGTGAGCCGGACGATCGTGGCGCGCCGGTCCGCCGGGTCGGGGGAGCGTTCGACCAGGTCGCGGGACTCGAGGTCGTCGACGACCTCGGTCGCCGAGCGCGGTGCGATCCGCAGGTGCCGGGCCAGCTCGCCGGGACGCATGTCGCCGTGGCGGGCCAGGACGCCGATCGCCCGCGACTGCGACGGCGACACGTCGTAGGGCGCCAGCGCCTCCTTCGAGACGTGCCGCAGGGTCCGCGCGACCGACCAGAAGGCCTCGGTCAGCGTCTCCCCGGAATTCCGGGTCTCCCCGCGACCCCGGGTTTCCTCACGATCCTCACCCCGCACGGGAACAAACTATCAAGAACTACGGTTGTCACCTCATGATGAGGTTACCTCAGCAATCTTGAGTCCACCGAGAGGACCACCACCTTGGCCACCGATACCCCCACCGTCACCCCGCCCGGACGTCCGGGCCGTCCCGGGACGAAGAACTCCGCCGCCGACAAGGCCGCCGCCCGTGACGTCTCCCTGCGCCGCATCGGCGCCCTGTTCGCCCCGCACCGGGGCCCGCTCGCCGTCGTCATCGCGATCATCGTCGCGTCGTCGATCGTCGGGATGGCCTCGCCGTTCCTGCTGCGCGAGGTCATCGACGTCGCGCTGCCCGACCGGAACGTCACCCTGCTCGCCTGGCTCGCCGGCGGGATGGTCGCCGTCGCCGCCGTGACCGCCGCCCTCGGCGTCGTCCAGACCTGGATCAGCACCCGGGTCGGCCAGGAGATCATGCACGGCCTGCGCACCGGCGTGTTCGCCCACCTGCAGCGCCAGTCGATGGCCTTCTTCACCCGGACCCGCACCGGCGAGGTGCAGTCCCGGATCACCAACGACATCGGTGGCATGCAGTCCGTCGTCACCTCGACCGCCACGTCGGTCGCCTCCAACCTCACCACCGCCGTCGCCACCGCGGTCGCGATGCTCGCCCTGTCCTGGCAGCTGACGCTGATCTCGCTCATCGTCATGCCGCCCGCGGTCGTCATCACCCGCAAGGTGGCCGCGATGCGCCGCGCCGTCACCGCACGCCAGCAGCGCGAGCTGGCCGACCTCAACGTCACCGTCGAGGAGAGCCTGTCGATCTCCGGGGTGCTGCTGTCGAAGACGATGGGCAGCGGCCCCGCCCTCACCCGCCGGTTCACCGACTCCTCGGCCCGCCTGGTCGACCTGGAGCTGCGCTCGCAGCTGGCCGGGCGCTGGAGCATGGCCGCGATGCAGGTCATCTTCGCCGCGATCCCGGCCGTGATCTACCTGGCCGCCGGCCTGCCGTTCACCGCGGGCGCCATGAGCATCGGCACGCTGGTCGCGTTCACGGCCCTGCAGGCGGGCCTGTTCCGCCCGATCATGGGCCTGCTCGGGGTCGGCGTCTCGCTGATCGCCTCGCTCGCCCTGTTCGCCCGGATCTTCGAGTACCTGGACCTGACCGTCGACGTCGACGAGCCGCAGCACCCGGCCGCGGTCGACCCGGCGACGGTCCGCGGGCACGTGCGGTTCTCCGACGTCACGTTCGCCTACCCGGGCAGCGACTCGGCCGCCGTCGCCGGGGTGGACCTCGACGTCCCGGCCGGCACCACGCTGGCCCTGGTCGGCGAGACCGGTTCCGGCAAGTCGACGCTGGCCTCGCTCGTCGCGCGGCTCTACGACCCGACCGGCGGCCGCGTGACGATCGACGGCGTCGACGTCCGCGACATCGCCCTGGGTGACCTGTCCTCGATCGTCGGGGTGGTCAGCCAGGAGACCTACCTGCTGCACACCACCGTCCGGGAGAACCTGCGCTACGCCCGCCCCGACGCCACCGACGCCGAGATCGAGAACGCCGCCCGCGCCGCGCAGGTGCACGACATGATCGCCGCCCTGCCCGACGGCTACGACACGCTCGTCGGGTCGCGCGGGCACCGGTTCTCCGGCGGGGAGCAACAGCGGATCGCGATCGCCCGCACGCTGCTGCGGGACCCGAGGGTGCTGGTCCTCGACGAGGCCACCAGCGCCCTGGACACCGAGACCGAGCGCGCCGTACAGCACGCGTTCGACGCTCTGTCGCGCGGCCGCACGACGATCACCATCGCGCACCGGCTGTCCACGATCCGCGACGCGGACGCGATCGCGGTCGTCGACCACGGCCGGATCGCCGAGACCGGGACCCACGACACCCTGGTGGCGAACGCCGGCCGCTACGCCGCCCTCGCCACCGCGACGGTGAGCAGGTAGGCGGTCACCGCGACGTCGACCGACACCGGTGCCACACCCAGGTCCGCCGCGATCGCCGGTGCGGCCGGGGCGATCACCGTCGCGTCCATGATCTCCATGAAGAACGCGCCGGCCACCAGCAGGGCGAGAGCGGGGCGGACGGTGCCGGGGGAGCCCGTGGTCACGGAGCTCCCAGCGCGCGGGAGATGGCGCGCGCCGTCGTCCGGACGGGGGTGGCGAGCTGCTGGGACGGGACCGACCCGGCGTGCACGACCAGCGACACCGCCGCGACGACGGCACCGGCGCGGTCGTGCACGGGGGCGGCCACCGACAACGCGTCGTCGGTGACCTGGCGGTCGCTGACCGCGAAGCCCCGCGTACGGGTGTCGGCGAGCATCGCCCGCAGCCGGACGGGGTCGGTGACGGTGAACGGGGTCAGTGCCTCGACCGGACCGGCCAGCACCTCCTCCTGTACCTCCGGCGGCGCGTGGGCGAGCAGGACCAGCCCGACGCCGGTGCTGGTCAGGGCGAACCGGCCGCCGACCCGGGTCAGCACCGGGACCGCGCCGGTCCCGGCGATCCGCTCGACGAACACCAGCTCGGCGCCCTCCCGGACGGCCAGCTGCACGTTCTCCCGGCTGACCTGGCACAGGTCCTCCAGGAACGGCAGCGCACGGTCCCGCAGTGCCTGGCTGCGCGGGGCCAGGGAGCCGATCTCCCAGAGGCGCAACCCGATCCGGTAGCTCCCGTCGTCGGCGCGTTCGAGGGCGCCCCACTCCATCAGCGCGCCGAGCAGCCGGTGCACCGTGGAGACCGGGATCCCGGTGTGCCGGGCGATCTCGCTGAGCGTCATCGCCGGGCGGGAGGCGTCGAAGGCGCCGAGGATCTGCAGGCCACGGCCCAGGACCGGGCCCGTGGACGTGCCGTCGCCGCGCGTCGGGCGCTTCGCCGCCTCGGGCATCGAGCGTGCTCCCCTCGTCGGTCCTATCCTCTCCCGGGTGCCCGCGCGCACCGCACGCGGCCGCGTCCCGTGGTCGTTGTCGCCACGGACAACGGTTGCTGTCGCGCTCCACGTCGACAAACCGTGTGATAGGCGACACGATGCGCGGAACCGACGTTCACATGTGACCCCGACGTCCACAATTGACGGAGACAGAGCAGCGCATGAACCTTGCCAGCATCCTGGTCGGCACCGCCGCCGACCACGGCGACCGGATCGCCCTGCGGGTCGACGACGAGACCGTCGACTACGCCTCGTTCCTGGAGCGGGCCCGCACCGCCGCCGGGGTCATCCGCGGCCTCGGCGCCCAGCCCGGCGACCGGGTGGGTCTCGTCTCGCCCAACCTGCCGGCGTTCCCGGTGGTGTTCTACGGCGCGCTGCTGGCCGGCTGCGTCGTCGTGCCGATGAACCCGTTGCTCACCGCCCGCGAGATCGACTACTACCTCGCCGACTCCGGTGCCGTCGCCGTCGTCGCGGTGGACGCGGTGGCCGACGCGTCCCGCGAGGCCGCGGAGAAGGCCGGGATCCCGGCGCTGGTCGTCGGTGCCGACGGCGTGCCGGTCGACGAGGGCACCGCCAACGACCCGCTGGAGTCCGAGGTCGAGCGCGACGGCTCCGACCTGGCCGTCATCCTCTACACCTCGGGCACCACAGGGCAGCCCAAGGGCGCGATGCTCAGCCACGACAACCTGGTCACCAACGCCGCGACGTCGGCCGAGACGCTGATCGAGGCCACCCCGGACGACGTCGTCATGGGATGTCTGCCGCTGTTCCACGTGTTCGGGCTGACCTGCGGGCTGAACGCGTCCGTGCGGGCCGGTGCCTCGCTGGCGCTGCTGCCGCGGTTCGACGCCAAGAAGGCGCTCGAGACGATCGCGAAGCACAAGGTGACCGTGTTCGAGGGCGTGCCGACGATGTATGTCGGGATGCTCGGCGTCGACGGCGAGTACGACACCTCCAGTCTGCGGACCTGCCTCTCCGGCGGCGCGGCGATGCCGGTCGAGGTCATGCGCGGGTTCGAGGAGCGCTACGGCTGCCAGGTGCTGGAGGGCTACGGCCTGTCCGAGACCTCCCCGGTGGCCTCGTTCAACCAGCCCGGCCAGGAGCGCAAGCCCGGCTCGATCGGCACGCCCGTGCGCGGCATGGAGATCCGCCTGCTCTCCGACGAGGGCGAGGACGTCGCGGTCGGGGAGATCGGCGAGATCGCGATCCGCGGCGAGGGCGTCATGTCCGGATACCACGGGCGGCCCGAGGCCACCGAGGAGTCGATCCCGGACGGCTGGTTCCGCAGCGGTGACCTGGCCAAGATCGACGAGGACGGCTACATCTTCATCGTCGACCGCAAGAAGCAGATGATCATCCGCGGTGGCTACAACGTCTACCCGCGCGAGATCGAGGAGGTGTTCTACGAGTACCCCGCCGTCGCCGAGGTCGCGGTGGTCGGGCTGGAGCACTCCCAGCTGGGCCAGGAGGTCGGCGCCGCCGTCGCGGTGAAGCCGGGCGAGTCCTTCGACGCCGAGAAGATCCGCGCCTTCGTCAAGGAGCGGGTCGCGGCCTACAAGTACCCGCGTCACATCTGGCAGGTCGACGCCCTGCCCAAGGGCCCGACCGGCAAGGTCCAGCACCGCGACGTCGTCGTCCCGGACGACGTGGTCGTCGAATGAACCTCCTCGACGCACTCTCTCCCGCGGAGGGGACATGAGCACCACCCACCACGACGACCACGACCACGCCGCCGCGGTCGGGGCGCCGCTGGACCTGCTGCTGACCGACGCCGTCCGCGGCCCGCTGCAGCGGTTCCTGCCGAGCGCGTCCACGCTGAGGTTCGCGGCCGGTCTCGCCCAGCACCCGAGAGCGGTCGTCGGACGCGTCCGCGGGCTGGTCGGCGAGCTCGGCGAGGTCGCGCTGGGCACGTCGCAGGCCGCTCCGGACACGAAGGACCGGCGCTTCTCCGACGAGGCCTGGAACGACAACCCGCTGCTGCGCCGGGCGCTGCAGTCCTACCTGGCGCTGTCCCGGACGGCGGAGGCGTTGATCGCCGACGCCGAGCTGGGGGAGACCGACGAGCTGCGGGTGCGCGCCGCCGTCGGCAACGCCTCCGACGCGCTCGCGCCGAGCAACAACCCGCTGTTCAACCCGCGTGCGCTGCGCGCGGTCGTGGACACCGGCGGCGGGAACTTCGTGCAGGGGCTCCGGAACCTGACCCGGGACCTGGCCAGCGCACCCCGGGTGCCGACGATGGTGGAGGCCGACGCGTTCGAGGTCGGCGAGACCGTCGCCGCCACCCCGGGCACGGTCGTCGCCCGGACCCCGGTGTTCGAGCTGATCCAGTACACGCCGACCACGAAGACGGTCCGCGAGGTGCCGCTGCTGATCGTCCCGCCGACGATCAACAAGTACTACGTCGTGGACATCTCGCCCGGCCGCAGCCTGGTGGAGTACCTGGTCGGCCAGGGCCACCAGGTGTTCGCGATCTCCTGGCGCAACCCGGACGTGCGCCACGCCGCGTGGGACTTCGACACCTACGGCGAGGCGATCCTGGCCGCGATGGCCTCCACCCGGCGGATCACCGGCGCCCCGAGGACCGCGATGATGGCGCTGTGCTCGGGCGGGATCCTGAGCTCCATGGTGATCGCGCACCTCGCGGCCCGCGGCGAGCTCGACACCGTGGCCGCGTCGGTGCTGTCGGTGGCCGTGCTCGACCAGGAGGACGCCGGGCTGCCCGGTGCGCTGCTCACCCCGGCCGCCGCCGAGGCCGCCGTCGCGGCGTCGAAGGCCAAGGGCTACCTCGACGGCCGGTCGCTGGCCGAGGTGTTCGCGTGGCTGCGGCCCAACGACCTGATCTGGAACTACTGGGTCGAGAGCTACCTGCTCGGGCGCTCGCCGAAGCCGTTCGACGTGCTGTTCTGGAACGCCGACTCCACCCGGATGACGGCCGGTCTGCACGCCGACTTCATCGACGTCGCCCAGCGCAACGCCCTCGCCGACCCGGGGGCGGCGACCATGCTCGGCTCGCCGATCGACCTCGGCGCGATCGACGTGGACTCCTACATCACCGCCGGCGAGACCGACCACCTGTGCCCGTGGCAGAACTGCTACGCCACCACCGGGCTCTACGGCGGGGAGTCGCGTTTCGTGCTCTCCACCAGCGGACACATCGCCTCGATCGTCAACCCGCCGGGCAACAAGAAGGCGCGGTTCCGCACGGCGGACAAGCACCCGCCGACGGCCGAGGAGTGGCTCGCGGAGTCCGAGGCCACCGAGGGCTCGTGGTGGCCGGACCTCAGCGCGTGGCTGCACGCCCGCACCGGCGACGAGCGCGACGCGCCGCAGGCGGCCGGGGGAGCCGAGGACCCGCCGCTGGATCCCGCACCGGGACGATACGTGCACGCCTCGTGACCGCCCGGAACGCGCTGCCGGGCCGGGCCGGGACGCCCGGCCGGGACGAGGTGACCCGCATCTTCTCGGTGCGCGGTCGCCGCCTCTCGGTGACCCACCGTCCCGGCCGGCGGGGACGGGTGCCGCTGCTGCTGTGCAGCGGCATCGGTTCCGGTTCCGTCCTGTTCGACCCGCTGCTGGCCGAGCTGGACCCGGACCGCCCGGTGATCCGGTTCGACGCCCCGGGCGTCGGCGCCTCGCCGACGCCGCGGGTGCCCTACCGGTACGCGACGCTGGCGGCCACCGTCGCCTCGGTCGTCGGGCGTCTCGGCTACGACCGGGCCGACGTCCTGGGGATCTCCTGGGGCGGCGGCCTGGCCCAGCAGATGGCGCTGCAGCACCCGCGCCTGACCCGGAAGCTGGTGCTCGTGGCGACCGCGACCGGGTCGGTGATGGTGCCGGCGAAGCCCCGGACACTGGCCACGATGCTCACCCCGCGCCGGCACCGCGATCCCGGCTTCGCGGTGTCGGTGGCCGGTGACCTCTACGGCGGCACCGCCCGGACGGACCCGCACGGCACGGTGGCCGCGCTGCACCCCGAGGGCTCCGGCTCGACGTCGCAGCGCGGGTACCTCTACCAGCTGTTCGCGATCAGCGGCTGGACGAGCCTGCCGCTGCTGCCGCTGATCCGCCGGCCGGTGCTGGTGATCTCCGGCGACGACGACCCGCTGATCCCGGCCGTCAATGCGACGCTGATGGCGCGGCTGATGCCGCGGGCGCAGCTGCACCTGCACCCCGGTGGACATCTGGCCCTGCTGACCGACGCGGCCGAGCTGGCGCCGGTGATCGAGACGTTCCTGAACGGGAACGGCGGGACGGGGACCGGGTGAGCGCCCCGGCCGCCGCGGACCTCGCCCGCCTGGTCGACGCCGTCGCCGACCGGGTCCCGGCGCTGATCTCCGACCACGTGGACACGATCGTCCGCGACATCGAGATCTACCGGCACGACGACGTCGTGCCCCGGGCGGACCTGCGCCGCTCGGTGCAGCACAACATCAGCTACATGGTCGCCGCGATCCGCGACCCGTCCACGGCCGGGGACGAGTCCGCGCCACGGGAGACCGGACGCCGGCGCGCGGAGCAGGGCGTCCCACTGCCCGAGGTCCTCCGGGCCTTCCGCACCGGGTTCATCGCGCTGTGGGAGCTGCTCGCCGACGGTGCCCGACGCGAGGGGGACCCGGCCGTGCTCGACACCCTGGTCGCGGCGGCCGGGGTGATCTGGCAGCTCAGCGACGAATACTCGATCGCGGTGACCGAGGCCTACCGCGCCGCGACGGCGGACCTGCTCGTGGCCCGTGAGCAGCGGCGGTCGGCGCTGGCCGAGGCGCTGTTCACCGGCGAGCCCGGCCCGGAGGCCGGCCCCTGGGAGGTGGCCCAGCTGCTCGGCCTGCCCGCCGAGGGCGGCTTCGCGGTCGTCGTCGCCGAGACGCCCGGGATGGCGGAGGAGGGTCTGCCGCACGTCGAGCGGCGCCTCGCCGAGCGCGGCGTCGCCTCGGCCTGGCGGCTCAGTGCGCCGCTGCAGACGGGCGTCGTCTCGCTGCGCCACCACGAGCTCGACGACGTGGTCGCCGTCCTGGGGCACGGGATCCGCGGCCGCGCCGGCGTCAGCCCCGTACAGCCGTCCCTGCGTGACGCACCTCGTGCGCTGCGCCTGGCCCGGATCGCGATGACCGGCCTCCCCGCGGGGCGGGCGGAGGTCGCGGTGTTCGACCCCGGACCGGTGGCCGCGCTGGTCGCGCTGGACCCGGACGAGTCCCGCCGGGTCGTCGACGCCGTGTTCGGTGCGGTGTTCGATCTGCCGGCCGAGGACCGGACGACGCTGCTCGACACCGCCCGGGCCTGGTTCGACCACGGCGGCTCCGCCGACCGGACCGCCGCGGCGCTGTTCTGCCACGCCAACACGGTGCGCTACCGGCTCCGGCGGCTGCAGGAGCTGACCGGGCGCTCGTTCACCGAGCCCCGCGACGTCGCCGAGCTCGCCGCCGCGTTGCAGGCCCTGCGGCTGGGGCGGTCTCCCGGACGTCGGTGACACCACGGCATGGACCGGTCCGCCCGCGGGTAACCCGGCGTCGATCGGACGTCGAGAGATCGGGAGTGGGCATGAGCCCCACGGTGGCGGTGCTGGGTACGGGGATCATGGGATCGGGCATGGTGCGCAGCCTGCTGCGCGCCGGGCTCGAGGTGACGGTGTGGAACCGCAGCACGGACAAGGCGAAGGCCCTGGCCGACGACGGTGCGACCGTCGCGGACTCGGCCGCGGCCGCCGTGCGCGGCGCGGACGTCGTGCTGACCATGCTGTTCGACGCGGACGCCGTCGCCGACACCATGGGTCCCGTGCTGCCCGAGATGGGCCCGGATGCGGTGTGGGCGCAGTGCAGCACCGTCGGCGTCGACGGGACCGACCGGCTGGCGGGCCTGGCCGCCGAGCACGGGGTCGCGTTCCTGGACACCCCCGTCGTCGGGACGAAGCAGCCGGCCGAGAAGGGCGAGCTGGTGGTGCTGGTGTCCGGGCCGCCGGACGCCGCGGACCAGGCGGCGCCGGTGTTCGAGGCGATCGGCTCGCAGACCCGGCGGGTCGGCGACGACCCGGGCTCGGCGAGCCGGCTCAAGCTGGTGGTCAACGCGTGGCTGGCCACGGTCGTCAACGGCGTCGCGCAGTCGGTGGCACTGGCCGGGGACCTGGGACTGGACCCGCAGCTGTTCCTCGACGCCATCTCCGGGCAGGCCCTGGACTCGCCGTACGCGCAGCTCAAGGGCTCGGGCATGGTCGACGGGGACTTCGCGCCGTCGTTCGCCCTGGACGGTGTGCTCAAGGACGCGGGTCTGATCCGGGAGGCGGCCGGGACGGCCGGTACCGGCACCGGCCTGCTGGACGCGATGATCGAGAAGCTGCGTCAGGCCTCGTCCGACGGGCACGGCGAGCAGGACGCCGCCGCGGTCGTGGAGGCCTACCGGGCCCGGTGAGCCCCGGTCCTCAGTCGCGGGCGCTGCTGAACGACCAGGCCAGGATCCACACGGCGCCCACGGTCAGCAGCATCGCGCCCGGGATGTGGATCCCGAGGCTGTCGCGTGCGCCGTAGTAGGCCTGCACGAACGAGGCGACGAACACCAGCGACGCCAGGACCGCGGGCCACAGGGCCCCGCCGAGCGGGCGGAACCAGGCGATCGCGGCGATCGCGACGACGCCGGTGAACACGTGCAGGGTGATCGCGCCGGTCGCGTGGATGTCCTCCGGCCCGCCGCCGGGGAACATCTCGCCGGCCGTCACGAACTGGACGGCCAGGTTCAGCACCGTGAGCACGGAGGCCACCTGCAGCGTCCGCAGGACCGTCACCGCCCGGGACGTGCGGGCGACGGGGGTAGCGCTGTGCGTCATGGGGCTCCTCGCCTCACCTCGACCGGAACGTCCGGGTCGGGGCATTGTCGGCCGGTCGGCGTGTGATCGGGGTGTGCCCGCGGCGGGGAGCCGGGCCGCGGAGGGTGATCAGGCGAGTGTGCGGTGGCGGGCCGGATCCGGCGCGATGAGGAAGTCCGTGTCCGGGCACAACGGGCGTCCGAGGCCGGCCAGCACCGGACGGGCGGGGTCGAGCACGGCGAAGTGCTCGGAGAGCCAGTCCTGGGCGGCGGCGCGGTAGCCGCCGGGGTCCGACGGGTGCGACCGCCCGTGCCACCCGCACTCGCACGCGGGCGCGTAGGCGAGGAGGCCCGGGGTGCCCCCGTGGCGGACGTCGGTCCAGATGTCGGTGTAGGACCCGTCGGCGGACAGGCCGGCGACGTACCCCTCGTGGTCGTCCGAGCCGGGGATGTCCGCGACTCCGATGTAGAGCATGGGGTGATCATCCGCCCCTTCCGTGATCACGCAACTATCCGTTCGGGTGACGGGCCGCGGCAGTCGGTGGGCGGCGGCCGTGCGACCGTCGGCGGTATGGCCTTCGATGACGCGGACGCGGTCCTGACGGCGACGACGGATGTGGCGCGGGAGGTGTTCGGCGACCGGCTGGCCGCGGTGTACGCGCTCGGCAGCCTCGCCCACGGCGGCTTCGCGCCACTGGTCAGCGACGTGGACGTGGCCCTGGTGCTGACCGAGGTCGGCCCGCGGACCTCCGAGCAGGTCGCGGCCGTGACGGCGGCGGTGCGCGAGAGGGAGCCGGGGACGCTGTCCGGGCGCCTGTCGGTGTTCTGGGCCGACCTCGACGGCGTCCGGCACGGGCCGGGCCCGTACGGACGGCTCCCCGCCGTCGACCGCCTGGACCTGATCGACGCCGGGCGGCTGCTGCACGGCCGCGACGTCACCGCCTGCGCGGTCCCGCCGGACGGGGCGACCCTGGTCCGGGAGGGTGCGGAGTTCGCCGCGACGCGGTTCGACGACGCCTACCAGGACACGTTGCGGGACCCGGCGGGACTCGTCGCGGGCGGGGCCCGGACCGTCACCAAGGCGGTGCTGTTCCCGGTGCGGTTCCTCTACACGCTGCACACGCACCGGATCGGGCTCAACGCCGACGCCGTGGCGCACTACGACGGCCCGCACCTGCCCCTGGTCCGCGCCGCCGCGGACTGGCGCGGGCACGGCCTCGGCGATCACGGGTCGGCGACGGAGCTGCTCACCGCGCACCTCACCGGCCTGCACACCGAGTTCCTCGACGCCTACGCCGAGGCGATGGACCGCGCGGGCGAGGCAGGTCTCGCCGGGCGGCTGCGGGAGAGCCGCGCCCGGCTGGGGTGACCTCGGACCCGTGCGCGGATATCGCTGCCCTGGCAGCGATATCCGCGCACGGGTGCGTCAGCGCTTCTTGGCGGGGGCGCGCCCGACGAACGCGCCGATGCCGGTGATGGCCCGGCCCACGACCAGGGTGTTGATCTCCTTGGTGCCCTCGTAGGAGTAGAGCGCCTCGGCGTCGTTGAAGAACCGGGTGACCTTGTTCTCCAGCAGCACCCCGTTGCCGCCGAGCACCTCGCGGGCCCGCGCGGCGGCGTCGCGCAGGGCGATCGTGCACTCGCGCTTGGCCAGGGCGGCCTGCTCGTCGGTGAACCGGTCGGTGTCCTGGAGCTGGGCGACCCGCACGGCCATCCCGAGCGAGGACGTCAGGTGCCCGAGGATCGTGACCAGGTGGTCCTGGATCAGCTGGTAGGACGCGATCGGGGCGCCGAACTGCTCGCGCTCGAGCGCGTAGTCGCGGGCCAGCTCGTAGACGCCCATCATCGCGCCGACGGCGTTCCAGGCGACGCCTCCGCGGGTGACCCGCAGGACCCGGTTGGTGTCCTTGAACGAGTTCGCGTTCTGCAGGCGGTTCGCCTCCGGCACCCGGGCGTCGACGAAGGTCAGGTCCGCGTTCTGCACGGTGCGCAGCGCGAGCTTGCCCTCCATCTTCGTTGCGGTGAAGCCGGGCGTGTCCTTCTCCAGGACGAAGCCGAGCACGGCACCGTCGCCGCCGTCGGTCACGTCACGGGCCCAGACGATCGTCAGATCGGCGAACGTGCCGTTGCCGATCCAGCGCTTGGCGCCGTTGAGGACCCAGGTGTCACCGTCGCGGCGCGCGGTGGTCTCCAGACCGCCCGCGACGTCGGAGCCGCCGTGCGGCTCGGACAGGGCGAACGCGCCGATCAGCTCCATCCGGCGCATCGCCGGCAGCCAGCGCTCCTTCTGCTCCTCGGACCCGCACAGGTCGATCGAGGACAGCGCCAGGCCGGTGTGCACGCCGAAGAACGTGGCCATCGACGGGTCGATCCGGGACAGCTCCAGGCTGATGAACGAGGTCAGGAGCTTGGAGTAGGAGCGGCGGTCGGGCCACTCGCGGCCCAGGCCGACGATGTCGAGGTCGGCGAACGCCGGGATCAGGTCGTGCGGGAACGTGGTCGAGGCCCAGTTCTCGTCCGCGACCGGGGCGATCTTCTCCTCGGCGAAGCGGCGGACCCGGCCGAGGATCTCCTGCTCCTCGGGGTCCAGGAGCTCGAGGTAGCCGTAGAAGTCGCCGGGCAACGGCTCCAGGACGGTGGTCGGACCGGTCGTGCTGCTCATCGTGTGGCCTCCGAGTTCATCTGCTCTGCAGTCTGCTCGCCCGCGATCCCGGCGGCCTGCCGTGCGCTCAGCACGGCGGTCTCGGCGCGGTCGCGGGCGGTGGTCAGGGCGGCGTAGTCGTCGCCGTAGGCCTGTTCGGTCGCGCTGCTCAGGGCGTCGACGGTGCCGGCGTCGAGGGAGGGGTTCCCCAGATCGGCCCAGCGGCGCGCCATCCCCGGCCCGAGGTGCTCGAGCATGTGACGCAGCCCGCCTGGGCCGCCGCCGAGGTGGAAGCTCAGGAACGGGCCGCCGGTCGCCCAGCGCGGCCCGAGCGAGCCGGTGACGACGCGGTCGAGCTCGGCGGGGGAGACCACGCCGTCGCGCACCAGCGACACGGCCTCGCGGAACAGCGCCGACTGCAGACGGTTCGCCACGAACCCGGAGACCTCCCGGTGCAGCTCCACCGGGTCCTTGCCGGCCGAGCGCAGGAACTCCGCGGCGACGTCCAGGGACGCGCGCGAGGTCCGGTCGCCGGCGACGATCTCGACCAGCGGCAGCAGGTGCGGCGGGTTGAACGGGTGCGCGACGAGCAGCCGGGCCGCGACGGCGTCGTCGAGGTCCCGGGCGATGTCGGTGGGCATCAGACCGGATGTCGAGGTCAGCAGCGGTGTCGTGGCCGGGGCGGCGGCGCCGATCCTGGCGAACAGCGAGCGTTTGAGGTCCAGATCCTCCGGGCCCTGCTCCTGCACGATCTCCGCATCGGCGACGGCGGTCTCCAGATCCGGCTCGCAGCGCACCCGGGCCAGCAGGGCGTCCGGGTCGGCGCGCAGCGACGGCGCGAACTGGCGCACGCCGGTCGCGACGGCCTCGGCCAGGTCCTTCCGCGGGTCGGTGACGGTGACGTCGTGGCCGTGGAAGGCCAGCAGCGTGGTCCAGGAGACGCCGATCGTGCCGGCGCCCACCTCGGTGATCCTCATGACCGGTCCTCCAGGTAGTCGTGCACCGTCTCGGCCGGCGCCAGCGTCAGGTCGGTCAGCACGTGCGATGCGGAGACGATCTCGCGTACCGGCAGGTCCGCCAGGGGCGCGAGGACGTGGTCGAACAACTGCAGCCGGGCCGGTCCCGACCAGGCCTGCTTCACGGTCAGGTCGCTGATCTGCGTGCGCACCAGGCGGGCGAGCGACGGCCGGCCCGGACCGGGGACGAGCTTGACCATCCACGTCGGCACGCCGATCTGCTCGGCGGCGAGCGCCGGGTCGAGCGGTGCGTTCTTGTAGGCCATCGTCGCCGTGGCGACCGGCAGCTCGCCCAGGCGCAGCGTCCCGACCAGGGCCCCGTCGTCGACGCGCAGTCGCGGAGTGCCGAACGACTTCGGGTAGGCGCTCTGCTCGCGCCCGGCGAAGATCGCCGGGGCGTTGTCGAGCCACATGCCGTGCAGGTACTCGCCCCGCTCGCCGTCGAACGACACGGCCAGCGCCTGCCCGCACTCGGTGTAGGGGCCGAACCCGTCGACGTCGCCCATGTGCATGACCTCGAACCGCACGAGCGGCTCGTCGACGGTCAGCGGCTCGGGGACGGCGGCGCGGAACGCGTCGGCGTCGGTGCGGTAGACGATGTTGAGGTACTCGCGTTCGAGGAACCGGTGCGACCCGGCCGGGAATGCGGGCGCGGTCAGCGGCGTGGTGCCCGCGGCGAGGATGTCCGAGACCTTCACGACGCCGCCCCCGAGACCACGACACCGGAGGAGACCAGCGCGTCGATCTGCTCGGGCGAGCGTCCCAGCTCGCGCAGCAGCGCGACGCTGTCCTGTCCCAGCGACGGGCACGGCGAGCGCATCCCGGCGGGGGTCCCGG
This sequence comes from Pseudonocardia sediminis, assembly GCF_004217185.1. Taxonomy (NCBI): domain Bacteria; kingdom Bacillati; phylum Actinomycetota; class Actinomycetes; order Pseudonocardiales; family Pseudonocardiaceae; genus Pseudonocardia; species Pseudonocardia sediminis. The sequence continues at coordinate 3,785,922 of NZ_SHKL01000001.1, read as the reverse complement.
AGAGCTTCACCGGGAAGCCGATCGAGCGGTAGCGGCCCTCGGTGGGGTGCTCGGACTCGGTCAGCACGCCGCCCTCGGTGACGTAGGGGTCGTTCTCCGCCTCGTCGATCGCGAGCACCGGGGCGAACGGGATCGAGTGGTCGGCGCAGAGCCGGGCCCAGTCGTCGGTCGTACGGTCCGGGGACATCTCGGCGATCAGGGCGTAGAGGTCCTCCTGGTGCGCGGACAGGGCGGCGCCGTCGGCGAAGCGGGGGTCGGTCGCCAGGTCCTCGCGCCCGGCGGCGCGGAAGAAGTCGGCGATGTTCGCCGGGGTGTAGGGCAGGATGCAGGCCCAGCCGTCCTTCGTCTCGACGGCCTGGTGCCCGGCGGCCATCGACCGGTTGAAGCCGGTCGGGCCCTCCTCCGGGACGAACGTGTGCCCGGACAGGTGCTCGACCAGGTTGAACGCGAGCATCGTGTCGTTCATCGGCACCTCGACGACCTGGCCCCGCCCGGTCGCCTTCTGGTGGATGACGGCGGCCAGCACCGAGTAGACGATGGTGAGCGCGCAGACCTTGTCGGCCAGGATCGTCGGAGCGTAGGACGGCGTCCCGGTGGCCCGGCGCATCAGGTCGACCATGCCGGACGAGGCCTGCACGATCTCGTCGTAGGCGGCGCGGTCGGCGAGCTCGGAGTCCGAGCGGAAGCCCTGCGCGCGGCAGTACACGAGCCGCGGGTTGTGCGCGGTCAGCGTCTCGCCGTCGAGCCCGAGGCGGTCCAGCGCTCCCGGGCGCATGTTCGTCACCAGCACGTCGGCGGTGGCGACCAGGTCCAGGAACGCGGCGCGGCCGTCGGCCGACTTGAGGTCGAGCGCGAGGCTGCGCTTGTTCCGGTTGACGTTCAGCGCCAGCGCACCCATGCCCGGGTTCCGCTGGGGGTGCGTGCGCCGCACCATGTCCCCGCCCGGGGACTCGACCTTGATCACGTCGGCTCCCAGGTCGCCGAGGATCTGGGTCGCGTACGGGCCCATCACCACCGAGGCGAGGTCGATCACGCGGACGCCGGCCAGGGCGCCTGTCCCGTTGTCCATCCCGGACCTCCCGCTGTCGTTCTCTCCTGTGGTCACAACGTTAGGCATGCAAACAAACCTACGCAATGTGAGATAGAGTTACCCATATGGATAGGCCGCACGCGCATCACCGGACCATCGATCGGGTGGCATCGCTGCTCGACGTCGTGGTGGGCCGGCCGGAGGGAGTGACGCTGACCGGGCTGGCCCACGCGGTGGACGCCCCGGTGTCGTCGGTGCAGAAGCTGGTCGACGGGCTCACGGCCATCGGGTTCCTCGACGAGCGGGACCGCCGGTACTCGCTCGGCCCCGCGCCGTACGTCCTGGCGCTGCGGGCCGGCCTGCCGCCGGTGCAGTCGGTGCGCCACGCCGGCCTCGCGGCGCTGAGCGAGCGTCTCGGCGTCCCGGTGCTGCTCGCGGTGCGGGTCGGGGACGACGCCGTCTACGTCGACTGGGCGGGCGCCGACGAGGCGTTCGACGTCGCGATCTCCTCCCAGGTCCGACGCCCGCTGCTCGACACCGCGGCCGGGCGTGTCCTGTTCGCACACCTGCCGGAGGCCGCGCGCCGCGAGATCGCGCTCACCGCCCACCCGGGGGACCCGGCCGCCGTCGTCGGCGTGCTGGACGGCGCGGCCACCACCCGGGAGCGGGGCGCCGAGACCGGGGACAGCGGGCCGTTGCTGCCCGGCGCGACCGCCGTCGCGGTGCCGGTGTACCGGGACGGCCGGGTCGTCGCCGCGGTGTCGGCCGCCGACCGCCACGGCGTGCTGGACGGGCGGGTGGAGGCCACCGCGTCGACGCTGCGCGACGCGGTGAGCGACGACTGAGCAGGGCTCAGCGCAGGGCCGGGAGCACCTTCTCCTGCCACAGGCGGAAGAACTCCTCGTGGTGCCCGCCGATCTGCTGGACGTAGACCTCGTCGACGCCCGCGTCGAGGTAGGCCTGCGCGGCCGCCCGATGGGGCTCGGGGTCGGGTCCGCACGCGAACTGCTCGGCCGCGGCCGACAGCGGGATCGTGGCGGCGGCCGCCTCGAAGTCCTGTGGCCGGGGGAGGATCTGCGCGAGCTGCCCGCCCATCATGTCGTTGGGCCACGTCCGGTGCGCGGTCTCGATCCCCTCCTGCTCGGTCTCGGCCCAGCACACCTTCAGTGCGGCCTGGGCCGGGCCCCTGCCGCCGGCGCCGCGGTAGGTCCGGATCATCTCGTCGTCCGGGGCGACGGTGCAGTAGCCGTCGCCGATCCGGGCGGCCAGCTCGGTGGCCTGCGGCCCGAACCCGGAGACGTAGATCGGGATCGGCTCGTCCGGGACGGTGTAGATCCGGGCGTCGTGCACCTCGTAGTGCTTGCCGTGGAAGCTGACCTGACGGCCGGTGTGCAGCAGACGGATGAGCGCCACCGCCTCCTCCAGCATCTCCAGGCGGACGCCGATCGAGGGCCAGGGGTCGCCGAGGATGTGCTCGTTGAGCGCCTCGCCGCTGCCCACGCCGAGGACGAACCGGCCCTCGAGCTGCACCGCGGCCGTCGCGGCGGCCTGGGCGATGATCGCCGGGTGGATCCGCACGGTCGGGCAGACCACCGCCGTCGTCACCGGGATCGACACGGCCTCCGACAGCGCCCCGATCACCGACCAGACGAAGGGGCTCTGCCCCTGCGCGTCGACCCAGGGGTGGAAGTGGTCGGAGATCCAGAGGCGCTCGAACCCGGCCGCCTCGGCCATCCGGGCCTGTCGGACCAGGTCACGCGGTCCGTACTCCTCGCAGGACAGGAAGTACCCGAAGCTCGTCATGTCCGCGAGGTACCCGTACCGGGCGTCGTGAACCGTGGATCAGGTTCTTGTACGCTCCTGCGCACCGCACGCCCGGACGTGTGCGGCACGTCGGACCGAGAGGCGGGGCCGGGGCACCGGCCGGGGAGTGCGTGATCGAGGGGGACTCGATGGACGACCACGACGACCGGCTGCGACTCGGCCTGCGGGAGATCCTCGACAACGCCGTCCGCGACGTGCCGGGCGCCGACGGGGCCGTGGTCACCGTGCTGCGCGACGACGCCGTCACGACCGGCCGTCCCCGCCTCGAGCGACTCGTCGGGGGCTGGGCGTGCGACGAGGGGCCGTGCGTGGACGCGATGCTGGCCCGGCGCACGACGACGATCCTGCTCGACGACGTCGAGACCGAGGCGGCGGAGCGCTGGCCGGACTACGCCGGGACGGCAGGGCGCAGCGGGGTGCGCAGCGTCCTGTCGTTCGTGATGGCGCCCCCGGGCGCGGCGCCGGCCGCCGTGTCCTTCCACGCCGGCCGGTCGGGGGTGCTGGGCGATCCGAGCCGCACCGTCGGCATGGTGTTCGTGCTGCAGGCCGCGGTGGCGCTCTACGGCGGGCAGCAGGTCGGCCGGCTGATCGAGATCCTGGGCACGCGGGACGTGATCGGGCAGGCGACCGGGATCCTGATGGAGCGGTTCGGCCTCGACGACGAGCAGGCCTACGCGATGCTGGTCAGCAGCGCGCAGGACACCGACACGTCGCTGCTCGACATCGCCACGTGGCTGACCGGCCAGGGCAAGCCGCCGCTCTCCTGAGGGACTCCGGGCGGTTTCCGGCCCGCCGCCCGCCGGGTACCTGACGACGATGCGCCCCCCGATGCCGTCCACCACCGCACGCGACGACCCGGCGGCGACGGTCGGCTGCCCCAAGCACATGACCTACGGGCCCTGCGGCGGTGTGCGCGCCGACCTGGGGTGTGAGGTCGCCCCGGTGCCGTGCCCGTTCGCCACCGCGCCGGGCCCGGTGCCCTGGGCCGGGCCGCCGGCCCCGCCGCGCCCCGAACCCGACCTGTTCGTCCGTACCCGCGGGCGGCCGGTGGTGCTGACCGACCTCTCCGTCCCGCCCTACGACGCCGCGACGTTGCAGCGGACCGTCTCCGTCCTCGCGGGCGCCTGTGACGCGATCCTGGTCGGCGAGCACCACGACGAGCCCGACTTCCCGCCGACGATGCTCGCCGCACTCGTCGGTGAGGCCGGCGGGCACCCGTGGATCACCCTGACCTGCCGCGACCGCAACCGCGTCGTCCTGGAGCAGGAGGTCGCCGGCCTGGCCGCGATCGGGACCGACGGCGTGTTCTGCGCGACCGGCGACGGGCGGGCCCCCGGCGTGCGCCCGGACGTCACGCCGGTGTTCGACCTCGACGGCACCCGTCTCACCGCACTCGCCGCCGCGGCCGGGCTCGCCGTCGCCGTCCCGGAGGCGCCGGACGCCCCGCCCCGCGGGAACCGTCCCGGCCGGCTGGCCCAGAAGCAGCGGGCGGGCGCCCAGCTGGCGGTGCTCAACCACGCCGGGTCGGCCGAGCACGTCGCGGCGTTCGCCGCCGCGGTGCGGGACGAGGGAGGGTCCCTGCCGATCGTCGCCGGGGTCGCCGTCTACACCGACGAGGCCTCGGCGCGGCGGCTACAGGCCTACCCGGGCCTCGAGCTGGACCCGGACCGGGTCTCCGACGTGCTGACCGCCGCGGACCCGGTGGAGGCGGGGATCGCCGCTGCGGTGGCCGAGGCCCGCGAGCTGATCGCCGTCGAAGGGGTGGCCGGAGTGAACCTCTCCGGTCGCGGCACGTCGGCCGGGCTCGCCGAGTCGACCGCGATCAAGGCCGAGATCGGCCGTCGGATCCGTTCCGGGACGTGACCGCCGGCGAGGATGGACCGGTCCCGACCGGGTAGCCGCGTCGGATGGGTACGAACGGTGAGACGCCGATGGAAGCGGAGTTCGACACGGTCGCGCGCTGGACCGAGGGCGTCGTGCAGGATCTCGGCCCCGAGTACGCGATCCCGGCCGGTTGCCGCGGCAGCGCCAGCCCGGCGGGCCTGGACTGGCTGCTGAGCACGTGCGGGATCGGCGCGGGGACCCGTCTGGTCGACGTCGGGGGCGGGGTCGGGGGACCGGCGGGCTACGCCGTCGAGCACACCGGCGCGTCCCCGGTCGTCGCGGACCCGATGGTCGGCGCGTGCCGCTCGGCGTCGCGGCTGTTCGGGCTGCCGGCCGTGGTCGCCGACGGCGGGCGCCTCCCGTTCACCGACGGCGCGGCCGACGCGGTCTGGTGCCTGGGCGTGGTCTGCACGATGGACGACAAGGACGCGCTGCTCACCGAGATCCACCGCGTGCTGCGCGCCGACGGCCCGCTCGGGCTGCTCGTCGTCGTCGGGGACGAGGAACGGCCCGCCGGGGCACCGGAGGGCAACACGTTCCCGACGTCGGACTCGCTGCGGGAGCTGCTCCGCGACAACGGGTTCGACCTGCGGGCCGAGGTCGACGTCGACGACCTGCCGGAACCCCCGGCCGACTGGACCCGGCGCACCGAGGAGTTCGGCGAGGCGCTGGAACGGGCGCACGGCGACGACCCCCGGTTCGTCGAGGCGAAGGACCAGTCGCAACGGCTGGCGACGCTGGCCGAGGACGGGCACGTCGTCGTCCGGCTGCTCCACGCCGTCCGGCAGTGATCATCCCGCCCGGCCGGGACGGTGTCCCGGTGGCAGGATCGGTCCCGTGAGCGACGAACGGATAGAGGTCAGGCGCACCATCACCGCGGACCCGGCGACGATCTTCCGCGTGCTGCGGGACCCGGACGGTCACGTGGCCATCGACAGCTCGGGCATGCTGATGGCCGCGACCGGCGAGCCGGTGACCGCCGTCGGTGACGAGTTCGTGGTGCACATGGACCGGGAGTCCCTCGGCGACCGGCCGATGGGCCGCTACGACGTGACCGTGAAGATCACCGCCTACGAGCCGGACCGCGAGATCGCCTGGACGATCATCGGGGTGTCCCGGCCGATCATCGGGCACGTCTACGGCTACCGCCTCGAGCCCTCCGCCGACGGCACGGTCGTCACCTCCTACTACGACTGGTCCGACATCCACCCGGAGTGGCGGGAGAAGAACGTCTTCCCGATCATCTCGGAGCAGGCGCTCAAGGCGACCCTCGGGATCCTCGCGCGGACGGTGCAGGACAAGGACATCCCGGCCTGATACCCAGAATTGGGTATCTCCGACCTCCGGCCCGAACCGCCCTCCTCCCGTCGCCCGATCACCTGGGGTCACTGCACGGCGACTCTGGGAAGGCACGGGTGATGGGCATGGCGGAGGCGGAGTCGTGATCGGGTACCGGCGGATCGCACAGACGGTCCCGGCGCCCGGCGTGTACGACGACGGCCCGGTCTTCCTGCGGGTGAACCGGCGCGCGGCGGGCGCGCGGTGGCCGGTCCCGGGTTTCGAGCGCGAGGTCAACGACCACGAGCTGGAGAACGACGCGACCTACGACTGGGTCCGCGTGCCGCAGAACAGCCGGGCCGCGTTCGTCTACCTCGACCGGCTCGTGCAGGAGTTCCGGGTCCCGCTGCGCGCCGTGGCGGTCGTGCGGTTCCGCCGGTCCGAGGCGGGCCGGGACTGAGTACTACGGTCGTCGCCGGGCGACGACCGCGGTGGACGCCGCCCGGCGGGGGTGGGGCGTGGAGCATCGGTTCGAGTACCAGGGACGGCCGGGCCGTGTGGTGTTCGGCGCCGGCCGCCGGGCCGAGCTGGGGGCCGAGGCCGAGCGGCTCGGTCTGCGCCGGGTCCTGGTCGTCACCACGCCCGGCCGGGCGGACCTGGCCGCCGAGACGGCGGCGACGCTGGGGGACCGGCTGGCCGGGCTGCACCCGCACGCGGTGATGCACGTCCCGTCCGACGTCGCGGCACACGCCGTCGCCACGGCCCGCGAGCTCGGCGCGGACGGCTGCGTCGCGGTCGGCGGGGGATCGGCCGTCGGCCTGGGCAAGATCGTCGCGCGGGACACCGGCATCCCGCTGCTGGCCGTGCCCACCACGTACTCCGGCTCGGAGGCCACGCCGATCTGGGGGATGACCACCGACGGGGTCAAACGCACCGGGCACGACCCCCGGGTGCTGCCGGTGACGGTGGTCTACGACCCCGAGCTGACGCTGTCGATGCCGGTCCGTCTGACCGCCGAGAGCGGGCTGAACGCGCTGGCGCACGCGGCCGAGACCCTCTACGCGCCGGACGTCTCGCCGGTGACCTCGCTGGTCGCGGCCGGAGCGGCCCGGTCGCTGGTCACCGGCCTGCCGAAGGTCCTGGCCGACCCGGCCTCGGTGGACGCCCGGGCGGAGGTCATGCAGGGGGCCTGGCTCGCCGGCTGGTGCCTGGCGTCGGCGACGATGTCGCTGCACCACAAGCTCTGCCACACCCTCGGCGGGACGTTCGACCTGCCGCACGCGCCCACCCACGCCAACGTCCTGGCGCACGTGCTGGCGTTCAACCTGCCCGCCGCCCCGGCCGCCGACGCCGCCCTGCGCGAGGCGCTGGGGACCGACGACGTCCCGGCGCGGGTGCACGCGCTGGTGGCGGAGCTGGGAGCGGCGCGGTCGCTCGCCGACCTCGGTCTGCCCGCGGACGGCGTCGAGCGCGTCGTCGAGCTCGCCACGGCCGACCCCTACGCGAACCCGCGCCCGGTGACGCCCGAGGGCGTCCGGGCCATCCTGGCCGCGGCATTCACCGGCGCATCTCCGGTCCCGCACTCCTGAGGTCTCCCCATCGGCGGACGGGCCGCGTGGTCGCGGACCGGCAACGTTCTCGAAATTCACCCCGTCGGGCCACGTAAAAGGGTTACCGTAGCGAGAATCACGTCGGCCGTTGGTCGACCTGGGTGATCCTCGTCCACAACGTGTGTTGTCGCCACAAGTGCGGGAACTCACCTGTCACAAGACCATGCGACGGACCGGGTGCTGGGGAGCCACCGTGTCCGTCGGTACCGGGGCCCGGGGATCGACCGCTTCGGGGGCGGCCGATACCCGGGCCCCTTCATCCGTACCGGCCCCGGCGGGGCCTGAGGCTCACCGCCCGCCGTGGAACCTCCGGTGCAGCTCCCGGATCTCCGGCTCCAGGTCGGGGTCGGGCCCCTCGACCGGCACCGCCGGGGCGACGTCGTTGACCGGCAGGGCCCGGACCCGCCCGGCTCCGACACCCCACTCCTGCAGCCACTGCGCGTGCCGGCGCGCCGACGCGACGTGGACGATGCGCCCGAGCCCGGCCCACGCGTGCGCCGCCGAGCACATCGGGCAGTGCTCGCCGGAGGTGTAGACCGTCGCACCCGCCCGCTCGGCGGGCGGCAGGTGCTCCGCCGCCCACCGGGCCAGCTCGAACTCCGGGTGGCGGGTCGCGTCGACGGAGGCGACCCGGTTGCGCTCCTCGGCCAGCACGTCACCGGCGGCGGAGACCAGGACGGAGCCGAACGGCTCGTCGCCCGCGTCCAGGGCCTCGGCGGCCAGCTCGACGCAGCGGCGCAGGTGGGAGCGGTCGTGCTCGTCCATGGGGCTCCTCGGCTCAGGGGTGGTCGATCGGGGATGTCGCGGGTCGGGTGTGGCGGGCCGGGGCACGGGTACCCCGTGTGACCCGACCCGCTTCGAGAAGGAGAACCCATGCTGGACCGTCTGCGCGAGAAGCTCGGCCACGACACGGCCGAGGACGTCGAGAAGAACCCCACCCTGGCCAACAGCCGGCCGACCGGGGGAGCCGACACGCAGGAGGGTGACAGCGCTTCGACCACCGGCAGTGGCGAGACCGGCGAGTACGTCGGGCGCGTCGCCGGGCAGCCGACCTTCGACGAGGAGTCCGGCGCCGAGGTCCGTGCCGAGCGGGGGGAGACGAACTGAGGGGTGCGCCTAGTCTGGGGTGATGGACACCGTCGGCCCCAGGGCTCCCTTCACCCTGGACGAGCAGCTCTGCTTCGCGTTGCACTCCGCGTCGCGGGCGATGACCGGTTGCTACCGGCCCCTGCTCGACACCCTCGGCCTGACCTACAGCCAGTACGCGCTGCTGCTGGTGCTCTGGGAGAACGGCGCGGTGACCCAGGGAGATCTGGGGGACCGGCTGTTCCTGGACAGCGGCACCCTGTCGCCGCTGCTGCGGCGGCTGGAGACGCGTGGCCTGGTGGCGCGACACCGCCGTCCCGAGGACGAGCGGACGGTCGAGGTCTCGGTGACCGCCGAGGGCGCGGCCCTGCGCGACCGGGCCGCGGCCGTGCAGTCGCGGGTGCAGGACGCCACCGGCCTCACCGCCGACGAGCTGGCCCGGATGCGCGACGACCTGCACCTGCTGGCCGCTCGCCTGCGCCGCGCCGAGACCGGTCCGCTGCCCGTCGAGGAGGGCCCCGACGTCGCCTGACGTCCGGGCCCGTCCGGCCCCGGCTCAGCGGACGGACGGGGCCCGGACGTCGTCGAGGATCGTGCGGCTGATCGCACGGTCGAGCAGTCCCAGTACCTCGTCGCGGGTGCGGCCGGGCGCGTCGTTCCAGCGGACGAGCTCGCGCATCCGGGCCCGCCGCACGATCGGCGGCACCGCGCCGGTCTCCTCGGCGCGGCGCCCGCGGAGCTCCCGCAGGGCGTCCCACACCCGGTCGATCGCCGGGCCCGAGTCCCGGTCGAGCTGGGTGAACGCACCACCGGAGTGCCCGGCCACCGCGACCGCGGCCACCAGGCACGCGCCCTCGAGCATGTCCGGCGTCGGCAACGGGCCGAGCAGCTTGCGCCACAGCGGGCGCGGTGCCGTCTCGTACCAGCCGTTCTGCAGCCAGCCCCGCTCGACCACGGCGCGCGCGGCCTCGAGCACGATCCGGATCCGTGCATGGTCCGACGGCGGCCCGGTCACCGACAGCGGCGCAGCCACCGGTGGGGACGATGACGGTGCGTCCTGGACGGCGGGCCCCGGCCGGGTGCGTGCGGTGCGGCGGTCGACGGTCGTCTCGCTCATGGCTGCGCTCCTCGGTGTGACCTCTCCGAGTGTGACCCGCGCGACCCGGATCCGCCCAGTGCGGAAACGGCGGGGGACCTCCGGATGCGCCCGGTGGCCCGGTGTATGCTTGCCGGCAGGCAAAGAACGGGGGATCGACGTGCCCGACGTCTTCGACCACGACGACCTGGCCCGGCTGCGGATCGCGCTGGCCCGGATCGGGCGCACCGTCGACCGTCAGGTCCGCGGCGACGCCATGACCCGCACGCAGGTCTCGGTGCTGGGCACCGTGTCCCGGCTCGGGCCGATCGCGATGGGGGAGCTCGCCGAGATCGAGGGCGTCAACCCGACCATGCTGTCCCGGATCGTCGGCAAGCTGGAGAACGGGGGCCTGCTCGCCCGCGAGACCGACCCGGGAGATCGGCGGGTCGTCCGGGTCGCCGCCACCGAGCACGGGCTGCGGACCCAGGAGCACCTGCGGTCCGAACGGACCCGCGTCCTCGGCGAGCACCTGCGCCGGATGCCGGAGAGCCACGGACGCGACCTGCTCGACGCCCTGCCCGCGATCGAGGCCCTGGCCGACGTCCTCGGCCCCCGCCCGGTCCGCGACACCGCACTCGCCGACGAGCAGGCTCGATGAGGGCGGTGCTGCACGACCGCGTCGTCACGCCGCTGCGCACCTTGCGCGGGCAGACGTTCGCCTCGCTGGCCAACCCGAACTACCGCCGCTACATCACCGGCCAGGCCACGTCGCTGGTCGGGACGTGGATGCAGACCGTCGCCCAGTCCTGGCTGGTCTACCAGCTGACCGGGTCGCCGGCCGTGCTCGGCACGGTGATCGCCGTCCAGACGCTGCCGATGCTGGTGCTCGGACCCTACGGCGGCGTCGTCGCCGACCGGCTGGACAAGCGCAAGCTGATGATCGGCCTGCAGACGATGATGGGTGTGCAGGCGCTGCTGCTCGGCGTCCTCACCGTGACCGGGACGGTGCGGCTCTGGCACGTGTTCGTCCTCGCCGGGCTGCTCGGGCTCAACAACTGCTTCGAGAACCCGGCCCGGCAGGCGTTCGTGCTGGAGATGGTGGGCCCGGACGACCTGCGCAACGCCGTGAGCCTGAACTCGGTGCTGGCCAGCTCGGCCCGCGCCGTCGGGCCCGCGGTGGCCGGGATCGTGATCGCCACCGGCGGGATCGGGTTCTGCTTCCTGCTCAACGCGGCGAGCTTCGTGGCCGTGGTGGTCTCGCTGCTGCGCCTGGACGTCTCGAAGCTGAACCCGACCGAACCCGCGTCGCGCAAACCGGGGCAGCTGCGGGAGGGCTTCGCCTACGTGCGGCGGACCCCGGCGCTGGCCGTCCCGCTGCTGATGATGGCGCTGGTCGGGTGTCTGGCCTACGAGTTCCAGGTCGTGCTGCCGGTGGTGGCGTCGGAGACCTTCGGCGGGGACGGCAGCACCTACGGCTTCCTCACCGCGGCGATGGGCGCCGGTGCCGTCGCCGGGGGACTGGTCGTGGCCGCGCGCGGCCGGACCGGGATCAAGGCCATGGTGTGGACGTCGACGGCGTTCGGCGTGGTCCTCGCCGCAGCGGCGGCCGCACCGACGCTCTGGGCCGCGCTCGTGGCGATGGCGCTGGTCGGGGCCGTGAGCGTGGCGTTCCTGTCGCAGGGCAACAGCACGCTGCAGCTCGCCGCCGCCCCGCACATGCGGGGACGGGTGATGGCGTTGTGGGCCGTAGCGTTCCTGGGGTCGACGCCGATCGGCGGCCCGATCGCCGGATGGGTCAGCGAGCACTTCGGCGGGCGCGGTGGCCTGGCCCTGGGCGCGGTCGCCTGTCTGGTCGCCGCGGGCCTGGGGGCTTTGACGATCCGTCGCGGGGCGGTCGCGGCCGACCCCGCCGTTCCTCCCACCCCCGACGCCGAGCCGGCGTCCCCGGAGGCCCGGATGCATGATCGTCGGCCATGAGCCTGTCCCGTCCCTACCCGCCGGTCCGCCGCCGCACTTCCACCGCTCGATCTCGGAGTCGTTCTACGTGCTCACCGGCACGATCCGGATCTACGACGGCACCCGCTGGGTGGACTGCGCACCGGGCGACTTCGTGCACGTCCCGGAGGGCGGGATCCACGGCTTCCGCAACGAGTCCGGGGCTCCCGCGTCGATGCTGCTGCACTTCGCGCCCGGCGCGCCCCGCGAGGAGTACTTCGAGGTCCTCGCCGACGCGGCCCGCCGCGAAGAGATGGAACGCGAGGGCCGGGCCGAGTTCATGGTCCGTCACGACACGTTCTGGGTCGGCGAATAGGATCTCCGCCGATGGAGGGGGAACGAGGTCGCGGGCACGCCCCTCCCCGCCGCTCCGCCCTGCTGGGCGTGATCGCACTGGGCGGGGTGATCGGCGCGGAGGCCCGCTACGGGCTGGGCCTTGCCTGGCCGCACACCCCGGACCGGTTCCCCTGGTCGACCCTGGTGATCAACGTGTCCGGCTGCCTGCTGATGGGTGTGCTGATGGTGGTGATCACCGAGAAGGTCGCGCCGCACCCGCTCGTCCGGCCGCTGCTGGGGGTCGGCGTGCTCGGCGGGTACACGACGTTCTCCACCTACGCCGTCGAGGCGGTGCAGGCCGTCGACGCCGGGCGGGCCTGGGTCGCGCTCGGCTACGTCGTGGCGACGCCGGTGCTCGCCGTCCTCGCGGTCGCGGCCGGTGCCGCGGCGGCCCGGTCGCTGGTGCGTGCCTCGTGACGGTCCTCTGGGTGGCGCTCGGTGCCGCGGTCGGCGCACCGCTGCGGTACCTGACCGACCGGGCCGTGCAGTCGCGGCACGGAACGGCGTTCCCGTGGGGGACGTTCACGGTGAACGTCGTCGGGTCGTTCGTGCTGGGGGTGGTCGTCGCGGCCGCCGCGGTGTTCGGGCCGGTGACCCAGGCCGTCGTCGGGACCGGTTTCTGCGGCGCGCTGACCACCTACAGCACGTTCTCCTCCGAGACGCTGTCGCTCACCGAGCGCGGGAAGGCGCGGGTCGCGCTCGCGTACGTGCTGCTCAGCGTGGTGGCCGGTCTGGTCGCGGCGGTCGCGGGGTTCCTCCTGGGGCGGCTGCTGCTCTGAACGTCAGCGCGGCGACGGTGGGCGGTTCACCGCCCAGTACGGCTCCTCGCCGGCCGCCCAGCGCTCCAGGTTCTGGGCGAAGAGCTCCCCGCTGCGCCGGAACATCGTCGTGGTGACCCCGCCGACGTGCGGGGTGGCGACCACCCGCGGGTGGCTCAGCAGGGGGCTCGACGGGTCGGCGGGCTCGCGGGCGTGCACGTCGAGCCCGGCCGCCCCGACCTGGCCGGACTCCAGCGCGGCCAGCAGCGCGTCCTCGTCGACGACGCTCCCGCGGGCGACGTTGACGAACACCGCGCCCGGCTTGCAGGCGGCGAACGCGGCGGCGTCGAACAGTCCCCGGGTGTCCTCGCTCCCCATCGCCGCGCAGACCACGACGTCGGCCTCGGCGAGCACCTCGTACAGCGTGTCCGCACCGGTCACCCGCTCGACCTCGGGCGGCCCGCCCTTGTCCGGCCGCGCCCGGACGCCGACGAGCCGGGTGCCGAACCCGGCCAGCCGTGCGGTGACCGCGGTGCCGATCGCGCCGAGGCCGACCACCGCTGTCGTCGCGCCGAGGAGCGAGCGCCCGGCCGGGCCGTTCCAGCCGTCGCGCTCGCGCAGCGTGGCTCGGGCCTCGTCGAGGCGGCGCATCCCGGCCAGGACGTGCAGCACCGCGAGCTCCGCGACGCTCTCCGCGTTCGCCGTCAGGTGCGACGGCAGCCGGCACACCCACACCCCGGCCTCGGTCGCGGTGTCCACGGCGATGTTCTCCACCCCGACGCCGTACTGCTGGATCAGCCCGAACCGGCCGCGCTCGACGATCTCGGCGCTGATCGGCACGCCGAACGGGGTCAGCACGTCCGCCCCGTCCAGGCTGTCGGCGAGCAGGCGCGGGCGGGTGGTGGCGATGTCCCAGCCGGGGATCAGGTCCGACAGACCGGTCCACGGGATCCCGCGGCTGAACTCCCGGGCGGCGAACAGGACGCGCAACGGCCTACTCCTGGCTCGGTCGGGCCCAGCGCCCGGCGGCGACCTGGGCGTGGAACTGCTCGACGAGGGCGTTGAACAGCGCCGGCTCCTCGAGGTTGGTCAGGTGCCCGGAACGCGGCAGCACCGCGAGTCCGGCGCGGGGGAGGGTGCGGCGCAGCATGACGTCGACGTCGAGGATCCCGTCGTCCCCGTCCCCGGCGACGATCAGGGTGGGGACGTCCATCCGCGCCAGGTCGTCGCGCAGGTCGTAGAGCGACGGCCGCGACGCCTGCACACCGGCCATGGTCAGCCCGGCGCCGGTCGGGTCGTGCTCGGCCAGGACCGCCAGGTGCTCGGCGTAGCCGGCCGGGTCCTTGTCCTTCAGGAAGAGACGTCCGGGCCCGGCGCCGTAGTCGGCCGCGACGGCGGCGGATCCCTCGTCGGCGTAGCGCCGGGACAGCTCCCGCGACTCCGCCCGGAACGCCGCGTCCTGGTCCGGGTGCGCGCCGTACCCGCATCCCGCGACCACCAGCGACCGAGTGCGGTCCGGGTGGCGCAGTCCCAGGTGCAGCGTGGCGAACCCGCCCATCGAGTTCCCGACGACGTGCGCGGAGCTCTCCCCGGCGGCGTCGAGCACGCACAGGGCGTCGGCGACGGCGCGCTCCTGCGAGTAGGCGTCCGGGTCGGTCGGGACGTCCGAGGACGGGTAGCCGCGGGCGTCGTAGACCAGGCAGCGGTAGCGACGGGAGAAGTGCGCGACCTGCGGGCGCCAGGAGCGGTGGTCGCCGCCGAACTCGTGGAGCAGCAGCAACGGCTCGCCCTCGCCGTGGGACTCCCAGTGCAGCTCGACGCCGTCGTCGGTGCGTGCCCTCATGCCCCGAACAGTCCGCGCAGGTAGGCGGCCTGCCCGATGTGCTGCATGTCGTCGCCGACGACGCTGACCAGCCGGGCGCCCAGGCTGACGCCCTCGCCCCAGGTGGGCGGCAGGATCCGGTCCAGCTCGTCGTCGGTGACGCCGTCGAGCAGTCGCAGGGTCTGCTCGGTGACGGCGTCGTGGTACTGGATCAGCAACACACCCTCGACGCGGACGGCGTCGACCTCGGTGGAGGTGTGACCGTAGCCGGTGGCGTCGTCGGTGAACGGGAGCCCGAAGCGGGCGGCCCAGCCGGTCGGCCACACCTGCTCGGTGCCGAACGCCTCGGCCAGGTGGTCGTCCTGCACCCGGCTGAGGTGCCAGACCGTCCAGGCGATCGAGTTGCCCGGACCGTCGGCCCCGTCCGGGCGGCGGGCCAGGGTCGCCTCGTCGAGGCCCTCGACGGCCGACGTCACGTCCTCACGGATCCGGCCGAACGCGTCGGCCAGCAGCTCTGCCGCAGTCGTCATCGGTGCTCCCTCCCTCGGCGCCACACCCGCGTGCGGCGGCCCCGGGGCCACCCTAGATCCGGACCCCGACAGCGGCAGCCCGCCATGATCGCCGGACCTCCTCCCGCAGTGGGGCGGCGCAGGTCACTGCCCGGAGCGGCGACGGCGAACTACCGTGGATCCCCCGGACCGAACCTCCGGACCGCGGTGACGAGGAAGGGAGCCCCGTGACGGACCTGACCCACAGCTCGCACTGGGGTGTGTTCCGCGCCCGGTGGGACGACGGCGACCTGCAGGTCCGTCCGCATCCGGGCGACCCGGACCCGTCGCCGGTGCTGGGCAACATCCCGGCCGCGCTGACGCACCCCGCGCGGGTCGCGGCCCCGTCGGTGCGGCGCGGGTGGTGGGAGGACGGCCCCGGACCCGACGACCGGCGCGGGCACGACGACTACCTCGAGGTCGGCTGGGACGAGCTGCTCGACCGGCTGGCCGCCGAGCTGACCCGCGTCCGGGAGACCCACGGCGACGCCGCGGTCTACGGCGGTTCCTACGGCTGGGCCAGCGCGGGGCGGTTCCACCACGCGCAGGGGCAGCTGCACCGGTTCCTGGCCGTCACCGGCGGCTACACCCGCTCGGTCAACACCTACTCCGGTGGTGCGGCGGAGGTGCTGATCCCGCACGTCCTCGGCGGGTTCGACGCCGTCACCCGCTACGCCGTGAGCTGGGACTCCGTCGCCGCGCACACCGACACCGTTCTCGCGTTCGGGGGGATGGCGCTGAAGAACTCCACCGTCGCCGCGGGCGGGGTCAGCCGGCACGTCGAGCGCGGCGCGATGGGCGCGGCGAAGGCCCGGGGGGCACGGTTCGTGCTCGTCAGCCCGTTGCGCCCGGACCTGCCCGACGAGGTCGACGCACAGTGGCTGCCGATCGAGCCCGGCACCGACACCGCGCTGATGCTGGCCCTGATGCACACGGTCGTCGCCGCCGGCGGCCACGACCGGGAGTTCCTCCGCACGCACTGCGTCGGCTGGCCGGAGCTGGAGCGGTACCTGTTCGCCGGCCCGGTCAAGGACGCCGACTGGGCGGCCGGGATCACCGGCATCGACGCGGCGACGATCCGCGAGCTGGCCGGGCGGATCGGCACCGGACGCACCCTGGTCACGGTCGCCCAGTCGCTGCAGCGCTCCGAGCACGGCGAGCAGCCGGTGTGGGCCGGCGCTGCGCTGGCCGCGGTGCTCGGGCAGGTCGGCCTGCCCGGTGGCGGGTTCTGCTACGGGCTCGGGTCGCTCGGCCACTACGGGCGCGTGCGCAACGCCGTCCCGGTCCCGACGATGACCCGCACCCCGAACCCGGTCGGCGAGTTCATCCCGGTCGCCCGGGTCGCCGACATGCTGCTGCACCCCGGCGAGGCCTACGAGTACAACGGCGAGCACCGCGTCTACCCGCACGTGCGGCTCGCGTACTGGTTGGGCGGCAACCCGTTCCACCACCACCAGGACCTCAACCGGCTGCGCCGCGCGGTGGCCCGGCTGGACACGTTCGTCGTGCACGACCCCGTCTGGACGGCGACGGCGCGACACGCCGACGTCGTGCTGCCGTCGACGACGACGCTGGAGCGCGAGGACATCGGCGCGTCCGGTTCGGACCCGCTCCTGGTCGCGATGAAGCCGCTCAGCCCGCCACGCGGTCAGGCCCGCGACGACTACGAGATCCTCTCCGCGCTGGCCGGGCGGCTCGGGCACGGGGACGCGTTCACACACGGGCGGACGACGCGGGAGTGGCTGGAGCACCTGTACCTGCGCACGCAGAAGGCGCTGGCCGACCGCGGTCACCCCGCCCCGGACTTCGACGAGTTCTGGGAGGCCGGCGAGCTGGAGCTCCCGTCCGGACCGGACGACGGGGGAGTGCTCGCGAAGTTCCGCGCGGATCCCGTCGGACACCCGCTGGCGACCCCCTCCGGGAAGGTCGAGGTGGGCTCGTCGACGATCGCCGGGTTCGGCTACGACGACTGCCCCGGCCATCCCGCCTGGCTGGAGCCCATCGAGCGGCCCGACGCACGGCACCCGTTGTGGATGGTGGCGAACCAGCCCGCGACCCGCCTGCACTCGCAGCTGGACTTCGGCGCGCACAGCGCCGGGGCCAAGGGCGCGGGCGGTCAGGAGATCGTGCGGGTGCACCCCGTCGACGCGGCGGCCCGCGGGATCGCCGACGGCGACGTGGTCCGCCTGCACAACGACCGCGGCGCCGCCCTGGCCCAGGCCCGGGTCACCGACGAGGTCCGCGCCGGCGTCGTCCAGCTGCCGACCGGCGCCTGGTGGGACCCCGAGCCCGACGGCACCTGCCGGCACGGCAACCCGAACGTCCTGACCCGCGACGCCGGGACGTCACGACTCTCGCAGGGCTGCAGCGGCCAGCTCAGCGCTGTCGAGCTGGAGCGCTGCCCGCACACCGCACCGACCGTCCGGGCCCACGAGCCCCCGCCGCTGAGCCCCGTCTGACCGCCGCCCCTCCGGCGGGCGCCACTTCGCACACAGAACGGTGTCGTCGCACAGGTTGGAACCTGTGCGAGGACACCGTTTCCTGTGCGAGGTGCGCTGGACAGGACGTGGTCAGCGGCGGGTGCGGACCCACGCGGCGAGCTGGACCGTGGAGTGCCGGCGGCCGTAGGCGACCAGGGCGGCGATGACGCCGATGACGGCGGGCAGGACCGCCAGGGCGGCACCCATGAAGACGACGGTGACGGTCACCGCACCGATCATCAGCGCCACGGTGCAGAGGGCCGCGAGCCCGGTCAGGCGCGGGACCAGGAGGCCGATCGCGCCGGCGATCTCGAGCAGGCCGATGACCAGCGTCCCGGTCGGGCTGAACCCGATGGCGGCGAAGCCCTCCACGGCCATCGGGTCGAGCGTGACCTTGGGGATGCTCGCGAACAGCAGCGCCGCGGCGACGAGGACCTGGCCGACCCACAGGGCGACCGAGGCGGTGCGGCCCGGACGGCGGCCGGCGGTGGTGGACGAGGTGGCGGCGATGGCGGTCATGGTGTCTCCCGGTGCTCGGATGCTTCTGCGTCTGCAGGGGAGACGCACCGCAACCGGGAAACTCATCGGCCGCGACGGGAGAAACCTCAGCGGGTGGCGGGAGCGGGACCGGTGAGGTCGCGCTCGATCTCCTCCAGGCTGCGGCCCTTCGTCTCCGGCAACAGCTTCGTCGCGAACAGGTAGGCCAGGGCCGTCATGATCGCGAAGAACAGGAAGTTGTAGCCCGCTCCGAAGATGTCGAGCAGGCTCGGGAACAGCAGCGCGACGATCATGTTGAACAGCCAGTTGAACGTCACGCAGATGCCGACCGCACCGGCGCGGACCCGCAGCGGGAACAGCTCCGGCAGCAGCACCCACTGCACCGGTCCCCACGAGATCGAGAACGACGCGATGTAGACGATGATCCCGGCCAGGGTGAGCCCGAGCAGGACCGGGCCCTGGGTCAGGCCGACCAGGTTGGTGACCGTCAGCAGGATCATCGCCGCGCACATGCCGAGTGCACCCCAGCGCAGCAGCGGACGGCGCCCGGCCTTGTCGATCAGGAACATGCCGGGGATCGTCATCAGCATGTTGACGGCGCCGATCCCGACGTTGGCCAGGATCGCGTTCTTGTCGCCGAAGCCGACGTTGGTGAGCAGCGTCGGGGCGTAGTAGATGATCGTGTTGATCCCGACGAAGTTCTGGAAGAACACCAGCAGCATGCCGACGACGAAGATCGGCCGCAGGCGTCCGCGGGTCAGCGCCCCGAGCTTCACCTTCTCGGTGTTCTCGGCCTCCGAGCGGACGCTCTCGTGGATCTCGGCCAGCTCGGAGCGGGCGGCCTCCTCGCTGCCGCGCAGCTTGACCAGGATCTTCTTCGCGTCGGCCTCGCCGCCGGACTTGTGCCCGGCCAGCCAACGGGGGCTCTCCGGCTGGGTGTAGATCCCGATCGCGAGCACCACCGCGGGGATGACGCCGATGCCGATCATCCAGCGCCAGGCGCGGGCGTCGGCGAAGGCGAAGTCGGTGACGTAGGCCAGGAAGATGCCGACGGTGACGAGCAGCTGCATCAGCGACGTCAGCCGTCCGCGGATCTCCTTGGGCGCGAGCTCGGAGAGGTACATCGGGACGACCACCGAGATGATCCCGACGCCGATGCCCATCACGAACCGGAACCCGACGAGCAGCTCGGCGTTGACCGCGAGGGCCGACCCGAGCGTGCCGACGATGAACACGATGCCGCCGGCGAAGATCAGCAGCCGCCGTCCCAGGGTGTCGGCGAGGCGGCCGGACAGGCCCGCGCCGAGCATCGCCCCCACCAGCAGCCCGGACACGACCATGCCCTGGACCAGCGGTGAGAGCGGGATGTCGTCCGGGATGTAGAGCAGGGCACCGGAGATGACGCCGGTGTCGTACCCCCAGAGGATCCCGCCGAGGGCTCCGAAGAACCAGATCCAGATGTTGCGCCCGCGTGCCGGCGCGTCGGTGCCCGCCATGTCGCCCCCCGCTGTGTCCCACCGCTGCCGTGCCGGCCCCGGTGGGGGTGATCCTCTGCCCGACCGTTGCACCCGGCAACTCGGTGTGCCGCCGGACGGGTCAGCGGCTGCGCAGCGCCAGCAGCTCGCCCTTGCCGACGGCGACGGTCGTCGAGGTCAGCCCGGGGTGCTCGTCGATCAGCGCCGCCAGCGGGGCGACCTCGTCGGCGTGCGAGAAGGCGTTGTCGACGACGAGGACCCCGCCCGGGCGCAGCACCCGCACGGGGTGCGGCCACCAGCCCGGGTACTCGGTCCGCTCGGCGTCGAGGAACAGCAGGTCGACGCTCTGTTCGTCCAGCCCGGCCAGGGCCGCGCCGCCGTCGCCGGTGCCGAACGTGACGTGGGCGTCCAGGCCGGCCCGGACGAGGTTGGCCAGGGCGGCGTCCTGGACGTCCGGGTCGGCGTCGACGCTGCTCAGGTGCCCGCCGGTGCTGCGGACGGCATCGGCGAGCCAGAGCGTGGACACCCCGTGCGAGGTGCCGATCTCGACGACGTCGCGCGCTCCGGACGACTGCACGAGGAACCAGAGCAGACGTCCGGCGTCGGGTTCCAGGACGCGCCACCGCCGCAGGCGGTCGGGCTCGTCCGCGTCGTGCGCCGCCGCCCGCGCGACGACGTCGTCGATCACCGCGGTCACGGTCTCGTCCATGGGCCCCTCCCTGGTACTCCGCGGTGCCGGGACACCACACGTTCCAGGGACCTTGGCGGGAGGCCGGCTCCGGCGCCACCCCGGCGCCGCCGCGGCCATCGGATTGACGGTGATCTGGCCAAGCAGATAGTTTTCTGGCCATGCGGTCAGAAAATGAGCCAGGCGGCCGGAAAGAGCCGTCGTTCATCGAGCAGGCGCGGCGTCGGCAGATCGTCGCCGCGGCGATCGACACCGTCGCCGAGCAGGGGTTCGGGGCGGCGTCACTGGCCGCGATCGCGCGTACGGCGGGCGTCTCCAAGGGCGTCATCTCCTACCACTTCTCCGGCAAGGAGGAGCTGATGGAGGCGTGCGTGGAGGGGATCTACACCGGCATCGCGGAGCGGGTCGTACCCAAGCTGGAGGGGCTCGCCCCGCTGGAGATGATCCGCGAGCACGTCCTCGCCGTCGCGCACGAGGGGCTCACCCATCGCGACGAGATGCTGGCCGTCGGGGAGATCGTCACGCACCTGCGCCGCAAGGACGGCTCGCTCCGGTACGGCGTCGCCGACAACGAGGTGCTCTACCAGGGGTACGAGCACATGTACGCCCTCGGACGGTCCGAGGGCGTGCTGCGCGAGTTCGACCACCGGGTGATGGCCGTGACGCTGCAGGCCTCGCTCGACGCGATGTTCGGCTACTGGGTCGCGCACCCGGGGTCGGACCTGATGGCCCACGCCGAGCAGCTGGCCGACCTCGTCGTCGCCGCCGTACGGAATCCGGGGGGATCCGCATGACCACCACCGCACCACGACCGTCCGCGACCGCACCCGAGTCCGGGGCTCGGCCGGCCTCCACGGCCGGTCGACTGGCCTGGCTGGACAACGTCCGGGTCGGGCTGACCGTGCTCGTCCTGGCCCACCACGCCGCGGTGACCTACTCCCACATCCCGCTGTGGCCTTACCACGAGCCGCCCCGTGACGGCAGCGCGATCGCTCTCGACGCCCTGGTCGGCACGAACCAGATGTGGTTCATGGGGCTGTTCTTCCTGATCTCGGGCTTCTTCGTGCCGGACGGGGTGGACCGGCACGGGGTCGCCGGGTTCGTCCGTGGACGGCTGTTGCGGCTCGGGGTGCCGTTCCTGGTGTTCCTCGTGGTGCTCGCACCGGTCTTCCGCTATCCGGGCTACGCGGCGTCGCCGAGCGCGGCGGAGATGAGCTTCCCGGCCTACCTGGTCGCCTTCCCCGACCCGGGCCCGCTCTGGTTCGTCGCCGTGCTGCTCGTGTTCTCGCTGGTCTACGCGACCGTGCGCGCACTGCGCGGCCGGCGGGACGTGGCGGACCGGCCGGGCCGCACTCCGGGCGTGCTGGTGGTCCTCGGACTCGGTCTCGCGCTCGGGGTCGTGACCTGGGTGTGGCGGATCGGGACGCCGGACGGTACCTACTGGGCTGCGGTGGGGCTGCCGTCGCCGTCGTACCTGCCGCAGTACGCCGCGGCCTTCACGCTCGGCGTCCTGGCGGCGCGGAGGCAGTGGCTGCAGACGCTGCGGGTCCGGACCGCCTGGGCCTGCGTCCCGGTCCTGGTGGTCGCGCTGGGGGTGACGCTGGCCGGGGTGGTCGTGATCGGGCCGGCGGCCGCAGGCGGAGGGACACCCGAGTCGCTGGTGACCTCGGTGTCGGGCTCGCTGGTCGCCGCGAGCGCGATGACGATCGTGCTGGTGCTGTTCCGGACAGTGCTCGACCGGTCCGGGCGGGTCCCGCGGTTCCTGTCCGCACAGGCGTTCGCCGTCTACGTCCTGCACGCGCCGGTGCTCGTGTGGCTCGGTGTCGCGCTCGCCGGCCTCGACGCGCCGGCCGTGGTGAAGGCGTTCGTCCTGCTGCTCGCCGGAGCGGCCGTCACGTGGTCACTGGCCTGGGCGCTGCGCCGGATCCCCGGCGTCGCCCGGGTGTTCTGAGCCCCCCGGCCGGGCGGGACGAGGGGTCCGCCCGGCCGACACGCGCGCTCAGCCCGCGAGCCAGGCCCGGACCTCGTCGGAGTCGGCGCCGAGCGTCGGGGGCGAGCGCCGGTAGGTCGGCGGCGTGCCGGAGTACTCGACGGGGTTGCGGACGGTCGGGATCGCGGCGTCGTCACCCGCCCGCACGACCGGTTCCAGCCCGAGCTCCTCGGCCAGCGCGACGCCCTGGTCGATCGAGTTGATCGGCCCGCACGGAACGCCGGCGGCGGTGATGGCGTCGAACCACTCCTTCGCGCTGCGGGTCGCGAGACGGGCCAGCAGCCGTTCCCGGATCTCGGTGCGGTTCTCCAACCGCCCGCCCATCGTGGCGAAGCGCGGGTCCTCGGCCATGGCGGGGTCGCCGAGCACGGTGCACAGCTTGCGGAACTGGCCGTCGTTGGCGGCGATGACGATCAGCTCGCCGTCGCCGGTCGGCATCGGCTCGTAGGGGAAGACGCTGGGGTGCGCGTTGCCCATCCGGGACGGCACGACCCCGGCCGCGACGAACGCCTCGGTCTGGTTGACCAGGCACGACATCGCCGTCGAGAGCAGGTTCGTCTCCAGCAGCTGGCCCTCGCCGGTGGCGTCGCGGTGGCGCAGAGCGGCGGTGACGGCGACCGCGGCGTGCAGGCCGGTGAGGACGTCGAACATCGCGGCGCCGACCCGGAACGGCTTGCCGTCGGCGTCACCGGTCAGGCTCATCAGCCCGGACGTGGCCTGGGCCAGCAGGTCGTAGCCGGGCAGGTGTGCGCCCCCGCGGGTGCCGAACCCGCTGATCGAGCAGTAGACGACGCCGGGGTTGCCCGCGGAGACCGTGCCGTGGTCGAGCCCGAACTTCGTCATGCCGCCGGGCTTCATGTTCTCGATCAGGACGTCGGCGCGGGCCGCCAGCTTCTGTGCGACGTCGCGGTCGCCGTCGTCGGCGAGGTCCAGGACGATCGAGCGCTTGTTGCGGTTGATCGACAGGTAGTACGTGGCGACGTCGTCGAGGACGGGCGGGCGCCAGGTGCGGGTGTCGTCGCCACTGGGGCTCTCGACCTTGATCACGGTGGCGCCGAGGTCGGCGAGGACCATCGTCGCGTAGGGACCGGCCAGGACGCGGGAGAAGTCGGCGACGAGGACGCCGTCGAGCGGGCCGCCGTTCGGGGCGTCGCCGAGACCGGCCGCGGGGGAGTCGTTCTGCACGCCCCAGACGCTAGCCCGGGAGATCCGGATACGGCGCTTGCGATCACCGCCCGGTGCCTCGTGAGTGGGATGTCGTCGCCCTGGCAGCGACATCCGCGCACGGGCGGCGTCAGCCGCTCTCCCGGGGGAGCCAGGCCAGGCTCGTCGCGGTGTCGCCCTCGGGGGCGTACTCGGCGGCGATCCAGCCGTCGTAGCCGTGACGGCGCAGGGAGTCCAGGTGCTCGGCGAACGGGATCGCGCCGGTCCCGGGCTGGTGGCGGCCGGGGTGGTCGGCGACCTGGACGTGGCCGATCCGGTCGCCGAAGGCGTCCAGCACGCCCGCGACGTCGTCGCCGTTCGCGGTGAGATGGAAGAGGTCGGCCAGCAGCAACGGCTCGGGCGCCCCGGCGGCGGCGACCCGGTCGGCGACGTCGAGGGCGTCGGTCGCGGTGCGCAGGGGATAGGTGGGCACGCCGCTGAGCGGCTCCAGCCAGGCGCGGGCGCCGATGACCGCCAGTGTCTCGGCGATGCGGGTCAGGTTGGCCACGGCCAGCTCGTCCTGCTCGGCCGGGTCGACGCCGTCGATCCGGTTGCCGTACAGAGCGTTGCAGCCGTGCACGCGCAGGCGTGCGCCGATGCTCGCGGCGACGGCGAGGCCGTCGGCGAGCTCGGCCTCGCGGCCGGGCACCGAGATCAGCCCGCGGTCCCCGGCGGCCATGTCCCCGGCCGGGAGGTTCAGCCCGACCAGCGCGACGCCCGCGTCGGTGACGGCGGAGACGAACGCCTCGACGGCGGCGTCGGCCGGGACCGAGTGCGCGAACGGCCACCAGAACTCGACGGCGTCGAAGCCGGCCGCGCGCGCCGCCGCGGGCCGCGCCAGGAGCGGGACCTCGGTGAACAGCATCGAGCAGTTGGCCGCCCAGCGGTGGGCGGCGGTTCCGTACGGGTCAGCGTCGCCGGTCACGCGCGGCATTCTGCCGGTTCGCATCCCCGTGGCAGGAAGTTGTCGAAGGGCGTCCTTCCTGCCTGTTCCTGCCGGTGGGCCGGCTCGGCACGATCTCCCCATGGCACAGGACAGCACCGTCGCCCGGATCCTCCGCCGCCTCCGCCGCGAGATCGCGGACATGCGCCGGGCACACGACGTGATGTGGGAGAACCTGACCCGCCTCGACCCGGACCCGAGCCCCTACCTGCACTGGGAGCCCAGCGCGACCGGATGGCGCCTCTACGGGGCCCTGCCGCCCCCCGACCGGCACGGCACATAGCCGGCCAGGGATCGACCTCAACGGCCGTCCTGGGCCAGGTAGACCTTCTCGGCGAACGTATCGAGCGCTGCGACGCAGTTCTGCAGCGCCTCCTCGGCCGCGGGCCGTCGGCGGGCCCCGAGCGAGTCCCGGAGGCGGACCTTGTCGAACCAGCCCCGGAGCTTCGTGAGGTCCTCGTCGTTCTCCTCCAGTTCGGCGTAGGTGAACTTCTCGGCGGCGGCCTCCTTGTCGATCTCGGCCCGGAACCCACGGCAGCGGTCGAGGATCTCCTCGTACTCCTCGTCGCGTGCGGCGTTGTAGGTCGCGACGACCTCACCCTCGCCGGCCAGGGCCTCGCACCGCATCAGGTGGGCCGTGCCGCCCAGCTCGGTGATGTCCTTGCGCAGCGAGCGGAGCGCACGCTCGTGGACCGTCGGCTCGGGCAGCACCGCGACCGAGTTCTGCAGGTAGACCGCGCCGATGCTCTTCAACCTCCGCCACACACCCGCGCGCAACCGGCTCGGCTCGCGCGGGACCCGGTAGACGAGCAGCAGCCAGGCCGAGGGTGAGGTCTCGTCGTCGGAGGCGTGGTTGATCACCTGCTGCACCCTGCCACCCCGTGAGCGGTCACGTCATCGACCACCGACGTCGACCACCGACGTCACGGGGCGCCCGTCCCCGAGCAGCCCGGCTGCTGCTCCCGGGTCGAATGGATGCACCGTGAGAGCAAAAACGCGTGCGATGTGACGCACCAGAACTAACCACGGTGAGAAATGACGGATGACCGGTGGAGATCAGTGCGTCCGGCCCGCCTGTTCGGTCATCGGTGATGACGCGGTAGCGAATCCCAGCCCGTTTACCGGGGCCGCCCGGTGATCACGGATCGACCTCCGTTCGTCCTCCGGAGATCGAGGGATACGGATATGTCGATTAGCGTCTCGCCGGCAGAAAGATGACGGGATCGACACGGCAGTGCCTGTCGACGATTCGTCATTCGTTTCAGCCTGTTCCGGGCGCGCTGACGCATGCCTCGGCCCGATTCCGCACCATCCACGACCGGGAGACGACTGTGATACGTGTCGGTAGTTCGGACAGGCAACAGGGCTGCGCCGCCGTCACCGCCGTGCTCAGCACCCCGCTCTCCGACTCCGGCACCGAACTGGACGCGCTGCGGGACGAGGTGGATCTGGTCGAGGTCCGGGCGGATCTCCTGGGGGAGATCGACCCGGCCCGGCTGCGGCGCCGTTTCGGCGGCCGTGTCGTGTACTGCCTGCGCAGCCGTGACCGCGGTGGCCGGTTCGAGGGCCCGGCGCACGTGCGGCACGCCCGCCTGCTCGCCGCGGCCGAGCGCTACGACATGGTCGACCTGGAAGACGACCACGACCTGGTCCCGGAGCTGCTCACCCGGATACCGGCGCACCGGCGACGCATCTCCTGGCACGGAGCCGCCGCCGATCACGGCACGCTCCACCGGCGGTTCGGCTCCATGGCCGCCACGGGAGCCGCGCTCTACCTGCTCACCAGCGCCGTGTCGCGGGCCGAGCAGGCGTTGGCGCCGCTGCGGTTCCTCCACGACCTCGGACGGTGCGACGTGACGGCGTTCGGCACCGGGGCGGCCGGGGTCTGGAGCCGCCTGCTGGCCCCCTGGCTCGGTGCACCCGTGGTGTTCGGCGGGCTGGACGGCGGGGACCCCGACGTGCCCACCGTCGACCAGCTGCTGGGTGACTACGGGTTTCCCCGGCTGCGACCGCTGGACACCGTGAACGGCATCGTCGGTCGCTCGGTCCTGGCGTCGAAGTCGCCGCGCGCGCACAACGCCGGCTACCGCGCACTCGGCATCCCCGCTCTCTACCTGCCGTTCCAGGTGGAGGACTTCGGGGCCTTCTGGGACGAGGTCGCGGAGTCGGGCCTGACCGCACTCGGCATCCCGATGCGCGCGGCCACCGTGGTGTCCCCGCACAAGGAGGCGGCCCTGGCCAGGGCCGGCACGGCGAGTCCGGCGGCACGTGGGTGCGGGGCCGCGAACTCGCTCGTGCGGCAGGGGAGCTCCTGGCGGGCCGACACGTCCAACAGCCCCGCGATCAGGAGGGCGCTGGCCGGTGTCGACGAGCCGGTCTCCGGCCGCAGGGCCGCGGTGATCGGCTGCGGCGGTGCCGGCCGCGCCGCCGCCCTCGCGCTCGCCGGGTGCGGCGCCGAGCCGGTGCTGGTCAACCGCGACCGCCACCGCGGCCGGTCGGTCGCCGCGAGGCTCGGGCTCGAGTTCGTTCCCCTCGACGAGTTCCGCGCGGACGGATACTCGCTCCTCGTACACGCGACGCCGATGACCGATCGGGCACCCTTCCGGCCGGTCGAGCTGCCCGACGACGCCGTCGTCGTGGACATGGTCTACGCCCCCACCGAGACCGCGGTCAGCAGCGAGGCCCGCGAACGCGGACTCGCCGTCGTCGACGGCTGGGACGTGCTCCTCGCCGACGCCGGGTGCCAGTTCCACCTCATGACCGGACGGCACATCCCGACCGAGCAGACCCGTGCGCTGCTGCAGGCCGGGCGGACGCTGCGGGGCGGCGACGTCCTCTCCCACTGACAGACCTGCATCACCGACGACTGGAAGGGATCACCGAGTGAGCATCGACGCCACCCCGGAGACGATGTGGCTGCAGACCCTCGCGCCCCGGCACCGGGAACTGCTCGCACGCGTCGGCGACGTCGCCGAGGCCTGCGCCCGACGAGCGGACGCCTACGACCGTGCGGCGGCGTTCCCGAGCGAGGACTTCGACGACCTGGCGGCTGCCGGCCTGAACGCGGCCAGCGTTCCCGTCGGGTACGGGGGTCTGGGGCTCGGCCCGCTCCACGGCGACACGCTGCCGCTGTGGCTGATGACCACGGAGCTGGCCAAGGCCGACCTGTCCCTCGGCCGGTGCTGGGAGGGACACACCAACTCGGTCGTGCTCATCGACGCGCTGGCCTCCGAACGGCAGCGGGCCCGCTGGTTCGAGGGCATCGTGCACGGCGGGGAGAAGTGGGTCGCGTGGAGCGGTGAGCCGCAGGCGCGCAAGCCGGGCGAGCGCACCGCGTTCGGCACGAGCATCACCGCGGCCGACGGGGGATGGGTCCTGCAGGGCACCAAGGCCTTCGCCACCAGCGCGACCGGCGCCGACCGGGCCATCCTCCTGGTCAACACCGCCGGGCCGGGCGGCGCCCGGCACGCGGACGGCCCGGCCGAGGGACTGCTCCTGCTGGCGTGCGACCTCTCCGACCCCTCGATCACCGTCGACGAGTCGTGGTGGGACCCGATCGGCATGCGCGCCACCGCCAGCCACGTGGTGACGTTCGACCGGACCTTCCTCTCCGAGGAGGACGTGATCGGCGAACCGGGTGCCTACCTGCGCCAGGGCTGGCAGAGCGCCTTCACCCCGCACTACGCGGCCAGCTTCCTCGGCGCCGCCGAAGGCGCCTTCGACTACGCGCTCGAGTACCTGCTCCGGCAGGACAAGACCGCGGACCCCTACGTCCAGCAGCGCGTCGGGAGCATGCAGGTCAACATCGACACCGCGCACCTCTGGCTGGCCCACGTCGCCCGGCTCTGGGACAGCGGGCAACGGCGTGAGGCCCACAGCGCCGGCAACCGCGCCCGCCACCTCGTCGAGCACCTCGCGCTGGAGACCGTGGACCACTGTGTCCGCGCCTGTGGGGCCCGCAGCCTCGTCCGGCCCAGCCCCGTGGAGCGGATCCTGCGCGACCTGACCTTCTACGCGCGCCACGACAACGACGACCACGTCCTGGCGACGATCGGCCGGGCGGCGCTCGGACACACCCACGACTCCTCGTTCTTCAAGCCCTGACCGTCCCGCCGTCCCCCGCCCGATCGAACACCGCGCGTGCCCGGCACAGCCGCACGTCGACCCCGACAGGAGGCCCCGTGTCGATCGCTTCCGACCGGCCGGACCCGGCAGGGACGCGATACGAACCCCGCAACAGCCCCCGTGGCTACCGCGGGCGCGTGATCGGCTCGGCGTCGGTGGCCCTCGCCCTGACCGCACCGGGCCAGACCGCGGCGGTCTCGGTGTTCGTCGACCCGCTGATCACCTCCCTCGAGGTGTCCCGGTGGTCGGTGGCCACGGCCTACGCGATCGGCTCGCTGGCCGGGGCGTTCGCGATGCCCTGGCTGGGACGGATGCTCGACCGCCACGGGCCCCGCCGCGTCATGGCCGTCATCGGAGGCTGCTTCGGGGTGGTCCTGCTGGTGGCCGGCACCGTCACCGAGATCGTCGGGCTGACCGCGGCCTTCGTGGGCATCCGCATCGGCGGCCAGGGCGCCCTGAGCCTCGCGGCCACCACCGCCGTCGCGGTCTACGTGCACCGGCGCAGGGGACTCGCGATCGGCGTCGTCACGGCGGTGGGCACCTCCGTGATCTCGCTGGCTCCGCTGGGGCTCGAGCACCTGATCAGCGAGCTCGGGTGGCGCACGGTGTGGCAGCTGCAGGGGTGGGTCGTTCTCGCGCTGACGGTGCCGGCCGCTCTGCTGGTCCTGCCACGACGGGTGCGCACCGGCGTCGACGGCAGGACGGACATCGGGACGGACGTCGGGACGGGGACGGGCCCGCCCGGGGACGCGACGCACGGTGGGCCGGACCCGGGGGCGTCCGCCGGAGCCGGCGGACCGGCTGCCGACCGGACCCTGCGGGAAGCCGGACGGACCTCGGTCTTCTGGGTCGTCATCGCGGGAACCGGGGTGTGCAGCCTGGTCACCACCGGCCTGATGTTCCACCAGGTGTCCGTACTGGGGGAGCGTGGCCTGAGCGTCGCCGAGGCGGCGGCCAACTTCGTTCCGCAGCTGGTCGCCGGGCTGCTCGTCAGCTTCCTGTTCGGCTGGCTGGCCGACCACGTCGGCGACCGCACACTGATCGTCGCCGTCATGGTCGTCCTCGCCCTCACCACCATCGGTGCCGGATGGCTGCGCCCGGGCTGGACCGCCGTCGTCTACGGCCTGGCGCTCGGAGCCTGCACCGGCGGGATCCGCACCCTCAAGGGAGTCGTGTTCGACGAGGGTTTCGGAACCGCTCACCTCGCCACCCTGCGGGGCACCGTGCACGCGGCGATCATCGGCGCCTCCGCGCTGGGGCCCCTCCTCCTCGCCCTGGGCAGGGAATGGTCGAGCTCGTACCGGCCGACGCTGCTGGCCCTGTGCCTGTTGCCCGCGGTGGTGGTCGTAGCGGTGTACCTGACCAGGCCGGACCGGCCACGGCGCGGACGGGCGTGACCGGGTGCGGCGCCCCGGCGGGTATCGAGCGACCCGGGGGGATCGGGCGCCCCCCGGTGAACGGAAAGCCGTCTCGGAACGGTATTGCCCCATTGCGATCGCATCAGCGAAGATCGGCTCCAGGCACAGATCACAACGAGCCGCACCGCGGTCGTTCCGTATCGCCCGAAAAGCATGGGCGTCGTCGGGTCACAGAATCGAATGCTCGACACGGTGCTCACCGGTCGCAGATCTGCTCCGTCCTCACGGACCGGCTCGGCACCGGACGACGACGTCGACAATCCTGTCCAGAACGGAGTTCGCTCAACGATGAGTAGTCGAATGGGAAACCGCGGGGGACGTGGGCTCGGAACGGTCTCCTTACTGGCGGCCGTCGTCCTGCTGATCGCCGCGTGCGGCGGCGGCGGCGGCGGAGGCGGAGGCGGAGGCGGAGGCGGAGGCGGAGGCGATGCGGCCGGGGCCACCCGATCGGTCACGCACGACAAGGGCGTGACGACGGTGGCCGGCAGGCCGCAGCGCGTCGTCGCGCTCGAGTTCCCCTACGTGGACATGCTGGCCGCACTGGGCGTGCGCCCGGTCGGTGTGGTCGACGACGGAGATCCGGAGAACCTGATCCCGCAGGTGCGGGAGAAGCTGGGCGACTACCGGTCGGTCGGGACCCGGGCGGAGCCCGACCTGGAGAAGATCGCGAGCCTCGAGCCCGATCTGATCATCGCCGACAACGATCGGCACGCGGCGATCTACGACCAGCTCAGTGCGATCGCCCCCACGGTCGTGTTCACCGCCCGGTACTCCGGCTACCAGGGGACCCTGGACGTGGCCCGGAAGGTCGCGGACGCCCTGGGCCGGACCGACGCGGCGAACACGGAGATCGCCCGCATCAACGGACGGCTCGACGAGCTGGCCAAGACGGTCCCCCCGGGCGACAAGCGTGAGGCCCTGGCCATCATCCCCCGCGAACGCGGAACCCTCCAGGTCCTGGGGAAGGGGTCCTACGTGCCCGACATCCTGGAGCGGGTGGGGATTCCCTACGCACCGGAAGGGGCGACGTTCCCCGCCGACTCCGACGCCGCCTCGATCGGACTGGAGGGCCTGGCCGAGATCGACCCGGACGTCCTGTTCGTGATGACCGACGCGAAGACCACGACGAACGACTGGGTCGCATCGCCGGTCTGGCAGAACCTGCGAGCCGTGCGGGCCGGCACCGTCTACCCCGTCGACCGCGCACTGTGGACGCGTTCGCGCGGCCTGGTCTCGATGGAGCTGGTCGCGGAGCAGGTCCCCGCGAAGATGTACGGCGCGGCTCCGGCGACCAGCGGGGCTCCGGCGACCAGCGGGGCTCCGGCGAACTGACCGACCCGGATCAGGCAGGTTCCTCCCCATGTTGCGATCGCGGTACGCGCTGCTCCTCGGGCTGGTGGTGTGTTCGGCGGTACTGGCCGTGGCACTGCTGGCCAGCGTGAACTTCGGGACGATCCGGATCGGGGTGACGGACGTCGTGCGAGCCTTCGTCGACTACGACGGCTCGCGCGACGACCTGGTCATCCGCACGATCCGGGTCCCGAGGGCACTCGGCGCGGTGCTGGTAGGAGCCTGCCTGGCCGTGGCCGGTGCGATCATGCAGGGGCTCACGCGCAACCCGTTGGCGGATCCGGGCATCCTCGGGATCAACGCCGGAGCGGCGTTCGCCGTGGTGACCGGGGTGTTCGTGTTCGGGACGCCGTCGTCGACCTACGCCCTCGTCGCCTTCGCCGGAGCGGCCGTCGCGGCCGCCCTGGTGTACGGGATCGGTTCGGTGGGGCGCGGGGAGATGGGGCCGATGCGTCTGGCCATCGTCGGGGCGGCGGTGGCGGCGCTCCTGTCGTCGTTCACGACGGCGATGCTGATCCTGAGCCAGCAGACCCTGGACACGATCCGGTTCTGGCTGGCCGGGTCGCTGCTCGGCCGCGACCTGGAGCTACTGCACCAGATCGCGCCGTACGCCTGCGCCGGACTCCTGCTCGCGCTGGCGCTGAGCCGTCGGATCACGGCACTGATGCTCGGTGACGACGTGGCCACCGGTCTGGGGCAGAGGACCGGGTGGACGAAGTCCCTCGCCGCGCTCGCGGTGGTGCTGCTGGCGGGCAGCGCCGTCGCCGTCGCGGGTCCGGTGGGTTTCATCGGGCTCGTCGTGCCGCACGCCGTGCGCTTCGTCGTCGGCCTGGACTACCGCTGGATCCTGCCCTACTCCGCCGTCGTCGGAGGGATCGTGCTCCTGGCTGCCGACATCGTCTCGCGTGTCGCGCTGCGGCCGCAGGAGATCCCGGTCGGCGTGACCACCGCCCTCATCGGCGCGCCGTTCTTCATCTGGCTGGCGCGTTCCCGGGTACGACAGTAGATGGGTCGCCTGATGTCCCTCCTCTCCCGCCCGGCCACCGGTGAGGCCACGCTCCGAGCCGGACCGGTCTCGGTGAAGCTGAGCCTGCGCGCGATCGTGATCTTCGGCGTGCTGTGCCTGGTCGTGTTCGCCGGCGTGGTGCTCAACGTCGCCTACGGCTCCTACCCGGTGCCGCCGCCGGCGGTCCTGCGCACGGTGCTCGGCCTCGGGGACGACACCGGTCAGGCCTTCGTCGTCAACACCCTCCGCCTGCCCCGTGCGCTGGTCGCCGTGGCGGTGGGGGCCGCACTGGCCGTGAGCGGCGCGATCCTGCAGGGACTCACGCGCAACGCACTCGCCGCGCCCGACATCGTCGGTGTCAACGCCGGGGCGTCGCTGGCGGCGGTGAGCCTGATCGTGGCCGTGCCGTCGGCGTCGGCGGCATATCTGCAGCCGGCGGCTCTGGGCGGTGCCTTCGCCGTGGCCGCGTTGCTGTACGTGCTGGCGTGGCGGGGGGACGGCTCGCCGGTCAGGCTCGTGCTCGTCGGTATCGGGCTCGGCGCGATCGCCGGCGCCGGCACCACCTTCATGATCACCTTCGGTGAGGTGCAGCAGGTCTCCCTCGCCCTGATCTGGCTCACCGGGAGCGTCTACGGCCGGGGCTGGGACGACCTGTACGCGTTCCTGCCGTGGTTGCTGGTCTTCCTCCCGCTGTCGTTGTTCCTCGCCCGGCGCCTCAACGCACTGAACCTCGGCGACGACGTCGCACACGTCATCGGGGTGCCGGTCCGCAGGACGCGTGCACTGCTCCTGCTCACGAGCGTCGCGCTCGCCGGGACCGCGGTGGCCACCGCCGGGACGATCGGCTTCGTCGCACTGATGGCTCCGCACATCGCCCGCCAGATGGTCGGCTCGTCGCACGGCCGCCTCATCCCGGTGGCCGCGGCGACGGGAGCGGCGATCGTCGTCGGCGCCGACCTCGTCGGGCGAGCCGTCCTCCCGCAGGTGGAGATCCCGGCCGGGATCGTCACCGCGATCCTCGGCGCGCCCTTCTTCATCTACCTGCTCTACCGGAGCAGGAGAACCTAGAGTTCGCCATCCATGATCATCGAGAGGACGCGGGAGCTGTGAGCAAGCTCAGGACCGAGCGGATCGGACTCGCCTACGACGACACCACCGTCCTGGCCGATCTCTCGGTGGAGGTGCCCCGGGGCCGGATCACCTCGATCGTCGGTCCGAACGGCTGCGGGAAGTCCACGCTGCTGCGTGCGATGGCCCGCCTGCTGAAGCCCCGGACCGGCGCCGTCTATCTCGACGGCGAGGCCATCGCCGACCTCGCGACCCGCGACGTCGCGAAGAGACTGGGTGTGCTGCCCCAGGACCCGCGGGCCCCGGAGGGACTGACCGTCCGCGAACTGGCCGCACAGGGTCGTTACCCGCACCAGAGCTTCCTGCGGCAGTGGTCGAAGTCCGACGAGCGGGCCGTCACCCGCGCACTGGAGATCACCGGCGTGGACGGGTTCGCCGACCGGTCGTTAAACACGTTGTCCGGTGGGCAGCGCCAACGTGCCTGGATCTCCATGGCCCTGGCGCAGGAGACCGACACGCTGTTGCTGGACGAGCCCACCACGTTTCTCGACATGGCCCACCAGCTCGAGGTGCTCGAACTGCTCGCCCGGCTGAACCGCGAGGAGGAACAGACCTCGGTCATGGTGCTGCACGACCTCAACAGTGCCGCGCGCTACTCGCACCACATGATCGCCCTCTGCGCGGGCGAGGTCCACACCGCCGGACCGCCCCACGAGGTCGTGACCTCGCGCGTGATCAGGGACGTCTTCGGCGTCGAGGCCGACATCGTCCACGACCCGCGGACCGGCAGCCCCCAATGTCTGCCCTACCGACTGCTCAGGGATGCCGAGGACTGAACCCGGCGACGCCCCGGAGGACGACTCGGCCGCCGCCCGACGCTGCGGGCCCTTACTAGGGCAGACGTCCGGGAACGCCGTCGAGGTAGAGCCAGCGGCCCTTCTCACGGACGAACCGGCTGCGCTCCTGCTGGCTGCCCGATCCGGAGCCGTCGCGGTGGTGCGCCCGGAACTCGACGATCCCCTCGCGTTCGAACATCGTCCCGCCGGAGCGGTCCAGGATCTCCAGGCGCACCCAGCGCCGGGCCGGGTCCGGCTCGAGCCTGCGCGGGCGGGTGTCGGGGTGCCAGGTGCGCAGCAGGTGCTCGACGTCGCCGCGGGCGAACGCGGTGAACCGCGACCGCATCAGCGCCTCCGCGGTGGGCGGTGCGGCGCCGTCCGGGCCGAGGTAGCGCCCGCAGCAGGCCTCGAACGGCTCGGGCAGACTGCAGGGGCAGGGGCGGGGAGGCATCGGGGCGAGTATGCCCGGTGTGACCTCGCCCGCCGCGACCGCGCGGCCGGTTGACCCCCCGCGATCGGCTGTGGTCGAGTCAGTCCCGGTCGAGGTCGAGTCACCGCCGTTCTCCGGCGCGGGTCCGGCGGTCACGGATCCGGGGGAGGGGCGAGTGGTGCACGCAGGTCCGCTGGACGGGTTCTACGACGTGCTGCACGCCCGCCGCGACGTCCGCACCGGCTTCCTGCCCGACGTCGCCGTCGACGACGCCGCGCTGACCCGCGTCCTCGCCGCCGCACACGCCGCCCCGAGCGTCGGGTTCTCCCAGCCGTGGGACTTCGTCGTCGTGCGCGACCGCGTCGTCCGCGAGCAGGTGCACGCCCTCGTCGCGCGGCACCGGGAGGCCTACGCCGCGTCGCTGCCGACCGCCCGGGCCCGGGCCCTGCGTTCGATCAAGGTCGAGGCGATCCTCGACACCCCGCTCAACGTCGTCGTCACCGCCGACACCACCCGCGGCGGACGGCACACCCTCGGCCGGCACGGGCGTCCGGAGATGGGCACCCACTCCGCCGCGCTGGCCGTGCAGAACATGTGGCTGGCCGCGCGGGCGGAGGGTCTCGGCGTCGGCTGGGTCAGCTTCTTCGGCGACGACGGGCTGCGCGAGCTCGGCCGGCTGCTCGACCTGCCGTCGCACCTGGAGGTCGTCGCCTACCTGTGCGTCGGGCACGTCCGGGAGTTCCCCGACGAGCCCGAGCTCGCCGGGGCCGGATGGGCGCGGCGACGTCCGCTGGGCTGGGCCGTGCACCAGGAACGCTACGGGCAGCGCGGGCTGCCGGGAGAGGAACCGATGGACCTGCTCGCCGAGACCGTCGCCGCGATCACGCCGGTCGACGGGGAGTCCCGCGCCGCGGCCCGCGACCGCCTGGACCGGATGACGAAGCCGCGCGGCTCGCTCGGGCGCGTCGAGGACGTCGCGGTGACCCTCGCCGGGATCTCCGCGGCCTGCCCGCCGCCGGTCCCGGAGCCGGCCGCGGTCGCGGTGTTCGCCGCCGACCACGGCGTGCACGCCCAGGGCGTCACCCCGTGGCCGCAGGAGGTCACCGCGCAGATGGTGGCGAACTTCCTCGACGGCGGAGCGGTGGTCAACGCGTTCGCCCGCCAGCTCGGCGCCGAGGTCTGCGTCGTCGACGTCGGGGTGCTCGGCACGCTGGACCCTGCCGATGCTCGTTCCGCCGGGGCTCCTCTCGCTGTGCCTGGATTGCTGCCACGCAAGGTCGCCGCCGGCACCGCCGACATGACGCAGGGCCCGGCGATGACCCGCGAGCAGGCCCGCGCGGCCGTCGAGGCCGGGATCGAGGTGGCGCGGGACCTGGTCGCGGGCGGCAACCGCGCCCTGATCACCGGCGACATGGGCATCGCGAACACGACCGCGGCCGCCGCCCTGATCAGCGTGTTCACCGGCGCCGCCCCGGAGACCGTCACCGGTCGCGGCACCGGCATCGACGACGAGACGCTCGCCCGCAAGACCGACGTCGTGCGCCGCGCGCTGGAGCTGCACCACCCCGACCCGGCCGATCCGCTGGGTGCGCTCGCCGCGGTCGGCGGCCTGGAGCACGCCGGACTGGCCGGGCTCGTCCTCGGGGCCGCCGCGCTGCGGGTGCCGGTCCTGCTCGACGGCGTCAGCGCCGGTGCGGCCGCGCTGGTGGCGGCCGCGTTCGCGCCGGACGCCGTCGGCTACTGCGTGGCCGGGCACCGCTCGGTGGAGCCCGGCAGCGCGACGGCGTCGGAGCACCTCGGCCTGGAGCCGTTGCTGGACATGGGGATGCGCCTCGGGGAGGGGACCGGCGCGCTGCTGTCGCTGCCGATCCTGCAGGGCGCCGCCCGCGCGCTGGCCGACGTCGCGACGTTCGACAGCGCCGGGGTGACGGAAAAGACCGGCGGAGACGCGGACGGGGCGGGCGCGGCCGGTGGATGAGCCCGTCACCGTCGTCGGGATCGGGGCCGACGGCTGGGCCGGTCTGGCCGGGCCGTCCCGCGACGCCCTGCGCGCCGCCGAGGTGGTCCTCGGCGGCCCGCGGCAGCTCGACCTGCTCGACGCCTCCGTCACCGGGACCCGCCGCGCCTGGCCGTCACCGCTGGTCCCGGCCCTGCCCGGGATCCTCGACGAGCTCGCCGGGCGGCGCGTCGCGGTGCTGGCCAGCGGGGACCCGATGTTCTTCGGGATCGGCACCACCCTGGCCCGCGTCGCCGGGGCGGAACGGCTGCGCGTGCTGCCGCACCCGTCGTCGATCAGCCTGGCGTGCGCCCGGCTCGGCTGGGCCGTCGAGAACGTCGAGCTGGTCAGCGTCGTGGGCCGCCCGCTCGCACGGCTGGCCCGCTCGCTCGCGCCGCGGGCCCGGATCCTGGTGCTCAGCGCCGGGGCCGGATCGCCGGCCGCCATCGGGGAACTGGTCGCGGCGCACGGGTTCGGCCGCAGCACGATGACCGTCCTGGAGCGGCTCGGCGAGTCCGGAGAACGCGTGGTCACCGGCACCGCCGCGACCTGGGACGGCACCTCGGACGCCCTCAACGTCGTCGCACTCGACTGCGTCGCCGACCCCGGCGCGCGCCTGCTGGGGGAGACGCCCGGGCTGCCCGACGACGCCTACGACAGCGACGGGCAGCTCACCAAGCGCGAGGTCCGCGCCGTCACCCTGGCCCACCTCGCGCCACGGCCGGGTGAGGTGCTGTGGGACGTCGGCGGCGGGGCGGGCAGTGTCGGCATCGAATGGATGCGGGCGCACCGGACGTGCCGGGCGGTCGCGGTCGAGTCGCGTGCCGACCGTGCCGAGCGGATCATGGCCAACGCGGCGGCGCTCGGTGTGCCGGAGCTCCGCGTCGTCACCGGGACGGCGCCGGAGGCGTTGCGAGGGCTCCGCCGGCCGGACGCGATCTTCGTCGGGGGAGGCCTGACCGGCGACGGCGTTCTCGAGACCTGCTGGGACGCCCTGGAGCACGGCGGACGGCTGGTCGCGAACGCGGTCACCGTGCAGACCGAGGCACTGCTCGCCGGCGCGCACGAGCGCTACGGCGGGCACCTGGTGCGGCTGCAGGTCAGCCGGGCCGAGCCCGTGGGCCGGTACCACGGCTGGCGGGCGTCGATGCCGGTGACGATCTGGAACGTGGAGAGGACGACGCAGTGACGGTGCACTTCATCGGGGCCGGGCCGGGGGCGGTGGACCTGCTCACGCTGCGCGGACGCGACCTCATCGCGGCGTCCCCGGTGTGCCTCTACGCCGGCAGCCTCGTCCCGCCGGAGATGCTGGAGATCGCACCCGCAGACGCGCGGACGATCGACACCGCGCTGATGACGCTCGACGAGATCGTCGCCGAGATGGTCCGGGCCCACCGGCACGGCCTCGACGTCGCGCGCCTGGCGTCGGGCGACCCGTCGGTGTTCTCCGCGATGGCCGAGCAGATCCGGCGTCTGGAGGCCGAGGGCGTCCCGTACGACGTGTGCCCCGGCGTCCCCGCCTACGCCGCCGCGGCCGCCGCACTGGGCCGCGAGCTCACCGTGCCGACCGTCGCCCAGACCGTGACGCTGACCCGGATCGCGGCCCGCGCCACCCCGATGCCGGATCACGAGAACCTCGCGGAACTGGGCCTCTCCGGCGGCACGGTGGTCCTGCACCTGGCCGTGCACCGGATCGCCGAGGTCGTCGACGCGCTCCGCCCCGCCTACGGCCCGGACTGCCCGGCCGCGGTCGTCGCCCACGCCAGCCGGGCCCACGAGATCGTCCTGCGCGGGACGCTGGACACGATGCCCGCCGCGGTCCGGGAGTCCGGCATCGAACGCACCGCCGTGATCATCGTCGGCGAGGCCCTGGCCGCCCGGCACTTCCCGGACAGCCACCTGTACTCGTCCACCCGCTGCCGCACCTGACCCGGCATCAGCGACCGGCACGCTCGTCCGAACCTTGACGACGACAGTGCCGCTCGCTGGAGCAGGCCGGCTCAGTAGTCCTCGTGCCAGGCCCGGCCGTCGCGCTCGATCAGGTAGGTCGCCGACGCGGGGCCGTGGCCGCCTGCGGAGTAGGGGCGGGGCTTCTGGTCGGTCTCGGCCCAGGTGTTGAGCACCGGCTCCGCCCACCGCCAGGCGGCCTCGATCTCGTCGCGGCGCATGAACAGGGTCGGATTGCCGCGCAGGACGTCCATCAGCAGGCGCTCGTAGGCGTCCGGGAGACGGTCGCCGAACGTGCGGGCGAACGAGAGGTCCAGCGCGGCCGGGTGCGGGCGGATGCCGCCGGGGCCGGGCTGCTTGGCCGTCATGTGCAGGCGCACGCCCTCGTCCGGCTGCAGGCGCAGGACGAGGCGGTTCGGCGGGATCTCCTCACCGAACGAGGGGAAGATCGAGTGCGGGACGGGCTTGAACTGCACCACGATCTCGGACGCGTGCCGGGCCAGACGCTTGCCGGTGCGCAGGTAGAACGGGACGCCGGCCCAGCGCCAGTTCGCGACCTCGGCGCGCAGGGCGACGAACGTCTCGGTGTCGCTCGGGGTGAGCTCGTTCGGCGTGCCGGCGCGGGACTCGGCCAGCTCGGTGCCGTAGCCGGGGACGGCGGTGCCGTCGACGAGGCCCTCGGTGTACTGCCCGCGGACGGTGTCGCGCACGACGTCCGGCCCGACGAGCGGGCGCAGCGACTGCAGCACCTTGAGCTTCTCGTCGCGCACGCCCTCGCCGTCGATCCGGGCCGGGGGCTCCATCGCGACCAGGCAGAGCAGCTGCAGCAGGTGGTTCTGCACCATGTCGCGCATGGCGCCGGAGCCGTCGTAGTAGTCCGCGCGGCCGCCGACGCCGATCGACTCGGCCACGGTGATCTGCACGTGGTCGATCTGCCCGGCGTTCCACAGCGGCTCGAACAGGGAGTTGCCGAAGCGCAGGACCAGCAGGTTCTGCACCGTCTCCTTACCGAGGTAGTGGTCGATCCGGTAGATCTGCTCCTCGGAGAACACCGAGCCGACCTCGTCGTTGATCGCCTGGGCGGACGCGAGGTCGGTGCCCAGCGGCTTCTCCAGCACGACGCGCGAGGCGTCGTCGACGATGCCGTGGGCGTGGCTGCCGACGCAGATCCGGCCGAACAGCTTCGGCGCCGAGGCCAGGTAGAGCACCCGGATACGGCCCTCCGGCGGGCCGAGCAGGTCCGCGAGCGCCGACCAGTCGTCGTCGGCGACGTCGAGCGTCACGTGGTGCAGGCGGCGCAGGAACGTCTCGTGCACCTCGTCGGACTCGCAGGTCGAGCCGGTCCAGGCCGGGGTGGTGCGGCGGAGCTCGGAGTCGACCTTGTCGCGGTAATCGGCATCGTCGAGACCGGAGCGCGAGACCGCGACGATGCGGGTGTCGGCGTCGAGCTGGCCGTCCCGGTCGCGGAGGTAGAGGGCGGGCAGCAGCTTGCGCATCGCCAGGTCGCCGGTGCCACCGAACACCACGATGTCGGCCGGTTCCATGACGGGAAGGTTCGGCACAGGCCGTCTCCTCCAAGATCGGGTGCCGGTTCGCGGGGGTGCGTATCGGCGTCTTCTGTACTGTACCGGCTGACTTACGTCCTTCAAGCGCCATAAGGGTGTCGGTCGGTCGACACGACGATGGCGGGCGCTCTATGTTTCGACGTAGAACATAGGGATCGACCGTGGAGTGCGCCGTGCCCACCAGCCCGTCCGACGCCGCCGCGACCCTGGCCGCCGGCGCACCGCTGCACCTCCGGTCGGCCGGGGTGAGCGCGGTCGTCGTCCTGCCCGGATTCGAGAAGCCCGGGGACGGCCTGCCGGTCCTGCTGCACTGGGGCGCGGACCTGGGGGAGACGACGCCGGAGGACCTGCGCGAGCTCGCCCGGGCCGCGGTGCCGGCGACGGCGAACAACGAGGTCGGCGTCCCGGTCGTCGCCGGGGTGCTGCCCGAGCACGCGACCGGCTGGAACGGCCGACCCGGGCTGTCCGGGAGCCGCGCGGGCCGGGGGTGGTCGCCGTGGTTCCGCCGGACCGGCGTCTCGGTGAAGTCCGGTTCGGACGGCGGGGACCGGATCGTGGTGTCCGGCCACGACTCCGACGCCGGACTGGACGTCGTCGTCGAGATGGAGCTGCTGCCGTCGGGGCTGCTGCGCCAGCGCGCGACGGTCACCGCCGGCGACCATCCGTCGCGGGTTCCGTACGCGCTGGGCGGGCTCGGGCTCACCGTCCCGCTCCCGCCGGAGGCGACCGAGGTGTTCGACCTGGCCGGTCGCTGGGGACGCGAGCGTGCGCCGCAGCGCCGCGAGCTGACCGTCGGCGTGCACTCGCGGGAGAACCGGCGTGGGCGGACCGGTCCCGACGCCCCGCTGATCCTGGCCGCGGGGACGGCCGGGTTCGGGTTCCGCGGCGGCGAGGTGTGGGCGGTGCACACGGCCTGGTCGGGCAACCACGTCACCTACGCCGAGCGACTGTCCACCGGCGCGTCCGTACTCGGCGGCGGGGAGCTGCTCCTGCCGGGGGAGGTCGTGCTGGCGGCGGGGGAGTCGTACGCGTCACCGTGGCTCTACGCCGCGCACGGGATCGGGCTCGACGCCGTCGCCGCGCAGTTCCACACCCACCTGCGCGCCCGGCCGTCGCACCCGTCGACGCCGCGGCCGGTGGTGGTCAACAACTGGGAGGCGACCTACTTCGACCACGACGTCACCCGCCTGACCGAGCTGGCCCGGCGCGCGGCCGACGTCGGCGCGGAGCGCTTCGTGCTCGACGACGGCTGGTTCCGGCACCGTCGCGACGACACCGCCGGGCTGGGGGACTGGTACGTCGACGAGTCCGTCTGGCCGGACGGGCTGACCCCGTTCGTCGAGACGGTGCGCGGGCTCGGCATGGAGTTCGGGCTGTGGGTGGAGCCGGAGATGGTCAACCCCGACTCCGACCTGGCCCGCGCGCACCCGGACTGGATCCTGGCCACGGGCGGGCGGACGCCGGTGCCGTCGCGGAACCAGCAGGTCCTCGACCTCGCCCACCCCGACGCCTACCGCCACATCCTCGACCGGCTCGACGCGATCCTCTCCGCCGACGCGATCTCGTCGCTGAAGTGGGACCACAACCGCGACCTCGTCGACGCCGGGCACTCCCCGGGCGGCGAACCCGGGGTGCACGCCCAGACCGCCGCGGTCCACCGCCTGCTCGACGAGCTGCGCACCCGCCACCCCGAGGTGGAGATCGAGTCGTGCTCGTCCGGCGGGCTGCGGGTGGACCTGGCGATCCTCGAACGCACCGACCGGGTGTGGGGCAGCGACTGCATCGACGCCCTGGAACGCCAGCAGATCCAGCGCTGGACCGCCCAGCTCCTGCCGCCGGAGCTGATCGGCTCGCACGTCGGCGCGGCGCGGGCGCACACCACGGCCCGCACCCACG
The DNA here is from genome assembly GCF_004217185.1 of Pseudonocardia sediminis. Lineage (NCBI taxonomy): Bacteria > Bacillati > Actinomycetota > Actinomycetes > Pseudonocardiales > Pseudonocardiaceae > Pseudonocardia > Pseudonocardia sediminis. Next base: position 3,743,759 of record NZ_SHKL01000001.1, on the reverse strand, counting down.
ACCTGTCGTTCCGGGCCGGGACGGCGCTGTTCTGCTCGTTCGGTATCGAGTGGGACCTGACGGTGGTGTCCGACGACGAGCGGGCCGAGCTGGCGGCGTGGGTGGCGCTCCACAAGGAGCTGCGGCCCCTGCTGCACAGCGGGACCGTCGTGCGGGCGGACTCGCCGGACCCTGCGTCGGCACTGCACGGCGTCGTCGCGGCCGACGGGTCGGAGGCGGTGTTCGCACTGGTCCAGCTCGACGCCCCGCTGACCTCGGTGCCGGGCCGGATCCGCCTGCCCGGACTGGACCCGGACCGCCGCTACCGGGTCACCGCCGCCAACGCCGGTGGCCTTCCCGCGCTGCGGCACCGTCCCCCGCCGTGGGTGGCCGAGGGCGTCACCCTGTCCGGCGCGGCCCTCGGTCACGCCGGCGTCCGGGCCCCGTCCCTGCAGCCGGAGCACCTGGTCCTGCTCCGGGCCACCGCCGTCTGACGGGCCGCATCGGTCGTCAGGACAGGCGGGCGGCACCCTCGGAGGGGGTCGCGGTGAACGTGACGGGGGCGGTCCAGCCGCGGTCGGCGTAGGCCTTCTCCACCGCGCCGCGGACCGCCGGGACGTCGGCGTCGTCGACCAGGGCGATGACGCAGCCCCCGAAGCCGCCGCCGGTCATCCGGGACCCGTGCGCGCCGGCGTCGCGGGCGACCTCGGCGGCGACGTCGACGTGCGGGACGGTGATCTCGAAGTCGTCGCGTATCGACGCGTGCGAGGCGTCCAGGGCGGGACCGATCCGGCGCGGGTCGGCGCCGCCGGCCAGCAGGGCCACGACGTCGCGGACCCGGTCGTTCTCGGTGACGATGTGCCGCGCGCGGCGGCGGATCCGGTCGTCGGTCAGGGCCTCGACGGCCTCGAGGGTCGCGTCCCGCAGCGCGGGCACCCCGAGGGCATCGGCCGCGGCGGCGCAGTCGGAGCGGCGCTCGCCGTACTGCCCGTCGGCGTGCGCGTGCGGGGCCCGGGTGTCGATCACCAGCAGGGTCAGGCCGTGCCCGGAGAGCGGGAACGGGGTCAGCTCGATCGCGTCGTCGCGGGTGTCGAGGAAGACGAGCCGCTCCGGGCGCCCGTGCATCGACGCCATCTGGTCCATCCCGCCGGTGGGCGCGCCGACGAAGTCGTTCTCCGCGCGCCGCGCCAGCACCGCCATCGGCGTCCGGTCGACGCGCACGCCTCCCAGATCGGCGAGCGCCACCCCGACCGCGCACTCCAGGGCCGCCGACGACGACAGCCCCGCCCCGACCGGGACGTCGCTGTCGAGCACCAGGTCCAGCTCCGGCACCGGGTACCCGGCCTCGCGGAACGCCCAGAACATCCCGGCCACGTAGCCGGCCCACCCCGGCAGGTCACCGGGCGCCACGCCCGCCGCGGAGAAGGTGACGGTCTCGGGTTCCTGGGCGCTGGTGACCGTCGACCCGGAACCGGACGCCGGTGCGGCGGCGACCACGGCCCGGTGCGGCAGGGCGAAGGGGAGGACGAACCCGTCGTTGTAGTCGGTGTGCTCGCCGATCAGGTTGACCCGCCCCGGCGCGAACCACACCCCCGCGGGCTCGTGCCCGTGGCGCGACCGGAAACCGGTCGAGACGGCGGCGGCGGTGGGGGTCATCGATGGTCCTCCTGCGGACGGTGGGGTGGTGCTCATCCGACGGGCGCGTCCCCGCGGACGTGGTCCTGGACGGCGACGACGGCGGCCCCGCGGGCCCAGTCGGTGAACCCGAACGGCGCGATCCGCACCGGGACCGGGTCCTGGCCCGGGCCGATCCGCGCGATCTCCTCGTCGAACGCGGCGCGGGAGACCTCGAGCAGCTCGGCGCCCTCGCCGGAGATCAGCACGAGCTCCGGATCGGACAGTGCCGTGACGGCGGTGACCAGCTGGGCGAGCCCGCGCGCGGCGTCGTCGAGCACGGTGCGGGCGCCCGGGTCCCCGGCGCCGGCGAGGCCGAGCAGCTCGGCGTGGGTCACCGGGTGCCCGAGGCGCGCGGCGGCCGCGGCGGTCAGCCCGCCGGTGCCCAGGAGGGCCTGCGCGCAGCCGGGGTGCCCGAGGTCGCAGGGCCCGCCGGGGGCCGAGGCGACCAGCGGCAGGTGACCGATCCGGCCGCCCCGCCCGCGCGCCCCGCAGACCTGCCGGTCGTGCACGACGAGCCCGCAGCCGACCCCGGCTCCGATCGTGACCAGCGCGAACGAGTGCAGCCCGCGGCCCTGGCCGAACCAGTGCTCGGCCGCGGTGAGCGCCCGCACGTCGTTGTCGACTGAGACCGGCACACCGGTCGCCTCGCCCAGCAGCGCCGCCAGCGGGACGGCCCCGGTCCAGCCCAGGAACGGCGAGACGACGACGTCGCGGTGCTCGGTGACCAGCCCGGCGATGCCGACGCCGATCCCGGCCACCGGGCCGTGGGTCCGGGCGAGGTCGTCGACGACGGCGGCGACGCTGCGCACGACATCGTCGGGGGACCGGCCGGGCAGCGCGACGGTGCGGCGGTCCAGCACCGAGGCGCGCAGGTCGGTGACGACGGCGAACAGCTCGTCGGCGGTGATCTTCACGCCCGCGAACCGCACGCCGGTCGGGCGGACGTCGAGGGGGACCGACGGCCGTCCGGTGCTGCGCTGCAGCTCCGGGCCGCCCTCGACGAGCAGGCCGTCGTCGACGAGCGGGCGGGTCAGGCGGGTCAGCGAGCCGGGGGACAGGCCGAGACGGCGGGAGAGCTCGGCGCGCGGGAGCGGGCCGTGGCGCAGTACCTCGACCGCGACGGCGAGCAGGCTGCCGTCCAGACGGCCCCAACCGGTTTCTTCCGACACGGAAGTCACGGGATCACGCTACCCGAGCGACGGCGCGACCCCGGTCCACCCGGCCACGGGAACCCGGGTGACCGGCCCCGGGACCGGTAGGCATGATCGGCCCCATGGACGACCCGATGGCGAACCCGGTCTCGGCCGCACTCCACGGACCGTTGCGCGCCTTCGGCGACCGGCGCGGACGGGCCGTGCGCTTCGACCCCGACGTGTCCCCGTTCGCCGGTCTGCCCGCCGAGCCCGGCGATCAGGACTGGGCCGATCTCGCCGTGCTGGCCGGGCCGGGGGAGACGGTCGTGCTGGCCGGGCCCGGTGCCGTCCCGCCGCAGGGCTGGGAGGTCGTCCGGGCGCTCGACGGCGTGCAGATGGACGGCGCAGCCGTCACGACGGCGACCGACCCCGGGATCGTCGAGCTGGGCGTCGGCGACCGGACCGCGATGGCCGCGCTGGTGGAGCGGACCAAGCCGGGGCCGTGGGGCCCACGCACCGCCGAGCTGGGCACCTACCTGGGCGTCCGGCGCGACGGCGAGCTGGTCGCGATGGCCGGCGAGCGGCTGCGGATCCCGGGCCGGACGGAGATCAGCGCCGTCTGCACCGACCCGTCGGCCCGCGGGCAGGGTCTGGCCGAACGGCTGGTGCGCGCCGTCGCGGCGCGGATCGTGGCGCGGGGGGACCTGCCGATGCTGCACGCGTCCGCGGTCAACGAGCCGGCGCTGCGGGTCTACCGGCGGATGGGGTTCGTGCTCACCCGCCCGATGCGCTTCGACCTGCTCCGGACACCGGTGGGCACACCGGCGGGATGAGCGTTCAGACATCCGGGTCGGACAGCGCGGCGTCGACCGAGGCGGGGGCGAGCACCTCGTCGAGGACGAGGATCGCGCAGCCGGTGACGCCGCTGCGCCCGGACATCAGGCCGGGCTCGATCCGCAGGTCCTGGGTGGCTGCGGCCATCGACTGCCGGTAGATCGCCTCCCGGACACCGGCCACCAGCGGGTCGTAGGCGCCGACCAGGTCACCACCGATCGTCACGACGGCCGGGTTGATCAGGTTCACCGCCGCGGCGAGCACCTCGCCGAGACGCCGCCCGGCGGTGCGGACCAGCCGGACGGCGTCCGGGTCGCCCTGCTTGACCAGCGTGATCACGTCGCCGACGCCGTGCACGTCGCGCCCGGCGGCGGACAGGTCCCGGACCAGGGCGGCGCCGCTGGCCAGCACCTCCAGGCAGTCGACGTTGCCGCAGCCGCAGCCCACGCCCGGACCGTCGTGCACGGGGGTGTGCCCGATCTCCCCGGCCGCGCCCCACGCTCCGCGCTGCAGCCGCCCGCCCGACACCACCCCCGCGCCGACGCCGGTGGACACCTTCACCATCAGCAGGTCGTCCACGCCGGGGTGCGCGGCGTGCTCGGCCAGCGCCATCACGTTCACGTCGTTGTCGACGCGCACCGGCACGGGGAAGCGCCCGGAGAGCAGCGGCGGCAGCGACACGCCCTCCCAGCCGGGCAGGGCCGGGACGCCGATGCTGCTGCCCGACCCGCCGTCGACGGTGCCCGGAATGCTCACGCCGATCCCGCGGATCCCGGACTCGGCGGCGCCCGCGGTGGCCAGCAGCCTCTCCAGCACCGGGATCGCGGCGGCGATCAGCTTCTCCGGCCCGACCGACGCGGGCTGGTCGAGGACGTCCTCGGCGATCACCTCGCCGGTGAGGTCGCAGATCGCGGCCTTGGTGCGGCTGACGCCGATCGGGAGTGCGAGCACGGTGCCGCCGGTGGCGTGGAAGACGAGACGTGCGGCCGGGCGCCCACCGGTGGCCGCGGCGCCGACGACCTCGGTGACCAGGCCCTCGGCGAGCAGCCGGTCCACACGCGCCGCGACAGCGGTCCGCGACAGGCCGGTGGCACGGCCGATCTCGGTCCGGGTGCCGGCCTCGCCGTCACGGACCAGCCGGAAGATCTCGCCTGCGGTCGCGGGCGCGGTGGTGGGGGTGCGTCCTCGCATTTGACCAGTAGACCATGTGAGTTTGACCTGGGCTAACGCAGATGTCGGACCAGTAACGTCTTGTGAGTACTGAAGTAGCGCTCTAGAGTGCTCATTGCACGGTTCGACCCACCGCTTCCTCAGGAGACCGACGCACCGTGACCTTTCTTCCGACCGCCACCGGCGGCTCCACGAACGAGATGCACCCGATCGTCGCCGCCGTCACCGACCGGATCCGCACCCGCTCCGCAGCCCGCCGCTCCGCCTACCTCCGGCGCGTCCGCGCCGCCGGCTCCACCCCGGACGCCGCCACCGGCGCGAGTGGACCCAGCCGTGACGACCTGGGATGCGCCAACCTCGCGCACGGGGTCGCCGCCTGCGGGCCGGACAAGCTGACGCTCACCGCGTCGCCCGCCCGCAACGTCGCGATCGTGACCGCCTACAACGACATGCTCTCGGCCCACCAGCCGTTCGAGACCTACCCGGCCCGGATCAAGCGGGCCGCCCGTGCCGCGGGCGGGGTCGCCCAGGTCGCCGGCGGCGTCCCCGCCATGTGCGACGGCATCACCCAGGGCCGCGAGGGCATGGAGCTCTCGCTGTTCAGCCGCGACGTGATCGCCATGTCCACCGCGGTCGCCCTGTCGCACGACATGTTCGACGGTGCGGTGCTGCTGGGGGTCTGCGACAAGATCGTCCCCGGGCTGGTGATGGGGGCGCTGTCGTTCGGGCACCTCCCCGTCGTCCTGGCCCCGGCCGGTCCGATGACCTCCGGGCTGCCGAACAAGGAGAAGGCCCGCGTCCGCCAGCTGTTCGCCGAGGGGAAGGTCGGCCGCGACGAGCTCCTGGAAGCCGAGTCGAAGAGCTACCACGGCCCCGGGACCTGCACGTTCTTCGGCACCGCGAACTCCAACCAGCTGCTGATGGAGGTCATGGGCCTGCACCTGCCGGGCGCGAGCTTCGTCAACCCGGGCACCCCGCTGCGCGACGCGCTGACCGACGAGGCCGCGCGCCGGGCGCTGGACCCGGCGACCACGCCGATGGGCGAGGTCGTCGACGAGAACGCCGTCGTCAACGGGGTGGTGGCGCTGCTGGCCACCGGCGGCTCGACGAACCACACCATGCACCTGGTCGCGATGGCCGCCGCCGCGGGCGTCGAGCTGACCTGGGACGACTTCTCCGACCTGTCCGCGGTCGTGCCGCAGCTGACCCGGATCTACCCGAACGGCACCGCCGACATCAACCACTTCCAGGCCGCCGGCGGCATGTCGCTGCTGATCCGCGAGCTGCTCGGCGCCGGGATGCTGCACGACGACGTCGACACCGTCGCGGGGCACGGCCTGCACCACTACACCGAGGAGCCCTTCCTCGACGGTGACGGCGGCCTGGTCTGGCGCGACGGCCCGACCGAGAGCCTGGACAAGACCGTCCTGCGCGGCGTCGCGGACCCGTTCGCCCCGGACGGCGGCCTGCGCCTGCTGGACGGCAACCTCGGACGGGCCGTGGTCAAGACCTCCGCCGTCGAGGCCGACCACCGGGTCGTCGTGGCGCCCGCGCGGGTGTTCGACGACCAGGCCGAGCTGCTCGACGCGTTCGGCCGTGGCGAGCTCGACGCCGACATGGTCGCCGTCGTCCGCTACCAGGGCCCCCGCGCCAACGGGATGCCGGAGCTGCACAAGCTCACCCCGGCGCTCGGCGTGCTGCAGGACCGCGGCCACCGGGTCGCGGTCGTCACCGACGGCCGGATGTCCGGCGCGTCGGGCAAGGTCCCGGCGGCGCTGCACGTCACCCCGGAGGCCGCGCAGGGCGGGCCGCTGGGGAAGGTCCGCGACGGCGACATGATCCGTCTGGACGCCGAGACCGGCACGCTCTCGCTGCTGGTCGACGCCGACGAGTTCGACTCCCGCGACGTGGCGATCCCGCCGGTGACGGAGACGTTCGGGACCGGCCGCGAGCTGTTCGCCGCGTTCCGCGACGCCGTCGGACCGGCCGAGCGGGGCGCGAGCGTCGCCCTGCGCGACGCGTGACCGCCCCCGTTCTCCCGACTTCGAAGGACACGACCCCGATGACCACGACCACCCCGTCCCGCCCGATCACGGGCTCGCTGCTCGACCTCGCCCCGGTCGTCCCCGTGGTGGTGATCTCCGACCCCGCGACCGCCGTGCCGCTGGCCCGGGCGCTGGTCGCCGGCGGGCTGCCGGTGATCGAGGTGACGCTGCGGACCGCGGCCGCGCTGGAGGCCACCCGCCGGATCGCCCAGGAGGTGCCGGACGCCGTCGTCGGCGTGGGCACCATCCGCACCGCCCTGCAGGTCCGCGAGGCGCTCTCCGCCGGCGCAGGGTTCCTGGTCAGCCCCGGCGCGACGCCGTCGCTGCTGGACGCGATGGACGAGTCCGGGCTGCCCTACCTGCCCGGCGTCAGCACGATCTCGGAGATGCTCGCCGTCGCCGAGCGCGGCGTCACGGAGATGAAGTTCTTCCCGGCCGAGGCCGCCGGCGGGCGACCGTTCCTCAAGGCCGTCTCCGGGCCCCTGCCCGACCTGCGGTTCTGCCCGACCGGCGGGATCACCGTCGACTCGGCGCCGGACTACCTCGCGCTGGGCAACGTCGGCTGCGTCGGCGGGTCGTGGCTGACCCCGTCCGACGCCGTCGCGGCGGGGGACTGGGACCGCGTCACCGACCTGGCGTCGCAGGCGGCCGCGCTGCGCTGACCAGCGGCCGCTCCGCCCGGGCGCACCTCTCGCACGCGACACCGTGTCCTCGCACGCGACATTCCGCGTGCGACGGCACGGTTTCCGGTGCGGCGTCGGCGATCGCGGCCCGGCCCGCGTCCACGACGGGTGGCACCGGCCGGGCTCGACTAGGGTGGGCTGCGGTGTGCCGGGAAGTCTGGTCGGCGGTCGTCCCGTCGTGTCCGGACCCACCCGAGGAGCCCCGTGAGCCCCGCACCGTCCCGCCTGTTCGCCCGAGGATCCTGGCCCGAGGCCTCCCGGATCGGCGACGTCCTGCGCGCCGAGACCGTCGGCGGGGCCCTGCTGGTCGTGGCCGCCGTGCTCGCCCTGATCTGGGCGAACTCGCCGTGGCGCGAGGCCTACACCGCCCTCGGCTCGCTGACCGTCGGCCCGGCCGCCCTGGGGCTGGACCTGTCACTGTCCACCTGGGCCGCGGACGGTCTGCTGGCGATCTTCTTCTTCGTCGCCGGGCTGGAGCTCAAGCGCGAGTTCGTCGCCGGTGACCTGCGGGACCCCCGCCGGGCGGTGCTCCCGGTGGCCGCCGCCGTCGGCGGGATGGCGGTCCCGGCACTGATCTACACCGCCGTCAACCTCTCCGCCCCGGGCGCCGGCGCGGGTTGGGCGATCCCGACCGCGACCGACATCGCGTTCGCCCTCGCCGTGCTGGCCGTGATCGGGTCCAGCCTGCCGGCGGCGCTGCGCACGTTCCTGCTGACGCTCGCCGTCGTCGACGACCTGCTGGCCATCACGATCATCGCGATCTTCTACACCGACGACCTGGCCGTCGTCCCGCTGCTGCTCGCGGTCCTGCCCCTGGCCCTGTTCACGGTCCTCGTGCAGCACCGGGTGCGCTCGTGGTGGCTCCTGCTGCCGCTCGCGCTCGCGACGTGGGGCCTGGTGCACGAGTCCGGGGTGCACGCCACGGTCGCCGGGGTGCTGCTCGGGTTCGCCGTCCCGGTGATCCGGCGACGGCAGGGGCCCGGGCCGGGTCTGGCCGAGCACTTCGAGCACCGGTGGCGCCCGCTCTCGAGCGGGTTCGCCGTCCCCGTGTTCGCGTTCTTCGCCGCCGGCGTCTCGATCGTCGACGGCGGCGGTCTCGGCGCCGCGCTGGGCGACACGATCACGCTCGGGATCATCGGCGGTCTGGTGGCCGGCAAGGCGGTGGGCGTGCTCGGCGCTACGTGGGCGGTGCAGCGGTTCACCCGCGCCCGCCTCGCCGACGAGCTGGGCTGGTGGGACGTCGTCGGGCTGTCGTTGCTGGCCGGGATCGGCTTCACGGTGTCGCTGCTGATCGGCGAGCTGGCGTTCGGGACCGGGACACCGCAGGACGACCACGTCAAGATCGGGGTGCTGCTCGGGTCGCTGCTCTCGGCGGCACTGGCGACGGTGGTCCTGAGGGTCCGCAACGCCCACCACCGGCGGGTCACCGCCGCGGAGACGCTCGACGCGGACGGCGACGGCGTCCCGGACGTGTACGAGGATCCCGGCCGGTAGGAGCCGTGTCCACGGTTGTGTGCACTTTCGCCGTGCGGTTACCCGAGGTGCTGTCCCTGCGCGAGTTCCGCGGCGCCCTGGCCTCCACACTCAGACAGGTCCAGGAACCCGACGCCGAGCCCGTCTTCGTCGGCTCCCACCGCAAGGCCTCGGCCGTGGTGATGTCGGTCGAGTACTACCGGGGCCTGGTCGACGCCGCGAACCGGCGCGCCGACGTCGCCGAGGCACTGGCCTCCGTCCGCCCCGAGGGCATCGAGCCCGGCCCGGCCGGTCTGGTCCGTCTGTACGAGATCGCCGAGGGCCGGATGACCACCGCCGAGGCACGCGCCGCCGTCCGGGCCCGCCACGGTCGGTGACCGACCCCTACCTCGACCTCGACGCCGGGGCCCTGCAGAACCGGCTCGGCATCACCGATTCCGCCGAACTCGCCCAGGACGAGGTCGAGCTCAGCGCCCTGCGCCTGATCGAGCTGCGTGCCGAGCCGCTGCCCGGCGCCTACGACCTCGACCACCTGCAGGACGTCCTGACGACGCTGCTGGCCCGGCTGAACCTCCTGCACCCGTTCCGCGAGGGAAACGGCCGCACCCAGCGCGCGTTCCTCGCCCAGCTCGCCACCGACGCCGGCTACCTGCTCCGGTGGACGGCGATGGACCGCGAGCAGAACATCGCGGCGAGCCGGGCCGCCCACGACGGTGACCTGCAGCCACTGAGGGCGATGCTCGCCCCGCTGGTGCATCCGCTCGACGAGCTCCCACACGGCGAGCCGGACAGCCGGTGACCGGGGTCAGCGGTGGTCGGCCTGCTCGTTGGCCCAGCGCATCGCGGCCGGCGCCACACCGCGGCGGATCGGGTTCCAGGCGCCGGGGTCGGGTGCGGTGCAGGCCCGCGCGTGCACCGCGGACTGCAGCCGCCGGACCTCGCCGCTCTCGCCGTCGGTGACGCGGTGCGGGATCAGCCGCATCGGTTCGGAGGAGCGGTCGATCTCCGACCAGCAACGCTCGCAGACCAGGGTCGTCATGCGGCCCTCCGTCGTTGCCCGGCGCCGCCGGAGTGGACCAGGGCGGGGCAGCTCGGGGCGGTGTGGACCGTCGCGTCGTTCCAGACGACGTCGCCGTAGCGGTCGGCGTGCGAGATGTGGGCGAGGCGGAAGAAGTCCTCGCGGTCCGGGTCGATCGGCCCGTAGCAACGCTCGCAGAGCAGGGTCATCGTTCACCCTCCGGATCTCGGCGCGCAGCAGCGCGGAGTGGTTCGGAGCGCGTGTGGTGCCGCGCGATCAACAGTGACAGCGGACGGGACCGACGATGTCCCTGTCTCAGGCTGACACACTGATCCCCTTGACGTCGCCTCCGGCCGGCGTGGTCTTGCGCACGACACGAGTTCCGTCGGACCCGCGGTATACCCTCGACAGCGAGTTACAGCGGTGTCATTACCGGTGCCACGTCTGGAGGCGGCCTGATGCGACTCGTGCACGCCGCCGACCTGCACCTGGACAGCCCGCTGCTGGGCCTGGCCCGTCTCGGCGACTCCGACCTGGCCGACACGCTGCGCGCCGCGACCCGCCGGGCGTGCGAGAACCTGGTCGACGAGGTCATCGCGCAGGAGGCCGACGCGCTGCTGCTGGCCGGCGACGTCTACGACGGCAACTGGCGCGACTACGCGACCGGCGCGTTCTTCGTCCGCCAGCTCTCCCGGCTGCACGACGAGGGCGTCCCGGTCTTCCTGATCAACGGCAACCACGACGCCGAGTCCGAGATCACCCGTTCGCTGCGGCTGCCGCCGAACACCCACCGCCTGTCGGTCGACGAGCCGGAGACGGTCGTGCTCGACGACCTCGGCCTGGCCGTGCACGGGCAGGGCTTCGCCCGCCGCGCCGTGCTGGAGAACCTGGTCCCGGCCTACCCGGACCGGATCCGTGGGCTGGTCAACGCCGGGATGCTGCACACCTCGGTGCAGGGCGACCTGCGCCACGACACCTACGCACCCTGCCGCCCCGAGGACCTCTCCGGCTGCGGGTACGAGTACTTCGCGCTCGGCCACATCCACGAGCAGAAGATCGTCTGCGACGGGCCGCACGTGGCCGCGTTCTCCGGGAACCTGCAGGGCCGCCACCCCAAGGAGACCGGGGCGAAGGGGGCGCTGGTCGTCGACGTGGAGCCGGGGGAGGCCGCCCGGCTCTCGCCGCTGACGCTCGACGTCGCGCGCTGGGAGCTGGTCGAGGTCGCCACCGACGACTGCCGCGACGCCGACGAGGTGCTCGACGCCGTCGAGGTCGCCGTGCGGGAGCGGTGCGTGCAGGCCGCGCCCCGCGCCGTCGTCGTACAGGTGACGCTGACCGGGGCCACCGCGGCCGCGCCGGGGCTGGTCGAGGCGGAGTGGCTGCGCTCGGAGATCGAGCTGCTGGCCGCCAAGGCCGGTGCGGTGGTGGAGAAGATCCGCAACCGGACCCGTCCGCCCGCGGACGCCCTGCGCGTCGACCCGGAGCTGACCGGAGCGGTGGCCGCGGCGGCGTCCGGGCTGGTCGGCGACCCGGACCGGGTCCGCGAGCTGGCCGCCCCGCTGGAGCGCGAGATCGGACGGCGGCTGCGTGAGGCGGGCCTGCTGGACCTGCGCGACACCGACCGTCTGGAGTCCCTGGCCCGGCAGGCCGAGCAGCAGCTGCTGGCCCAGCTCGCGGGCGCCGGCGGTGAGGACGCCGCGTGCTGATCCGGTCGCTGACGCTGCAGCGCTACGGCGGGTACGAGAACCGCGAGCTGACGCTGGGGCCCGGCCTGACGATCGTCACCGGGCCGAACGAGGCGGGCAAGACCACGCTGCTCGACGCGCTGTCGGACCTGCTGTGGGGGATGCCGCGCCCGGTCCGCAACGCGTGGGCGTTCAGCCCGGCCCGGCTCGGTATCGCCGCGCGGACCGAGTGCGGGGGCCGTGAGGTGACGGTCCGGCGCACCACCCGCGGTCTGTTCTCCTCCCGCGAGGACGAGCCGGACGCCCCCTACGACGCGCCGTGGGGCCCCGGTGGCGCGGACGCCCGCAAGCGGTGGCGGCAGGGCTTCGGCCTGGGGCACGAGGACCTGCGCGAGGGCGGACGACGGCTGTGCGCCGGTGGCGGCGACCTGGCCGAGCTGGTGTTCACCGCCCGCAGCGGACGGGACGTGCGGGCCGTCGTCGGGGCGCTGGACGGCGAGGCCGACAAGCTGTTCAAGGAGCACAAGGGCAACAAGACGGTCGAGGTGCGGGCCGCGATGGGCCGCTACGAGCAGACCGAGAGCGCCGCCGCGGAGCAGATGGCCAAGGCCGGAGAGGTCACCGCGCTGGTCGAGGAGATCGGGCGTCTGGAGCGGCGGGCCGCCGAGCTGGCCCGGTCCCGCTCGCTCGCCGCGACCGGCAGCGACCGGGCCCGGCAGGCCGTCCGCGGGCACGAGCCCGCCCGGGTGCTGGCGGCGCTGCGCGCCGAGCGTGCGGCGCTGGAGGCGTCCGGGGTGGTGCTCGACGCCGGGCGGCTCGAGGAGTTCGAGCTCGCCTCGGCCGAGCTGGACACGGCCTCCGACGAGCTCGCCGAGCACCGCGCCTCGGCCGAGGACCTGCGGGAACGGCGCTCCGCCCTGGACGTCGACGACCGTCTGGTCGCCGACGCGCCGCGGGTGCGGGAGCTGGACTCCGCCGCCCAGGCCCGTGCGGCCGACGCCGAGCGGGCGGCCGCCCTGCGCGCTGAGGCGGCCGACGACTACCGCCGCGCCGAGGAGGCGCTGGCCGGTCTCGTCGCCGAGGACGGCCGCAGCGCGGCGCAGCGCCTGGCCGCGGTGCACCTGCCTGCCGACCGTGCGCGCGACCTGGACGCCCTGGCCGACGCCCTGCGCGGCGCCGACGCGGAGACCGACCGCGCCGAGGAGACGCACCGGGCGGCGCTGGCCGAGGTCCGCTCCGCCGCCGACGGCGCCGCGGGGCTGGACCTCGACCGGGTCGGGCGGGTCGCCGAGGTCCGGCAGGCGATCGAGGCCGAGGGCTCCGCGGCGGCGCTGAGCCGGGTCGCGATCACCGAACGGGCCCGCGCCCGGACCCGTCGCGCCGAGGCGCTCGCCGCGGCCGGGCACACGGGCGGCGGCGCACCGGCCGGGACCGGGCGCCACGCCGAGAAGGCGAGCGGCGCCGCGGCCGAGCCCCCGGGGCTGTTCGAGGCCGACGCGCCGATCTCCGTCCCGCCCGCCCGTGACGTACGCAGGCTGCGCTCCGCCCTGCGCACGGCCGAGCAGGACACGGCGGCCGCCGCGCGGGACGCCGGGACCGCCCGCGACCGGGTCCGGACGGCGACCGAGGCGCGCGACGCCGTCGCCGCGCAGGGCCGCCCGGTCGACGCCGGCACGCTGTCCGGGGCCCGCGAGGAACGGGACCGCCAGGTCGCGGCGCTGGTCGAGGTGCTGCGCGGCGAGATCGACGCCGCGGACCTGGCCGGGGCCGCCGCGCGGGTGGAGCGCGCGATCGGGGCGGCGGACCGGGTCGCCGACGACATGATCGACTCCGCGGACCGGGTCGCCGACCTGGCCCACCGCGAGGCCGAGCTCTCCACCGCCCGCGACGCGCTGACCGTCGCCGAGGAGGCCGCCGAGACCGCGGGGCGGGCACAGCGCGAGGCCGAGGCCGGGTGGGCGGCGCTCTGGACCGGGCACGGCGTCGCGACGCCGGAGCCGGACGAGGCCGACGCGGTCTGCGCCGCCCTCGCCGACGCGGTCCGCGCGCAGGGTGAGATCGACGAGGCCGACGAGCGGCTGGAACGGCTCTCCGGCCAGGCCCGCACCCAGCAGGAGGCCCTCGCCGTCGCGCTCGCCGGGGCGGGCCGCACGCGGGCCGGCGCGGACCTGGACACACTGCTGGTCGCCGCCGCCGACCTGGCCGCCGAGGCCGACCGCGCCCGCGACCGCCGCGTGCTGCTGGCCCGCCTGCGTGCCGACGCCGAGCGCGCCGGTGGCGCCGCCGACGCGGCCCGGCACGAGCGGGACCGGGCCGCGCTGCGCTGGCGTTTCGCCCTGGGCTCCGCCGGGCTGCCGGCCGACCTGGAGCCCGACGGGTGGGCGACACGGCGCGACACCGTCGCCGACGCGCAAGACGCCGGCGCGCACGCCCGTCGCTGCGAGGCCGAGGCCGCAACCCTGCAGAAGGCCGTCGACGCGCACCGCAGGGCCGTCGCGACGCTGGTGCGGACCCACCTGCACGGCGCCGCGGCCGCCGAGGCCGACCCGCAGGCGCGGCTGTCCGAGCTCGCCGACCGTGTCCGCGAGGTCACCGCCGCGGCCGTATCCGCCGCACACCTCGACGACGCGATCGCCGCCGCCGAGGACGCCGCCGTCCGTGCCGCCCGCGCCGCCGCGTCGTCGCGCTCGGTGCTCGACCGCCTCGCCGTCGAGCTGGCCCTGACCGAGACCCTCGACGACGGCGGGATGGAGGCGGCCGCCGAGCGCGGCGCCCGTGCCGTCGAGCTGGACCACCACATCGCCGAGGCCGCACGCCTGCTCGCCGCGGCCGCCCCCGACCTCGACGCCGACGAGCTGGTCGCCTCCGCCCCGGAGACCGAGACCGGCGCGCTGGACGAGACGCGGGCCCGCAGCGAGGAGACCGAGCGCGAGCTGGAGGTCGCCCACGCCGACGTCCGCGAGCAGCTCGGCGGGCTGCGCGCCCGTCGCCGCGAGCTGGAGGGCGCCGACGAGGCCGCGCTGCTGCACGCCGAGGCCCAGGAGCACCTGGCCCGCGCCGCGGACGCCGCCGAGCGCTACCTGGTGGTGCACCTGCAGCGGGAGATCCTGCGCCGCGAGCTGGACAGCTACGAGCGCACCCACGCCTCGCCGCTGCTCGTCGACGCCGGACGGCTGCTGGAACGGCTCACCAGCGGGCGGTTCGTCGCGCTGCGCCCACCCGCGGACGTCGCCGCCGGGGGCCGGAGCCTGGTCGCGGTCCGCGCCGACGGCGAGGAGCTGGCGCCGTCGCGCCTGTCGGAGGGCACCGCGGACCAGGTGCACCTCGCGCTGCGCCTGGCCGGGATCGGGCAGCTGCAGGCCGACCGCGCCGCGTCCGGGCTGCCGCCGGTCCCGGTGGTGCTCGACGACGTCCTGATGACCTTCGACGACGAGCGCGCCGTCGCCGCGACCGGTGTCCTCGCCGAGCTGGCACGCGACTACCAGGTGCTGCTGTTCACCCACCACGACCATCTCGTCGCGCTCGCCGACCGGGCCGGTCAGGACTTCACCGTCGCCACGCTGTCCCCGCCGGCGCAGGTCGACACGGTCGTCGACCCGGACGCCGCACGCGCCACCCCGGTGGCCGGCTGACCCGATACCGGCGGGTGGCGGAGCGGTGGCGCGGTGTGATCGCGGGTGCGGGAGGATCGAGGGGTGAGTGAACGGATGGACCCCTCCGGCCGGACCTTCGAGATCACCGACGGGGACGCGCACGCCGTCGTCTACGAGGTCGGGGCCACCCTCGGCGGGTTCACCTCCGGCGGTCTGAACCGCACGGAGCCGTACCCGCCCACGCAGCGCCCGCCGAAGGGCGCCGGGGCCGTCCTGGCGCCGTGGCCGAACCGCGTCCGGGCCGGGCAGTGGTCCCATGACGGTGTCGCGCAACAGCTCCCGCTCACCGAGCCGGACGCCGGCAACGCCATCCACGGCCTGCTCCGCCACGTTGCGTGGCAGTGCGACCAGCACGTCTCCGACGGCGTGACCCTCTCCGCGGTCGCGACCGTGCAGCCGGGCTGGCCGCAGCCGGTCCGCGTCGCCGTGACCTACTCGCTCGAGAACGGCGGCCTGGTCGTCTCCACCACCGCGACCAACCTCGGCGACGGACCCGTGCCGTTCGGGCTCGGTTTCCACCCCTACCTGCGCGTCGGTGACATCCCGACCGACGAGCTCGCCCTCGCCCTCGGCGCGCACACCGAGCTGCCGCTGACCGACCAGCTCCCCGACGGCGACGAGCACCCCCTCGCCGGCGCCGACCCGCTGCGCACCGGCCTGGTGCTGGCCGGGGAGGTCCTCGACGCCGCCTACGGCGGGTGCGCCCCGGCCGACGGCGACACCCTGGTGCGGCACCGCCTCACCGCCGCCGACGACCAGGGCACCGAGCTGTGGGCGGACCCGGCGTTCGGCTGGGTGCAGGTGTTCACCTCGGACGAGCTCACCGGTCACGGGCGGGCCGTCGCCGTCGAGCCGATGACGTGCCCGCCGGACGCCCTGAACTCCGGCACCGACCTCGTGACGCTGGAGCCGGAGAAGTCCTGGACCGCGGCCTGGGGCCTGCGCCCGATCGCCTGACGCGGGAACGCCCTCAGAGGCAGCCGTGCAGTGCGTCGAGGAGCCGCGCGGCGCGGGTGTCGGTGTCCTCGGAGCGCATCTCGTTGGTGACGAACGAGAAGCCCAGCTCGTGCTCCGGCCAGACGCCGTGGCGCCCGCCGCCCGCGCCGCTGTGCCCGAACGCCTCGGCGACCGGGCCGTAGGTGCCGATCGGGTCGGCCAGCTCGAAGCCGAGCCCGAACCGCAGTGGCCGGTCGTTGACGGCGTCGATCCCCTCGGACCGGGTGCGGGTCGCGGCGGCCAGCGCGGGCGCCGGGACCAGGGGATCACGGCGGTCGGCGAGACGGCCGTAGATCCGGGCCATCGACCCGGCGCCACCGACGCCGCCACCGGCCGGGGAGCCGGACGTCCGGTAGGCGGGGGAGTTGACCAGCTCGGGGTCGTCGGTGAGCACCCGGTACATGCGTTCGACGATGCGCCGCCGCACCGGGTCGGTGAGGAACGTGGACAGCCGGTAGCCGGGCTCGCGCACGATCCGCGCCATCCGCAGGGCCTCGGCGTCCGGTGTCCGCAGCGCGACATCCACCCCGGGCAGCGTGGCGAGCTCGGAGGCCACCAGCGCCGCGGTGTCGCGGCCGGTCGTGCGCCGCACCAGCTCGTCGACGAGGTGGCCGAACGTCAGCGCGTGGTAGGCGACCCGCGTTCCGGGCTCCCACAGCGGGGCCTGACCGGCCAGCGCCGCCGCACCCGCCCGGGTGTCGAGGACGTCGACGTCGTCGTCGGCGACGTAGGGCAGGCCCGCGGTGTGGGCGAGGACCTGGGCGACGGTCGTGGCCTCCTTGCCGCGGACGGCGAACTCGGGCCAGTAGCGGCCCACCGGGGCGTCCGGGTCGAGCACCCCGCGCGCGGCGAGCAGCGCGCACACCGTGGCCGCCAGTCCCTTCGTGCCGGAGAACAGCACGGCGGTGGTGCCGGCGTCCCACGGCCGGCCGGTGACGGGGTCGGCGAGGCCGCCGTACAGCTCGACCAGCGGCTCCCCGCGCCGGACGACGCTGAACGCGACCCCTCCGCGGGAGTCCGCCAGGACCTCGGCGAACGCCTCGGCCACCGGTCCGAACCCGGCCGCGAGGGTCCAGGCGGGGGTCCGGACGGCCCCGGCGCTCACGCCCCGACCCGCATCGTCGGCGTGTGCTCGAGCAGCTCGACGGTGTAGTCGTGCCGCGGGCGGGCCAGGACCTCGTCGACGGTGCCCTGCTCCACGATGCGTCCCCGGTGCAGCACCGCGATCCGGTCCGCGACGTGCCGGGCCAGCGCGATGTTGTGGGTCACGAACAGCATCGCCGTGCCCAGCTCGCGGCGCACTGCGGCCAGCAGGTCGAGGATCGCGGCCTGCACCGACACGTCCAGCGCCGAGGTGACCTCGTCGCAGATCAGCACGTCCGGTGCGGTGACCAGCGCTCGGGCGATGGCCGCCCGCTGGCGTTCCCCGCCGGAGAGCCCGCCCGGGTAGCGCCCGGCGAACGAGCTGTCCAGACGCACCTGGCCGAGCATGTCGTGCACCCGGTCGCGGCGCTGCCCGGCGTCGAGGTCGGTGAGCCGCCGCAGCGGCACCTCCAGCGAGCTCCCGATGGTCCGGCGCGGGTTCAGCGAGGCGAACGGGCTCTGGAACACGTACTGCACGCCGCGCCGCTGGGCCGGCGTCCGGTCGAAGCCGAGCGCCTCGCCGCGCAGCGCGACCGAGCCGTCGTCGAGCTCCAGCAGCCCCGCGAGCCCGCGGGCCAGCGTCGTCTTCCCCGAGCCGGACTCGCCGAGCAGCATCAGGCACTCACCGGGCGCGAGCTCCAGGTCGACGCCGTCGAGCACGGTGGCGCGCCCGTAGCGCTTGGACACCCCGCTCACCGCCAGCAACGGCCGCCCGTCCGGCGCCGGTGCCGGGGCGTCGCGTTCCGGCGCCGAGTGCAGGTCGGGCACCGCCGCGATCAGGCCGCGGGTGTAGGAGTGCTGCGGGGCGTGCAGGACCTGCGCGACCTCGCCGGTCTCGACCACCTCACCGGCGCACATCACCGCGACCCGGTCGGCCAGCTGCGCGACGACGGCCAGGTCGTGGGTGATGTAGAGCGCCGCCGTCCGGGAGCGGGTCACCAGCTCCCGGACGGTGTCCAGGACGAGGTCCTGGGTCGTCACGTCGAGCCCGGTCGTCGGCTCGTCGAGCACCACCAGGTCCGGGCGGCAGGCGAACGCCGTCGCGATCCCGACCCGCTGCTGCTGGCCGCCGGAGAGCTGGTGCGGGTAGCGGCGCAGGAACGCGTCGTCGCCGGGGAGCCCGACGTCGGCGAGCACCTCACGGACCCGCCCGGTCCGCTCCGTCGTGTCCATCGCGGTGTGCTCGGCCAGTACCTCGTCGATCTGCCGGCCCACCCGCAGCAGCGGGTTCAGCGACAGCGCCGGGTCCTGCGGCACGTAGCTGAGCAGGCGCCCGCGCATCGAGCGGATCGACGCGGCGGGCAGCGCCAGCAGGTCGTCGACCCGCTCGGTGTGGCCGTCGAAGGCGATCCGGCCACCGGTGCAGGTCAGGCCCTCCCGGAAGTGGCCCAGCGCGGCGAGTGCGGCGGTGGTCTTGCCGGACCCGGACTCGCCGACCAGGGCCAGGATCTCGCCGGGCGCGATCGCGTAGTCGACGCCGTGCAGGACCTCGCGGCCGCCGGTGGTGGCGATCCGAAGGTCCGTGCAGCGCAGCGTCGGCGACGTGGCGGGCGATGTGCCGTGCACCGTGTCGGTGGTGCTCATGCGGTCGCCTCCACGCTCGTGTCGGCGGACGCGCGCGCCAGCCCGTCGGTGATCATGTTGGTCCCCACGGTCAGGATCGCGATCGCGGCCACCGGGAGCAGCACGCCCCACGGGGCGACGACGAGGGCGATCCGGTTCTCGTTGATCTGCAGGCCCCAGTCCGCGGCCGGTGGCTGCACACCCAGGCCGAGGAACGACAGCGAGGCGATGTAGCCGATCGAGTAGGTCAGCCGCAGGCCCAGCTCCACCATCAGCGGGCCGGTGATGTTCGGCAGGATCTCGGTGGTCAGGATCCGGCGCCGGGGCATCCCGTACATCCGGGCGGCCAGCACGTAGTCCTGACCGGCCACCGACAGCGTGGCCTGCCGGGCGACCCGGGCCACCCGGGGGATGTGCGTGATGCCGATGACGAGCACCAGGAGCCAGCCCGACGAGCCGAGGACGGCCACCGCCAGGAGAGCGAGCACGAGCTGCGGGAACGACAGGAGCACGTCCCCGCCGCGCATCACCAGGCTGTCCAGGCGGCCGCCGCTGTAACCGGCGACCATCCCGGCCAGCGCGCCGCCGACGAGCCCGATCGCGGTCGCGGCGAGTGCGTAGAGCAGCACCGGGCCACCGCCGGCGAGGAAGCGGGTGAGGACGTCGCGCCCCAGGTCGTCGGTGCCGGCCGCGCCGTCCGGGCGGAACGGCTTGCCCACGAAGTCGCCGACGTCGTGGCCGGTCAGCAGTGGGCCGAGGACGGGCCCGAGCAGCGCGACGGCGACGACCACCAGCGTCAGCGAGGTACCGATCTTCACCTGACGGCGTCGCCAGGTGCGGCGCAGCAGCCCGGCCGCCGGGGCCGGTGCCGCCGTCTCCACCGGCGGAGGCGTGTCCACGGAGTCCTGTTTGGTGTCGGTGCTCATCGGGTCCCTCCGGTTCGGATCCGCGGGTCGGCGACGATGCCGACGATGTCCGCGGCGAGGTTCACCAGGACGTAGAACGCCGCGATGATCAACGTGATGGCCTGCACGACCTGCACGTCACGGGTCGCCACGGCGTCGATCAGGGCCTGCCCGATACCGGGGTAGCGGAACAGGAACTCCACCACCACGACGCCGCCGGCCAGCCAGGCCAGCTGCATGGCGAGCACCTGCGCGATCGGGCCTACGGTGTGCGGGACGGCGTGGCGCAGCACGACCGTCCGCTCGGGCAGCCCCTTGAGCCGCGCCATCTCCACGAAGCCGCCGTCGAGGGCCTCGGACAGCGTCGTGCGGGTCATCCGGATCACGTACGGAATCACCACCAGGGCCAGCGTCAGCACCGGCAGCACCAGCTGGGCGGGCTGGGACCAGACCGGCTCGCCCGGGCGGGACAGCGTCACCGACGGCAGCAGGCGGAACACCGAGGTGGACAGCAGCACCACCAGCAGCACGCCGATCACGAACTCCGGCAGCGCCGCCAGCACCAGGCTGACCCCGGACACCGCCGAGTCGCCGCGACGGCCGCGCCGCACCGCCGAGTAGGTACCCAGCGCCAGCGCCACCGGGGTGCTGATCACGGCGGTGAGCAGCAGCAACAGCCCGGACGAGACGAGCTTGCCGGCCAGCAGCTCCGACACCGGGCCCTGGGTGGCCGCGGAGAAGCCCAGATCGCCGGTGAGCACGCCGCCGAGCCAGTCCAGGTAACGCTGCCAGACCGGCTGGTCGAGCCCGAGCCGCTCGGACAGGGCCGCGACGCGTTCCGGGGTGGCCTGCTGGCCGAGGATGGCCCGCGCCGGGTCGCCGGGGAGCAGCAGCGTGGCCACGAACACCAGCACCGACACGATCAACAGCACGAGCACGCTCACCGCGAGCCGGCGCAGCACCATCCGCACCAGCAAGGAGGGTCCACGGGAGGTCGCCGCGCCCGGCGTCGTGACCTGTTCGGTCGTACTCACTGCGTCGTTGTCACTCACTGGCCCACCCACGCCTTCCGGAACTCGTAGCCGGACAGGGACAGCCCCGTCCGGTTGGGCACCAGGCCGCCGACGTAGCTCTGTGTCGCGTCGACCCGGTCCGGGAACGACCAGATCAGGTAGCCGCCGCGCTCATACTCGATCCGCTGTGCCTGCGCAACCATCGCCGTCCGCCGGGTCGCGTCCATCTCCGACCGTGCGCGCCGGATCAGCGCGACGTACTCCGGGTCGGTCCAGTGCGTCTCGTTGAACGGGGCCTCCGGCATCGAGCTGGACGCGGCCTGCGGGAGGTAGTTGCGGGTGTTCCAGAACGACTGGGCGAACTCCCAGCTCAGGTACTGGTCGGAGAAGAACGTCGAGGTGTCGACGCGGCGCAGCCCGATCTCCACCCCGGCGTCGCGGGCCTGGGTGGCGAGCACCTGGGCGGCCTCGACCGTCCCGGCCTGGATCGGCGAGGTGACCAGCTCCAGCGACAGCCGCGGTTTCCCGGCCGCGGCGAGCAGGTCGCGGGCCCGTTCCAGGTCCTGCTCCCGGTTCGGGACCGAGCGCAGATAGTCCCGGTCGAAGCGGGAGTAGAGGTCGTTGGCGGTGACGCCCTGGCCGCTGAGCACCTGGTTGACCATCTCCGCGCGGCCGGCGATCAGCCGCAGGGCCTGGCGGACCCGGACGTCGTCGAACGGGGCGACGTCGACGCGCATCGTGAACGGCAGCCAGGACGCGGTCGGCGACGTGAGCACGCGGACCGTGTCGTAGGCCTCCATCACCCCGGTCAGGGCCAGCGGGACCTGGTCGATCGCGTCCACCTGCGCGGAGAGCAGCGCGTTGACCCGGGCGTCGTCCTCTGCGAAGTTGATCAGCTCCAGGCGGTCGACGTGCGGCTCGTCCGGGCGCCAGTAGTACTCGTTGCGCAGGAACACGCTCTGCTGGCCGACGGTGAACGAGTCGAACCGGAACGCCCCGGTGCCGATCGGGCGCTCGACGTCGAAGTCGGCCGGCACGATGCCGGAGGTGTACTCGGCGACGTACTGGTCGAAGATCGGCGAGGGCTCGCTCAGCGTGAACCGCACCTGCCGGTCCCCGGCCACCGTCACGTCGCGGACCATGGTCAGGCTGGACGCGCCGGACTTCGGGTCGGCCGGGTCGAGGATCCGGCGGAACGTGGCGACCACGTCGTCGGGGGTGACCGGGCGGCCGTCGTGGAAGCGGATGCCGCGCCGGATCGTCGCGACCCAGGTCCGGCCCCCGTCGGCGGGGGTCACCGACTCGGCGACGGCCGGTTTGATCGTGTAGTTCTCGTCCCAGTGCAGCAGCGGCTCGTAGAGGTTGAGCGTGCGGGCGATGTCCGGGTTGGTGGCCGGGGTGTGCGGGTCGAGGGTGTCCGAGCTGCCGCCGCCGGTGACGCCGACGCGCAGTACTCCGCCGCGGCGGGGCGCACCGGCCTCGCGGGCTGCGGCGCCGGTGCCGCAGCCGGCCAGCAGGACCGCTCCGGACAGGCCGGCGAGGGTGCCGAGCATCCTGCGCCGGCTCAGCATCCGTGGAGCGGGACGGGGCTGGCTGTTCATCTGTTCTCTCCTGGGTCGGTGCCGCGGCTCCACTGCCGCGACGGGGGAGTGATCAGCTCGGTTGCCGGCGCACCACCGATCGGATCGCCCGCCCGGCCTCGTCGGGGGCCGGTCCCGTCAGGTCGTCCAGCGCGGCGCCGACCTCGTCCGGGAACGGCGTCGCACCCTCGGCGCCGACGTGCATCGTCATCAGCTCCTCAGTGGCGCAGAGACGGCCGTCGACGTGGAGCTCGTGCCAGAGCCGGGCCCGCTTCACGTCGCGCTCGAGCACCCCGGTCCGGACCTCCAGCTCGGAGCCCGGCGGCACCTCGCGCAGGTAGCGGACGTGCGCCTCGAGCGTGTACAGCGAGCAGCCGGTCGCGGATCGGTAGCCCGGCCCCATCCCGGCACGGTCCATCAGCGCCGTCGTCGCGTCGCCGAACACGAGCACGTAGTAGGGCTCGGACAGGTGCCCGTTGTAGTCGATCCACTCCGGACGCACGGTGTCGGTGTGGATCAGGCCGGGCTGGGTCGGCTCAGGCATGACCGGCCTCGCGGGCTGCGGCCACCGCGCGGGTCACGGCGATGATGGCCCGGTCCCGCTCGGCGACCAGGGTGGCCATGTCGCGCCCGCCGGCCGAGGCGTGCGCTCCGGCGACCATGTCGTCGCGCAGGCGCCCGGTCAGCTCGGGGGCCTCCAGCCGCGTCCACGGCGACTTCAGCGACGGTCCGAAGTGGTCGAGCATGTGGCCCATCCCGCCCTCGCCGCCGGCCAGGTGGAACGTCAGGCAGGGCCCGTGCACCGGCCACCGCAGGCCGGGACCGTCGGTGATCGACAGGTCGATCTGTTCGACGGTGGCCTCGCCCTGCGCGACCATGTGCAGCGCCTCGCGCCAGATCGCCTCCTGCAGCCGGTTCGCGATGAACCCGGGCAGCTCCCGGTCCATCTCGATCACCGACTTGCCGACGTGCCGGTAGAACGCGGCGGCCCGCGACACCGCCCACGGCGCCGTGTCCCGCCCGCCGACGACCTCGACCAGCGGGATCAGGTACGGCGGGTTGAACGGGTGCCCGACCACGAGCCGCGACGGGTCCGCGGCCGCGGTCGCCATGTCCGACATGGGGTACCCCGAGGTCGACGACGCGACGACGACGTCGTCGCCGGTCGCGGCGGCCAGCTCGGCCAGCAACGCCCGCTTGAGGTCGAGGTCCTCCGGTGCGCTCTCCTGCACGAACCCGGCCCCGTCGACGGCGTCGGCGGCGGTGGGCGCCATCTCCAGCGCGTCCGGGTCGGCGCCGGGGGCCAGGCCCAGCTCGGTGAGCGCCGGCCACGCGGCGTCGATCGTGCGGCGCAGCTTCGTGTGGGCGTCCGGGGCCGGGTCCCAGGCCCGGACCCGGTAGCCGCGGGCCAGGAAGTAGGCGACCCAGCCGCCGCCGATCACGCCGGCGCCGATGCAGGCCACGGTCTCGATGCCGGCCACCGCGGCGGCGGCGCCGGGATCGGTTCCGGGGGAGTGGACGGGCTCAGACACCGGCGCGCTCCTTCAGGCCCAGGATCTGCCGGGCACGGTCCGGCCCCGCGACGTCGGCGCCGAGCCCGCGCACGATCTCCACCGCCCGTTCGACGAGCTGGGCGTTGGTCGCCTTCACCCCGCGGGAGAGGTAGAGGTTGTCCTCCAGCCCGACCCGCACGTGCCCGCCCAGCAGCGCGGACTGCGCCACCCACGGCATCTGGTCGCGCCCGATCGCGAACGACGCGAACTGCGCACCGGCGGGCAGCAGGTTGACCATGGCGGCGAGCAGGCCCGGGTCGGCCGGGGCGCCGTAGGGGATCCCCATGCACAGCTGGAACAGCGGCGGGGCGTCGATCAGGCCCTCCTCGACGAGCGTGGAGGCGAACCAGAGCTGGCCGGTGTCGAAGATCTCGAGCTCCGGCTTCACGCCGAGCTCCTGCACCCGGCGCGCGCCGACGCGCAGCATGTCCGGGGTGGAGACGTAGAGCTGGCTGCCCTCGCCGAAGTTGAGCGAGCCGCAGTCCAGGGTGCAGATGTCGGGGAGCAGCTCCTCCACGTGCGGCAACCGCTCCAGGGCGTTCACCAGGTCGGTGCCGTCGATCGGCTTGAGCGGGTCGTCGGCGTCGATCACCAGGTCACCGCCCATGCCGGCGGTCAGGTTCAGCACCACGTCGACGCCGGCGTCGCGGATGCGCGACACCGTCTCGCGGTAGAGAGACACCGCGCGGGAGGGCTGCCCGGTCTCGACGTCGCGCACGTGGATGTGCACGACGGCGGCGCCCGCCTGCGCGGCGGCGATCGCGTCGGAGGCGATCGCGGCCGGGGTGACCGGCACGTGCGGACTCCTGCCCACCGTGTCCCCGGCCCCCGTCACCGCGCAGGTGATGATCACGTCACGGTTCATGCGTGCTCCGTCTTCTCGTGGGTCTTCTCGTCGGTGCTGTCGGTGCTGTCGATGGGTGTGGCTCCGGGGCGCAGCACGCTCCGGTCGATGAACTCGCGCAACGTGGCGCGCATACCCTCGGCCGTGGCGCCGGGCGTCCCGGCCATGACCTGGATGCCGAGGCCGTCGATCAGAGCGGTGAGCGCCCGGGTGAGGACCTCGGCGTCCGGGACGAACACACCGGCCAGGGCGCCGTGCTCCAGCGTCATCGCGACGCTGCGGTACCAGCGGTCGTAGGCGTCCCAGTACAGGGAGCGCCGTGCGGGGTCGACCGCGGACTCGGCCCACACCTGGATCCAGATCGACCACTCCCGGCGCAGGAGCGTGCTGGTGGGCAGCTGCAGATCGATCAGGCGCAGCAGCCTCTCGTGGGCGTCGGCGACCTCGCCCAGCTCGGCGACCTGCCGGTCGAACGCGAGCTTGACGTTGTGCCGCAACGCCTCGTCGAGCAGGGCCGAGCGGCTCGGGAAGTGGTAGTGGATCGTGGCCGGGCTGGTGCCGCACGCGCGGGCCACGTCGGCGGTCCGCACCTGGTGGTAGCCGTTCTCGGCGATCAGCTCCCACGCCGCGTCCAGGATCCGGCGCCGTGCCCGGGTCCCGCGGGTCTCGTTCGCCGCGCTCTCGGTGCGGGCCGCCCCGCCGGGGACGGCCGTGTGCGTGCGGGCGTCGTCGTGCCCGTGCAGCAGCCAGTTCACGGTGACGCCGGTGCGGTCGGCGATGGCGACCAGCTCCGCGGCGGTGAACCGTCGGCGCCCGGCGAGGGCCTTGGACAGCTTCGTCTCGGCGAGCCCGATGTCGGCGGCGAAGCGGCGCTGGGTGCCCGGGCCGGTCGCGACGAGGTCCCGCACCCGGGCCGCCACGGAGTCGTCGTCGGCGGCGGTCTCGGGGGCGGGCACGGAAGGATCGTAGGGACACGATTGCGGTAATCGCAAGAACTGTGCGCACGGCCGGACCGATCGCCGCAGCGCACAACGTTGTGACGGCACGTATCCGACTGGGCATTCAGTCAGGATTGCGACGACGTACGAGGGGCGGGCGTGGCACCCCGGTGGACGCTAGGGTCGGCCCGAGAACACACGCGAGGCCCGATCGAGGTGGGGAACGATGCAGTCGCTGGATTCCGGGACGGTCTGGACGCAGGGTGCCGAGGGCGTCGACGTCCCCGGCTACGACCGGAGCGGGATCACGACCGGCATCGTGCACTTCGGTGTCGGGGGCTTCCACCGTGCGCACCTGGCGATGTACGTCGACGCACTCCTGACGGCCGGGCAGGCCCGGGACTGGGGCATCTGCGGCGTCGGCGTGCTCGACGGCGACCGCCGCATGCAGAAGGTCCTCGGCGAGCAGGACGGGCTCTACACGCTGGTGCGCAAGGAGGCGGACGGGTCGCTGGCGCCGCGCGTGATCGGGTCGCTCGTCGAGTACCTCTTCGCCCCGGACGACCCGGAGAAGGTGATCGAGAAGATCGCCGACCCGGCCACCCGGATCGTGTCGCTGACGATCACCGAGGGCGGCTACGCGATCGACCAGGTCACCGGCGAGTTCGACCCGGAGGACCCGGGCATCCGCGCCGACCTGGCGCCCGGCGCGACGCCGTCGACGGTGTTCGGGCTGGTCGTGGAGGCGCTGGCCCGTCGCCGGGAGCGGGGGACCGGCCCGTTGACGATCATGTCCTGCGACAACATGCAGGGCAACGGCGACACCGCCCGCCGCGTGTTCACCGGGTTCGCCGCGCTGCGTGACGGCGACCTGGGCGCCTGGGTCGCCGACACCGTGACGTTCCCGAACTCGATGGTCGACCGGATCACCCCGGCCACCGCCGACACCGACCGCGAGGCGCTGGCCGAGCGCTTCTCGCTGCGCGACGGCTGGCCGGTGGTGTGCGAGCCGTTCACCCAGTGGGTCCTGGAGGACCACTTCGCCGCCGGGCGGCCGCCGTTCGAGGAGGCGGGTGTGCAAGTCGTCGACGACGTCGTGCCCTACGAGCTGATGAAGCTGCGCCTGCTCAACGCCACCCACCAGGCGCTGGGCTACCTCGGTTACCTGGCCGGGTTCCGCTATGTGCACGAGGTCGCCCAGGACCCGACGTTCGCCCGCTTCCTGCGCGACTACATGGACCTCGAGGCCACCCCCACCCTGCGCCCGGTGCCCGGCATCGACCTCGGCGAGTACAAGGCGACGCTGATCGAGCGGTTCGCCAACCCCGGCGTCGCCGACACCCTCAAGCGGATCAATTTCGGCAGCTCCGACCGGATCTCGCTGTTCCTGCTCCCGGTCGTGCGCCAACAGCTCGCCGACGGCGGGCCGATCGACCGGGCCGCGGCCGTCGTCGCGGGGTGGGCTCGCTACGCCGAGGGCACCGACGAGCAGCACGAGGCGATCGAGCAGCAGGACCGCCTGGCCGAGCAGCTGACCGAGCTGGCCCTGCGCCAGCGCGAGGAGCCGCTCGCGTTCCTGGGCGCGACGTCGGTGTTCGGCAACCTCGCCTCGGACGAGCGCTTCGCCGCCGCCTACACCCGGGCCCTGGAGACGCTGCACCGCGACGGTGCCCGCGCTCTCGTCACCTCACTCGTCGACGGCTGACGCGCCGAACCGGGCCGGGCCGGGCAGCTCAGCCGGTGCCGGGGGAGAACAACGCCCGCGTGTGGTCGAGCACCTGACGGAACAGCGTGCGGGCCTCGCGCTCGGACGGGTCGGCCAGCCAGGTCGTGATCGTGACCCGCAACGCGGCCATCGCCACCGCCGCGGCCGTGCGCGACTCGAGGTCGTCGACCGGGCGGCCGGCACGCTCGGCGACGGCCCGGACCAGCGTGTCCTCGACCGTCCACTCGACCGTCGCCATCCGCGGCCCGAGCTGCGGGTAGGCGCGCAGCAGCGCGATCTGCTCGTGCCACAGCGGGCTCGTGGTCAGCGCCGCGACCAGACCCTCGACGACGGTGAAGACCGCCGTCGCCGGGTCCTCCCCGGCCGGCCGGTCGCGCACCGCGGCGGACAGGTCGGCGACCATGTCCTCGTCCCAGTCGAAGAGCACGGCCTCCTTGCTGGGGTAGTAATTGAAGAACGTGCGGGCGGAGACCTCCGCGTCGTCGCACACCTCCTGCAGCGTGAATCCGTCCGGGCCCTGGGCGCGGGCGCGGGCCAGCGCGGCCGTGCGCAGTGCCCGCCGGGTGCGAGCCTTCTTCCTCGCACGCAGCCCCGGGTGCACGGTCTGTTCCGGCACGCCTCGCACCTCCCGCACTGTTCGACCGCTGGTCACCATACGGACATTCACTGCCCGGTCTGCAATTTTGCAGGGGGTGCATCCTAGCGCTAAAGTCGTGAGCACAGCCAACGATCCCGGCGGGCCGCATCCGGTCCGCCCGTCAGGCGTGGGCGTGAGGTGGAGGAGAGACGTGGTGGACCAGGAGACGGCGGACACGGGCACCGGTGAGAAGGAGGACTCGCCGCGGGTGCGCACGGCCAAGGAGCTGGCGCTGTCGTTGTGGTTCCCGACGTTCTTCGTGCTCGGCTTCATGCTGTTCTACCTGCTGCCCTTCCACGCTCCGGCTCCGAACGGGATCCCGGTGACGGTCGTCGGCAGCTCGGCGGCCCAGCAGGTCGGGGCCGAGCTGGCGCGGGCGGTGCCCGACGGCTTCGAGGTCTCCGCGGTCGGTGACGCCGGCGCGATCCGGGACGCGATCTTCGACCGGGACGCCGTCGCCGGCTACGACCCGGCATCGCACACGCTGTTCATCGCCAAGGCCGACGGCATGCAGCTCACCCAGGTGCTGCAGGGCATCTTCGCGCCGCTGAGCTCCGGCTCCGGTGCCCCGCTGACCGTCGTCGACCTGGCCCCGACCGCACCCGGCGACGGTTTCGGCACCGCCCTGTTCTACATCGCGATGGCCTGGAACATCTCCGGCTACATCGCCGTCATGATGATGATGCAGGCGCTGACCCTGTCCCGTCGTACGAAGCTCTGGGCGTTCGTCGGGTTCGGCGCCGCGGCCACCCTGATCTGCTGGATCTTCGGCATCGCGATCGACGCGATCCCGAACCACCCGGCCGTGGTGGTCGTCGGCTTCCTGCTCTCCCAGGCCGTCGCCTGGACGACGTTCGGTCTCGCCCCGTTCGTCAGGCGCGCGCTGCCCGGTGTGGCGATGGGCCTGTTCGTGCTGCTCTCGATCCCGTCCAGCGGTGGTGCCATCCCGAAGGAGATGGTGCCGTCGATGTTCCAGTGGCTGCACCACGTCATGCCGCTGGGCCAGGCGATCGACGCGGCGCGCAGCATCCTCTACTTCGGCGGCTCCGCGGTGACGGTGCCGATCCTGGGCCTGCTCGCCTGGTGGGCGTTCGGTGCGGCGCTCGTCGCGCTGGGGGTGTGGAAGGAGCGCCGGTCCTCCACGGAGGGCGAGACCTCCGCGGACGAGGACATCGAGGTTCGCGACGAGGACGAGCTCGACCGACGGGTCCGCGAAGCCGTCGCGGACGAGGCCTCGGTCGGTGGCGCACACCAGTACTCGCTGGCCGACGCGCGACTGCTCACCCACCCCGTCCCGACCCTGATCGGCCGGGTCGCCGACCCGGCCGGACACCCGGTGGCCCGGGCCCGGGTGACCGTCGTCGACGGCACCGGCGCCCAGATCGACGTCGCCACCACCTCCGAGGACGGCCGTTTCGCCGCCCGCGGCCAGGCCGAGGGCTGGGTGACGGTGCTGGTCTCCGCACCGGGGCACACGCCGGTCTCCGAACGCCTGCAGCTCTCCGGGCCGGTCGCGCACCGCAGCTTCCGGCTGGGCACCGCCTCCGACGGGGCGCGGCACGCCGCGGTCCCGGCGAGCGCCGGCGCCGCCCTGCGCTGACCCCTGTCTCCGGTCGTGCGCGGATATCGTCGCCCTGGCAGCGATATCCGCGCACGGGTGGTGTCAGTCCTCGTGGGCCAGGAGGGCGGCGCCGATGATGCCGGCCTCGTTCAGCAGGTGCGCCGGGACGATCTTCGTGCGGGTCTCGACGTAGGGCGCCCAGCGGTCGAACTTCTTGCTGACCCCGCCCCCGACGACGATCAGGTCCGGCCAGATCAGGTTCTCCACCGCCTGGAAGTAGCGGGTCAGGCGCCCGCCCCAGTCCTCCCAGGACAGCTCTTCCCGCTCGCGGGCGGAGTCGGCGGCCTTCGTCTCGGCGTCATGGCCGTCGACCTGGATGTGGCCCAGCTCGGTGTTGGGGACGAGCTTGCCGTGCGCGATCAGCGCGGACCCGATCCCGGTGCCGAGCGTCGTGACGAGCACGACGCCCTTGTTGCCGGCGGCGGCACCGAACTCGACCTCGGCCACGCCGGCCGCGTCCGCGTCGTTGACGATCAGCGCCTTGCGGCCGGTGGCGGACTTGAGGATGCCGCGGGCATCGGCGCCGATCCAGGACGAGTCGACGTTCGCCGCGGTCCGGGTCGTCCCGTGCTGGACGACGGCCGGGAACGTGCAGCCGAACTCGTCGGTCCAGCCGAAGTGGTCGAGGATCTCGCCGACCACCTTCGCCACCGCGTCCGGCGTCGACGGCTTGGGCGTCTCGACCCGCAGCCGCTCGTCGGCGAGCTTGCCCTTGTGCAGGTCGACCGGCGCGCCCTTGATGCCGGACCCGCCGATGTCGATGCCGAACCCGAGGTGCTTCTTCGTCACGTGCGTGCCTCTCTCGCTGTGTCAGCCCGACTTGAGTGCGGCGGCCACGACGTCGCGGGCCTCGTCCTGGATGCGGGCGAGGTGCTCGGGCCCGACGAAGCTCTCGGCGTAGACCTTGTAGACGTCCTCGGTGCCCGACGGGCGCGCGGCGAACCAGCCGTTGTCGGTGACGACCTTGAGACCGCCGATCGCGGCGTCGTTGCCCGGGGCGCGGGTCAGCCGGTCGGTGATCTTCTCCCCGGCCAGCTCGGTCGCGGTGACCGCATCGGCGTCGAGCTTGCCCAGGCGCGCCTTGTCCTCCCGCGAGCAGGCGACGTCGATCCGGGCGTAGGCCGGGGCGCCGAAACGGCCGGTCAGCTCGGCGTAGTGCTCGGTCGGGGTCTTCCCGGTCACCGCGGTGATCTCCGAAGCGAGCAGGGCCAGGATCAGGCCGTCCTTGTCGGTGGACCACGGCGTGCCGTCGTGGCGCAGGAACGACGCCCCGGCGCTCTCCTCGCCGCCGAACGCGATCTCCCCCGACCGCAGGCCCGGCACGAACCACTTGAACCCGACCGGGACCTCGATGAGCTTGCGGCCCAGGTCCTCGGCCACCCGGTCGATCATCGACGAGCTGACCGCGGTCTTGCCGATCGCAGCGCCACCGGGCCAGCCCGGGCGGTTCGCGTAGAGGTAGCCGATGGCGACGGCGAGGTAGTGGTTCGGGTTCATCAGGCCGCCGTCGGCGGTGACGATGCCGTGCCGGTCGGCGTCAGCGTCGTTGCCGGTGGCGATCCGGAACGGCGCGCCCTCGGACATGCGCGACACCAGGGAAGCCATCGCGTACGGCGACGAGCAGTCCATCCGGATCTTGCCGTCCCAGTCCAGCGTCATGAAGCCGAACGCGGGGTCGGTGTCCGGGTTGACGACGGTCAGGTCGAGCCCGTACCGGTCGGCGATCTCGCCCCAGTACGCGACCGACGCCCCGCCGAGCGGGTCCGCGCCGATCGTGACGCCGGCGTCGCGGATCGCGTCCATGTCCAGGACCTGGCCGAGCTCGGAGACGTAGGCGTCGAGGAAGTCGTAGCGCCCGACGTCGGCGCTGACCGCCTCGAACGACCGCCGCCGCACCCCGTGCAGCTCCGCCTCCAGCAGTTCGTTGGCGCGGTCCGCGATCCAGGACGTCGCGTCCGTGCCGGCCGGGCCGCCGTCCGGCGGGTTGTACTTGAAGCCGCCGTCGGCGGGAGGGTTGTGCGAGGGGGTGACGACGACGCCGTCGGCCAGCCGGGAGGTCCGCCCGGCGTTGGTGACGAGGATGGCGTGCGAGACGGCCGGGGTCGGGGTGAACCCGTCCCGGGAGTCGACGAGGACCTGGACGCCGTTCGCGGCGAACACCTCGGTCGCGGTGCGCCAGGCGGGCTCGGACAGCGCGTGCGAGTCACGGCCCAGGTAGAGCGGGCCGTCGGTTCCCTGCGCCTCGCGGTACTCGCAGATCGCCTGGCTGGTCGCGGCGATGTGGTCGTCGTTGAAGGTGCTGCTCAACGCCGACCCGCGGTGTCCGGAGGTCCCGAACGCGACCCGCTGCTCGGCGACCCCCGGGTCCGGGTGCCGGTCGGCGTAGGCGGCGAGCAGCTCCGGGACGTCGACCAGGTCCTCGGGCCTGGCTCGCGTTCCGGCGCGTTCGTGCACGGACATCGATGTCTCCTCCCCGGCGGCGCGGCGTCCCGCCGCTCCACCTGCAGGAGCAGCGGCGGACTCCCGGCCGCGCCGACCACCTTGCCGCATGGGCTGCGCCGCAGCACCGCCACCCGGCTGATCTCGTCGCGGCGGGTTACCCACGGCGATAGCCTCCATGCATGCGGATCGCGTCGTTGCTGCCCGCGGCCACCGAGATCGTCGGCGCACTCGGCCTGGACGACCGGCTGGTCGCCGTCACGTTCGAGTGCGACCACCCGGCCGGGATCCGCGACCGCTGCCCGGTCGTGGTGGACACCGCGCTGCCGCACGGCATGACGCCGGCCGAGATCGACGCCGTCGTCCGCGACCGTGCCGCCCGGGGCCTGCCGATGTACTCCCTCGACAGCGAGACCCTCGCGAGGGCCGACCCCGACCTGATCCTCACCCAGGACCTCTGCCGGGTCTGTGCGCTGCCCCAGGCCACCGTGGACGAGGCCCAGACGGCGATCGGCACGGACGCCCGGGTGCTCTCGCTCGACCCGCACACGCTCGACGAGGTGTTCTCGGTGATCGCCGAGGTCGCCGACGCCGCGGGCGCGGCCCCGGCCGCCGACGCCCTCCTGGCCGGGCTGCACGCCCGCCTCGACGCCATCGCCGCGGCCGTCGCCGGACGCCCGGTGCCGCGGGTGCTGGCCCTGGAGTGGACCGACCCGCCGTTCCTTCCCGGGCACTGGGTGCCCGAGCTGGTGTCGCGGGCCGGGGGAGAGGCGGTCGGGGCGATCCCGGGCGGGCGCAGCGTCGGGTTCGAGTGGTCCGACATGCCCGGCCCGGTCGACGTCGTCCTCGTCGCGCCCTGCGGCTTCGGCCTCGACGACGCCATCGCCCAGGCCGAGGCGGTCCGCGACCGTCTCCCGCCCGGGGTACCGGTGGTCGCGCTGGACTCGGCGTCGTTCGTCGTCCGGACCGGACCCCGCCTCGTCGACGGCATCGAGGCCATCGCCTGGGCCCTGCACCCCGACGCCGTCCCGGAACCCCCACCCGGGCGGGTGCGCGCCTTCGGCGCCCGTGCGCGGAAATAGTCGCCCCGGCAGCGATATCCGCGCACGACCGGTTCTCACTCCGCGAAGTGCTCCCGCAGGATGTCGGTGACGACCTGCTCGCCCCGGGGCAGGACGGACCGGTTCACCGGGGGATGCGAGCCGAGGCCGGGGTCGACACCGCGAGCAGGGTTCAGGATGACGTCGACAGTGATCACGCCCGATCCTGTGGGCCCGGTCCCGGCGGCCACCGTCCACTCGTGGTCCTGCCCATAGCCGCTGATCCCGCTCTCGGTGTAGTGCACCTCGTGCCCGTCGATCGGGCCGGAGCGGCCGGTCGGGCGTGGAGCCGGTTCCGAGTCCGGTCCGAGCCGGTATCTGTCCGTTGCCGAGACCATGACATCGACCTCGTGCGATGCGTCGACGAAATGACAGAAGTCCCCGTAGATCGCGGGTTGCATCTGTGGGCCGAACCAGCGGTGTACCGCATGCTGCGCCAGCGCACACGTGTACGCGGTGTTGGCGTGGGACGCGGCCAGGATGTTGCGGGGTTGGCCGGGGAGAGTGACCTGTCGTGGAATCCGGCACTCCGGCACGGGCGCGTCGGCGCATGCACCGACAGGGTCGACGTCGGGTTCGTCCGGTGCGAACAGCCGGACCGGCCGGGCTGCCGGATCCGGGTTGGGCACGGTGGACAAGGCCGACGGGAGGCGGTCTCCCGCGCGGCGGGCAGTTGCGCAGTCGGGAGCGGTATCGGTCAGTGTGATCTGGGACCGCCCGGTCACCTCGACACCCGGATCACTGTGCTCGTCCGGCTGGGGAAGGGGCACCGTGACGATGCAGCCACTGTCCGATGCGTGAACACCGGCCCCTCCGGGAAGGTCGTCGTACTCGGCCGCCAGCGCGATCTCGTGCTCGGGGGCGACCAGCGCCGTACAACCGTCGACCGTCGACGTCCGGTGACCCATCCTCGGCTCCGTGCCGGGCCATCGGGTGGGCGCCTCCGGCACGACTGCAGCGAGCAGCATGCAGGCGTCGCCGGCCCCCAGCGGAGCCCGGGACCCGATCCTGATGGTCAGATCCGACCCGTCGCGCAGGTGTGGGACGGCCTTCTCGACCAGCCGGGTCACCGTCGAGCACGGATCGCTGCCGGGAGGAGAGCTCACCACGAGACGCAGCCCCATCCGGAACGTGACCGGCACGAACGCATCGCAGCCTGCGGGCATGTACCGGCCGTCCGGGTCCTCCGCCTGTAGGTAGGCCCGGACGCCACCGGCTACGACCGGGCGAGCGCGCCACTTCTCGCCGTCGGTGATCAGGGCACCGACCGATACCTCCGTCCAGATGCGTCCGGCCGAGGTCGCGCAGGTGTGCGGCGCCGTCGCTACCAGGTCACCCCGGACCGGACCTACAGCGTCGCCCATCGCCCTGGCCAGCAGGGCGCAGGCGTCCATCTGCCGCAGTGTGACGGTCATCGGCTCGATGCCGCGGTCCGGCCGGAACTGGGCCGGGGTCCCGGCGGCGTCGGGGTTCCCCAGGTCCTTCTCCCACGGCCGGGGGCTCAACGGCCCTCCGCGGATCGACGACAGCAGGACGGCGAGAGCCACCACCCCGCCGAGCACGGTCCATCCGCGCCGCTGGGCCCTGACCGATATCCCGGACTCGGTACGCACCTGTCGAGGCTGACAGCGTGGCGGGGAACCCAGCCGGGTCCGAGACCAAGTCGTTTGCAGCTGTGAACGTCGTCAGGACCGTCAGCCCGTCGCGGAACCGAACCGGCGGCCGACCAGGCGGGCCAGATAGGGCGCGACCATCAGCATCAGGATCACGCGCAGGACCTGCACCGCGACCACCGACGTCACGTCGACGCCGGAGGAGATCGCCGTCGCCAGGACCGCGTAGACCCCGCCCGGGGTGGTGGCGAGGTAGCCCTCCAGCAGGGTCATCCCGGTCGCCCAGGACAGCAGCAGGCCCAGCCCGGCGCACAGCGCGACCACGCCGAAGATCAGCCCGGTGGCCAGCGGCAGCACCCGGACGACGGTGCCGAGCGCCTCGCGGGTGAACCGCAGACCGGCCTGCCAGCCGATCACCGCGTACGCCACGTCGACCAGCAGGGACGGCACCGAGGCGTCGAACGAGAGCCCGGCCAGGCTCAGCGCCAGCGCGATCACCATCGGGCCGAGCAGCGACCCGGCCGGCACCCGGCTCAGGCGCGCCAGCGGGATCCCGACCGCGCAGCACACGACCGTGACGCCGAGCCCGATGTACCAGGGCGC
The DNA here is from genome assembly GCF_004217185.1 of Pseudonocardia sediminis. Lineage (NCBI taxonomy): Bacteria > Bacillati > Actinomycetota > Actinomycetes > Pseudonocardiales > Pseudonocardiaceae > Pseudonocardia > Pseudonocardia sediminis. The sequence goes on along the minus strand of NZ_SHKL01000001.1, from coordinate 3,708,135 downwards.
GGTGCCCGTCCCGGCGTCCCCGCTCCCGCCGGACCCGACGTGCCCGGCCCCGAACACGAGCGCGGCGACGACCGGCATCGTCGCCGTCACCAGCCCGACGCGCAGGTACTGGATGACCGCGACCATCCGCTCGTCGCCGCCGAGCTCGCGGGTGATCGCGACCAGGCCGGACGCCCCGCCCGCGGTCAGCGCGAGCATCCCGGTCAGCGGCGAGACCCCACGCGCCACGCCCATCAGCAGGCCCGCGGCCATGCTCGCCACCAGCGTCCCGAGGCTGATCAGCAGGACCGGGAGCCAGTCGGCGGCGACGGTGGCGAGGGTGTCCGGACGCGCCAGGAGCCCGATGACGACGCCGATCACGGCCTGCGCCCCGGCCGTCGCCGGCTTCGCGACCCGGGACGGTCCCCGCCCGAGCAGCGCGAGCACGGTCGCGACCAACAGCCCGGCGAACAGGGCGGGGGACGGGACGTCGACGGCACCGAGCGCCACCGTCACGGCGACGGTGAGCAGGGCCAGCAGTGCCCACCGGCCCCAGGCGACGGCCCGCAGGCGCTCCCGCCGTCGTTCGGTCAGCACGCCCATCCCCCGAGCGTAGGCAGCCGCCCACTGGGCCGCCGAACCGCGAGCGATCTTTGCGCCGTGAAATCCCACACCCCGTCCCGGGTCCGGAGAGGGCACCATCGACCTTGACGACGACGTCGAGACAGCGGAGGTGGCGGGTGGGCGAGCACGCGGACGAGGTCGGGCTGGGCCCGGTGATCGCGGGTCTGACCGCGCCGGGCGGCGAGTTCGAGCTGGCGACCGAACAGGTGGACGGCCGCCCGATGCGCGTCTACCGGCGCGGTCCGCACACGCTGCGCGAGCTCGTCGTCGGCACCGAGGTGTTCGGCGACGCGACGTTCACAGTCTACCGGGGCGAGCGGCGGACCTACCGCGAGCACCTGACGCTCGTCGCCGGGCTGGCCCGCGCCCTGCTCCACGACCACGCTCTGACGCCGGGGGACCGGGTCGCGATCGCGATGCGCAATCTGCCGGAGTGGCCCGTCGTGTTCTTCGCCGCCCAGGTCGCCGGGCTGGTCGCGGTCCCGCTCAACGCCTGGTGGAGTGGCTCCGAGCTGGCCTGGGCCGTCGAGGACTCGGGCTCGCGCATGGTGGTCGCCGACACCGAACGGACCGATCTGCTCGCCGCGGAGGGGGTCCCGGCGGACGGCGTCGCGGTCGTCCGGGTCCGCGGGGACGGCCCCGCTCCGGAGGGCGTGCGCGAATGGGCCGACGTGGTCGAGGGGCTCGATCCCGCCGCGACGGTGCCGGAGGCCCGCGTCGGACCGGACGACGTCGCCACGATCCTCTACACCTCCGGCACCACCGGTCGTCCGAAGGGCGCGGTCGGGACCCACCGCAACCACTGCACGAACCTGCTCAACGTCGCCCTGCAGGGACGCGCCGGGTCACTGCTCGCCGGCACCACTCCGAGCACCGAGCCCGGGACGCTGCTGGCCTACCCGATGTTCCACATCGCCGGCATCAACGGCCTCGTCGGCGCCGTGCTGGGCGGGGCGAAGCTGGCGACGCTGCACCACTGGGACCCCGACACCGCCCGCGAGCTGGTCCGCGACGAGCGTCTGACCCGCACCGCCGGCGTGCCCTCGACAATGGCCGCGCTCGTCGACCAGGCCGCCGAGCACCCGGCCGACCTGGCGTCGCTGACCACGATCGGCATGGGCGGGGCGCCGATCCCGCCGGAGCTGGTCACCCGGATCGGGCGCGACCTCGGTGCCGGAGCCGCGAACGGCTACGGCCTCACCGAGACGACGTCCGCGATCTGCGCGAACTCCGGCCCGGACTACCAGGCCCACCCGGACAGCGTCGGACGACCGGCACCCGGGGCGGAGCTGCGCATCGCCACCGCCGACGGCGAGGGCCCGGACGCGGCCGAGGGCGAGATCGGCGAGCTGTGGTTCCGCGGGCCCAACATCGTCCGCGGCTACTGGAACAACCCCGACGCCGACGCGGCCGCCTTCGTCGACGGCTGGTTCCGCACCGGCGATCTCGGCCTCGTCCGCGATGGCTGGGTGTACGTGGTCGACCGGCTCAAGGACGTCGTGCTGCGCGGCGGCGAGAACGTCTACTCGGCGCAGGTGGAGTCGGCGATCCACGACGTGCCCGGCGTCGTCGAGGTCGCCGTCCTGGGTGTGCCGCACCCGACGCTGGGGGAGGAGGTGGCCGCGATCGTGCACGCCGAGCCCGGTGCCGCCCGCGACGACGACGCGATCCGCGCCGCCGTGACCGCCCGGGTCGGGGCCTTCGCCGCCCCGGCTCACGTGCACTGGTCCGACGAGCCCCTCCCGCGCACCGCCACCGGCAAGATCCGCAAGCGCGACCTGCGGACCACGCTGCCCGGCCCGGCCTGACCCCGGCCGTGCCGACGTCCCGCCCCCCCGACCTCACAGGGGGTCGGTGCACCTCACAGACCGTCCACGCCGTGTGAGGTGCACCCAACCGGTGTGAGGTGGGACCGGACTGTTCTCAGGAGTCCTGCAGCTCGCGGACGGCGGCGTCGGCCCGGTCGCGGGCGGTCTCGGCCGTGCGGGCGGCGCGGGCCGCCTCCTTCTCGGCGGAGGCGGTGGTGTGCGCCTCCTTGTTCGCCGTGCTCGCGTCGGTGCGCGCCTGCTCCAGGGCCTCGATCAGCTCGGTGACGCGGTCGCGGGCCTCGTCGCGGCGACGCTCGGCGGCCTCGGCCTCGGAACGCGCGGTCTCGTGACGCTCCTGCGCCTGTTCGGCGGCCTCGCGGGCGCGGTCGGCCTCGGCCCGCGCGGTCGCGAGCTCACGTTCCCGACGGCGCGCCTCGGCGTCGTCGGGGGTCTCTTCGTCGGAGCCCGAGCCGGACCCGCCGCCGGACCCGACGTCCCCCGAGCCCGGGCCCGGGCGGTCCCGGGCCGGGCGGGACGGCTTCGGCTCCGCGCCCTCGTCCGGCGCCGGGCCGAAGCCGGCGTGCTGCTCGGCCTTCACCAGACGTCCGGAGCGCACCCGCTCGGCCAGCTCGGCGTCGGCGAGGGCGGACTCGAGGATCGTCCGGACCTCCCGCTCCAGTGTGGAGTCGACCCGGTGCCCGGCCTCGCGCCCCAGGGCGGCGGCCTGCCGGGACAGCGCGCCGACCAGCTTGCTGCGCTGCGCGGAGATCGTCCGCAGTGCGCCGCCGTCGAGGGAGCGCTGGGCGTCGGCGAGGGTGTCGGCCAGGCCGAGCAGGCCCTCGACCTCGTCGCGGCGGTCGTGGACCAGCAGGTTCGTCAGCCACGCGGGCCGCGACGGGCGTCGCAGCGCCCCGATCGCCTTGGCCGCGTCCTTGTCACCGGCCTCCTTGGCCCGGGCGACGTGCGCGTCCCGCTCGGCGACGAAGTCCTCGGGCGCGAGCAGGTACAACTCCGCCTGCGCCTGCTCGACCGCGTCCACACCGCACACCCTGCCGCCCCACCGGTCCCGGCGCGAGCACCCCCGCCGCAACGACCGTGACCGTCGAGGCACGACACGCAACGAGGGTCACTCTCGTTCAGGCCCCGGACACGCGCGCACCCCCGCCGGAGGCCGACGGGGGTGCACGGGTGGCGGAGCGGGGGCTCAGCGCAGGCAGACGCTCGCGTCCGGCTCGACGGCGCGGAACGTGAAGCTCTCCTCCAGGTAGAGGTGCACCTCGTTCGCGTCGTGGTCGGAGTAGCCGATCGCCAGGTCCTGGCCGACGTCGAGCAGGAAGTCCCCGCCGCGCTGGCTGACGACGACGGCGCCGTCGAGGCCGTGCGCGCGCAGGATCTGCCCGCCGAGGATCCGGCTCAGGTGCTCGAACAGCGGGTAGCCGCCGTGCTCGGCGGTCTCCACGATCCGGGTGTAGCCCTCGGGCGCGATCGCCATCGCGTACGGGCCCTCGATACCGTTGCGGCGCAGCTGGTCCACCGCGCGGGCGACGACGCCGGGGTAGCCCTCCGGGTTGTCGCCCAGCGTCACCGCGTCGTACGGCGAAACGCCGGCGATGCCCTCGAAGCCGGCCTCGGGCCAGCCGTGGAAGATGGCGCGGTTCTCGATCGCGGCGGCCTCACGGGCGGCGCGGGCGAGGTCGTCGAACTCGGGGTCCTGGGCGCCGCGCTGCAGGTCGTCGATCTCGTCGCGGGAGACCGAGAACGGCACCCGGAACTCGGCGAGCGGCTGCACCCGGCGCAGGCGCGCCTTGATGCCGTCGACGGCCACGCCGGGCGGGGGCCCGTCGAGGCGCAGCGAGCGGCCGAGGTCGACCGAGGACGTCTGCCAGCCGGCGGTACCGGTCCAGTCCGCGAGACGGCGTCCGGCCAGCAGCGGCGTCAGGCGCTCGCGGGCCTCGTCGTCGATCGCCTTCCACGACGTCGTCGGGATCGGGGCCTTGTCCCGCATGAGGTGGTCATGAACAGCCACGTCTACTTCTCCTTCAAGCTGCCGATCCCGAGCCCGTCACGGGTCGGGTCGGGCGGGTCGATCTCGGCCTCGACCGCTTCGACGTACCCCTCGGGGTCCTTGTCGGAGTTGTCGAGGCCCTCGGTGGTGGGGTGGGCGTCGAGGAACTCGGTGAACTGCTGGCCGAGCGCGTCGCGCAGGCCGGTGGTGGCGTTGAGGCGGAAGTTGGCGAGGCCCTCGTTCTCCTCCTCGCCCATGTGCTCGTCGTTCGCACGACGGGCGCTCCACACCCCCTCCCACCACTGGCCGCTGCCGACCGGGCTGCGCTCGGCCTGGGCGACGCCGTCGCGGATCTCGTTGTGGTCCCCGATGGCGTCGAGGGTCTCGTCCTCGGGGTTCTCCCCGTGCTCGAGAAGGTGCGGGTAGAAGATCTTCTCCTCGGCGATGGCGTGCACGTCCAGACGCGCGGCCAGCGGTTCCCAGAGCCGGGAGAGCTCACGGGGACTGGAGTCGCGGGCCTGGAGCTCGTCGAGGGCCGCGAACTGACGACGGAACCAGTTGTGGTCGTCCAGGATCAGTGTGGTGATGTCGGGCACCGGCGCAGGTTACGACGGTACGGGGCAGTCGGCTCGGTGAATGACCGCCCGCCCGGGTGACCTGCGCCGGGCGCGCGCTCAGCTGAGGTTGGCGTAGGTCCCGACGATCGTGGCCCGGGCCAGCGTGTGGCCGAACATGTTGAACGCGAGGAACGTCGGCGTCGCGGTGGCCGGGACCTCCAGGCTCTCCACGTCCAGCGCGTGCACCACGACGTAGTAGCGGTGCGGGCCGTGTCCGGGCGGCGGGGCGGCACCCAGGTAGCGGGGCAGGCTCGCGTCGTTGGGCAGCTGGACGGCGCCGGAGGGGAGCGCCGACCCGGACTCGTCACCGGCGCCGGTGGGCAGCTCGGTCACCGAGGCGGGGATGTTGAACACGGCCCAGTGCCAGAACCCGGCGACGGTCGGGGCGTCCGGGTCGTAGACGGTGACGACGTAGGACTTCGTGCCTTCCGGAGCACCGCTCCAGGACAGCTGCGGGGAGACGTCCTCGCCGCCGGCACCGAAGATTCCGGACAGCTGCGGGGTGGACAGCGTGGCGCCGTCGGTGAGATCGGTGCTGGTGAGGTCGAACGACGGCACCTGGGGGAGCTCGTCGTAGGGATTGCGGGACATGGTTGTGCGCACCTCCGGTCCGGGGTGGACGGTCATGACCTGCGGGGCGGGCCCGCGGCCACCGGCGATCCTGGCACGGACGAACGGTCCGCGCCGATCCGGACCGCGGCCCCGGCCCCGGCCATTGATCCGGGTGACCCGAGGACCGGAGTGACACAGTGACCGGGTGCAGATCCTGTTGCTGGTCGTCGGCCTGATGCTGGCCGCGGTGCTGCTGGTCGGGGTGGGGGACCGGCTCCGGCTGCCGTGGCCGGCGCTGATGGTCGTGATCGGCGTGCTGGTGGCACTGGTCCCGGGGCTGCCGGACATGTTCACGCTCGAGCCCGACCTGATCCTGCCGCTGTTCCTGCCCCCGCTGCTGTTCGCCACCGCGCAGCGGACCTCGTGGGCGGTGTTCCGGGCCCGGTGGCGCTCGATCGCGCTGCTGGCCGTGGCGCTGGTCGTGGTCACGGTCGCCGCCGTCGCCGGGACGGCCACGCTCCTGATCCCCGGTATCGCGCTCACCGCGGCGGTCGCGCTCGGGGCCATGGTCGCGCCGCCGGACCCGGTCGCCGTCGAGGCGGTCGCGGGCACGGTCCGGATCCCGCGACGGCTGCTGTCGGTGCTGCAGAGCGAGGGGCTGTTCAACGACGCGACGGCTCTCGTGGTCTTCCAGGCCGCCGTGCTGGCCACGGTCAGCCGTGACGAGCTGAGCCCGGCGGGCCTGGGACTGCGGTTCGTCGCCGGGGCCCTGGGCGCGGTGCTGATCGGGCTGGCGGTGGCCTGGCTCGCCCAGAGCGTGCTCGCGCGCCTGACCGACACCACCGGCCGCAGCGCCCTGACCCTGGTGCTGCCGTTCGCCACCTACCTCGCCGCCGACGAGCTCGGCGCCTCCGGGGTGATCGCGGTCGTCGTGCTGGCCCTGCAGCTTCGCCGCAACGCCGACGCCGACGAGGCCGCCGAGCGCCTGACCCAGACCTCGATCTGGAACGTCGTCGAGCTGCTGGTCACCGGCATCGCGTTCGGCCTGATCGGGCTGGACCTGCGCCAGGTCCTGATCGACGCCGGCGACGACCTGCCCCGGATGCTCGGCCACGCCGTCGTCGTGTGCGCGGTGGTGATCGTCGTGCGGGCGGCGTGGATGACGATGGCGTGGCGGGTCGTGCGGCGCGGCAGCGACTCCTCGGCCGCACCCCGGACCGGCCGTGAGGCCGTCCTGCTCACGTGGTGCGGGATGCGCGGGCTGGCCACGCTCGCCCTGGCGTTGTCGCTGCCGCTGACCACCGCCGACGGGACGCCGTTCCCCGGCCGCACCGAGATCGTCCTGATCGCGGTGTCGGTGCTGTTCACGACGCTGCTGATCCCGGGGTTCACCCTGCCGCTGCTGGTCCGGGCACTGGGGGTGGACGCCGAGGCCGACGCCGAGAAGCAGGCCGAGAAGATGATCGTCCTGCGGGCGCGCCGCGCCGCGGTCGCCACGATGGAGTTCGAGCAGCAGGTCCAGGGTGTGCCCGACGACGTCGCGACCGGCATGCGCGAGCGGATGAAGCGGCTCGAGGGTGTGCTCAGCGGCGAACCGGCGAGCGAGGACGACCGTCAGCGCCTGGCCACGCTGCGCCGGACGCGGGAGCGGGTCAACACCGCCCAGGCCGCAGCGCTGTCCGCCGCCCGGGCCGAGGTGCTCGCGGCCCGCCGCGAGCCCGGCGTCGACCCGCAGGCCGTCGACCGGGTGCTGCGCCGCCTGGACCTGCGGACGGTCCTGCTGGACTGAGCCGGATCGTCGCCGGCAGGACGGTCAGCGCGGGCCGTAGACGATCACGACGTTGCCCCACGGGTCCTTCGCCACCGCACGGGTCTCGTGCGGGCCCGCCTCCGGCTCGCGCACGACCGACCCGCCGGCCGTCGTCACGGCCTGCAGTGCGGCCGCCACGTCGGCGACCTTGAACGACGCCGCGGCCACTCCCGCGGTCAGGTCCTCCTCCGGCCCGGCGAGGGCGAGCTTCGTGCCACCGCCCCCGTCGAGGGCGGCGTAGCGGTCGCCGTCGGTGAAAAGGGCCGGGAGCCCGAACGCGTCGGTGTAGAACGCGACCGCCGCCCCGACGTCACCGACGGGGTGGTGCACGTTGCCGATCTTCGCCGGGGCGTCCGAGGTGGGCTTGGTGGTGTCCGGCCCGGTCGGGCTGGGCAGGGTCTCGTCCGGCACGGCCGGCCTCCAGATGCTGGTGGAGCGGGTCGTGCGCGGATATCACCGCCATGGCGGTGATATCCGCGCACGGGGGGTCAGAACAGGCCGACGACCTCGCCGTGCTCGTCGAGGTCGATCGAGTGGGCGGCCGGGGTCGCGCCGAGGCCGGGCATGGTGCGCATGTCGCCGCAGATCGGGTAGACGAACCCGGCACCGACCGATGCCCGGACCTCCCGGACCGGCAGCCGCCAGCCCGTCGGGGCGCCCTTGAGTGCCGGGTCCGAGGAGATCGACAGGTGCGTCTTGGCGATGCAGACCGGGAGCGAGCCGAACCCGTTGGCCTCGTAGGAGTCGAGCTGCTTGGTCGCGGCCGGGGTGTAGTCGACGCCGTCCGCGCCGTACACCTTCGTCGCGACGGTCTCGATCTTCTCCTTGAGCGACGCCGAGTCCGGGTAGAGGAACGCGAACTGCGACGGCTCCTCCGCGGCCTCCGCGACGGCCTCGGCCAGGTCGGTGGCGCCGGCGCCGCCGTCGGCGAAGTGCGTGCAGACCGCCCAGCGTGCGCCCATCTCCTCGGCGATCGCCGCGATCGCGGCGTGCTCGGAGGGGTGGTCGGTGGGGAAGGCGTTGATCGCGACGACCGGGGAGACGCCGTGCAGGCGCATGTTCTCGATCTGCTTGCGCAGGTTCGCCCCGCCCGCGGTGACGTCGTCCGGGTTCTCGGCGAGCATCGCCTCCGGCAGCGGCTTGCCGGCCACGACCTTGAACTTGTCCGAGTGCGCCTTGAGCGCGCGCACCGTCGCCACGATCACGGCGGCGTCCGGGACCAGGCCCGAGGCCCGGCACTTGATGTTGAAGAACCGCTCGGCGCCCATGTCCGCGCCGAACCCGGCCTCGGTGATCAGGTACTCGCCGCTCCGGATGCCGACCAGGTCGGCGACGATGCTGGAGTTGCCGTGCGCGATGTTGCCGAACGGCCCGGCGTGCACCAGCGCGGGCGTGTTCTCCAGGGTCTGCATCAGGTTCGGGGCCAGCGCGTCGCGCATGATCGCCGCCATCGCCCCGGCGCCGCGGATGTCCTCCGAGGTCACCGGCTTGCCCTCGCCGGTGTAGCCCACGACGATCCGGCCCAGCCGCTCGCGCAGGTCGGTCAGCGACGTGGCCAGGGCCAGGATGGCCATCACCTCGCTGGCGGTGGTGATGTCGAACCCGGTCTCGCGGGGGACCCCGTCCACCCGCGTCCCGAGCCCGGTCACGATGTTGCGCAGGGCCCGGTCGTTGACGTCGAGCACGCGGCGCCAGGTGATCGAGTGCGGCTCGATCTCGGTCTCGTTGCCCTGGTAGAGGTGGTTGTCCAGGACCGCGGAGAGCATGTTGTGCGCCGCGGTGACGGCGTGGAAGTCGCCGGTCAGGTGCAGGTTGAGCTTCTCCATCGGCACGACCTGGGAGTAGCCACCGCCCGCGGCGCCGCCCTTGATGCCGAACGTCGGGCCCATCGAGGGCTGCCGCAGCGCGATCACGGCCTTGCGCCCGGTCCGCGCCATCGCCATGCCCAGGCCGACGGTGGTGGTCGTCTTGCCCTCGCCCAGCGGGGTCGGGGTGATCGCCGAGACGATGACGTACTTGGCCTTGGGACGGTCGGCCAGCGCCTCGATCGCGTCCAGGCGGACCTTCGCGACGTCGTTGCCGTAGGGCTCCAGCAGAGCGGGGTCCAGGCCCATCGCGCCGGCCACCTCGGTCGGTGGAAGCAGTCGGGCCGCCTTCGCGATCTGCAGGTCGTCCACGGGCTCTCCTCGTCGATGGTGGATCGGGGGTCGGATTCACCCTAGATCGTCGGACGCACTCGGGGGTGCCGAGAGGAAGCGGCGGGAGAGCGGAGACGCCGCTGACCAGGGGCGAACGTCCGTAACCGTTGCGCCACAGCTGCTGCGACGTCCCCGTCCGCATGCACGGAGCGCGGTACGTTGCCGTGACCTGGGTCACCGCAGTAGCGTCGGAGATCGGCCACGTTCGCGCGAGGCGTGACGACCGGCCGCCACACGATCGAACGACGTCATGGTCCCCGGTCCCCGGACCCGTGCGGAACACCGTGCACGCCGATCCGTCCATTCCCGCGTTCCCGCGCCGGTGTGCGGCCGCGTCGCCGGTCCGCGACCGAACGAGCCCGATCGACATCCGAGGAGCTCCCATGAGCGGATACGACCCGCGCACCGCCACCGGCATCCCGACCGAACCCGTGGGCTCCCTGCCCCGGCCGCAGAAGCTGCAGGACGCCTACGCGGCCTACGACGAGGGCTCGATCGACAAGCCGGATCTGGAGGCCGAGCAGGAGACGGCGGTCAAGGACACCCTCTCGCGCTACGAGGCGACCGGGTCACCGATCATCTCCGACGGCGAGCAGCGCTGGTCCTCCTTCGCCACCTACCCGATCACCGACACGCTCGCCGGGACCGGACTGGCCCCCTCGCTCGGGCCGGGCGGGCAGTTCTTCGCGATCTTCGCCGACGGTCACGGGCGTCAGCTGCCGAAACTGGAGCGCGGGCCGTTCCGGTACACCAACTACGCCGCCGACTCGCTGTCGCAGTCGATCCTGTTCGCCCACGCCCCGATGAAGCAGGCGGTGATCTCGCCGTCGATGCTCGCGCTGCTCTACCCGCTGAAGGACCCGGTGCCCGGCTACAGCCGCGAGGAGTTCGAGGCCACCCTGGTCGACGAGTGCGAGCGCGACATCCGCGCGGCGTTCGCGGCCGGTGCGGCGCGGGTGTCGGTGGACTTCACCGAGGGCCGTCTCGCCACCCGGGAGGACCCGCGCAATCCCTGGACCGGTGCCGGTCTGCTGCCGCACTTCATCGAGCTGATCAACGCCGTGATGGCCCGCTTCGACGCCGCCGAGCGGACGAACATCGGCGTCCACACCTGCCCGGGCGGCGACCGGGACTCGGTGCACTCCGCGGACGTGCCCTACGGCAACCTCCTGCCGGAGATGTTCCGGATCGACGCCGGCTACTTCCTCATCCAGTGCGCATCCGAGCGGGACAGGGACCCGGTCTACGAGGCGATCGGCAAGAACCTGCGGGCGGACGCCGCCGGGGTGGCCCAGATGGCCTACATCGGTGTCACCAACCCCGGCAACCCGCGGGTGGAGAGCGCGCAGGAGGTCACCGACCAGCTCGTCCGGGCCGCGAACTTCATCCCGGGTGAGCAGCTGGGCTCCACCGACGACTGCGGGTTCTCACCGTTCTCGATCGACGAGAAGCCCGACCACGGCTCGCCGGACTTCGCCCGTGAGGTGGCGTTCGAGAAGATCCGGAGCCGGGTCGACGGCACCCGCGACGCCGCGGAGATACTCGGCGTCGGCTGAGCGCCGGCGATCCGGTCCGGACTCAGGTGATGGTCAGGCCACCGTCGACGGGGACCGTCTGGCCGGTGAGGTACCCGCCGGCGTCGGAGGCCATGAAGACCAGCGCGGCGGTGAGCTCCTCGGGGTCGCCGATGCGGCCCATCGGGATGCGCTCGCTCATCCGGTCGAGATAGCCGTCCTTGTACTGGTCCGTCATCTCGGAGGCGAAGAAGCCGGGGGCGATCGCGTTCACCCGGATGCCCTTGCGGGTGCCCCACTGCTGGGCCAGGTCGCGGGTGAGCCCGATCAGGCCGGCCTTGCTCGCGGAGTAGGCGGCCTGGGGCAGCTCGGCGGTGGTCAGGCCGATCACGCTGGAGATGTTGACGATGCTCGACCCGGGCTGCATCACCTTGCCGCAGGCTTGCGCCATCCAGTAGCAGCCGTTCAGGTTCACGTCGATGACCTGCGTGAACTGCTCGGGCGTCTCCTTCGTGGCGGGGACGGCGGTACCGATGCCGGCGTTGTTGACGAGCACGTCGACGCGCCCGAAGTCCTCCATCGCCGCGTCGACGAGAGCCTGGCAGTCGGGCTGGCTGGCCACGTCGGTGGTCACGGCGAGAGCGCGGCGGCCCAGGCCCTCGACCATCGCGACGGTCTCGGCGAGCTTCTCGGCACGACGGGCGCCGAGCACGACGTCGGCGCCGGCCTCGGCCAGCCCCCGGGCGAAGGCGACCCCGAGGCCGGACGAGGCACCGGTGACGACGGCGACCTTGCCGTCGAGGCGGAAACGATCCATCACGGTCATGGCGCGCACCCTATGCGGCGGACCACCCGTGTCCCACATGGAGCTTTCGTGCGGTGCGGCCGCACGAAAGCTCCACGGGTGCGTCCTGGCCGGACGCGCGGGGCCGGTCAGGCCAGGGAGCGGCGCTTGCGGGCCACGACGGCCCGGTAGTGCAGCGGGGCGCGGGTCGTCGCGAGGCGGTGCTGGTAGGTCACCGCACCGAGCTCCTCGAGCTCACCGGAGGCCAGCAGCGACTTGATCAGGCCGGAGAAGCCGCTGGTGTCGGTGTCGGAGAGGAAGTCGGCACGCAGCGTGAACGCCAGCCACCCGTCGTCGCGGACCATGTCGAACGCGGCCCGGAAGGCCTCCGGCGGGATGTCGCCGAAGCCGAGCGCGGCCACGCAGGCCAGGGCGTCGAAGCCGCCGCCCGCGATCTCGTCCGCGGCACCGGGCTCGAGGTCGGTGAGATCCACCACGCGGTAGTCGTCGTAGACCTCGGGACGGTCACGCAGAGCGGCGTCCTTCGCCTCGGCGATGATGTCGACACCCACGACCTTGCTGATGCCGCGGGCACGCAGCTCCTCGGCCACGATGCCGTTGCCGGCGCCGACGTCGAGCACCCGCAGGCTCCCCGGGTCGACGTTCTCCCCGGCCAGCTGCTCGGCGAGCAGGTCGCACACCACCGGCGGCGACTGGCACTGCAGGACCTCGTAGAACAGCCGCTCGTAGAGGCCGGGCACCTGGTAGATGTCGGAGTAGTCGTGGAAGCGCAGTTCGCGCCAGCCCGAACCGTCGTCGACGAGGCACCACTCGACGTCCTGCTCGTAGCTCTGGGTCGCGTCGGGGAGGGCGAGACGGAAAGCGGGGGCGGATCGTGCATCGGCCATGAGGGGACCTTCCTGGTCGAAGACGGGGGCGGCAGCTCGATGCTGCGACGCGGTCGGCGGGGTTCCGGCCGGCGGGTCGCGTGCACAGCGACGCGACTCACGGTAGTCGAGGAAGGGGCCCGGTGCGGGTGAGCAATACCGCTCCCTGCGCTGCGCACAGGCCTTGCGGGAATGACACGATCAGCTCCTGAGTCCGCACCGGAGGGTGCCGGGCACCGATGGATGCATTGCCGAAACACCGAGGAGAAGCACGCAATGACGCAGTCGCAGACCCGTACCGCGATCGTGACCGGCTCGGCCCGGGGGATCGGCGCGGCGACCGCCGTCCGCCTGGCGGCCGACGGTTTCGCGGTGGGCGTGGTGGACCTCGAGGAGTCCGCCACCAAGGCCACCGTGGAGACGATCGAGGCGGCCGGCGGGAAGGCGCTCGGCGTCGGCGCGGACGTGTCCGACGCGACCGCCGTGCAGAACGCCGTCGACACCGTCGCCGAGAAGCTCGGCCCGCCGACCGTGCTGATCAACAACGCCGGCATCACCAAGGACAACCTGCTGTTCAAGATGACCGAGAACGACTGGGACGCCGTCATGGGCGTGCACCTGCGCGGCTCGTTCCTGATGACCAAGGCCGTCCAGAAGCACATGGTGGACGCGAAGTGGGGCCGGGTGGTCAACCTGTCCTCGACCTCGGCGCTGGGCAACCGCGGCCAGGCGAACTACTCCACGGCCAAGGCCGGCCTGCAGGGCTTCACCAAGACCCTGGCCATCGAGCTGGGCAAGTTCGGCGTCACCGCCAACTGCATCGCCCCCGGGTTCATCGCCAGCGAGATGACCAAGGCCACCGCCGAGCGCCTCGGCGTGGACTGGGAGGAGTTCAAGTCCTCGCGCGCCAAGGAGATCCCGGTGCAGCGTCCCGGGCTGCCGGAGGACATCGCCAACATGGTCTCGTTCTTCGCGAACGAGGCCTCGGGCTTCGTCTCCGGTCAGGTCATCTACGTGGCCGGCGGCCCGAAGGCCTGAGTCGGCCCGCGACGTGAGGCAGCGGCTCTGAGAGGTACTTGCAGGACGACGCGGCGGCGTTGATCGTGGCCCCGTGACGAGCACACTGCGGGCACCCCTGCTGCTGCCCCCGCCCAGCGGGCCGGACCGGTTGTTCCGGGTCGGCCCGCTGCGGGTCGAGGACTCACCGGGACCGGACCCGATCGGCCGGGACACCGTGGTCGCCGCGACCATGGTGTCCGGGCCGTGGTGCCTCGGGCCGGACGGCCGTCCCGGCGTCGGTGCGCTCTGCGTGCTCCTCGACGCCGTGCTGGGTCAGGCGACGATCGTCGGTCGCCCGGACGGGCACTGGCCGGTCACCACGGAGATGACCGTCGACCTGTGCGGACCGATCCCCGGTGACGGTGGCGAGGTCACGGTGCGGGCGTGGGTGGTCGAGGCGGGGGACCGCGCCGTCCTGGCCCGCGGCGACGTCCTGGGCCCGCGCGGCGAGCTGATCGGCGTCGGCACCGAGTGGGGCCGGTTCCTCCCCGAGGTCCCCGACCTCGACTCCCTCGCCGACCCCGACGCGGGCACCGCCCCGCCGGACGGGGACGCCGCCGCCGTCCTGGGGGTGACGTTCCCGGACCGCTCGTCGGCGACCCCGGACGGGGTCGCCGAGCAGGGCCCGACGCTCGTCCTGCCCGGCTCGGCCGCACTGGCCAACGAGCGCGACACCATGCACGGCGGCATCCTCGCCGCGGTGAGCGAGCTGGCCGCCGTCGCGGCGCTGCCGGGGCCCGCCGAGCGGCCGCTGGCGACGGGGTCGCTGCACGTCACCTACCTGCGCCCGGCCGGTCTGGACGCCCCGACCACGGTCGAGGCCGACGTCGTGCACGCCGGGCGGTCCTTCGGCGTGGTGCGTACCGACGTCCGGAACGCCGCCGGGAAGCTCGCCGCCGCGGCGACCGTCACCCGCCGCGCTCTGGACTAGTTTCGACGTCGAGCGAGCAGGGAGGCGGAAGGGCGATGACGGTGCACCCGATGACCAGTGAGGCGTTGTCCGACGAGGTGGTGGCCAGCGTCGGGAACGCGCCAGCGCGGACCCGGGAGGTGCTGCAGGCGTTGCTGCGGCATCTCCACGCGTTCGCCGCGGAGGTGAACCTGACGACGGCGGAGTGGGAGGCCGGGATCGACTTCCTGACCCGCGCCGGGCACATCACCGACGACGAGCGCCAGGAGTTCATCCTGCTCTCCGACGTGCTGGGGCTGTCCATGCAGGTCGTGGGCCTCAACGCGGCCGAGGACCCGCGGGCCACCGAGTCCACGGTGTTCGGGCCGTTCTTCGTGGAGAAGACCCCGCACGTCGGGCTCGGCGACGACATCGCCGCCGGCGCCCCCGGCGAGCCCTGCTGGATCGACGGCACCGTCACCGACGTGCACGGGGCCCCGATCGCGGGAGCGCGGGTCGACATCTGGGAGACCGACGGCGACGGCGTCTACGACGTGCAGTACGGCGACTCCCGCACCGCCGCCCGCGGCTACCTGGTCACCGGCGACGACGGCCGCTACGCGTTCTGGTCGCTGCGCCCGGTCGCCTACTCGATCCCGGCCGACGGCCCGGTCGGGGACCTGCTCTCGGCGACGGGACGGCGCACCATGCGCCCGGCCCACGTCCACCTGCGCGTGACCGCCGACGGGTACCGCCAGCTCGTCACGCACGTGTTCGACCGCACGGACCCCTACATCGCCGAGGACGCCGTGTTCGGCGTGAAGGAGTCGTTGATCGTGGACTTCGAGCCGCAGTCCCCCGGGACCGGTCCGGGCGGGCGGGAACTGGACTCGACCTGGTACCGGGTGTCCTACGACCTCGTCCTGGCCGACGCGTGAGCGCCCCGGTGGTGGTCGAGACCGACGTCCTCGTCGTCGGCACCGGCCCGGCGGGAGCGGCCGCCGCACTGGCGCTGGCCACCTACGGCGTCGAGCACATCGTCGTCACCAAGTACCGGTGGACGGCGAACACCCCGCGGGCGCACATCACCAACCAGCGCACCGTGGAGATCTTCCGCGACCTCGGGATCGAGGACGAGGTGATCGCGCAGGGCACGCCGAACGAGCTGATGGGCGACACCGTGTTCTGCACCTCGCTCGTCGGCGAGGAGATCGGGCGCGTCCGCACCTGGGGCACCCACCCGTCGCGGCACGCGGAGTACACCCTGGCGAGCCCGTCTCGGCACTGCGACCTGCCGCAGACGCTGCTGGAGCCGATCGTCGTCGGCGCGGCCGCGTCGCGAGGGAGCCGGATCCGGTTCGACACCGAGTACCTGGGCTTCGTCCAGGACGACGACGGCGTCACCGCGAGCGTCCGGGACCGGATCACCGGCGCGGAGTACACGATCCGCGCGAAGTACCTGATCGGTGCTGACGGGGCGCGCAGCACCGTCGCCGCGGACGCCGGTCTGCCGTTCACCGGCGAGATGGACGTCGCCGGCAGCATGAACATCGTCTTCGACGCCGACCTGTCCGGGCTGGTCGCGCACCGCCCGAGCATCCTCTACTGGGTGCTGCAGCCGGGCTCGGACATCGGCGGCATCGGGATGGGCGTCGTCCGGGCGGTGAAGCCGTGGACGCAGTGGCTCGCGATCTGGGGCTACGACATCGCCGCCCCGCCGCCGGAGATGAACGACGAAGCCGCCACGAAGATCGTCCACGACCTGCTCGGCGACGACTCGGTCCCGGTCACCATCCGCGGGTACTCGTTGTGGGGCAACAACAAGTGCTACGCCACGAGCTACCGCTCCGGGCGCGTGTTCTGCGCCGGGGACGCGGTGCACCGGCACCCGCCGTCGAACGGTCTGGGGTCCAACACCTCCATCCAGGACTCCTACAACCTGGCCTGGAAGCTGGCCCTGGTGCTGCGCGGCGCGGCGGGGGAGTCGCTGCTGGACAGCTACGAGGCCGAGCGGACCCCGATCGGCGAGCAGATCGTGCTGCGCGCCAACAAGTCCATCGAGGAGTTCGGGCCGATCTTCGAAGCGCTGGGGCTGACCTCGACGGACGACCCGGACCTCATGGAACGCCACATGGCGGCCCGGTTCGACGACACCACCGAGGCGGCCGCGCAGCGCGAGGCCCTGCGCAAGGCGCTCGAGCTCAAGAACTACGAGTTCAACGCCCACGGCGTCGAGATGAACCACCGCTACCGCTCGGGCGCCGTCGTCCCGGACGGCACGGAGGAACCGGCGTTCGACCGGGACCCCGAGCTGCACCACCACCCGACGACCTGGCCGGGCGCCCGTCTGCCGCACTGCTGGCTGGGCCGTGACGGGCACCGGGTCAGCACCCACGACCTGGCGGGCAAGGGCAGGTTCGCGCTGTTCACCGGCATCTCGGGGCAGCGGTGGGCGGTCGCGGCCGAGCAGGTCGCGACGGACCTGGGCATCGAGCTGGTCGCGCACGTGATCGGGCCGGGCCGGGAGCACACCGACCTCTACGACGACTGGGCGCGGGTGCGCGAGGTCGCCGAGGACGGCTGCGTGCTCGTCCGCCCGGACACCCACGTCGCGTGGCGGGCCCACGACCTGGCCGACGATCCCGCCGCGGCCCTGACCGACGTCCTGCGCCGGGTGCTGCACCGCTGACCGCGCACGACGGACACGAACGGCCCCGATCCACCCGGATCGGGGCCGTTCGGCGTCGAGCGGGGTCAGGCGTTCGAGGGGACCTCGACGACCGCCCAGCCCGGGAGGTCCTCCTGGCCGGGGACCGGCACCGGGTCACCGCTGAGGTTGACCATCAGGACGTTGCCGTCGGTGTCGCGGAACGCGGTGAGCGGGCTGCCCTGGGCGCGCCCGAACTCGACGTTGCCGTCGCGCAGGCGGGGCACCAGCCAGGCCCAGGCCTCGGTCAGCGGCGTCGCCTGCCCGCCGTCGGACTCCGTCGCCGGCGTCCAGAGCGAGGAGTACTCGAGGTCGGAGCTGCCCTCCGGGCCCCAGAGCAGCGCACCCTCGGCCCCGGAGCGGGCCATCGCCGAGATCGCGGCCAGGGTGCTCACGGCGCTGGCCGGCTTGTCGTAGCCGGCCTCGGCCCCGGCCGGGACGTTGGCGTAGAACTCGGCCCACCAGATCGGGAGCTGGGTCCGCTGCTTGATCCAGTCGTTGACGACGGCGAACTTCTGCGCGCCGACGTCGACCGGGCTGATCGCGTCCTGCACACCCTTGTTGGTGGTCGAGCCGTCGACGACGATGAAGTCCGCGCCGACGTTGTTCTTGATCCAGTACTCCAGGACGTCGAGCGGGCGCTTGTCCAGCGCGCCCCACACCCCGGTGACGGTCGAGGCGTCCGAGGAGCCGGCGGGGACGCTGTTGGTCACCACGTACGGCCCGCCGACCTTGACGTCCGGCCGCGCGGCCTTCACGGCCTTGTAGACCTCGTTGTAGAACGCGGTGTAGCCCTCGTAGTCCCAGCGGTTCTCGGCCTCGTTGTAGAAGCCCTTGAGCTCGTTCCACACCATCACGCGGTCGACCTGCGGGTAGCGCTTGACGGCCTCCGCGGCGAGCTTCGCGTAGTCGGCGAAGTGCTCCGGGGTCGGCGCCTTCTCCAGCTGCGACCAGTCGGTCTGGCCGGGCTGACCGCCCTTCATCCAGTCCGGGGAGCAGCAGAGCGTCATCATCGCCTTGCCGTTGGTCTCCTTGGTCAGCTCCATCCGGCGGTCCAGCGACGACCAGTCGTACTCGCCCGGGGCCGGCTCGGGGTTGAGCGTGCCGAAGCCCATCAGGTGGTGGTTCTGGTACTCCTCGCCGGACCCGGAGAGGATCTCGGTGCCGCGCTGGCGGGCCTCGGCCGGCTCGGTGTCGTCGAGGCTGTTCTTGGTGTGGGTCACACCGATGTCGGTGGGGCCGGTCTGCTTGCGCCAGGCCCACCCCTGCGAGAGGTCGACGGCCTTCGCCGAGGCCTGCTCGGCCGACGTCGGCTGGGTGGGGGTGGAGCCCGGGTCGGAGCCGGTGGAGCAGGAGGCCAGCGCCAGCACCGCCACCAGCAGCGCCGCGATCGCGGGTACCCGCCTCGACGGGGACGAGGTCGGGCGGGGGTGGGGTGACGCACGCACGGGGGGAACCTCACGATTCGCAGGTGGTTCGGTCGGGTCCCGTCCTGGCTCGCCGCGGGGACTGCCGGCCGGGTGATCTCTACAGTGGCACCGAGCTCCTGTGATCGGGCTGAGAGACCGGCACCGCTCCTGTCAAGAGGCGTTCGGAGCAGGGTAGGGGGTCGGATCGCCCGCTCGGCGCGCGGCTCCGTCGTCGCCGTACAGCCGCTTGTCGCGCAGTGTGACGACGGTGTCGGCGCGCCGGAGACACGCCGGATCGTGCGTGATCAACAGCACCGAGCGGCCGGCGGACGCCGTCAGCAGATCGTCCAGGACGGCGTCGCGGGTGTCGGGGTCCAGGTGCGCGGTGGGCTCGTCGAGCACCAGCAGGGCCGGGTCGGTGAGCAGCGCACGGGCGAGTGCGAGGCGCCGGCGCATCCCGCCCGAGAGGCGCATCCCGTGCGCGCCGACCCCGTGGTCGAGGTCCAGCGCGGCGAGGCCGACCCGGTCCAGGACCGAGCGCAGCTCCGGGTCGGTCGCGTCCGGGCGGGCCAGGCGGACGTTCTCCCGGACCGTCGAGTCGAACACGTGCGGATCCTGCGGGACGCCGCTGACCGCGGCCCGCACCGCGTAGGGCGAGTGCGCCAGGAGGTCGGCGCCGCCGAGGGTGACCGTGCCGGACTCCGGGTCGAGGAACCGGAACAGGACCGAGGCCAGCGTCGACTTCCCGGAGCCGCTGGCCCCGACGAGCGCGACGTGCGCGCCGGCCGGGACATCGAGGTCGAGGCCGTCGAGGACGAGCGGGTTCGGCTCCTCCGCCTCGTCCCTCGTCACACCGTCCCCTGCCACCTCGACCCCCGCCGCTCGGTCCACCCCGTCCTGCGCCGCCCCGTCCCCGGGAAGCTCGTCGCCGACCAGGTGCTCCGGGCGGTGCCGGACCCGGAGGCCACGGATCCGCAGGTCGCCGCGGGCCGGGATCGGCTCGTCGTCGTCGGGCACGGCGCGCACCGCCGGTTCGACGGCCAGCACCCCGCCCAGGCGGTCCAGCCCCGACCGGACCGTGCCCAGGCGTGCCGCCGCGCCCGGCAGCGGTGCGACGACCTCGAACGCGGCCAGCGCCGTCAGGACCAGGACGGCCAGCGGGATCGGGCCCAGCGTGCCGCCGGCCACCGCGGTCACGCCGAGCAGCAGCGACCCGGCCAGCGTCAGGCCCGCGACCAGCGAGAACGCTCCCGCGCCGAGGCCCAGCAGGCGGGCGTCGCGGCGGGCGACGCGGGTGAGGTCGTCGTCGGCGCGCCGGACGGCGTCCGCGGCGCGGTCCATCGCCCCGTAGGCGATGAGGTCCGGGGCGCCGTGCAGGACGTCGACCAGGGCGGTCGACAGTTCCGAGCGGGCCCGCGCGGTACGTTCCGCGGGACGACGTCCGGCCGCGGCGGCCAGGGCCGGGACGGCGAGCCCGGCCAGCAGCAGTCCGGCCGCCAACAGCGCCCCGCCGGGCAACAGCAACGCGCCGGAGAGCAGGACCGCACCCGAGCCGGCGAGCGCGGCGGCCACCGGCGGGGCCAGGCCGCGGACGACGAGGTCCTGCACCGAGTCGGTGTCGGTGACCAGGCGGCTGACCAGGTCGCCGGAGCGGAACCGGCGGACCGGCTCGGTCGCGGCGAGGCGGGCGTAGACGCGGTCGCGGGCGTCGGCCAGTGCCCGCAGGGCCGCGTCGTGGGTGACGAGACGTTCGGCGTAGCGGGCCACGCCGCGTCCGACGCCGAGCGCCCGGGTCAGGACGACGGCGACGCTCAGCGCGGTGATCGGGGGGTGGGTGGCGGCGGTCGCGATCAGCCACGCGGCGAGGCTGAGCAGCCCGGCGCCGCAGGCGGTGGCGACCGCGCCGAACAGGGCTCCGGCCAGGATCTGCCGGGCCCGTGGACGCAGGACGGCGGTGACGAGCGACCGTGCCGGGGACCCGGTCATCGTGGTGCTCCTGCCTCGTCGTCGGCGGCGGTGTCCCTGGCGGTGTCGGCGGCGGTGCCGGTGGGCGCGTGCACGACGCCGTCGCGGACGGTCAGGGTGCGGTCGACCAGGTCGGTCCAGCCGTCGTCGTGGGCGACGACCAGGGCGGTGCGGCCGCGGAGCAGCAGCGCCGCGGAGGCCCGGACGGCGGCGGCCGAGTCGGGGTCCAGGTGCGCGGTCGGCTCGTCGAGCAGGACGAGTGGGGCGTCGCGCAGGAAGGCCCGGGCCAGGGCGACCCGCTGCCGTTCCCCGGAGGACAGCCGGGCCCCGTTCTCGCCCAGCGGGGTGTCGTAGCCCTGCGGGAGGCGGGCCACGACGGCGTCCAGCCCGGCCTGCTCGGCGGCCCGGCGGACGGCCTCGAGCGGGGCGTCCGGTTCGCCGAGGCGGACGTTGTCGGCGACCGACCCGGCGAACAGGTGGGGATGCTGCGGCACCCAGGCCACGGTGCGGCGCCAGTCGTCCGGGTCGAGGTCGCGCAGGTCGGTGCCGCCGGCCCGGACGGAGCCCGACCCGACGTCGACGAAGCGCAGCAGCACCGAGACCAGCGTGCTCTTGCCGGCCCCGCTCGGGCCCCGGAGCAGCACGGACTCGCCCGCCGCGACGTCGAACGACGCGTCCCGCACCGCCGGCTCGGCCGCGCCCGGGTACCGCACGACCACGCGGTCGAACTCCAGCGCGGTGGCGACTCCGGTCGATCGAGCGTCACGTTCCTGCTGCTCGGTCGACCACATCGTGACGCTCGACGGCGCCGGATCAGCAGTATGCGATCGGGCGTCACGTTCCGGTCGCACGCTCCGCCGTTTCGTGACGCTCAACGGTGCGGCGCCGTCGTGGGTCGGAGCGCCGGGGCCGTCGACCACGGCGAAGACGTGCCGGGCGGCGGCGACGCCCTCCATGCTGGCGTGGAAACGGGCGCCGACCTCGCGCAGCGGCAGGTAGGCCTCCGGGGCGAGGATCAGCACGAGCAGCGCCGTCTCCAGGTCCAGGTTGCCGTAGAGAAGGCGCAGCCCGACCTCGACCGCGACCAGCGCGACCGCCAGCGTGGCGAGCACCTCGAGCACGAACGCCGACAGGAACGCGACCCGCAGCGTGCCCATCGTGGCCCGCCGGTGCTCGTCGGTGGTCTCCCGGACCTTGCCCGCGACGGCCTGCGCCCGCCGGAACAGGGCGAGCGTCGGGAGTCCTTGCACGACGTCGAGGAAGTGCCCACCCAGACGCGAGAGCAGCTGCCACTGCCGCTCGGTGCGGGCCCGGGTGTGCATCCCGACCAGCGCCATGAAGATCGGGATCAACGGCAGCGTCAGGCCGATGACCAGCGCCGACACCCAGTCCGCGTCGGCGATCACGATCAGCACCGCGACCGGCACGAGCACGGCCAGGAC
Organism: Pseudonocardia sediminis; assembly: GCF_004217185.1. Lineage (NCBI taxonomy): Bacteria > Bacillati > Actinomycetota > Actinomycetes > Pseudonocardiales > Pseudonocardiaceae > Pseudonocardia > Pseudonocardia sediminis. The sequence continues at coordinate 3,685,886 of NZ_SHKL01000001.1, read as the reverse complement.
GAGCTGGGGCAGGTAGCGGGCGAAGTAGTCGTCGAGGGCGTCGAGGCCGCGGGTGGCCAGCGTGACGAGCTCGCCGGCGTTGCGCCCGGCCAGGTCCGGGGGCCCGGTCGTCAGGCGGTCCACGAGCTGACGCCGCAGCTGGGACTTGGCCCGGGCGGCACTGCGGAGCGCGGCGGTCTCTGCTCCGTAGGCCAGTACCGCCCGGACCAAGGCCACCCCGGCGACGAGCGCGACCAGCGTCGTCAGGGTGATCATGTCCGCACCGTCGGTGGCCCCGGCGACGGTGCGGGCGAGCAACCAGGCCTGGGCGAGGATCAGGCCGGTCAGGGCGAGGCCGCACGCGGTGGCCACGAGGAGGTGGTTGCGCACCGCGCTCGCGGTGCGCAACAGGCGCGGGTCGACCGGCGGCCCGGGCGCCTGCGCGGCAGGGTCCAGCGCCACCGGGCCCGGCGCCATTGAGTCCGGCGCCACCGGGTCCGGCGGCAGTGGCCCCGGGGCGGCCGGACGGGTGGACGCGTCGAGAGGGGCGTCAGGGCTGTCCGGAGCGGGATCGACGACCGTGACGTCCCGCTCGGCGTCGACGGGCCCGGCGGGCCGGGTCACGACAGGCCGGCCGGGTCGGGCGCCGGCTCCACCCGCTCACCGACCAGGCGCTTGCGGAAGACCCAGTAGCTCCAGGCCTGGTAACCGATCACCAGCGGCAGGAACACCGCGGCGACCCAGGTCATGACCGTCAGCGTGTACGGCGCCGACGCGGCCCCGGCGACGTCGAGGGTCAGGGCCGGGTCGGTCGTCGAGATCAGGAGCTGCGGGAACAGCGACCCGAAGATCACCACGGCCAGGCCGGCGACGGTCGCGGCCGTGGCGGTGAACGCCCATCCCTCCCGGCCCCGGTGCACCGCACCGACGGCCAGGGCGAGCGCGGCGACGGTCGCCAGGGCGACCCAGACCGTCCACGTCGTCTCCCGCAGGAACAGCGTCCAGCCGAGGAACGCCGCCAGGAGCACCAGCACCGGGACCGACATCCGCACGGCCAGGGCGCGGGCCCGGTACCGGACCGGGCCGTCGGTCTTCAGGGTGAGGAACACCGCGCCGTGCAGGACGAACAGCGCGACCGTCAGCAGACCGCCGAGGAGCGCGTAGCCGTCGAACAGGTCGGTGAACCCGGCGTCGACGATGCCGACCCCCAGCGTCCCGGGGACCATCGGCAGGCCGCGGACGAGGTTGGCGACGACCAGACCCCAGACGAAGGCGGGCAGGAACGACCCGACGGCGATGCAGGCGTCCCAGCGGGCGCGCCACCGGGCGTCGTCGACCTTCTCCCGGTACTCCAGCGCGACCCCGCGCACGATCAGGCCGAGCAGCACCGCGAGCACCAGCAGGTATAAGCCGGAGAACATCGAGGCGTACCAGGCCGGGAACGCCGCGAACATGGCGCCGACGGCGGCGATCAGCCACACCTCGTTGCCGTCCCAGACGGGCCCGATCGCGCCGAGCATCACCTTCCGGTCGTCCTCGCGCCGGGCCAGCGGGCGCAGCAGCATCCCGACGCCGAAGTCGAAGCCCTCCAGCACCAGGTAGCCGGTCCAGAGGATCGCGACGGCGACGAACCACACGACGGGGAGATCCATGATCGTCTCCTAGTAGGTGAAGGCGGGGGCGCGGTCGTCGCGCTGCGGAGCCGGGCTGCCGTCGTCGGCGTGGTCGTCGGGCGGGCCGTCGAGGTAGGGCATGACGTGCCCCGGACCGGCCTTGACGTAGCGCAGCAGCAGCCGGAACTCGACGACGGCGAGTACCCCGTAGAGCGCGGTGAACGCGGCGAGGGAGATCGCGACCTCGGTCAGGCTGACGCCGGGGGAGACGCTCGCCGCCGTCAGGAGCTCGCCGTGCACCGTCCACGGCTGGCGTCCCATCTCGGTGAGCACCCAGCCGAAGATGTTCGCGGTCAGCGCGGCCGGCAGGGCGAGGACGACGATCCGGTACATCCAGCGGTGCGCCCACGCCCACCGGGCACCACCGGCGGCGTCACCCCAGCCGGGGAGACGCCCGCGGCGGGTCAGCCACAGGCCCAGCACCGACACCGCGACACCGGTCATGCCCAGGCCGATCATCAGCCGGAACGACCAGTACAGGACGGCGATGTTCGGCCGGTAGTCGCCGGGCCCGTACATCTGCTCGTACTGGGCCTGCACGTTGTTGATGCCCTGCACGGTGCCGCCGAGGTCGCCGGTGGCCAGGAAGCTCAGCACCGAGGGGATCTGGACGTTGATGTGGTTGCGGCTGCCCTCGATGTCACCGACGGCGAACAGCGAGAACCCGGCGCCCTCCTCGGTCTCCCAGAGCGCCTCCGCACCGGCGAGCTTCATCGGCTCGTAGGTCGCGGCGAGCTTGGCCTGGTGGTCGCCCGAGATCGCGAGCAGTGCACCGGCGATGGCGGTGACCAGGAAACCGGCCCGCAGCGTGCGCCGGAACATGCCGTGCTCGCTCTCGTGCGGTGCCGTCTCGCCACGCCGCGGCCACCGCTCGCGCATCAGCTTGAATGCGCTGACCGCGGCCACGAACAGCCCGGCGATGACGAACGCGGCCGAGACCACGTGCAGGTAGGTCGACCAGGCCTGGTCGTTGCCCAGGACGGCCCAGATGTCGGTCAGGCGGGCCCGGCCGGTCACCGGGTCGGTCTCGAAGCCGACCGGGTGCCGCATCCAGGCGTTCGCGGCGAGGATGAAGTAGGCCGACAGGTTCGACCCGATCGCGGCGGCCCAGATGCAGGCCAGGTGCACGCGCCTGCCGAGCCGGTCCCAGCCGAAGATCCAGAGCCCGATGAACGTCGACTCCAGGAAGAACGCGAGCAGCGCCTCCATCGCCAGCGGGGCGCCGAAGACGTCACCGACGAACGTCGAGTAGGCGCTCCAGTTCATCCCGAACTGGAACTCCTGCACGATCCCGGTCACGACGCCCATCGCGAAGTTGATCAGGAAGAGCTTCCCGAAGAACTTGGTCGCACGCAGGTAGTCCTCGCGGCCCGTCCGCACCCACGCGGTCTGCAGCGAGGCCACGATGACCGAGAGGCCGATCGTGAGCGGGACGAACAGGAAGTGGTAGATCGTCGTGATGCCGAACTGCCATCGCGCGAGATCGAGCGGGTCCATCGCGGCCGTCCCCCAGAGGTGCTGCTCGGCGAACTTCTACATCCAGTAGTAGTTCTACACCACGTAGAAGTCGGTGGCGACGTGCCGCGCGACACGTCCCGTCCATCCGGGAGAAAGGGCAGTTCAGGGGTTGCGGAACGCGCCGTGCGAGCGCAGGACGTCGAGGACCTCGGGCAGGTCCCGGAAGGCCGCCTCCACGTCGGCGGGGGTGACCACGCGGTGCGCGTTGGTGGCGACGTAGGCGCGCATCGCGGCGTCGAAACGGTCCGCCCCGACGCGCTCGCGACCGTCGAGCAGCGCGGCCGCACCCTGGTCGTAGACGCCGTCGGTCAGGGCCCGGAAGCCCCCGTTGGCGTCCCAGAACGACATCGGTGCGCCGATCGGGCCGGCGACCTCACCGGGGCCGAAGTTCCGGATCCGGTACAGGTCCTGCTGCCCGGCGGCGATCGCCTGGGCCCAGGTCGCGAACGACTCGTCGAGCCACGGGTCGCGCGCCTGGTTGTTGCCCACGAGCGAGTAGAACCAGGAGTGCGCGAGCTCGTGGGCGACCAGCGACGGGCGGGTCCGGGCGCCGACGTCACCGAACTGCAGGTGCGTCGGGAACTCCACGCCGTCGCTCTGGGTCGGCACGATGGTCAGCCACAGGTCCGGGTAGGGGTGGGGCCCGAGCAGGTCCTCCAGGCGGGCGAGCTGCTTCTCGACCTCCGCGGCCCAGTCCTGAGCCGAGGCCCGCACCCCGGTCCGCGGGACCGCGACATGGACCCTGGTGGCCCCGGCACTCGCCTCGGTGATCGCGTAGTCGCCGGCGGCCACCGCGACGTCGCGGATCGCGTCGGCGGTGAACAGGTGGGTCGTGCGGCCGGGTCCGGCGGCGCTGGTGCCGGCCGCGGTCCCGGTGCCGACGACCGTCTGGTCGGTCGCGGCGGTGACCTCCAGTGCGTTGAGCGAGAAGTCCTCGCTGGTCACGGTCTCGCCGGACATGCGGACGGCCGGGTCGCGGACCCAGCCCTGCCCGCGCACCCAGGCCAGCAGCGGCAGGACGGAGCCGAGCCAGGCCGTCCGGGCGCCGGGGGAGTACCCGATCCGCTCGGTCGAGTCGGCGCCGAGCGTGACCGTGAAACCGACCTCGGCGCGCACCGGCGTCCCGGCCGGGACGCAGGACGGCAGGGGCAGCTCGACGAGCGTGCCCGGAGCGCCCGCAGGGGCACCGGCCTGCTCGGTCCGCGGGGTGACCGGGTTGCCGTTGACGGCGGCCCGCGTGATCCGCGACGTCGTGCCGTCGGACACGGTCGTCGGCCGGTTCGCCCAGTTCCGGAACACGACCTCGCAGATCTGCTGGTCGGGGGTGAACAGGACGGACTCGGTGCCGGTCACCGAGGACAGGTCCGGGGCGAGGTCGAGGGAGGCGTCGACGACGGGGCGCCCGGGCCACGGCTGTGCCGGCTCGACGGCTGAGGTTCCCGCTCCGCAACCGGCCACGACGGCCAGCAGGACCAGGACCCCGACCAGGGCACGCTGCCGCACACCGAAGTCGATCATGTTCCGGAGGCTAATGTCGGTCGTCCCCCACGCGGACCGGCGCGCGGGACGCGCCGGGCGTCTCCACCCGATCGCGTCCGTCACGTCGCTTCCCCGATCGCCCCCGGTCACCGCGCCCCCGGTCACCGCGCCCGCGGCGGACACGGTCCCGGGCGGCGTGCGAGAGCATCGACACCGCGGCCTCCAGCGGGCCCCGTCCGACGGCGCGCTTCCACGCCACGCCGATCAGCATCGCGGCGACGACCTGGAACACGTAGCCCGGCACCGGGTCGAAGTCGTCCAGGCCGGAGTTCATGTAGAGCAGCGAGAGCGTGTAGAGCGTCAGCGTCATCGAGCCGGCCGCGGCGACCGGGCGCAGCACGTACCCGATCAGCCGTCCGGGGACGTGCGTGAGCAGCAGCGCCAGCCCGAGCACACCCAGCGCCGAGCCGATCGTCTGGACCAGGTCGAGCGGGGTCCCCGAGTGCGGCGCGATCGTCGCCATCCACCACCAGGTCGTCGTCGGGGTGACGCCGTCGGGGGAGGCGTTCACGAAGTCGACGATCGTGGGTGCCGTCTCGAGCTGGGCGGGCGGGGTGACGGCGGCGATCCGGGCGTACCCGCCCATCGCGCCGAGCAGGTACCAGGACGCCCCGGTCGCGGCCAGCGCCGCCGCGGCGCCGCCGCCCAGCAGGCCGAGCGCCGTGCGGATCGACGAGAGCCGCAGACGCCCGACCGCGATCCCGGCACAGAGGTAGGTGACCCAGGTCAGGGCGGGGTAGGCCCCGGTGAACGTCAGCTCGCTGAGCAGGCCCAGCGGGTCGCTGAAGATGTCGCCGAGGTGCGGGTTGTCCAGCGTCGGGACGGGCAGCGCGGGCCGCAGGAGCGCCGAGAGCACCGGGAGCCCGCCCGCGAGCACGACGGTCAGCCCGGCGAGCACCCCGGTCGGGAGCAGGACCAGGGGTATCGCGAGCAGGAACATGATCGCGTAGTACGGCAGGATCACCGCCGCGATCTCCGGGTCGGTCCAGCCCAGGGCCAGGCCGACGACCAGCAGGAGCCCGGCGCGGGTCGCCAGGGTCGCCGCGGCGGCGGTGAGGTCGGCACCGGGCCGGACCCGTCGCCGGCGGGTCATGAACGCGAACGCGACGCCGGCGAGCAGCGCGAACAGCGCCGCCGACCGGCCGCCGAAGACCAGGTAGTTGGTGGCCGGCGAGCCGTCCTCGTTGCCCTCGACGAGGGCGTGCACGGCGATGATGCCGAACAGCGCGAGGCCACGGGCGACGTCGACACCGATCAGGCGCGACGCGGCGCTCTCGTCGGTCCGGACCGGCGTGTCGCGGCCGGGCGTCGCCGTCGCGCTCGCCGCAGCCGGGCGGGCCTCGGCCGGGCGGGCTCCGGCCGGACGGGTCTCCGGTCGCGGAGCCGGGACGGCCGCCGGAGCCGGTTCGTCCCGCACCGGGGCCCCGACGGCGGTGTCCGGGCCGGGGCCGTGCAGGGCGGTCGTGGCGCCGGCGGGCCGCCGGTCGGCGGGGAGCTCCCGGCGAGGGGACGGGAGCGCCGGACGACGGCCCGTGGCTCCGGGATCCTGACGGCCCGTACCCGCGGGGTCCTGACCGTGAGCGGTCCCGGAGTCCTGACGGGCGGTGGCCGCGGGGTCTCGACGAACGGTGGCCGGGTCGGCGAGCGCTGACGTGGGGGAGTCGGTCACGCCCGGGCGCGGCGGACCGTCGACGCCCGGGCGCGGCGGGGCCGGACGGCGGGGCGGGATCGGGGCCGGGGTGACGGCGCGGGTGCGTTCGACGTCCGGGAACGGAGCGTCCGTCCGGACCTGCTCCGGGGGCGTCGGGACCGGGCGGGACCGCGAGGGAGCCGCGTGGGCGGCGCCGTTCGCCGCCGGACGGGTGGGGAGGGGACCGGACGTGCCTGTGCCGAAGCCCCGGACCGATTCGCCGGTCGCCGCTCCGGTGACGGGGACAGCCCCGTCGAGGGGCGCCCCGTTCACGGGCGCCCCGTTCACGGGCACCGATCCGTTGACGGGCGCCGCCCTGGTGACGGGCGCCGATCCGTCCCGGGCTGTCGGGACCTGCTCGTCGCGAAGGGAGCCCTCCGGCTCGCCCGCGACACGGTGCCGGGGCGCCGAGTCCTCGACGGAACGGGTGGGGAGCTCCGGGGCCGGTTCACCCTCGGGGCGACGGCGACGTCCACCGGTGCCGGGCTGCTGCCGGGGTCCGGTGCCCTCCGGCTCGGACGGGCCGTCGTTGCGGGGCGGCGCGGGACGCGTGCCGGGCGTGCGGCGGCGGGCCGAGTGGGTCGCCGGCCTGCCGACGCGGCCACCGGGCCGCAGGCCCGGTCCGGGCGTCGACGAGGACCCCTCGGTCGATCCGGAACCGCTGGTGTTGCGGTGCCGGCCGGAGGGGTGCTCGTGCGGGCGGCTCACGATCCGACCTCACCTGCCATCGTCGTCGTCGTTCGGGGCCTCACGACATCACCGTGTCGATCAGTTCGAGGCCGAGGTCACGGGCGTCGTGCATCGGTAGCCGGGCGTCGCCGAACCAGTCGGCGGTGGCCTCGGGGTGCGGGCCGACGACGCCGACCCGCCCGGCGCCGAAGGGGGCGACGAGCGCCGCCACCGTCCCGTTCGGGTAGCGGCCCAGCACCGAGACCCGGGCGTCGCGTTCGAGCAGGAAGTGCGGCCCGTCCTGGAAGAACAGGGTGCGCTCGCGGCCCCGCCAGGACACCCCGACGAGCGTGTCCTCGTCGTCGTCGACGGTGGCGCCGGGGGAGTCGATGTAGCGGTCGGTGTCGCCGGGCAGCAGGCCGAATCCCGGCGTCGCGCCGGCGAGGTAGCCGCCGAGGCAGAAGCCCAGGTAGCGGCCGCCGCCCGCGACGTGGTCGCGGATGATCCCGCGCTGGTGGCGCAGCTTCTTGTAGGCGTGCGAGAGCGTCCCGCCGCCCGGCTGGGCGTAGAGCGCGGCACCGGCCAGGGTCTCCGCGGTGAGCGGGAGGTCCTCGTCGGGGCCGACGTAGCGGACGTCGAACCCGTGCCGGCTCGCCGCCAGCAGCGCGGCGACGGCCTCGGAGCAGCCCTCCGGCCTCGCCGCCGGACCCCGGTAGACCAGGGCCAGTGGAGCGCCCGGACGGCGTGCCGGCGTCGCGTCGGCACGGCCGCCGAACAGCCCGAGGACCCGGTCGACGAGCCCGCTCACCGGCCTTCTCCGTCGGCGGGCCCCGGCGTGGGCCGGCGGTGCCGGCCGGACGTCGATCCCGACGGGCGCGGCACCGTCGGCAGACGGGTCGTCCCGTCGGCGTCCGGCCCCGCGACGACGGCTCGGTTCGGGCCCGTCTGGTGCCGGCCGGCCTGCTGCGGCACGGTCCGGTCGGGCACGACCCCGTTCGCTGCGGGCCCGTTCGCTGCGGGCCCGTTCGCTGCGGGCCCGTTCGCTGCAGGCCCATTCGGTGCGGGCCTGTTCGGTGCGGGCCTGTTCGGCGAGGGCCTGTTCGGTGCAGGCCGGTCGGACACGGCCGGGCGCGGACCGGTCTCCCTCGGCCCGAGCGGCCCGTTGGACGACGCTCGCGGCGCCGGAGCGGGACCGCTCGCCGGACCCGGCGACGGACGGACCGACGACATGCGGGTCGTCGGTTCCGCGGTGGTCTGCGGCTCCCGCTGTGCGGGCAGACCCGGGTCGAAGATCGGCGCCGGCGGCGTGGGGCGGCTGCCGGTGTCGGAGGGACGGGCGTCCGCCCGGCCCGGGCCGGCACGGTGACCGGCCGGGGGACCGTGCACCGGTCGGGCGCCGTCGGACGCCCCGTCGGTGTCCTCCGGGCGGGCGGTACCGGCGGACGTCCCGGGACGGCGCAGCACGCGGGCCTCGCCGGTGGCGTGCACCGACCGGATGCGCATCGTCCGGCCGACGTCGGCCGCGGCCAGGACACCGCTCGCGTCCGGACGGACCTGCGTCATCACGGTCGTCCGCTCCACGTCGGCGAACCGGGGGTCCGGGACGTCCGCGGCGGCGGGGACCGGTCGACGGACCTGGGGGATCGCCGTCGTGGCGGCGGCCGCGGCCGGATCCACGGGGTCCGCCGCGGCGGTGAGGGCGGGGACCGCGTCGGGCGCGGCCTCGGTGACGGGCTGGGCGGTGATCCCGCGCCAGCGCGTCCCGGGCGGGAGATGCTCGCCCTTCATCACCAGCGACAGGGCGTCGAGCGCCACCCCGGTGCCGACGACGGCGTCGTAGAGCACGATCGCCCGGTCACCGACGCTGGCGCCGTTCTCGATCCGCACCGTCGACATCTTCATGACGCGGTCCTCGAACAGGTGCGTCTGCAGCGAGACGTCCCGTCCGATCGTCACGTCGTCGCCGATGTCGACCAGGTCGTACTCGGTCATGTAGGTGGTGCCGACGTAGGTGCGGCGCCCGATCCGGCAGCCGAGCAGCCGCAGCGCGGGCGGCAGCATCGGCGTGCCGACCAGCATCATCAGCAGCCCGGGCACGGCCGCGGCCTCGTAGAGACCGGTGACGAACTCCGAGCGGCGCACGAACCGGCTCCAGAGCGGCTCGGTACGCGGCCGGTAGGTACCGACGACCACCCACTTCACGGCCGCCACCATGAGCAGCAGCGCCAGCCCGGTGCCGACCGCGAGCAGTGGCGCGACCAGGACCGTCGCCCACCACGGCGTGCTGCGGGCCATCCCGGACAGGCCGTAGAGGAACAGATAGAGCGACACCGAGATCATCGAGGCGGGCAGGGTCGCCCGCAGGAACTCGATCCCCAGCCGCTCGGCGACCTTGTACCGGGGCGGGCGGAACGTCGTCGACTCGTCGAAGTCGCCGCTGTCCTGCCGGACCGGCAGGTTCATCGCCGGGGAGCCGAGCCAGGTGCTGTCGCCGGGGACGCCCGCGATCGGGGGCACCGTGGCCACACCGATCAACGAGTCGTCGCCGAGACGGGTGCCGGCCGGGACGACCGCGGCGTTGCCGACGAACGCACGCCGCCCGACCAGGGTGGGACGACGCACCATCCAGCCGTTGTGGAACGTGGCGCTGCCCAGGCTCGCCATGTCGGCGACGAAGGAGCCCTGCTCGATCGTGAGCATCTCCGGGTCGATGTGCGAGGCGGTGGAGACCTCCGCGCCGCGCCCGATCCGCGCGCCGAGCAGCCGCAGCCATCCGACGGTGTAGAGCGTCGAGTAGAGCGAGTTCGTGTAGAGCAGGCTCATCTCGAGCAGCTTGTCGCCGAACCACTTGCGCAGGCCCACCGCGGACCGTGCCGGGAACACGCCCGGCCCGGTGCGCGGGGCGACGATCCGCCGCCCCACCGCGACGACCACGCAGACGGTCAGCACGAACACCGGTCCGACCAGTACCGCGGCGAGCAGCGCGAGACCCTCGCCGAAGAACAGCAGCGAGCCCCACACCAGCAGGACCGCCGGCAGCAGGCTCACCACGGAGATGAGCTCCAGCGCCGCCGCCCCGGCCGCCGCGGCGGCGAGCTGCGGGCGGGTCCAGGTCGGGGCCGGTCCGGCCTCGGTGAGCTCGGCGACGGCGGCGTCGGCCGGGTCGGGCACCGACGGCGACCCGGCCCAGTGCTCGCCGTCCGGGATCACCTGGTCGCGGGCCACCGACGACTGCTCGCCCATCACCGCGTCCGCGCCGACGAGCGCGCCGGGCTCGACCACGCAGTTCCCGCCGACGTGCGCCCGGGCGCCGATCGTGACCGGTGCGACGACGATCCAGCCGTCCTGCACCGTCCACGGGCGCAGCGCGGCGCCGTAGCCGACGGTCGCGCCGTCGCCGATCCGTACCAGCGACGGCAGCGACACCACCGACGTCCCGAGGTGGGTGTCGTGGCCGACGCGGGCACCGAGTATCCGCAGGTACGTCGCGGCGAGCGGGCCGCCGGAGAGGAACGGCAGCGGCGACATCGACAGCATGAGCTCGGAGGCCCACAGCCGCAGGTGCACCGACCCCCACATCCGGTGGTACCCGGGCCTGATCCCGGTGCCGAGAGCGCGCACCGCGATCGGCGCGAGCACCCATCGCTGCAGCAGGTAGATCGCCGTGGCGCCGAGTGCGAGCTCGGCCAGGACGTCGGGGGCGACCCGGCCCTCGTGGTAGGCGTAGACCCCGGCCGCGGGCAGCGTCATCACCAGCAGCAGCACGAACAGCACGGCGCTCTGGACGTAGCCGGCCGTGGCGTAGCGCAGCGTCGGGTGACGCAGCGGCTCGCGGCGCGGCGGGGGCGGGACGCTGCCGTCCGGCTCGGCCGCGGTGTCCAGGACCCCGGCGAGGCCGCGGATGGTCGGGTTGTCGTAGAGGTCGCGCACGGCCGGGCTGCGCCCGACCTCGTACCGGCGCAGCAGCGTCACGACGCGGGCGGCGAGCAGCGAGTGCCCGCCCAGCTCGTCGAAGAAGTCGGCGGTGACCGAGACCTGCGCGGGCTCCAGGCCCAGCGCCTCGGCCATGACGTCGCGGACGCGGGTCTCCAGCGCCGTCTCCGGCGCGACGGTGGGCCCGGCGCTGGTCATGATCCGCGGCCCGCGCGGGGCGGGCAGCTTGGAGCGGTCGACCTTGCCGCTGACCTGCGTGGGCAGCGACTCCAGGACGTCGATGTAGCCGGGGACCATGTACTCCGGCAGCCGGGTGCGCAGCAGCTCGTGCAGGCGCGCGACCAGAGCCGGCTCGTCGCCCCCGATCGCCTCCGCCGCCAGCGTCACGTAGACCGCGAGCTCCTCGGAGGTCTCGGTCTTCGACAGCGAGGCGACCGAGCTCTCGACGGCCGGGTCCTCCAGCGCGACGTTCTCGATCTCGCCGAGGTCGACGCGGTGCCCGCGGATCTTGACCTCGTCGTCGGCGCGGCCGAGGTAGACGATCTCGCCCTCGTCGTCGAAACGTCCGAGGTCACCGGTGCGGTAGAGGCGCCCGTCGCCGTTGGCCGGGGCGGCGGGGTGGGTGATGAACCGGTCGGCGGTCTTCTCCGGCAGGTTGACGTAGCCGTCGGCGACGCCGGGCCCGCCGATGCAGATCTCGCCGACCTCGCCGTAGGGCACTTCGACGCAGGCGTCGTCGAGGATCACCACGGAGTAGGTGGGGACGGGCCGGCCGATCGTGACCGGACGGCCCGGGAGCAGCTCGCCCCAGGTCGCGGTGACGGTGGCCTCGGTCGGCCCGTAGGTGTTGAGCATCCGGCGGCCGGGGCGGGCCCAGCGCTCGACGAGCCCGGCGTTGCAGGCCTCGCCGCCGACCATCAGCGTGCGCAGGTGCGGCAGCTCGCGGGGGATCGTGGCGAGCAGCGTGGGCACGCAGCAGAACACGGTGACGCCGGTGTCGTGCAGGAAGTCACCCAGCTCGGCGCCGATCCGCCGCGAGTCGGTGGGCCCGACGATCAGCGTGGCGCCGGCGGCGAACGTCGTCCAGATCTCCTCGATGGAGAAGTCGAACGAGATCGTCATGCCCTGGTAGACGCGGTCGTGCGACCGGACGTCGTAGACCTCGGTGATCACGTCGACGAAGTTGCAGATGCTCGGGTGCGAGACCGCGACGCCCTTGGGACGCCCGCTCGACCCGGACGTGTAGATCACGTAGCAGAGCGGGGCCTGCGGGCCCGTGGGCGGGGGCAGCGGGTGCCGCGCCTGCCCGAGGACGTCCTCCACGGCGTGGTCGAGCAGGACCAGGCCGTCCTGCTCCAGCTCCTCGGCCAGGTCGGAGGTGGTGACGAGCAGGTCGAGCGAGGCGTCAGAACGGATGTAGTCGACGCGGTCCGGCGGTGCGGCCGGGTCGATCGGCACGAACGCGGCGCCGGCCTTGAGCGCGGCGAGCAGCACGGCGTAGGTGCGCCAGGACCGGTTGAGCAGGATCCCCACCCGGCCGCCGGGGCGGAGCCCGCGCGCGAGCAGGTGGCGTGCGAGCTGGTTCGCGCGCGCGTCGAGCTCGAGGTAGGTCAGCTCGAGCGCGCCGTCCTGCAGGGCGACGGCGTCGGGACGGCGCGCGACGGAGGCCTCGAAGAAGCGGTGCAGCCGGTCCGGCCGGGGGGCGGGCCGGACCGGGGCCGCCGGGACCGGGCGCCGGAACGTACGTCCGTTCGAACGAGCGCGGGGTGGGGACAGAACCACGGGCGCCGCTACTCCTCTCCGACCGACGGGCGACCGGAGCGGAGGCCGGCTGGCCACCTGCGGACAGACTTCACCCTGCGGGCAGCACCGGGAGAACCGCAGGACGGATCTCGGTGTGACTACGCGGAGGGGGAGCAGCTCCGGTCACGACTCTGTGTCACGAATGTTATCGTTGACCACGCAGAAGTGTTACGCGGTGCAGGGTCTGAGCGGACCGTTGTGACGTAGCGTACTTCTTTGCGTGACCGTCACGGCCTCCGGCCCGAGCGGTGCCGACCGGTGCCACCCGTCCGGCCGAGCGACCCGCCCGCCGTCCGGGCGCCGGTCCTGGCGCGGTCGCGAGCGGCGTGCGCGAGCCGGGACACGACGGCTTCCACCGGGCCCCGGCCGATGATCCGCGCCCACGCGAGCCCGAACGCCAGCGCGACCACGACCTGCAGCAGGTAGCCGGGTACGGGGTCGAACGTGTCCAGCGGCGAGTTCATGAACAGGATCGACGCCGTGTAGAGCGTCAGCGTCATGCTGCCCGCGGCGGCGAGGGGGACCAGTGCGAGGTTCAGGATCCGGCCCGCTCCGCGGCGGGCGGCGTGCCCGAGCAGCAGCGCGGCGCCGATCACGGCCAGCGCGGAGCCCGTCGTCGCGATCAGGTCCGGCGGCGACGCCGAGTGCGGCGAGACGGCCGTGAGCCACCACCAGGTGTCGGTCGGCGTGGTCCCCTCGGGCGAGGCGATCACGTAGCCGGCGACGGTCGGGGCGGTCGACAGCTCGTCCGGCGAGGTGGCGTCGGCGATCCGGTCCAGACCCCCGAACGGGCCCAGCACCAGCCAGGACAGCCCCGTCACCACGAGCGCGGCCAGTGCGCCGCCGGCCAGCAGCCGCCATGCCGTACGGACCGAGGACAGGTCCAGGCGACCGACCACGATGCCCGCGCAGACGTAGGCCGTCCAGGGCAGGGCCGGGTAGTAGCCCGTGAGCGCCAGTTCGGACAGCAGCCCCAGCGGGTCCTGCACCACCTGGGCGAACGACGGGTTCTCCAGCAGCGGGGTCGGCAGGCCCGGACGGACGAGCTGGGACAGCACCGGGACTACCACCGCGATCGCGGATCCGAGGACGACGAGCGCCCGGGTCGGCAGCAGGACCAGCGGCACGGCCAGCACGAACATGATCGCGTAGTACGGCAGGATCACCGCGGCGACGCCCGTGTCCGTCCAGCCCAGGGCCAGGCCGAGCACCAGGAGCACGGCGGCGCGGGTGAGCAGCGTCGCCGTGGCCCCGCGCGCGTCCGGGCCGGGCCGGACCCGCGCGCGACCGGTCATGAACGCGATCGCGACGCCGGCCAGCACGGCGAACAGGGCCGCCGCGCGTCCGCCGACGATCAGGTAGTTCGCCGTCGGGGCGCCGTCGTCGGTGACCTCGAGCAGCGCGTGCGCGGCGATCATGCCGAGCAGCGCGACGCCGCGGGCGGCGTCCACCCCGCCGATGCGTGGGCGCCGCGTCGAGGTCGGCCGGTCCGGGCCGCCGGGCGGCGCGGTGCCGGTCCCGGGCCGGGCGGTCGGGTCGGCGGTGTCGCTCACGGATCTCCTCGCGCGTCGGGTCCCGCCCGGGCCCGGCCGCGCCGGGGACCGGCTGCAGGTCGGAGCCCTCGGGACGGGGGGTCACCCGGTCAGTTGCCGCTGAACCGGGTGACCACACGCGATCGGTCACGTGAAAGCGATCATGGTGACGTGACGAACACCCGTCACGCGTCGGCGGTGACCGCCAGCGTCCGGGTGAGGAAGTCGACCTGGGCCGCGGCGGAGCGCTCGAACATCTCGCCCGAGTAGATGTCGAAGTGCCCGCAGGACAGCTCCAGCACCTCCGAGCCCGCCCCGGCCTTCGCGGCCACGGCACGGACCGCGGACGGCGGCGCGATGTTGTCCCGGTCGGCGACCACCAGGAAGATCGGCGCGCGCAGCTTCGGCGCGGCCGTGACCGGGCGGTTCAACGGGATGATGACCGCGCCGCGGGCGCACATCTCGTTGCGGAACGTCGGTCCCATGATCGAGCGGTAGCCGGTCTCGGCGTCGTCGGCGGTGATCGCGGCCAGCGACCCGGGCGGGCCGACGACCGGGATCCGGTGCGGCTCGCGGCCCAGCAGGGCACCGGCGAAGTCCCGCAGCCCGTGCCCGGTGAGCTTGAGCAGCTGCCCGATCCCGGCGTAGCGGGCGATCTCCAGCAGGGCGGCGAGCCCGTCC
Source organism: Pseudonocardia sediminis (assembly GCF_004217185.1). Lineage (NCBI taxonomy): Bacteria > Bacillati > Actinomycetota > Actinomycetes > Pseudonocardiales > Pseudonocardiaceae > Pseudonocardia > Pseudonocardia sediminis. Next base: position 3,670,869 of record NZ_SHKL01000001.1, on the reverse strand, counting down.
ATCGCCGCACCCTGGGAGATGACGGCCGCGACCTGCCCGTCCTTCGCCGCGACCGGCACCACGTGCCCGCCGGAGTAGGAGCTGCCCCAGAGCACGATCCGCTCCCGGTCGACCCCGTCCAGACCGCGGGCGTGCGCGATCGCGGAGTGGTAGTCCTGCCGGTGGCGCAGGTGGTTGACCTCCTGGCGCAGGTCGCCGTCGCTGGTGCCGTAGCCGCGGTAGTCGAAGACCAGGACGTCGGCCCCGGCGTCGGCGAAGCGCTCGGCGAACGGGAGCAGTCCGGCGTCGCGCGTCGCCCCGAACCCGTGGCCCATCACCACGCACGGGCGGCCGCGGGGACCGGTGAGCGCCTCGGACCGCGCCCGTAGGTGCCAGGCGGCGCACCGCACGCCGTGGCTGTCGAATCCGGTCTCGTCCGGGGTGGCGGTCATCGGCACTCCATCTGTTCGTCCCTGGGGCGCCACATCCTGCCGCACTCCGTCCCCGTGCGCGGATATCACCGCCCCGGCGACGACATCCGCACACGAGGGGTCAGCCGGTGGGGCCGAACTGCTCGACGCGGATCGACTCCGGCGCGACCCCGGCCTCGACCAGCAGCTCCGCGGCGGCGTCGGCGAACGCCGGTGAGCCGCACACATAGGCGGTCTCGCCGCCGCGCACGAGCGGCGCGACGTCGTCGATCGTCAGGCGCCCGGCGGGGCGGGTCGCGCCGTCCGGGGCGGTGCGGGTGTGCACGACCGAGACCTGCGGACCGGTGAGCTCGTCGCCGTAGAACAGGGACTCCGGGGTGCGGACCGAGACCAGCATCCGGACGAGGTCGGGGCGTCCGAGCGCGCGGGCGTGGCGCAGCATCGCGGCCAGCGGCACCATCCCGGACCCGCCGCCGACGAGCAGCGCGGGGGAGCCGCCGTCCCAGGCGAACCAGCCGCCGACCGGGCCACGGACCTCCAGGATGTCGCCGGGGACGACGACGTCGTGCAGGAACTCCGAGACCTCGCCGTCGTCGAGACGTTCGACGGTGAGCTCGATCGTCGCCGTGCCGTCGGGTGCGGAGGCGACGGAGTACGAGCGCTGCGCGGTGTAGCCGTCCTCGGCGGTCAGGCGCAGCACGTAGTACTGCCCGGGCAGGTGGGCGCTGACGTCCTGTAGGGCGAGACGGAACGTCCTGACGCCGGGGGCCTCGTCGCGGATGCCGGTGACGGTGGCGAGCTGCCAGCGCAGGGTCCGCCGCGACGTCGTGTCGGGGGCGCCCACGTCAGTCGCCCTGGAAGCGCTGCTCGGACCAGGGGTCGCCGCGGTCGTGGTAGCCGTTGCGCTCCCAGAAGCCGGGCTCGTCGTGGTCGGCGACGCGCAGCCCGGCGACCCACTTGACGCTCTTCCAGAAGTACAGGTGCGGGACCAGGAGCCGGGCCGGGCCGCCGTGCTCGCGGGTCAGCGGCGAGCCCTCGGCGTTCCAGACGACCCAGGCCTTCCCGCCCGTGACGTCGGCGAGCGGGAGGTTCGTCGTGTAGCCGCTGTGCGAGTGCGCGACGACGTGTGTCGCCTCAGGTCGCGGTCGGGCGCTGTCGAGCAGGGTGTCCACCGAGACGCCGTCGAAGCGCATCCCGAACTTCGTCCAGGTGGTGACGCAGTGGATGTCGCCGTCCCAGCGCTCGTCGGGTAGCGCGCGGATCTCGTCCCACGTCCACTGGGTCTCGCGCTCGACCAGGCCCTCGATCGTGAACGTCCAGCGGCTGGTGTCCAGGTGCGGGGCGCGCTCCGCGGTGAGCACGGGCCACTGTCCGCCGACGTCGTACTGCCCGGGTGGCAGGCGCTTGTCGCGGGTGCGGCGTCCGACGAAGCCTCGCGTGACCGGTGGCATGTCCACCTCAGCGCCGGGGCGGCCCGTCCTGTTCCCGGGCCCCGCCGAGAAGTCGATCACGGGTGAGATGACGTGGGTGGCGCCGGGCCGTCCGCGCAGCGCGATGGACGTCATCTCACCCCGCGGCTCAACCCGCCGTGACCGGGGCGGAGAGCCATACGCGCCAGGCCTCCGACAGGGCCTCGGGCGCGGCGCCGGCGTAGTCGTGGTGGGAGACGGCGACGGGCATGCCGATCGCGGACCGCTCGTGGAAGCGGATCAGGGCGCGGTCGGTGCGCAGGCCCAGGAACTTCCCGGTGACGTAGTCGATCTCGCCGGTGACCGTCCGTCCGCCCAGGTCGATCGTGGCCGTGCCGCCGGGGGCGTCCGGGCGGCCCAACGTGTCCCGGATCCGCTCCCACACCTCGCCGCCGGACCCTCCGGAGGCTTCCGCCTCGCCGTAGGTCGCGGCCCGGCCGGGGAAATGGGTGAGATAGGCCTGCAGGGTCGCGAAGTACTGGTCCCAGCCGGCGCGGGTCATGGCGTCGAACTCGTCACCCCAGCCCTCGGGTGCGTCCGGGACGTCCATGACGCCGCTGTGCACGAAGCGCAGGACCGCGGTGCCGCCGTCGGCGGCGTCGATCAGGAACTCGGTGGCCATCGTCGGTGTCGGGCGGACCAGCAGCCGGTGCGGCGGCTCCCATACCTCGACGCCCGGCGCGGTCGACGGGTCGGCGCCGGGCTCGGCCGGGACGGCCATGAACCACGCGGCCTGCCCCTCCGGCGTCGCGACGGCCTGCCAGACCTGCTCGGGTGTCGCCGGCAGGGCGACCGAGGTCCGGATGTCGAACTCGTGACTCATCGGGGGTCCTCCGTGTCGGTGGGGGTGCCGGCGGTCGTGTCCGCGGCGGCGACGGTGGGGTGCAGGCCGACGACGAGCCGGTGTGGACGCCCGCCCTCGGCGTTCTCGTCGTGGTAACGGGCGACGAGCCCGGCGACGGCGTCGGCCAGCTCGCGGGTGAACTCGGCCCGGCGCTCGGGGGAGGCGAAGCGGATCTCTCCGTCCACCGCGAACGTCGCGACCCGCTGGCCGGCCCGGTCGGCGCCGGTGATCAGGTTCCCGACGTCGCGGACCAGCCGGGCGCCGAGCGCGAGCAGCCACTGCGCGGAGAGACGGTCCGGGCTGCGGTCCGGGTCCGGCGCCAGCAGGGCCCAGGCCTGCGGCGACACGACGAACGCCCCGGCCACGGCCTGCATCACCCGCTCGGTCATGTTGCCCCGTCGCCGTTCCTCCACGAGCTGGACGAGCCCGTGTGACTCGAGCGCCCGCAGGTGGTGGTTGACGTTCTGGCGACTCAGCCCGAGGACCGGCGCCAGCGTGGTCGCCGATCCCGGCTCGGTCAACGCCCGGAGCATCCGCGCCCGCACCGGGTCCAGCGCCACGGCTGCGACCGCCGGATCGGAGATGACCGCCGTCTGCTGCACGGGAGAAAGTTCCCACCGAAAGGACGGACTGTCAAGAAAGTGAAACCTGTCGGTCGCACGAACGGAGCCGTCGTCCCACCGGGGCGCACGAACGGAGCTCTCGTCTAGCCGGAGGGGCGCCCACCCGGGCCGGCCACACGTGGAGCAACCCGCACCCCGCTCCACCGAGGAGTGCGCGAAAGGAGCTGTCGTCCATCCCGGAGGCGCGAAAGCAGCTCTTGCACAGCTGGAGCCGTGGCTCATCCAGAGGTGGCCATGCACGTACGGAGCCCTCGTCCAACCTGGACACGCGAACGGGGCTCTCGTGCAGGCGTCGGTCAGGTGCTGCGCTGGGAGGCGGCGACGTCGCGTTTGCGGATCTTGCCCGACGGGGTGCGGGGGAGGGCGCCGCTGAAGACGACCGAGCGGGGGACCTTGTACCCGGCCAGGCGTTCGCGCAGGAACGCCAGGAGCGCCTCGGGGTCGACCTCCGCGCCGGGTGACGGAACGACGACGGCGCGGCCGACCTCGCCCCACCGCTCGTCGGGCATCCCGACGACCGCGCACTCGGCGACGCCGGGGAAGTCGTGGATCGCGCTCTCCACCTCGGCCGGGTACACGTTCTCCCCACCCGAGATGATCATGTCCTTGATCCGGTCGACGATCCGGACGTAGCCGTCGTCGTCGACGGTCGCGACGTCGCCGGAGTGGAACCAGCCCTCACCGTCGAGTACCTCGGCGGTGGCCTCGGGCCGTTGCCAGTAGCCGTCCATCACGTGCGGGCCGGCGACCAGGACCTCGCCGCGATCCCCCGGGGAGACCGAGGCACCGTCCGGGCCGGCGACCCGGACGTCGGTGAAGAAGTGCGGCACCCCGGCCGAGCCGGCCTTGCTCTGGGCGTGCGCGGCGTCGAGCAACAGCACGCCGGGGGAGGCCTCGGTCATGCCGTAGCCCTGCAGGAACACCAGGTCGCGGGCCAGCCAGGTACGGATCGTCGACGCCGGGACGGGCGCGCCGCCGCAGAGCAGGGTCCGCATCCGGGACAGGTCCGCGCCGGCGAACTCCGGGCGGGCGGCGACGGCGTCGTAGGTCGCGGGGACGCCGAACATCAGCGTGACGCCCTCGTCGGAGATCCGGCGCAGCACCGTCTCGGGGTCGAACGCCGAGCACAGCGCCAGCTCCCCGCCGCGCAGCAGCACCGGCAGCGACACCATCCCGAGCGCCGCCGAGTGGAACAGCGGCGTGTAGACCAGCGCCTTCTCGTCGACGCGGATGTCGACGTCGAGCAGGACGTTGACCGAGTTCCACGTCAGGTTGCCGTGGGTCAGCACGGCTCCCTTGGGGCGGCCCGTCGTGCCGGAGGTGTAGAGGATCACCGCCGGGTCGTCGAGGGACACCGGCTCGTCGACCGGCCCCTGCTCCGCCGCCTGAACCGGACCGGACACCAGCGCGGCGTACCGGACGGGGTCGACGACGGTCTCCACCGCGAGGTCGGCGTCGGCGAACCCGTCCGCGGCGACGAGCACCCGGGTGCCGGAGTCCTCCACCAGATGGGCCAGCTCGGACGTCGTGAGCCGGAAGTTCAGCGGTACGAACACCGCGCCGAGCGCCGCCGTCGCGAACAGCGTCTCCAGGAACGACGGGTGGTTGGGTCCGAGGTAGGCGACCCGGTCCCCGCGCTCGACCCCGAGCGACCGGAGCCCGTGCGCGAGCCGGTCACAGCGGGCCGCGGCCTCGGCGTAGGTGAACCGCTGCCCGTCCGGGCCGTCACCGGACCACGCCGGACGCTCGGCGCAGGTCCGGGCCCTGCGATGCAGCCACGAACCCAGCCCCTGGTCGCGCACGCGCTCAGCTCCGCTCGTAGGCGCCCAGCCCGGGGCGCAGGGTCTTGTCGTCGAGGAACTGGGTCAGGCCCTGTTCCTTGCCGCGCTCCGGATCGTGCCCGGTCGTGGCGTCCAGCTTGGCGTAGAGGTAGTCCTCGGCCTCGTCCCAGGACATCGTCTGGGCCTTCTTGAACCCGACCTTCGCCGCGCGGAGCACGTGGGTGTTCATCCCGGCGAGCTTGCGGGCGACCTCGACCGTCCGCTCGCGCAGCCGCTCGGCCGGGACCGACTCGTTGATCAGCCGCATCTGCGCGGCGCGGCGGCCGTCGAACGTCTCGCCGGTCATGATGAACCACAGGGCGTCGCGCGAGGAGACGGTCTCGGCCAGCGCGCGGCTGACCAGGCCGCCCGGCGGGATGCCCCAGTTGACCTCGGACAGGCCGAACGTCGCGTCGTCGGCGGCGATCGCCAGGTCGCAGCACACGAGTGGGGTGAACGCCCCGCCGAAGCACCAGCCGTTGACCATCGCGATCGTCGGCTTCGAGAAGTGGATCAGGCGTCGCCACTGCCATTCCGCGGAGTCGCGCCGCGCCCGGACCTCGACGTGCGGCGGGCCGGCGTCGACCTCGCGGAAGTACTCCTGCAGGTCCATCCCGGCCGACCACGCGTCGCCGTCCCCGGTCAGCACGACCGCGCGGGCACCGTCCTCGGCCTCCAGGATCTCCAGCGCCGCGATCATCTCCCGGTTCAGCGTCGGGCTCATCGCGTTGCGCTTCTCGGGGCGGGCGAAGAACAGCCAGCCGATGCCGTCGTCATCGATCTCGACGCGGACGGTGGCGAACTCGCCGACGGTGCGGGTACCGGTCATCGGGCGACCCCAGATCTCTCGTTCTTCGATCCCAGTTGTTATCAGGTTACCTGATGATTACCGGAGAAGATCGGTCCTGCAACCCCCGTCCCGTCCGGTCCGCCTCACGCGGTCGGCGCCGCGGTCCCGCGGGCCACCGGCGCGACGGCCTGGTGGGCGCGTTCGAGGCGGTCGCGGAACGCCGTCAGCTCCTCGGGGCTCATCACGCCCTCGACCAGGCCTTCGAGCTCGGAGACGACGCCCGCGCAGGCACGCATCCGCTCCCGTCCAAGCGGGGTCAGGTGGATCAGCAGGATGCGGCGGTTGGTGGCGTCCTTGTCCCGGGAGACCAGCCCCGCCCGTTCCAGGGTGATCACCTGCTCGTGCATCGTCTGCGGGGTGACGAACGAGCGCCGGGCCAGCTGGGCCGAGGTCAGACCGTCGCGCGCCGCGAGCGCCGTCAGTGCCGTGTACTGCGGGGCGGTGATGCCGTACGGGCGGAGCACGTCGTCGAGCACGGCGCGGATCGCCAGCTCCAACTGCTTGACCATGTACAGCGTCGACGGCGTGTGGCTGAACGTGGCGGGCACGAGGGGCAGCGTAGGGGCAGGGGTGGCGGAGTGAAGGTCGGGACGTTCCTGTTGCCCGGAGGTTTCCCCGGACGGGACCACGCGGCCGTCCTGCGGGCCTCGGTGGACGCCGCGGTCGCGGCCGAGGAGGCCGGTTTCGACGACGTGTGGGTCGCCGAGCACCACTTCATGACCTACGGCCTGTGCCCGTCCGCGGTCACGCTGGCCGGCTACCTGCTCGGCGCCACCCGGCGGATCACCGTCGGCACCGCGGTCAGCGTGCTGCCGACCGTGCACCCGGTCGCGCTGGCCGAGCAGGCGCTGCTGCTCGACCAGGTCTCCGGCGGGCGGTTCCGGCTCGGCGTCGGACGTGGCGGGCCCTGGGTGGACCTGGAGGTGTTCGCCACCGGCGCCGACCGGCACGGCGAGGCCGGGTTCGCCGAGTCGCTGGACCTGCTGCTGGCCACGCTGGACGGCCCGAGCGTCGCCGCGGACGGGGAACGCTTCCGCTTCCGCGAGGTGCCGGTGACGCCCGCGCCGCGGCCCGGCACGACGCACGGCGGGGTGGCGCCGGTGCTGGCCGCGACGTCGACGTCCGGGATCGCGGCCGCGGCCCGACGCGGCCTGCCGATGCTGCTCGGGATGCACGCCGACGACGAGGAGAAGGCCCGGTTCACCGCCGCCTACAGCGACGCGGGCGGACCGCCGCGGATGCACCTGTCCGCCGGGATCGCGCACGTCGAGGACACCGCCGCCCGCGCTCGGACCGTGGTGCGGGCGTCGCTGCCGCGCTGGCTCGAGCCCGGTCTCGCCGGGTACGTCCGGCTCGACGGCGCGCCCCGGACCCCGCGCGACCCGCGGGAGTACACCGAGCTCCTGTGCCGGCTGCACCCGGTCGGCGACGCCGGGCACGCGATCGCCCGCCTGACCGAGACCGCGGCGACGACCGGGATCGACCACGTCGTGCTGCTCGTCGACTGCACCGGCGACCCGGCCCGCACCGCCGAGAACATCGCCCGCCTCGGCGCCGAGGTGCTGCCGTACCTGCCCGGGCGCGAGCCGGTCGGGGACCCCGGCGGGCACACGGCGTACCGCCCTCGACCGTCGGATGCGTCACACGGCGTGCGGGTCACACCACAGGCGCTGCCGGGGCCGAACGGCGCTCACTAGACTCCCCGCAACTCCACGGGAGAAGACGGAGCGGCCGCCCGTGGGCCGGTGAGGAGATGCGATGGCGACCACCCAGACCACCGGCACGTCCGAGGGCGGGGCCGATCAGGACGGCCCGGTCGAGCCCGAGAACCTGGTGCTGGCCGGCGAGTTCGCCGCCACCTCCCGGGACCAGTGGCTCGACGCCGTCGACCAGATCGTCCACAAGTCCGGCCGCATCCGCGAGGACGCGCTGCTCGGTGCCGGCGTGCAGAAGCTCTCCCGCACCAGCCCGGACGGGATCCGCGTCGCGCCGCTCTACGCCGCCGAGGACGTCGAGGACCTCCCGGGGACCGGCGTCCCCGGCGCCTGGCCGTTCACCCGGGGCTCCCGCGCCGCCGGGCACGTCGCCGAGGGCTGGGACATTCGCCAGCGCCACGCCGGCACCGACCCCGCCGCCGTGAAGGACGCCGTCATGGGCGACCTGGAGAACGGCGTCAACTCGGTCTGGCTCACCGCCGGTGACGCCGGCGTGCCGGTCGAGGAGATCGGGTCCGTGCTCGCGGACGTCTACCTCGACCTGGCGCCCGTCGTGCTGGACGCGGGGGAGCAGGCGGCCGAGGCCGCGGAGGCCTACCTGGCGCTCGCCGCCGAGCGCGGTATCGAGGACTCGGCCCTGCTGGGCACGCTCGGTCTCGACCCGATCGGCCTGCGCGCCCGCGCCGGCAACGGTCCGGACGTCGACTCCGTGGTGGCGATCGCCCGTCGCGTCGCGAACGACTTCCCGCTGGTCAAGGCCGTCGTCGTGGACGCCACCCCGGTCCAGGAGACCGGCGGCTCGGACGCCCAGGAGCTGGGCTTCTCCCTCGCCTCCGGCGTCGCCTACCTGCGCGCGCTGACCGCCGCCGGCCTGGACGTCGCCGCCGCGGCGAGCCTGCTCGAGTTCCGCTATGCGGCCACGCCCGAGCAGTTCCCGACGATCGCGAAGCTGCGCGCCGCACGCCGTCTCTGGGCGCGGGTGCTGGAGGCGTCCGGGACCACCGACGTCCCCCAGACCCAGCACGCCGTAGTCCCGCCGACCCTGTTCAGCCGCCGCGACCCGTGGGTCAACATGCTGCGCGGCACCGTCGCCGGGTTCGCCGCGGGCGTCGGGGGCGCGGACGCCGTCACCGTCCCGCCGTTCGACGTCGCGATCGGGGAGTCCGAGCCGTTCTCCCGCCGGGTCGCGCGCAACACCCAGGCGCTGCTGATCGAGGAGTCGCACCTGGCGCAGGTGATCGACCCCGCCGGTGGCTCCTGGTACGTCGAGCACCTCACCGACGACCTCGCGACGACGGCCTGGGCGTTCTTCCAGGAGATCGAGGGCGCCGGTGGCGTCGTCGCCGCGCTCGACTCCGGGCTCGTCGCACGGAGGACGGCCGAGGTCCGGGCCGGGCGCGAGCAGGCCGTCGCCCACCGGACGGCGCCGCTCACCGGCGTCAGCGAGTTCCCGAACCTCGACGAGCGCCTGGTCGAGCGGACCCCGCTGCCGGAGGCGATCGAGCGCGGCGGGCTGCCGCTCTACCGGCCGTCGGAGGCCTACGAGCACCACCGGGACCGCTCCGACGAGATCCTGGCCGACAAGGGGGAGCGCCCGTCGGCGTTCCTCGCCACGCTGGGCCCGCTGGCGGCCTACACCGCCCGCGCCGGGTTCGCCCGCAACCTGCTGCAGGCCGGTGGGCTCGACGCCCCGGAGGCCGGCGCGACCGAGTCCGCCGAGGAGGTCGCGACGGCCTTCCGCGAGTCGCCGAGCACGGTCGCGGTGCTGTGTTCGACCGACAAGCTCTACGACGAGCGCGCCGCCGACACCGCCGCCGCCCTGCGCGAGGCCGGTGCCACGCGCATCCTGCTGGCGGGACGTCCGGCCGAGGAGGTCCCCGGCGTCGACGGGTACCTCTACGCCGGGTGCGACGCCCTGGCCGTCATCGACGACGTGTACGCCGCTCTGGAGGCACAGGCATGAGCATCCCCGACTTCACCGGCGTCCCGCTCGCCTCGGACAAAGCGCCCGGCACCGACTGGGCCGCCGCCCTGGGCGGCGCGGACACCCCGCCGACCTGGGAGGCCCCCGAGGGGATCGGCGTCAAGCCGCTCTACGTCCCCGGTGACGTCGCCGACCTGGACTTCCTGCGCACCTACCCGGGCATCACCCCGTACCTGCGCGGGCCCTACGCCACGATGTACACCAACCAGCCGTGGACGGTGCGCCAGTACGCCGGGTTCTCCACCGCGGCCGAGTCCAACGCGTTCTACCGGCGCAACCTCGCCGCCGGGCAGAAGGGCCTGTCGATCGCGTTCGACCTGGCCACGCACCGCGGCTACGACTCCGACCACCCGCGCGTCGGCGGCGACGTCGGCATGGCGGGCGTCGCGATCGACTCGATCCTCGACATGCGCCAGCTCTTCGACGGCATCCCGCTGGACAAGATGTCGGTGTCGATGACCATGAACGGCGCCGTCCTGCCGGTGCTCGCGCTCTACATCGTCGCGGCCGAGGAGCAGGGGGTGACGCCGGACAAGCTCACGGGGACGATCCAGAACGACATCCTCAAGGAGTTCATGGTCCGCAACACCTACATCTACCCGCCGCAGCCGTCGATGCAGATCATCTCCGACATCTTCAGCTACACCTCGCGGGAGATGCCGAAGTTCAACTCGATCTCGATCTCCGGCTACCACATCCAGGAGGCGGGGGCGACCGCCGACCTGGAGCTGGCCTACACCCTGGCCGACGGCGTCGAGTACCTGCGCGCGGGCATCGACGCGGGCATGGAGGTCGACAAGTTCGCGCCGCGCCTGAGCTTCTTCTGGGCGATCGGCATGAACTTCTTCATGGAGGTCGCGAAGATGCGGGCCGCGCGCCTGCTCTGGTCGAAGCTCGTGCAGCGCTTCGAGCCGCAGAACCCGAAGTCGCTCTCGCTGCGCACGCACTCGCAGACCTCGGGCTGGTCGCTGACCGCGCAGGACGTCTACAACAACGTCGTCCGCACCTGCGTCGAGGCGATGGCCGCGACCCAGGGCCACACCCAGTCCCTGCACACCAACGCCCTCGACGAGGCGCTGGCGCTGCCGACGGACTTCTCCGCCCGGATCGCGCGCAACACCCAGCTGCTGCTGCAGCAGGAATCGGGCACCACGAACGTCGTCGACCCGTGGGGCGGCAGCTACTACGTCGAGCGCCTGACCTACGACCTGGCGCGACGCGCGTGGGCGCACATCGACGAGGTCGAGAAGGCCGGCGGGATGGCGCAGGCGATCGACGCCGGCATCCCGAAGATGCGCGTCGAGGAGGCCGCCGCCCGCACCCAGGCGCGGATCGACTCGGGCCGCCAGCCGGTGATCGGCATGAACAAGTACGTCGTCGACGTCGACGAGGCCGTCGACGTCCGCAAGGTCGACAACTCCACGGTGCGCCGCGAGCAGATCGAGAAGCTGCAGAAGCTCCGTGCCGAGCGCGACGACCGCGCCACCGACGACGCCCTGCGCGCCCTGACGAACGCCGCCGAGAAGATCGGCGAGGGCTCGTCGCGCAACGACGACCAGAACCTGCTGGCCCTGGCCGTGGACGCCGCCCGCGCGAAGGCCACCGTGGGGGAGATCTCCGACGCGCTGGAGAAGGTGTTCAGGCGGCACTCCGGGCAGATCAGGATCATCTCCGGCGTGTACTCCAAGGAGGCCGGGCAGAGCCCGGCGATCGACCGGGCCCGCGAGCTGGTGGCCGAGTTCGCCGAACACGAGGGACGCCAGCCCCGGATCCTGGTCGCGAAGATGGGCCAGGACGGCCACGACCGCGGCCAGAAGGTCATCTCGACGGCGTTCGCCGACATCGGCTTCGACGTCGACGTGGGCCCGCTGTTCCAGACCCCGGGCGAGGTCGCGCGCCAGGCCGTCGAGTCCGACGTGCACGTGGTCGGAGCCAGCTCGCTGGCCGCCGGTCACCTGACCCTTCTCCCGGAGCTGCGCTCGGAGCTGGCCGAGCTGGGTCGCGAGGACATCATGGTCGTCGTCGGCGGCGTGATCCCGCCCGGTGACGTCCAGGAGCTCCTCGACATGGGCGCCGCCGCGGTGTTCCCGCCGGGCACCGTGATCGCCGAGGCCGCGACCGACCTGCTCGGCAAGCTCTCGGCGGCGCTGGGTCACGGCTCCTCCGAGGACGGACCCGAGGCCGGGAGCGTGTTCGCCGACTGATGGCTCCCCGCACCCCCGATGTCGCGGCCCTGGCCAAGGGCGTGCTCGACGGCTCCCGCGCGACCCTGGCCCGGGCGATCACCCTGGTCGAGTCCAGCCGCCCGGACCACCAGCAGGCCGCGCAGGAGCTGCTGCTCGAGGTCACGCCCAAGGCCGGCGCAGCCGTGCGGGTCGGCATCTCGGGCGTCCCCGGCGTCGGCAAGTCGACGTTCATCGAGGCCCTCGGCACCCGTCTGACCGCGGCCGGGCACCGGGTCGCCGTGCTGGCCGTCGACCCGTCCTCGACCCGGACCAAGGGTTCCATCCTGGGCGACAAGACGCGGATGGCGGCCCTGGCCGTCGACGACAACGCGTTCATCCGGCCCTCGCCGACCGCCGGCACGCTCGGCGGCGTCGCCCGGCGCACCCGGGAGACGATGGTCCTGATGGAGGCGGCCGGCTACGACGTCGTCCTCGTCGAGACGGTCGGGGTCGGGCAGTCCGAGATCACCGTCGCCGGGATGGTGGACACGTTCCTGTTCCTGACCATCGCCCGCACCGGCGACTCCCTGCAGGGCATCAAGAAGGGGATCCTGGAGCTGGCCGATGTCGTCGCGGTGAACAAGGCCGACGGCCCGCACGAGCGCGACGCCCGCGCCGCCGCCCGCGAACTGGCCGGGGCCCTGCACATGATGACCCCGACCAGCTCCGCCTGGACCCCGCCCGTGCTGGCCTGCAGCGCGCAGTCCGGGATGGGCCTGGACAAGGTGTGGGACAAGGTCACCGCGCACCGCGCCGCCCTCGACGAGGCCGGCGAGCTGGCCACCCGCCGCGCCGACCAGCAGGTCGACTGGATGTGGGCGATGGTCCGCGACCGCCTGATGGACCGGCTGATGACCGACCCGGACCTGAAGGAGAAGCTGCCCGGGCTGACCCGCGACGTCCGCGACGGCGACCTCACCCCGACCCTGGCCGCCCAGCAGATCCTCGACGTCCTGCGCTGACGCGCGCGTGCGCGGATATCGCTGCTCCGGCGACGATATCCGCGCACGACCGGTGAAGATCACGACCCGGTCACCACCCGGGACACGCGCAGCCCGGAGGCGACAGATCCCGGCCTCGGCACGCATGCTGGGGTGGTGACCGACCAGCCCCCGGCCGACGAGCTTCCGGCCGACGAGCCCGTAGCGGCCGGCGGCGCGTGGGCCACGACGAAGCGCACGCTGTCCCGGGCCTGGGACGACAACATCTTCTCCGAGTCCGCCGCCGCCGCGTTCTGGCAGACGCTCTCGCTGCCGCCGCTCCTGCTCGGGCTGCTCGGCAGCCTCGGGTACGTCGGCGGCTGGTTCGGCCCGGACACGGTCGAGGTGGTGCAGGCCCGGATCGTGGAGTTCGCGAGCCAGGTGTTCAGCCGCAACGCCGTCGAGGAGATCATCGCCCCGACCGTCGACTCGATCCTGACGACCGGGCGCGGCGAGCTCGTCTCGCTCGGGTTCCTGATCTCGTTGTGGTCGGGATCGTCGGCGCTGTCGTCGTTCGTCGACGCCATCACCCGCGCGCACGACCAGTACGGCGTCCGGAACCCGATCTGGCAGCGGACCATCGCGCTGCTGCTGTACCTGGTCGGGCTCGTCGCCGGGATCGTCGCGCTGCCGGTCCTCGCGCTCGGCCCGGACCGGGTCACGCGCCTGATGCCCGTGGCCCTGCAGGACGGCACCGCATCGCTGATCGGCTGGCTCTACTACCCGGTGCTCGGTGTGCTGCTGATGGGCGCGCTGACCACGCTCTACCGGACCGCTCTACCGGCCAAGCCGCCGTGGCGGCGCTGCCTGCCGGGGGCGCTGCTCGCGGCGGTGGTGTTCCTGGTCGGGGTCACCGGCCTGCGCGTCTACCTGAACGTGATCACCACGACGGGTTACACCTACGGCGCGCTGGCCGCCCCGATCGCCTTCCTGCTGGCCGCGTTCTTCATCGGTTTCGCCGTGGTGATCGGGGCCCACTTCAACGCCTCGATCCAGCACTTCCACCCGGTGCGCCTCAAGGACCGCCGCGGGACGGTCGAACAGAGGGCCGACGACGGGACCACCGAGACGATCCCCGCCGGCACCGCAGGCCCCCGGCCCGTCGCGAGGCCTCAGCCCGAGTGAGCCCGGCTCTGCTCCAGCGCGGTCGTCGCGGCCGCGCGGAGCAGGGCGTGCTCGGCCGAGAGACCGAAGAACGAGAAGCCCAGCGACCGGTAACGGCGCAGGTTCTCCGGACCGGCGCACCAGATGCCGGTCGGGAGCCCGGCGTCGGCGCAGGTCGAGGTGATCCGGGAGAGCAGGGCGTCGTAGCCGGGGTCGCCGCCGTGCTGCGACGCCAGCGGGGTGCCGTGGGCCAGCGCCAGGTCCGAGGGGCCGACGAACACCGCGTCCAGCCCGTCGACGGCGACGATCTCCGGCAGCGTCTGCACCGCGGCACGCGTCTCGACCATGACCACGCACAGGCCGGGGGCGTCGGTGTCACGGCCCTGCCAGCCGAGCCGGGTCGGGCCGTAGCTGCGCACCCCCGTCGGCGGGTAGCGGCAGGCGGCGACGGCGGCGCGGGCCTGCTCGGCGGTGTCCACCAGCGGCACGATCACCCCGGCCGCACCCCGGTCCAGGGCCCGGCTGATCGGACCCTCGCCGTGTTCGGGCACCCGGACCAGCGCGTGCGTCCCGGTGGCCGAGAGCGCCTGCAGCATCGGGAGCAGCGCGTCGTCGCCGATCAGGCCGTGCTGGGCGTCGATCACCACGAAGTCGAACCCGACCGAGCCGATCACCTCGGCGGTCGCGGCGGAGGGGAGCTGGAGCCATCCGCCGACCATGTCGCCGGCGAAGCGGAGATCGTCCATGCCCCGCACTGTGCCCGGGCCACCCGCGCGACGCGACCCGTTCGGCTCGCCGGTCGCCGGGCGGTGCCGCCGGTGCCGTGCGTCACAGGTGCCCGGCGGTGTTGACGCGGCACGGACGGGCGTCGTTAGGGTCTGATCATGTTCCTCGGGGTCCGGCGTCGCCACGTCGACCTCCTGCGTACCGCGAGTGCTCGCTGTCGGGTCTCCTCCGCCCGCTGACGGCCCCATCCCGCCACGTCCGGTCCTCCCGCCACACGCGGCCCGGCGTGGTCGCCCGTGCGGCCGGACAGGCCCACCACGGCCGTTCCCACTCGCTCGCGCGTGGCCCGTGAACGCACGCGCGCCCTCGGACCAGCAGGAGACCCCATGACCCGGCAACTGCACCTCGGTGGATTCCAGATCGCCTCGCACGTGGCCCACTCGCACGCGGCCTGGCGGCATCCCGGCTCGGACCTCGACGTCCTGCGCCCCGAGTACTGGCACCGCGTCGGCCGCACGCTGGAGCGCGGACGCTTCGACTTCGTCTTCTTCGCCGACCTCCTCGCGGTCCCGACGAACTTCGGCGACAGCCTGGACGAGGCGCTGCGTCGCGGCACGCAGGCGAGCTCCACCCTCGATCCGTCCCTGGTCACCGCCAGCATCGCGGCCGTCACGAGGCACCTCGGCGTGGCGATCACCAAGAGCACGACCTACTTCCATCCGTTCGAGGTGGCGAGGATCTTCGCCACCCTCGACCACCTCAGCGGCGGCCGCGCGGCCTGGAACATCGTGACGTCGCTGTCCCGGGCCGAGGCGCGCAACTTCGGCTTCGACCAGGGCCTCGACCACGACCTGCGCTACGACCGTGCCCAGGAGTTCGTCGAGGCGGCGATCGCGCTCTGGGAGAGCTGGGAGCCGGATGCGCTCGTGCAGGACAAGGTCGGTGGCGTCTTCGCCGACCCGGCCAAGGTGCACCGGGTCGACCACGACGGGCCGTACTTCACGACCCGCGGTCCGTTGCCCACACCCCGCTCACCGCAGGGTCGACCGGTGCTCATGCAGGCCGGATCCTCGGGCAAGGGCAAGGACTTCGCGGCCCGGTGGGCCGACGTGATCTTCGAGATCGACCCGACGCCGGAGGGGCGGCGGGCCTACTACGACGACGTCAAGAGTCTCGCCTCGAACGCCGGCCGGGACCCCGAGGACGTCAAGATCTTCCCGTCGTTCATCCCGTTCGTCGGGGAGACCTCATCGATCGCGCGGGAGAAGCAGGCCTTCCACAACGACCTGGCCGACCCCGTGTCCGGACTGATCACGTTGTCGGTGCACACCGACCACGACTTCTCCACCTACGACCTGGACACGCCCGTCGAGCAGGTCGAGGTCTCCGGCAGCAAGGGCCTGTTCGACGTCGCCCGTCGGCTCAGCGAGCGCGACAACCTGACGTTGCGGGAGGTCGGGAAGCTCTACGCCCAGGGCGTGCTGCTCCCGCAGTTCGTGGGGACGGCCTCGGAGATCGCCGACGAGATCGAGGCGGGTTTCGCCGGTGGCGAGGCGGACGGCTTCATCCTCTCCGCCGCGCAGAGCCCGGGCACCTTCGACGACTTCGTCGACCAGGTCGTCCCCGAGCTGCAGCGGCGCAAGCTGTTCCGCTCGGAGTACACCGGCGCCACGCTGCGGGAGAACCTCGGGCTCGGGAGCTCCTGAGCGACGGGTCGCAGCAGAGCGGCCCGGCCCCCTTTCGTGCCGCGGGCGGGTACGACCGGGCATCATCTGCAGTCATGCACGTGAGGGCGCTTCCGGCGCGGCCGGTGATCGGGATCCTGCATCCGGGGGTGATGGGTGCGGCGCTCGGGTCGGCGCTCAAGGCCCGCGCCGGTGCGGTGATCTGGGCCGACGCCGGCCGTACGCACGCCACCGCCAAACGCGCCGAGATCGCGGACCTGGTCGCCGTCCCGGACGTCGCCGACCTCGCCCGGCGCGCCCACATGATCATCTCGATCTGCCCGCCGCACGCCGCCCGCGATGTCGCCGGGCAGGTCGCGGCGGCCCTGGAGGGCCGCGACGAGTGCCCCCTCTACGTCGACGCGAACGCCGTCTCACCCCGGACGGTCGCCGACATCGAGGGGATCCTCGGCACCGGGACGGTGTGCGACGGGGCGATCATCGGGCCACCGGCGTGGGAGCGCGGGAAGACGGTGTTCTGGCTGTCCGGGCCGGGTGCGGCGACCGTCGCGGACCTGTTCGCGGACACCCCGTTCGACGCCCGCGTACTCGGCGACGAGATCGGCACGGCGAGCGGGCTCAAGGCCTGCTTCGCGCTGCAGAGCAAGGCGCTGCCGACGGTGTGGCTCGCGATCGAGTCCGCCGCGGCACGGTTCGGTGTCACCGACGCGCTGCGCGACGAGCTCGACCGCACCGGCGCGGGCTACGACGCGGCGCTGGCGGCCGTCCGCGACAGGGCCGACGGCAAGGCGTGGCGCTGGGCGGGGGAGATGGACGAGGCCGGCGACGCCCTGGCCGCGATCGGGGTCCCCGACGGCTTCTCCCGCGCCGCCGCCGAGATGTACCGCCGCGAGGGCTGAGCCCGGGCCGTCTCGGCGGCCACGGGGCCGGCCGGGAGCGCCGAAGGGGCCCTCCGGGACACCTGACGTCCCGAGGGGTCCCCTCGAGGCGGGCGGATCGGCCGGCTACGTCGTCGCGGGGCGCCGCGCGCCGTAGGCGGCCAGCAGGACGGCGAGAGCGTCCTCGGTCAGGGCACCCGGCAGGTCGGCCCCGAGCTGACCGGACGCGGTCGCGCGGAGGCGCGATCCGCCCCAGGCCGAAGTCCCGGCACCCAGCACCGCGACGAACACCGCGGGCCACGGCGTCCGGCGGTCCCGCAGGGCCACTACGAACGCGGCGGCCGCCCCCAGCACGAGACGCCCGCCGAGACCGGCGGGGGCGAGCCGGCTGGGCACCGACGGGTGCTTGTCTGCGCCGGACTCCCCGAGCAGCGCCACCGCGGTCACCGCGCGCCCGGCCGTCGTCCCGAGCAGACGCGCCGGGCCGTCGTCCTTCGGCGTGGACGTCCAGGCCGCCGCGGCCACGCCGCTCGTGCTGCGGGCTCCGGAGGCGACGCCGAGGGCCGCGGCACGGAGGAGGTCGGGGGAGGAGGTACGCATCTGCGAGCGGTACCCGGACCGGACGAGGGTCAATCCGGGGGCGCGCCCGGTGGGGCAGCTCACGGCCCCGCCCCACCGGTCTGCCGGGGCGGAGCGGGAGCCCGTGCTCGATACTCGGTCCATGAGCGACTCGTCGACTGCGTCGTCCGGCTCCGCCGAGGTCATGGAGGCGCCGATCCCGGTCCTGCCCGCCCCGTACCACTCCCCGGAGCGCGAGGCCCTGCAGAAACAGGCCCGGGACTTCGCGATGGGCCGCGTCCTGCCCCTGGCCAACGAGCTGGACCCGCAGAAGGGCGAGATCCCGCGGGAGCTGATCGACGAGATGGCCGAGCTCGGCTACTTCGGGATCACGGTGCCGAAGGAGAACGGCGGCCTCGGGCTCGGCGCGTTCGAGTACTGCATGGTGGCCGAGGAGCTGGCCCGGGCGTGGATGAGCGTCGGGTCGATCATCGCCCGCGCCCAGGGCGCCGGGACCGGCGTCGCCGACTCCGAGCGCCGCGGAGAGCTCCTGCACCGCAGCGCCACGGGGGCCTGGATCGGCGCGATCGCGCTGTCCGAGCCCGACGCCGGGTCCGACCTCGCCGGCGTGGAGACCCGCGCCGTCCGCGACGGCGACGAGTTCGTGATCACCGGGCACAAGCGCTGGACCGGCAACGCGAAGGCCGCCGACTTCATCCAGGTCCTGGTCCGCACCGAGGACCCGGAGCCGGGGGAGAAGCGCTCGGCCGGGCTGGCGACGGTCGTGGTGGAGAAGGAGCGGGACTCCTTCCCCGACGGCCTCACCGGCACCCCGATCGACAAGATCGGCTACCACGGCTTCGTCACCTGGGACCTGCACTTCGACGGCCTGCGCGTCCCGGTGTCGAACCAGCTCGGCTCCGGCGGCGAGGGCTTCGCCGACGCCCAGGCCTGGCTCAACATCGCCCGGGTGCACACCGCCGCCCGTGCGGTCGGGCTGGCCCGCGCCGCGGTCGAGGACTCGATCGGCTACCTGCAGGAGCGGCGGCAGTTCGAGCACCCGATCGGCGACTTCCAGGCCCTGCGCTTCAAGCTGGCCACGATGGCCGCGCGGGTCGAGCAGGCGCGGTCGTTCTACCAGCACGTGGCGCACCGCCTGGACCAGGGCGAACCGTGCGAGCGGGAGGCCGCGATGGTGAAGCTGCTGGCCACCGAGATGGCCGCGGAGGTGACCGGCGACGGCATCCAGCTGCACGGCGGCAACGGCTACACCACCGAGCGCCAGGTGGAACGGCACTGGCGCGACGCCCGTCTGACGACGATCTTCGAGGGCACCAGCGAGATCCAGATGAAGATCATCTCGGACCGTCTTCTGCCCCGCGCCGGCACGAGCTGAGCGCTACCGGAACGCTCCGCGCACCATCCCGAGCACGTCGTCCTCGCCCAGGCCCAGCCGTCGGGCGAGGGCGACGAGCTCGGTCGCCCGCTCGGTGATCTCGGCGTGCCCACCGGTGGCCGCGGCGGTCAGCACCGCGCCCCGTCCACGGCGCAGGTCGACCAGGCCCTCGTCGCGCAGCTGCTGGTAGCCCCGCAGCACCGTGTGCAGGTTGATGCCCAGCGACGACGCGACCTCCCGCGCCGGTGGCAACCGGTCCCCGGCGCTCACCTGCCCCTCGGCCACCGCACGGCGCACCGACGCGGCGACCTGGTCTCCCAGCGGCGTCGGCGACGACGGGTCGACGCGGATCAGCACGCCGGGTCCGCCGCGCGCCGCCGGTCCAGCTCGGTGTTGACCAGCGCCGCGGCGGTGCCCGCGCCCGGGACCGTGACCAGGAACTCGCGGTCCCCGGACAGGTCCAGGTGCAGAGTCTCACCGGAGCGTGTCGCGCGGTAACCCGACACTCCCGGCCGGCGCAGTACGCCGTAGGCCGACCACGGCAGACGCTCCGGCTCGAGCGTTCGCCCGGTGGCCTCGACCACCTCGTCCAGCGGCGCCGCGGTCAGGGTCCGGCGCAGCAGCGGCTGCTCGACCCGTACGCCGTTGGCGTCCACCCGCACGCGGGCCCAGGCCTGCACGGCGGTCACGACGGCCAGGACCAGCAAGGCGGCCGGAGCGGCGAGGGTGCGGACCGCCCACCACTCGACCGCGGCCAGGACCAGCCAGAGGCCGGCGATCGCGAGTGCCGGACGGGCCACCACGGAGCGCGTCCACAGCACACGTTCCCCCGCGGCCAGCGGCATCCGGGGCGCGTCCGGACCCGGACGGCCACTCGTCGCCGGGCGCACCGG
The DNA here is from genome assembly GCF_004217185.1 of Pseudonocardia sediminis. Lineage (NCBI taxonomy): Bacteria > Bacillati > Actinomycetota > Actinomycetes > Pseudonocardiales > Pseudonocardiaceae > Pseudonocardia > Pseudonocardia sediminis. The sequence continues at coordinate 3,650,709 of NZ_SHKL01000001.1, read as the reverse complement.
GTCCCGCCCCGCCGCGAGCCACCCGAGAGCTCCCGCGAGGACCGCGAGCACGAAGATCGCGGTCGATCCACCCCACCACTGATCCGGCCGGGCCGGCGGACCCGTCAGGTCGAGGTTGCGGGTCACCGTCGACAGCTCGAACAGCAGGCTGAACGCGGCCGCACCCCAGCCGAGCGCGACGGCGGAGCGCCCGCTGCCCGCCGGCGCGTTCCTGCGGAGCACCATGGCCAGCACGAACCCGATCGCGAGCACCTGCCAGACGAGGGGGAGGACGACCACGCGCGACCAGCTCAGGAAGCCGCTGTACCCGCCGTCGTCCCCCCACGCGCGGTCCGGCAGCCGGTCGGACAGCACCAGCGGCGCGAACGCCACCAGGAGTCCGGCCAGCACCGGCGCCAGTGCGACCACGATCCGGCGACGCCGGGTCCGTCCGTACTCGTCCATCGCTACCCCCCGAGTCGAACTTGTTTGCAAAATACTAGAACAAGTGTGTCTCGTGGTGCAACGCCGGCTCCGGAGGTACGACACGGACTACCCGTACGACCCGGCCCCGGATAGCGTCCGGCCATGCCGCTCGACCCGATCTTCCGCACGATGCTCGACACCCTCGAGAGCGCCGGCGCGCTGCCGCTGATCCGGGGCTCCGCCGTCGAGTCCCGGGAGCACTACCGCGCGTTGTCTCTGTCGCGCCGCGGGCCGGACTTCGTGCCCGAGGAGGTCGCCTCCGTCGTCGAGGACGCCGCGGACGGGCCGCACGGGCCGGTCCCGGTGCGGATCTACCACCCGGCGACGGACGGCGGCGCCGTCGTGCTGTGGCTGCACGGGGGAGGGTGGGTGCTCGGCGACCTCGACACCCACGACCCGCTCTGCCGGCGGGTGGCGAACGCGCTCGGCGCGGTCGTCGTCTCGGCGGACTACCGGCTCGCCCCCGAGTACCCGCACCCGGCGCCGCTCGACGACTCCGAGGCCGCGCTGCGAGCGGTGGCGCAGTGGTTCCCGGGCCGGCCGATCGGCGTGGCCGGCGACAGCGCCGGGGCGAGCCTGGCCGCCGGCCTGGCCCTGCGCGCCCGGGACGGGGGACCGGCCGTGGCCGCGCAGCTGCTGTTCTACCCCTCGACCGACCCGGCGCAGTCGCAGCCCTCGACGGCCGAGAACGGCGAGGGCTACTTCCTGACCGCGTCCGACATGCGCTGGTTCTACGAGCAGTACCTGCCCGGCGGCTCCGACGACCCGCAGGTCGACCTGCTGCACGCCGACGTCCGCGGCGTCGCACCGGCGGTGGTCGCGACCGCGGAGTTCGACCCCCTGCGCGACGAGGGCCTGGCCTACGCCGACCTGCTCGACCGGGCCGGCGTCACCGTCCGGCGCATCCCGGGGCCGGGCCTGATCCACGGCTATGCGGCGTTCCTCGGCGTGGTCGACGCGGCCGAACGGGCGGCGGCCGATGCTCTGAACGGGTTCAAGGAGCTGCTCACTCCTGGGTGATCGCGCACGTACTGACCGTTGCCGTCACGTCACCGTCACATTTGGGACACCGATCCGTAGCACGTCCGGTGCATATTCGGGCATCCTTCGATCGTGACGAGTGAGGTGGGGATGGGCCGTTCGGAGACCGGTCGTACCGGTGCCCGGTTCGGTGCGCCCGCCCGCCGGGCCGGGCACACCCCGGACCCCGAGTTCCCGCACGGGCGCCCGCCCGAGGAGCCCGAGCCCGTCGAGGCCGTCGCCGAGTTCTCCGGCGAGGCCCCGCTCCCGGCCGGAGCCCGCTTCGGCGGACAGACCCGCAGGCAGCGCAAGGCCGCCGCGAAGGCCGCGGCGGAGGCCGCGGTGACCGCCGAGGCACCGCCGGCACCGGAACCGCCGCATGCCGAGGAACCCGCCGAGCCCCCGGACGAGCGGGGACGGGCGTGGGAGACCACCCCGATGCCGCGCTTCGTCGACGAGCCCGAGCCCGCCGCCGCGACCACCCGCGCGGTCCGGCCCTACGTCGTCACCGGCGGGCGCACCCGCGCCCGGATGGAACTGCGGATCGAGACGCTCGTGACGGCCACCGGAGGTCCCGGCCAGGCCGACGTCGGCGAACGCCGGACGGTGCTGGAGCTGTGCTCGCGGCCGCGCTCGGTGAGCGAGGTCGCCGCGCTGACGAAGGTCCCCCTCGGTGTGGCCCGGGTTCTGATCGGCGACCTGGCCGGCGAGGGACGCCTGCGGGTGCACGTCGGTGTCGACGCGGCCACCGGGCCGGACATGGCGCTGCTCGACCGGGTCCTCTCCGGACTGCGCAACCTCTGACCCGGGCCGGCTCCGACCAGGGCCGCCTCCGAGGCCCCGGGCCGCAACCGGAACGGGACGGACGGGACGCTCGAGATGTCGGCCCGTCCGAACCGGACCAGCATGGGGCCATGACCACCGACCGTCCCGTCCGCATCGGGCTGCAGCTGCAGCCCCAGCACGCCGACTACTCCGAGATCCGACGCACGGTCGCCGCCGCCGAGGAGGCCGGCGTGGACATCGTCTTCAATTGGGACCACTTCTTCCCTCTCTACGGTGAGCCCGACGGCAAGCACTTCGAGTGCTGGACCATGCTCGGTGCCTGGGCCGAGGCCACCTCCCGCGTCGAGATCGGCGCCCTCGTGACCTGCAACAGCTACCGCAACCCCGAGCTTCTCGCCGACATGGCCCGCACCGTGGACCACATCTCCGACGGCCGCCTGATCCTGGGCATCGGCTCCGGCTGGTTCCAGCGCGACTACGACGAGTACGGCTACGAGTTCGGCACCGCCGGCGGCCGGCTCACCGAGCTGGGCAAGGCCCTGCCGCGCATCCGCGAGCGCTGGGGCAGGCTCAACCCGGCCCCGACCCGCGACATCCCGGTTCTGATCGGCGGGGGTGGGGAGAAGAAGACCCTGCGCTACACCGCCGAGCACGCCACCATCTGGCACGGCTTCGGCGACGTCGAGACGTTCACGCACAAGACCGGCGTGCTCGACGGGCACTGCCGCGACATCGGGCGGGACCCGTCCGAGATCGAACGGTCGGTCGCCGTCGAGGGGGCGCCGTCGGAGAACGGGCAGGCGCTGCTCGACGCGGGCGCGCGGCTGTTCACCATCGGGCAGGACGGGCCGGACTACGACCTGGGCAAGCTCGGGGACTGGATCGCCTGGCGCGACGAGCAGAACGCCGCGTAAGCCGTCACCGCACGAACGGTTCCCGGATCAGGTCCGGGATCCGTTCGGCCGGCACGGCGGGGGCGTAGTACCAGCCCTGGGCGTTGGTGCAGCCGTAGGAGCGCAGGCGTTCGGCCTGGTCACGGGTCTCCACCGCCTCGGCGGTGACGTCGAGGTGCAGCGAACGGGCCAGCTTCACCAGGGCTCGGAGGATGACGTCGTCGCGGTCGGCGGACCCGGCGACGAAGTTGCCGGCCAGCTTGAGGTTGTGCACCGGGAGCTGGCGCAGGTAGGACAGGTTCGAGTAGCCGGTCCCGAAGTCGTCGATCGCGATCTGCACGCCCATCGCGGCGAGCTCCTTGAGCGCCGCGGCCGGACGGCCGGGGGTGCCCATCAGGTCCCGCTCGGTGAGCTCGAGCTGCAGCAGCCCGGGCGGCATGTCGTACTCGGCGAGCACCGTGCGGATGTCGCCGACCAGGTCGTTCTCGCTCATCTGGCGGGCCGCGACGTTCACGCTGACGACCAGCTCGTGCCCGGCGTCGCGCCAGGCCCGGGCCTGGCGACAGGCCTCGTCGAGCACCCGGCGGCCCAGCGGGACGACCAGGCCGGTCTCCTCGGCCAACGGGATGAACCGGTCCGGCCCGATCAGCTCGCCGTCCGGGCGCTGCCAGCGCACCAGCGCCTCCACCCCGACCGTCCGCTCGTCGGCCAGGCGCACCAGCGGCTGGTAGACGACCCGGAAGTCGTCGCGCCGCAACGCCTCGGGCATCTGCGAGGAGAGCTCGAAACGCAGCACGTCGGAGCGGTGCCGCTCCTGGTCGAACACCGCGTACCGCCCGCGGCCGGCGTGCTTGGCCGAGTAGAGCGTCGTGTCGGCCGCCTTCATCAGCTCCTCGGGGCCGGCGTCGCCCTCGTGGCGGACGACCCCGATGCTCGCCGAGATCGCGACGTCGTGGGAGTCGATGCGGACCGGACGCCGCACCGTCTCCAGGGCGACGGAGGCCACGTCCTCCAGCTCCGGGCCGTCCTCCGAGCGCTCCACGAGCACGACGAACTCGTCGCCGCCCATCCGCGCCACCAGGTGCCCGCAGGGCGCGAGGGCGTCGCGCAGCCGGTCCGCGACGGCCTGCAACAGCCGGTCCCCGGTGTGGTGCCCGAGCGTGTCGTTGACGACCTTGAACCCGTCCAGGTCCAGGTAGCAGACCCCGGGCCGGGGGCCGGACCCGTTCTCGCCGACCCGGCGCATGGACGCGCGCAGCCGCTCGAAGAACAGGGACCGGTTGGGCAGACCGGTCAGCGGGTCGTGCTGGGCCTGGTAGGTCAGGCGCTGTTGCAGCTCCATCCGCTCGGTGATCTCGTTGACCATCGCGAGCAGGTAGCGAGGGTGCCCGTCGGTGTCCCGGACGGCGGAGACGACGGCGTCCACCCAGATCCGGCGCCCGTCCGGGCGCTGGTAGGGCCGCTCGACGGTGATCCGGTCCAGCGTGCCGTCGGCGAGGCGGGGGAGGTCGGCCCAGAACGCGGGGTCCTGCCGCGGCGGCACGACGTCCGCGACGGTCATCGCGCGCATCTCCTCGGCGGTGTGCCCGACCATCTCGCAGGCCGCGCTGTTCGCCTCCATCGACGTCCCGTCCAGGGCGAACACGATGATCCCGACGGTCGCGGCGTCGAACACCGCGGAGAAGCGCGCCTCGCTGGCCCAGCGCGCCTCGTCGGCGGTGGTGCGTGCGTCCAGCGCGGCCGTGGTGATCGCCTCGTGCTCGGTGAGCGTGCGCCGGCGCAGAGCGTCGGCGTACCCGCGCCCGAGCGCTCCCTGCAGGGCGAGCAGGCGCCGCAGCCGTCCGGGGTTGTCCGCGGCGTCGGCCAGGCACTCGCCGAGCACCAGATGGGTGTCCTCGAGAACGGCCGGCTCCGTGAGGTGCGCGTCGACGAGCGCGCGGCCGACCCGGCGGGCGTCCTCGGGGTCGAAGCGCTCGGCCAGGGCGGCGGCGAGCAGCCGGTCGGCGAGGGTGCCGATCAGCGCCCGCAGTTCGCCCATCGGCCTCGCCAGGTAGCGCGCACCGCCGACGACCTCGGTGAGCCACCGGTCGCGGAGCCGGTCCGCCCCGACGACGGCGTGTGCGGACAGCGGCTCACCGCCCTCGACCTCTGCAGCGGTCACCGGACGGCGCCACCTCTCGAATCCGGGCCCGCGAGCGCGCCGTACCGCATTCGCCAGCCCCCTTGTCCCACGCGCAGGCTACTGTCGTTCACTGCGCGTGATCGGGGAACACCATAACCAATGCGTTGCTCCGATAGGGCCGAATGTCACGTCCGGCCCTTCGTTCGGACGACCGGGCACCGGTCAGGGGCGGTCGGTCAGGCCGGTGATCCACACCACGGCCTCTCCGGCGTCGTCGGACGCGGCCAGGTCGACCTCGGCGGTGATCACCCAGTCGTGGTCGCCCGCCGGGTCGTCGAGCACCTGGCGGACGAGCCAGCGCTCCCGCTCCTCGACGATGTCGATCATCTTGGGCCCGCGGGCGTCCGGCCCGATCTCGATCCGTGGGTGCAGCGCGAAGTAGGGCTCGAACTCGGACCGCCAGCGCTCGGCGGTGAAACCGGACTCCCGGTCGAGCTCGCCGAGCAGGTCCCAGCGCCCGAACGAGGCGAGCTCGACCCGGCGGAACATCGCGTTGCGGACCAGCACCCGGAACGCGCGCTGGTTGGCGGTGACCCCGGACGGCGCCGCCCCGACCGCCTCGGCGGTGGGCGGGAGCACCTCGCCCCCGGCCTCGTCGGCGCCGGCGGCGAGCTTCTCCCACTCGTCGAGCAGGCTGGAGTCGGTCTGGCGGACGAGCTCGCCGAGCCACTCGATGACGTCGGTCAGCTCGTCGGTGCGGGCGTGCTCGGGCACGGTCTGGCGCAGCGCCCGGTAGGCGTCGGCCAGGTAGCGCAGCACCAGGCCCTCGGAGCGCGCCAGCTGGTAGTGCGACACGTACTCGGTGAACGTCATCGCCTTCTCGGACATGTCGCGGACGACCGACTTGGGCGACAGGCGCGCGTCCTCCACCCACGGCGCGCCACGGCGGTAGGTCTCCAACGCGGCGTGCAGCATCTCGTCGAGCGGCTTGGGGTAGGTGACGTCCTCCAGGAGCGCCATCCGCTCCTCGTACTCGATGCCCTCGGCCTTCATCGAGGCGATCGCCTCGCCGCGGGCCTTGTTCTGCTGGGCGGCCAGCACCTGGCGCGGGTCGTCCAGGGTCGCCTCGATCACCGACAGCACGTCGAGGGCGTAGCCGTCGGCCTCGGTGTCGAGCAGCTCGACCGCGGCCAGCGCGAACGGCGACAACGGCTGGTTGAGGGCGAAATCGAGCTGCAGGTCGCCGACGAGCTGAGGCCGCCGCCCCTGCGGGGTGTCGGTCTCGGTGACGATGCCGGCGGTGAGCAGCGCCCGGTAGATCGCGATCGCGCGCAGGATGTGCTTGCGCTGCCGGGCGCGGGGCTCGTGGTTGTCCTCGAGCAGGTGCTTCATCGCGGCGAAGGTGTCCCCGCCGCGGGAGATCACGTTGAGCAGCATCGCGAACGTGACCTGGAAGTGGCTGGTCAGCGGCTCGGGCTGGGCGGTCTGCAGCTTCTCGAACGAGGTCTGCGACCAGCCGACGAACCCCTCGGGGGCCTGCTTGCGGTTGACCTTGCGGCGCTTCTTCGGGTCGTCGCCGGCCTTGGCCAGGGCCTTCGCGTTCTCGATGTCGTGCTCCGGCGCCTCGGCCACGACGGTGCCGACGGTGTCGTAGCCGGCCCGCCCGGCGCGTCCGGCGATCTGGTGGAACTCCCGGGCCTTCAACGGGCGGCTGCGGGTCCCGTCGTACTTGCTCAGCGCCGTGAACAGCACGGTGCGGATCGGGACGTTGATCCCGACGCCGAGCGTGTCGGTCCCGCAGATCACCCGCAGCAGCCCGGCCTGGGCCAGCGTCTCCACCAGGCGCCGGTAGCGCGGCAACATCCCGGCGTGGTGCACCCCGATCCCGTGCCGCACCAGGCGCGAGAGCGTCTTGCCGAACCCGGCGGTGAACCGGAACGACCCGATCGTCTCGGCGATCGCCGCCTTGTCCTCCCTGGACGTGACGTTGACGCTCATCAGAGACTGCGCGCGCTCGACGGCGGACTGCTGCGTGAAGTGCACGACGTAGACCGGCGCCTCGTGCGTCTGGAGCAGCTCGGTGATCGTCTCGTGCAGCGGGGTGAGCTCGTAGCGGAAGTGCAGCGGCACCGGCCGGTCCACCGACGTGATCTGCGCCGTCTCGCGGCCGGTGCGCCGGGTGAGGTCCTCGGCGAAGAAGCCCGTGTCGCCCAGCGTGGCGCTCATCAGCAGGAACTGCGCCTGCGGCAGCTCGATCAGCGGGACCTGCCAGGCCCAGCCACGCGAGGGGTCGGCGTAGAAGTGGAACTCGTCCATCACGACCGAGCCGACGTCGGAGTCCCGCCCGGAGCGCAGCGCCAGGTTGGCCAGGATCTCCGCGGTGCAGCAGATGATCGGGGCGCGCTCGTTCACCGCGGCGTCGCCGGTGAGCATGCCGACCATGTCCGCGCCGAACACGTCGATCAGGGCGAAGAACTTCTCGCTGACCAGGGCCTTGATCGGCGCGGTGTAGAACGTCCGCTCGCCCCGGGCCAGTGCCGCGGCGTGCGCCCCGATCGCGACCAGCGACTTCCCGGACCCGGTCGGCGTGGAGAGGATGACGTTGGCGCCGGTGACCAGCTCGAGGACGGCCTCCTCCTGCGCCGGGTAGAGCGAGAGGCCGCGCTCCTCGAAGGCCCACTCGGCGAACGTCTCGACCAGGGCGTCGGGGTCGGCGCCGGGCGGGATGCGGTCGGCGAGCGTGGGGGAGGAGGTCGCGGAAGTCATGGTGACCCCATCGTCCCAGGCGGGGGCACCGGTGACACGCGCCGGGCGGGCGCCCGGACACGTCCGGGCGACGCCGTGGCGCTAGCGTGCCCCCTGTGGCGGGGCGCGATCAGTCGGGAATGCCCGACCTGGTTCCACCGATGCTGCCCACCCCCGGCGAGCTGGCCGAGGCGACCGACCCGGACCGCTGGGCCGTCGAGTTCGGGTGGGAGGGCCACCGCTGCGTCGCCTACGCCCGCCCCGGACGGGTCCGGCTGCTGTCCTCCACCGCGCGCAGCGTGACCGGTTCCTTCCCCGAGCTCGCCGCCCTCGGCGAGCAGGCCCCGGCCTCGGGCATGGTGCTCGACGGCACGGTCGTCGCCCTGGACGAGGCCGGACGCCCGTCGCGGCGGCCGCTGATGCGCCGCACCAACACCGTCCGCCCGGACGCGGCCCTGCAGTCCGAGGTCCCGGTCGGCTACGTCGTCACCGACCTGCTCTGGGCCGACGGGCAGCGGGTGCTGGACCTGCCCTACCGCGAGCGCCGCCACGAGCTGGAGGCCCTCGGGCTGGGCGGGCCGACGATCCTGGTCTCGCCGTCGTTCGGGCTCGACGAGGCCGACCTGGTGATGCGCACGGCCGAGCAGTACGGCCTCGACGGCCTGCACCTCAAACGCCTCGACGTGCCCTACCAGCCCGGACGGCGCACCCGGAACTGGTTGCGGGTCCCGCTGCGCCGGACGCGTCAGGTCGTGGTCGGCGGGTGGATCCCGGCGGGCCGCTCGGACCGGATCGCGGCGGTCCTGCTCGGTCTGCCCGGACCGGGCGGGCTCGCCTACGTCGGGCGGGTCGGGATCAGCACCACGCACGCCGGGGACGACGTCGAGACGCTGCTCGACGAGCCGGTCGCGCGGGACTCGCCGTTCACCGGGCCGGTGCCCGACGACGTCGCCGCGTACGCGCGCTGGCTCGACGGCGACCTCGTCGCGCTCGTGGAGCACCGGGGACGCACCGTGGCCGGACGGCTGGCGCTGCCGACCTGGCTCGGGCTCGTCGACTCCGGCGACGCCGACCCGGAGCTGTGGGAGCCGGGCCCGCCGGTCGCGGCCCCCGACCCGCCCTCCGCCGCGGACACCCCGGTACCGCCGGCCGAGCAGCACGTCCCGGCGTCGGCCGAGCGGGAGGAGGAGGACCGCAGTCCCTGGCACGGCCCGCTGAGCCGGCGTCTCGAGCAGCACTTCGTCTACAACACGCTGAACACGATCGCCGCCCTCGTGCGCACCGACCCGCCGCGGGCCCGCGAGCTGCTGCTGGGCTTCGCCGATCTGAGCCGCGCCGCGGACCGGGCGGGGGAGGCGAGCATCCCCCTGGCCGACGAGCTCGGCGCCGTCCGCGCCTACCTGATGATCGAACGGACCCGGTTCGGCAAGCGCCTCGACGCGGGGGTCGAGACCGACGACGCCCTCGCCGACGCCCCGGTGCCGCCGCTCGCCGTCCTGGCCGCCGTCCGCGCCGCCGTGCAGCAGTGGGTGGAGCCCGACCCCGACGGCGGTGCGGTGCGCGTCACGACCCGCCCCGGCCGGGCCGGTGGCGCCCCGACGTGCCTGGTCACGGCGTGGACGGCCGGGTCCCCGGCCCCGGTGACGGTGCTCGCGCTGGACCTGCCGGACCCGCCGGACTGATCACCTCCGGAGCCGGTTGGCCGCTTCTCGACCGATCCGGATACCGTTCGCGCATGCTGGGCCTCCCCGACGGCACACGCGCGTGCCTGTTCGACCTCGACGGCGTTCTGACCGACACCGCGAGCGTGCACGCCGCGGCGTGGAAGCAGATGTTCGACGAGTTCCTGCGCGGCCGCGACGGCGACGGGTTCACCCCGTTCGACGTCTCGTCCGACTACGGGCCCTACGTCGACGGCAAGCCCCGCCTGGAGGGCACCCGCAGCTTCCTGGCCTCCCGCGGCGTCGAGCTGCCCGAGGGCAGCACCGACGACGGCCCGGACGCCGAGACGCTCTGGGGACTGTCGACCCGCAAGAACGACCTGGTCCAGAAGAAGATCCGCACCGACGGGGTGGACGTCTACCCCGGCTCGCGGCGCTACCTCGAGGCCGTGCGCGCCGCGGGGCTGGCCACCGCCGTCGTCAGCTCCTCGGCCAACGCCGAGCAGATCCTGAAGGTCACCGGCCTGGCGAAGTACATCGACGTGCGGGTCGACGGGGTCAGCGCCCGCGAACGCGGCCTGCCGGGCAAGCCGGCGCCGGACACGTTCCTGGCCGCGGCCTCCGACCTCGACGCCGAGCGGGCCCAGGCCGTCGTGTTCGAGGACGCGCTGGCCGGGGTGCAGGCCGGGCACGCCGGAGGGTTCGGCGCCGTCGTCGGCGTCAACCGCCTCGACCAGGCCGACGCGCTGCGCGAACACGGCGCGGACGTCGTCGTCAACGATCTCGCCGACCTGCTGGAGAGCACGTGAAGCCCGAGCACGCCCCCACGTTCACCGTCGAGCCGTGGGTGATCCGTGAACCCCGCCTCGACCTGCCGAAGATGGGGCAGACGGAGTCGATCTTCGCGCTGTCCAACGGCCACATCGGCCTGCGCGGCAACCTCGACGAGGGCGAGCCGCACAAGCTGCCGGGCACGTACCTGAACTCCTGCTACGAGGTGCGTCCGCTGCCCTACGCCGAGGGCGGCTACGGCTATCCCGAGTCCGGCCAGACGATCATCAACGTCACCAACGGGAAGCTGATCCGCCTTCTCGTCGACGACGAGCCGTTCGACCTGCGCTACGGCACCCTTCGCAAGCACGAGCGCGTCCTGGACATGCAGGCCGGCACGCTGCACCGCGAGGTGGAGTGGGAGTCCCCGGCCGGCCGCACGGTCCGGCTCCGCAGCACGCGCCTGGTGTCGCTGACCCAGCGGGCGATCGCGGCGATCAGCTACGAGGTCGAGGTGCTCGACCCCGGTGACGACCCGGCGGGGGCGCTGCTGGTGATCCAGTCCGAGCTGGTCGCCAACGAGCAGCTGCCCGGCCGCAACGAGGGCGACCCGCGCCTGGACAAGTCCCTGGACAACGTCCTGGAGCCGGAGATGTCGCGCAGCTCCGACGCCGGCGCGACGCTGGTGCACCGCACCCACAAGTCCGCGCTGCGCGTCGGCGCGGCGATGGACCACGAGGTCGAGGGCCCGGACGGCATCCAGGTCACCTCCGACGCCAACGAGGACCTGGCCCGCACCACGATCATCGCCCGGGTGAAGCCGGGGGAGACCCTGCGCGTCACCAAGTACCTGTCCTACGGCTGGTCCTCGCGGCGCAGCCTGCCCGCCGTCTACGACCAGGTCCGTGCCGCCCTGGCCGCCGCCCGCTACACCGGGTGGGACGGTCTGGTCTCCGAGCAGCGCGGGTACCTCGACGAGTTCTGGTCCACCGCCGACGTGGAGATCGACGGCGACGCGGAGCTGCAGCAGGCGGTCCGGCTGGCGACGTTCCACGTGCTTCAGGCCGGTGCCCGGGCCGAGCGGCGCTGCATCGGCGCCAAGGGCCTGACCGGCGACGGCTACGACGGCCACACGTTCTGGGACACCGAGACGTTCTGCCTGCAGCTGCTCTCCTTCGTCGCCCCGGACGCGGCCGCGGACGCGCTGCGCTGGCGGAAGACGATCCTGCCGCAGGCCTTCGAGCGCGCCGCACAGCTGGGGTTGAAGGGGGCCGCGTTCCCCTGGCGGACGATCCGCGGCCACGAGTGCTCCGGCTACTGGCCGGCCGGCACCGCGGCCTTCCACATCAACGCCGACATCGCCGACGCCGTGCGCCGGCACGTCAACGCCACCGGCGACACGAAGTTCGAGCTCGAGGTCGGCCTCGACCTGCTGGTCGCCACCGCCCGTCTGTGGCGCTCGCTGGGCCACCACGACCCGGAGGGCAACTTCCGGATCGACGGCGTGACGGGGCCCGACGAGTACTCCGCGGTCGCGGACAACAACGTCTACACCAACCTCATGGCGCAGCAGAACCTGCGCTACGCCGCCGAGGTCGCCGCCAAGCACCCCCGCTCCGCCTCCCGCCTGGGCGTGGACACCGAGGAGGTCGCGAGCTGGCGCGACGCCGCGACGTCGATGTACATCCCGTTCGACGAGCGCCTGGGCGTGCACCCGCAGTCCGAGGGGTTCACCAGCCACAAGCTCTGGGACTTCGAGGGCACCGCGGCCGAGCACTACCCGCTGCTGCTGAACTTCCCGTACTTCGACCTCTACCGCAAACAGGTCATCAAGCAGGCCGACCTCGTCCTGGCCATGCAGATCCGCCCGGACGCGTTCACCGAGGAACAGCGCCGCCGCAACTTCGCCTACTACGAGTCGATCACCGTCCGGGACTCGTCGCTCTCGGCGTGCACGCAGTCGGTGATGGCCGCCCGCACCGGGCACCTGGACCTGGCCTACAACTACCTGGGCGAGGCCGCCCTGGTCGATCTGCACGATTTGGCCGGCAACTCCGACCACGGCATCCACATCGCCTCGATGGCCGGGACCTGGACGGCGATCACGCTGGGCTTCGGCGGGATGCGCTGTGAGGCCGACGGGCTGTCGTTCGCGCCGGCGCTGCCGTCGTCGCTGAGCCGGATCTCGTTCGGCCTGCACTGGCAGGGCCGCCGGATCCGGGTGACGATCACCCCCGGTGAGACCGAGTACCGGCTCGTCAGCGGCTCGCCGATGCGGCTGCGTCACCACGACGAGCCGGTCGCGCTGGCGGAGGACCCGGTGAGCCTGCCGATCCCGGTGCACGACTACGTCGAGCCGGTGGAGCAGCCCTACGGCCGCGCACCGCGCCAGCGGGGCTGAGGCCCGTCCCGGCCCGCCGGTGCGGGTTTCCGGTCGCCGCTCGCGGGTAGTCCATGTGCCGGGCCGGGCGAGAGTCGCCGGTCCGGAAGGGAGCACCATGTCCGACGAGCTGACCGGTCGCCGCATCGCCATCATCGCCACCGACGGTTTCGAGGAGGTCGAGCTCACCGAGCCGCGCAAGGCCGTCACCGAGGCCGGCGCGACCGCCGACGTCGTGTCCATCTCCTCGGACCCGATCCAGGCCATGAGCGGTGACATCGACAAGTCCGACACCTACGACGTGCAGGTCGTCGTGTCCGAGGCGAACTCCGCCGACTACGACGCCCTGATCATGCCGGGCGGCACCATCAACGCCGACACGCTGCGCGTCGACGCCGACGTGCGCGCGTTCGTGAAGGGCTTCTTCGACGCCGGCAAGCCGGTCGGCGTGATCTGCCACGCGCCGTGGACGCTGGTCGAGGCCGACCTCGTCAAGGGCCGGACGCTGACGTCGTACCCGAGCGTGCGCACCGACATCCGCAACGCCGGCGGGACCGTCGTCGACTCCGAGGTCGTCCGCGACAACGGGCTGGTCTCGAGCCGCAACCCCGACGACCTGCCCGCGTTCTGCGCCGCGATCGTCGAGGAGTTCGCGAAGGCCGCGACGCGCTGAGTCCCGTCCCCGGCAGGACCGGATCGCAGCCGGGCGCGGGCGTGCGCTGGTAGGTTGGTCAGTCGGTCGGCAGCACGGGGCGGATTCCGCGTCCGTGCGAGCCGCCTGGTCTGAAGAGTCCTTCTCGGTGGAGGAAGCCCCCACGTGTCCAACCCTGAGCCTGCCGGTCCCGACGTGACCACCGGCGGCGCCGGTTCCGAGCTGGAACGCGAGCAGGCCTACGTGGCGATGCTCTACGAACAGCTCGAGGACCGGCGCCGGGACACCGCGAAGCGCCTGCACGACACGCTGCACGACGAGACCGTCGGCACGCCGCAGGCGCTGACCCAGCGCGACGCGGCGGCGGCGCTCTACACCGATCGTCTGGCCGGACTGCGCGCGGCCGAGCACGGGCTCGCGTTCGGTCGTCTCGACACCGAGACCGGCGAGATCCGCTACGTCGGCCGGATCGGCCTGCTCGACGAGAAGCGCGAGTACGAGCCGCTGCTGATGGACTGGCGGGCCCCGGCGGCGCGGCCGTTCTACACCGCCACCGCCGCCTCGCCCGAGGGCATGCGGCGGCGTCGTCACCTGCGGACCCGGCTGCGGCAGGTCGTCGCGATCGACGACGAGCCGCTGGACCTGTCCGAGGCCTCGGAGTCCTCCTCCGGGCTGACCAGTGAGGCAGCGCTGCTCGCGGCCGTGTCGGAGGCCCGGACCGGGCGGATGGGCGACATCGTCGCGACCATCCAGGGTGAGCAGGACCGGATCATCCGGTCGAAGCCGTCCGGGGTGCTGGTCGTGCAGGGCGGCCCCGGTACCGGCAAGACGGCCGTGGCGCTGCACCGTGCCGCGTACCTGCTCTACACCCACCGCGACCGCCTCGCCCGCCGCGGCGTGCTGGTCGTCGGCCCGAACCCGACGTTCCTGCGCTACATCGGGCAGGTGCTGCCGTCGCTGGGGGAGACCTCCGTCGTGCTGGGCACGGTCGCCCAGCTCTACCCCGGCCTCGACGCCCGCCGGCCCGAGGACGCGGCCACCTCGGCGCTGAAGGGGAGCTCGGACATGTCGGCCGTGATCGCCGCGGCCGTGCGCGACCGCCAGCAGGTGCCGCGGGCGCCGATCCGGCTCGTCGTCGAGCAGCAGGACGTCCGGATCGACCGTGACGTCGTGACGCAGGCCCGCACGCGGGCCCGCCGCTCGCGCAAGCCGCACAACGAGGCCCGGCGGATCTTCCGCACCGAGCTGCTGCGGCTGCTGGCCGACCAGGTCGCCCGCGGCGTCGGACGCGACCTGCTCGACCGCCGCGACGTGCAGGACATCCGCGACGAGCTCACCGAGTCCGCGACGCTGGGGCGCGAGCTCGACGAGCTGTGGCCGACGCTGTCGCCGGAGACGCTGCTGACCGACCTGTTCGCCGACCGCAGGCGGCTCAACTCGGTGGCGCGACGCATCCCGGCCGAGAGGCGCGCCCTGCTCGAGCGCGACGCCCCGGCCGACGACGTCGAGCCCGGGCAGCGCTGGAGCGCCGCCGACGTGGCACTGCTCGACGAGGCCGCCGAGCTGCTGGGCGACGACGGCAGTGCCGCCGCCGCGGCCGAGGCCGCCGCCCTGCGCGAGGAGGTCGAGTACGCCCAGGGCGTGCTCGACGTGCTGGACCTGGAGGAGGACCTCGACCCGGAGCTGCTCCGCGCCACCGACGTCATCGACGCCGACCGCCTCGCCGAGCGCCGCCAGGTCTCACGGTTCGACTCCACCGCCGACCGTGCCGCCGCGGACCGCGAGTGGACCTACGGGCACGTGATCGTGGACGAGGCGCAGGAGCTGTCCCCGATGGCCTGGCGGATGATCATGCGCCGGGCGCCCGCCCGGTCGATGACCGTCGTCGGCGACATCGCCCAGACCGGCGACCGCGCCGGAGCGGGGTCCTGGGGCGAGGTGCTCTCGCCGTTCGTGGCGAGCCGCTGGCGTCTCGAGCAGCTCACCGTCAACTACCGGACGCCGTCGGAGATCGCCGACGTCGCCGACGACGTGCTGGCCGAGATCGATCCGACGCTGGCCCCGCCGAGCTCGGTGCGCAGCACCGGGGACCTGCCGTGGGCGGAGGTCCTGCCCGCCTCCGGGGCCGAGACCGTCATCGCGGAGCGGGTCGCCTCCGAGCGGGCGCGGATCGGGGAGGGCCGCACGGCCGTGCTCGCGCCGGTGACGTGGGTCGCCGGGTTGCGCACGGCGCTGCTCGACGGCGACGCCGATCCGGAGGACCTCAACGCGCCGCTGGTGGTCCTCCCGATCTCCGACGCCAAGGGCCTGGAGTTCGACGCCGTCGTGCTGGTCGAGCCGGCCGAGATCCTGGAGGAGTCCCCGCGCGGGCTCAACGACCTCTACGTCGCCCTGACCCGGGCGACCCGGCGCCTGGCCGTCCTGCACACCGGGGAGCTGCCGCCGGTGCTCAAGCGGATCCGCCGCTCCTGACGACGGGGAACCCCGCCCCCTCGCCGACCGGCAGGCCGGCCAGGGGGACACCCTGCTCCAGCCGGGTCAGCACGGTGTCCAGCGCCTCGACGTAGCTGCGCCCGGGGGAGAGCCGGACCCGGACCGGGTCCGCCCGGAAATCTACGACGCCGTCGACGGCGACCTGGTCCTGGTGCGTCCCGACGGCTATGTGGCCTGCGGGCCCGGGCCCGCGAGGAGGTCGAGGCCTACCTCGCCGGGATCGTGCCGGCGGCCGTCCCGCACTGAGCGGGACGACCGGCTCCGATCAGACCCGCGAGGTCCACTCGCCGGAGGGAACGGCGGCGGCCTGCTCACGCAGCGGGGCGCCGGCGTCGTAGAGCGAACGCAGGGTCTGCGAGTAGGAGTCGACCAGCCCGGTACGCAAGTAGTCGACGCCGATCTCGGCGCAGTAGGCCTGCACGATCGGCTGGGCCCGGCGCAGGTTCACCGAGGGCATCGCCGGGAAGAGGTGGTGCTCGATCTGGTGGTTGAGCCCGCCGTAGGCGATGTCGACCACATGCCCACCGGAGATGTTGCGCGAGGTCAGTACCTGCTTGCGCAGGAAGTCCATCGGCTCGTCGTCGGCGTCGACCAGCGGCATGCCCTTGTGGTTCGGCGCGAACGTCGAGCCCATGTAGAGGCCCCACAGCATCTGGTGCACCAGCACGAACGCGACCGCCTGCCAGAACGGCATCACGCCGAACACGAGCGCGACGTAGAGCAGCACGTGCGCGCTGAGCAGGGCCAGCTCGATGCCCCGGCCCGGCGTCTTCCGCGTGACGCAGGCGCGGAAGCCCGCGTAGTGCAGGTAGAAGCCCTCGAGCAGCAGGACCGGGAAGAACAGGAACGCCTGGTGGCGGCCGAACCAGGCCGGGACGCCGGTGGCCGCACGGGCCTGCTTCTGCGACCAGACCAGCAGGTCGGCCTCGACGTCCGGGTCGTGGTCGGTGTGGTTGGGGTTCGCGTGGTGGGCGGTGTGCTTCTCCATCCACCAGCTGTAGGACATGCCGATCCCGACGTTGCCGATCAGCCGTCCGACACCCATGCAGGTGCTCCGGCGGCGGAACACCTGCCGGTGCGCCACGTCGTGGGCCAGCAGCGCGACCTGGGCGAAGACCACCGCCAGGAACGCGGCGATCGCGAGCTGCCACCAGGAGTCGCCGAGCGCGACGACCCCGCAGAAGGCACCGATGTAGGCGCCGCCCACCAGGGCGAAGCGCAGGACGTAGTACCCGGGACGGCGGTCGGTGAGTCCGGCGTCGGAGATCCGACGGGACAGGCCCGCGAAGTCGTTGCGGACGCTGGAGGTGGTCATACCTCGTGACACTGCACCCACGTGTGCACCCCGGTAAGCCCACGGGCACCCCCACGGTGCCGGGGGTCTGCACCAGTGCCACCGAGCCCCCACGTCCGGACGTTCTGCCCCGCAGCGCCTCGCACCGGTAGTGGTGTGCCCGCCCGGGTCGTGGCGTGCTCGCACAGGTCGCACCGTGTGCGAGGACACGCGCCCTCCGCGTACGCGTGCCGTCGCGCGCTCAGCCCGGTTCCGCGCACTCAGCGCGTCGACGCGCGCTTCCCGGGGCGCGCGTCGACGCCCCCGGTGCGCGTCGACGCGGTGGGCGCGCGGGGTCGACCCATGGGCGACGAGGTGAACCGCCGGAATCGATCGAGCCCGTATCCGCGCGCTCGCCTTCCCGGCGCACGCCGACCGACGTTCCGCGGGCGCGGCCGCGATCGCGCGCCGAAGCCCAGCGCGCGGGAAGTCCCCGGCAGCGCGGAGTCGGGACCGGGGCGGGTCAGGTCCGGATGGTGTGGGGCGCCCGGGCGGCGTCGACGACGGCGCGCATCAGACGCAGGTCGGTGAGGTCCTGCTCGGGGGGCCACTGCACGCCCATGACGAACGGGTGCCCGTCCAGCTCGACGGCCTCGACGGTCCCGTCGTCGGCGCGGGCGGTGACCCGCAGGCCGTCGCCGGGCCGGTCGACCGCCTGGTGGTGGTGGCACCACACCTGCAGCGGGCCGCCGAGCAGGTCCGCGGCCCGGGTGCCCGGCTCCGGGGTCACCTCGACCGGGCCGTAGTGGCCGGGCGGATGCTGTGCCGCTCGTGCCCGACGACGTCCGGGAGGTGCTGGATCAGCGTGCCGCCCAGCGCGACGTTGAGCAGCTGGTGCCCGCGGCACACACCCAGGACGGGGATCCGGCGCTCCAGGGCGCGGCGGATCGCGGCCAGATCGGAGGCGTCGCGCTCGGGCCGCGGCGGGTCGGCGTGCGGGCCGGGCGTCGCACCGTAATGCGCCGGGTCGAGATCGGGCCCGCCGACGAGGACGACGGCGTCACACACCTCGACGGCGTCGGCCGCGGCCGCGGTGGGCGGCAGCAGCACCGGGGTCCCGCCGGCGTCGGTGACCATGTCGACGTAGGCACGCGGCAGCAGCGCGACCTCGTGCTCCATGATCCAGTACGCGGCGTGCTCCCCGTAGGTACTGAGCCCGACGACGGGCCGACGCCCCGGGGAGCCGCTCACGCGGGCTGCTCCGCGAGCGTCTCGAGGACCTGCTCGCCGTAGCGGGCGAGCTTGCCCTCACCGATCCCGCTGATCGCTCCGAGACCGGTCAGGTCGGACGGCATCCGTCCGGCGATCTCGCGCAGCGTCGCGTCGTGGAAGATCACGTAGGCGGGTACGCCCTGTTCCTTGGCCGCCGCGGCCCGCCAGGCGCGTAGCCGCTCGAACACCGGCGCCGCCTCGGCGGAGAGCTCCGCCGCCGGTGCCGAGGACCGGCCCGACGACGACCGCCGCGACCGGGCGGCCCTCTCCGGCTCGGTGCGCAGCAGCACCTTCTGCTCGCCGCGCATGGCGGCGGGGGACTCGTCGGTGAACTGCAACGTCGAGTGCGGTCCGCCGACCTCGAGCAGCCGGCGCGCGACGAGCTGGCGGATCACCCCGCGCCACTGCGGCTCGGTCAGGTCCGAGCCGACGCCGAACACCGAGAGCTCGTGGTGGTCGAACTGCTCGATCTTCGGGGTGCGTTTGCCGAGCAGGATGTCGATCACGTGCACGGCGCCGAAGCTCTGCCGACGCTCGTTCTTCAGCCGCCAGACCGTGGAGAGCACCTTCTGCGCGGGCACGGTGCCGTCCCACGTCGTCACCGGCGTCAGGCAGGTGTCGCAGTTGCCGCACTTCCGGGCGTCCCCGGTGGGTTCCTGGCCGAAGTAGCCGAGCAGCTGCGCGCGACGGCACTCGACGGTCTCGCAGAGCGCCAGCATCGCGTCCAGGTGCTGGCCCAGGCGTCGCCGGTGCGCGGCGTCGCCCTCGGAGTCGTCGATCATCTTGCGCTGCTGGACGACGTCGGCCATGCCGTAGGCCAGCCATGCCGTCGACGGGGCGCCGTCGCGGCCCGCACGCCCGGTCTCCTGGTAGTAGCCCTCGACGGACTTGGGCAGGTCCAGGTGCGCCACGAACCGGACGTCGGGCTTGTCGATGCCCATCCCGAACGCGATCGTCGCGACCATCACCACGCCGTCCTCGCGCAGGAACCGCGACTGGTTGCGGCGACGGACCCCCGCGTCCAGACCCGCGTGGTAGGGCAGTGCGGTCATGCCCTGGGCGGAGAGGAACTCCGCGGTCTGCTCGACGGACTTGCGGGAGAGGCAGTAGACGATCCCGGCGTCTCCGGCGTGCTCGGAGCGCAGCAGGTCCAGCAGCTGCTTGCGCGGCTCGTTCTTGCCCACGATCCGGTACTGGATGTTGGGCCGGTCGAAGCTGGCCACGAAGTGCCTGGCCCCGGTCAGCTGCAGCCGCTGCGCGATCTCGGTGCGGGTGGCCTCGGTGGCGGTCGCGGTGAGCGCGATCCGCGGGACGTCGGGCCAGCGGTCGTGCAGCTGGGAGAGCATCAGGTAGTCGGGCCGGAAGTCGTGGCCCCACTGGGCGACGCAGTGCGCCTCGTCGATCGCGAACAGCGCGACCGTCCCGCGGTCGAGCAGCCGCAGCGTCGACTCCACCCGCAGCCGCTCCGGAGCCAGGTAGAGCAGGTCCAGCTCACCGGAGAGGAACGCCGCCTCCGTGTCGCGACGTTCGTCCGGGTTCTGGGTGGAGTTGAGGAACCCGGCCCGCACGCCCAGAGCCCGCAGCGCGTCGACCTGGTCCTGCATCAGCGCGATCAGCGGTGAGACGACGACCCCGACACCGGGCCGGACCAGGGACGGGACCTGGTAGCACAGCGACTTGCCGCCACCGGTGGGCATCAGGACCAGTGCGTCCCCGCCGGCGACGACCTGCTCGACGATCGCCTGCTGCTCACCGCGGAAGGCGTCGTAGCCGAAGACGCGGCGCAGCACCTCGTGCGGGTCGGTCGAGGTGATCCGGGCGGGGGCCGGGGTCACCTCCCCGGGCGCCTCGGCCGGCGGTGCGGGCTCGTAGGGCCCGTCGGGGTACGGCTCGTCCGGGTACCCGTAGTCGTCCTCGGGAGGCTCCGGCGGCAGGGGGATCTCGTCGTCCGGGCCGGGATGCGCGTGGGGGACGGTGTCGGGCACCCCGCGATCGTACGAGTCGCCGCGTCCGCACCGCGGGCCCGGGACCGCCCCCGGAACCGTGCGCCGCGCCCGGACGTGCGCCGCAGCGCCACCGGCCGTGTGACCGGCCACGTCGGACACCGCAGGGTGGCCGCGCTGCAGCGCGACGGCCACGGGTGTAGCAGTGTGGGCAGCAACCGCGGCGGGCGATGATCGGAGCGCGCCGCACCACCCGGAGGACCCAGTGGATCTGAAGATCGGTTACAAGGCGTCGGCCGAGCAGTTCGGCCCGCGCGACCTGGTGGAGTACGCCGTCCGCGCCGAGGAGCTCGGCCTGGACAGCGTCTGGGCGTCGGACCACTTCCTGCCCTGGCGGCACAACGGCGGGCACGCCCCGGCCGCGCTGCCGTGGATCGCGGCGGTGGGGGAGCGCACGAAGCGGGTGCAGATCGGTACGTCGGTGCTCACACCGACGTTCCGCTACAACCCGGCGGTGCTGGCCCAGGAGTTCGCGACGATGTCGCTGCTCACCGGCGGGCGCGTCGCGCTCGGCGTCGGCACCGGCGAGGCGCTGAACGAGATCGCCGTGTCCGGCATGGAGTGGCCGGAGTACAAGGAGCGCTTCGCCCGCCTGCGCGAGTCGGTCCGCCTGATGCGTGCGCTGTGGACCGAGGACGGCAAGGTCAACTTCGAGGGCGAGTACTACACGACCGTCGACGCCGAGATCTACGACCGCCCCGAGCAGCCCGTCCCCGTCTACATCGCCGCCGGTGGCCCGATGGTGGCCCGCTACGCCGGACGCCAGGGCGACGGCTTCATCTGCACCTCCGGCAAGGGGATGGAGCTCTACACCGACAAGCTCATCCCCGGGCTGTACGAGGGCGCGGAGAAGGAGAGCCGCGATGCCGGGAAGATCGACCGCACGATCGAGATCAAGATGTCCTACGACCGCGACCCGGAGGCGGCGAAGGAGAACTGCCGGTTCTGGGCGCCGCTGTCGCTCTCGGCGGACCAGAAGAACTCGGTCTCCTCGTCCGAGGAGATGGAGCGCCTGGCCGACGAGCTGCCGCTGGACCAGATCACCGGGCGCTGGATCGTCACCTCCGACCCCGACGAGGCCGTCGCGCAGATCAAGCCCTACGTCGACGCCGGGCTCAACCACCTGGTCTTCCACGGCCCCGGCGACGACCAGGAGCGCTTCCTGTCGCAGTTCGCCGAGGACGTGCTGCCCAAGCTGCGGGCGCTCGCGTGAGCCCCACGGACGGCCCGGTCGTGCGGGACGGCCGGGTGCTGCGGGCGCAGATCTCGAAGGGCCGTCACGGGACCCTGGACGGCGACGTCCTCGCCGAGCTGCGCGAGCAGCTGACGAAGCTGGCCGGGCAGGACCCGGCCGACCCGGACGGCGTCGGCGCGGTGCTGCTGGTGGGCGAGGGCGAGAACTTCTGCACCGGCGGTGACGTGCGCGCCTTCGCCGGCGCCGAGGACCGCTACGCCTACGTGCACGATCTCGCCGACACGTTCCACGCGTTCCTGGAGCCGCTGGTGAACTCGCCGGTCCCGTCCGTCGCGGCGGTGCGGGGCTGGGCGGCGGGTGCCGGGATGAGCATCGTCTGCGCGACCGACATCGCCGTCGCCGGCCGGTCGACGAAGGTCCGTCCCGCGTATCCGGGGATCGGCTTCTCCCCGGACGGCGGTATGACCTGGACGCTCCCGCGGCTGGTCGGGGCGGCGCGGGCGCGCCGGATCCTGCTCACCGACGAGGTGCTCGACGCGGAGACGGCGCTGGAGTACGGCGTGGTCTCCACCGTCGTCGACGACGACGAGGTGCTGGCCGAGGCGGAGCGCACCGCGCACCGTCTCGCGGCGGGCCCCACGGCCGCTCTCGGGCGGATCCGGGGCCTGCTGACCCGCACCTGGGACGTCGGGCTGGTCGAGCAGTTCGCCGCCGAGGCGGACGGGATCGCCACCAGCGCCGCCGGGCCGGAGGGCGCCGAGGGTCTCGCGGCCTTCGGGGATAAGCGGCCCCCGCGGTTCCACTAGTCCGAACACGACGGAGCCCGCACACCCTCCGGGGCGTGCGGGCTCTGTCGTGTGATGGAGCCGGGAACCGGGTCAGCGCCCGGAGGCGGGACTCCCGGCGGCGAGACGGCGTCCGGCGGGACGGCTGCCGCGGACACCCGGCATACCGACCGACCAGCGCTGGACGGGCCGGTGCAGGCCCGGGCCGAGCGGCCAGCCGGAGTCCAGCGGCGCGAGCAGGCGGTCCAGCTCGGAGTCGGTGGTGGCGCCGATGCTCGAGCGCAGCAGCTCCTGGAACTCGGTGTACTCGGCCATGGCGCCGGAGACGTCGCCGCCGGCGAGCATGGCTTCGACCAGCACCCGGCGGGACCGCTCCCGGCTCGGCGCGGCGGCCACGACGCGGCGGGCGACCGCGATGGCGTCGTCGTGCTGGTCGGCGGCGGTCAGACCGGCCGACAGGCTCTCCATCGCCGAGAGCCGCAGCTGACGGAAGCGCTCGCGCTCGACGGCGATCCAGGACGCCGTCCAGGACGGCAGGATGTCGGACTCGAGCAGCTCCAGGTCCGGGCGGTGCTCGACGCGGATCCCGGACAGCGCCCGGATCAGCAGCATCGCGTCGGAGAGGTCCACCGCGACGTCGTCGCAGAGCGCCAAGCGGCCCTGGTCGTCACCGGTGAGCAGGCCCGGCACGTCGACGGCCGCGACGGCCTCGTCGAGCAGGCGGGCGGCGGCGGAGGGGTTCACACCGGGCCACAGGTCGGCGGCCAGCGCGGCCGTCGGCTGCGGGCGGCGGTGCACCGCAAGGTAGGCCACGAGCCGGCGGGAGTCCACCGGAAGAGGGATGGTGTCGGTGTCGACGTGCAGGGCGAAGGAGCCCAGCAGACGGACGGTCGGTACGCAGAGATCTGGGCGGGATCGACGGTGATCGTCGGACATGGGATGTCCCTGGTGGTGTAGCGGTCGGCCCGCAACAGCTGGCGCCGGGGCCCGGACGGCGTGCGTCCACGGATTCCGGGCACGACTGAAACCAACCGGGCACGGACGGCGGGCGGCGGATCCCGTGCGCGATCGCCCTCCAGGGTAGCTCAGGCGCGGGCCAGAAGTCGCACGTGGGTTCCGCCACTGTCTCGCCAGACGTGGAGCGCGTCGCACAACTGGCGGGCGATCCACGTGCCCCGCCCGCGGGCCTGCGACGGGTGCGGCGGCGCCAGGCCGATCAGCGGCTGCTCCAGACGACCCTCGTCGTGCAGCTCGCACACCAGCTCGTCCGGACCGGCCCACAGGAACAGCTCGGCCTGGCTGGACCCGTGCTCGACGGCGTTGGTCGCGATCTCGTTGACCGCGAGCACCAGGTCCTCGCCGCGGGTGCGCTCGAGCTCGGAGCCCCGGACCGCGTCCTCCACGGCGTCGCGCACCCGGGCCAGCTCGAAGGTGTTGTAGCGGAGGAAGACGTCCGGCGGGCCGAGCAGCTCCGGCGGGGCCACCGGCAGGTTCGCCATCACCTGGGCCGGACTGCGGTGCTCGGGGTTGTGCATCAGCTCGCCGGCGCGCAGCAGCAGCGGATGGTTGACCAGCGCCGCATCGGCCACGACCTGGTGCAGCGGGATCTGCGGGTAACCACACACCTGGGTGACGGGCAGCCCGCCGAGGGAGATGTTGAGCGCGGCCTCGAGCTCGGTCCAGTAGCTGCCGTCCGGGCCGTCGAGCGCCGCGTCGTGCTCGGTCACGACGAACACGTCGCGCCCGGCCGAGCACAGCGCGCGCAGCTCGCGGGCACGCCAGGCGGCCACCGTCTGCCCGGACCCGCGGGCGGCCGGGGCCAGCGCCGTCAGCGTGGAGACGCGTTCGCCGCCGAGCCTGTCACGCAACAGCTCCTCGGAGGCGGGGGAGACGGCCAGGGTGACCTGGTCGCCACGGGACAGAGCCGCCTCGGCCAGCGGGGCGACCCTCCCGACGAAGTCCGCCGGGCCGTCGTGCGACACCAGCCCGTGCGCGAACCGTGGCGCCGCTGCCTCGTTGACCCGCATCAGGCGATCCTAGGTCCGCGGACACCCCGGATCACGGTGTCTCCGGGATCACGGTCTCCGGAATCACGATCTCCGGCCTCGCGGGCTCCGGCATCACGGGACCTCCATCGGCGGGCGGTCGTCGAACCGCAGCTGCGGCGCGAACGGTGCACCGCACCGGTCGAGGATCCGCTGCACGCGGGGCCGGACCCGGTTGAGCACCAGGCTGTGGCTCGCCGGGAACATCTCGGCGGCGTGCACGAAGCTCACCGCGGAGGCGACGTCGATGAACCGGACCGAGGCCATGTCCAGCTCGATGTCGGTGGACGCGTCCGCCGACCGGAGTGCGGTGTCCAGCGAGGACTGCAGCAGCGACGCGATCTTGGGCCGGTTGCTGTGGTCGATCTCCCCGGCCAGCCGCGCGCTGGTGGCGTCGATCCGCACGATCCGCATCAGGCCGTCGTCGTAGGCACCGGTGAGCGCGAGGTGGTCGCGGTGCAGCGCCCGCATGATCTCGATCTGCTCGTCGGTGTAGTGCACGTGGTCGTAGGTGCACAGGGCCGTCAGCGGGGTGCGGCCGAGCACGTTGTCGAGCGCGCCGTCGAACTCCGGCAGCGTGGCCGACGTGCCGGGCTCGACGGAGGAGTGCATCTGCCCGGTCAGCCGGGCGCCGGCGTACCCCTCGTCGACGGCCGACCAGACGGTGCCGGCGACGGCCTCGGACAGCGCACCGATCGGGGTCCGGAACGCGGCCCGGGTGTACTCCTCCGGCAGGATCTCGATCTGCCCGGTGCGCAGCGGCTCCTCGACGGGGGCACCGTCCTCGCCGAGGCGGCGCAGCATCGCGTCGGCGGCACCGGCGTCGTCGTAGAAGAAGACCTTCTCGTTGCGGCGCAGGCCGCCGGCGACGAAGCGCGCGGACAGTTCGCTGAGGTGCTCGTCACTGTCCGGGACCGCGCACACGTGATCCCCGGATGACAGGTCATCCGCGAGCTTGATCACGCCTCACCTACCGGTACCGGTGTCACGACGGTCCTCACAGTACGTTCGGACGACCCGGCCGCCGACCGATCGTCGCAGGTCCACGCGCCGAGGCGTCGGACCGACGCGCCGAACGGGTTCCCCGGCGCGACAGTGAGCCACCTCCACGGTCGAAGCATGCCGTTCGCCGCATCCCAGGTGCCGCCGTTCAGGCTACGGGGGAGTGGTCCGGTCGCTGACAGTGGGCGCCGGACCGTCGCCGGGCGGGGAGCGGGCGTCCGGAACGCCGAGCGGCCCCGGACCTGTGCCGGTCCGGGGCCGCTCGAGGTATGGCGGGAAGGTCAGGACGAGGTGGCGACGCTGACCTCTGTGGTGGCGCTGCCCTTGATCGTCTGCAGGACGACGCAGTAGCGCTCGGTCAGCTTGATCAGGCTGGCGACCTGGTCCTCGCCGGCGTCGGTGACGACGTCGAAGTGCAGGCGGATGTCGCGGAACCCGACCGGCGCGTCCTTCGCCACGCCGAGCGTGCCGCGGAAGTCGAGGTCGCCCTCGGCCTTCACGGTGCCCGACACGTTCATCTCCATCGACGTCGCGACGGCGCGCATGGTGACGCCGGCGCACGCGACGAGCGCCTCGAGAAGCATGTCGCCGGAACAGAGCTGGGTGCCGTCCCCGCCGGTGGCCGGGTGCAGACCGGCCTCGGCCATCGCCTGGCCGGTGGAGACCTTGCACGCCACGCCGGAGCCGTCGAGCTCGCCGTCGGCCTTGAGGGTGACGACCGCCGACTCCGGGTCGTCGCGGTACTGCTGTTTGAGCGGGCCCTGCACGCCCTTGAGGGTGATCGTGTCCATACCGCCATCCTGACCGTCCGGGCGGCGAATAGCACGCTGCGGGCGGGGATACCCTCGCCGCGTGGCGGGGGTGGGGACGTGACGGACCGGGAGCGGGCGGCGACGGGCGTCGGCGGCGGGACCGACGGCGGGACCGGTCGCGGCGCGACGGGCGGCGGTGTGACCGGCGGGGGCGCGACGGGCGGCGGTGTGACCGGCGCGGCCGATGCGCTGTCGCGGGTGGCGGGTCTGCCCGAGCTCCCGCCCGGGCAGCGCGACCGGGTGCTCACGGTGCCGAACGCTCTGAGCGTGCTGCGCCTGGCCGGGGTACCGCTGTTCCTGTGGCTGATGCTCGGTCCGGAGGCCGACGCCTGGGCGGTCGTGGTGCTGGCCGTCGGCGGGGCCACCGACTGGCTCGACGGCAAGCTCGCCCGTGTCCTGGGGCAGTACAGCCGTCTCGGTGCCCTGCTGGACCCGGCCGTCGACCGCCTCTACATCCTGGCCGCGCTGGTCGGGCTGGCTCTGCGCGACATCGTCCCGTGGTGGCTGGTGCTCGCCCTGGTCGCGCGCGACCTGATCCTCGCCGGGTGCGTGCTGGTGCTGCGCTCGCGGGGCTACGGCCCGTTCGTCGTGACCTACCTGGGCAAGGCGGCGACGTTCGTCCTGCTCTACGCCTTCCCGCTGCTGCTGCTCGGCGACGGACCGTCGCAGGCGGAGTTCGTGGTGCGGGTGATCGCCTACGGCTTCGCCGGGTGGGGGGTGGCCCTCTACCTCTGGACCGGTCTGCTCTACCTGGCCCAGTTCGTGCTGGCGCTGCGGGCGCCGCTGCCTCGGCCGGGTGGTCCCGCCGGAGGCACACGCACCGGTGGGCCGCGCGAGTGACCCCTTCCGGACACCGGGGTACCGCGGGATAGGCTTCCTGCGTGAGTTCGGAGATTCCGGCGGATCTGATCTACAGCGAGGCCCACGAGTGGGTCCGCACCACCGAGGACGGCGTGGTCAGGATCGGTATCACCGATCATGCCCAGGGCCAGCTGGGGGACGTCGTGTTCGTCCAGCTGCCCGACGTCGGCGACACCGTCGCGGCGGGCGCCGCGATGGGCGAGGTGGAGTCCACCAAGTCCGTCTCGGACATCTACGCCCCGATCGGGGGTGAGGTCGCCGCGGTGAACGACAAGCTGGACGACAGTCCGGAGCTGGTGAACTCCAGCCCGTACGGCGACGGCTGGATCGTCGAGCTGAAGCTCGCCGACGGTGCCGCCGCAGCCCTGGACGACCTGCTCGACGCCGACGCCTACCGCCAGCTGACCGACGGTTCCTGAACGGGGACCTCCCGCGCTGACGCACCAGTGCAGAGCGGTAGCTTCACACCCTTCATCGGCCCCGGACCGCGTCCGGGACTTCGCACCCCAGGAGGAGACCCCGAGGTGACCACGAACGACGGACCCGCTGTTCCACCGGAGCGCGCACCGGAGACCACGTCGGTCTTCCGTGCCGACTTCCTCTCCGAGGCCGAGGCTCCGGCCCAGGAGCAGCCGGTCTCCGGCGTGGACGGCCTGCCGCCCGGCTCCGCGTTGCTCGTGGTCCGCCGCGGGCCGAACGCCGGCTCCCGGTTCCTGCTCGACATCCCCACCACGAGCGCGGGCCGGCACCCGGACAGCGACATCTTCCTCGACGACGTGACGGTCTCGCGCCGGCACGCCGAGTTCCGCCGCGACGCCGGCGAGTTCGTCGTCGTCGACGTCGGCAGCCTGAACGGCACCTACGTCAACCGGGAGCCGGTGGACACCGCCGTCCTGGCCAACGGTGACGAGGTCCAGATCGGCAAGTTCCGCCTGGTCTTCCTGACCGGGCCGCGCGAGACCGCCTGACCGACCCCGTCGAACGGGTACCGGCGTCGATCACGACGCCGGTGTCCGAGGCGTGCCGGGAAGGGCTGCTCCGGTGGGGCGCACCGCCCCCGCGTCGATCGCCGAAAGGTGACCGAACGCCCCGTCCGGAGGCGCGCGCCGGGGCGATCGCCCGTGTAGCGTCAACATGACCAGACACCGAGCGGTTCGCCCGGGTGCGCACAGTGAAGTCGACTGAGCGCGGGGGTCCCGATCGGAGTGCGGACGCAGTGGCTGAGGAGGCGGGCGGATGAGCGAGATGCGCGTCGTGGGTGTGAGGGTCGAACTTCCCGCCAACCAGCCGATTCTCCTGTTGCGTGAGACCAACGGAGATCGGTATCTGCCCATCTGGATCGGGTCGGTCGAGGCCACCGCGATCGCCCTCGAGCAGCAGGGGGTCAAGCCGGCTCGGCCGCTGACCCACGATCTGCTCAAGGATGTCATCGGCGCGTTGGGCCGCCGTCTCGAACAGGTCCGGGTGACCGACCTGCAGGAGGGCACCTTCTACGCGGAGCTGATCTTCGACGGCGGCGTGACGGTGTCCGCGCGGCCGAGCGACTCGATCGCGCTGGCCCTGCGGACCGGGGTCCCGGTGCATGCCGACGAGAGCGTGCTCTCCGAGGCCGGCCTGGTCATCCCGGACGAGCAGGAGGACGAGGTCGAGAAGTTCCGCGAGTTCCTCGACTCCGTCTCCCCGGAGGACTTCCGCGGGGCCCAGCCGGGCTGATCGCCACGCCCGGAACGTCGAACGGCGTTCCGGGAACGATCACCGGTTTCGACCGGGGACGGCGCGTGGCCGTCGTCGGTGAACGGATCATGGGACGCCCAGCGGTCGTCGTGAACCGATCGCCCCTTTCGGGTGACGCTCGGTCACGAGCCCGGCGGTCGATTTCGAGCGCCGCTGGGCCGAACCGGTGACCTGCGCCAAACCGGTCGGGCGACACGCCCGGCGTGAAGGTGGCCGTCCCGGCGAGCCGCGTTGACCGCCCTGGTCAGCGGGCCTACCGTTCCTTTCGTAACGACAACCGTGGCATCCGTCCCGGTCGATGCTGACGCGAGGGAGACTCCGTGGACGCCACTCCACCCGAGGGGCCGGGACAGGGCGAACTGTTTCCGGACCCGCTCGTCGGTGAGGGCTTCGACGGCGTCTCCGACCAGCTGGTCGGGTTCCGCGGGCCGACCGCCTGCCAGGTCGTCGGGATCACCTACCGCCAGCTCGACTACTGGGCCCGCACCGGGCTGGTGATGCCGTCCATCCGTGGCGCCGCCGGGTCCGGCAGCCAGCGGTTGTACTCGTTCAAGGACGTCCTCGTCCTGAAGATCGTCAAGCGTCTGCTCGACGCCGGGGTCTCGCTGCAGAACATCCGGGTCGCGGTGGAGCACCTGCGGCGCAGGGGGATCCGGGACCTCGCCGGCATCACGCTGTTCTCCGACGGCACCACGGTCTACGAGTGCACCTCCCCGGAGGAGGTCGTGGACCTGCTGCAGGGCGGTCAGGGCGTCTTCGGGATCGCCGTCTCCGGCGCGATGCGCGAGATCACCGGTCTGATCAAGGACTTCCCGGCCGAGCGCGCCGACGGTGGCACCGTCGACGACTCCCCGGAGGACGAGCTGGCCCGTCGCCGGGCCCGCCGCGCCATCTCCTGACCCCGCCCCCGCGGTCGCCGTCGGCTCAGGCCACGTTCCGGAACGGGTCGTGCTCGGCCAGGAGCTTGTCCATGCGCGCCTGGTCGACGCGGCTGACGACGGTCAGGCTCTCCTGCTTGTCCCGCACGCACTTCGCGAGCGTGAACGCCGAGGTCGTCACGTAGAGGACGGCGATCCCGAGGAACGCGCGGACCCACGGGTCGGCCGGCAGGTAGAGCAGGCCGATCGCGACCGCGGCGAGCGCCACGGCGAACGACAGGGCGGCCTGCAGGTGGAACGCCGCGGTGGTGGCAGGCGTCGGGGCGGAGCTGCTGGTGTTCGACATGGCCGAAAGTGTGACGACGCGAAGACGCGACGGTGGCCGTGGAACTACGCAATCACCGGTACCCTGACGTGCGTAGTCGCCGATCCCGCGCGGGAGAGATCCGGTCCAACCAGGGCCGGGCGCCGAAGGAGCAAACCCTTCCCGGAACCTCTCAGGCACCCAGGACCGCGTGGGCGAGACGCCTCTGGAAAGCGACGGGCACCCACCGGGGCATCCCGTCCGCCGACGGGGAAAGCACGGCCGGGCAGACGGGCCGCGTGAATCTCTCAGGCGCCCCGATGCGGGCACGGACAGAGGGGAGGGGCCGTAGACGCCCGCCCCGCCCTGCCCATCCGGAGGCCCGATGACCCCGCAGCAGGATCCCCGCCCGTCCCCCTCCCTCGCCGAGCTCGAGCGTGGGGTGCCCTTCGCCGACCGGCACGTCGGACCCCGTCCCGACGGGCTCGCGACCATGCTCGGCGCCCTCGGGCTGTCCTCGCTCGACGAGCTCGCGCACGCGGCACTGCCGGACGCGATCCGCGACGACGAGCCGGTCGCCACGTCGCTGCCGGAGCCGGTGAGCGAGACCGACATGCTCACCGAGCTGCGCGGGATCGCCGCCCGCAACACCCTGACCGTCCCGATGATCGGGCTGGGCTACAGCGGCACCCGCACCCCGTCGGTGATCCGGCGCAACGTCCTGGAGAACCCCGCCTGGTACACGGCCTACACGCCGTACCAGCCGGAGATCAGCCAGGGACGCCTGGAGGCGCTGCTCGCGTTCCAGACCACCGTGTCGGACCTGACCGGCCTGCCGGTCGCCGGCGCGTCCCTGCTGGACGAGGCGACGGCCGCGGCCGAGGCGATGACGCTGCTGCGCCGGGCCGGGAAGTCGACGAGCCCCCGGTTCGTCGTCGACGCCGACACGCTGCCGCAGACGATCGAGGTGCTGCGCACCCGCGCCGAGCCGCTGGGCATCGAGCTCGAGGTCACCGACCTGAGCGGTGGGCTGCCCGAGGGGGAGATGTTCGGGCTGCTCGTCAGCTACCCGGGCGCGTCCGGGCGGGTCGCGGACCCGTCGTCGCTGATCGCCGACGCCCACGGGCGTGGCGCGCTCGTCGCCGTCGCGGCCGACCTGCTGGCGCTGACCCTGCTCACCCCGCCCGGTGAGCTCGGCGCGGACGCCGCCGTCGGAACCACCCAGCGTTTCGGGGTGCCGCTCGGCTTCGGCGGCCCGCACGCCGCCTACCTCTCGGTCGGCGAGCGCCACGCCCGCCAGCTCCCCGGGCGCCTGGTCGGGATGTCGCGCGACGCCGACGGCAACCCGGCGCTGCGGCTGGCCCTGCAGACCCGTGAGCAGCACATCCGCCGGGAGAAGGCGACGTCGAACATCTGCACCGCGCAGGTGCTGCTCGCCGTCGTCGCCGCCTGCTACGCCGTGTACCACGGTCCCGAGGGCCTGGCCGCGATCGCGCGCCGCACCCACCGGATGGCCGCCGTCCTGGCCGCGGGCCTGCGCTCCGGTGGCGTGGAGATCGTCCACGACCGCTTCTTCGACACCGTCGTCGCCCGGGTGCCCGGCCGGGCCGACGCCGTCGTCGCCGCCGCGCACGACGCGGGGATCGCGCTGCGCCCCATCTCCTCCGACGAGGTCGGGATCTCCACCTCGGAGATCACCACGACGGCGCACCTGCGGACCGTGTGGTCGGCCTTCGGGGTCGACGTGGCCGACGTGGACGCCCTCGACGCCGCCACCGCGGACGCGCTGCCGCCCGAGCTGGGCCGGACGTCGGAGTACCTGACGCACCCGACGTTTCACGACCACCGTTCCGAGACCTCGCTGATGCGCTGGCTGCGCCGCCTCGCCGACGCCGACCTGGCGCTGGACCGCACGATGATCCCGCTGGGCTCGTGCACGATGAAGCTCAACGCGGCCGCGGAGATGGAGCCGATCACCTGGCCCGAGTTCGCGAACCTGCACCCGTTCGCACCCGAGGCCGACACCGCCGGGTCCCGGGAGATGATCTCCCAGCTCGAGGGCTGGCTCGCCGACCTGACCGGGTACCACGCGGTGTCGTTGCAGCCCAACGCCGGCAGCCAGGGTGAGCTGGCCGGGCTGCTGGCGATCGCGGCGTACCACCGCGCCAACGGCGACACCGGCCGCGACGTCTGCCTGATCCCGGCCAGCGCGCACGGCACCAACGCCGCGTCGGCGGTCATGGCCGGGCTGCGCGTCGTCGTCGTGGGCACCGACCCGCGCGGCAACGTCGACCTCGACGACCTGCGCGCCCAGATCTCCGAGCACGGCGAGCGCCTGGCCGCGCTGATGATCACCTACCCGTCGACGCACGGGGTGTACGAGGCGACCGTGCGCGAGGTCTGCGGCGCCGTGCACGACGCCGGCGGCCAGGTCTACGTCGACGGCGCGAACCTGAACGCGCTGGTCGGGGTGGCCCGTCCGGGTGCGTTCGGCGGCGACGTCAGCCACCTGAACCTGCACAAGACGTTCTGCATCCCGCACGGCGGCGGCGGTCCCGGCGTCGGTCCGGTCGCGGTGGCCGAGCACCTGGCGCCGTTCCTGCCCGGGCGCACCCCGGTGGCCGAGGGCGGCGTCGGGGCGGTGTCCGCGGCGCGCTACGGCAGCCCGGGCGTCCTGCCGATCTCGTGGGCCTACGTCCGGATGATGGGCGTCGAGGGGATGCGCCGGGCCACGCTGACGGCGGTGGCGGCGGCGAACTACGTCGCGCGCCGGCTCGGCGACCACTACCCGGTGCTCTACTCCGGCGTCGACGGGTCGGTCGCCCACGAGTGCATCCTCGATCTGCGCAGGATCACCAAGGACACCGGCGTCACGATCGACGACGTGGCCAAGCGCCTGACCGACTACGGCCTGCACGCACCGACGATGTCGTTCCCGGTGGCCGGGACGCTGATGGTGGAGCCGACCGAGTCCGAGGACATCGTCGAGATCGACCGGTTCGTCGACGCGATGATCGGCATCAAGGGCGAGATCGACCGCGTCGCGGCGGGGGAGTGGCCGGTGGAGGACAACCCGCTGCGCGGCGCCCCGCACACCGTCGCCTGCCTGGTCGACAAGTGGGACCACCCGTACCCGCGCGAGCTCGCCGCCTACCCGACCGACGGGACACCCGGGGTGCACGACCGCAAGGTCTGGCCGCCGGTGCGCCGGATCGACGGGGCGCACGGCGACCGCAACCTGGTCTGCTCCTGCCCGCCGGTGGAGGCCTACGGCGGCTGACCCGACGTGGCACTCGTGCGCCATCGGTTCCGTCAGACGGGACGAATGCCGCACGAGTGCCGGCGGGGAGGACCGGCGGGGGAGTGGTAGCGGGGCGTCACCGGGGCCGGTAGAGGGCCGCGACGGCGTCGAGGAGCTGCGCCCGGGCCGCGTCCGGCTCGGTGACGCCGATCAGCACGTAGTAGGCGAGACCCTCGGCCAGGGCGGCGAGCCGGGTCGAGACCGCGACCGGGTCCTGCTCCGCGTCGATCATTCCGGCGGCCTGGTCCCGGCGCACGAGGTCGGCGAGCTGCCGGTGGTGCAGGTCGTGGTAGCGCTCCCGGAGCCCGTCGGCGACGGCGCCGTGGTGCAGGGCCAGCGACGTGAACGACTGCCGGAACTGCAGGTGTGCCCGGGTCGCCTCGTCGTGCGGGACCAGCTCGGTGAGCACCACGGTCAGGACCTCCCGTGCGGGCGCGGTCTCCGGGTCGCCCCCGAGCGCCGCGGCGATGCGGGCACTGCGCTCGGCGTTGACCTGCTCGAACGCGGCCGACAGCATGTCCTCCCGGGTCGGGAAGTAGTGCTGCACCCGGCCCGGTGAGACCCCGGCGCGGCCGGCGACGGCGGACAGGGTCGCCGCGGCGACGCCCTTCGCGGCGGTGATCGCCAGAACCGCCGCGACGAGCTCTCCGCGACGCTGCTCGTGCGCGACCCCGGGTCCCCGCGTGCGGCTCACCTCTCCACCTTTCCGATGTGACGACATCGTTTTGACGAACCGCCCCATGGTTTTCTACCCTCGGACCCAGCAATCCAATGCTATCTCATTGTTCTGCTGGTCGACCCGAGCGGAGACTACTCGTGGACCGTGCACGGACGGACCCTCCGTCGGCGCCGGGTCGGGCGTCCACCGCGTCCGGGCTGGTGCTGCTGGTCGCCTGCGCGGCCGAGTTCATGGTGGTGCTGGACTCCTCGGTCGTGAACGTGGCACTGCCGGCGATCCGGGACGGGCTGGGCTTCAGCCCGGCGGGGCTGCAGTGGGTCGTCACGGTCTACGCGCTGGTGTTCGCCGGGTTCCTGCTGCTCGGTGGCCGGTTGGCCGACCTTTACGGCCGGCGGCGCGTGTTCCTGGCCGGGCTCGTCGTCTTCGTCGTGGCGAGTGCCGCGGGTGGTCTGGCGACGACGCCGGCCGTCCTCGTCGCGGCCCGGGCGGTGCAGGCCCTCGGGGCGGCCGTCCTCGCGCCGGCCAGCCTGACGATCCTGACCACGACCTTCCCCGAAGGTCCGCGCCGGGTCCGGGCGATCGCGATCTGGACCGCGCTCGCCTCGGCGGCGGGTGCGGCGGGGAGCCTGCTGGGCGGCGTGCTCACCGAGTACCTGACCTGGCGCGCCACTCTGCTGGTCAACGTGCCGATCGGCGCGCTCGCCCTGGTGGTGGCCGTGCGGGCGCTGTCGCCGGAGCGGCACGACACGACCCCGGCGCGCGACGACCCCCGCGTCCGGCTCGACGCGGTCGGCGCCGTCGCGGTGACGACCGGTCTCCTCGCCCTGACGTTCGCGGTCTCGCAGGCCCGCGGGTGGACGTCCCCGGTGACGCTCGGCGCACTGGTCGTCGCCGTGCTCGCGCTGGCGCTGTTCGTGGCGCAGGAGGGGTGGTGGTCGCGCTCCCCGCTGCTCCCGTTGCGCCTGTTCGGCCTGCGTGCGATCGCGGTCGGGAACCTGGCGATGCTGCTCGCCGGCGGCGCCCTGATGCCGATGTGGTTCTTCCTGTCCCTCCACATGCAG
The DNA here is from genome assembly GCF_004217185.1 of Pseudonocardia sediminis. Classification (NCBI taxonomy): domain Bacteria; kingdom Bacillati; phylum Actinomycetota; class Actinomycetes; order Pseudonocardiales; family Pseudonocardiaceae; genus Pseudonocardia; species Pseudonocardia sediminis. The sequence continues at coordinate 3,615,516 of NZ_SHKL01000001.1, read as the reverse complement.
CAGACGCTCGGGCTCTCCGCCGTCCTGACCGGCCTCGGGTTCCTGCCGCACACCGTGGTCACGGTCCTGGTCGGAGCCCGGGTCGCGCCGTGGCTGATGCGGCGGATACCGGCCCGTTCCCTGCTGGGCATCGGGTCGCTCGTCGCCGCGGCCGGGTTCGGCTGGCAGAGCCTGGTGGCCCCCGGCGACACCTACCTGTCCGGCCTGCTCGGACCGGCGGTCCTGATGTCGGCCGGCGTCGGGCTGCTCAACACCCCGTTGAGCACCCTCGTCACCTCGGGGGTCACCGATCGCGACGCCGGCGCCGCGTCCGGGCTGATGAACACGACCAAGCAGGTCGGGGGCGCGCTCGGTCTCGCGGCCCTGCTCACGGTGTCGCTGCCGGCCGCGGGCGGCCCCGCGGGACCGGCGACCGCCGTCGCGGGCTTCGCCGGCGCGTTCCGGCTGATGGCGCTGCTGATGGTCGTCGTCGCCGTCCTCGCCGCGGCGCTGCCCCGGCCGGGTGCGCGGCCCGATGGTGCACGATGACGGCATGGACGGCCGGGATCGGACGGTCCGGGGATGACCGACCCCCGGCCCAGCGAACGGCTGCGCCAGCCACAGCCGTTGCTGCGCAGGAGAATCGGATCCGGCCGCGCCGCGATGGACCAGCCGAACGTCACCGGGGACGGCGACGTCCCGCTCACCGTCCGGTTCTGGGTGATGGTCGTCCTGACCGGCGTCGGCGCCGGGCTGTCCGGCGCGCTGCTGATGCTGCTGCTGTTCACGGTGGCCGACCTGGCGTTCGGGCCGGGGGCGGGGTCGGGGAGCTTCCAGGACGCCGTCGTGCGCGCCGACGCGCTCGGACGGATCGTGCCGCTGCTCGTCGCCGGGGTGGTCGCCGGCGTCGGCTGGTACCTGCTGCGGCGCCACGTGCCGGGTAAGACCGACGTCGACGACACCATCTGGACCGGCGACGGGAGGCTGGGTCTCCGTCGCAGCGCCGGGACGTCGGTGCTCTCGGAGATCGTGGTCGGGCTCGGCGCGTCGCTGGGCCGGGAGGCGGCGCCCAAGCTGATGGGCGGGGTGTGCGGCAGCCTGCTCGCCACGTGGTCCGGGCTCACCGTCCCGCAACGGCGCCTGCTCGTCGCCTGTGGTGCCGGGGCGGGGCTGGCGTGTGTCTACAACGTGCCGTTGGGCGGTGCGCTGTTCACCGCGGAGGTCCTGGTCGGGGCCGTGCGGCTGCCGGTGGTGCTGCCCGCGCTGGCCTGTTCGGGGATCGCCACCGTCGTCGCGTGGGTCTACCTGCCGCCGCTCCCGACCTACCTGGAGCTCCCGGCCTACGACTTCACGTTCGCCCCGCTGGTGTGGGCGCTGCTGGCCGGGCCGGTGATCGGCGTGCTGGCGACGGCGTTCGTCCGCCTGGTCGCCTGGGTCTCGGACCACCAGCCGTCGCACCGGTGGTGGCAGCTGCTCGCGCCGCTGACCGCGTTCGCGGTGCTGGGCGTCGTCGGGCTCGCCCTGCCCCAGCTCTTCGGCAACGGCAAGGACATGGCCGAGCAGGCGTTCACCACCGGCGGCGGGCTGCTCCTGCTCGGTCTGCTGGCGATACTCAAACCGCTGGTCACGACGATGTGCCTGGGCAGTGGCGCGTCCGGGGGCCTGTTCACCCCGGTGCTGAGCACCGGTGCGGTGCTGGGTGGGTTCCTCGGCACGGCGTGGTCGCTGCTGTGGCCCGGTTCGCCGGTCGGGGCGTACGCGCTGATCGGCGCCGCGGCGATGATCGGCGCCGCCATGCAGGCGCCGCTGGCCGGGCTGGTCATGGTCCTCGAGCTGACCCACACCGGGTTCGCGCTGATGGTGCCGATGGTCCTCGCGACGGTGCTGGCCACCGCCGTCGCCCGCTGGATCGACGGGTACTCGATCTACTCGGCGCGCCTGGCCGGCGGGACACCCTCGGACCAGGCGACCTGACCGCCGCCGGTCACGGCGCGGTGCCGCGGGAGCCGGTCCGGCCGGGGCGCGGGCGCGGCGAGCGCGCCCGCGCGATGCGCAGCAGGTCCCGGGCCGGACCGGCCGGCGCCGGGCCCTCCGGCCAGACGCCGCGCAGCTCGCGCCGCAGGTCCATCCCCCCGTCGATCCGGACCCGGACGAGCCGGCCGGTGTCGACGTCGTCGGTGACCGCGACGGCGGACAGGACGGCGGGGCCGGCCCCGGCCAGCACGGCCTGCCGGATCGCGGTGGTCGCCGACAGCTCCAGCGACGGCTTCGCCCGCGCCACACCGGGGGCCGCGACGTCCAGGGCGCGTTCGAGGACGAGGCGGGTGCCGGAGCCGCGCTCGCGGGTGACCAGTGCCGTCGCGGCCAGCTCGGCGGCGCCGACCCCGTTGCGGCGGCGGGCCCACCGGTGGTCGGGCGCCACCACGAGCACCAGCTGGTCGGTGCCGACGGTCACCGTGTCCAGCCCGTCCGGCAGGGTCGGCCCCTCCACGAAACCGACGTCCGCCTCGCCGGCGAGCACCATCGCCGCGACCTGCTCGCTGTTGCGGACCACCAGGTTGACGCCGGTCCCGGGGCCGAGCTCGGCGCGCAGCCGGGCGAGCCACGCGGGCAGCAGGAACTCCGCGACGGTGAAGCTCGCCGCGACGTCGAGGCGCCCGTCGCGGTCGCCGCGCACCGCTGTGATCGCGGCGTCGAGCTCGTCGGCGGCGGCCAGCACGCCGCGGGCCCAGTCGACGAGCATCGCGCCCTCGTCGGTCAGCGTCGTGCCGCGCACGTCGCGGCGCAGCAGCCGTACCCCGACCAGCTTCTCGGTCGACCGCATCCGCGCCGACACCGCCTGCTGGGTCATCCCGAACTCCCGCCCGGCGGCGCCGAGGCTGCCGACCCGGGCCACCGTCACCAGCAGCTCCAGCGACGTGAGGTCGGGGACGTGCGGGGAGAGAGCCACAACTGGATCCTAGGGCAGGGCACAACGTCTGTTTGTGGGCTACCCGCAGCGGGACCGGTACCCGGAGCCCGCCCCGGGCGGCACCGTGGACGTCATGGCCACTCCCGTCCTCGACCGCCCCGCCCGGCCCGCCGTCGGCCGGGACTCCGGCCCCCGGCGGCACCCGCTGCAGCGGGCCGGGCTGTTCCGCGCCCTCGACCACCCCCGCGACGTCGTCGCGAACCTGGGGCCCAACTGGTTCTCCTCGATCATGGGCACCGGGATCGTCGCCAACGCGGCGGTGACGCTGCCGCACACGGTGCCCGGCCTGCACGTGGCGGCACTGGTCGTCTGGGCGCTGGCCTCGGTGATGCTGGTGGCGCTGACCGTGGCGTGGGGCGCGCACTGGCTGCGCCACCGCGACACCGCCCGCGGGCACGCCGCGAACCCGGTGATGGCGCAGTTCTACGGCGCACCGCCGATGGCGCTGCTCACCGTCGGCGCCGGCACCCTGCTGCTCGGGCGCGACGTCCTCGGCGAGGCGACGGCCGTGCACGTCGCGGTCACGCTGTGGCTGCTGGGCACCGTCGCCGGGCTGGCGAGCGCGGTGGCGATCCCGTACCTGATGGTCACCCGGCTCGACCTGAGACCGGACTCGGCGTTCGGCGGCTGGCTGATGCCCGTCGTGCCGCCGATGGTCTCGGCCGCGACCGGCGCAGGCCTGCTGCCGCACGTGGCGGCCGGGCAGTTGCGGCTGACCCTGCTGCTGGCCTGCTACGCGATGTTCGGCCTGAGCCTGGTCGCCTCGATGATCGTCACGACGCTGATCTGGTACCGCCTGACCCTGCACGGGACCGGTCCGGCCGCGACCGTGCCGACGCTGTGGATCGTCCTCGGGTGGCTCGGGCAGTCGATCACCGCGGCGAACCTGCTCGGCGACGGGGCCCACCTGGCACTGCCCGCCCCGTACGCGACGGCGTTCGCGGTGCTCGGGCTCGTCTACGGCGTCCCGGTGTTCGGGTTCGCCCTGCTCTGGGCGGCCCTGGCCGCAGCGGTCACGATCCGGACCGTCCGCCGGGGGCTGCCGTTCGCCCTGACCTGGTGGTCGTTCACGTTCCCGGTGGGCACCGTCGTCACCGGCACCAGCGCGCTCGCCGTGCACAGCGGGTCGGTCGTGCTCGGCTGGACCGCGGTCGTGTTCTACGCCGGGCTGGTCGGCGCCTGGGCCACCGTCGCGGTGCGGACGGCGGCCGGGAGCCTGCGCGGCGACCTGTTCGCTGGGTAGCCCGTCCGGACGCGGCCTCCTCGCCGGAGCAGGTCCGGTGCGGGATCAACAGGCGGCGAATCGCATCGCGTGCGACGGTTCTCCTGCTCACCACCGCCCGGGTCCCCGGCGGATCACCGTTTTCCGGATCCGAGGGGGAGCAGTTCGTGACCACCACTGCGCCGAGGCCGACCACCAGCCGTCCGTATCCGTCGAGACGGCCGGACAAGGGTTCGAAGCTCCTGCACATGATGCGGACGACCGACCCCAAAGACATCGCGATCATGTATCTGGTGACGTCGTTCGCGATGTTCATGGCCGCCGGTGCGATGGCCCTGCTGATGCGTGCCGAGCTCGCCCGCCCGGAGCTGCAGTTCCTCTCCGTCGAGCAGTACAACCAGCTGTTCACCATGCACGGCACGATCATGCTGCTGCTGTACGCGACGCCCATGCTGTTCGGTTTCGCGAACTACATCGTGCCGTTGCACATCGGCGCACCGGACGTCGCATTCCCCCGGTTGAACGCGTTCTCCTACTGGCTGTTCCTGTTCGGCGCGCTGACCGTCCTGGCGGGTTTCCTCACCCCCGGCGGGGCGGCCCAGGCGGGATGGTTCGCCTACCAGCCGCTCGCGAGCGTCATCCACTCCCCGGGACCCGGCCAGGACCTGTGGACGATCGGCCTGATCGTGTCCGGCCTGGGCACCATCCTCGGCGCGGTCAACTTCGTCACCACGATCGTCTGCATGCGGGCGCCGGGCATGACGATGTTCCGGATGCCCATCTTCACCTGGACGATCCTGATCACCTCGCTGCTGATCCTGATCGCGTTCCCGGTGCTCACCGCCGCGCTGTTCGGGGTGGAGGTCGACCGGCACCTCGGCGGGCACGTGTTCGACCCGGCCCACGGCGGGGTGATCCTCTACCAGCACCTGTTCTGGTTCTTCGGCCATCCCGAGGTCTACATCGTCGCGTTGCCGTTCTTCGGGATCATCTCCGAGGTGATCCCGGTGTTCTCCCGCAAGCCGATCTTCGGGTACAAGGGCCTGATCTTCGCCACGATCGCGATCGGCGCCATCTCGGTGGTGGTCTGGGCGCACCACATGTACGCCACCGGTGCCGTACTGCTCCCGTTCTTCGCGTTCACCACGTTCGTGATCGCGATCCCGACCGGTGTGAAGTTCGTGAACTGGATCGGCACGATGTGGAAGGGGAAGATCACGTTCGAGACGCCGATGCTGTTCGCCGCCGGTTTCCTCGTGACGTTCCTGTTCGGCGGTCTGACCGGTGTCCTGCTCGCGATGCCGCCGGTGGACTTCCACGTCAGCGACACCTATTTCGTCGTCGCGCACTTCCACTACGTGCTGTTCGGGACGATCGTGTTCGCCACGTTCGCCGGGATCTACTTCTGGTTCCCGAAGATGACCGGGCGGATGCTGGGCGAGAAGCTCGGGAAGCTCCATTTCTGGACGACGCTGATCGGCTTCCACCTGACCTTCCTGGTCCAGCACTGGCTGGGCAACGAGGGCATGCCGCGCCGCTACGCGGACTACCTGCCGACCGACGGCTTCACGACGCTGAACATGATCTCCTCGATCGGCGCGTTCGTCCTCGGCGCCTCCACGCTGCCGTTCCTCTACAACGTGTTCCACAGCTACCGCTTCGGCCGCAAGATCACCGTCGACGACCCGTGGGGCTTCGGGAACTCGCTGGAGTGGGCGACGTCCTGCCCGCCGCCGCGGCACAACTTCACCGAGCTGCCCCGGATCCGCTCCGAGCGTCCGGCGTTCGACCTGCACTACCCGCACCTGGTCGAACGGATCCGCGCGGAGGCCCACTCCGGGCGCGCCCCCCAGCTCGCCGAGGTCCTCGCCCAGGGTGTCGGCAAGGAGGCCCAGCCCGACGACGACCCGAAGTCGGTCTGAGGCCGTGCACTCCGGCACCCGGCACCCGGCACTCCGGCACCCGGCACTCCGGCACCCGGCACTCCGGCACACCGAGCACGTGGAGACAGTCATGACCGTCGACGACCAGGGCGCCACGCCGCTCACCGACCGGGAGCTCGACGTCCTCGCCGACGTCGAGCGGGGGCTGGCCCGCACGGATCCGCCCACGGGTACCCGGGCCGCACCCGACCGGCGCCCGGGACTGATGGCGCTGTGGCTGGGGGCGGCGTGCACCGCGGTCACGGTGACCGCCCTGCTCGCCGGCCCCGGGGCCGCGCTGCTCGTCGCGGCGGCCGGGGGAGCGGGCCTGGTGGCGATGATGGTGTCGTTCGCCCGCCGGGACCCCTGAGGCGCGGACCCGACCGGTTGCCGGTCCGGGCGCCGTCCCGGTGTCCGGCTGAGGCCGGGGCTGGTCCGGCGGGCCGGGACACAGCACGATGGACGGATGCACGGTAACGGCACCGACGCGGCGCTCACCCTGCCCGGGACGCTCCGCCGGACGGCCACCATCGCCTCGCTGACCCACCCCGACGCCGGTGTCGTCACGCCGGTCGAACGGGCCCCGTGGGGGCGGATCCTCACCGGCTCCGAGGCGCTCGCCGCCCGGCTGGCCTACCTCGGCGTCCCCGACGGGGGACGGGTCGCGCTCCTGACCGGCAACTCCGTCGCCGGGGTCGAGATGGTGTTCGCCTGCGGGATGCTCGGCGCGGTGTGCGTGCCGGTTCCCGACGGGCACGACGTCGGGGAGCTGCGGCGCCTGCTGGCCGAGGCCGAGGTGGACACGCTCGTGGTGACCGATCCCGGGCGGCTCGACCTCGTCCGCGACGCCGTCCCCGAGCTGGGCGGATCCGCCGACCCCACCGCGCTCGACGTGGACGGCCTCCCCGGGCTGCGCCGCGCCGTCGTCGTCGGTGCGGACGCGGCCGGTCCGGCCCGCATCGACGACGACCCGGGCCCGTCGGCACCGATGCGGTTCGCCCGGCCCGGCGACGTCGCGGTGGTGCTCCGGACGGCGGGGACGACCGGGGACCCGCGCGGCTGCGAGCTGACCCACGGCGCGGTCGTCGCGGCCGGCCGGGCCCTCGGCGACCGGATCGGCCTCGACCCCGAGGACGTCGTGTGGTCCGTGCTGCCGCTTGACCGGCCCGGGTTCCTCGGGCCGTTGCTGGCGATCCTGGAGGCGGGCGGCACCGTCGTCACCGACGACGGGTTCGCGGCCGGACGGGCGTGGACCCAGGTCCGGGCCGAGCGGGCCACCGTCCTGGTGACCGGCGCCCCCGTCGTGACCGACGCCCTGCGGGCCGACCCCCGGGCGGCGTGGTCGTTCGAGAGCGTGCGCACGGTGCTCGACCTCGGCACGCCCAGAGCCCTGGGCGCTGTGCAGTCGGTTCTCCCGCGGGCGGTGGTCCTGACCGGGTACGCCGCCACCGAGACGGCCGGGTTCGCGACGCTGACCGGCCGGCGCGACGCCGACGCCGAGCGGCTCGGGACCCACGGTCACCCGCTGGCCGGAGTGGAGGTCGACATCGTCGACCCCGACACCGGCGGGCCGCTCCCGAGCGGGGAGCCCGGCCGGATCCGGGTGCGCGGCGCGACGACGTTCCTCGGCCACCTCGGCGCGGACCGCCGCGACCCGGACGCGTGGTTCGCCACCGGTGACCTCGGGTTGCTCGACGCCGACGGCCGGCTGCGCCATCTCGGCCGCGTCGCCGACCGGGTCACGGTGGGCGGGGAGAAGGTCGCCGCGCCGGAGGTCGAGGCGGTGCTCGCCGGGCATCCGGACGTCGTGGCCGTCGCCGTCGTCGCCGCGCCGGACCCGGACTTCGACGAGGTCCCCGCCGCGTTCGTGCAGCTGCGGCCCGGCGCGCAGGTGACCGCCGAGCAGCTGCAGGAGCACTGCGCCGACGCCCTCCCGCGGTTCAAGGTGCCGCGCCACGTCCGGTTCGTCACCAGCTGGCCCCTGGCCGGACAGGGCTTGTCGGGTCAGGGGTCGTCGGGGGAGGGGTCGTCGGGGGAGGGGATGTCGGGCACCGGGATCCGGAAGGGGCCGCTGCGGGACCGGATCGCCGAGGAGCTGAGCCCGGCCCGGCCACAGCAGAGCCGGCCGCCCCGGTAGGCCGGGGCCGGGCTCAGCCCCCGGTCGAGCGGGCGAGCCGTCGACGGCGGTGCGCGGCCATCCGGACCGGGGCGTCGGACCACCCGAACCCGTCGTGCCCGCCGACGCGCTGGACCAGGGCCAGGAACAGCCGCCCGTCCAGCAGCTCGGTACAGACCTGCAGGTAGGAGCCCTGGGCGTCGGCCTCGCAGAGCACCCCGAGCTCGCGGAACGCGGCCAGGCGTTCGGGCGGCGGCTCGAGGCGGGCGTCGAGGTCGTCGTGGTAGTTCGCCGGGATCTCCAGCAGCGGCGCACCGGCGGCGCGGGCCGCACGGGCGGTGGCGACGACGTCGTCGGTGGCCAGCGCGATGTACTGCGGATCCGACACCCCCGGCGCCCACTCCCCGCGGCGCAGCAGCGAGACCGTCAGCGCCAGACGCACGCGGCGGGCGTCGTCGGCCAGAGCGCGGCTGCGGACCAGGCCGAACGGCGCGGCGAACTCGCCGTCCGCGCACGGGGCCAGGCCGAGCACCGAGCGGTAGAACAGCGTCGCCTCGTCGAACACGTCGTAGGGCTGCGTGAGGCCGACGTGGTCGATGGCGGTCACCCCGGTGCCGGGGCCGGGTCGCTCGCCGGTCGGGACGAAGTCACCGGCCCAGCCGGCGCCGTCCGGGGCGTCGGTGCGGCAGAAGAACAGCGACGTCCCGTCCGGGGCGGCGACCTCGGCGAGGTCGGCCTCGCCCGGGCCGTGACGGCGCGGCAGCAGCGGAGCGCACAGCCGCTGCGCGCGCCGCGCCGAGGACTGCGGGTCGGCCGACTCGAGCGCCAGCGCGGCGATCGCCGTGGTGGTGCTCCCGCCCGAGCCGTGGCTCGTGTCGGCACCGGGGTCGTCCTCGGCGCCGGAGTTCACCAGGATCCGGGCCGCGCCCTGCTCGTACCGGGTGACCGGCTTGGAGCGGTGCACACCGGTCCGGGCGAAGCCGAGCGCGCGCAGCACCGTGCCGAGGTCCGGGCCGTCCGGGCCCGGATCGGCGGCGGCGCCGGCGGCGGCGGCGGCCTCGGCCTCGGCGACCGGGCGTTCCGGTCCGCGCAGCTCGACGAACGCGTGCCCGCCCAGCTCCGGGGCCGCGACGGCGACCGGGTCGGTCCCGGCGTGGTGTCCGGTGTCCCTCCGTGCCGTGGCCTCGGCCAGCGCCAGCAGCGAGCGACGGGCGTCGACGGCCGTGCGGACCGGGTCGGCCTGGCGGAAGACGTCGTTGAACACCTCGAGCGAGAGCGGCCCGCGGTACCCGGCCGCGAGCACCGGTTCCAGGAACGCGGGCAGGTCGAACTCGCCCTGCCCGGGGAACAGGCGGTGGTGACGGCTCCAGCTCAGCACGTCCATCGTCAGCTGCGGGGCGTCGGCGAGCTGCAGGAAGAACAGCTTCTCGCCGGGCACGTCGGCGATCCCGGACGGGTCCGAGCCGCGGGAGAGGATGTGGAAGCTGTCCAGGCACAGCCCCAAGGCCGGGTGGTCGGCGCGGGCGACGACGTCGGCCGAGTGGTCCCACGTGCCGACGTGCCGTCCCCAGGCCAGCGCCTCGTAGGCGATCCGCATCCCGCGCGCGGCGGCGTGCTCGGCGAGCCTGTGCAGCTGCCCGGCGAGACGGTCGTCGTCGGTGACGGCGTCGGGTGAGACCGACGAGCAGAGGAGCACCGTGTCGGCCCCCAGCCCGGCCATCACGTCGAACGTGGCGCCGGCGCGGCGCAGGTTGGCCGCGAACCGCGCGTCGTCGGTGGAGTCGATGTCGCGCAACGGCTGGTAGAGGTCGACCGACAGGCCCAGGTCCGCGCAGCGGGCACCGATGTCGGCCGGCGACAGGGGAGAGGCGATCAGGTCCGGGGCGAAGATCTCGACGCCGTCGAACCCGGCCGTCGACGCGGCGGCCAGCTTGTCCTCCAGCGTGCCGGACAGGCAGACGGTCGCGACGGCGGTCCGCGGGCGGGTGGCCGCGAACGGCGCCGCCGGGTCGGCGAGGACGGCGGGCTCAGGCGACACGGTCGGTCTCCTTCATCTCGGCGGTGGGGCTCTCCTCGGTCGCGACCAGCTCCGCGAGGTGGGCCAGCATCCGGGCCGGGTCCGGGGTCAGGCCGGTGAACAGCCGGAACGCCTCGGCCGCCTGGTGCACGGCCATCCGCCCGCCGTCGAGCGTCGGGCAGCCGGCGGCCCGCACGGCGCGCAGCAGCGCCGTGTCCAGCGGCCGGTAGACGATCTCGGCGACCCACAGCCCCGGGTGCAGCAGCGACGACGGGAACGGCAGGCCGGGGTGCTCGGCCATCCCGACCGGCGTCGCGTGCACGACGCCGTCGGCGCCGTCGAGGACGGCGGCGAGCTCGTCACGGCCGTGCCCGGCGGTGCGCCGTGCCTCGGCACCGGTCGCGCCGAAGCGCGCGGCCAGCTCGTCGGCCAGGTGCCGGGCGCGGCCGGCGTCGACGTCGACGACGTCGAGGTGCCCGGTGCCCAGGGTCAACAGCGCGTGCGCGGCGGCGGCACCGGCCCCGCCCGCCCCGAGCAGCACGACCCGGTCGCGCGCGGCACCCGGCAGTCCGGTGAGCAGGCCGTCGCGGAAGCCGGACCAGTCGGTGTTGTGCCCGGTCGCGCCGCGGTCGTCGAACACGACGGTGTTGACGGCGCCGATCGCGGCGGCGTCGTCGGAGAGGGCGTCGAGGTGGGGGATCACCTGCTGTTTGCAGGGGTGGGTGATGTTGAGGCCGCCATAGCCCTGCGCGCGGGCGCGTCCCAGCAGCTCACCGACGTCGGACGGCGCCGCGCCGAGCTCGTCGAGGTCCCAGCGGGTGTAGCGCAGCGGCAGCCCGAGCGCGCGGGCCTCCCGCTCGTGCAGGGCGGGGGACAGCGACGGGCCGATCCCGCTGCCGATCAGTCCGGTGCGGACGATCCCGGCCGTCGTGCTGTCCATGCCTGCTCCCTCGCTCAATGTACCGTCTGGTTAGTTGTACCCGACTCACGAGACGGTGAAAAGAGGTGCGCCTCCCGGAAACCCGGGGGAGCCGGTCGTAGAGTCCGCTCGACACGACCGGTGAGCCGGCCGACGGCGACCGCATCCGGGGCAGTACCCGGTGGCACCCGGCGACCGCGTGCACGCGGAGACCAGGAGGGACGGGGAGGACACCGTGGCCGCAGACCCGAGCGACCCCGTCCGCCAGCGCGACGCCGAGCGGACCCGCGCCGAGATCCTCGACGTGGCCACCGACGAGTTCGCCGACCGCGGCTTCGCCGGCGCCCGCGTGGACGAGATCGCCGCCCGGACCCGCACCACCAAGCGGATGCTCTACTACTACTTCGGCAGCAAGCAGGGCCTCTACGTCGCCGTCCTGGAGCGCGCCTACGTGGGCATCCGTGCGCTGGAGCAGACCCTGGAGGTCGACGACCTGCCGCCGGCCCGCGCCGTCCGCGCGCTGGCCGAGCTCACGTTCGACCACCACGAGTCACACCCGGCGTTCATCCGGCTGGTCGGCATCGAGAACATCCACCACGCCGAGCACCTGCGGACCTCCCCGATCCTGCCCGGGCTGGCCAACCCCGCCCTCGACGTCCTGGGCCGGATCCTGGAGCGCGGGCGCGACGCCGGGCTGTTCCGCGACGACGTCGACGCCCTGGACGTGCACATGATGATCAGCGCGTTCTGCGTGTTCCGGACGGCCAACCGGCACACCTTCCAGGCGATCTTCCACCGCGACCTGCTCGACGCCGGTCGTCGCGACCACTACCGGCAGATGCTCGGCGACATGGTGGTCGAGTACCTGACCGCGCACGTCGGCCGGGCCTGATCACCTGCGGGAACCGGCCCCTTGACACGTCCGGCGCGCTAACTCACTATTCGGTACGTAACCAGACGGTACATACGCGCGGCCCGCCGCTCGCGCCACCGTGCCTGCAACGTCGCACACGCCTGGAGGGCCCCGTGAGTTCCAGTCCGTCGTCCACCGCCACGAGCGGGGACCTCCCGCCCACGGCCCAGCCGAAGCGGGCCGCGCTCGCGGCCTGGGTCGGCAGCGCGCTCGAGTACTACGACTTCTTCATCTACGGCACGGCCGCCGCGCTCGTGTTCAACAAGGTGTTCTTCCCCGACTCCAGCCCCGCCGCCGGCACGCTGCTGGCGCTCGCGACGTTCGGGTTCGGCTACATCGCCCGGCCGCTGGGCGCGGTCCTGTTCGGGCACATCGGCGACCGGATGGGCCGCAAGAAGGTCCTGGTCGCGACCCTGATGATGATGGGCATCGCCACGCTGGCGATCGGCTTCCTGCCGACCTACGACCAGGTCGGCGTGCTCGCACCGATCCTGCTGGTCACCTGCCGCCTGCTGCAGGGGCTCTCCGCGGGCGGGGAGCAGGCCGGCGCGAACTCGATGACGCTGGAGCACTCGCCGCAGAACCGCCGGGCGTTCTTCACCAGCTTCACGCTGTCGGGCACCCAGGGCGGCCAGATCATCGCCACCGCCGTGTTCCTGCCGGTCGCGCTGCTGCCCGAGGACGCGCTGCTGAGCTGGGGCTGGCGGGTTCCGTTCTGGGCGAGCGTGCTCGTCCTCGTCGCCGGCGTGCTGATCCGGCGCACGCTGCACGAGACCCCGGTCTTCGAGAACGAGGTCGCCGCCGAGCGGACCGTGGACGGTGCCCCGGCCCCGGCGAAGAAGGAGCAGCTTCCGATCGCGGCGCTGTTCCGCGGGCACTGGCCGAACCTGCTGCGGGTCACCCTCGCCGCGACCGTCGCCTCGGTCAGCACCCTGATGACGGTGTTCGCGCTCTCGTTCGCCGTGAACACCGTCGGCCTGGAGCGCTCGACCATGCTCTGGGTCGTGGTCTCGGCCAACGTCGTCGCCCTCGCCGCGATCCCGCTGTTCGCCACGCTGGCCGACCGGATCGGCCGCCGCCCGGTCTTCATCGCCGGCGCCCTGGGCAGCGCCGTCATGCTGGCCGTCTACCTGTGGGCGGTGTCCACCGGCGAGCTGGCCCTGGTCTTCGCCGCCGGCATCCTGCTCTCCGGCGTCGTCTACAGCGCCGCGAACGGCGTCTGGCCGTCCTTCTACGGGGAGATGTTCCCGGCCAAGGTCCGGCTCACCGGCATGGCCGTCGGCACCCAGATCGGGTTCGCGCTCGGCGGGTTCGCGCCGACGATCGCCGCCGCGCTCGCCGGGGACAGTGCCTCGGGCTGGCTGCCGGTCGCCGTGTTCGGCGCGGTGATCTGCGTGGTCGCGGCCGCCTCGGCCTGGACCGCCCGGGAGACCGCACACCTGACCCTGACCGAGATCGAGACCGTCCAGGACCGGGAGCGGACCCCCGCCCACGTCTGACCCGACCGCGCCGACGGCCCGTGTCCCCGACCGGGGTGCGGGCCGTCGTCGTACCCCGGGTTCCCTATCCGTCGAGGCCGGTACGCCGGTGCTGCCACAGCGTCACCGCCACGACGAACACCGCCCCCAGCAGCATCGGGACCAGCATCGCCGCGGCCCCGGGATCGGGCGCGGCCATCGCCCGGTCGGCGTCCTGCCAGGGCCACAACGCCCGTAGCGCGCCGAGGAGCACCCCGGCCATGACCAGCATCATGGTGCGGTGGTGGCGCTCGAGCAGCCACTGCAGCAGCGAGACGAACGACCCGAGCCCGAGCGCGGCGCCCAGGGCGAAGACCGCGAGATAGGCGACGTCGCCGGAGGCCACCGCGCGCAGGGTCGGCTCGTAGAGCCCGAGGACCAGTAGCAGGAAGGACCCGGACAGCCCCGGCAGCACCAGGGCGCAGACGGCCAGCGCCGCGGCCCCGCCGACGAGCCACAGCGACGGCCCGCCGTCACCGGCCGGGGTCGGCAGCCCGGTCAGCACCCACGTCGCCCCGGCCGCCGCGACGACCACCAGCGGTTCGTGGACCGCCCGCAACCGGCCCAGTGCCAGCGCGGGGACCAGCACCGACGCCGCGACCATGCCGAAGAACACCGCCCGCGTCCCGACCGGACGGCCCTCGATCAGGTCCGGCAGGATCTGCGAGGCGATCGCCAGCGCGAGCACCATCCCGGCTCCGACGGCGGCCACGAGCGGGACGTCGACCCGGCCCAGCTCGGTCCGTGCACGGACGCCCCCGCGCCCGCGGGGCAGGTCCGACACCGCGGCCCGCACCGCGGCCACGAGGTGCCCGGCCACCGCGATCAGGCGCTCGTAGACGCCGACGATCAGCGCCATCGTCCCGCCGCTCACCCCGGGGACGGTCTCGACGACACCGATCGCGGCGCCCCGGGCGACATTGGAAACGGACGTAACGGACAGCACGCCGCCGACCGTACCGTCCCCGGCAGGGCGGCCCGGTCAGGCGTGCGCCGCGACGTGGCGGGCCAGGTGCTCCCCGGTGAACGAGCCGGTCGCGCCCACCAGCTCCGCCGGCGTCCCGGTGAACACGACGGACCCACCGCCGTCACCGCCGTCCGGGCCGAGGTCGATCACGTGGTCGGCATGCGCGACGACGTCGAGGTTGTGCTCGACGACGATCACCGAGCTGCCGCCGTCGACGAGGCGGTCGAGCAGCGCGAGCAGGTGCCCGCAGTCGGACATGTGCAGCCCGGTGGTGGGCTCGTCGAGGACGTAGACCCCGGACCGATCAGCAGGGCCCTCCTCGTGCAGTCGCCCGGCCAGCTTGAGCCGCTGGCACTCCCCGCCGGACAGCGTCGAGAGCGGCTGCCCGAGCGTCAGGTACCCGAGCCCGACGTCGACGACGGCCGAGAGCCGCTTGCGCACGTCGCGCTGGTCGAAGAACTCCACGGCCTTCGCCGCGGTCAGGTCCAGGGCGTCCGAGATCGACAGCCCGTCGACGGTGAGCGCGAGCACCTCGTCGGTGTAGCGGCGGCCCTCGCAGTCGGTGCAGGTGGAGCGCACGCCGTCGAGGTAGGACAGGTCGGAGTAGACGACGCCGAGCCCCTTGCAGGTCGGGCACGCGCCGGCCGAGTTGAAGCTGAAGAGGGCGGGCTTGGTCCCGGTGCGGGCGGCGTAGAACTTGCGGATCGGGTCCATCACGCCGGTCCACGTGGCCGGGGTCGAGCGGATCGAGGTCGCCACCGCGGACTGGTCGACGACGATCGTCTCCGGGTGCTGCGGCACGAGCACCTCGCGCACCAGCGTCGACTTCCCCGACCCGGCCACCCCGGTGACCGCGACGAGCACCCCGAGCGGGACGTCGAGGTCGAAGCCCCGCAGGTTGTTCGCCGTCGCCCCGGTGACCCGCAGCGTCCCGGTCGGCGTGCGGACCTGCGCCTTCGCCGTGATCGGGCGGTGCAGGAACTCCCCGGTCAGCGTCCCGGAGCCGCGCAGCCCGGCGACGTCGCCCTGGTAGACGATCCGCCCGCCGTCGCTGCCGGCGCGCGGGCCGAGCTCGACGACGTGGTCGGCGGCGGTGATCACGTCGGTGTCGTGCTCGACGACCAGGACGGTGTTGCCCTTGTCCCGCAGGCGCGCCATCAGCGCGTTCATCCGGCCGACGTCGCGGGGGTGCAGCCCGATCGTCGGCTCGTCGAAGATGTACATGACGTCGACCAGCGCGGACCCGAGGTGGCGGACCATCTTGATCCGCTGCGACTCCCCGCCGGACAGCGTCGAGGTCTCCCGGTCCAGCGTCAGGTAGCCCAGGCCCATGTCGACCAGCGCCCCGATCCGTTCCACCGCCTCGTCGACGATCGGGGCCACCTCGGCGTCGGAGAGCGAGGGCAGCAGGGCGTGCAGCGACGCCAGGTCGAGGGCGCAGATCCCGGGCAGCGTGTGCCCGCCGACGGTCGCCGTGCGCTGGGCCTGCGCGAGCCGGGTGCCGCCGCAGTCCGGGCAGCGCACCGACGTGGTGAACCGGGCCAGGGTCTCCTTCTTGCGGTCCGAGGTGCCCTCGCCGTCGGCGGCGACGAAGAGCCGGTTGAACTTCGCCTCGACGCCCTCGAGGTCCATGTTCAGCGTCTTGCGGCCGGTCGTGGCGAGCGCGACCTTCTCGTCGGCGCCCCAGAGCAGCAGCTGCCACTCCTCGTCGGTGTACTCGGCCAGGGGCAGGTCGTTGTCGAACTTCCCGGACTGGGCGTAGACGTGCCAGTACCAGCTGTCGACGGCGAAGTCGCGGTGCAGGATCGCGCCCTCGTTGAGTGACTTCGCCCGGTCGAACATCTTCGCGTGGTCCAGGCGCACCTGACGGCCGATGCCGGCACACCCCGGGCACATCCCGCCGGGCAGGTTGAACGAGAAGTCGAAGCCGGGCCCGACGTAGGGGACGCTGCGCCGGGAGAACAGCAGCCGCAGCAGCGGGTTGATGTCCGAGACCGTGCCCAGCGTGGAGCGCGAGCCCCCTCCGAGGCGCTTCTGGTCGACGACGATCGCGGTCGAGAGGTCCTCGATCAGGTCCGCGTCGGGCTGGCCCAGCTTGGGCAGGAACCCGCGCACGAACGCCGAGAACGTCTCGTTGAGCTGGCGCTGGGCCTCGGCGGCGATCGTGTCGAAGACCAGCGACGACTTCCCGGATCCGGACACCCCGACGAACGCCGTGATCGCCCGTTTCGGGATCGTCAGCGACACGTCGCGCAGGTTGTTCTCCCGCGCGCCGGTGACCGAGATGAACGCGCTGGCCGGTACCGAAGTGCTCATCGGGCTCCTTCGTCGTCGACAGGGCACCGGGTGTGCCCGCGCCCGCAGGGTGGACCGCCGGGGGTACGGATCCTCATCGGTCGGTGCCCGCCGGGCCGGGGTCGGCCTCGATCCGGAACACCGGGCAGACGCCGGCGATCTTCTCGAACGCCTCGGGCGTGACGGCCTCGACCACGCCCGCGTCGCGCATCATCCCGGCTCCCTGTTCGAACGCGACCGGCCACTCCCGCAGGACGGGCAGCGCCGCCTGCGCGTCCAGCTCGATCAGGCGCACCGGCTCGGCGGTCCGGCCCACGCTCAGCGTCCCGCGCCCGGCAGCCCGGGCGTTGCGGCCCCAGTCCGCGCCGGGGTAGCCGACCAGCAGGTAGCGCTGCCCGTCGAGGTGCAGCACGGAGACCGGCGTGTAGCGCGGCTCGCCGGAGCGACGGCCCGGCACGGTCAGGACGGGGAGCTCCTTCATCCCCAGGCCGAGGCGTTGCACGCCCATCAGGACACGGTTCATCGGCTTGAGCCAGCGGGGTGGGGTGCCGGTCTTGCGGGCGGCCATCGGATCGTCTCCTCGGTCCTGCTATTCAAACTTGAATTAGCAGTGTGCCACAGGCACGCGCCCGACCGGGTGGAGTTCGCCACCCCGTCGAATCGTTGTCAATGACAACCTCTTGCGCCGCCGTACGTCTCTCCTTGTAGGACGGACACGGCGATCCGGCCGGACACACGACGATCGGGGGAGACATGACGGGCGACGACCGACCACGGATGACGGCGCGACTGACGCTGGCCGCCGTCGCGGCGGCGACACTGGCACTCGCGGGGTGTTCGAGCGGGGAGGACTGGCCGACGACGGCGGGCGCCGCCTCCTCGGCACCGACGACGACGGCCGCCGCGCCGACCACCGACACACCGGCGAGCAACACCGCGGCCGGTGACTCGTCCGGCGGCGGCGCGGAGGGCTCGGGGAGCGGCGCGTCCGGCGGCGGGGCGGCCGGGGGCGGGAACTCCGCCCGCTGCACCACCGCGGAGCTGACGGGCTCGCTCGGCCCGGCCGACGGTGCCGCGGGTTCGGTGAACCAGACGCTGATCCTGACCAACAGCGGCTCGCGGACCTGCTACCTGCGGGGATTCCCCGGCGTGTCCTACGTCGGCGGTGACAACGGCGCCCAGGTCGGTCCGTCGGCGGTCATGGACGGCCCGCGCGGCGGCGACCTCCGGCTCGGGCCCGGTGGTTCGGTCGGTGCCGCGATGAAGCTGGCGAACGTGGCGAACTTCGACACGGCTTCGTGCCGGCCCGTCCCGGTGCGCGGGCTGCGCATCTACCCGCCGGGCGACACCGCGTCGCTGTTCGTCCCGCGCGAGGGCACCGGCTGCTCCGGGACCCCGTCGAGCGGCAACCAGCTCGCGGTGCGCTCACTCGAGGCCCGCTGAACCGCCCGGCCGCTCGAGCGTCACGATGTGGCGGCCACGGTCGCCCTGTCGTGACGCTCGCCGGACGGATCGCCCGACGCCGCGATCGAGCGTCACGTTCCGGCGGGGCGAACCGCCATCACGTGACACTCACCGAGCGGCAGGCCGCACACGGCCCGGGGCTCGGCATCGAGCGTCACGTACCTGATGTGCTCGCCGCCATGTCGTGACGCTCGTCGGCGGCGAGTGAGGCGGGGGGCGGTGCCGCGGGCCCGAGCGTCACGTTCCGGCGGGGCGGGTCGCCGTTTCGCGACGTTCAGAGATCGACGAGGCCGCGTGGCGGCACCCCGGCCACCCCGTCGTGCGGCACCCGGGGCGCTGCGGGCGCGCTGATCGGGCGGGACTCCGTGGGGTGATCGGCGGACGGGTACCGATCGACGCCACCCGTGGCCACCATCGGTACCCGTTCGACGATCACCGGTCTCACGCCCAGGGGGCTCCGGCCGCCGCCGAGCCCGGGACTATTCGCGCCGGTAGCGTGGCCGCCCGCATCGACCACGATCTCCGGCGACGGGGCGCAGCCCTCGTGCCGGCGGAAGGACGCCCATGACCCGCACCCAGGGCGACACGCGCGCGCTCGCGTCGTCGCTGCACGGCATGGACGGCGCGAGCTACGGCCGCTACAAGAGCCTGACCGGGCGGTGGACGATGGACGGCTTCACCCTCGAGGTGCGCCGGATCCAGGCCGACCCGTTCGCGCCGCCGAGCCGGATCCGGGTCGACGTGCCCGCCTCCACCGCCGGGTTCCCGGCGGAGCTGCACGACTCCGACGTCCGGCGGCGGGCCCTGGGCGGGTACCTGCTGCGGGCGTTGCGCCGGGCCCTGTCCGGCACCCCGGTCACGGTGGACGCCGGTGGCCAGGAGGTGCTGGCCCGCAGCGCGATCCGGCTCGACGACGGCGCGGTGCGGGTCGAGCTCGGCGTCCCGATGCCGGGGCACGGACGGCGGATCGACGGCAAGCAGGCCGCCCGCACACTCACCCGTGACCTCCCGGACGCCGTCCTCGCCGCGCTGCGCTGGGAGACCGCCGACCGGGCTGCCGCCGAAGAGTTCGTGCACACCGTCGAGGACGCGACGGCCCTGCGCGAGGCACTGGCCGGGAACGGCCTGGTCGCGTTCGTCGCCGACGGCGCCGTCCTGCCCCGGCGCAGCGGCGTCGACGAGCGCCCGCTCGACGGGGCCGTCCCGTTCGCCTCCCCGGAGTCGCTGCGCACCACTCTGACCACGCCGCACGCGGGCGAGGTCACCGGCATGGGCGTGCCCGAGGGCGTCACGTTGATCGTCGGCGGCGGCTACCACGGGAAGTCGACGCTGCTGCGCGCGCTGGAGACCGGCGTCTACGACCACGTGCCCGGTGACGGCCGCGAGCGCTGCGTGACCCGCCCGGACGCGGTGAGCGTGCGCGCCGAGGACGAGCGCGGCGTCGAGCGGGTGGACGTCTCGGCGTTCGTGTCGCACCTTCCCAGCGGCGCCCCGACCGACGACTTCTCGACCACCGCCGCGTCCGGGTCCACCTCACAGGCGGCGTCGACGGTCGAGGCCCTGGAGGCCGGCGCGGACGTGCTGCTCATCGACGAGGACACCTCGGCGACGAATGTCATGATCCGCGACGCCCGGATGCGGGAGCTGATCCCGTCCGAGCCGCTGGTGCCGTTCACCGACCGTGTCCGGCCGCTGCACGCCGACCACGGCGTCTCGACGGTGCTGGTCATGGGTGGGTCCGGGGACTACCTGGACAAGGCGGACACGGTGATCCTGATGGAGGGCTACGTCGCCTCCGAGGTCACCGGCCGGGCGCACGAGGTGGCGGCCGCGGCCGGCCCGGCGCGCACGAGCGAGCACACCGGCTTCCCGGACGTCACGCACCGGGTGTTCGACCCCGGCTCCGTCGACGCCGAGGTCCGCGGACGACGCAGGGTCACCGCCCGCGGGAGGGCCCGGCTGACGTTCGGCGCCGACGACATCGACCTGTCCGCCGTCGCCCAGCTCGTCGACTCCTCCCAGGTCACCGGCATCGGACTGGCCCTGGCGCACGCCGTGCACACGAAGTTGCTCGACGGGCGCCGCACGGTCGGCGAGGTGCTCGATGGGTTGGACCGCGACGTCGTCGAGGACGGGCTGGAGGGCATCGCGCACGGAGCGCTCTCGGACTACGCGCTGCCGCGCCGGCACGAGGTCGCGGCCGCGCTGAACCGCCTGCGGTCGGCCCGGGTCACGGAGCTGCGCGCCCGCTGACGGCCCGGGGACGGAGCGGGGGACGACGCGAGGGGACGGCGCGGTGACGACGACCACGATCGGCCGGGTCGTCCGTAAAGCAGTCAATGCTGACTGTTACTGTCCGCGCATCCGATCTCCCCGACCACCGGAGGGCCAACGATGACCGACCCGACCACCTCGCAGAGCCTCGAAGGCCGCACGATCGTCATGTCCGGCGGGAGCCGGGGGATCGGCCTGGCCATCCTGCTGGCCGCCGCCCGCCAGGGCGCGAACGCGGTGATCCTGGCCAAGACCGACGAGCCGGACCCGCGCCTGCCCGGGACCGTGCACACCGCCGTCGACGAGATCGTCGAGGCCGGCGGCAAGGCCGTGGCCGTGGTCGGCGACGTGCGGGTCGAGGAGGACGTGGAGCGGGCCGCGGCGACCGCCGTCGAGACGTTCGGCGGCATCGACATCGTGATCAACAACGCCAGCGCCCTGAACACCAAGGGCACCGCGGACGTCACGCCGAAGCGCTTCGACCTGATGCAGTCGATCAACTCGCGTGGCACGTTCCTCCTCACCCGCGCCTGCCTGCCGCACCTGAAGAACTCCACCGACGCGCAGATCGTCACGCTGTCCCCGCCGATCAACCTCGACCCGAAGTGGCTGGGGGAGTTCCCGCCCTACATGCTCTCCAAGTACGGCATGTCGCTGCTGACGCTGGGGTGGGCCGCGGAGTTCGCCGGGGACGGCATCCGCGCGAACTGCCTGTGGCCGCAGACCACGATCGCCACCGCCGCGGTGGTCAACCTGCTCGGCGGCGAGGAGGCGGCGTCCAAGGCGCGCAGCGTGGAGATCATGGGGGACGCCGCGGTCGCGCTGCTGACCGACCCGGCACGGCCGACCGGGCAGACCCTGATCGACGAGGACGCTCTGGCCGCGGTCGGGATCACCGACCTCTCGCCCTACGGCGGCGGGGACGACCCGGCGCTGGACTTCTTCGTCGAGAAGCGCTGACGACCCGTCCGGCCCCCGGATCGCTCCGGGGGCCGGATCGGAGATCGGTAATCGATATCCGACATTCGCGACATCGGCCCGGCGGCGCCACCGTGCACCGCTGATGATCGGGACGACGGCGGCGCGGCGACCCGCGCCCGACGATCTCGAGCACCGGAGTGGACATGGCCGAGCACGAGCAGTGGGACATCGTCAGCAGCGTCGGGTTCACCGCGCTGCTGGTCGCGGCCGGCCGGGCGGTGGAGACCTGCCGCGACGACCGTCTCGTCGACGACCCGTGGGCGCAGCGTTTCGTCGCCGCGGCGAACCCGCCCTCGTCAGTGCCGGTCCGCCCGGGCGAGACGTGGACCGTGCACGACCCGGACCCGGCGATCCGCTCCGAGGTCGACGGGTTCTGGACGATGATGGCCACCTACCAGGGCGTCCGCTCCCGCTTCTTCGACGACGCGCTCGACCGCGCCGTCTCCGCGGGCACGGACCAGGTCGTGCTGCTCGCCGCGGGCCTGGACGCCCGCGCGCTGCGCCTGCCCTGGGGTTCGGGCGTCACCGTCTACGAGATCGACCAGGCCGGGGTCCTGGAGTTCAAGGACGAGGTCGTCGAGGCCCACGACGGCCGCCCGACCTGCGACCGCCGCGTGGTCGGCGTGGACCTGCGCGACGACTGGGTGGCCGCGCTGCGGGCTCAGGGCTTCGACCCGTCCCGGCCCACGGCGTGGCTGGCCGAGGGGCTGCTGCCGTTCCTGCCCGCCGACGCGCAGGAGACGCTGCTGCGGGCGATCGACGAGCTCAGCGCGCCGGGGAGCACGATCGCGGCCGAGCACTTCGCCGACGTGATCGCGATGATGGCCCACCGGCCGAGCCTGGCCGCGCTGGTCGCGCCGTTCGGGGTGGAGTTCCCGTCGCTGATCTCGACCGAGGAGCGCCCGCCCGCGGCGCGGCGTCTGTCCGAGCTGGGCTGGGACGTCGACTCCGTGGACAGCCCCGGCGTGGCCCGCGGCTACGGCCGTGACCTGGCCGGGTTGCCCGACGGCATCGAGTTCAGCAGTGACCTGGTGACCGCCGTGAAGTCCTGACCGGACAACTCCGGCCCGAACCGGTCATCGATGGGATTCCCGGAACCGGGCGCCGTTCTCGTGCGACCGTGTCCGTGGCGGGCTGACCGTCCGCGACCCGACGAGCACGAGGAGCCACGACCGATGCGCCACATCGCCACCTTCTGCGGGAACTGCAACTGCGGCTGCCCGGAGCTGCACGTCGACGAGAACGCGGCCCCGGAGCGCCGGATCGTGATCACCGACGACTTCGGGCAGCGGATCCAGATGAGCACCGACCAGCTCGCCGACCTCGTCGCCGCGGCCCGCAACGGCGTCCTCGACGACCTGGTCCCCACCGGCTGACGTCCCCCGTGCGCGGATATCGCTGCTCTGGCGGTGATATCCGCGCACGACCGGGCGTCAGCGCATCAGTGGGTCAGGGACGCGCACACGGCCATCAGGCGGCGGCGCAGGGGAGCGGCCCGCTCGGCGAAGCCGGCCTGGGCGCGGGCGTAGTCGGCGCGGCCCTCCGGGGTCTCGATCCGGACCGGGGTGTACCCGTGCGCGGCGAGGTCGTAGGGGCTGGCCCGCATGTCCAGCTCACGGACGTCCACGGCCAGCTCGAAGCAGTCCGCCGTCAGGTCGGACGGGCAGCCGGGGGCGAGCTTGTAGGCCCACTTGTAGAGATCCATGTTCGCGTGCAGGCAGCCGGGCTGCTCCAGCTCGGTCTGACGCTCCCGGGTCGGCGTGAGCGCGTTGCGCGGGGCGGCCGACTCGGTGAAGAAGCGGTAGGCGTCGAAGTGCGTGCACCGCACCGGCATCGACTCGACGACCTCGTCGGTGCCCGCGGCCCCCAGACGCAGCGGGACGGCGCCGTGGCGCGGGGCGTCGGTGCGGTAGACCATCGCCCACTCGTGCAGGCCGAAGCAGCCCAGACGGGGCGCGCGCTCCAGGGTCGCCGCGAGCAGGCCGTGCACGAACTCCGCAGTGGCGCGCAGCCGGTCCGGCGCGCAGGCCGGGTCGAAGCGGACGCCGACGCCGTCGCGGCGGTAACCCGGCCGGTCCAGGAACTCCTCCGCGTCGTGCAGCACGACCCCGGGACCGGGATCCCACTGTTCGAGACGGACCGGCTTGTGCGAGTAGTAGGTGAACAGGAAGTCCATCACCGGGTGCGGCTCCCGGCGGCGACGGCGCTCCCGGTGCGGCCCGGTGAACACCGCCATCCGCTCCCGGTGCCGCTGCGCGGCCTCGCGCCACCGCAACCCGGAGAGCGAGGACAGCACGTCGGGACCGGCACTCACGCCGGCGGCCCGGGGGAGTGCGTGGCGTCGCGGACGGTGCCGACGTAGCGCTCGGTCAGATCCTCCATCGTCACCAGCCCGACCGTGGTGCCCGCGTCGTCCGTCGCCCGGGCCAGGTGTGCCCGCGACGTCCGCAGCGTGGACATGGCGACGTCGAGACGGGCCGAGGCGGAGACCTCGGGGAGGCTGCGGATCCGCTGCGGCGGGATCACCGTCGACGGCCCGTCGGCCAGGTCGAGCACGTCCTTGACGTGCAGGTACCCGGTCAGCCGGCCCTGCGTGCCGCGGATCGGGAAACGCGAGAACCCGGTGTCGGCGACGGCGGTGGTGACCTGGTCGACCGTCGGGCTCGGCGGCAGCGTGACCAGGTCGCCCATCGCGACGACCACGTCGGCGACGGTGGTCTCCGCCGAGCGCAGGGTGCGGGCGATCCGGCTGGACTCGTCGTCGTCGAGCAGGCCCTCGCGCTGCGAGTCGGCGATCATCTCCGACAGCTCGCCGGAGGTGAACGCGGCCTCCAGCTCGTCCTTCGGCGTGACCTTGAACAGCCGCAGCGTGGCGTTGGCCATCCAGTTGAACGCGTCGATCGCCGGGCGGGCGAGCTTCGTCCAGATCAGGAACGGCGGCACCAGCAGGATCGCGGCCCGCTCCGGGCCGGCGATGGAGATGTTCTTCGGGACCATCTCCCCGAGCAGCATGTGCGCGATCACGACCAGGATCAGCGAGATCGTGAACGCGATCGGGTAGACGGCGGCGTCGGGCACGCCGACGGCCTCCAGCGGCGTCTCGATCAGGTGCGCGACGGCCGGCTCGCCGAGGCGTCCCAGCAGCAACGACGCGATCGTGATGCCCAGCTGCGACGCCGCGAGCATCCGGGACAGGTCCGCGGAGGCGCCGAGCACGGTCCGCGCGCCGGACGACCCGGCCTCTGCCATCGCCTCCAGCCGGTCCTTGCGGGCGGAGATCAGCGCGAACTCGGCGCTGACGAAGAACGCGTTGGCACCCAGCAGCGCGAGCGCCGCCAGGAGAGCGAGCAGATCGGCAGTCATTCCGCCTCCGCGGGAAGAAGTGCGTCGGCGGGGGTCACGACCGCACCTCCCTGCTCGGGGCACCGACACCGGCACCGGTCAAGGCCGCACCGTCGAGGGACAGCCGCAGCTCGGCGACGCGGTTGCGGTCGCGGCGCAGGACGGTCAGGCGCCAGTCGTCGACCAGCAGGTCGTCGCCGACGTCCGGGATCCGGCCCAACCGGGCCAGCACCATCCCGGCCAGGGTCTCGTAGTCGCCGTCGGGCATCACGAACCCGGTCGCGTCGGCGATCTCGTCGGCGCGCAGCAGGCCGGAGACGACCCAGCTGCCGTTGCCGGCGCCGCGCACCCGGGACTGCTCGGCGCGGTCGTGCTCGTCACGGACGTCGCCGACGATCTCCTCGATCAGGTCCTCGAGGCAGACCAGGCCGGCCGTGCCGCCGTACTCGTCGACGACGACGGCCATCTGCAGCCCGGAGTCGCGCAGCCGGGTCATTAGGGCGTCGCCGTCCAGGGACCCGGGCACGGTCTCGACCGGCACCGTCATCGTCCGCAGGGTGGTGGTGGCCCGCTCCTCGACCGGCACGCCGAAGGCCTGCTTGACGTGCACGAGCCCGAGCAGCACGTCCGGGTCGCCGTCCTGCACCGGGAAGCGGGAGAACCCGCTGCGCCGCGACAGGGTCAGCAGGTCGGCCACGGTGTCGTCACCGTCGATGGTCTCCATCCGCACCCGCGGCGTCATCAGCTCGTCGGCGACGCGGTCGGTGAAGCGCAGCGAGCGGTCCAGCAGGGTCGCGGTGCCCTGGTCGATCGTGCCGTGCTCGGCCGAGGACCGGACCAGTGAGCTGAGCTCGTGCGGAGAGCGCGCCGAGCGCAGCTCCTCCGCGGGCTCGATACCGAGCTTGCGGACGATCGCGTTCGCCGAGGCGTTCAGGGCGCGGATCAGCCAGCGGAACGCGGTGGCGAACCCGGCCTGGATCCACACGACCTTGCGGGCGGTGCCCAGCGGGTGCGCGATGGCGAGGTTCTTCGGGACCAGCTCGCCGAACACCATCGACAACGCCGTGGCGATGACCAGCGACAGGACCGTCGAGATTCCGGTGGACAGCCCGGTCGGCACGCCCGCCGCCTCCAGCCCGGGGTTGATCAGCTCGGCGATGGCGGGCTCGGCGATGTAGCCGGTGGCCAGGGTCGTCACCGTGATGCCGAGCTGACAGCCCGAGAGCTGGAACGACAGTGACCGGTGGGCCTTCTGCACGGCGCGGGCGCTGCGGTCGTTCGCCTCGGCGACGTGGGCGTCGACCTGGCTTCGCTCCAGTGCGGTCAGGGAGAACTCCGACGCCACCGACATCGCGGTGCCGGCCGTGAGGACCGCGACGGCCACCAGGCCGAGGAGGGAGAGCAGCACGGTCATCGGAGGGCCCCTGCGGTGGCCCGGGCGGCCTGCGGCCGGGAGGGGATCGGCCGGGTCGCGTGACCCGGCCTACTACTGCAACCCGGCTCGGCGGGTCCTGCGGTGGGCACGAACACTCCTGGGCTGGACGGGACCCGGTCAGCGGGCAACGATACGCCGCCGACGGAACGGCGCCCGTCGGGCGTACCCCGTGCGAGCGAGGTCACGCAGGCGCGGGGCCGGGTGAGGTCTAGGTTGGGTGCCCATGACCACGGTCCCGACAACGGCAGCGACGCCGACGCGGTTCCCGTCCACCCGGGAGACCCCGGCTGCGGTAGCCCGGTGAGCCTCGACCGCAGGCCCGCGCCCGTCGACGAGCACCCGGCCCCGAAGGACGAGCTGTCCTCCCCGGCACGACATTCCGGCCTGGCCAAGGGCAGTGCCTCGCCCTTCGTGGACTTCGACCGGCGGGCCTGGTCGCAGCTCGCTGCGGCCTCGACCCGTCTGCCGCTCTCGGCCGAGGAGCTCGACCAGCTGCGTAGTTTCGGCGACTTCGTCGACCTCGACGAGGTCCGAGAGGTCTACCTCCCGCTGTCGCGGCTGCTGAACATGCACGTCCGGGAGGGTGGGCGGCTCTACCACGCCTACCGGCGCTTCCTCGGCGACACGGCGGCCCGGACCCCGTTCATGATCGGGATCGCCGGGTCGGTCTCGGTCGGCAAGTCCACCACCGCGCGGCTGCTGCGCCTGCTGCTGGCCCGCTGGCCCGAGCACCCCAGCGTCGAGCTCGTGACCACCGACGGGTTCCTGCACCCCAACGCCGAGCTGGAGCGGCGCGGGATCATGCACCGAAAGGGGTTCCCCGAGTCCTACGACCGCCGCGCGCTGCTGCGCTTCGTCTCCGAGATCAAGGGCGGCCGGTCCGAGGTCAGCGCTCCGGTCTACTCGCACCTGGTCTACGACATCGTCCCGGACGAGCGGCTCGTCGTGCGCAGCCCGGACATCGTGGTGATCGAGGGCCTCAACGTCCTGCAGCCCGCCACGTCCGGGGCGCTGACGGTCAGCGACTTCATCGACTTCTCGGTCTATGTCGACGCCGCGACCGCCGACGTCCGGCGCTGGTACGTCGAGCGGTTCCTGCGGCTGCGCGAGACCGCGTTCCGCGACCCGGCGTCGTACTTCCGCCGCTACGCCGAGCTGGACCACGAGGCGGCGGTCGCCCGCGCCGAGACGATCTGGGACGAGATCAACGCCCCGAACCTGGTGCAGAACATCCTGCCCACCCGGGGCCGCGCGAGCCTGGTGCTGAGCAAGGGCGCCGACCACAACATCACCCGCGTCCGGCTGCGCAAGCTGTAGGGAGTTCCCGCCCTGGTCCGGGGGTCGTTGTCATTGCTGGCACGATGTCGGGATGGGCGGGAACACGGGGACGGACACGGTGACGACGAAGTACTCCGGCACCGACGAGGAGCTCGCGGCCCGGCTGCGGCTCGCCGTGGGCCGGCTGAACCGCCGGATCCGGATCGACGACAAGGAGTCGCTGCCCCCGTTGCAGCTCTCCACCCTGGTCACCGTCGAGAACCACGGCCCGCTGCGCCTGTCCGAGCTGGCCCGCCGCGAGGCCGTCACCGCACCGACCATGTCCCGGGTGCTCACCGCGCTGGACGAGGCCGGTCTGGTGACCCGCGCCGCCGACCCGGGCGACGCCCGCGGCGTCCTGATCAGCATCTCCGCCACCGGCGTGAGCCGCCTGGCCGAGCTGCGCAGCCACCGCACCGCGCTCATCGCGCGGCGTCTCGACCGCCTCGACGACCAGCAGCGCAACGCCCTGGAGGCGGCCCTGCCCGCCCTGGAGGCACTGCTGGTCGACGAGGAGGACTGAGGTCCTTCCCGGGGTGAGCTCAGGCGGGCTCGCCGTCGACCTCGACCGTGACGCCGGTGTCGCCGCCGTCGGTGAAGCTGAGCAGGCCGCCGATCCGCGACGACTCGGGCAGCGGCTCGGGGTAGCTCCAGGCCACATCGGTCAGGACGGTGCCGTCCGGCAGGGTGGCGTGCGAGTAGGACGACCGGCCCTTGTACGGGCAGTGCATGTGGGTGTCGCTGGGCTTCAGCGGGACCCGGACGTCTCCGGGGCGCAGGTACCAGCGGTTCTTCAGGCCCGTCTCGGACAGGACCACCGGCTCCCGGGACTCCGCCAGGACCGTGTCACCGTGCCGGACGACGACGTCGCGGTGCGTCGGGCGGACGTCGACCCGCGTGTAGGGGTCCGTGAGGTGGGCGAAGACCTCCTCGTCCTCGTCGTACCAGGCGTCGGCGGCGTTCCAGTACAGCGCGGCCAGGCCCTTGAGCCACGGCGCCTCGTCGGTGGGCTGGGGGTAGGACCAGACGGCGTTCTCCGCGACCCGGTCGCCGACGACCAGCGAGTGGTAGGCGGCGTCACCCTTGAACGGGCAGTGCGTCGTGTGCTCGGTGGGGACCAGGACGTCGGCGTCGAGGTCGTCGAACGGCACGTAGAGCACCGGCAGCAGGTTCGACTCGTGCACCAGCTGCCCGGCACGGGTGTCGAGCACGGTGCGCCCGGCGAACTCGGCCCGCACGCGACGCGGGAACGGGTGCATCAGCAGCTTGTGCGGCGGGCCCTCGATCCGGTAGTTCACCGAGGTCGGGGCGTAGGGGGACAGCGGTCCGTCGGTGCGGGTCAGACCCACGATGGCTCCTCAGCTAGGGAACGAAGTACCTGCCCCGACCAACACCCCCGCCGCCCGTCGTGATTCCCGGAGCGCACTCGTGGCGCGAACGCGTCGCGAGCCCGCACATTCGCGCCCCGAGTGCGGCCCCGGCGCGCCACCCCCGGCGCACTCATGGAGCTTTCGTGTCGTGGAGCCACACGTCTGCGCCATGAGTGCGTGCGGGGTGGGGCCGGTCAGACGTTGAGCTCCACGTCGTAGTCGCCGAGCCACTGGTTCAGGTCGATGATGCGCTCGAGCTGCATCCGCTGACCCATGTGGTTCTGCTGGTGCGACGACGGCGCGTCCAGGCGCTCGCGGATCGCCTTGAGGTCGACCATCGGCGCGACGGGGGCGTTCTCACCCTCGGCGAGGATGCCGGCCACCCGGTCGCGCAGGGACTTCTCGTAGCCCTCGTCCTGCGTCGACGGGTACGGGCTCTTCACCCGCTGCACGACCGACTCCGGGAGCAGGTCCTTCGTGGCGTGGCGCAGGAGGCTCTTCTCCCGGCCGTCGAACGTCTTGTGCGCCCACGGCGTGCCGAAGACGTACTCGACGAGGCGGTGGTCGCAGAACGGCACCCGCACCTCGAGACCGACCGCCATGCTCATCCGGTCCTTGCGGTCGAGGAGGTTCGGCAGGAACTTCGTGAGGTAGAGGTAGCAGATCTCGCGCATCCGGCGCTCGTGCGGATCGGCCGCCGCGGGACCGGTGAGCTGCGGGACCTCGGCCAGGGCCGCGCGGTACTGGTCGTCGACATAGCCGGCGACGTCGAGCTTGGCGAACAGCCCCTTGTCGAACAGGCCCGGGTCCTTCGCGTCGTGGTTCATCATCCGGCCGGCCAGCCACGGGAACGTGTCCGCGGCGACGGTGTCGGCGTCGTGGAAGTCGCGGTACCCGCCGAAGACCTCGTCGGCCGACTCCCCGGACAGGGCGACCGTCGACTCCTCGCGCACCGCCTTGAACAGCAGGTAGAGCGAGGTGTCCATGTCCCCGATGCCCGCGGGGAGGTCGCGGGCGTGCAGGGCCGCGTTGCGTACCCGCGGGTCCATCATGTCCTCGGTGGAGAGCAGGATGTCGCGGTGGTCGGTGCCGACGAACTCGGCGACCTCGTGCACGTACGGGGTGTCCGGCGTGCCGCGGACGTCGTCGGCCTGGAAGTTCTCCGCGTAGCCGGCGAAGTCGACGGCGAACGAGCGGATCCTGCCGCCGCCCTGGTCGGTGACGTGCCGGGCGGCCAGCGCGGTCAGCGCGGAGGAGTCGAGCCCGCCCGAGAGCAGTGTGCACAGCGGGACGTCGGCGATCAGCTGGCGCTTCGCCGTGTCCTCGAGCAGCTCGCGGACGTGGTTCACCGTCGTCGGGACGTCGTCGGTGTGCCCGGTGTCCTCCAGGCGCCAGTACCGCTCCTCGCGGATCCCGTTGCGCCCGATCCGGACCACGTGGCCCGGCGGGACCTCGCGCATGCCGCGGAACACGGCGTTGGACGGGTCCGCGACCCAGGCCAGTGCCCGGCGCAGGCCTTCGGCCTCGACGACGCGGTCGGCGTCGGGGTTGGCCAGGATCGCCTTGGGCTCGGAGCCGAACAGCACGCCGTTCGGGGTGGGGTAGTAGTAGAGCGGCTTGATGCCGAGCCGGTCGCGGACGAGCACCAGCTCCTCGCTCCCGGTGTCCCACACCGCGTAGGCGAACATGCCGTTCAGACGGCGGGCGACCTCGCGCGGGTCCTTCCGGCCCCACTCGCGGTGCGCGCGCAGCACGACCTCGGTGTCGCTGGAGGTGCGGAAACGGTGCCCCGCGGCGTCGAGCTCGGCGCGCAGCTCCCGGAAGTTGTAGGTCTCGCCGCTGTAGACCATGTGCAGCGCCGGACCGCGGTCGTCGTCGTCGAGGGTCATCGGCTGGCGGCCGCCCTCGATGTCGATCACCGCGAGGCGCCGGTGACACAGGGCGGCGTGACGTTCGACCCAGATGCCCTCCTGGTCCGGGCCGCGGCAGCTCATCGTCTGGTTCATCCCGGCGAGGGTGCGCCGGTTCTGGTCGTCGCCCAGGTCACGCCGGTAGTCGATCCAGCCGCAGATTCCGCACACGGTGGGGGCCTCCTTGCACTTTGTTAACGGGGTGTTACTCGATTTCACCTCGCAACGTTGCAACGTGCAACAGGAGTAGAGTCTTGTTATGCAGGAACGTCCGATACGTCCGATTGGAGCTGGCCCTATGACGGCGTCGGCCGGTGTGACCTCCACCACCACGACCACACGCCCCGATGACTCCCTGCGACAGGGCTCCCCGGAACAGGACTCACTGCAACAGCTCGAGAAGCAGGTGACGCTGCTGGTCCGGCGAACCATGGAGTCGGTCTGGTCGGGCGGGTACGGACCGCACGAGGCGGTGGACCGCTACACCTATCCGGTCCTGCTCCTGCTCGACGAGGAGGGGCCGCACTCGCTGACGGCCCTGACCGCCAAGCTCGGCGTCAGCAAGCCCACCGCCAGCCGGCAGGTCTCGCGGCTGTCCCGAGCCGGGCTGGTGGAGGTCAGCCCGCACGAGCGGGACCCGCGCTCGGTCAGCGTCGCCCTCACCCGGGCCGGTGCCGCCGCCCGCGACGAGGTGCGCCAGGCCCGTCTGGCGCCGCTGCGCGAGGTGATGGAGCACTGGCCGGAGGACGACCGGGACGCCCTGGCCGGGCTGCTCGACCGGTTCAACACCGACCTGGAGCTCTTCGTCCGCTGAGCCCCGGGGCCCACCGACATCGTGGCGGCGGGGCCGTCGGGGGCGCTCGGTAGCCTGGGCGCGTGGCTGACACCGAGACCGCCGAGCCGGACGCCGTCCCGGACACCCCCGTCACGGGCACGGCTGCGCCGGGCACACCCGGGGCCGAGCCGGCGCAGCCGGTGGCGTGCTCCCGGTGCTCGACGGCGACGACCCTGCTCCACATCGTGGGCAACTGCGCGGACTGCCTCGCCGACATGGGGTTGAACCACCCCGAGCAGTTCACCGAGTTCAAGGCGCAGGTGCTGGCCAAGTACGGCAGCGGCGGCGCATAGGAGTCCCGCGGGCCGCAGGAACGTCAGTACCGGTCGCCCTGCGCTCCCGGCAGGGTCTCCAGCAGGGCGTGGTCCTCGGCGGTCAGCGTGACGTCCGCGGCGGCGGCGTTCTCCTCGACGCGCTCGGGGCGGGTGGTGCCCGGGATCGGCACGACACGCTCGCCGCGGGACAGAACCCAGGCCAGCGCGATCTGCGCCGGTGTGGCGTCGTGGCGCTGCGCGACCGTCGTGACGGTGTCGACGATCTCGGCGTTGGCCGCCATGGCCTCGTCGGTGAAGCGGGCGTTGTGGGCGCGGAAGTCCTTGCCCTCGAACGACCCGGGCGTCAGGGCGCCGGTGAGGAAACCGCGGCCGAGCGGGGCGAACGGGATGAAACCCGCCCCCCGCTGCTCGCACCAGGGCAGGACGTCGGTCAGGGCGCCGCGGGTCCACAACGACAGCTCGGACTGCACCGTGGACACCGGGTGGATCACCGAGGCGCCGTCGAGCTGGGCCGGCTCGACCTCGGACATCCCCAGCGCACGGACCTTGCCCGCGGTCACCAGGTCGGCGAGCGCTCCCCAGGTGTCGGCCAGCGGGACCTCCGGGTCGACCCGGTGCAGCTGGTAGAGGTCGATGACGTCCACGCCGAGGCGGCGCAGCGAGTCGTCGCAGGCCTGCGCGATCCGCTCCGGGCGCCCGTCCGGGGACGGGACCTGACCCGGGGTGCGGTCGGCGGTGACGACGAGTCCGACCTTCGTGGCGACCGTGAGCCGCTCGCGGTCCGACGGCGTCAGCCCGGCCAGGGCACGCCCGAGGAGCTCCTCGTTGGTGAACGGGCCGTAGACGTCGGCGGTGTCGAGCAGCGTCACCCCGCGGTCGAGCGCCCGGTGGATCGTCGCGACCGAACGCTCGTCGTCGCGCTCGGCGGGGGAGTAGGCCCAGGACATCCCCATACATCCGAGGCCGACCGCGCCGACCCGGGGACCGTCCTGCCACAGCTCGCGGTTGTCCATGCGCCGACGGTAACGCCGCCACCGCCGGCACACGCCGTCGCGGCCGCCCGACACGGCCGGGACACCCGTGCCGCGTCGTTCCCGGCGTCGGTGATGCCATAGTGGGAGTCGGACGGCGGAGGGGGTTTCGGGCGTGGACACGCTGGTGGCGCTCGTCGCCGGGCTGCTCGACGGTCTGCGCGGCCTGGCGGCGGACGCGTGCCCGGGCGAGTGGGCGTGGTCGGTCAGCATCCTCGGGGTGCTGGTCGGGCTGCTGCCGACGGCCGGGGCGGTCGCGGTCGCGCTGATCCGGCGCCGTCTCGGCTCGTCCTACGGGGCGTCGGGGTCCGTGCTCGTCGGCGGGATCGGGATCCTGACCGCCGGCCTGCTGCCGCTGGTCGCGTTCATCGCCACCGGACGGGTGTTCGCCGCCGCCACCGAGGGACAGCCGGTCCCGGGCATGGCCGCCGCGACGACCCGGACCATCCGCACCACGACCTGCTCGGTCGTCGGCACCCAGAGCAGCTACCTGGGCCAGGGCACCGTCGCCGGCGCGGTGGGCAGCGGCGACGTCGTCCAGTCGGTGATCGCGGTCGCGCTGCTCGGCGTGGTGCCGCTGATGGCGGTGCTGCTGGTCGCCGTGCAGGCCCGCACCGCGCTGCGCCGCGGGCCGAAGTGGCCGTCGAAGTTCTTCTGGATCCCGCTGTTCTCGCTGATCGTCCTCACCGCGGGGGTGCCCAGCGGCACCGCCGAGCACCTCTGGATCGGCGTGCTGGTCGCGACCCTGCTCGGGGTCGTCGTCGTGGCGATGGTGCCGCCGCCGTCGCGGGCCGCGCTCGCCGCGGCCGAGCGCCGGTCCGTCGACGCCGCCGGGCCGCCCTCGGGTCGCGCCGTCGGCGCCGGTCGACCCGGGCCGCCGCCCGGACATCCCTCCGCGGCCCACCCGGCCGCCTCGGCGCCCGCCGCCACGCCCAGCCTCGCCGACCGCCTGGCCGGCCGGTTCGCCGCACGCACCCCGGAGAGCCCGGTCGAGATCGGTGGCGCCGCCGCCGGGCGGGTCGCCCCGTCCGGCCGGGCCGCCGCGGCCGGTGGTCCCGGCTCCGGTGCCGCGCCCCGCCCGAACGGCACCCGCGCACTGTCCGGCCCGTACCCCGCGGCGCCGCCACCGGCGATGCCGCCACCGCCACCGCCGACGCCCGGACGATCGGGCCCGTTCCCGCCCCCGTCCGGCGGGTTCCGGACCGGTGGCGGCCCGCTCCCGCCCCCCGGACCTCCGCGCCGCCCGACGATGGTCGCCCCGGTCGGCGGCGTCACCGGCGGGCAACGCGCCCCGCGGTTCCGGCTGCTGCGCCGTCTCGGCTCCGGCGGGTTCGGACGAGTGTGGCTCGCCCACGACGCCAAGCTCGGCCACACCGTCGCGGTGAAGTCCGCGCACGCCCCGGACGCCGAGACCGAGGAGCGGATCCGCCGTGAGGCCGCGGCCCTCGGCGCGATGCAGCACCCGTGCTGCGTGCGGATCCACGACCTCGTGCAGGCCTCCAGCGACCCCGGGCTCGTCGGGATGGAGGGCCTGGTGATCGTCATGGAGTACGTCGACGGCCTGTCGCTGGGCCAGCTGGTGGCCGACCGCGGCCCCGTCGACGACGTCTCCGCGGCGCGGATCTGGACCGGGATCGCCGGGGCGCTGGACACCGCCCACCGGCGCGGGGTGCTGCACCGCGACATCAAGCCCGGCAACATCGTCGTCGACCCGCACGGCAAGCCGCACCTGATCGACTTCGGGATCGCCCGCAAGCAGGGCGACTCCACCCTGACCATGGCCGGCTACGTGCTGGGCACTCCGGACTACCTGGCCCCGGAGGTCGCGGCGGGCAAGCCCGCCTCCCCGGCCTCGGACGGCTGGCAGCTCGCCGCCGCGGTGTCGTTCGCGCTGTGCGGGCAGCCGCCCCGTGGCGAGAGCCAGGACGCCGTCGCGGGCCTGCGCGCGGCCGCGGCGGGCGGGAAGCTCACCCACCTGCCCTCGCGCACGGCGCACCTGAGCCTGCTCAAGTCCGCCCTGCGCACCGACCCGGGCCGCCGCCCGGAGCTCGCGACGGTCCAGGGCAAGCTCGACGACTGGCTGCACAAGCGCGGCGCCCGGATCGACGGGCCCGTGACCAGCATGTTCGACCGGATCTGAGTCCTCACCAGGCGTCGGCGAAGAGCTTCACGGCCAGCCCGAGGCCCGCGATCGCGATCCCGGCCCGCAGCAGGGTGGTGGGGACGCGGCGGGCGATGGCCGGGCCGGTCCAGCCGCCGATCAGCAGCCCCGCGGCCAGCGGGAGCACCGCCGTCCACACGACGTCGCCGAACAGCGCGAACCCGATCGCGGCGACGCCGTTCGCGAGTCCGAGCAGCACGTTCTTGACCGCGTTGGACTGCAGCAGCGTCAGCGGCTGCGAGATCGAGAGCAGGGCGAGCAGCAGCACCCCGGCGGCGGCGCCGAAGTAGCCCCCGTAGACCGCGACGGCCGTCATCGCGGCCAGGACCCACGGCCCGTCGCGGCGCGGTCCCTCCGCGGCGGCGGTCCGGATCCACGGCGAGGCCAGCAGGACCACCGACGCGCCGCCGACCAGGAACGGGACGATCTTCTCGAAGCCGCCGTCGGGCGTGACGAGCAGCAGCCCGGCCCCGGCCGCGCCGCCGACCACGGACAGCACCGCGAACCGCCGGACCATCGGCCCGAGCCCGGTCAGCTCCGGGCGTGACCCGGTGACCGACCCGACGCTGTTGAACAGCAGCGCGACGGTGTTCGTGACGTTCGCGCTGGTCGCGGGCAGCCCGACCGCGAGCAGCGCCGGGTAGGAGAACAGCGACGCCAGCCCGGCGATCGACCCGGACAGCCCGGCCCCGATCCCGGCGAGGAACAGCAGCAGGACCTGACCGGCGGTCACCCGCGGGCCCGTCGCGACGGTGACGGCACGCCGGGATCATCGCAATCCCCCGCCCGCCCCGCGCCGGCGGAGCAGCGACCCACCTCCCACGCCCCCGGAGCGTGATCAGCGGATCGGCGGCGATCCGCGACACCCCTGTCGTCGATCGCCGCCCGTCCGCCGATCATGGGACGCGGGATCCGGCCAGCAACGCGCGGGCCCGGCCGGCGGCCCGTTCGACCAGCGCGGCGAGGCGGTCCTCACCGGGCGGCCCGGTGTCCTGCGCCGAGGAGACCGGGCCCGCGGTGAGGGCCGCGACGATCTCCTCGCGGTCCCGCCCGCGCAGCAGCAGGAGGACGAACGGGTCCTCGTCGAGCAGCCACGCGGCCTGGTAGCAGAGCGCCCCGGCGTGGACGCAGGGGTTGCCCCAGTCCGGGCAGTCGCACTCCGGGTCCAGGTCCCCGATGTCGGGCAGCAGCGCCACCCCGGCGGCGTCCGCGGCCTGCACCAGCGCGCGCGGCACCTCCCCGGACAGCAGCGCCGCCAGATGCCCCGACTCGGCCGCGACCTGCTCGAGCAGCCGCGACCACTCCTCGTCGCCCAGGACCGCGAGTGCGACGGAGGCGTGCAGCCCGTCGGGGGCGTCCGGGTCGTCGACGGCGGCGGCCAGACGGCCGGGGGAGACCGTGATCGGCCCGACCCGTCCCGAGCCCGCGACCTTCCGCGAGCGGCGCAGCGCCGAGTGGTCGAGCGAGGTGTCCTCGACGGCGGCGACCCAGGCCCGCGCCCACCACGACCGGCCCCGGACGGCGTTCCCGCTCCGCGCCGCGAACGCGGAGAACCCCCGCGCGGCGCTCACCGGGACACCCCGGCCGCAGAGCCGGCCAGGTCGGAGCCGTCGGCGGGTTCGGCGGTGAGCGCGACGAGCTCGGCGAGCTGGTCGTCGGACAGGCCGGTCAGGGCGTCCTCGCCGCGGGCCAGCACCGAGTCGGACAGGGCGCGTTTGCGTTCCAGCAGGGCGGCGATGCGGTCCTCCAGCGTTCCCTCCGCGACGAGACGGTGCACGTGCACCGGCCGGACGCGCCCGATCCGGTGCGCGCGGTCGGTGGCCTGGTCCTCCACGGCCGGGTTCCACCAGCGGTCGTAGTGCACGACATGGTCGGCGCGGGTCAGGTTCAGCCCGGTACCGGCCGCGGTGAGCGAGAGCAGCAGCACCGGCAGCTCTCCGGCCTGGAACCGGTCGACGAGCGCGGTCCTCGCCGCCAGGGTCAATCCGCCGTGCAGGATCGCCGCGTCGGTCCCGCGACGGCGCAGGTGCAGCTCCAGCAGCTGGGCCATCGTCACGTACTGGGTGAACACCAGGGTGCGCTCGTCGGCGTCGAGTATCCGGTCCAGCAGCGCGTCCAGGGCGTCGAGCTTGCCGGAACGGCCGTCGAGGACGACGTCGTCGCCGGACTCGCCGAGGTAGTGGGCGGGGTGGTTGCAGATCTGCTTGAGCGCGGTGAGCAGCGCGCCGATCGCTCCGTGCCGGGCGACCCCGGCGCGTCCGGCGAGCTCACCGGTCGCCGCGTCGAGGGCGGCGGTGTAGAGCCCGGCCTGCTCGCGGGTCAGGCCGACCGGTCGGTCGGTGACGGTGCGGGCGGGCAGGTCCGGGGCGACGCCGGGGTCGGTCTTGCGCCGGCGCAGCAGGAACGGCCCGACGAGCCGGGCCAGCCGGTCGGTCGCCGCGGCGGCCGTCCCCGGATCGGCGGACTCGATCGGGTCGGACCAGCGGCGGGCGAACTCGGTACGGCCGCCGAGCAGGCCGGGCGTCGTCCAGTCCAGGATCGCCCACAGGTCGGCCAGCCGGTTCTGCACGGGCGTGCCGCTCAGCGCGACCCGCGCCGTCGCCGGGACGGTGCGCAGCGCGTGGGCGGTGTCCGAGCGGGCGTTCTTCACGTACTGGGCCTCGTCGGCGACGACCAGGTCCCAGTGCCGCCCGGCCAGGGGCTCCGGGTCCGCGCGCAGCGTGCCGTAGGTGGTCAGGAGGATCCCGCCGGTCCCGACGCCGGCGGAGCGCCCGGCGCCGTGGAAGCGGGTGACCGGCACGCCGGGGGCGAAGCGGCGGATCTCGCGTTCCCAGTTCGGCATCACCGACGCCGGGCACACGACCAGCGTGTCGCCCTCGACCAGCGTCCGCCGGTGCAGGTGCAGCGCGATCACGGTGATCGTCTTGCCGAGCCCCATGTCGTCGGCCAGGCAGCCGCCGAGGCCCGCGTCCACCATCCGGGCCAGCCAGCCCAGGCCCTGGCGCTGGTAGGCGCGCAGCTCGGCGGCCAGCCCGGGCGGCTCGGGCAGCGCCTCCGGCGCCGAGGCCAGCACGTCGCGCAGCCGCTCGAGCCCGCCCTGTGCCGTCACCGGGACCGCGACGCCGTCGACGAGCAGCTCCCCGGCCAGCGCCGCCGCGATCGCCCGGACCGCGGGCACCTGCTCGGGCCCCCCGCTCCGCGCCGCCCGCCGGGCCGTCGCCGGGTCGACGAGCACCCACTCGTCGCGCAGCCGGACCAGCGGCGACGCCGCGGAGGCGAGCGTCTCGTACTCGGAGACGGTCAGCGGGTCCCCGCGCAGGGCGAGCTGCCAGTCCAGGGCGACCGATCCGGTGCCGTCGAGCAGGCCCGCCCCCGCGCCGTCGTCCTCGCGACCGGCGACGATCCTCGGACGCAGGCCGTCGCGCAGACCCCGGGGCCAGTGCACGGCCACGCCGCCGGAGGCCAGCGCGGCGACGCCGGAGGCCAGCAGGTCGGCGAGGTCGGTGTCGTCGAGGTCGAGCGCGCCGGGGACGGCGGCGCTGAGCAGCCGCTCCAGCGGCGGCCACAGCTGTGCGGCCCGGCGCAGCGCCAGCGCCGTCACGACCCGGTGGCGCGGCGCGAAGCCGGAGACCGGCCCCTCCCAGAGCGCGGCGGCGTCGGTGACCAGGCCCGATGCATGGACCTGCAGTACCGCCCGGACGACCGGCCGGGAGCCGGCTCCGGCGGCACCGGTCCCGGAGTCGGTGTCGACGGCGTCCGCAGGACCGTCGAGGGCGTCGGCGGCGCCGGACTCGATCCGCAGCGAGAGCCGGACCGCCTCGGTCGTGCCCTGCGCCGTGCCGTCCCGGCCGAGGCGGACGACGTCGTTCCCGGCGTAGGCGCCGTGGTCGTCGCCGGACCGCGGGAGGGTGTCGGCGACGGCGTCGCAGAACGCACGGAGATCGCCCGGATCGTCGGCGGCCAGGCGGCGCAGCCGGACGTCGTCGGCGTCGTCGAGATCGGCGGCCCAGGCGTCGAAGCCGGCGGGGGAGACGCCGGGGACGAGGGCGCCGCGGGCGACGACGTCCAGGGCGAGCGCGGTGACCGCACCCCAGACGTCGTCGCGGGCGACCAGGTCCGGCAGCGCGTCGAGCAGGGGGACCGGGGTCCCGTCGAGGTGCAGCTCGCCGGTGCGGGGCGGGTCCTGCGGGGTGAAGATGAGCACGGGGTCGGGGCGGGTCGTGTCCGGCGGGCCGGAACGGCTCATGAGCACCTCGGCGTCTGGGGGATCGGGGCTCAAGTTTGAACTATCGGCCCCCGCAGCCTATTCCCCGGCGTCCGCACGCTCCTCGACCAGCTTCGGCCAGCTCCCCGGCGGGCCGGGCGACCCCGGCTCACCGTCCATCGCGTACTCGCCCGACTCCAGGCGCCCGATCAGCCCCCGCGCCCACTCCGCGCCACCGGTCGCGTCACCGGCCCACAGCCCGAACAGCTCCCGGACGTGCGGCGGCCAGTCCCATCCGTCCCGCCGCTCGATCGCCGACCGCTCCGCCTCCTCGCAGCTGGCGAGCCGCTCGTGCAGCAGCGCGATCGCCTCCCCGCGGGGGAGCGAGGGCAGGAACGCCAACGCCGCGCCGAGCTGGTCGGTGTGCCGGTCCGGGACCCGCAGCGCCGTGCGCAGCAGCCGGGAGAACTCGGCCTCGCCGCGCTCGGTGAGCTCGTACTCGGTCCGGCCCCGCACGCCGACGTGGTCGAGCAACGAGCCGGAGCGGGTCAGCGCGGCCAGAGCGTGGTAGATCGACCCCCACTTGACGTTCGCCCACCGGTCGGCCTCCCAGGCCAGCAGGTCGGTGCCGATCCGGTAGCCGTGCGCGCGGCCGTAGCCGCGCACCACACCGAGGACGAGCAGACGGGTGGCGGACACGACGACCAGCCTAGGAGCAGCCGTCGCCGCGCCGCCGTCACCCTGGTGCCGCTCATGATCCGTAGGGGTGCCGGGCGCGGGCCTCGCGCAGCGCGCGGCCCCACCACACCAGCTGGTCGGTGAGCACCTTCGCCGCGCCGGCGGGGCGGTCGTCGGCGACCCGGCCGTCCTCGTCGAAGGCGCTCCAGAAGTTCGCGAAGCTGACGCCGTCGCGGACCGGCGCGGCGTGCAGCTCGACGAACACCGGACGCAGGTGCTCGACGGCGCGCAGGCCGCCGGAGATGCCGCCGTAGCTGACGAACCCGACCGGCTTGGCCTGCCACTCGACGGAGAACGAGTCGATCGCCGTCTTCAGCCCGGCCGGGTAGCTGTGGTTGTACTCCGGGGTCACGACGACGAACGCATCCGCGGCGGCCAGCCGCGCCCGCAGCGCTCCGGTGGGGGCGTGGGGGTCGTCCGGGTTGCCGTCGAGCGCGGGGGAGAGGTTCACGTCGGCCAGGTCGATCAGGTCGGTCTCGACGTCCGGGTTCCCGCCCAGGGTGCCGGTGAACCAGCGGGCGACGGTCGGGCCGAACCGTCCGGTGCGGACGCTGCCGATGATCACGGCCAGGCGGATGGGGGTCGAGTCGTTCTGCAGTGCGGTCACGATGTCCTCGTTCCGTCCGCGGCGCGGTCCGCGCCGTCCGAGGCGAACGTAGGAGCTGAAGTCGGCTTCAGGTCAAGTCGCGTCGACCTGCAGGGCGAACCACAGCTCGGAGCGCACGCCGGGGGAGTCGAGGTCGCGTCCGAGGAGCGAGGCGACCCTGTCCATCCGCGCCCGCAGGGTGTGCCGGTGCACGCCGAGCCGGGTCGCCGCGGGGTCCCACTGCCCGTGGTGGGCCAGCCACTCGCGCAGCGAGCGGACGAGGTCACCGCGGCCGTGGGCGTCGTGGGTGACCAGCGGGCGCAGGAGGGACTCCGCGAACGCGGCGGCGTCGGCGTCCGGGACGAGGCTGCGCAGGCCCTCCCCGGCCAGCTCCCCGAACCGGACGAGCCGGTTGCCCCGGTGCGCCCCCGCGTCGAGGGCCTGCCGGGCCTGGCGCAGGCCCACACCGATGTCGTCGACCGGGTCCGAGACACCCGCCCGCACGTCCGGGCGCGGCCCGGCCAGTGCGGTGACCGGCTCCCCGGCGTCGGCGGCGACGACGGCCACGACGACGTCGTCCAGCGCGCCGAAGAACAGCGGCCCGGAGCGCGCGGCCACCGACTCCAGGACGTCGAGCAGCTCGCGGGTCGAGCCGGACCGCCTGCGCAGCACCACGACCCGGGCCCCGGCGCCGGGCAGCGGACCCCACAACTCCCCGGCGATCTCCCGCGCCTCCTGGGCGGGACCGTCGACCATCAGCCGCAGCAGCGCGGTCCGCAGCCGTCGCTCGGCCCGCCCGACCGCCGACGTGCGCGAGTGCAGCAGCGTCAGCACCGACACCGCCGACCCGATCACCTGCCGGTCCACCGGCGAGAACGCCCGGTCCCGCCCGACCACGAGCACCGCGCCCGAGCCGGGCAGCCGGATCGGTTGCAGCACCACCTGCCCGCCGTTCACCGCCACCGTGACGCTGGTCGGGTTGCGGTGCGCCCGCACCCGGTCGATCTCGGGCAGCAGCGCCTCGGCGCGACGCCCGGCCGTGCGCGGGGCGGCGTGCCGGACGGCCCCGTCGGCGTCGGAGACCAGGACCCACGCACCCAGGCGGCCGGCCAGGCCGCGCAACACCCGGCTGGTGCCCGACCTTCCGAGCGCGGCGGCGGTCAGCGCGCGCTGGGCCTCGTCGGTGCGCACGACCTGGGCGTAGGAGTCCGCGGCCAGTGACGCCGACACCGCCTTGGTGATGGCGATGAACGGCGTCCGCTCGGGGATCTCCAGCAGCGCGAGACCGTGCCCGGCGCAGGCGCGGACGACCTCGTCGGGGATCGCGTCGTGCCCCAGCCCGGTGCCGAACCCGAGCCCCACCAGCCCGTGCCGGGCCAGACCCGCGACGTAGCGGGCCGGGCCGGCCGCGTCGGGACCGAGACCGGTGGTGAGCAGCAGCTCGCCACCGTCCAGATAGGGCGCGGGGTCCGGCAGCTCGCTGCTGTGCACCCACCCCACCTCGCGATCCAGATCTGCGGAGGGACAGACGGACCGGAGTCCGAGGGTGCGGTCCGTCACCAGGTCCCGCAGCGTGATCGGCATCGTGCTCCCCCGTCCCGACGGCCCGGACCTGGACGGAACGTCCATGTCATCGTCCCGAAACCGACGATCCGGACACTACCGCTGGGCGGTGTGCTGGATCACGCTGTCGCCACAACTGATCCGCCCGGCAAGGAAATGAGACCTGGTGACCCAGACCGCGGAGCGTTACGTCGGCACGTCCATGCTGCGCAAGGAGGACCCGGCCCTGCTGACCGGGCGGGGGACGTGGGTCGACGACATCACCCCCGCCGGGACCCTGCACCTGGCGGTGCTGCGCAGCCCGTTGCCGCACGCACGCATCGACCGGATCGACGTGTCGGCCGCGCAGGCGCACCCGGGCGTCGTCGCCGTGCTGACCGGTGAGGACGTGGCCGGCGAGTTCCTCGCCGGCATCCCCTGCGGGTGGCCGGTGACCGAGGACATCAAGATCCCGGACCACATGCCGCTGGCCACCGCGGTGGTCTCGCACGTCGGCGACGGGGTCGCCGTGGTGCTGGCCCGCGACGCCAACGCCGCGCGCGACGCCGTCGACCTGATCGACGTCGACTACACGCCGCTGCCGGCCGTGGTGGACATCGAGGCCGCGATGGAGCCCGGCAGCCCGCTCGCGCACGAGGAGCTGGGCACGAACCACTGCTACACCTGGCCGCTGGCCACCGGCGACGTCGACGCCGCGTTCGCCGAGGCCGACGTCGTCGTACGGGGGCGTTACCTGCAGCAGCGGGTGATCCCGTCTCCGATGGAGCCGCGCGCGGTCGTGGTGACGCCGGACCCGGTCGGCGGCGGGTTCACCGTCTACACCTCCACGCAGGTGCCGCACTTCGTCCGCGACATCCTGGCCGCGATCTGCGGGGTCTCGGACACGAAGCTGCGCGTCGTCGCCCCGGACGTCGGCGGCGGGTTCGGAGCGAAGCTCAACGTCTACGCCGAGGAGGCGCTCGCGCTCGTCCTGGCCCGGCGCCTCGGCAAGCCGGTCAAGTGGACCGAGACCCGCTCCGAGCACCACCAGGGCACCACGCACGGCCGCGGGCAGGTCCAGCGGATGGCGGTGGCGGCGACCCGGGACGGGAAGATCCTCGGGATGAAGGTGGAGCTGCTCGCCGACATGGGCGCCTACCTGCAGCTGCTCACCCCGGGCATCGCCGTGTTCGGTGCGTTCACCTACTGCGGGCTCTACGACTTCGGCTCGTACTCCTTCGAGTGCAAGGGCGTGTTCACCAACCTCACCCCGACCGACGCCTACCGCGGCGCCGGGCGTTCCGAGGCCGCCTACGCCCACGAGCGGATCATGGACGACCTGGCCCGCGAGCTGGCGATGGACCCCGCACAGCTGCGCCTGCGCAATGTGCACCCGAGGTTCCTGGAGCCGCGCACCGTGCCGTCCGGGGTCCAGTACGACTCCGGCGACTACGAGGCCTGCATGCGCCGGGCGATGGAGCTCGTCGACTACGACGCGCTGCGCGACGAGCAGGCGCGGCGTCGCGACTCGGGCGACCCGGTGCAGATCGGCATCGGGATCGGGAACTTCACCGAGTCCGGCGGGCTGTCGCCGTCGAAGGTCGCGGCCGGGGTGCGGCTGCAGTCCGGCGGCTGGGAGCAGGCCACGGTCCGGATGACCACCAGCGGCAAGGTCGAGGTCGTCACCGGCACGTCGCCGCACGGGCAGGGCCACGAG
Source organism: Pseudonocardia sediminis (assembly GCF_004217185.1). Taxonomy (NCBI): domain Bacteria; kingdom Bacillati; phylum Actinomycetota; class Actinomycetes; order Pseudonocardiales; family Pseudonocardiaceae; genus Pseudonocardia; species Pseudonocardia sediminis. The sequence continues at coordinate 3,571,496 of NZ_SHKL01000001.1, read as the reverse complement.
ACCGCCTGGTCGCAGATCGTCGCGGACTCGCTCGGCGTGCACCCCGACGACATCGAGGTGCTGCACGGCGACACCCTCGTCGCCCCGTTCGGCCGCGACACCTACGGCTCGCGCAGCCTGCCGGTCGGCGGGGTGGCGGTGCACCTGGCCGCGGGAAAGGTGCTGGCCAAGGCGACGACGATCGCCGCGCACCTGCTGGAGGCCGACGAGAAGGACCTGGACTTCACCGGCGGTCGGTTCTCGGTCACCGGGACGTCCGGGCCGGGGGTGACGATCCAGGAGGTCGCGGGCGCGGCGGCACTGGCCGCGGACCTGCCCGAGGGCATGGAGCCCAACCTCACCGCGGACCACGCGTTCGACCCGCCGAACTTCACCTGGCCCTTCGGCACGCACATCTGCGTGACCGAGGTCGACACCGAGACCGGCTTCACCCGGATCCGCCGCTACGTCGCCGTCGATGACTGCGGGGTCATCGTGAACCCGACGATCGTCGAGGGGCAGCTGCACGGCGGCATCGCACAGGGCATCGGGCAGGCGCTCTACGAGCAGGCCACGTTCGACGCCGACGGCAACCCGACCGCGGGCACGCTGGCCTCCTACACGATCCCCGCGGCGACCGACCTGCCGTTCTTCGAGCTCGACCAGCAGGTCACCCCGTCACCGACGAACCCGATGGGCGTCAAGGGGATCGGCGAGTCCGGAGCGATCGGCTCGTCGCCGGCGGTGGTCAACGCGGTGATCGACGCCGTCGCCCACCTCGGGGTGACCCACGTGGACATGCCCGCCACCCCGGAGGCCGTGTGGCGGGCGATTCGTGCGGCGGGCGGCTGACACGCACCCGGCGGACACGCCAGACTGCCTGCCAACCCGCGATCGGAAGGGGACGAGACCTCATGGTGGCCATCAACTGCGACATGGGCGAGTCGTTCGGCATCTACCACTGCGGCGACGACGAGGGGCTGATGCCGTTCGTGACCGTCGCCAACGTCGCGTGCGGGTTCCACGCCTCGGACCCGCGCGTGATGACCCAGACCGTGCGCCTGGCCAAGGCGCACGGCGTCAAGGTCGGCGCGCACCCGTCGCTGCCGGACAAGGAGGGGTTCGGCCGGCGCGAGATGAAGCTCGACCGCGACGAGTTGACCGCCGCCTGCGTCTACCAGATCGGCGCGCTGTCGGGGTTCCTCCGCGCCGAGGGCATGGAGCTCAACCACGTCAAGGCGCACGGCTCGCTCTACGGGATGGCCGCGCGCGACGAGGAGGTGGCGGCCGCGCTGGCCGACGCCGCCGACGTGTTCGACGCCCCGCTGATGGGCATGGCCGGCACCGTGCACGAGAAGGTCTGGGGCGACCGGAGGGCCGGGTTCATCTCGGAGTACTACGCCGACCTCGACTATCGCGACGACGGCTCGCTGATCATCACCCGGGTGCACGAGGCGTTCGACCCGCAGACCTCGGCGGCGGGCGCGGTCCGCGCCGTCACCGAGGGGAAGGCGACCTCGGTCAACGGCAAGGAGCTGCCGGTCCGGGCGGACTGCGTCTGCGTCCACTCCGACACCCCGAACGCCGTCGAGCTGGCCCGCGCCGTGCACGACGCCCTCGCACCGCACCTCACCTGACCCCGCACCTCACCTGACCCCTTTCCCACCCGCCCCGTTCCCCACCCGCCCCGTTCCCCACTGCAAGGAGCCTTCAGTTGCCGCGTCACGAGGTCGTCTCGCCGATCCCCGGCGTCTTCTACCGCCGTCCCGACCCCGGTAGCCCGCCGTTCGCCGAGGACGGTGCGACGGTGACGGAGGACCAGTCCGTCGGGCTCGTCGAGGTCATGAAGTCCTTCCACCAGATCCCGGCCGGAGCGGCGGGGACGCTGGTGGAGTTCCTGGTCGACGACGAGGCCGAGGTCGACGCCGGGCAGCCGGTCGCGGTGGTGGAGACCGGATGAGACGCCTGCTCGTCGCCAACCGCGGCGAGATCGCCGTCCGGATCATCCGAGCCGCCCGCGACCTGGGCATCTCCACGGTCGCGGTGCACAGCGAGGCCGACGCCGACGCCCTGCACACCCGGCTGGCCGACGTCGCGGTCGGGATCGGGCCGTCGGCGGCGTCGAAGAGCTACCTGGTCGCCGACGCGATCCTGGCCGCGGCGAAGGACACCGGAGCCGACGCCGTCCATCCCGGGTACGGGTTCCTCTCCGAGCGGGCCTCGTTCGCGGCCGCGGTCGCCGACGCCGGGCTGACGTTCGTCGGCCCGGACGCGGCGACGATCGAGCGGATGGGCGACAAGGTCGCGGCCCGCGAGGTCGCCCGCGCCGCCGGGGTCCCGACGGTGCCGGGCACACCCGGGGGAGTGGCCGACGCCGACGGCGCGGTGGCCGCCGCCGACGACGTCGGCTATCCGGTGATGCTCAAGGCCGCGGCCGGCGGCGGTGGGCGGGGGATCCGCGTCGTCGACGACGCGGAGGCGCTGCGCACGGCGTTCGGGCAGGCGTCGAACGAGGCGTTGAAGGCGTTCGGCGACGGCACGATGTACCTGGAGCGCTTCGTCACCCGCGCCCGGCACGTCGAGGTGCAGGTACTCGGCGACGGCACCGACGCGGTGCACCTGTTCGAACGGGAGTGCTCGCTGCAGCGGCGACGGCAGAAGGTCGTCGAGGAGGCCGTATCGCCCGGGATCTCCGCGCAGACCCGGGACGCGATGACCGCCGCGGCGGTCTCGCTGTGCCGCGAGGCCGGCTACCGCAGCGCGGGGACGGTCGAGTTCCTCGTCGACGACGAGACCGGAGAGTTCTTCTTCATTGAGATGAACACTCGGATCCAGGTCGAGCACCCGACGACCGAGCTGGTCACCGGTGTCGACCTGGTCGCCGAGCAGCTGCGCATCGCCGCCGGGGAGCCGCTGCGGTTCGCCCAGGACGACATCGTCCGGCGCGGGCACGCGCTGGAGTTCCGGGTGTGCGCCGAGGACCCGGAGAAGGACTTCCTGCCCTCGCCCGGGAACGTCGGGCGGGTGACGCTGCCGTCGGGTCCGTGGGTGCGGTGCGACACCTGGCTGGAGCCCGACGGCAAGGTCCCGCCCTACTACGACTCGCTGCTGGCGAAGGTGATCGTCTGGGGCTCGGACCGGACCGAGGCGATCGCACGGTCGCGGCGGGCACTGGCCGAGTTCTCCGTCTCCGGCATCCCGACCACCGCCGGGCTGTTCGCCGAGCTGCTCGACCAGGACTGGTTCGCCTCCGCGGACTTCCACACCGGGACGTTGGAACAGTGGCTGGCTACCCGAGGGGAGAACGCATGAGTGCCCGCTACAGCTGGGGCGGCGACGAGTTCGTGTTCGTCGAGCTGGCCGAGGAGATGAGCCTGCAGGCCAACTTCAAGGCCGTCGCGATCACCAGCCTGCTGCGCGACGAGCGCCCGGAGGGGATCCTGGAGATCTGTCCGGCGAACGCGTCCTACCAGGTCCGTTACGACCCCGACGTCCTCGAGCCGCACACGCTGCTGGCCCACCTCAAGGACATCGAGACCCGCGTGGGCGATGCCCTCGGCGTCACCCTGCCCTGCCGGGTCGTCGAGATCCCGGTGCTCTACCAGGACCCGTGGACCACCGAGACGCTGATGCGCTTCCGGGACCGCCACCAGGACCCGGACGCCACCGACATCGAGTACGCGGCCCGGATCAACGGCTACGGCAGCGTCGAGGAGTTCATCGCCGCGCACTCCGGCTCGCCGTGGTTCACCTCGATGGTCGGGTTCGTCGCCGGGCTCCCGTTCAAGTACCAGATGGTGCCCCGGGAGCGGCAGATCATCGTGCCGAAGTACGTGCGCCCACGGACCGACACCCCGAAGCAGACCGTCGGCTACGGCGGCTGCTTCTCCTGCATCTACTCGGTGCGCGGCGCCGGCGGCTACCAGATGTTCGGCATCACCCCGGCCCCGATCTACGACCCGCGCCAGACGAAGCCGGACTTCACCGAGCACAAGGTGTTCATGCGCTCCGGCGACATGGTCAAGTTCCGGCCGATCGACCGCGACGAGTACGACGACCTGGAGGCGAAGGCCGAGGCGGGGCAGTACCGGATCACCGCGCCGGACGTCGACTTCGACCTGCAGCCGTTCCTGGACGACCCGGACGGCTACAACAAGCGGCTGCTGGAGGTCCTGGCATGAGCGCCACGACGATCGAGGTCCGCAAGCCGGGCCTGTCCACGACGATCCAGGACGGCGGCCGTTCCGGCTACTACCACCTGGGCATCCCGCCCTCGGGCGCGCTGGACCAGTACTCGCTGGCCGCGGCGAACGGCCTCGTCGGCAACGCCGCCGACGACGCCGCGCTCGAGATCGTCTACATGGGCCCGGAGCTGGCGTTCACCGGCCCGGCCGTGGTCGCGGTGACCGGCGCGGGGATCGCGCCGCGGGTCAACGGGTCGGACCGGCCGCTGTGGGAGTCCTTCGAGGTCGCCGACGGCGACGTGCTCGACTTCGCCTACCTGACCGACGGCGCGCGGGCCTACCTGGCCGTGTCCGGCGGCTTGGACACCCGCGTCGACCTGGGTAGCCGAGCCACCTACGTGATCGGCTCGCTCGGCGGGGTGGACGGGCGCCCGATCGCCGCGGGCGACGTGCTGCCGGTCGGCTCCGGCGGCACGGGGCGGGCCGGGCTCGTGGTGCCCTCCGAGCTGCGGCCGGTGCTGTCCAAGGACGTCGAGGTGCGGGTCGTGATGGGGCTCTACGACCACCGGCTGACCGACAAGGGCCGCGCCACGTTCCTGGACACGACGTGGACGCTGACGCCGGTCGCGGACCGGATGGGGTTCCGCTACGGCGGCGGCGAGCTGGAGACCGTCGACCGGGAGCCGCCGTTCGGGGCCGGGCAGGACCCGTCGAACATCGTGGACGCGCCGTACCCGATCGGCTCGATCCAGGTGCCGGGCGGGGTGGAGCCGATCGTGCTGCACCGCGACGCGGTGTCCGGCGGCGGCTACATGATGGTCGCGACGGTGATCTCCGGTGACCTCGACGTCGTCGCGCAGTCCGCGCCGCGTACCCGGACGAGGTTCGTGGAGGTCGACCTGGAGACGGCCCTCGGGATTCGCGCGGACCGGCGCCGTCGTCTCGCCGCGCTGCACGAGGCCCTGTCCTGACCCGTGGGCCGGGGGGGTCTCCCGCTGCCACCTCCAGCGAGCGGCACTCTCGTCGGAACCATTGCGACGAGCGTGCCGCTCGATGCTCCGCCGGCGGGCGAGGCCCGGCACCGAGGTTCGGCGAGCGGCACTCTCGTCGGATCCTTCGGGACGAGGGTGCCGCTCGTCGCCTGGTAACTCCGGGTGATTGATCACATCGGTCCTGGTGAACGTTGATCTGTTCGGCCTAGAGTTCGTACCGACCGCTGCAGCAGTCGATCGGGAGGCGATCACAGATGGCCGGACGGCACCGGGCACGCGCGAGCGTGGTCAGGACGATGCTGGCCGTCGCCGTGCCGGTCGTCGGCGCTGCGGCCGTTGCGACCGCCGTCGTGCTGGGCAGCGCGACCGTCTCCGCCGGAGGGCCCGGGGTCGCGATCCCGACGTTCCCCTCCCAGGAGCGGGTCCTCGCCGCGAACGTCGTCGCCGTCTCGGCCGCGCCGTTCGCCGTGCACCGCAGCTCCGACATGGCCGGGGGAGCGGTGTCCGCGGCCACCACGGCCGTCGACCGCCGGGTCGACGAGCAGCGCGCCGCCGAGGCCCGTGCGCAGGCCGAGGAGCGCGCCGCCGCCCGCGCCGAGGCGGCTGCGCGGTCGGCCGAGGCCGCGGCCCGCGCTCCGCAGACCTCCGAGGCACCGGCGCCGCGCGTGGCTCCCCGGACGACGACGGCACCCCGCCCCTCGGCCGTCACCCCGCGCAGTACGCCCGCCCCGACGACGGCCCCCGATCTCCGGGCCCGGTCGGCGAGCCCCGAGCCCACCGAGGACTCCGACGACGACTCCGGCCTCCTCGGCGACGACGGCCTGCTCGACGGCACGCTCCTCGGTGAGGGCTCCCTGCTCGGCGGCTGACCGCATACGCCCGGACAGCCGATACCGCGCTGGTCGTGCCGGCCGTCATCATTCCAGGTGACAAGTGCTCTGTTCGGCTCACGACCGCTGCTCCCCGGCGATGATCCGGGTAGCGAACGAGCAGAAGGCGGGTGGCCATGTCCGGACGGCACCGACGACAGAGGGCACGGACCGGGATCGGCCGCCGGGTCCTGACCGGGGTGGTCCCCGTACTGGCCGCGGCCGGAGTGGCGGCGGCGGTCGTGCTCGGCGGTGGGGCTCTCGGCGTGGACTCCGGCCCCCGGGACATCGCCGCACTCGCCGCACCGCCCGGCGGCGCGTCTCCCGCGTCCGTCGTCGCGGCGGCGGCAGCGACGCCGTCGGTTCTTCGGGCGCTGCCGGGCGCCTCCGCGGCCGCGGACACGGCGGGCGAGGCCGTCACCGCTGCGTCCGCACGGGCCGAGCAGGACCGCCGGGAGGCCGAGCAGGAGACCACGGCACGCGAGGACACGGGCGACGACGACGCCGCGACAGGATCCGAGGCCGGATCGGGCGTGTGCGACCTCGAGGGCTCGCCCCGTTTCGACGACCCGGAGCACCCGAACTGGATCACGAACCGCGACTGCGGCTACGTCGACGACCAGGGCCGGGAGCGCTCGCTGGACCCGTGGATCGACGGGCAGCTGCTGTCCTCCTACGGCGAGTAGACAACGGGGAGTCACTGCGCGTGTTTGTTCTCGTCACCGTTGGGGCACAATCACGGCGGGAGGCGATCACATGAGCGGACGCCATCGACAGGGTGGACCGAGCATCACCGCACGCGCGCTGGCCGGAACGGTCCCCGTCCTCGGCGCGGCGGGCGCGGCGACCGGGCTGGTTCTGAGCAGCGGGGCCGCCGTGCCCCCGGCGGCTGACGCCGGTGCGACGACGGACGAGGCCGTGGCACCCACCGCGGCCGAGACCACGCCGTCGGTGCCGAGCGTGCGCACCGAGGTGCCGGGCCGGGCCGAGGAGGCCGTGTCGGCGGTGTCCGCTGCGAGCGACGCCGCACGGGAGCAGGACGCGCTGGCCCAGGCCCGCGACCAGCGCTCGGTGAGCGCCCTGGTCGAGGACGTCCGGGCCGACGCCCGCCAGCGTGACGCCGTCGTCCAGCAGCAGGGACGTGCGGAGCTCGAGGCGTTCCAGGACCAGCAGGTCCGCCGCCAGCAGGTTCTCGAGCAGCAGCAGGCGCAGGGCGAGGACCCGTCGTCGACGTTCTCCGAGCCCTCGCAGCCGGCCGAGCCCGGTGAGTGCGACGCTTCGGGCCTGCCCCGCCTGAGCCCGTCCGCCGACTCCGACGACATCGTCGGCCGGGACTGCCGCATGACCGACGACCAGGGCCGGGAACGCTCCCTGGACTCGTGGATCGACGGCCAGCTGCTGTCCTCCACCCACGACGACGACTGATCGCGCCGGTCGGCTAACGCTCCAGGACGATGAGTCCCAGCGCCTCACACACCGCGGACGCCTGAACCGGGGAGACGATCGCCCCGGCCAGCTCCCGCGGCGTGTCCGGGGTGATCTCGCCCAGGTCGCACGTCCGCAGGTCGGCGGCGCCCATCCGGGCGTGCTTGAGCACCGTGCCGCGCAGGCGGCACCGGTCGAAGACGACCTCGCGCAGGTCCGCGCCGCGCAGGTCGGCCTCGGACAGGTCGCACTCCTCGACCTGCATCCCCTTGAGGCTGAGCTCCTGCAGGTCCGCGACCTGCAGGTTGCACCCCACCAGCCGGAACGACGCGGCCAGGCCACGCAGGCCCCGCATCGACGTCCCGATCATGCGGCAGCCCTCGAACCGGGTGTCGCCGAGCATCGCCCCGGCGAACCGCGCACCGGACAGGTCGACGCCGGCGAGCACGGCGTCGGTCAGGTCGGCCTCGCGCAGGTCGGCCCGGGCGAAGCTGCCGCCGCTGATCCGCGCGCCGTCGAGGCGGACACCGCCCAGGTCGACGTCGTCGAACCGGCAGTCGCGCAGCTGCGCGCCGGCCAGATCGACCTCCCGCAGCTCGGTCCCGCGCAGGTCCAGATCGGTGCACGCTTTCCCGGCCCGGACGGCGGCGATCAGCTCTTCGGCGGACATGGTGCCCAGGCTGCCACCGGCCCGGGGGAGTACCCCGGGCCGGGGTGGACCGGTGCGGCCGGGTGGGTCAGATCGCGGACGGGGCGTCCGGCCCGACCGGCGTGCAGCGGACCGGCTTCGCGTTCGCCGGGTCCAGCGCGTTCTCGATGTGGCCCAGCGTCACCGGGTCGAACGCGACGGCGACGTGCTCGGCCAGGTCGGTCGGGCATCCGTCCTGCAGGACGATGTTCGTCGCGCCGTCGAGCTCACCGCTGGTGTAGGGCACGACCAGCTCGTCGTACTTCGTCATGATCATCGTGTACGTGACACCGTCGACCGCGGGGCCGCCGTCGGAGTTCATCTGCGCGATGAAGTCCGAGCCCGCGAGGAGCTGGCGGCAGGACCCGCACACCGGGTCCAGCGTCAGGCCCAGCGCCGGGTCCAGGCCGAGCTGCTGCCCGGTCCGGTTGAGGAACGCCAGCCCGGCGGTCTGGGTGCCGTCCCAGAGCGGGGTCATGCCGACGTAGCGGTCCACGTAGCGGTCGCCGCCGAGGAACTTCACGTAGTAGTTCGGCATCAGGCTGCCCTCGGAGTGCCCGACGATGTCGACCTTCTCCGCACCGGTCGTGCCGCGCACGCGGTCGACGAACGCGGCCAGCTCCTCCGCGCTGCGCTCCATCGGCGCCAGGCCGCCGACCTGCGGCAGGATCGGGTTCTCGCCGTAGGTCAGGGAGAACACGCAGTAGCCCTGCTGCGCGAGCCGAGGGGAGATGTAGGCCCAGTTGTTGGCCTGGTTGGCCGAGAGCCCGTGCACCAGGACGACCGGGTTCGGGTGGTCCTCACCGGGCTCGCAGCTCCAGTCGTTGGACCCCGGGGGAGAGGGGTCGAGCGCCGAGGGCGGCGGCAGCGAAGGCTGAGCGGCGGGCTGCTCGGGCGTGGCCTGGGCCAGCGGGGCCATCGCCAGTACCGCGGTCAGTGCGGCGACCGCCGTCCCGATCGCTGCCCATCGACGTCGGTTCATCCGTTCGGCCCCCCGCTACGTTGCGTTCCGTGCTGATCATGAGATCAACGACGGGCGACGGCCGAGGGTGCGCGGATCAGGTCACGGCAGCGCCTCGATCACGCCGCGCGGCGGGGTGACCGGCGGTCAGCCGACGCGCTCGACCTCCTCCAGCGGACGTCCGGTGCTGCGGGGTCCGAGCAGGCCGACGTCGAGGCACAGCAGCACGATCAGCACTGCGGCCCCGCCGAACACCGCGACCGGGCCGAGCGAGGCGAGCAACGGGACGGCGATGAACGGCAGCGCGATCGACGTCGCCCGGGACAGCGAGTAGGCGATGCCGCTGGCGGTGCTGCGGATGGCCGTCGGGAAGATCTCGGCCTGGTAGATGTGGAAGCCGTTGGAGAACACGTTGCTGATGGCGGTGAGCAGGAACCCGGACACGACGATCACCACCACGTTCTCCGCGGCGGCGAACACCAGCCCGAACACCCCGATCCCGATCGCCGAGTAGATGATCAGGAACTTCCGCTCGACGCGCTCGACCAGCGGCACCGAGGTCAGCGACCCGAGCGGGTAGCCGGCGAAGCTCAGCGCGGCGTAGCCCAGGGACTCGGTGATGTCGAAGCCCTTGGCCACGAGCACCAGCGGCGCGAGCGTGCCGAAGCCGTAGTAGGCGACCGTCTGCAGCACCTGGAAGATCACCAGCATCACGCTGCGCTGCCGGTAGTCCCGGAACGCGATGGTGAGCACCTCGGTGACGCTGCGGGCGTCGTCGCCCTCACGGCCGTCGGTGCGGGCGGGAGCCTCGGGCACCGGCGTCCCCGGCGCGACCTTCTCCACCACCGAGCGCACCACCTCACGCGCTTCCGCGAACCGGCCTCGGCTCTCCAGCCAGCGCGGCGACTCGGGCAGCATCGTCCGCACGGCCAGCACGAACACCGCCCCGAGCGAGCCGAACACGAGCAGCCAGCGCCAGCCGTCGATGCCGGCGAGCGTCTCCGCGGCGACGAGCTTCCCGCCGAGCAGGGCCGCGATCGGGACGCCCAGGAAGCCGACGGTGTAGGCCCACGCCGTCATCCGGCCGCGGACCCGGCCGGGCACGAACTCGGCGAGGTAGGTGTCGACGAGCACCAGTTCCGCACCGAGCCCGACCCCGGCCAGGAAGCGCAGCACCAGGAACGTCTCGATGTTCGGGGAGAACGCCGCGGCCAGCGAGAACACCGAGTACAGCAGCAGGTTCAGGATGAAGACCCTGCGCCGTCCCAACCGGTCCGCGGCGATCGAGAGCACGTTCGCGCCGACGAACATCCCGGCGAACCCGGCCGCCAGCACCGCGGCCTTGCCGGTCGAGCCGAGTGCGAACTCTTCGGCCAGGACCGGGGCCAGCACCCCGCCCAGGAACACCTCGTAGAGATCGAAGAACGACCCGATCCCGACGAGGACGACGAGGCGGCGGTGCCAGCCGGTGACCGGCAAGATCTCCAGCACGCTCGACGCCCGGTCGAGGACACGCCCCGACTGATCCGACATCCCGGCCCCCCGTCGACGGGCCCGGCGGCGGACGACCCACCGGGCGATGGGCGGATCGTCGCACTGTGACCTGCATCGTTGCCAGACGCAACGGTCGGACGTCCCACAGGGTGGGCGCCGCGGTCCGGTTCGTTCACCGTCAGGCGTTTCGCCGGGCTTCGACCGCCGTTCGCCCTGGGCGGACCGGCTCCCGAGGCGGCAGGACGGGTGCCAGGGTGGTCGTCGTGAGGGTGCTGGTGCTCGGAGGGACGCGCTTCCTGGGACGACGGGTGGCGGAGTCGGTGCGGTGGCACCTCGACCATCCACCCACCGGACCGACCTGGTCCGACGACGACACGGACGCCGACGACACCGCCCTCGCCTCCGCAATGTCCTGACGACCCCCGGGCGCAGGGTCGTTGCGCCGGTGACCCGGCCGGAGGACAGTCGGTATCAGGTCGTTCGACGACCTGCTCGGCACGCGCCGCCCGGCGCGCCACCGGGCGTGGCGGTTCCGTTACGCGTACCGAGGAGATCGAGCATGTCCGACAAGTCGCCCCGCCAGTCCAGTAGCAAGAAGTCCGAGAAGTCGCTCAAACAGAAGCGCGCGGACAAGAAGTCCGCGGCCAACGCCGCGGCCAACCCGGCGATCGTCCCGACGACCGGTCGCGGCAAGTAGGACTCGGCCGCCCCCGTCGCCCCGCAGGGCCGGGGGAGGGCGGCCGTCCTCGACGCCGCGAATACCGGGTGTCGAACCGAAACTCCGTTGCTAAGGTCGTCTCCGTGAGCAGCCCGGAGTCCGACAGACGCTGACCACCGGCCCCTCGCCGGTGGCGCAGGCAGGCCCGCGAGCAGGTGCGCAACCCTCGCCCGGCCCGACCCCGCCCGCCACGTGTGCAGTGGCCGCATCGCATCGTCGTCGATTCCCCGCCCCCGTACGGCCCGACCGCGCCCTCGACGGCCGCGGAGGTCCTGCGCGGGCTCGATGCTCGCGGAGCCGTGTCATGCCGTTCGTGTTGTACGTCCTCGCCTCGGCGGTCCTCGCCCAGGCGACCTCGGAGTTCATGCTCGCCGGTCTCGTCGCCGAGATCGCGCGGGACCTCGACGTCCCCGTCGCCGCCGCCGGATCGCTGACCTCGGCCTTCGCCGTCGGCATGGTGGTCGGGGCGCCGCTGATGGCGCTCTCGGCGCGCCGCCTCCCACCGCGGACCGCGCTCTCGGGGTTCCTGGCCGTCTTCCTCGCCGTCCACGTCCTGGGCGCGCTCACGCCGGGCTTCGGCGTGCTGATGGCGACCCGGGTCGTCGCGGCGCTCGCGAACGCCGGGTTCCTCGCCGTCGCGTTCGCCCTCGTGCTGCGGGTCGTCCCGCCGGAGCGGACCGCACGGGCGACGGCGACGCTGCTCGCCGGGACGACCCTGGCGTTGATCGTCGGGGTGCCCGCCGGGGCGATGCTGGGGCAGCTGCTCGGGTGGCGCTCGACGTTCTGGGCCGTGGCCCTGGTGTCGCTCCCCGTACTGGCCGGGGTCCTGGTCACGGTGCCCGGGCACGCGGACGGACGCGGTCCGGCACCGGCGGTGCGCCAGGAGCTCAGGGCCCTGAGGCGCGCCCCGGTCGTCCTGACGCTGCTGGTCGGAGCGCTGGTCAACGGCGGCACCTTCGCCGTCTACACCTACCTCGCCCCGCTGCTGACCGGTGCGGGCGGTCTCGGCGCCGAGGCGGTGCCGGTCGGGCTCGCACTGTTCGGGATCGGGTCCTTCGCCGGCGTGACGCTCGCGGGGCGGCTCGCCGACGCCCACCACCGTTCCCTGCTGCTCGTCGGCGGGACCATCGTCCTGCTCGGCTGGGTCGCACTCGCCCTGCCGGCCGGGCACGGACGGGTCACTCTCCTCCTGGTCGCGATGATGGGCGCCGCCGCGTTCGCGGTCGGGTCGGCGGTGATCGCCCGGTCGCTGACACTCGCCTCCGGTGCCCCGACTCTCGGGGGCAGTGCCACCACCGCAGCGCTCAACGTCGGCGCGACGGCCGGGCCGCTCGTCGGGGGATGGAGCCTGTCGATGTCGGCGACGGGTCCGGCATGGGCGGCCGCCGGGCTGACGGCTCTGGCCGCGGTGCCCGCCGTGGCCGCCTCGTGGTCGGGTGGACGGCGTCCCGGCGTCCGCACCCCGCCCTCCGGCGGACGCCGGACCGGCCCGGACCTATGACAAGAGTTCTTGCGAAAGACTTCTTGTCATGTCACGGTAGTGCCGTGCCCGAGCCCCGTCCGCAGGACATGGACCCCGAGAAGCCGAACTGGATCACGGACAAGAAGACGTTCCGGGCTCTCGCCCATCCCACGCGGTGGCAGATCCTCCAGCAGTTCGACCTCGAGCCGACGATGACCGCGACGCGGTGCTCGGAGCTGACGGGGGAGAGCGTGGCGAGCTGCTCCTACCACCTGAACACGCTGTCCCGGTACGGGTTCGTCGAGGCTGCCGAGGGCGGGACGGGCCGGGAGAAGCCGTGGCGGCTGGTCGTCGTCGACCGCAGCTGGCGGGCGGGAGGGGAGGGGCTCGACGACGAGGCGGCGGTCGCGGCGGTGGCGCTCAGCGACGTGTCGCTGGACCACCTGGCCGCGCACCTGAAGTCCTGGATCCGGTGGCGCAGCCGGGAGGAGCCGCAGTGGCTGGACGCAACGGCCGTCACCGAGACGGTCGCGTTCGTGACCGCCGACGAGCTGGCCGAGCTGACGGCGGACATCCGCACGCTGGTCCACCGCTACAACGACCGCGTCGGCGACCCGTCCGCCCGACCGGCCGGGGCCCGCGCCGCCCAGGTCTTCGCGGCCACGTCGTTGCGACGGCCTCCGGAGGTCGACCGTGGCGACCGATGACTACCTGCGGGCCGCCGTCGCCGCCCGCCGGGCGCAGCTGCGCTCCGTCGCGCGCCCACGCACCGGCTGCCCGCGGCGGTGGCGGACCGGGGTCGACCGCCTCCACCTGCGCCTGTGGTGGGCCACCCGGCCGCGCACCCGCAGGCTGCACTGCCTGGTGACCGCCGACGACGGTCTGTCCGTCCTCGGGGACCGCCGTCCGGCGGCGGAGGGTTTCGCCCTGCGCTGAATCCCGGCTCCGGTGTTCACCGGGCGAAAACCGTGGCGGTGCCGCCGCCGGACCCTGCGAGGGTGAGCCGATGCGCGACACGAGTCCGCCCCGGCGCCGGTTGACCCCGCGCCCGGGCTCGCTCTGGCGGCACCGCGACTTCCTGCTCCTGTGGTCGGGGGAGAGCGTCAGCCAGGTCGGGACACGGATCGGCGACGTCGCGATCCCGCTGCTGGCGGTGACCGTGCTCGGCGTGACCCCGTGGCAGATGGGTCTGCTCACCGCCGCCCAGACCGCGGGCTTCCTGCTCATCGGCCTGCTGGCCGGCGTCGTGCTGGACCGGGTGCGCCGGTTCCCGGTCATGATCGCCGCCGATCTGGCCCGGTTCGCGCTCCTGGCGACGATCCCGGTCGCCGGCTGGTTCGGCGTCCTGGGATACCCGCAGCTGCTCGTCGTCGCGTTCCTGGCGGGTCTGGGCACGGTGTTCTTCGACGTCGCCTACCAGTCCGTCCTGCCCTCGCTGGTCGGACGCGAGCACCTCGTCGAGGGCAACGGGAAGCTGGAGTCGACCCGCGCCGGCGCGGAGGCGGGCGGCCCCGCGCTGGGTGGCGGTCTGGTGCAGCTGGTGGGGTCCGTCGGTGCGGTCCTGGTCGACGCGGTGAGCTACCTGGCCTCGGCCGCCCTGCTCTCCCGTATCCGCACCGCGGAGCCGGAACCGGTGCCGTCGGGCACCTCGGTGCGCGCGGAGATCGGGGAGGGGCTGCGCTTCGTCCGGGACCACCGACTGCTGCGGCCGATCGTGCTGTGCACCGGGACGTCGAACCTGTTCACCGGCGTCATGCAGGCCGCGCTGGCGTTGTTCCTCGCCCGCGAGCTCGGCCAGCCGGCGGCGGTCGTCGGGCTGATCCTCGCCGCCGCCGGGGTCGGGGCACTGGTCGGGGCCGTCACCGCCGGAGCCTGGACGCGGCGGCTCGGCCAGGCGCGCACGATCGTCTGGTCGCTGCTGGTCACCAGCCCGATCATGGTGCTCGTCCCGCTCGCCCGGCCGGGCCCGCTGCTCGGTGCCGCGGCGGTGGGCCTGTTCGCCCTGGGTTACGGCTCGGTGGTCTACAACGTCGCCCAGGTCAGCTTCCGCCAGGCCATCTGCCCCGCACGCCTGCTGGGCCGGATGAACGCCAGCGTCCGCTTCCTGGAGTGGGGCACCATCCCGCTGGGAGGCCTCCTCGGCGGCGCTCTCGGCGAGGTGATCGGCCCGCGGGCGACCCTGCTCGTCGTCGCGGTCGGCAACACCCTCGCCCCGCTCTGGGTGCTGCTCTCCCCGTTGCGACGCCTGCGGGACATGCCCGAGGGGGAGTAAGGGCCCTACCGCGGAGACGGAGGACGGGCGTTGCGCAGCCGGATACCGCTGAACCCCAGGGTCCCGGCCGTCACCGCCTCCCAGAACGTCCACAACTCCGGCAGCACACGGAGCTCGATACCGGCCTGTTCGTGCAGTGCGAGGAGATCCCCGACGGGCTCGGGCCGCCCCAGCGGACGGATCCGGACCCGGGCGACGTGGGCCGACGGCTCCGCGGTCTCCTGCCGGCGCGCAGGCTCCGGCTCGGGGAACGGGCGGAACGGGGCGGCCGGCAGGCGGTAGGCGTACAGACGCACCGACCGCATCCGCTCCAGCCACGCGTACTCGACGGCGTGCACCCGCGTCACGCCGGACGGGCCGATGACACGCTCGACGTCCGCGACCGTGCTGCCGGACACTGCCCACGTCAGGACGCGCGGGCACTGCCGCGGGAACCAGTAGGCGGGTGCCCTCGGCGCGTCGACCGCCCAGACCAGGGTGTCTCGGACCCGGGCCGACGCGGCGATGTGCGGGACGAACTCCTCGATGGTCGGGTCCTCGGAGAAGTGCAGGACCTCGCCCTCACGCGGTCGCACGGCGCCCGGTTCCGTTCTCGGCGTGGTGCACCGCAGGAGCCTGCCCTGCTGTGACGCCACGCGTCGACCGGATAACCGTCGAGAGCCGCCGCTGCGGCCCGGGCAGGTGCACCACAGGGTAATCGCGTGGTGCCGGAGATCCACACATGGCAACCTGGACCGCCGGGGGGAGGTGGACCATGAAGCTGGCCGAGGCGCTCGCGCTGCGGGCCGACGCACGTCGACGGGTGGAGCAGCTACGCACCCGCGTCGTCGGCAGCGCGCGCTACCAGGAGGGTGAGCAGCCCCCGGAGGACGCGGCGGCGCTGCTGGGCGAGGCCGACGAGGTGCTCGACGAGCTGGCCGGGCTGATCCGCCGGATCAACCGCACGAACGCCGCCACCGACCTCGGCGACGACGGCACCATGACCGACGCCCTGGCCGTCCGGGACGTCCTGCGTCAGCGGCACGCACTGCTCACCGCGGCCGCCGACGCCGCGGCCGGGCACGGGGGTTTCCGGCAGCTGCGCTCGGAGCTGCGCCAGCTCTCCGCCCTACCGGTGGGCGAGCTGCGCAGCCGGGCCGACCGGGTGGCCCGCGACGTCCGCGAGCTGGACGCACGGATCCAGCAGGCCAACTGGACGGTCGATCTGCTCGACTGATCGTTATGACAACTGAATCGGCGCGGGAGCAGGTACCCGGGCGGGGAGCGGGCACGAGCCCGAGGGCCGGCGGGCGAAGACCGGCCCATGCCTGGCGCGCGAGGGGCCGCGCACGGGGTTCGACTCCCCGGACGCACACATCAGCCCAGCACGTCGCACAGGTGATCGGTGCACGCCGTACGACGCACCACCATGTGCCGGCCCCGCACGGGGAGGGAGGGCCAGGGGACCCCGCGCCCACAGGGGCGGTCAGATCCGGCGGGTGAACACGATCCGGTCCTGGCCGGGACCGTGATAATCGGCCTGCGGGTCGGAGACGTCGAACCCCAGGGCCCGGTGGAAGCGGACCGAGTCCTGGTTGCGCGGCGGGGTGATCGCCCGGACGCGGGTACAGCCGCGCTCACGCGCGAGGTCGAGGAACCTCCCGTAGAGCGCTCGCGCCAGGCCCTGTCCGCGACGCCCGGGGTGGACGCCGGCGAAGTGGATGTAGGCGTCCTGCGGTGACGCCGGGGACACGAAGGCGACCAGGAACCCGGCCAGGCCGGACGCGTCCTCGGCGACGAGGCTCGTCTCGTGGAAGTGCTCCAGGAACAGCCGCGGCAGGACCGGGCTGACCGTGCGTCCCCACCAGCCGTCCATCACCGTGACGATCGGGTCGTAGTCGGCCGGGGCGGCCGTCCGGATCCGAGGGACGCCCGGAACGAGGGGTGAGGCCATGGGGCGCAGAACCTCCCGCCGACGTATCAACTGTCATAACGCACATTATCGGCTCGATATCAGGGTGCCGATAACGGCGAGCCCGAACATACGTGTGGGCCGCCGGATCGTCTCCGACGGCCCACACGGCGAATGAATCAGTTCCCGCGACCGGTCTTCTCCTGCAACGCGTCGATGCGACGCGACGCCTCGGACTTGTTGAGCTTGTCCAGGTCGTCCGGCGCGTCCTCGCCGGCCTGCTGCAGCAGCGTCTCCAGGTACGAGCGCTGCGGCCCGGTCATCGGCTCGTCGCCGGTGGTCCAGTCCGCGGGGTCCTTCTCGGCCGTCCCGGGGTCGACGGTGTCTGCCTTGTGATCGTCGGTCATGGATCGAACATATCTTCGATCGTCCCCCGGCGCGCGGTGGGACGGCCCCGCTGCGCCGAACCTGTCATAACAAGCGCCGAGCGTGGATCAGCCCGGGTTCGGCGGCTGGTCGACGAGCTGCGCGAGGTACAGCGGCTCGCCCAGCTTCTCCATCAGCTCGAGGTTCGTCTCGATGTAGTCGATGTGGTGCTCCTCGTCGGCGAGGATCTCCTCGAACAGGTTGGCGGTCGTGATGTCGCCCTTGTCGCGGCACATCTGCACGCCGGGACGCAGGCGCTCGACGACGGCGAGCTCGATCGACAGGTCCGCCTCGAGCTGCTCGCGCACGGTCTGCCCGACCCGCAGCTGGAACAGGCGCTGGTAGTTGGGCAGACCCTCCAGGAACAGGATCCGGTCGGTGATCTTCTCCGCGTGCCGCATCTCGTCGATGGACTCGCTGCGGGTGTAGGCGGCCAGCTTCGTCAGGCCCCAGTTCTGCTGCATCTTCGCGTGCAGGAAGTACTGGTTGATGGCCGTGAGTTCACTGGTCAACTGGTCGTTGAGCAGGGAGATGACCTCGGCGTCGCCGCGCATCGGATTCTCTCGATTCGTCGCAAGGGTCTGGACGCGACGAATGTAGGACACCACTCGGGAGCACTGTCCGCTCAGGACCGACTCTGATTCGCCCAGCCTTGCCTGGGACAAGGGTGCGGATAGGTTCAGGCGGTGGCCGGCAGTCCGTCCAGATCGGACGGTGCGGCGGTCGTCATCAACAGCACGCCCAGGGTGTTCACGCACGACCCGCATCCGGTACCGGCGCCGCAGGCGTCGCCGATCTCCTCGACCGTGAGCGCGCCGAGACGGACGCAGTCGCGGACCTCGGACTCGGTGGCCGCAGCACAGATGCAGGCGAACAACGTGACCCCACCCTTCATGTAGGCAACCCTATCCTGACAGTTGATCACCCTCGGGCACAAGAGAACGCCGGGTCCGGTGCGGGACGCGTGGCTAGGCTGGCCGGGTGCCGCTCGAGGACTACCGCCGCAAGCGCGATCCGCAGCGCACGCCGGAGCCGATCCCGGAGACCGACCCGGAGGCCTCGGGCGCCGGCGAGCGCTTCGTGATCCAGGAGCACCACGCCACGGCGCTGCACTGGGACCTTCGCCTCGAGCGCGACGGCGTCCTCGCGTCCTGGGCGGTGCCGAAGGGTCTGCCCACCGACCCGTCGACGGTCCGGATGGCGATCCGCACCGAGGACCATCCGATGGAGTACCTGGACTTCGCCGGTGACATCCCGTCCGGCGAGTACGGCGGCGGGCACATGAGCGTCTGGGACTCCGGCCGCTACGAGACCGAGAAGTGGAACGACCGCGAGGTCGCCGTCGTCCTGCACGGCGAGCGCGCGCAGGGCAGGTTCGTGCTGCTGCACCGCCCGGACGGCAAGCGCGACACCTGGCTGCTGCGGCGGGCGAAGGACCAGGGCGACGACTCCCCCTCCGGTGAACCGCTCCCCCACGACGCCGCGCTCGTCGAGCCCACCCCCGCCGACGCGCTCCCCGACGGGCCGGGCTGGTGGATCCGCGTGCGCTTCGGCGGGCGCCGGGTGCTCGTGCGCAGCGACGGCGGGCGGGCGACGCTGACCGGCCCGGACGGCGCCGGCGGGTGGCAGGACATCGCGCTGCCGCCTCAGTTGCGCCGGTTCGGCCCGAGCCTCGGGGCCGGCGGGCACCTGCTCGACGCGGAGCTCACCACCGGCGGCGACCTCTGGATCTCCGACGTGCTCCACACCGGCGGCGAGGACCTGCGCGACCGGCCGCTGCGCGAGCGGCGGGAACGACTCGACGCGCTGCCGCTGGACGGCCCGCACTGGAAGGTCGCGCCGGTCTACCCGGACGCCGGGCCGGAGCTGCTCGACGCCGTCACGGCGCAGGGGCTGCCGTCGGTCGTCGCCGTGCGGGAGGACTCGGCGTACCGCACCGACGTCGTGCCGGACCCGGACTGGGTGGAGGTCCCCGCCGCCGCACCCCGCCGGCCTGCCGGTACCGGGCCGCTCGGAGCGGGGCGCGCGCGGCTGACCAACCCGGACAAGGTCCTCTACCCCCGCACCGGGACGACCAAGACCGACGTCCTCGCGCACTACCTGGCCGTCGCCGAGGTGATGCTGCCGCACATCGCGGACCGGCCGCTGACCATGGTGCGCTGGCCGGACGGGGTCGGGAAGCCGTCGTTCTTCGAGAAGAACGTCGCACGCCACGCCCCGGACTGGGTGCGCACCGCGCGGGTGGGCACGCCGGGCGGGCGGTCGGAGACCGCGGACTTCCCGGTGATCGACAGCGTCGAGGGGCTGGCCTGGGCGGCGAACCTGGCCGCGCTGGAGCTGCACGTCCCGCAGTGGCGCCTGGGCCCCCGCGACGGCAGGCACCCGCCGGACCTGGTGGTGTTCGACCTGGACCCGGGTGAGGGGACGTCGATCGTCGAGTGCTGCCGGGTCGCCGAGTGGCTCGACGACGTCCTCGCCGAGCACGACCTGGAGGCGTGGCCCCGGACGTCCGGGGGCAAGGGCCTGCAGCTCTACATCCCGGTCGGGGTGACCCGTGCCGAGCAGACCTCGGAGTTCGCCCACGACGTCGCCGACCGCCTGGCCACCGACCACCCGCGCGAGGTCGTCTCGGTGATGGCCAAGGCCCGGCGCACGGGCCGGGTGTTCGTCGACTGGAGCCAGAACAACACGGCCAAGACCACGATCGCGAGCTACTCGCTGCGCGGGCGGGAGCGCCCCACCGTCGCCACCCCCGTCACCTGGGACGAGGTCCGGGCCTGCCACGCCGCCGAGGACCTGCGCTTCGTCGCCGACGACATCCCGGCCCGCCTGGACCGCCACGGCGACCTGATGGCACCCCTGCTCGACACCGAGCGTTTCCGTCTGCCGCGTCGCACCTGATCACCGCACCTGGGAGGGTGAAGGCATGGGCGACCGTCATCCCTATCTCGAGGGCCCGTACCCGCGTGCGTACGCCCACCGCGGCTGGCACATCGACGACCTCACCGGCTGCGAGAACACCCTGGCCGCGTTCGTCCGCGCCGCCGACGAGGGCTTCGGCTACGTCGAGCTCGACGTGCACGCCAGCTCCGACGGCATCCCGGTGATCCACCACGACGCCCACCTCGACCGCACCACGGACGCGACCGGCCGGATCGCCGACCGGCACGCCGCCGAGCTGGACGAGGTCACGGTCGGCGGGCGCGAGAAGCTGCCCCGCCTGGAGACCGTGCTGCGGGCGATCCCGCGGACCCGGGTGACGATCGAGCTCAAGGCCGACGCCGTCGTCGCGCCCACGCTCGCCGTCCTGGAGCGGCTCGACGCCTGGGACCGGGTGTGCCTGGGGTCGTTCGAGGAGTCCCGCCTGGTCCGTGCCCGCGCATCGGCCGGACGACGGCTGTGCACCTCGTTGGGTCAGCGCGGGGTGCTGGGCCTGCGCGGGCGGGCGTGGCTCGTTGCGCTGCCCGGGCCGTTGCAGGCCGCGGGCCTGCTCGGGGGCGCGGTGCTGCCGCGGGTGCACGGGCAGGTCGCGCAGGTGCCGGCCCGGTTCGGGCCGCTGACCGTCGTCGACGAGCAGTTCGTCCGCACCGCGCACGCCGCGGGCACGGAGGTGCACGTGTGGACGGTCGACGAGCCGGGAACGATGCACACGCTGCTGGACCTGGGCGTGGACGGGATCCTGTCCGACCGCCCGGACGTGCTGCGCGACGTCCTCGCCGTGCGGTCCGAGGCACTGCGGCCACCCGAGGCCGGCTGAACGGGCACCGGCTCGGTAGTTCCACGGCGGGGATCGTCGCCGGTGCGCCGTTAGGCTCGCCGTGTGACCAGCCCCGCCGCCGCTCCCCCGGCCTCGCAGCCCGCTCCCCGACGCGGGCAGGTGTGGACCTGGGGCCTGTGGGACTGGGGCTCCTCGGCGTTCAACACGATCGCCCTGACGTTCGTCTTCTCGGTCTATCTCACCGACTCGGTCGGCGCCGACCTGCCCGGTTCCATCAGCGTGAACAGCTGGCTGAGCTGGTCCACCGCCGCGGCCGGCGTACTGATCGCGCTGATGGCACCGGTGATCGGGCAGAGCGCGGACCGGGCCGGGCGCAGGCTGCGCTCGACCGGGTTGTGGACGGCGGCCGTGGTCGTCGCGATGGCGCTGATGTTCTTCGTCCGCGACGACTACCACTACCTGTGGCTGGGCCTGCTCCTGCTCGCCGTGGCCTCGATCTTCTTCGAGCTGGCCCAGGTGTCCTACTTCGCCCTGCTCTCCCAGGTCTCGACGCCGGCCAACGTCGGGCGGGTGTCCGGGTTCGGATGGTCGATGGGGTACTTCGGCGGGATCGTGCTGCTGCTGCTCATCTACCTCGGCCTGATCGCCGGTGACGACGGCGGCCTGCTCGGTCTCGGCACCGAGGGCGGCATCAACATCCGGGTCGCGATGCTGCTCGCGGCGGCCTGGTTCGCGGTGTTCGCACTGCCGATGTTCTTCTCGCTGCCCGAGACCCCCGCCACCGGCAGCGGGGCCCGGCTCGGCGTCGTCGGGTCCTACCGCAGGCTGCTCGCCGACCTGCGCGACCTCTACCGGCGTGAACCGCACACCGTGTACTTCCTCGGGGCCAGCGCGCTCTACCGGGACGGCCTCAACGCCGTGTTCGCGTTCGGCGGGGTGATCGCGGTGACCGTGTACGGGATGGACCCCGGGACCGTGCTGATCTTCGGTGTGGTGATCAACGTGGTGTCCGCGCTGGGCGCGCTGACCGGAGGCTGGCTCGACGACCGGATCGGCCCGAAGGCCGTCGTCGTCGGCTCGCTCGGCGGGCTGGTGGTCGTGGGGATCATCCTGCTGTTCGTCTCCGGCCCGAACGCGTTCTGGGTGTTCGGCCTGATCCTGGGCCTGTTCGTCGGCCCGGCGCAGGCGTCGTCGCGGTCGTACATGAACCGGCTCTGCCCGCCCGGGCACGAGGGCCAGCTGTTCGGCCTCTACGCCACGACGGGGCGGGCGGTCTCGTTCCTGGCACCGGCCCTGATCGGGTTGTTCACCTATCTCTTCTCCTCCGACCGCGCGGGCACCGTCGGGATCGTGCTCGTCCTCGCCGCCGGTCTGGCCGCGATCATCCCGGTCAAGGCCCCGGCCCGTTCCGCACCAGCGGTGAACGCGGCCTGAAACGGTCCGCGGATCTTGCCTGCGCAAGCATCCTCACACCGTGCGGAAACAAGGGCGTGAACACTGCGCCAAGACAGGGTGAGCTAAGTCACAGATGGCTGACACGTCACATCAGCGTGTGCGATAGGCACAAATAGGGAACACTGGCTCGTCGGGCCAGGAACAGTTACCACCGGGTACTCACCGGAGGGAAAACCCTGGCCGGCCACCAGGAATGACAGTAACGCCACGAACGTTACACCTGGTGGCGGCGAAGTAACCGTCGAGGGTCCGTCCCTCGTACACCGCACAGGAGGGTGACACATGGCCGACCGCGTACTGCGTGGAAGCCGGCTCGGGGCTGTCAGCTACGAGACCGACCGTAACCACGACCTGGCGCCGCGGCAGATGGTGCGCTATGTGTCCGAGGCGGGATTCGAGTTCGAGGTCCCCTTCGCCAACGACGCCGAGCCGCCGGCCACCTGGGAGTCCCCCCAGGGTGGTGTCGGCAAGCGCGTCGACGGCAACGAGCCGGAGGCGAAGAAGGCCAAGCCCCCGCGCACGCACTGGGACATGCTGCTCGAGCGCCGCTCCATCGCGGAGCTGGAGGAGCTGCTGAACGAGCGTCTCGAGCTGCTGCGCGAGCGTCGCGCCGAGATCGCCTGACGCACGCCCACCACCACGTCCGAGACGACGCGCCGGACACCGCGGAGCCGGGTCACCCGAGAAGGGGGCCCGGCTTCGTCGTGTGCGGGGCCGTGCGGCGGCGGGCACCGGGGGCGGTGGGCATGATGGCGTCATGCCCGACACCCCTGAGGAGAACCCTTCCCGCGCCGTCCGGGACCTCGCCGACGACCACGTCCGACGCCTCGCCGCCCTGGACCCGGTCCTGGCCGGCGAGCTCGGCCACACCGACGGGCAGGACCGGCTCGGAGACCTCTCCCCCGCCGGTCAGGACGCGATCGACGCGCTGGACCGCGAGACCCTGGACCGTCTGACCGCGCTCACCGGCGACACGCCGCCGTCGGACCCCGACGAACGCCGCTGTGCGCGGCTGCTCTCCGAACGTCTGCGGGCCGGGCTCGACGTGTCGGCATCGGGCGAGAACCTGCGCGCGGTGCAGGAGCTGTTCGGCCCGGTCCAGGGCGTGCGCCTGGCGTTCACGCTGATGCCGGTGGCGACCGAGCACGACTGGGCGAACGTCGCCGGCCGGATGAGCCGCGTCCCCCAGGCGCTGCGCGAGTACCGCGAGAGCCTCACCGAGGGCGACCGGCGCGGTCTGTACGCCGCGCCCCGGCAGGTGGAGCGGGTCGCCGAGCAGATCGACTCCTGGGTGGCCGACGGCGCCGGGCGCGGCTGGTTCTCCGTCTTCGCGGACGGGGCCTCCCGTGCTCCGCTGGGCGACGGGGTCCGGGCCGACCTCGCCACCGCGGCGCCACAGGCCACCGGCGCCCTCGTCGAGCTGCGGGACTGGCTGCGCACCGAGTACCTCCCGCGCGCCGAGGGCACCCCGGACGGGGTCGGGGCCGAGCGCTACCGGCTCGCGTCGCGGTACTGGAACGGCGCCGACATCGACACCGACGAGGTCTACGCCTGGGGCTGGTCGGAGTTCCGTCGGCTGCGCGAGGAGATGGCGGTCGAGGCCGAGCGGGTCAAGCCGGGCGCCGGCGCCGCGGAGGCGATGGCCCACCTGGACCGGCACGGCGACGTCGTCGTCGGCGGGGAGGCGGCGCGGGCGCGGCTGCAGACGATGATGGACGACACGATCGCCGACCTGGGCCGCACGCACTTCGACCTGGCCGAGCCGATCCGCACCGTCGAGGCGTGCCTGGCCCCGGCCGGCAGCGCGGCCGCGCCGTACTACACGCCGCCCACACTGGACTTCTCCCGCCCGGGCCGGACGTGGCTGCCGCAGACCGCGGACGACCGCTACCCGATGTGGGACCTGATCAGCACCTGGTATCACGAGGGCGTCCCCGGACATCACCTGCAGATGGCGCAGTGGGCCTACCGGGCGGCGGACCTGTCGTCCTACCAGGCCAACGTCGGGTCGGTCAGCGCGAACCTGGAGGGCTGGGCGCTCTACGCGGAGCTGCTGATGGACGAGCTCGGCTACCACACCGACCCCGGGTCGCGGATGGGCTACCTGAACGGCCAGATGCTGCGCGCGATCCGGGTCGTGATCGACATCGGGATGCACCTGTCGCTGCCGATCCCGGACGACTCCCCCGTCGGTGCCGGCCTGCGCTGGACCCCGGAGCTGGGACGGGAGTTCTTCCGCAGCCACGTCGGCGGCAGCGACGAGCTGATCGACAGCGAGCTGCTGCGCTACCTCGGAGCGCCGGGCCAGGCGATCGGCTACAAGCTCGGTGAGCGGGTGTGGCTGGCCGGCCGGGACGCGGCCCGGCGGGCCCACACCGCCCGCGGCGGGGAGTTCGACGTCAAGGCCTGGCACATGACGGCGCTGTCGCAGGGCTCGCTGGGCCTCGACGACCTGGCCGGCGAGCTGGCCGCGATCTGATCGCTCCCCCGGGGTCCCGTTCAGGCGCGGACGGGGCCCTCGGGGATCGGGTCGACCGGGTCCGGCGGCCGGTCGCCGCTGCCGAAGCGGTGCGACATGCCCCAGCAGGTGACCCGCCAGAGCGCCTCGCCGACGATCGTGGAGTTCATCTTCGACGTGCCGCGCTCGCGTTCGGTGAACGTGATCGGGACCTCGCGGACCCGGAAGCCGGACTGCACGGCACGCCAGGCCATGTCGACCTGGAAGCAGTAGCCCTGCGAGGCGACGCTGTCGAGGTGCAGCTCCTCGAGCACCTCGCGCCGGTAGACGCGGTAGCCGCCGGTGATGTCGCTGATCGGGACGCCGAGCGCGAGCCGGGAGTACAGGTTGCCACCGCGGGAGAGCATCTGGCGGTGCCACGGCCAGTTCACGACACGTCCGCCGGGCACGTAGCGCGAGCCGAGCACGAGGTCGGCGTCGTCGAGGGCGTGCAGCAGGGCGGGCAGGTCCTCCGGGGCGTGCGAGCCGTCGGCGTCCATCTCCACGACGACCTGGTGCTCGCCGCGCAGGGCGTGCGCGAAACCGGCGAGGTACGCGGCGCCGAGCCCGGACTTGCCGGTGCGGTGCAGCACGCGGACGCGCTCGTCGGCGGCGGCGAACTCGTCGGCCAGCTCGCCGGTGCCGTCGGGACTCGCGTCGTCGACGACGAGGACGTCGGCCTCGGGCACAGCTGCGTGCAGGCGCGCGAGAGCCGGGCCCAGGTTCTCTCGCTCCTCGTACGTCGGGATCACCACCAGGACCGGACCCGGGGGCTCAGCCATGCTCGTCCTCTCCTGCCTCGGGCATACGACCCGCTGACCCTACGCCCGACCGCGGGCCCCGCCTCCGCGACGCTCCGAAGACGATCACCACGGCCAGTACGCCGATGGCCGTCAGCGTCCATTCCGGAACCGACCGCAGGTGTCCGGACAGCGTAGTGGTCCCCTTCAGGGGGATGCGATCGACCAGTACCCCGGGCACGAACTGGCCGGTCGAGGCCGTCACCGTGCCGTCCGGACGGATCATCGCGCTGACCCCGCTGGTGGTCGCGACGACGACCGGACGGTCGTGCTCGACGGCCCGCACCCGCGACATCGCCAGCTGCTGGAACGTCATCTCGGTGAGGCCGAACGTCGCGTTGTTGCTGGGCACGGCGAGGATCTGGGCGCCGGCGTCGACGCTGTCGGAGACCAGGTCGTCGAACGCGACCTCCCAGCAGATCGCGACGCCGACGGCGACCCCGGCCATCGGCGCGACACCGGCCCCCGGGCCGGGCACGAAGTTCCCCGCGCGGTCGACGTAGGAGGAGAACAGCCGGAAGAACGAGCGCCACGGCATGTACTCGCCGAAGGGCTGGACGCGGCGCTTGTCGGTGCGGGCGACGACGCCCTCGCCCGCCTCCCAGATCAGCGCGGCGTTGCTGGTCGTGCGGTCGCCGTTGACGAGCACGGCGCCGACCAGGATCGGGGCGCGGATCGCCGACGCGGCCCCGTCGATCAGGGCGGCGGCGTCGGCGTTGCGCAGCGGGTCGATGTCGGAGGAGTTCTCCGGCCAGATCACGATGTCGGGCTGGGGCTGCCGTCCGGCCGCGACCTCGGCGGCGAGGCGCTGCGTCTGGCGGACGTGGTTGTCCAGGACGGCGCGGCGCTGGGCGTTGAAATCCAGGCCCAGGCGCGGGACGTTGCCCTGGATCGCGGCGACGGTGACCGTCCGCTCCGGTGGTCCGGCCTGGGCCGGCACGAGCCCGGCCAGCGGTCCGGCCACCAGGACGAGCACGACCAGCAGCGCCGGGACGACGACCCCGGCCCGGGAGCCGGCCGCGCCGCCCGACGTGGGCCGGTGCCCGCGGACCAGGATCCGCAGCACCTCGCCCAGCGCGAGCCCGGCCAGGACCGTCGCGAACGACAGCAGCGGCACCCCGCCGATCGCGGCGAGCGGCAGCGTCGGGGCGTCCGGCTGACCGAAGCCGACCCGTCCCCAGGGCAGCCCGCCGAACGGGATCCGCCCGCGCAGCGCCTCCGCGCCGACCCACACCGCGGCGGCCCAGACCGGCCACAGCGCCGACGCCCACCGCGCCCGGAAGCCCGACACCAGTGCCATCCCGGCCCCGGCCACACCCAGGAACAGCGACTCGAACACCACGAGCGCGACCCACGGCAGCGACCCGACGAAGAACCCGGTCCAGCTCAGCAGCGGCAGCAGGAACCCGATCCCGAACAGCATCCCGATCTCGAACCCACGCCGCGGTCCCACGCCGCGCAGCAGCAGCCCCACCAGGGCGAACGCCGGCAGAGCGAGCCACCACAGGGTGCGCGGGGGGAAGCTGAGGTAGAGCAGGACACCGGCCCCGGCCGCGAGCACCCAGACCGCCAGCAACCGTCCCCAGGCCGAGGCCCGGGACTGCGGCGGCGACGTCGGCGAGGGCGGGCTGGTCAACGTCGCGGACACGCGATGAGACTACGTCCCCGCGCTAAAGGATCGCTGCGGACTCCACGTGCTCCGGACGCCGCGGCGCGCCGGCGAGCAGGTGCTCGTTGCCCAGGACGTCGAGCAGGCCGGACGCCCCGTCGCGCAGGAACCACTCGTAGCCGTAGGTGGCGGCGAACGTCTCGTCCGGCACCGCGTCCGGGCCGATCTGGCTGGCGTGGGTGAGCATCGCGGCGCGCTTGACGGCCAGGTCCGACGCCGAGCCGGCGACGGCCGTCGCGATCTCGGCGGTGACCCGGCCGAACGCGACGTCGGCGGCGCGGGCCGCGCCGTGCACCAGGTGCCGGTCGCGGGCGGAGAGGTGCAGGTGCTCGCGGTCGACGGTCATCCGGTAGCCGGTCGCCCCGGACAGCGAGGCGGCGGTGGCGCCGACGGCGTGGGCGACGCGGTGGTCGGGGTGGCCGTAGATGCCGGCGTCGTCGTCGTAGACCAGGGTCGCGGCGCCCTCGGCGTCGGCGAGCTCGGCCACCCGTCGTCCCAGGGCCAGGGGGTCGGCCCCGGCGAGGGCGCCCGCGTGGGACTCGTCCGGGCCGCCGGGCAGGCCGGAGTCGCGGTGCCCGAGCAGGACGAGCCGTGCGACGCCCAGGAGGTCGGCGGCACGCTCCAGCTCGCGTCGGCGGCGTGCGGCGACGGTCTCGCCGTCGGAGAGCGGGAGGCGGGACCCGCCGAGCTCGCCGCCGGTCGCCATCACGAGGACGACGCGGGCGCCGGCGTCGGCGAGGCGGCGCAGCGTGATACCGGTGAAGATCGCCTCGTCGTCGGGGTGGGCGTGCAGGGCGAGAACGGTCTCGCCGGAGAGATCAGGGGTGCCGAGGACGGCCATGGGGAGTGGTCACAGACGTGCGGGCCGCGCTGCGGCAGGGTGGACGGGGCCGGGGCGGGTCGGTGACGGTGCGTCGGCGCTCTGGACTCGGGGGTCTCAGGGACGACGGCAACGGCACGGACCCGGCTGACAGCACAGCCGACAGTCCACACAGGCGACGACGCAGGACAGGGCGCGGCGACGGAGGTCGCGGGCGCCGGTCCGGTCGATCACGGACGACATCATGCCAGTGGGGCCGCGCCTGTGCCGGCCCGGCCCCACCGCTCTCGCAGGCGCTCCGCGTGTCACCGCGGAGCGCGGGGTCTATGCCCTGGTCAGGACCGTGGTCCTGCCCGGGACGGGGATCCTGCTCAGAACTGCGCCTTGGGCATGATGAACCACAGCACGATGTAGATCACGAACTGCGGGCCCGGCAGCAGGCAGGAGATCAGGAACAGGAAGCGGACCGTGTTGCGGCCCCAGCCCACCCGGTCGGCGAGCCCGGCGCAGACCCCGGCGATGACCTTCCCGTTGCGAGGGCGGACGAGGGTTCCGGTCTGCGGCATGGTGCGTGCTCCTTCCCGGGTGCGGATCCGATGCGATCCACCCGGTGTCGTGGTCGTGGCCGGTGTATCCGACCGCGTCCGTTCCCACTCTGCTCGGTGGAGCCGGTGTCTTCACTCGGGTAACGCCCGGAGACCACCCTGAAGTTCCCCCGGACGGCGGGGGATGATGCTCAGCGGATCAGCCACGAGACGCAGGGGGTGTGCACGGTGACCGGATCGGTGCTGGAGGCGACACGTGAGGTGATGCGCCGCTTCGGCCTCACCACGGTGTTCGGCAACCCGGGGACGACCGAGGTCCCGTTCCTGTCCGACTGGCCGGAGGACTTCCACTACGTCCTGGGGCTGCACGAGTCCGTCGTCGTCGCGATGGCCGACGCCTACGCCCAGCTCACCCGGCGCCCGGCGCTGGTGAACCTGCACTCCGCCGGCGGGGTCGGGCACGGTCTCGGGGCGGTGTTCAGCGCGTCCCGCAACAACTCCTCGGTGATCGTCCTGGCCGGACAGCAGGCCCGCTCGATGCTCGGCGAGGAGCCGTTCCTGGGCGCGCCGGACGCGACCACGTTCCCGAAGCCGCACGTGCGGTTCAGCCACGAGCCCGCGCGGGCCGAGGAGGTCCCGGCCGCGCTGGCGCGGGCCTACCGGCACGCGGCGCAGCCGCCGCGCGGGCCGGTGTTCCTGTCCGTGCCGGTGGACGACTGGGACGCGCCCATCGGCGACGTCGAGCTGCCCGAGGCGACCGCGATCCGCGGCACCGCACCGCACCCGGACGCCGTCGACGAGCTGGTGACGGCGCTGTGGACCTACACGAAGCTGGGCTCGAACGCCCCGCTGACGAACGACCCGCCCCGTCTGGCCTTCGTGGCCGGCGGTGAGGTCGACGCCGACGGCGCGGTGGAGTGGCTGGTCACCCTGGCCGAGGGCTGCCGGGCCGCGGTGTTCGCGGCGCCGATGTCCGGGCGCTGTGCATTCCCCGAGGACCACCCGCTCTTCGCCGGGTTCCTGCCGCCCGAGCGTCGCGCGCTGGGGGCGGCGCTGAGCCCGTACGACCAGGTCATCGTGCTCGGCGCGCCCGCGTTCACCTACCACGTGCTGCGCGACGGGCCGATCCCGCCGCTGCCGCCCACCTACATCGTCTCCGAGGACCCGGACGTCCTGGCCCGGGCCCCGCACGGGCGCGGGATCCTGGCCTCCCCCGGGCTGGCGCTCGACGCCGTCATCCGCGCGCTGAACGAGTCCGGTGCGACGGTGCCGATCGGCGAACCCGGGTCGGCCGGCCTGGTGCGGCCGCCGGCCCCGGAGCTCTCCGGCGGGCTGACCGCGGAGCTGGTCTACGCGACGCTGTCGCAGCTGCTGCCCGAGGACGCGGTGGTCGTCGAGGAGACGCCGAGCCTGCGCGGCCCGCTGCACGACCACCTGCCGATCCGCTCCCGCGACGGCGGCTTCCTGACCACGGCGAGCGGCTCGCTCGGGTTCGGGATCGCCGCGACGGTCGGCGCGGCGCTGGCCCGTCCGACGTCGACCGTGGTCGGCGTGCTCGGCGACGGCTCGGCCATGTACGGCATCCAGGCACTGTGGACGGCGGCCCGCGAGGGCACGAACGCCGTGTTCATCGTGCTCGACAACGCCGAGTACGCCGCGGTCCGCCTGCTCGGAGAGGCCGCCGGCGGGAAGAAGCTGCCCGGCACGAAGCTGGGCGGGATCGACTTCGTCCCGCTGGCCCGGTCGATGGGCTGCGCCGCGTACCGCGTGGACGACGCCGCGGACCTGTCCGAGGCGATCTCGGGTGCCCTGAACTCCTACGGCCCGACGCTGCTGCACATCCCGATCGACGGGGCCTCCCCCGAGATCTACTGAGTCGTGAGTGGATATCGCTGCTCCGGCAGCGATATCCACTCACGGGGGCCTACAGGACCACGAGATCCCGCGGGTTGTGGTTCAGCCGCTCGACGCCGTCGGCCGTGACCACGACGATGTCCTCGATCCGGGCGCCCCAGCCGCCGGCCTGGTAGATGCCCGGCTCGATGCTGAACGCCATGCCGGGCTCGAGCACCAGCTCGTTGCCACCGACGATGTAGGGCTCCTCGTGCACGTCGAGGCCGATGCCGTGCCCGGTGCGGTGGATGAAGTGCTCCCCGTGCCCGGCCTCGGTGATCACCGTCCGGGCGGCGTCGTCGATCGACGCCGCGGTCGCGCCCGGCCGCACCGCGGCGACGGCCCGCTCCTGGGCCTCCTGCAGCACGGCGTAGGTCTCCTTGACCTGTGCCGACGGCTCGCCGCCGACGGCGTAGGTGCGGGTGCAGTCGGAGTTGTAGCCGTCGGGCAGGGGGCCGCCGATGTCGATGACGACGACGTCACCGGCCTCGATCACGCGGTCCGAGACGTCGTGGTGTGGGCTCGCGCCGTTCGGCCCGGACCCGACGATCACGAAGGCGGCCTCGGCGTGGCCCTCGGCGACGATCGCGGCGGTGATGTCGGCGCCGACCTCGGCCTCGGTGCGGCCCGGACGCAGCATCTCCCCCATCCGCGCGTGCACGCGGTCGATCGCCTCGCCGGCGGCGCGCAGCCGGGCGACCTCGGCGGCGTCCTTGCGCATCCGCAGCTCACGCAACACCGGTCCGCCGAGGCTCTGCGGGACGTCCGGGAACGCGTCGCGCAGGGCGAGCACGTGCCGGGCCGGCATCCCGTCGTCGACCGACATCCGGGTGGGGCCACCGGCGAGGTCGCTGACGAGCAGGTACGGGTCCTCGCCGTCGGTCCAGGTGAGCAGGTCGATGCCGAGCGCCTCCAGCGGCACGTCGGCGAACCCGGGCGCCTCCAGCTTCGGTACGACCAGCGCCGGCGGGGCGCGGTGCCCGGCGGCCGGGACGATCAGGCAGGTCAGGCGCTCGTGCGAGGCGCCGTCGAATCCGGTCAGGTACCGCAGGTCGGTGCCGGGGGTCAGGAACAGCACGTCGGTGTCCTGCTCGGCGGCGAACTCGGCGGCCCGGCGCAGACGGTCGGCGAGCAGCTCTGTGGGCACGGCGTCGGTCATGGTCCGCAGCGTAAGCCGGACACGGTCGGTGAGGGACCCACCCCGGCGTGGCTACCCAGCGGTACCGCGCCCGGCCCTACGCGTGCTCGCCGTCCAGTGCCGTCGGCCGGGACGCGAGCGTGGTCGCCAGATCGACGAGCTTGACGTTGAGGTCCTGCGAGGTGCGGCGCAGGATGTCGAACGCCTCGTCGGCGCTGAGCCCGCGGCGCGCCATCAGGATCCCCTTCGCCTGCCCGATCACGTCGCGCGAGGCGATCGCCGTCCGGAACTGGGCCTCCTGCAGGGCGGAACGGCTGATCGCCTCGGTCGCGGCCAGGGCGAGCGAGGCGTGCGTGGCCAGCAGCAGCGCGCGGTCCCGGTCCTCGTCGCCGAACGCGTCGCGCTTGCGCGCGTAGAGGTTCAGCGCGCCGGACAGCCGCGGCGCACGCGCGTCCGGCAGCAGCGTCGTCGCCAGCACCGAGCCGTACCCGTTCCGGACCGCCGCCGACGCGAACTCCGGCCACCGCGTCTCGAGGCCGAGGTCCCCGCTCAGTGCCATCGCCGGGCCGTCCTCCCGGGCGGAGTCCAGGCAGGGCCCCCGGTTGCTGCGGTACTGCTCCTGGTCCAGCTCCGCGGCCTCGGTGCCGGTCTCGACGGGGGTGTGGAAGGTCCCGTCCGGCGCCCTCAGCGTGATGCTGACCAGGTCCGCCGCGGGGATCACCGAGCGCGCCACCGTCACCACACGCTGCAGCGCCTCGGCGACGGTGCCCGCCGCGAGCAGGCCCGCGGTGAGCTCGGCGAACCGCCGGGCGAGCGGGCCCTCCTCCGCGACACCGGCCGCGTCGTCCAGGTCGACACCGCCCCCGGCCTCGGACCGGCGGAAGTCGATCCGGTCTCTCTCCCATTCGGGCCCGGTCTCCACCGTCCCCTGTTCCGTGTCAGTCACGCCGACCATCATGCCTTTCCCGGATGCGCGGGGCCGAGACCGATGCGACGCCTGCCATAGTGACGCACCATGACCGACCGTCCGCTGATGCTCCTGGACTCCGCGAGCATGTACTTCCGCGCCTACTTCGGGGTGCCCGAGTCGATCATGGCACCGGACGGGACGCCGGTGAACGCCGTGCGCGGGTTCACCGACATGATCGCCCGCCTGGTCACCGAGCACCGGCCGTCGAAGCTCGTGGCGTGCCTGGACCTGGACTGGCGGCCGGCGTTCCGGGTGGAGGCGCTGCCGTCGTACAAGGCGCACCGGGTCGAGACGGCGAAGGCTGCCGACGAGGTGCCGGCCGGCGTCCCGGAGGAGGTCCCGGACACGCTCGGCCCGCAGGTGCCGGTGATCATGGAGGTGCTGGCGGCGGCGGGGATCTGCACCGGCGGCGCCGTCGGCTGCGAGGCCGACGACGTGATCGGCACGCTCGCCCACACCGAGAGCTCGGACCCGGTGCTGGCCGTGTCCGGGGACCGCGACCTCATGCAGATCGTGCGCGACGGGCCCGCCCCGGTGCGCCTGCTCTACATCGGTCGCGGGCTGAACAAGGCCGAGTACCTGGGCCCGGCCGAGGTCGCCGAGAAGTACGGCGTACCGCTGGAGCGGGCCGGGGCGGCGTACGCGGAGATGGCGATGCTGCGCGGCGACCCCTCCGACGGGCTGCCCGGCGTCCCCGGCGTCGGCGCCAAGACCGCGGCCACGCTGGTCGGGCGCTTCGGCAGCTGGGACGAGTTGCTCACCGCTGTCGGCGACCCGTCCGACACCCGGATCGCCGCGACCGTCCGGTCGAAGCTGGGCGGGGCCACCGACTACCTCTCGGTGGTGGAGCCCGTGGTGCGGGTGGTCACCGACGCGAGGGTCGACCTGTCCGGCGACACCACCCTGCCGGTGACCCCGGCGGACCCCGACCGCCTCGTCGAGCTGGCGCAGCGCTGGGGACTGGAGTCGTCGGTCCAACGCCTGCTCACCGCACTGACCAAGGCCGCCGCGACCTGACCCGGCCCGCGGAGTGGGTCCGCGACGTGTCCGGGTCCGGTGGGGAGATACTCGGGGCGTGCCCGACCACCACACGGACCACACCCGCCCCGAACGACCCAGCCGCGCGTACCTCGACGCCGTCGCCCGCGAGACGGCCGTGCGCGCCGCCGGCGCCGAGCCGCTGACCTCCCCCTTCGACGGGGCGCCGGAGTCCCTGCGGGCCGCCGTCTCCGACGGGCTGGAGGCGGTCTCCGACGAGATCGTCGCGCTCTCGCGGGCCCTGCACGCCGACCCGGAGACGGCCTACGAGGAGCACCGCTCGGTCGCCGCCGTGGCCGACCTGCTGACGCGGCACGGCATCGACGCCGAGGTCGGCGTGCACGGGCTGGACACCGCGCTGCGCGCCCGGATCGGCGGTGACACCGCCGGGGGGAACGGCCCGACGGTCGCGGTGCTCGCCGAGTACGACGCCCTGCCCGGGCTCGGGCACGCCTGCGGGCACAACGTCATCTGCTCCGCCGCGGTCGGGGCGTTCCTGGCGCTCGCCCACGCGCTGTCCGCACCGGGCGCCCCCGGCGGGACCGTCGTGCTGCTCGGCACGCCCGCGGAGGAGGGTGGCGGGGGCAAGGAGCTCATGGCCCGCGACGGCGCCTTCGACGGGGTTGACGCCGCGGTGATGCTGCACCCGTTCGCCCACGACATCGCCGACCACCCGTTCCTGGGACGCCGTCAGGTCGACGTCGTCTACCACGGGGTCGCCGCGCACGCCGCCGCCCAGCCGTTCATGGGCCGCAACGCCCTCGACGCCGTCGTGCTCGGCTACCAGGGCGTCGCGATGCTGCGCCAGCACCTGCCCGACCCGGACCGGATCCACGGGGTGATCACCGAGGGCGGCGACCGCCCCAACGTCGTCCCGGACCGGGCCGCGGCCCGGTACTACCTGCGCTCGGCCGACGCGGACGCGTTGCGGGACATGACGACCCGCGTCCAGGCGATCGCCGTGGGCGCGGCCGCGATGACCGGGTGCGGCTACGAGCTGACCTGGGACCCGGCGCCGGCGTACCTGCCGATCCGGCACAACGGCACGCTCGCGGCCCGGTGGGCGGTGCACCAGGCCGGTCGCGGCCGGACCGTCCACCCGCGCGGCGTGGTGCCGGAGTCCGAGACGGGCTCGACCGACCTGGGCAACGTCAGCTTCCGGATCCCGGCGATCCACCCGATGATCGCCGTCGCGGAGCCGGGGACGTCGCTGCACACGGTCGAGTTCGGCAAGGCCTCGGGCGGGCCGGGTGGCGACCGGGCCGTCGTCGACGGGGCCGCGGGGCTCGCACTGACCGTGGCCGACCTGCTCGCCGACGGCGCGCTGCGCGAGGCCGTCGCGGCGGAGTTCGCCGAGGCGGGCGGTCCGGTCGACGTGCCGTCGTTCTTCGAGGGCGCCTGAGCGGTTCTTGCCATAACGGCAACGTCGCTGGCGTCAGCGGCATGACAAGCGCAGAGTCGTGGTCATGGATGACAACGGTTCTCACTACGATGTACTGGTGGTCGGCGGCGGGGCGGCCGGGCTCTCGGCCGGGCTGACCCTGGCCCGCGCACGGCGGGACGTGCTGGTCCTCGACGCCGGCGAGCCCCGCAACGCCCCGGCGGAGGGCGTACACGGCTTCCTCACCCGCGACGGGATCGCGCCGGCCGAGCTGACCGCGCTCGGGCGGGAGGAGGTCACCCGCTACGGCGGACAGGTCCGCTCGGGGCGGGCCGTCTCCGCGCGCCGCACCGCCGGGGGCTTCACGGTGCGGACCGCTGACGGCGACGAGCTCACCGCCCGCCGGCTGATCCTCGCGAGCGGCGTGGCCGAGGAGTTCCCGGACGTCGACGGTCTGCGGGAGCGCTGGGGCCGCGACGTCGTCCACTGCCCGTACTGCCACGGCTGGGAGGTGCGCGACCGGGCCATCGGCATCCTCGCCACCGGCCCGTTCGGGGTGCACCAGGCGCAGATGCTGCGCCAGTGGAGCGACGACGTGACGTTGTTCCTGCACACCGCCCCGGACCCCACCGACGAGGAGTGGGAGCGGCTGGCGGCGCGCGGGATCGCCGTCGTCGACGGGGAGGTGGCCGGGCTCGAGGTCACCGACGACGCGCTGTCGGGCGTCCGGCTGGCCTCGGGGCGCGTCGTCGCGCGGGAGGCGGTGGTCGTGCTCCCGCGTGCTGTGGCAGGAGGGGCCCTCCTCGACGGGCTGGGTCTCGAGATCGTCGAGCACCCGACGGGCGTCGCCACCCAGCTGGACACCGACCCGACCGGGCGCACCGCCGTGCCCGGGGTGTGGGCCGCCGGGAACCTGCGGGACCCGATGGCCACCGTCGTCGCCTCGGCGGCGTCCGGCGTCACGGCCGCGATGGCGGTCAACGGCGACCTGATCACCTCCGAGACCGACCGGGCCGTGGCGCTCCGCCGCGGCGACCCGTTCTCGGCCGCGTCCGAGGCGCGGGTCGCCGCGCTGGTGGCGGGCGACCGCGCGCACGGGCTCAGCGCCGCCGGATCCCGAACCTGAGGGTCAGAAGAACGTGCCGCACCACGGGACGTCCGCGGTGGCGAACAGGGCGTCGGCCCGGGCCACCGCGGCGTCGTCGTGGGCCCGCCACCACCCGGCCGCCACCAGCTCCGACGGGCGGCGGTCGCCGAGGTAGGCCATGGCCAGGGCGTCGACGTCGCACTCCAGGTCCGGTGCGGTGACGTCCTCGACCGGCTTCGGCCCGTCCGGGCCGATCCGGAACGCGCCGTCGTTGGCCGGGAGCAGGCGGTCGTGCACGCCCAGGACGACCGGTGCGGCGTCGCCCCAGGTCCGGGCCGCGAGCGCGGCCGGGACGTCGACCAGGCGCAGCCACGTCTCGTCGGCGACGTCCTCGACGTGGAACTCGCGCGGGTCGGTGAGCAGCAGCGACAGGTCCTCGTCGAGCGGGCGGAGGCGTCCGGTGACGCGGGCGGTCAGGTCCATCCCGAGCAGGAACCGCCACAGGTCCGCCGAGGCCACCGGGTTGCCGGCGTGCAGGTCCAGCACCCGCACGGTGTCGCCGTCGGCGTGGTCGCCGGAGTCGACGGACCACACGGCCCATCCGTCGTCGCCGTCCGGGCCGGTGTGCACCGCCATCGCACGGAACTCCGTCGCCGGACGGTGTCCCTCCAGGAACATCGGCCACCAGCCCTCGAAACGGGTCATCCCGCCCGGGCGGCGCAGCGCGGCGCGCTCGTGCAGCTCGGGCAGGACGGTCCGCGCACGGTCGAGGGGGATCAGCCGGACGGAGCCGCCGGACGGCGCGTCCGCGCGCAGCGTCGCGCCGGCACGGATCCGCACCTGACGTCCGCGGGTGGCGATGCCGTAGCCGAACCGGCCGTAGATGCCGGTCTCGCTGGCCCGCAACGTGGCCAGGACCTCGCCCCGGGACGCCACGTCGGCGAGCTGGGCCCGCATCAGCGCGCTCAGGTGACCGCGCCGCGTCCTGTCGGGGCGCACCGCGACCAGGCTGACCGCGGCGGTGTCCAGCCCCGCCCCGCCCGGTACGGCGGTGCGGCAGGGGAACGACATGGCCGTGCCGACCAGCTCGGGGTCCTCCCCCGCGGCGGGCTCCTCGAACGCTCCCAGCGTCCGGCCCGGGACGTGCCGGGATCCGCCGCGGCGCCACCCGTCGTCGTCGAGCGGGAGGATGTGCAGGGCGGCGCGGAACAGGTCGGTGGACGCGCGCAGCTCGTCGGGTTCGAGGACACGGACGCGGGGATGGTCGCTCACACCCCGAGCATCCCGGCTGAGACCCGCCCCGTCATCCGGATTGGGGCGCGTGCAGCGTCTCAGACGCGGCCGACCTGGTAGGCGCCGTCGTCGGTGATCACGCGGCCGGGGACGGCGAGCTGCTCGCCGTCGACGACGGCCTGGCACTCGAACGTCGTCCCGGCCGTGACCTCGACGTCGTCCGGGCAGTCGATCGCCCCGACCTGCAGCCGGTAGTTCTGGCTCAGGATCTGGTTGACGCCGTTCTGCAGGGCCGTCTTGTCCAGGGTCCGGGTCACCGCGAAGCCGGGTGCGACGAACGCCAGTACGAGCAGCACCGCGATCACCACGACCCCGCCGACGATCCCGACGAGCGCGCCCCGGCCCAGGCCGAGCGGGCCGCGCTTCGGGCGGCGCACGACGTCGTCCGGCGCCCACGGCTCCTCACCGGGCAGGACGCCGTCGTCGGTCGGGCCCCACACGCCGGTGGGCCCGGCTCCGGCGTCGTCGTCCGGAGCGCGGCGCCGTCCACCGGCCGGCGCGGCGACAGCGGTGGACTCGTCGCCCCAGACCGGCGCCCGTCCGGCGGGTACGTCCGAGCGGGGTGCGGCCGGCTGGTCCCAGGGGCTCGGTGCCCAGTCGCTGTCGTCATATCCCGGCCGGCCGGCGTACCCCGGCTGGTCCGGGACGCGGTCCTCGGCGCGACGGCGGCCGCCCGGCTGCGACGGCCACCCGCCGGTGCCCTCGCTCGCCGCCGGAGCCCAGCCCCCGGTCTCCTGCGCACCACCGGCCGGGGCCCACGCCCCGGTCGAACCCGCACCACCGGTCTGCTCCCAGACCCCGGTCGATCCGGCACCGCCGGTCGGCGCCCACCCGCCGGTCGCCTCGGCGCCGCGCCCGCCCTGCGGGCCGCCGGACAGGTCGTCGTCACGTCCGGGCGCGTCCGGGTCGGCCTGGCCCCAGCCCCCGGGCGGCGGGGTGCCCCAGGTGGGCAGCTCGCCGGTCTGCTCGGCGTCGGAGGGGTGGCGGCCCTGTCGATCGGGTCCCTGTGGCGTGCTCATCGCCGACCTTCCTGTCCGTCCGTCGTGCCGCGCCCTACCGACGCGGAAGGGCCCCGGGAGCCCATCGTTGCGCCAGACGCTACGTGACAGTGCCCCTGCGCAGCTCCGCAGGCTGCGTGTCGACGCGCAGCTCCGCAGGCTCCGTGCTCAGGCGCGGGCTCAAGCTCAGGCCATCCCCGCCGCCACGACCCCGCGCCGCACCGCGGCCGACGCGCGGTGCGCGGCCCGCCCGACCTCGCTGGAGCGCCCGGCGACACCGGCGATCTGGTCCAGCAGGTCGAGCACCTGCCGGCACCAGCGCACGAAGTCACCCGCGGAGAGCTCGTGCCCGTTGCGCTCCGCGGCCTCGAGCACCTGCGCCAGCGACTCGCCCCGGGCCCAGCGGTGCATCGGCCACGCGAACGCCAGGTCCGGCTGGCGGGTGCGCTCGGCCTTGAGGCGGCGCTGGTCGGCGTCGAGCTCGGACCACAGCTCCACGGTCCGCTCCAGGGCGTCGGCGACGGCCCCGGCGGGAAGGCGCGGCATCGGCGCGTCGTCGCGTCGTGACTCGTAGACCAGCGCGGACACCACCGCGGCCAGCTCCTCCGGGTCCAGCCCCTCCCAGACGCCGCGGCGCAGGCACTCCGCGGCCAGCAGGTCGGACTCGCCCCACAGCCGGGCCAGACGGCGTCCGTGCTCGGTGACAATGTCGGCCGGGTCGGTCGCGGACTCGTCGAGGTAGCCGCGCTCGGCGAGCACCGCCCGGATCCGGTCGAACGCCCGCGCCAGCGAGTGCGTCGTCATCCGGACCTTGTCGCGAAGCTGCTCGGTCTCGCGGTCCAGCCGGGCGTAGCGCTCGGCCCAGCGGGCGTGCGCCTCCCGGTCGTCGCAGCCGTGGCAGGGGTGCGCCCGCAGCGCCCGGCGCAGCGTCGCCAGTTCCGGGTCCTCGGCGGCACCGCTGCGGCTGCGGCGCCGCTCCTGGTGCGGCGCACTGATCCCGGTGTTGCGCAACGTCATCGCGAGGTCGCGCCGGACCTGCGGGGACCGGTGGTCGACGCGCTTGGGCAGCTTCATCCGGCCCAGTGCCTCGACCGCGGCCGGGAAGTCCGCGGCCGAGAGCCGTCCGGCCCAGCGGTCCTCGTTGAGCACCAGCGGGCGCGGTGAGTCCGCCCGGGAGTCCGGGTCGATCACGACGGCCAGCCCGGCGCGCCGGCCCGCCGGGACGGCGATGACGTCACCCGGCTTCAGCCCGCGCAGCGAGTCCGCGGTCTCCTCGCGGACCTCCGCCGTGCCCTGGCGGCGCAGCGACTTCTCCTTCTCCGACAACGTCCGGCGCAGCCGCGCGTACTCGGTGAAGTCACCGAGGTGGCACGTCATGGAACCCTCGTACCCGGCGAGTGCCTCCTCGTTGCGGTCGATCCGGCGTGCGAGTCCGACGACCGAGCGGTCGGCCTGGAACTGGCCGAACGAGAGTTCCAGCAGCTCCCGGGCCGCGTCGGTGCCCAGGCGCCCGACGAGGTTGACGGCCATGTTGTAGACCGGCCGGAACGAGCTGCGCAGCGGGTAGGTCCGGGTCGAGGCCAGGCCCGCGACCTGCTCGGGGTCCATGCCCGGCGTCCAGAGCACCACCGCGTGGCCCTCGACGTCGATGCCGCGGCGCCCGGCCCGTCCGGTCAGCTGGGTGTACTCCCCCGGCGTCAGGTCGACGTGGGCCTCGCCGTTGTACTTGACCAGCCGTTCCAGCACGACGGTGCGCGCCGGCATGTTGATCCCCAGCGCGAGCGTCTCGGTGGCGAACACGCAGCGCACGAGCCCGGCGACGAACAGCTCCTCGACGGTTTCCTTGAACGCGGGCAACATCCCGGCGTGGTGCGCGGCGATGCCGCGTTCCAGGGCCTCGCGCCACTCCCAGTAGCCGAGGACGCCCAGATCGGCCTGCGGGAGGTCACCGCAGTGCTTGTCGACGATGCGGCGGATCTCGTCGGTGTCGTCCGGACCGGTCAGGCGCAGCCCGGAGCGCACGCACTGCCCGACGGCGGCGTCGCAGCCGGCGCGGCTGAAGACGAACGTGATCGCCGGCAGCAGGCCCGCCCGGTCGAGACGGTCGATCACCTGCACCCGCGACGGCGGGCGGAAGCCGCCGCGCGTGCTGCCGCCCGGCCCGCCGGCGCGCGAGCCGCCCGAGACCGAACCGCCGCCCCGGCCGCCGCCCGAGCCCCCTCCGCCCGAGCCCCCGCCGCGCTGCACCGGGGCCCGGCCCCGGGTACGGCCGCGTGGCCCGCGGTCCCCCGCCCGGTCGCGGACACCGAGGGACTCGCGGCGCTGCATCTCCCGGGTGTTGCGCACCAGGTCCGGGTCGACGACGAGCTCGCCGCCCTCCCCCTGCCCGAACAGGTCGAACATCCGGTTGCCGACGATCATGTGCTGCCACAGCGGGACCGGCCGGTGCTCGTCGACGACGACGGCGGTGTCGCCGCGCACCTCGACCAGCCAGTCGCCGAACTCCTCGGCGTTGGACACGGTGGCCGACAGGCCGACGATCGCGACGTGCTCGGGAAGCTGGAGGATGACCTCCTCCCAGACCGCTCCGCGGAACCGGTCGGCGAGGTAGTGCACCTCGTCCATGACCACGTACCCGAGCTGGTCCAGGCGGCGGTTCGCGGCACCACCGGTCTCGCCGCCGTCGTCGGCGTAGATCATGTTGCGAAGCACCTCGGTGGTCATCACGACCACCTGGGCGTCACCGTTGATCGCGGTGTCGCCGGTGAGCAGGCCGACCGCGTCCGCGCCGTAGCGGGCCGTCAGGTCGGCGAACTTCTGGTTCGACAGCGCCTTGATCGGCGTCGTGTAGAAGCACTTGCGCCCCTCGGACAGGGCCAGGTGCACCGCGAACTCACCGAGGACGGTCTTGCCGGCGCCGGTCGGGGCGCACAGCAGCACGCCGTGCCCGTCCTCCAGCGCCTCACAGGCCTCCTGCTGGAACCCGTCCAGCTCGAACGGCAACAGCCCGGCGAACTCGGCCAGGCGCGGCCGAGCGGCCCGGGACTTCGCCGCGGCATAGGCCGCGGCCGGATCGGACGACGTGCGTGCGGTGCGAGGGCCCACCCGATCAGGCTGTCACACCTGCACCGCGGCCACACCGCGACCGCCCCGACACCCGGGCGTCACGTGGCCCGGCACCGGGTCGTCTACTGCACGAACTCGGCCTCGGTGACGTCGGCGTTGATCGCGGTGCCGTGGTGCTCGCCACGGCAGATGGCGGCCATCAGGCCGTCCTTCTCGATGTCGAAAACGTGCAGCGGGACGCCGTGGTCGCGGGCCAGGATGAACGCGGTCTGGTCCATCACGGCCAGCCGCCGGCTCAGCACCTCGTCGTAGGGCAGGCGCTCGTAGCGGCGGGCGTCGGGGTTCTTGTCCGGGTCGGAGTCGTAGACGCCGTCGACGCCGTGCTTGGCCACCAGCAGCGCGTCCGCGCCGATCTCCAGGGCCCGCTGGACACTCG
Source organism: Pseudonocardia sediminis (assembly GCF_004217185.1). Taxonomy (NCBI): domain Bacteria; kingdom Bacillati; phylum Actinomycetota; class Actinomycetes; order Pseudonocardiales; family Pseudonocardiaceae; genus Pseudonocardia; species Pseudonocardia sediminis. Next base: position 3,529,331 of record NZ_SHKL01000001.1, on the reverse strand, counting down.
GGTAGTCGGTGGTGATGAACGGCTGGCCGTTCCCGCCGGAGAAGATCAGGATGGCGCCCTTGTCGAGGTGGCGCTTGGCCCGCAGGCGCAGGAACGGCTCGGCGACGGCGTTGATCGGGATCGCCGTCATCACCCGGACGTTCTCCTCGCCCAGCGCGGAGAGCTTGCCGCGCAGCAGCAGGCTGTTGATCACGGTGCCGAGCATGCCGATGTTGTCGGCCTCGACCCGGTCGATCCCCCAGGAGTCCGAGCGGTTGCCGCGGAAGACGTTGCCGCCGCCGACCACGACGGCGATCTGTACACCCAGGTCACGGACCGCGAGGATCTGTGACGCGAGGTGCTGCAGGGCCTGTGCGCTGAACCCGAACCCGTCGTCACCGGACATCGCCTGTCCGCTCAGCTTGATGACCACCCGGTCGTACTTCATGCGTCCGCCCACTCCTCGGCCCAGATTTCGACGTCCGACGTTGCCCCGCCGCTGCCCGCGGCGATCGTACGGGCGGGGCGGCGGGGCGAGGACGTGCGGGGCGGGGCCGGGGTCCGCTGCGGGGCAGGGACTCGGACTCAGGTGATGTCGTCGTAGCGGTCGCGGCGGACGGTGTCCGCCCCGGCGGACACGGCCGGCGTCTCGACGGGCGCGGGGGCCTCGATCTGCGACGGGCCGTCGATCCGCGACGGCGTCGTGTCGATCGGCGACGGAGCGTCCGGGTCCCAGGTGTCCCAGCCCTCGGCGAGACGGCGCTTGGCCTTGCGCTTGTCGTTGATCCGCGCGACCTGGATCGCCATCTCGAACAGCACGGTCAGGGCCGCGGCCAGCGCGATCATCGAGATCGGGTCCTGGCCCGGGGTGGCGATCGCGGCGAACACGAACAGCCCGAAGATGATCCCGCGCCGGGACTTCTTCAACATCTCGTAGGAGACGACCCCGGTGAAGTTCAGGGCCACGACCAGCAACGGGACCTCGAAGCTGACCCCGAAGATGATCAACAGGTTGATCACGAGACTGAAGTACGAGGCACCGGTGAGCGCCGTCGTCTGGATCTCGTTACCGATCGAGAGCAGGAACGCGAGCGCCTGCGGGATGATCAGGTAGGCCAGCACCGCGCCGGAGACGAACAGCACCGCGCCGACACTCACGAACGAGTACGCGTACCGGCGCTCGTTCTTGAGCAGGCCCGGGGTGATGAAGCCCCAGATCTGGTACAGCCAGATCGGGCAGGCGAGGATCACACCGGCCGTCGCACCGACCTTGAGACGCAGCATGAACTGGTCGAACGGGCCGGTACCGAGCAGCGTGCAGGCGCCGGGCTCGGCGCTGAACGAGGCCCGCGACGACGCCGGCAGCGAGCAGTAGGGCTGCTTGAGCAGCTCCCCCAGGCTCGGCCAGCCGAAGAAGGCGACCTCGAACCAGATGTAGCCGAAGATCGTCGTGACGAGGATCGCCAGGATCGAGATGCCGAGCCGGTTACGGAACTCGTACAGGTGGTCGATCAGCGACATCGTCCCGTCGGGGTTCGCCCGACGGCGACGGCGGAACGGGGACTTCACGCGCGTATCAGGTCGCGTCGGTGCTGCGACCCGGCTGCGCCTGCGGCGTGGCCGCGGGCTGGGCCTGCGGTGTCGTCGGCTGCTGCCCGTTCTCCGGGGTGACGTTCGTCGTCGACGTCGGGAGCGGCTGCGGCGTCGCGGGGGCGGCGCCCGCGGCCGGCGTGGCGCCGTTCGACTTCGCGTCGGCGGGGCCCTCGTCCTCCTTGAGGCCCTTCATCTCACCCTTGAACACGCGGGCGGACTGGCCGATCGACCGGGCCATGTCCGGGAGCTTCTTCGCACCGAACAGCAGAAGCAGGACGGCGATGATGATGATCCACTCGTAGCCACCCGGCATGGGAACCTCCTCGACGACGGTGACGCGGCTCCCACCCTACCCGCGTCCGGATCACGCTCCGTCAGGTGTCCGATTCGCCCGCGCGACGTCGACCCCCGGTCACCTGCCGGACATCTCCTGGTCCAATGCCTCCCGGGCACGCTCCGCGACCGTCGCGGCGAGATCCGGCGGGTCCAGGATCCGGGCCGCGCCGCCGAGCCCGAGTACCAGCCGCACAAGCCATGCCGGGTCGGCGAAGCGCATCAGCACGCGGATCCGGCCGGTGTCGTCGACGGTGTCGGACACCACGTCGTCGACGGGGTAGTACTCGGCGATCCAGTGCGCGTCGGGCCCCAGCTCCAGCACCGCGGTGCGCTGGCCCGCCTCCGGGCGGAACAGGCCCTCGGAGACGTCGGTGGGCTCGGCGTCGGGGTGGGACTGGACGGGCTCGTCGAGCTGCTCGACGTCCTCGACCCGGTCGAGGCGGAACAGCCGCACCCCCTCGGCGCGGCGGCACCAGGCCTCGAGATAGCCACGGCCCTCGACGAGCAGCAGCCGCATCGGGTCGACCACCCGTCGCGAGACCGCGTCCCGGCCGGCGGTGTAGTAGACGATCCGCAGCGCCCGGCCCGCCTCCAGGGCCGTGCGCACCGCGGTCGTCGTCGCCTCCTCCTGCCGCCCGACGTCGACCACCATCCCGCCCGGCCCGGCGACGTCGCCGACCGCGGCTTCGATCTTGCCGGTGGCGCGGGCGACGGCGTCGGAGTCGACCATGCCCGGCGTCTCGTGCAGCGTGCGCAGCGCGACCAGCAGGGCCGTGGCCTCGGCGGTGGTCAGGCGCAGCGGCCGGCGCATCCCGGCGTCCTCGATGACCGTGACGGTGTCGCCGGCGAAGGAGAGGTCGACCAGGTCGCCCGGGCCGTAGCCGGGCAGCCCGCACATCCAGAGCAGCTCCAGGTCGCGGCGCAGCTGGCGCTCGTCGACGCCGAAGTCCGCAGCCGCCTCGGCGACCGGGACGCCCGGGTGCGCGCGCAGGTAGGGCACCAGCGACAGCAGCCGTGGCAGCCGGTCGGTCACTCCCCCACCACTCACGTGGACACCTCGGCCGGGCTCGCAGCGGCGACCCACAGCGCGCGCACCGCGTCGGCCAGCTCCGGCGGGTCCAGGACGGCGACGTCCGGGCCGTGCCCGGCCAGCCAGCGCGCCACCACCCGCGAGTCCCGCAGCTCGATCTCCAGCTCGACGCCGTCGCGGCCGCGGTGCGTCCGCGGCCCGACGGTCCGGCCCAGGCGTCGCAGGCCGTGTGCCCGGTCGGCGGCGACCCAGACCCGGGCGACGCCGGACACCGGCGGCGGGCCGACGCTGGCGCGGACCAGCTCGCGCAGGTCGACGCCGTCCGGGACGGACACCGCGCCGGACGCGCCGCGCGCCGTCACCGCGCCGGTGATCCGGGACAGGCGGAAGCAGCGCACGTCGTCGCGGTCGCGGTCGTGCCCGACCAGGTACCAGCGCCCGCGCCAGGACACCACGCCCCACGGCTCGACGGTGCGCCGCGAGACCTCGCCGCCGGGCCCGCCGCGGCGGTGCGCGAACTCCACGACCCGCCCGGCCTGGACCGCGGCCAGCAGCGCCGCGAGCGCCGGCTCACCGGCCTGCACGCGCGGCTGCACCGCCCCGGCGCGGGACTCGTCGACCTCGACACCGGCGGCGCGCAGCTTGACCACCGCCCCGTGCGCGGCGCCGGAGAGCTCCGGGGAGTCCCACAGCCGGGCGGCCAGCGCGACGGCGGTCGCCTCGTCCGGTTCGAGCTCGACCTCGCCCAGCTCGTAGTCGGCGCGGGCGATCCGGTACCCGTCGGCGGTGTCGAACGCCGAGGTCCGGCCCGTCTCCAGCGGGACGCCGAGTTCCCGTAGCTCGGCCTTGTCCCGCTCGAACATCCGGAAGAACGCCTCGTCGTTCGTCACGTCGGCGTAGCCCGGCACGGTGGCGCGGATCCGCTCGGCCGGCAGGAACTGCCGGGTCGACATGAGGCAGAGCACCAGGTTCACCAGGCGCTCGGCACGGGCTGAGGACACGCCTGGCATCGTATCGGCGGGACCGTGTCGCGCCCGGTCACCCCGCAGGTCCGGGAACCGGGAGCCGCGGTCAGAACTGCGCCCGTACGGCACTGCCCGTCGGCCGGACCAGCCGCCACACCCCCGCGAGGACCCCCACCACCGCCGCGAGCAGGATCCCGTACTCCGCCTCGACGTACTCCGGCACCAGCACCCCGAGCGGCTCGGTGATGATCTGCACCAGCACGAACAGGCCCAGTGCCAGCGCCGGTGCCAGCACGACCGCGACCGCCCGGGCCCACACGGGCCGTCCCCTGCTCGCCGCGAGACCGACGCCGGTCGCCGCGACCAGCAGCAGCCCCAGTCCCGCGCCGAACAGCGGCACGTCGACACCACCGCTGCCCTGCTGGGCCAGGATCACCGCGACCTTCGCCAGCCAGCTCGCCCCGCCCACCACTCCGCACACCGCGCTGACCGCGGTCCATCTGTCCGTGTTCATGACGGCAGGAGACGGCGCCGGCCGTCCGTTCCGACAGCGACCGGTGTACCCGTCCGATTCGGTACATCCGTCCGATGACACCGGTACGCGGCCTGCGTCATCATCGGTCGGTGCAGCAGCCGGGACGGCGGTGGAGCAGAGCTCTGAGCAGGGCCTCCTGGCTCGTCGCGGCCGCGTCGGCGGTGTCGGTCGTCGCCGCGGTCCCGCTCGCCGTGGCGAACTGGCGGACGGTCGGGCACGAGTCGGTCTACGTCGTCAACGCGATCATCGGTGCCGTCGTCCCGATGGCGGGGGCGTTCCTGCTCTCCCGCCGTCCCGGGCACCGGATCGGCATCGTCCTGCTCTCCGCATCCGGGCTCGGAATCTCGTTCCTGGCCCTGAGCTGGGCGACGTATGCGCTCCAGACGCGGCCCGGCGCACTGCCCGGCGCGGACTGGGCCGGCCTCGTCGGCGGCCTGACCTGGGTCCCGTTCCTGGCCCTGGTGACCCTGCTGCCGCTCTGGTTCCCCGACGGCCGGCTCCCCGGGCCGTTCTGGCGGGCCGCCGACGGCTGGGTGCTGGGGCTGCTGATCGGCGTCGAGGCGCTCAGCGTCGTCGAGCCGCGGGTCGCGCTCGGGCTCGCGCCGAACCCGCTGTTCGCCGGTCCGGCCTGGGTGACGCCGGCCGTCGACACGCTGACGGCCGTCGCGGTGTTCAGCGGTCTGCTGCTGTGCCTGCCCGGCGCCGTCCTGCGCCACGTCCGGGCCGGCCCCGTGGGGCGCGTCCAGCAACGGTGGTTCCTGCTGGCCGTCGCCCTCGTGACGGCATCGCTGTTCGTCCCCGGACCGCCGATCAGCGACGTCGTGACCGGTGTGGCGCTGTGCCTGGTCGCGCTGGCGATCACCGCCGCCGTCCTGCGCCACCGCCTCTACGACATCGACGTCGTGGTGCACCGGGCGCTGGTCTACACGACCCTGACCGTCACCGGCGTGCTGCTGTTCCTCGGCGTGGTCGCCCTGGTCGGCCTGGTGCTGCCGGACGGGGCCGCGCTGGTGGGCGCCGCCGTCGTCGCCGTGACATTCGCGCCGTTGCGGGAGCGGCTGCAACGGATGGCCCGGCGCCTGCTCTACGGCGACGGCGACGATCCCTACGCCGCGCTGACCCGGCTCGCGACCCGTCTCGAACGCAACCTCGAGCCCGAGGACGTCCCCGCCGTCGCCCTCGCCGAGGTGATCGCCGCATTGCGGGTGCCGCACGCGGCGGTGCTCGTCTCCGGAGCCCGGCTCGCCGAGGCCGGCACCGTCCCGTCCGACGGCCGGGGGGCCGAGACCATCCCCCTCGCACACCAGGGCGAGCACGTCGGTGACCTGGAGGTCACGCGGCGCGGGCCGTCCGAGCCCCTGACCGGACGTGACCGTGCGTTGCTCGCGGACCTGGCCCGCCCTCTCGGCGCGGTGCTGCACGCCGCCGCGCTGCGGACCCAGCTCCGGCGGTCCCGGGAGGCCCTGGTCGTGGCCCTGGAACGAGAACGGTCCCGGCTGCACCGCGACCTGCACGACGGCATCGGCCCGTCGCTGGCCGCGCTCGTCCTCGGCCTCGACGCGATCGCGCACGCGGCGCGCGGCGACGGTGCCGCCCTCGCCGTCCCCGAGCTGGCCGGGGAGCTCAAGTCCGACGTCCGTGTCGTCATCGCCGACCTGCGCCGGGTGGTCGACGAGCTGCGCCCGCCCGCTCTCGACGAGCTCGGCCTGGCCGGGGCCCTGGACCGCCACCTCGCGACCTACCGGTCGGTGCCGGGCCGGACCCGGATCCGACTCCACCCGCCCGGGCCGCTGGACGGGTTGTCGGCCGCGGTGGAGGTCGCGGCCTACCGGATCGTCGCCGAGGCGGTCACCAACGCCGTACGACACTCCGGCGCGTCGACCTGCGAGGTCCGGATCGCGCTGGAGGACCGTCTCGTCGTCGAGGTCGTCGACGACGGCCGGGGGATCCCCTCGCCCGAACCCGCCGGGACCGGGCTGCCGTCGCTGCGGGAGCGGGCCTCGGCCCTGGGCGGGGAGTGCGTCGTCTCGCGGCGGGACCGGGGCGGGACGCGGGTCCGGGCGGCGCTGCCGGTGCACCATGGATGAGCCGCCCATCCGGATCGTGCTGGTCGACGACCACCCGGTGTTCCGCTCCGGTCTCCGCGGCGTCGTCGAACGGATGCCGGACGCGGTCGTCGTCGGCGAGGCGGGCGACGGGACCGGCGCCCTGGACGTCGTCGACTCCCAGCGCCCCGACGTCGTCGTGATGGACCTGCACATGCCGGGCCCCGGCGGCATCGAGACCACCCGCGTGATCACCGGGCGCCACACCGGCCTCGCCGTCGTCGTCCTGACCATGGTCGAGGACGACGGCGCCGTCCTCGCGGCGCTGCAGGCCGGTGCCCGCGGGTACCTCCTCAAGGGAGCAGACGAGGCCGAGATCTCCTCCGCGCTGCGGATCGCCGCGACCGGCGGAGCGGTTCTCGGCCCCGCGGTGGCCGGTCCGGCACTGGCCGGCTACCGCTCCGGACCACCGGCGCACACGCCGTTCCCCCAGCTCAGCGCGCGCGAGTCCGAGCTGCTGGAGCTACTCGCCCGCGGCCGCTCGAACACCGAGATCGCGCGGACGCTGCACCTGGGGAACCAGACCGTCCGGAACTACGTCTCGTCGATCTTCGCCAAGCTCGGCGTCCAGGACCGCGCCGCCGCCATCGTGCGTGCCCGCGACGCCGGGCTGGGGCTCGGTCCGCCGTGACCGCCCCGGGTCGGTGTCTCATCCTGGGACGGCGTGATGCTTGACGCAGGTCCGCACACGACGAAAGGCTCCTACCCTGCGGCGTCGCGATCATCGGCGTCGTGGCGGAACGACGCCGGGAACAGATGCACGTGGAGGAGCCGGACACCATGGCCGAGAACGCAGCCGACATCGAGGCCGAGACGTTCAACCCGTGGAGCGTGGTCGACCTGGTGTTCCACCACCTCGCCGACCTGGGCCTGCACCCGGCGCTCGGCCAGTTCGGCGACCCCAAGGTGGCCGCGTCGGACCTGCTCCAGGCCATGGGGATCACCCCCGCCCCGGACCACGCCGGTCCGGCCGACGCCGGTGTGCAGAGCAACCTCGCCGAACTGCGCAAGAAATACATGCCCGACGTCGAGTGACGGCCCCGCGGCGGGACACTGGGCCGCATGGTCGACACGGCGGAACGCGAACTGGTCCGGACCCAGCTCGAGGAGCTGCGCAGCAGCTGCGGGCGGGGCGTCGGCAGCCTGCCCGGTGAGGAGGTCGTCAGCTACTACCCGCCGGAGATGGAGCAGCACGCCCACCTGTTCGGCCTCGCCGGGACGAACATCGACGGCACCCAGTGGTCGGTCGGCGACGCCGACGTCCGGTTCCCGCTGCACTCGATCTCGAAGGTGTTCACCTACGGCCTGGCCCTGGAGGACAACGGCCGGGACGAGACGACGCGCTGGGTCGGCGTCGAGCCCTCCGGCGACCCGTTCAACTCGCTGACCTTCGACGAGGTCCACCACCGCCCGTTCAACCCCATGATCAACGCCGGGGCGCTGGTCGCGGCGAACCTGGTGCACGGCGGCGACCGCGACGAGCGGGTGGCCCGGCTGCTGGAGCGCTTCCGCCTCTACGCCGGCAACCCGGAGCTGCAGGTCGACCAGGACGTCCTGGCCGACGAGCTGTCCTCCAACGACCGCAACCTCGGCATCAGCTACCTGATGCGCAGCCTCGGCATGCTCCGGGGCGACATCGAGGACAACCTGTTCGTCTACCTCTCGGCCTGCTCGGTCACCGTCACCGCGACCGAGCTGAGTGTCATGGGCGCGACGCTCGCCCACGGCGGGCGCAACCCCCTGACCGGCGAGCAGGCGCTGGCGCGGGAGTACACCCGCAGCATAGTCAGCGTGATGACGATGTGCGGGATGTACGACGCCGCCGGTGAGTGGACCCACGACGTCGGGATCCCGGCCAAGTCCGCCGTCTCCGGCGGGATCATGGCCGCGATCCCGGCCTACTTCGGCCTCGGCGTCTACTCCCCCGGCCTGGACCGGCACGGCAACTCCGTGCGCGGCGTCGCCGTGTGCCGGGAGCTCTCGGCCCGGTTCGGGCTGCACGTGTTCGCCGACCCGTCCGAGTCACGCTTCGGGCGGGTCGCCCGGCCGGAGCTCGGCTAGAGGGAGGCGATCAGGCGGTCCACCCGCTCGTCGACGGCCCGGAACGGGTCCTTGCACAGCACGGTGCGCTGGGCCTGGTCGTTGAGCTTGAGGTGCACCCAGTCCACGGTGAAGTCGCGCCCGGCGGCCTGCGCGGCGGCGATGAAGTCGCCGCGCAGCTTGGCCCGCGTGCTCTGCGGCGGGGTGTCCTTGGCGGCCTCGATCTCGCCGTCGTCGGTCACCCGGTCCACCAGGTCCTTGCGCTGCAGCATGTCGAACAGGCCCCGGCCACGGCGGATGTCGTGGTAGGCCAGGTCGAGCTGGGCGATCCGCGCGCTGGCCAGGTCCAGGTTGTTGCGGTTCTGGTAACGCTGCAGCAGGCGCTGCTTGATCGCCCAGTCGATCTCCCGGTCGATCAAGGACAGGTTCTGCGACTCGACGGCGTCGAGCGTGCGGCCCCAGAGCTCGACGACGCGTTCCATCGTCTTGTCCCCGGTGCCGCGCTGGGCCATGAACTCCACGGCCCGGGCGTGGTACTCGCGCTGGATGTCCAGGGCGCTGGCTTCGCGCCCGCCGGCCATCCGGACGGTCCGGCGCCCGGTCAGGTCGTGCGAGATCTCGCGGATCGCGCGGATCGGGTTGTCCAGGGTGAAGTCCCGGAACTGGACGCCGGCCTCGATCATCTCCAGCACCAGCGTGGCCGAGCCGACCTTGAGCAGGGTGGTCGTCTCGGACATGTTCGAGTCGCCGACGATGACGTGCAGGCGGCGGTAGCGCTCGGCGTCGGCGTGCGGCTCGTCGCGGGTGTTGATGATCGGGCGCGACCGGGTGGTCGCCGAGGAGACGCCCTCCCAGATGTGCTCGGCCCGCTGGGACAGGCAATAGACGGCGCCGCGCGGGGTCTGCAGGACCTTCCCGGCCCCGCAGATCAGCTGGCGGGTGACCAGGAACGGGAGCAGGACGTCGGCGATCCGGGAGAACTCGCCCTGCCGGGCCACCAGGTAGTTCTCGTGGCAGCCGTAGGAGTTGCCGGCGGAGTCGGTGTTGTTCTTGAAGAGGTAGATGTCGCCGCCGATGCCCTCGTCGACCAGCCGCCGCTCGGCGTCGACGAGCAGGTCCTCGAGGATCCGCTCACCGGCCTTGTCGTGCGAGACGAGCTGGGTCAGCGAGTCGCACTCGGCGGTCGCGTACTCGGGGTGTGAGCCGACGTCGAGATAGAGCCGCGCCCCGTTGCGGAGGAAGACATTCGACGACCGCCCCCAGGACACCACTCGGCGGAACAGGTATCGCGCGACCTCGTCCGGCGACAGCCGTCGCTGTCCGTGGAAGGTGCACGTGACACCGAACTCGGTCTCGACCCCGAAGATCCGACGTTGCATGCCCTTCAGGGTAGGCGTTGAACGGCCTCTACTGTCAGACCTGTGAACGAGTGGTATCGGCGCGCCGCCGGCAGGTCCCGTCATCTCCAGGGTGGGTTGGCGACCGTGTCCGCCACCGACCGAGCCATCACAGCGGCCATCGCGGCCCGCCCGTACAGCCGGATCGACGTCGTGATGACGCGTCTGTCGCGTGCCGCGGACCACAGCGTTCTGTGGATGGGGGTGGGCGCGGCGCTGTCGATCCGGCGCGGCAACGGCCGCAAGGCGGCGATGCGCGGTCTGCTGTCCATCGCGCTGACCAGCGCCACCGCCAACGCCGCGCTCAAGCCGCTGTTGCCGCGCCGGCGCCCGGCCGCGGCCGAGCTCCCGCCGTACCGCACGATCCCGGACCCGCCCACGTCGTCGTCGTTCCCGTCCGGGCACGCCGCCTCGGCCGCCGCGTTCACGACCGCCGTCGCCCTGGAGAACCCGAAGGCCCTGCCGCTGGTGCTCCCGCTCGCCGGTGCCGTCGCCTACTCGCGGGTGCACGTGGGCGTGCACTGGGCCTCCGACGTCCTCGTCGGCGCCGCGATCGGTACCGGCGTCGCGCTGGTCACCCAGCGCTGGTGGCCGGCCCGCACCCAGGACGAGGCCCGCGCCCGCCCGATCGACACCGTCCCGGTGCTGCCCGAGGGCGAGGGGCTGGTCATCGTGTCCAACCCGTTCTCCGGCCCGCCGGACTACGACGCCTCCGACGACGTCGCCGCCCGCCTGCCCGCCGCGCACCACCTCGTCGTCACCAAGGGGCTCGACGTCGACGAGCAGCTGGAGAAGGTGATCGCCGAGCGCGGCAGCTGGGTCCGCGCGGTCGGCGTGGCCGGGGGCGACGGGACGGTCGCGACCGCCGCCGCGGTGGCCGACCGGCACTCGTTGCCGCTGGTCGTGGTCCCGGCCGGGACGCTGAACCACTTCGCCCGCGACGTCGGCATCTACGACACCCAGGAGGCCGTCGACGCCACCCAGGCGGGCGAGGCGGTGGCGGTGGACCTGGCGCTGGTCGAGGCGCACCCGGGCCGCGACTCCGACCCGGAGGACCCGTCGGTCATCAACACCCGCTACTTCCTCAACACCGCCAGCATCGGCTCCTACCCGGAGCTGGTCCGACTGCGGGAGAAGTGGCAGCCGCGCTGGGGCAAGTGGCCGGCGTTCGCCGCCGCCCTGGTCACGGTGCTGCACCGCTCGGAGCGGGTGAAGGTGCGCGTCGAGGACAAGTGGCAGGAGGTCTGGTTCCTGTTCGTCGGCAACGGGCCCTACCACCCGCGCGGCGCCGTCCCGGCCTGGCGGCCGACGCTGGACTCCGGGCTGCTCGACGTGCGCTGGCTGCGCGCCGACGTCAGGTTCTCCCGCCTGCGCGTGGTCGCGGCGCTGTTCCTGGGCGCGCTCGGGCACAGCCGGGTCTACTCCCAGCGTGAGGTCTCCGAGCTCGACGTCGAGCTCAAGGAGCCGAGCATGCTGGCCACCGACGGCGAGCTCGTCGAGGAGGCCGGCCGCTACACCTTCCGGGTCGCGCCGAACCCGATCCCGGTCTACCGCCGCGACGAGGAGCGCTGGACCGGCCGGTCGCGGCCGTTCCAGGGCTGAGATCCGGCGGGACCCGTGCCACACCGCCGGGATCCCCGCGGCGGGCGCCCGTAGGGTCTCCCGAGTGGGGACACGGGCGAGGACACGGCGGTTCACCGGCTGGCTCGACCCGGTCAACGACGTCGACCAGGCGATCTCCCGTGCCGTGTCCCGGCACCCGAGGAGCCGCGTCGACGACGTCATGAAGGCCCTGTCCGGCGCGGCGAACCACAGCGTGCTGTGGTTCGCGATCGCCGCCGTGCTGGCGTCACGCAAGGGTGCCTCCCGCAAGGCCGCGCTGCGCGGGGTGCTGGCCGTCGCCGGGGCCAGCGCGACCGCGAACGGCATCGCCAAGCCGTTGCTGCCGCGGCGCCGTCCGGCCGCGTCCGAGCTGCCCGCCTACCAGGTGCTGGCGCACCCGCCGACGTCGTCGTCGTTCCCGTCCGGGCACGCCGCCTCGGCCGCGGCGTTCGCCACCGCGGTCTGCCTGGAGAGCCCGCGCCTGGGCCTGGTCGTGGCGCCGGTGGCCGCGACCGTGGCCTACTCGCGGGTGCACGTCGGCGTGCACTGGGCCTCCGACGTGCTGGTCGGATTCGGTCTCGGGACCGGGATCGCGCTGGCCACCCGTCGCTGGTGGCCGGTCCGTGCCTCCGACGAGGCCCGCGCCCGCCCGATCGACTCCGTCCCGCCGCTGCCCGGCGGCGAGGGCATGCTCGTCGTGGCCAACAGCCGCTCCGGCCCGGCCGGGACCGACCCCAGCGACGACGTCGCCGCCGCGCTGCCGCTGGCCCGGCTGGTGCCGGTCCGCGAGGGCGAGGACCTGACCGACGCGCTCGACGCCGAGATCGCCCGCTCGGACGGCTGGGTGAAGGCGATCGGTGTGGCCGGCGGCGACGGGACGGTCGTCTCCGCGGCGTCGGTGGCCGTGCGGCACGGGCTGCCGCTGATGGTCGTGCCGGCCGGGACGCTCAACCACTTCGCCCGCGACGTCGGCATCTACGACCTGCAGGAGGCCGTCGACGCGAGCGCCGCGGGCGAGGCGGTGGCCGCGGGGCTGGCCGAGGTCGTCGCACACCCGGTCGGCGACCCCACCGGGGACGCGGTGATCCGCCGCCACCACTTCCTCAACACCGCCTCGATCGGCTCCTACCCCGAGCTGGTGCGCCTGCGCGAGAAGCTGCAGCCGCGCTGGGGCAAGTGGCCGGCGTTCGCCGCCGCCCTGGTCACGGTGCTGCGCCGCTCCGAGAAGGTGCACGTCAGGATCAACGGCAAGTGGGAGTACGTCTGGTTCCTGTTCGTCGGGAACGGGCCCTACCACCCGCGCGGGATGGTCCCGGCGTTCCGGCCGACGCTGGACTCCGGGTTGCTCGACGTCCGCTGGGTGCGCGCGGACCTGCGGTTCTCCCGTCTGCGTGTGATCATCTCGCTGCTGCTCGGTGCGCTCGGGCACAGCCGCGTCTACCAGCAGGCCGAGATGACGCGCCTGGACGTCGAGCTCGTGCAGCCGAGCGTCCTGGCCACCGACGGCGAGGTCGTCGAGGAGGCGGGGCGCTACACCTTCGGCGTCTCGCCGCACCCCGTGCCGGTCTACCGGCGCGACGAACGCAACTGGTCGGATCGGGAGAGGCCCTTCTTGGGATGAGACACGAGCCTGGGATGAGACACGAGCCTGGGATGAGACACGAGCCTGGGACGGGCGACGTGCCCGGCGCGCGGACGTCACCGTCGGAGCAGCGTCATCCACGCACGACCACCGGGGCCGTCCTGCTGCGAGGTGCCCGCGTCCTCGGCGGGCCGCAGGGCTGGGCCCGCTCCGGTGACCCGGTCGACGTCCGGATCGAGCACGGGCTCGTCTCCGCCGTCGGGCCCGGTCTCTCCGCGGCCGGTGCGGAGGTCGTCGACCTCGACGGCCGGACGGTGGCGCCGGGACTGTGGGACAACCACGTGCACGCCGACCAGTGGTCGCTCGCCCGGCGCCGTACCGACGTGTCCGGGGCCCGCTCGGCCGCCGAGGCGGTCGCGCTCGTCGGGGAACGGCTGCGCACCGATCCGCCGGCCCCGGGCGAGACGCTGATGGGCTACGGGTTCCGCGACGCCCTGTGGCCCGAGCCCGCGCACCGCGACCTGCTCGACCCGGTCTCCGGCGACACCCCGGTCGTCCTGGTGTCCGGGGACCTGCACCAGGGCTGGCTGAACTCGGCGGCGCTGGCCCGGTACGGGCACCGCGACCACCCGACCGGCATGGTCCGCGAGTCCGACTTCTTCGCCCTGACCACGGCCCTGCAGAACGTCCCCGCCGACCGGCTCGACGCCTTCGCCGCCGACGCCGTGCACGCGGCCGCGGCCCGGGGCGTGGTCGGGATCGTCGACTTCGAGGCGCCGTGGCCGCTCGACGCCTGGGCCCGGCGGATCGCCGCCGGGGCGGACGCGCTGCGGGTGGTGGCCGCGGTGTGGCCGAGCCGCCTCGACGACCCGATCGCACGCCGCCTGCACACCGGGGACGTCGTTCCGGGTACCGGCGGGCTGCTCACCACCGGGCCGCTGAAGATCGTCACCGACGGGTCGCTGAACACCCGCACCGCCTACTGCCACGACCCCTACCCCGGTCTGGAGGGCTCGGCGCACCCGTGCGGGATGCTGCTCGTCCCGCCGTCGGAGCTCGAGCCGCTGCTACGCCGAGCCACCGCGAACGGCCTCGACGTCGCCGTGCACGCGATCGGTGACCGCGCGAACACGCTGGTCCTGGACGCGTTCGCCGCGACCGAGGCGCGCGGGCGGATCGAGCACGCGCAGCTGCTCGACGACGCCGACGTCCCCCGGTTCGCCGCGCTGGGACTCGTCGCGAGCGTGCAGCCCGAGCACGCCCTCGACGACCGCGACGTCGCCGACGCTCTGTGGAAGGGTCGCACGCACCGCTCGTTCGCGTTCGCGTCGCTGCACGCCGCCGGGGCCGGGCTGGCTCTCGGGTCGGACGCTCCGGTCGCGCCGCTGGACCCGTGGATCGCGATCGCCGCGGCGGTGCACCGCACCGCCGACGGCCGGGAGCGCTGGCATCCCGAGCAGGAGATCGGCCGCGACGTCGCCCTCGCCGCCTCGGCCGGACCGGACGGCCCGATCGCGGTCGGCCGCCGCGCCGACCTCGTCGTGACCGACGCCGACCCCGCCGTCTGCGACCCGGCGACGCTGCGCGCGATGCCGGTCGCCGGGACGCTCCTGGGTGGTCGCTGGACGCACCGCGCCGGGATCTGAGGCCGTGCGCCCGGCCGACCCCTCGCTGGTCGACGCCATCGTCCGGGCCGCCGGCCGGGACGTCGACGACCCCCTTCTCGACGTCGTGGCCGAGCCGGTGGATCTGCCCGGCGGGGTGGTCTCCCTGCTGCGTCCGCACGACCCGGACGCGTTGCCGTTCGAGACCGTCAGCTCCCCGGACGCCGAGGTCGAGGAGCTGCATCCACCGCACTGGGCCCGGCTGTGGCCGTCCGGGACCGCCCTGGCCCGCGCCGTGAACGCACCTCCCGCGTCCGGTGGGACCCGCCCCGGCGGCTCCGGGGCGGGTGACGTCCCGCTCGGCGGCGATGTCGGGCGGGAACGGTCCGATCCGCGCGGGCCCGCGCGGATCGTCGTCGGGGGGCGGTCGGTGCTGGAGCTGGGCTGTGGGCTGGGGCTGCCGTCCCTGGCCGCGGCCCGCGCCGGCGGACGCGTCCTGGCCACCGACCGCTCCCCCGGCGCCGCCGCCTTCGTCGCCGCGACCGCCACCCGCGCGGGCATCGGCCTGCGCGCCGCCTCCTGCGCCTGGAACGAACCGGAGAATCTCCTCGCCGGCGGGCCGTGGGACGTCGTGCTGGCCGCCGACGTGCTCTACGGCGCCGACGCCCTGACCCTGCTCGCCGACCTGCTGCCCCGCCTCACCGGCGACGACGGCGAGGTCTGGCTGGCCGACCCCCGCCGTCCCCTGGCCCCGGAGTTCCTCGCCGACGCCCGAGCCCGGTGGCGCGAGGTCGACACGGTCGACTCGACGGAGCCGGGCGTGCTGCTGCACCGGTTGCGCGGTCCCGCTCGGCCGTTCGTCTGATCGTTGCCGGCACCGGCGTCGTCCCCTGTGCTACTGGGAGGATCAGTCCCACCGATCCCCGCGTCGTCCCCTCCGACCAGGGCCGTCACCGGTCGGCGGGCCCACCTCGCACAGGTTCCGGTGTCCTCGCACAGGGTCGACCCTGTGCGAGGACGCGCCAACCTGTGCGAGGTCGCCACCCGGCCGGGTCCGCGATCCGGGTCTACCGTGATCACGTCCCGCGCGGGAGGACGACTTCCGTGCGGGCGTCGTCGAAGGAGGATCCGATTCCCCGCCTGCCGCAGGGCCCCGCGTTCGCGGGCCTGGTCGTCACGTTCACCGTCGTGATGCTCGGCGCGACGCTGCCGACCCCGATGTACTCGCTCTACCAGCGAGAGCTCGGCTTCTCGCCGGTCGTGCAGACCGTCATCTTCGCCGTGTACGCCGTCGGCGTCCTCGGCACGCTGCTGCTGTGCGGGCGGTGGTCCGACCAGATCGGCCGGCGCCCGATGCTGCTGGCCGGGGTGGCGTTCTCGCTGGTCAGCTCCGTGGTGTTCCTCGTCGCCGGGCCGGTCTGGGTGCTGCTGGTCGGCCGCCTGCTGTCCGGGGTCTCGGCCGGGATCTTCGCCGGGGCCGCGACCGCCGCGGTCATCGAGGCCGCGCCGGAGGCCTGGAAGTCGCGGGGCTCCGCCGTCGCCACCGCCGCGAACACCGGCGGGCTGGGCCTGGGCCCGATCCTCGCCGGGCTCGCCGTCCAGTTCCTGCCCGCGCCGCTGCACCTGTCGTTCGCGGTACACGCCGTTGCCGTGGCCCTGTGCGGGGCGCTGGTCCTGCTCGCCCCGGAGACCGTGACCCGCGCCGAGCACCCGCGACTGCGCCCGCAGACCCTCGCCGTGCCCGCCGAGGTGCGGGCCGTGTTCGCCAGCGCGTCGACGGCCGGCTTCGCCGGGTTCGCCGTGCTCGGCCTGTTCACCGCGATCTCCCCGCGGATCGTCTCCGAGGTGATCGGCGACCCGAACCACGCCGTCGCCGGGCTGATGTCGTTCCTGCTGCTCGGGGCGTCGGCCGCGGCCCAGCTGGCGCTGCGCCGCACGGACGTCGACCGCACCCTGAACCTGGGCTGCGTGCTGCTGATCGTCGGCATCCTGCTGGTGGGGCTGTCGGTGGCGACGGCGTCGTTCGTCGAGCTCGTGATCGGTGCGCTGGTCGCCGGGGTCGGGCAGGGCATGACGTTCAGCAAGGGCCTGGCCGCGGTGAACGCCCGGGTCGACCCGGCGCAGCGGGCCGCGGTGACCTCGTCGTACTTCGTGGTGCTCTACGTGGCGATCTCGCTGCCCGTGGTCGGGGTCGGCGCGGCGTCGATGGCGTGGGGCCTGGAGACGGCCGGGATCGTGTTCTGCATCGCGGTCGCCGTGTTGGCCGCGGTCGCGCTGACGGCGCTGCTGGTCCTGCAGCGCCGCAGCGCACATCAGCCCGACGCCGTCAGAGGCTGAGCGTCACCGCTTCAGCAGCGCCCGTACCGCGCGTCGACGACCTCGACGGGCGACCCCTCAGCCATGAAATGCCCGCACCCCACCGTCGCGTGCTCGAGGTCCGGCGCCCACGCCGACCGGCGGGCGGAGGCGTCGAAGGACAGCGGGGCGCCCCCGTCCTGCTGCAGGACGCCCGGCACGCCGAAATGCCTGAGAACGGCAACGAGCGATCATGGCCGCACCGGCGACGTGGCAGCGACAGCCCGATCCTCAGGAGGTCGACGCGTCGAACAGACCGTCGAGGTTGGCTATGCGAACTCCCGGTACGCCGTCGGACATCGCCGGCGGGGTGGACGGGTCCTTGCGCCGCGGCATCGGGATGTCGGGCATCGCCGCCGGCCGGCGACGTGGTGTGCGGGACGGGTCGATCCACCCCGGTGGGAGGAACTCGGGTTGTCCGTCGCGGATGCGGACGTCCCATCCGGGATGGTGGATCAACCGGTGGTGTTGTCGGCAGAGCATCACGAGGTTGTCGATCTTGGTTTCGCCGTGTTCTTCCCACGGGATGACGTGGTGGACCTCGCACCACGACGGCGGCCGGTCGCAGCCCGGGTGGGCGCATCCGCGGTCACGGGCGATCACCGCCCGGCGGAGCCCGTCGGGGATGGTGCGGGTGGCCCGTCCGACGTCGAGTGGCTGCCCCTTCCCGTCGAAGACGATGGGGATGACCGCTGAGTCGCAGGCCATCATCCGCAGCGTCTCCGGTGAGGTGCGCCCGCCGAAGTCGAGCATCCCGGTCTTCGCGCGCTTCTCCAGATCCTCCAAGGAGATGATCACTGAGATCTGCGGGCGACGCCCTCCGGTCTCCGGCACCAGCCCCGTCGGACCGTGCGACAACGCGAAGGCGCACACCTCGGCCAAGGCCTCGGCCTGGCGCTGCGCCGGCTCGCGAGTCTCGTCCGAGGAGGTGGGCTTGGACTTCGCATCGATCACCGTGGCGATCGTGTCGAAAATGGCCGCGTCGTCGAAACGCCCGGTGATCTTCCCGCCGGGACGGTTGCGGTGCCGCACGATCCGCAGCTCGTTGACCTCCGGCTCCGGCCGGTCGTCGTCAGGCTCGGGACCGTCCTGGTCGAGCTTGTCGACCAGGGCGGTGCCCCACACCTGCAGCTCGTTCGGGGTGTATTCAGCGGCCTTGGCGCCGATCTGCGCTTCTGCGGCGGCCCACACCTCAGGACTAAGCCGTTCGGCCGCGAGGGTCCCAAGGACCTTCGCCACGACCTCGACATGCCGCAGGCTGGTGCGCCCGGCGTCGAACACCTCAGTCGTGGCGGGCAGGCGCGGCGGCAATACGGTGCCGTCCAGAGCGGTCTTCCCGACCACGTTCTCGGCGGCCATCGCATGCCGGCGCGCCTCGAAACGCTCCCAGCCGAGGAGATCGGCCAGGGCGGCGGAGCTGTTCTTGTAGCCGCGGGAGGTGAACACGTCCCGGCGTTCAGCCGTGGCCAGCACGCCGACCGAGAGGTGGTCGAGGCGCCGACGTGCAGCTTCGCAGGCGATGAGCACGTTGATCTGATCGGTGTCGCTCGCCCAGGCGGTGGCCGCGCGCAGGTCTTCGACGGCCTCGATGAGGCGGTCGTGCGCTGCGGCGACCCGGCCGGTGGACATGCCTCAATCATACTCGAACGCATGTTCGTATCAAGGCTTGTCGTCGCAGCTCAGAAGCCATTCGGCGCATCATCCATCGCCTCGCGCACGGCACGAACATCGGTCACCGGAGCGACGTCGGCGCGCCGCAGGACCGGCTACGCCGGCAGGCGGCCCTCGACGAAGGCGCGGCGCAGGGCGCAAGTCCTGCCAGGCACGATGGACCCCAGGACGTCACCGGCGCGGCGAGGACGCCCTCCGACTGACGCGACGGCGACCACGAACCGAGCGAGCGACCACCGCGGAGGACGCATGCTCTCGACGCAGAGCTCCGACACGGACCTGGCCGTCGACGCCGTCCTCGCCGGCATGGATGTCATCACGGCGACGTCGGACGGTTCGATCGCCCGCATCACGAAGGCCGGGAACGACTTCGCGACGGCCGCGGACCTCGAGGCGGAACACGCGATCCGGTCGGTGCTGCGCGACGGGCGACCGGGCGATGCGATCGAGGGCGAGGAGCTCGGGCGGGCGGGGACCGGGCGCGGCCCGGTCGGCTCCGGAGTCGGTCTCGTCGTCGCCGCCGATGCGCAGGTGCACCGCGAGCTGCGCGCCCACATCGACAGGGTGACCGGCCACGGAGAAGCGAAGCGGTCAGTGCTCCGGGCCGAACAGCCGGATCTCGTGCCCATCCGGATCGTGCAGGGGCGCTGCCGGTCGTGCGCGGATATCGCTGCCCTGGCAGCGATATCCGCGCACGGGGGTCAGTAGTTCTGGACGTGCTGGAAGCCGAAGCGGCCCTTGATGCACAGGTGTCCGTGGGTGACCGAATGGTCGGCGGGGCTGGTGACGTTGACGATCGAGCCCTGCTGGACGTGCAGCTCCAGGTTGCAGCCGACGCCGCAGAACGAGCAGACCGTCGTCGTGACCGTCTCCTCCTCGGGGTGCCAGTCGTCGTCGGACCGGAGGTCGTGCTCGCGGACGGACTTCAGGGCGCCCGTCGGGCACACCCCGATGCAGTTCCCGCAGTACACGCACGCCGAGTCGGGCAGCTCCACCTCGTACTCGGTGGCGATCCGGGCGTCGAACCCGCGGCCCGCCGCGGCGATCGCGAAGGTGAACTGGGCGTCGGTGCCGCAGGCGTTGACGCACTTGTAGCACATGATGCAGCGCGAGTAGTCCCGCACGTAGAGGTCGTTGTCGATCTTGACGGGCTGGTGCACGTTCGCCGCGACGGCGCCGTCGGGGGCGTGGTGGTGCCCGGCGTGGCGGCGGTCGCGCTCGCCGGCCTCCGACGGCGGTGCGGGCGGGCCGTAGCGGGCGGCGTCGACGCCGTAGTCGCCCATCCAGCGTTGGACGTCGTCACTCGCCTGGCTCATGTCGGCCGAGGACGCGAGCAGCTCGAGGACCATCTTCCGGCTGTGACGGACCTTCTCGGTGTCGGTCCGGACCTCCATCCCGTCCTCGCACTTGCGGGCACACGACGGGACGAGCACGCGCGATCCCTCGACCTCGACGACGCACACCCGGCACGCGTTGATCGGGTCCATGTTCGGCGCCCAGCACAGGGTCGGGGTGTCGGCTTGAGCCGGAGTGCCCTCCTCGTGCAGGGCGTTCAGGATCGTCGAGCCCTCCGGGACGCGGACCTCGTCGCCGTCGACGGTCAGGGTCACCATGCGCTTGATCGAGCCGAGCATCACCGGGCCGGTCGGCAGCCGCTCCGCGGGGGTGCGGCCGGGCGCGACCGGGTCGGCGACGGTCGGGCCGACCGCCGACGACGGGTGGACCCCGCCACCGCCGGTGCCGCCCGGGGTGGGTCCGGACGGCGCGGTGATCGCCGCCCCGCCGGCGGCCTCGTTCGCGCCGTCGACGGAGACGTCACCGGCGAAGCTCGATCCGCCGGACGGTCCGGCGGGACCCTTCCCGCCGGGTGCGCCGTTGCCGGTCCGGTCTCCGGTGGCCCGGTCCGAGGTCGTCATCAGTGCGGGACCTTTCCGTTGCGGTTCCCGTTCAGAGCGGGCGGTGCGTCGAGCAGGCCCAGGGACAGGGCCGAGGTGACGGCCGCGGGCGCGGTCTGCCCGAGACCGCAGATGGAGGCGTCGCGCATCACGCGGGCCAGGTCCTCGAGCAGGGCGAGCTCGGTCTCGCGGGACCCGAGCGGCGCCCCGCGCTCCAGCCGCGCCAGCGCCTCCTCCTGCCGGACGGTGCCGACACGGCAGGGCACGCACTGCCCGCACGACTCGTCGCGGAAGAACGCGGCGATCCGACGCAGCGTCCCGGTGAGGTCGGCGTCGGTGTCGAAGACCAGGACGACGCCGGAGCCGAGGGTGGCGCCGATGTCGCGGGCGCCCTCCAGGGTGAGCACCACGTCGAGCTGGTCGGGCATCACGAACCCGCCCGCCGCCCCGCCGAGCAGGATCGTGCGCATCTCCCCGCGCAGCCCACCCGCCAGGTCGAGCAGCTCGCGCAGGGTCGTCCCGAACTCCACCTCGTAGACGCCGGGCTTCGCCACGGCCCCGGAGAGGCAGAACAGCTTCGACCCGGTCGAGCGCCCGCCCCCGACGGAGGCGAACGGCGGCCCGCCGATGTTGAGCACCTCGAGCACGTTGTACAGCGTCTCGACGTTGTTGATCGCGGTCGGCTTGCCGAACAGGCCGGACACGGCCGGGAACGGCGGCTTGTTGCGCGGCTCCCCGCGGTAGCCCTCCAGCGACTCCAGCAGCGCCGTCTCCTCGCCGCAGATGTAGGCGCCGGCGCCGCGCCGGAGCTCGATGTCGAAGGCGAAGCCCTCCCCCATGACGTCCTCGCCGAGGTAGCCCCGGGAGCGCGCGGCCTCGATGGCCGTGGCCAGACGGCGGGTGGCCAGGGGGTACTCGCCGCGGATGTAGAGGTAGCCGGTCGCCGAGCCGGTGACGTACCCGGCGATCGTCATGGCCTCGATCAGGGCGAACGGGTCGCCCTCCATCAGGACCCGGTCCTTGAACGTGCCGGGCTCGGACTCGTCGGCGTTGCAGACCAGGTAGTGCGGGCGCTCCGGGGCGCCGGAGACGCCGTCCCACTTGACGCCGGTGGGGAACGCGGCACCCCCGCGTCCGGTCAGCGAGGAGTCCTTGAGCTCGGCGATCACGCGCGTCGGCCCGAGGTCGACGGCGCGGCGCAGCCCCTGGTAGCCGCCGTGCGCGCGGTAGTCGTCGAGACTGGAGGGGTCGACGACGCCGACGCGGCGCAGCAGCCGCAGCGGGCCGCCGCCGGGCAGCGTCCCGCGCGGCCCGGTCTGCGGGGCGCTGACGGTCGCGTCGGCGAACACCCGGTCGGCGTCGTCGGCCACCTGCGCGCCGGTCGCCCGTGCCGCGGCCAGCACGTCGACGGCGCGGGCCGGGGCCTGGCTCAGGTCGGGCTCGCCGGCGCGCTGGTGCATGACGGCCGGGGCGCGCTCGCACAGGCCGAGGCAGGGGCTGCGGACCCAGCAGGCCGACGGCGGCTCCCCGCCCCCGGCCGGTGCGGCGTCGAGATGCGGGGACTCCGCCGCCGGGCCGAGCTCGCGCTCCAGCTCGGCGATGATCTCCTCGCCACCGTACGGGCCACAGGCCACGTCGTCACAGACGTGCACGACCCGCGGCGCGCGCGGCTCGACGGAGAACATCGCGTAGAACGTCGCCACACCGTAGATCTCCGCCGGCGGCACCGACAGCGTGACCGCGATGTGGTTCAGCGCCCCCTCGGAGATCCACCCGACGGCGTCGGACACGGCGTGCAGCACCGGCAGCAGCAGGTGCCGACGCGAGCGGGCGCCGTGCCCGGCGTGCACCGACCGCGTCGGCCTGTCCGCGGCGGGCCCCGAACCGTTCGACCCCGAGCCGTTCGACCCGGGCCTCCGCGGTGCGGGCGCCGCGAGCGCGGCGAACGCGGTGTCGATGGCGTCCCGTTCGACCGTGCTCGGTGCCGCCTCCGACAGGTGCAGATCCACGCGTACTCCCTTATTGCCCGGCCACCGGAAGAACCCCGGAGACCTTCTCGATGCGGATCGCGGTCGCCTTGAACTCCGACGTACCGGACTTGGGGTCCCACGCGTCGTTGGTCAGGACGTTGACGTCGACCTCCTCGCTGAAGTGCGGGGTGAACGACGCCAGTCCCGGCCGCAGGGACGCGTCCACCGACACCGGTGCCTCGACCGCGCCGCGGCGCGAGACCACACGCACCCGGTCGCCGTCGGCGATGCCGAGCGACGCCGCGTCGGCGGCGTCCATCCGCAGCGACTCCCGGCGGCGCAGCGGCGAGGAGTACCCGCCGGTCTGCACGCCGGAGTTGTAGGCGTCGAGCACCCGCACCGTGGTGAGCCGGATCGGGAAGTCGTCGTCCAGGGCGTCGATCGGCGCGACGTGCTCGACCGGGGTGAACGGGGCCGGCGTCCCGAGCTCGTCGGGGTCGTCGGACCAGAGCCGGTCGTGCATCAGCGGCGTGCCCGGGTGGTCCTCGGACGGGCACGGCCACTGGATGCCGCCGAGCTCCTCCAGCCGGGCGTAGCTCATGCCGGCGTGCCAGTTCAGCGACACCGACCGCAGCTCGTCCCAGACCTCCTCCGCGGTGGGCTCGCCCCAGTCCTGGCCGAGCTTCGTGGCCAGGTCGCAGATGATGTGGGTGTCCGGGCGCGCCATGCCCGGCGGCTCGATCGCCTTGCGCACCCGCTGCACCCGGCGCTCGGAGTTGGTGACGGTGCCCTCGTACTCGCACCAGTCCGCCGTCGCCGGGAACACGACGTCGGCCAGCTCCGCCGTGGCCGTGCGGAAGATGTCCTGCACGACCAGGCAGTCCAGGCCCTCGAGCATGGCCCGCGCGTGGGTGGCGTTGGCCTCGGACTCGGCCGGGTTCTCCCCGATGCAGTACAGCGCCTTGAGCTCGCCGCGCTCCATCGCCTCGAACATCTGCGACAGGTGCATGCCCGGCTCCGGCGGGATCGGACGGCCGCCCCAGGCCGTCTCGAAACGCGCGCGGGCGTCGTCGTCGCCGACGTCGTAGCCGCCCGGCAGCTTCGCCGGGATGGAGCCCATGTCGCCGCCGCCCTGCACGTTGTTCTGCCCGCGCAGCGGCACCAGGCCGGAGCCGTACCGGCCGACGTGCCCGGTCAGCAGGGACAGGTTGATCAGCGCGAACACGTAGTCGGCGGCGTTGTGGTGCTCGGTGATGCCCAGTGTCCAGCAGATCTGCGCGCGGTCGGCGCGGGCGTAGGCGTGCGCCAGCTCGCGGATCGTCTCCGCCGGGACGCCGGTGATCTCCTCGCCGCGTTCGAGCGTGTACGGCTCGACCGTGGCCGCGTACTCGTCGAACCCGGTGGTGGCCCGGTCGACGAACGCGCGGTTCACCAGGCCGGCGTGGATGATCTCGCGTCCGACGGCGTTGGCCAGCGCGATGTCGGTGCCCACGTCGAGCCCGAGCCAGGCGTCCGCCCAGTGCGCGGTCGAGGTGTGGCGCGGGTCGACCGAGTACATCCGGGCGCCGCGCTCGATCCCCTGCAGCACGTGGTGGAAGAAGATCGGGTGGGTCTCACGCGCGTTCGAGCCCCACAGGATCAGAAGGTCGGCGTGTTCCGCCTCGACGTAGGCGGAGGTGCCGCCGCCGGCACCGAAGACAGTCGTCAGACCGACGACACTGGGAGCGTGTCAAGTTCGGTTGCAGCTGTCGACGTTGTTGCTGCCCATCACCGCCCGGGCGAACTTCTGCGCGGTGTAGTTCATCTCGTTGGTGGCCTTCGAGCAGCTGAACATGCCGAACTGCTCGGGCGCGACGCCGCGGAAACCGGCCGCGGCGCGCGTCAGCGCCTCGTCCCAGCTCGCGGGCCGGAGTTCCCCGTTCTCCCGGACCAGCGGTTCGGTGATCCGTACGTGGCGTACGCGGTTGCGGCGGCGGGGCATCGTCGACCTCCAGGTGTAACTGCGGTGCAGGGACCACGATAGGCGCCCCGGTGGCCACCGTCACACACTGGCAACACCCGTTTCAACCGCCTCGCCGTCGTCCACTCCTTTCAGTGGGGGAACGGCCGGGCCAGCGCGGCCTCGTACTCCCCGGGCGTGTTCACGTTGGTGAGCGACTCGAGCCCGGGGTCGGCGCGGGCGAGCTCCGCGTCCGCGAGCAGTCCCGCCTCCTCCAGCCGCAGGACGCGCACCCGGTCGAACAGCGACGGCGGGCGCCCGATCCCGGCCTCGACCAGCTCGGCGATCGTCGGGGCCAGTGACGTCCGGTAAGCGGCGGCGAGGGGCTGGTGGTGCCCGTGTGCGACCGGCAGGACGACGTCGTGGGTGTCGTCGAGGGCACCGAGCACGGCGGCGACGAACTCCGGGCGCAGCAGGGGGATGTCGACCGAGGCCACGAACGCGGCGCCGGCACGGTCGGCCACCCGGGCCAGGCCGACCCCGATCGCGGGCAGCGGGCCGCGGTCGGGCACCGGGTCGTCGACGACCTCGGTGCCGGCCGGCAGCTCGGGCAGCTCCTGACCGGCGCCGCGCACCACGACGACCGGCCCGTCCAGCGCCCGTCCGAGCAGTGCGACCGTCCGGGACAGCAGCGGGACCCCGTGCCAGTCCAGCCACGCCTTGTTCGATCCCATCCGCGACGAGCGCCCGCCCGCGACCACGATCCCGGCTCCGACACGCCGTTCCACGCCCACGCGGTGGATCGTAGGGCGCGGCGCCGCGCGGGCTCCTACCCTGGAGGGCGACGACGCGACGCGTCGACGAAGGACGGGGGAACGAGATGGGCCGGCTGACCGTGCGACGCCCGGTGCTGCGCCTGGGCCCGGACGGCACCTCGCGCTCGCGCCCGGACACCCTCGTCACCGAGGAGCCGCTGGAGCTCCGGGTCGGCGGGCGTCCGCTGAGCGTCACCATGCGCACGCCCGGCCACGACGTCGAGTTCGCGCACGGCTTCCTGCTCACCGAGGGTGTGATCGGCTCCGCCGACGACCTGTCGAGCGCCCGCTACTGCGACTCCGTCGACGATGCGGGCCGCAACACCTACAACGTGCTCGACATCGACCTCGCGCCCGGCGTCGCCCCGCCGGATCCGTCGGTGGAGCGCAACTTCTACACGACGTCGTCGTGCGGGGTCTGCGGGAAGGCCTCGCTGGACGCGGTGAAGCTCAAGACCCGCTACTCCCCCGCCGCCGACCCGCTGGAGCTGCGCCGCGACGTCCTGGTGTCGCTGCCGGACCGGCTGCGCGAGCAGCAGAAGGTGTTCGGCTCCACCGGCGGCCTGCACGCGGCGGGGCTGTTCACCGCCGACGGCGAGGCGCTCGTGGTGCGCGAGGACGTCGGGCGGCACAACGCCGTCGACAAGGTCCTGGGCCACGAGCTGATGGCCGGGCGGGTCCCGGCCACCGGGACCGTGCTGATGGTCTCCGGGCGGGCGTCGTTCGAGCTGGTGCAGAAGGCGGTGATGGCGGGGGTGCCGGCGATGGTCGCGGTGTCGGCGCCGTCGTCGCTGGCCGTGGAGCTGGCCGAGGAGGCCGGGATGACGCTGGTCGGGTTCCTGCGGGGCGAGACCGGCAACGTCTACACCGGCGCCGAACGCATCGGCTGAGACTCCCGGCACCGATCACGTCGGGCGCGCGAACCGGACATCGGCGAAGCTGTGCCCATGCGTCCCGCTCTCGTGCTCGGTCCCGTGCTCGCCCTGTTCGTGCTCACCGGGTGCGGGAGCTACGAAGCCCAGCTCACCGCGCCCGGCGGGGCCGACGACACGACCGGCACGATCGCGGTCCGCGACGCGCGGATCTCGGCGAGCACCCCGCGCGCCGGGGACGAGGCGTACGACGCGGGCGAGGACGCTCCGCTGACGCTGACGATCGTCAACAACGGGGACGCGACCGACCGGCTGCTGGCGGTGTCCTCGCCGGTCGCCGAGGACGCCTCGATCGACGGCGACGCCCAGATCCTCGGCGGGTTCGCGCTGGTCTCGGGCTACGACCAGGTCGCCCCGGCGCAGACTCTGCCGGCGACGGTGCGCGCCGACATCACGCTGACCGACCTGCGCGAACCCGTCCGGGCCGGTCTGACCTACCCGGTGACGTTCACGTTCGAGCGCTCCGGCGCCGTCGTGCTCGAGGTGCCGGTGGGCAACCCGGACGTCCCCGCCCCGCGCGCCACCGACGACGAGCCCACCACCGACGTCCCGGGGACCGACGTCACCGACGACGACGTGTCCGAGCCCGACACCCCGGCCGCCCCCGGCAACGGCTGAGCCCCGGTAACGGCCGGGCCGGGCCTCAGGCCTGCGCGCCGTCGCGTCCCAGGACCACGCCGGTCTCCCCGGACGCGACCGTGGCCAGGATCTGCTCCGCGACGTGCTCGGCGGTCTGCACCGCGAAGGGCAGGTCGTCGGGCAGGTCGTCGTAGGACCGTGACTCCCCCGCCTCGACCGAGCCCGCGAACTCGGTCCGGGTCAGCGACGGCAGCAGCGTGCTGACGACGATGCCGTCGGGCGCGAGCTCGACCCGGGCGACGGCCGAGAACTGCTCCAGCGCGGCCTTCGTCGCCGCGTAGACGCCGGTCCCGGGCAGCGCCATCAGCGTCGTCCCGGAGCTGACGTTGACGACGACGCCCTCGCCGCGGCTGCGCATGTCCGGAACCACCGCCTGCATCATCCGCAGCGCCGCGACGACGTTGAGCTCCACGATCGACCGCACCTGCTCGAGGCCGCTGTCGGCCACGGGGAGGTTCAGGCCCCGCCCGGCGTTGTTCACCAGCACGTCGACCCGCCCGAAGCGTTCGACGGTGCGGCGGACGATCTCGGCCGGCGCCGACTCCCCGGTGACGTCCATCGTGAGGGCGAACGAGCCCGGCAGGTCCTGCACGAGCCGGTCGAGGCGTTCCGCGCGCCGGGCCACCATCGCCACGCGCGCCCCGCGCTCGTGGGCCAACCGCGCCGTCGCCTCCCCGATCCCCGACGAGGCCCCGGTCACCAGTACCACCCGATCCGCGATGTCCATGCCGACCGCATGCCCTCTCAGGGCCGGACGACACGGCGGCGGCCCGCCCATCTAGCCGACGGCGGGGGCCACAGCCGGGCGTCGACGAGGTAGTGGCGCCCGGGTCGCGGCCCACACCGTCGCCACGACCAGGGCGCTGCCGGCCAGCTGCGCGACCGTCGGGCTCTCACCCAGCACCACCACGCCGAGGACGACCGACAGCACCGGGTGCACCAGCAGCAGCGCCGCCGTCGTCCCCGGGGCCAGCCCGGCCGACCCGCGCCCGATCAGCACCCAGGCCACCACCTGGCCGGTGACGGCCAGCAGCGCCAGCCACATCCACGTCGGCGCGGGCAGCGACACGGCGATCCCGGTGGTCGCGACCCCGGCCAGGCCGGTCGTCACCGCCGCCGACGCCGTCGCCACGGCGACCGGGGTGAACACGTGCACGGCGCTGCGCCGGGCCCCGGCCCGCTGCAGGAACAGGTACCCGGCGTAGGCCAGGCCGGCGAGAGCCCCCAGGACGGCACCGCGCACGGGGGCCGGGGTGTCGCCCGCACTGCCCAGCACCCCGCCGGCCAGCGCGATCCCGGCCAGCAGCACCGGCGCGGCGAGCAGCTGCCGGCGAGGCACCCGCGTGCCGGAGACCAGCCATGCCAGCAGCGGCAACGCCACCACCTGGACGCTGAGCACGACGTTGGCGATCCCGGCGCCGGCGTCGAGCACGCTGCGGGTCCAGAGCAGGAAGTCGGTGCCCAGCAGCACTCCCGCCAGCGCCGCCCAGCCCACCATGCCCGCGTCCGGACGACCGTGACGGCGGGCCTCCCGCCACGCCAGCGGGCCCAGCACCACCAGCGCCAGCGCGCACCGCCAGAACGACGCCGTCGCCGCGTCGGTGCCGGCCAGCGCGACCAGGATCCCGGTCCAGGACAGCGCCGCGGCCCCGGCGAGGAGGGTGCCGACGGCGCGCGGGTCGGGCGACAGCGGGGAGGGAGCGGGGACGTACGGGCGGCGGGTGTCGAGGGAGGCGGTCACGGCGTCCACGCTCCCCGCCGCGATCACAAACATCCAATGATTGTTTCTGCGGTGTACCGCGTAGCCTGGCTTAGGTGATCGCCTGGGAGAGGTTGCGGGTCTTCGCCGCCGTCGCCGAGCACGGCTCGATCGGGGCCGCGGCGGCCGCGCTGCACATCACCGGCCCGGCCGTCACCCAGCAGCTGCGCAAGCTCGAACGCGAGGCCGGGTCCCGGCTCGTCGAGCCGGACGGGCGCGGCATCCGGCTGACCGCCGCCGGGCATGTCCTGGCCGGGCACGCGGGAACGGTCGCAACGACCGTCGCCGACGCCGCCCGCGACCTCGCCACGCTGCGCGACGACGTCGCCGGGCCGTTGCGGATCGGGTCGCTGGCCAGCGCGTTGCGGACCCTGATGCCGCAGGTCCTGCACACCCTCACCGCCGCCCACCCCCGGCTGGTGCCGACCGTCCGTGACGGCGAGGTGTTCGAGCTGCTGCCGGCCCTGCGCCACCGCGACCTCGACGCGGTCCTGCTGGAGAGCTGGACGAACCGGCCCGCCCGCATCCCGGCCGGCGTCCGGGTGACGACGCTGGTCACCGAGCCGGTGCTGCTCGCGGTCCCCGAGGGCCACCCGATCGCCGAGGAGGACCCGGCTCCGATCGGCGAGCTCGCCCGGGAGACCTGGGCGTCCTGCCCGGTCGGGACAGAGGCCTACGAGGCCCTGGTCCAGCTCGTCCGCGCGCACCACGTCGAGCCGGACGTCCGCTACCTGGTGACCGACTTCACCACCCAGCTCAGCCTCGTCCGAGCCGGTCTGGCCGTCGCGACGGTGCCGGGCATCGCCGCCGTCCCGGCACCCGAGGGCGTGCGGTTCCTGCGCTGCCGCCCGGCGATCGAGCGGTCGCTGGCGCTGGCCACCCGGGAGCAGGACGGCGACCTGCCGGCCCTGCGCGCGCTCACCACCGCCCTGAGGACGGCCGCCGAGAACGCCGTCCGTGCCGCCCCCGAACCAGGCGCCTGAGGAGCCCTGCCCGGTTCAGCGCTGCTGGGCCTTCAGCTCGCGCAGCAGGTTGGCCGAGAACCGGTCGCCCATCATCTGGATGGTGGTCTGCATCGTGCGGGTCACCACCGGTGTGGCGAGCTTCGACAACGGCAGGTCGACGGCGAGGTCGAGGCTGATCGCCAGGTGGGTCCCGTCGTCGACGTCGGAGAGCTCGTAGTGCCCCTCCGCCCCGGCCCACTCGGTGACCCCCGCCGGAGGGTCGTGGGTGAACGAGATTCGCTGCTTCTCCGAGAACGTCATGCGCTCGGTGAACACCGGGCTGATCCCGACACCGAGCACCTTCAGTCGGACCAGGTGCCAGCGCCAGTGCTCACCGTCGGCCTCGATCCGGCTGAGCAGCGGCGTCAGCTTCGGCAGCCGGTCGGGATCGACCAGGATGTCCCACACCGCGGAGCGGTCCGCGGTGACGACGGCCTCGGAGCTGGTGCCGGCGGTGAACCGGGTCAGGACCCACCGCCCTCGGGCAGTGCACCGCCGGCCGCCGGGGTGTCGTCCCCGCCCGCGACGCCGGGCTCGGGGTCCTCGGTCCCGCGGTTCGCGGCCGGCAGCAGCTCGGCCAGCGCGGCACCCTCGATGCGGCGGAACGTGCGGCGCGGCCGGTTCCGGTCGAGCACGGCGACCTCGAGCGCGTCCGGCCCGAGCACCCGCGGCGTGGTCGAGCCGTTCGCCGCGGACGGGTCGGCCCCGGGGACCTGCAGGCCGCCCAGCGCGACCCCGATCGCGGCGGAGAGCTCCATGCCGTGCTCGTAGGACTCGCCGAGCTTCGTCGAGATCGGCTCGGTCTGCCCGCCCATCACCACGTAGCGCGGCTCGTCGGTGATCGAGCCGTCGTAGGTGATGCGGTAGAGCTGGTCGCCGCCGGCCTCGCGGCCGACCTCGGCCACGCAGAGCTCCACCTCGAACGGCTTCTGCTGCTCGACGAACGCGGTACCCAGCGCCTGGGCGTAGGCGTTGGCCAGCATCCGCCCGGTGACGTCACGGCGGTCGTAGGTGAAACCGCGGAAGTCGGCCATCCGGATGCCGCCGGTGCGCAGGTTCTCGAACTCGTTGTACCGGCCGACGGCCGCGAACCCGATCCGGTCGTAGATCTCGGAGACCTTGCGCAGCGACGTGCCACGGTTCTCGGCGACGAACAGGACGCCTCCGGCGTAGGTCAGCACGACCACGCTGCGACCGCGGGAGATGCCCTTGCGGGCGAGCTCGGAGCGGTCGCGCAGCAGCTGGTCGACGGAGGAGTAGAACGGCATCGTCATGGGGAGCGCTCCAGGTCTTCTCTAGCGGCGGGCAGGCGGTGGGCGGGGGCCGGGAGCTCAGCCACCGGGCCGCTCGGTGCGTCCGGCGACCACCTGCGTCACGACGTCGGCGATCTCGTCCTCGCCGCGGCGCTCGGCGCCGTCGGCGGTGATGGACACGACGACCGGGTAGATCCGGCGGACCGTGTCCGGGCCACCGGTCGCGGAGTCGTCGTCCGCGGCGTCGTAGAGGGCCTCGATCGCGGTGCGCACGGTGGCGGCCAGGTCCGCGGACGGGTCGTGCAGCTTCTTCAGCGACGACTTCGCGAACACCGAGCCCGAGCCGACCGCGTGGTAGCCCAGCTTCTCGTCGTAGCGCCCGCCGGTGGCGTCGTAGGTGACGATGCGCCCGGCGGTGGCCGGGTCGGTGGCCTCGGTGTCGAAGCCGGCGAACAGCGGGACGACGACGAAGCCCTGCATGGCCGCGCCGAGGTTCGCCCGGACCATCCCGGCCAGCTTGTTGGCCTTGCCGTCGAGCGAGAGCGAGACACCCTCGATCTTCTCGTAGTGCTCGAGGTCCACGCTGAACAGCCGGACCATCTCGATCGCCATGCCCGCCGAGCCGGCGATCCCGACGGCCGAGTACTCGTCGGTGACGAAGACCTTCTCGATGTCGCGCTGGGCGATCATGTTCCCCTGCGTGGCCCGCCGGTCACCGGCGATGACCACCCCGCCGGAGAACACCAGCGCGACGATCGTGGTGCCGTGCGGGACGCCCAGCTGCGCCGCGGCTCCCCCGCCGGCGGCCGTGGCCGGACCGGGATCGGGCAGCAGGTGCGGTGTCACCGACCCGACGAACTCGGAGAAGGACTGCGAGCCGGTCATGAACGTACCGAGCTGTCCTGTAGCGGGGCCGGGGGCGATCCCGGGGTTGACCGAGGGCCGGAAGTCCATGGTCGGGTGAGTGCCTCTCCTCGTGCGGGTGTGGTGCTTGTCGAACGGTGGCCCGCAGGGGGCGACGGCCGCGACGGGCCGTCGCCACCCACGGGGTGGAGCGGCCGGGCGGCTACTGGCCGCCCTTCTGCACGTAGGACCGGACGAAGTCCTCCGCGTTCTCCTCCAGCACGTCGTCGATCTCGTCGAGGATGGTGTCGACGTCCTCACCGAGCTTCTCGCGGCGCTCCTGGCCTCCGGACTCCGCGCCCTCGCCGCTCTCGTCGTCGCCGTCGCCACCGCCCTGGCGCTTCGTCTGCTCCTGCGACATGAGGTCTCCTCCTCGCACATGGGCCCGGCCACCGCACGCTCTCCCGTGCGACGGACCGGGTCCGGTACCTGTCCACCCTACCCACCGGGTGAACGACACGCCCGTGAACTGCGCAGACCCGTTCGGCGTGTCCCACTACGCCCTCGGTCGGCGCCCTCAGCCCTGTGTGAGCTTGTCCACGAGCTCCTCGGCCGTCGACGTGGCCTCGAACAGCTCGCCGACGTGCTTGCGGGTGCCGCGCAGTGGCTCCAGCGTCGGGATCCGCACCAACGACTCCCGGCCCAGGTCGAAGATCACCGAGTCCCAGGACGCCGCGGCGACCTCGACCGGGTAGCGCTTCATGCAGCTGCCCCGGAAGTAGGCGCGGGTGTCCTCCGGCGGCTCGGTCATCGCCGCCATCACCTGCTCCTCGGTGACGACCCGGCGCATCGACCCGCGGGTGACCATCCGGTTGTAGAGGCCCTTGGCCAGCCGGACGTCGGAGTACTGCAGGTCGACCATGGCCAGGCGCCCGGAGTTCCAGCCCAGGCCGTCGCGCTGGCGGTAGGCCTCGAGCAGGTGCAGCTTGGCCGTCCAGTCCAGCCGGTCGGTGGTGAGCATCGGGTCCTTCGCCAGGTCCGCGAGGACCTCGCCCCAGGCGTCGAGGACCTCGAGGGTGTCGGCGTCCCAGGCGGAGCGGTCGGCGCCCTGCTGGCGCGCGACGTGGGCCTCGGCGCGCTCGTAGTACTCCTGCTGGATCTGCAGGCCGGTGAGCTTGCGACCGTCGGCCAGGTCGACCGTGCGCTTCAGCGACGGGTCACGGCTGATCTGGCTCACCGCACGGACCGGCTCGGACAGGCGCAGATCCTCGAACCGGACGCCGTGCTCGATCATGTCGAGCACGATCGCCGTCGTCCCGACCTTGAGCAGGGTGGCGAACTCGGACAGGTTCGCGTCGCCGATGATGACGTGCAGCCGGCGGTACTTGTCCGCGTCGGCGTGCGGCTCGTCGCGGGTGTTGATGATGCCGCGCTTGAGCGTGGTCTCCAGGCCGACCTCGACCTCGATGTAGTCCGAGCGCTGCGCGAGCTGGTAGCCGGGCTCGTCGCCCTGCTGACCCAGCCCGACGCGTCCGGCGCCGCAGACGACCTGCCGGGAGACGAAGAACGGAGTGAGCCCGCCGACGATCGACGGGAACGTCGTCGCCCGGGCCATCAGGTAGTTCTCGTGCGAGCCGTAGCTCGCACCCTTGCCGTCGACGTTGTTCTTGTAGAGCTGCAGGCGCGGGGACCCGGGCACCGTGGCGGCGCGGTTCGCGGCCTCCAGCATCACCCGCTCGCCGGCCTTGTCCCAGGTCACGACGTCGCGGGGGCTCAGCACCTCGGGCGTGGAGTATTCCGGGTGCGCGTGGTCGACGTAGAGCCGGGCGCCGTTGGTGAGGATGACGTTCGCGGCGCCGAGGTCGTCGAGGTCGGTGTCGAGCTGCGGGGCCAGCGACGGCGCCGACAGGTCGAACCCGCGCGCGTCGCGCAGTGGGGACTCCACCTCGTAGTCCCAGCGCGCACGACGGTTGCGCGGGATGTCCGCCGCGGCGGCATAGGCGAGCACCACCTGCGTCGACGTGACGACCGGGTTGGCCGTGGGGTCACCGGGCACCGCGATGCCGTACTCGATCTCCGTACCCATGATCCGGCGTGCGGTCATACTGCCGCCTCCCCCTCAACGTGCATTGCGCGAGCCTAACCGCCATCGCACCCCGCGCGCCCCGAGCACGCCGGTGTATCCGGCCACGTCGGGCTGTCACGGGCCCCGATGCGACGATCCGTGCGTGACCGACCCCGCCCGTGAGCGCATCGCCCTCTACGACGCCGACGGCCGGGTGGTCGGCGAGGCCGACCGCGGCGAGGTCTACGCCCGCTCGCTGTGGCACGGCACGTCGGCCACGCTTCTGCGCAGCACCGACGGCGCCCGCGTCTACGTGCACCGGCGCAGCGACGACAAGCTCGTCATGGCCGGGCTGTACGACTGCTGGGCGGGCGGGGTGATCGACGCCGGGGAGAGCCCCGACGACGCCGCAGCGCGCGAGCTGGCCGAGGAGCTCGGCATCACCGGCGTCGCGCTGGAGCATCTGTTCACCCGCGCCTGGGACGCCTCCGCCGAAGGGGCCGACACCGGTCCCGGCACCGGCCCGTACGGGCTGCGCGCCCACGTGTTCGCCTACCAGGCGTTCTCCGACGGCCCGGTCGTCCACCAGCCGAGCGAGATCGCGGAGGGCGGCTGGATGGAGATCGACGAGCTGCGACGGCGTCTCGACGACCCGTCCTGGCCGTTCGTGCCGGACGGGCGCGCGGCCGCCCGGAGGTGGCTGTCCAGTCTCTGACCCGCGGGTGACCCGGCTCACCCGATGTGGTGTCTGGATCGGTTAACACGCGGCGGGTCGCGCGACGACATCCCGGAAAGGGCCCACCGTCGGGTCCCCCGCACGTGCCGCCGCCGGACCGGTTCACGCCGCCCCGGCACGGTGACCACGCGCCGGCGCCCTGACCCAGCACCGTCGCCCCACCCGACGGGGTCGCCCCGGCGCCCGCAGCCACGCAGTTCCAGGAGACCCACCATGGTCAGCATCTCCGTCTCGGCCCGTTCCCTCGCCGCCGCCCGCCTGGTCGACCCGCACGTCTCGACCGCCGCCGTCCACGCCGCCGTCGAGGAGGCCCTCGCCGCCGACCGTCGCGAGGCCCGCCGCGAGGCCGCCCGCACCACCGATACCTCCCCGCGCCCCACCCGCTGACCGAGCCCCGCCGAGGCGCCCCGCCCACGCGCCCCATCGCCGCGCCTCCGTCGAGGCGCCCCGGCCACGCGGAGCCACGAGGGGATCCCCGGGGACCGTCGGGTGTGCGAGGGGACCCTCCGGGACGCGCTCGCCGGGCACGTCCCCGGGGCCCGCAGCACCCGCCGCGTCACCAGGGGAGCCCCCGGGACCTCCCGGTGAGCGAGGGGACCCCCAGGGACACCCCTAGCCGGGCACATCCCCGGGCGCGCAGTACCCGCCGCGTCACCAGGGGAGCCCCCGGGACGTCCCGGTGAGCGAGGGGACCCCCAGGGACACCCTTGGCCGGGCACATCCCCGGGCGCGCAGTACCCGCCGCCGCGTCGCCAGGGGAGCCCTCGGGACGTCCGGTGAGCGAGGGGACCCTCTCGGACACGTCACGGGGGGGTGTGACGCAGCTCGGGCGCCCGCCCCCGGACCCCACACAGACGAAAACCGCTCACGAACTCCGAGAGTTCGTGAGCGGTTCGCTGGAACAACCCGCCGGGAGACCGGCCGGGAGTCAGAGGTTGATCATGTGCCCGGCGAGGCCGTGGATGGCCTCCTGCAGGCCCTCGGACAGCGTCGGGTGGGCGTGCACGTTGCGGGCCATCTCGTAGACCGTGAGGTCCCACTTCTGGGCCAGGGTCAGCTCGGGCAGGAGCTCGGTGGCCTCCGGGCCGATGATGTGGCCGCCGAGCAGCTCGCCGTAGGTCTCGTCGGCGATGAGCTTGACGAAGCCGTTCGGCTCGCCCATGCCCTGTGCCTTGCCGTTCGCGGTGAACGGGAAGGACACGGCCTTGACCTTCCAGCCCTTCTCGTCGGCCAGCTCCTCGGCCTGGGCCTGGGTGTAGCCGAAGCTCGCGACCTGCGGCTGGCAGAACGTGGCCCGCGGCATCATCACGTAGGACAGCTCCTGGGTCTCGGCCCCGGCGAGCGTCTCCGCGGCCACCACGCCCTGCGCCTCGGCGACGTGGGCGAGCATCAGCTTCGCCGTGACGTCACCGATCGCATAGACGTGCTCGGCGCTGGTGCGCATGTAGTCGTCGACCTGGACGGCGCCGCGCTCGGTCAGCTCGACGCCGATCTTGTCGAGGCCGAAGCCGTCGACCCGGGGGGCGAAGCCGATCGCCTGCATGACCTTGTCGGCACGGATCTCCTCCGAGCCGCCCTTCTCCGAGGAGACGGTGACGGTGACGCCGGACCCGTCGTCGACGATCGACTCGACCTTGGTCGACGTGCGGACGGTGACGCCGAGCTTCTTGTAGCGCTTGCCGAGCTCCTTGGACACGTCGGCGTCCTCGAGCGGCAGCAGCCGGTCCAGGTACTCGACGATCGTGACCTCGACGCCGTAGTTGGCCAGCACGTAGGCGAACTCGACGCCGATCGCACCGGCACCGGCGATCACGATGGACTTCGGCAGCTCGCGGGTGAGGATCTGCTCCTCGTAGGTCACGACGCGCTCGGAGAGCTCGGTCCCGGGCAGCAGCTTCACCGTGGAGCCGGTCGCGATGATCACATCGGTGTAGGTGACGGTCTCGCTGCCGCCGTCGGAGAGCTCGACCTCGATCGTGCCGGGCTCGGAGAAGCGGCCCAGGCCGTCGAACTCGGTGATCTTGTTCTTCTTCATCAGGAAGTGCACGCCCTTGACCCGGCCGTCGGCCACGGTCCGGCTGCGGTCGAAGGCGGCGCCGAAGTCGAAGGAGACCTCACCGGAGATGCCGAAGGTCTTCTGCTCGTGGCTCATGATGTGGGCGAGCTCGGCGTTGCGCAGCAGGGCCTTCGACGGGATGCAGCCCACGTTGAGGCACACCCCGCCCCAGTACTTCTCCTCGACGACGGCCACGCTCTTCCCGAGCTGGGCGGCCCTGATGGCCGCGACGTACCCACCGGGGCCGGCACCGAGAACGACGACGTCGAAATGAGGCATGTGCCCAGCCTAGGACGTCGCGGGCGTCACGGCCTCGTCCGGTACGTCACCCTGTCGCCGAGTCGTCCGGACACCCCTCCGCGCCGGGGGCGTCGTCGTCGGGGCAGCTGCCGGAGTCGTCGTCCGCCGGCCAGGTCCGACCGGTCGACAGGTGGGCCACCAGCGCCTCCCCCACGTCCAGCAGGGCCGCCTGCTGCCCGGGGCTCAGGCCGTCGAAGAGCACCTCCTGCACCGTCGTGGCGTGGCCGGGCGCGGCCTCGCGCAGCACCCGCATGCCCTCGTCGGTGAGCTCGGCGAGCTGGCCGCGGCGGTCGGTCGGACAGGACCGGCGCCGGATCCATCCGCTCTCCTCCATCCGGGCCACGGCGTGCGAGACGCGGCTGCGCGAGGACAGCGACGACGTCGCGAGCAGGCTCATCCGCAACGTGTGCTCGGGCGCCTCGGACAATCGCACCAGGATCTCGTAGTAGGCCTGCGGCATGCCCGAATCGGACTGCATCTGACGCTCGACACGCTCGAACACCAGCCGCGTGGCGGCCAGGTACGCGCGCCAGGTCCGCTGTTGCTCCTCGTCGAGCCAACGCGGGTGAGCCACGACACCTCCCAGAAACAGTTGAACGCTCAAGTCGTTAGTACTAGTATCGCTCTCAACAAGTGAGAGTTCAACCAACTTACGGAGGATCACCCATGTCCGCTCCCTCGACCACCACCATCCCCAACTACATCGCGGGGACCTGGGACATCGACGCCACCCACTCCGTGATCGCGTTCAGTGTCCGTCACATGATGGTCAGCAAGGTCAAGGGCCGCTTCGACCAGTTCGCCGGCGAGATCGTCACCGCCGACAACTTCGAGGACTCCTCGGTCAGCACCACGATCGACGCCACCTCCATCAACACCGGCAACGACCAGCGCGACGGCCACATCAAGTCGGCCGACTTCTTCGAGGTCGAGACCCACCCGGAGTGGACCTTCCGCTCGACCGGCATCACCGCCAAGGGCGACGACTTCGTCCTCGCCGGCGACCTGACCATCAAGGGCGCGACCAAGCCGGTCGAGCTCGCCCTCGAGGTCGGCGGCTTCGGCCCGGACGCCTGGGGCGGCACCCGCTGCGGCTTCACCGCCACCACCACGATCAACCGCAGCGACTTCGGCGTCGACATCTCGCTGCCCCTCGACGGCGGCGGCGTCGTCGTGAGCGAGAAGATCGGCATCGAGCTGGAGATCGAGGGCGTCCTGCGCGCCTCCTGACTCCCGCACGTGACCCGGGGCCGACCACGCCCCGAGCGAGAACGAGCCCCGGCCGGCGATCCCGGCCGGGGCTCTCCCGTGTCCGGCCCCTGACCACGGCACTCGTGGCGCATTCGTGCGGCCGGGCGGAACTTTCGCGCCACGAGTGCGGGGCACGCGGCCTCGGTAGGCTGCGGCGGCATGAGCGGGTCGCGCTACCGGGAGCTGGTGCCGCAGCGGCTGCCCGCGCCGGTGCGTGCGCTCGTCGAGTGCGCCTGGCGGGCGGAGGTCCCGGCCGGCGCGGCGCCCCATGAACAGCGCGTGCTCCCGGACGGGTGCATGGACCTGCTGCTGGCCGACGGCCGGATCGTCGTGGCCGGCCCGGACACCGCGGCGCACGTCGCCCGGTCCGTCCCCGGCTCCGCGACCGTCGGACTGCGGTTCCACCCCGGGGCGCTGCCCGCGCTGCTCGGCGTCGCCGCCGACGCGGTGCGCGACCACCGGGTCGACCTCCTCGAACTGATCCCCCGCGGCCGCCCCGCCGCACGGTCGGCCATCGGGAGCACCGCCGAGATGCGGCTCACCGTCGCCGGCGGGTCCGCGGACGACGCTGATGTGCATCTCGGCGGGGGCGGACCGGCCGCTCGTCACGGCGGGAGCGGACCGGGCGCTCGTCACGGCGGGGACCGAACGGCCACTCATCGCGGTGGGACCGGGCCGGTCGCTCGTCTCGGCGGGACCGGGCTGGCTGCTCTCCTCGACACGACCACGGCCCTGCTCGCCGCCGCCGAGCAGGACCGCCACCGGCTGCCCGAACCGCTCCCCGGATCGGCACTGCGCGCGCTGACCGCCGGGATGCCCGCCGCCGAGGTGGCCGACCGGGTCGGCGTCACGACCCGCACGCTGCACCGGCGCTGCCTGGCGACCCTCGGCTACGGGCCGTCGGTGGCACGGCGCGTCCTCCGGTTCCGTACGGCCACCGGGTTGTTGTACGCCGGCGTCCCACCCGCCGAGGTCGCCGCCCGGGCGGGCTACGCCGACCAGCCGCACCTGAGCCGGGAGGTCAGAGCCCTGGCCGGGGTCTCCCCCGGCGAGCTGGCCCCGCCGCGGTGAGATGACGCCGAGGGCGCTCCGCCCGGCGGCGGAGCGTCACGACGGTCGTCCCACCCGCACGTCAGGCCTCCTCGGCATCCACCCAGGCGAACAGGTCCAGCGACGAGCCGTCGGGGTCGGTGACGGTGGCGTAGCGCTGGCCCCACGGCGCGTCGAACGGCTCGAGGACGCCGACGTACCCGGCCCCGGTGATCCGCTCGTAGGCGGCGTCGACGGCCGCGGCGTCCGGGAGCAGGAACGCCAGACCCACCCGGCCCTCCCCCGACGACGGCGGGGTCCATCCGTCGTGGAAGCCCGACACCAGGGCGTCGGTGTCGAAGCCCAGCCGCAGACCACCCCGCAGCGGCACCTCCACGTGCACCTCGGCGTCGGCGGACTCCGGGATCTCCAGGCCGAGGAGCCGGTAGAACGCCAGGGACCGGGCCATGTCCGACACCACGATCCCGATCATGTCCAGCTGCGCGCCGATCGTCTCGTTGCTCATGGGACCCGACCGTAGGGCCGGAGCCCTCGGCCGTCGTGAACGGATCGGACACGCGAACGGGCCCCGCCGCGGGATGCGGCGGGGCCCGTCCGGGTGGAGCAGGTGCCTACAGGTACTGGCCGGTGTTCGACGCGGTGTCGATCGCGCGGCCGGTGGCGTCGTTCTTGCCGGTGACCAGCGTGCGGATGTAGACGATCCGCTCGCCCTTCTTGCCCGAGATCCGTGCCCAGTCGTCCGGGTTGGTCGTGTTGGGCAGGTCCTCGTTCTCGGCGAACTCGTCGACGATCGCGTCCAGCAGGTGCTGCACGCGCAGACCCCGCTGACCGGTCTCGAGCACCGACTTGATCGCGGACTTCTTCGCCCGGTCGACGATGTTCTGGATCATCGCGCCGGAGTTGAAGTCCTTGAAGTAGAGCGTCTCCTTGTCCCCGTTGGCGTAGGTGACCTCCAGGAACCGGTTCTCCTCGGTCTCGTCGTACATCCGCTCGACGATCCGCTGGATCATCGCGTCGACGCACGCCTTGCGACTGCCGCCGAACTCGGCGATGTCGTCGGAGTGCACCGGCAGGGTGTCGGTGAGGTACTTGGAGAAGATGTCCTGGGCGCCCTCGGCGTCCGGACGCTCGATCTTGATCTTCACGTCGAGCCGGCCCGGCCGCAGGATCGCCGGGTCGATCATGTCCTCACGGTTCGAGGCACCGATGACGATGACGTTCTCCAGGCCCTCGACGCCGTCGATCTCGGCGAGGAGCTGGGGCACGATCGTCGTCTCGACGTCGGAGGACACACCCGAGCCACGGGTCCGGAAGATCGAGTCCATCTCGTCGAAGAACACGATCACCGGGGTTCCGGCGCTCGCCTTCTCACGGGCGCGCTGGAAGATCAGGCGGATGTGCCGCTCGGTCTCGCCGACGAACTTGTTGAGCAGCTCCGGGCCCTTGATGTTGAGGAAGAACGCCCGTCCCTCGTCCGGGTCGTCGCCGCGCTGCTTGGCGATCTTCTTCGCCAGCGAGTTGGCGACCGCCTTGGCGATCAGCGTCTTGCCGCAGCCGGGCGGACCGTAGAGCAGGACACCCTTGGGCGGGCGCAGCTCGTACTCGGTGAACAGCTCCGCGTGCAGGAAGGGCAGCTCCACGGCGTCGCGGATCTGCTCGATCTGGCGGAACAGGCCACCGATGTCCTCGTAGGCGACGTCCGGGACCTCCTCGAGCACGAGGTCCTCGACCTCCGCCTTGGCCACCCGCTCGTAGGCGTAGCCCGCGCGGGAGTCGACCATGAGGTGGTCGCCGATCTTCAGCGGCGAGGAGTCCTCGTCCAGGCCCAGGTCGAACAGCGGCGCGGCCAGCCAGACCACGCGCTCCTCGTCCGAGTGCCCGACGACCAGACCGCGTCCGGCGCCGCCGTCCTCGGTGGGACGGTCGATGATGTCGCGCAACGAGTACAGGTCACCGACCTGCTCGAAGCCCATCGCCTCGACGACCGTGAGCGCCTCGTTGAGGCGCACCGACTGGCCGGGCCGGATCTGCTCGCTCTCCACCGCCGGCGACACCGGGACACGCATCCGGCGGCCCGAGGTGAAGACGTCGACCGTCTCGTCGTCGTAGCGGGCGAGGAAGACCCCGTAGCCCGACGGCGGCTGGGCCAGCCTGTCGACCTCCTCGCGCAGGGCGATCAGCTGACCACGAGCCTCTTTGAGGGTCTCGGTCAGCTTCTCGTTACGCGCGTTGAGGGCGGAGAGACGACTGGTCGTCTCTGCGAGTCGTTGCTCGAGGACGCGGCTCTGCCGCGGTGTCTCGGTCAGCCGCTGGCGCAGCGTCGCGATCTCGTTCTCGAGGTATCGGATCTGTTCGGTGGCCTCAGATGGGCTGAGATCACCGCTGTCACGCCTGCCGGGACCATCGTCCTGTGGGTTCACGGCAGCCTCCCTCCGTGTTCCGTTTCACCACGGTACCCGTTCAGGGGGCGCCGTGGCGGTGCGTCGAACCGGTGATCCCGACCTCAGCCGGACGGCACCTTGACGACACTGTGCGGCCTCTTCCCCGTCACCGCACCGTCGAATCGGACGGGTTCGTGTAAACATCTCGTGCCGCGTGGTACCTCAGCGGGTGGCGGTGGGGCGACGCTGCGGCCGCGGTGTGGTGACGCCGTCGGCGAGCCGCCGGGCCGTCACTAGGAACGCCGTGTGACCGACCATCCGGTGGTCCGGGCGCACCGCCAGGCCGACCACGTGCCAGGGCCTGACCAGCGACTCCCATGCCTGGGGCTCGGTCCAGCACTGCTGTTCGCGCAGCGCCTCGGTCAGCACCGAGAGCTGCGTCGTGGTGGCCACGTAGCCGACCAGCACCCCGCCCGGGATGAGCGCGTCACGCACCGTGTCGAGCACGTCCTGGGGCGAGAGCATGTCCAGGATGACCCGGTCGACCTCGCCGACGTGGTCGCGCAGGTCGGCGACGTGCAAGCGCCAGTTGGGTGGCGTGTGCCCGAAGAACGTCGTCACGTTCCGTTCAGCATCGGGTGCGTGGTCGGCGCGGATCTCGTAGGAGGTGACGCTGCCGGTCGGGCCGACGGCCTGCAGCAGCGAGCACGTCAGCGCGCCCGAGCCGGCCCCCGCCTCCAGCACACGGGCGCCTGGGAAGATGTCGCCCCACATCAGGATCTGGGCGGCGTCGCGGGGGTAGATGACCTGCGCACCGCGGGGCATGGCCAGGACGTAGTCGGCCAGCAGCGGGCGCAGCGCGAGGTACGGCGTGCCGACGGCGGACCGCACGACGGAGCCCTCCGGCTGCCCGATCAGGTCGTCGTGGACCAGCCCTCCGCGGTGGGTGTGATACACGCCACCTTCTTCGAGGACGACGGTGTAGCGGCGGTTCTTCGAGTCGGTCAGCTGCACCCGGTCACCGGCCCGGAACGGTCCGCCCTGGCGCAGCGGCCGCGGGGCCGGGTCCGCCGGAGCGGCCTCGACGTTCTCCGCGTCGTCGGCGGGCTGCGGGGCGGTGGGCTCGGCCGCGGACGTCACGTCGGCGGCGGTCTCGGCGTCGGGCACGAGGCGCAACGCTATCCACGCTCACCGGCGGCCCCGGGCGCGGGCCCGCCCCGCGACGGCCGGGACCT
This sequence comes from Pseudonocardia sediminis, assembly GCF_004217185.1. Classification (NCBI taxonomy): domain Bacteria; kingdom Bacillati; phylum Actinomycetota; class Actinomycetes; order Pseudonocardiales; family Pseudonocardiaceae; genus Pseudonocardia; species Pseudonocardia sediminis. The sequence goes on along the minus strand of NZ_SHKL01000001.1, from coordinate 3,486,414 downwards.
CTCCCCGGGGCGACCCGGCAACGGCCGGAAGCTCCCCCGGGCGGTCCGCGACGCCCGGAAGACCGAGGGGAGGGACCGACGGCGGTCGTCACCGCGTGGCACGGGCTCCGGCAGCGCCGTCGCTAGGCTGGCCCCGTGGGAAACAGGGCTCTGTCGGCGCCGGCCGTGCGCTGGACGCTGGTCCTGTCGATCCTGTGCGGGGTCCTCGCCATGCACGCCCTCGTCCTGGGCCACTCCGCCCACATCGCAGCGGCGTTCCCGGCGCACGCGACGGTCTCCCCGGCCGAGCACGGTTCGGCCGCTCCCTCGCCGACGGCGGCGTTCCCGGCGGTCCACACCGTCGCCGACGGCCCCGCCGCCCACGTCGCGGCGGGACACGCCGCTCCGGCGGTCGCGCCGGGCCGGTCGGACGCGGCCGCCGGTCCTACCGCTGCGGGTCACTCCCCCGCGGGTCACTTCCCCGCCGGACACGACCACGGGTTGCTGCACCTCTGCCTCGCGGTACTGACCACCCTGGCCGGTCTCGCGGCCGTGCCCCTGGTGGCGCGCCTGCTGCTCCCCGTCGTCGCGGGCCTCGACCACCGGAGCGGCCGCAGTCGCGTCGTGACCACGGCGGCCGCGCCACCACCTCCCAGCGCCGTACGCCTGGCGCAGCTCTGCGTCCTGCGGACGTGATCGCGACGGCCCACGCCGTCGTCCGATCCGTTCCTCACGCAGGAGTACACCCATGCACCGACGTCCCCTCGGCGTGCCCGCACGCCGTCCCGCTCTCGTCGTGGCGGCACTGGCCGCCGCCCTGACCCTCGCCGGATGCGCCGGCTCCGGCGTCGACTCCCCGGTACCGGCCGCACCGGAGGCCTCGACGGCCGCCGCCCCGGCCGACGCCGACGTCGCGTTCGTGCGCGGCATGACCCCGCACCACGACCAGGCCCTGCAGATGACCGCCCTGGCGCCCGACCGGGCATCCTCCCCGCGGGTCACGGCGCTCGCTTCGGAGATCTCGGCCGCCCAGCAGCCGGAGATCACCACCATGCGGGACTGGCTCTCCGCGCGCGGGCTGCCGGCCACCGATCCCGCCCACGCCGGTCACGCGATGACCGGGATGCTCGACGCCACCGCGCTGCAGCGCCTGGAGGCATCCCGCGGCCCGGCGTTCGACCGCCTGTTCCTGGAGCAGATGGTCGCCCACCACGCCGGTGCGCTGGAGATGGCACGGACCGAGGTCGCCACGGGCCGCGATCCGCAGATGGTCGCCCTGGCCCGCGACATCGTCGCCTCGCAGCAGGCCGAGATCGACCGGATGCGGGCGATGCTCGGCTGAGGCGCGGCCGGCGGCGGGACCGGAGCGCGCCCGTGCCGGCGACGTCGCCGGCACGGGCACCTCTCCGCTGAGCGGCTCCCGCAGAGCCGGGGTCAAGGGGCGCGGCGGAACCGGTCGCGTACCCGTCGCCATCCGGAGCGGGGCCGGAAGCCGGCGCATCCGCCCGGCCTGCATTCCGCGCAGTCGCTTCCGGACCGGTAGTGCTCGTGCAGTTCCGCGTCGTGCCCGCACAGGCACGTCCGGGAGGAGCCGGTGGCGGGGTCCGGCACGACCGGTGGAGGCCGGTCGACGTCGTCGTCCCGCACGTCGCCGTCGTCGGCGGCGGGGCCGGAACTCCTCCCGTCGAGGCTGCTCCGGTCGTCCGGATCCACGGAGAGGAGAGCGAACAGACACGCGAGCGCGACGAACACAGTGGTCCTCCACGACACCGGGGCACGACATGCCCAGTATCGGAACCGGCCGCTGGCGACACATCCTCACAATTGGCGGGATTCCGCCGTTCCGGTCGCCCTACCGGCGGGAGCGCCGTGGCGCGAGCAGCCACCCGGCCACGAGGAGGAGCAGAACGCCGGCCGCGATCACCAGGCCGGGCCCGGACGTCAGCGACGTGAGCCACCCGCCGACCTTCGGGACCGAGTACCACTCGACCCCGATCACGTCCGCCGCGGCGACGGCGCGCTGGTCCGGGTCGGCGTTCGCGTCGCCCTTCGTCCGGAACGACGGCCCGTCCTCGATCCCGACGACGCGGTGGGTCACGGTGCGCGTGGCCCCGGTGGACGGCTCGCGGTCGGTGAAGGAGACGACGTCGCCGACCGCGAGCCCGTCGACCGGCTCCGGCCGCACCACCACGAACGACCCGACGCCGAGCGTCGGCGTCATGCTCGGCGAGAGGACCGTCAGGCCCGTCGCGCCGGCGATCGCGGGCACGACGGTCATGGCCAGGGCCAGCGCGACCACCGCCAGCACGACGAGCGACAGGAGCCCGCTGAGCGCACGCCGCACCGCGGACGGGCGGGTGGTCGGCGGGACCGGTGTCGAACGGGTCCAGGCGGCCGCCGTGCTCCCCGATGCGGAGCGGGCCGCGCCGGGGTGCCCCGCGCCGTTCGCAGCCGGACCGGACGCTGAGGAGCTCGTCGAGGAGTGGCGACCCATGGTCGCCACCATAAGTGGGCAAGCGACCACCTTCCGTACACGATCGGGCGGTGAGCTGCGGTGATGGAACGGGAACGAACGCGCATGGACACCAAGAAACGCATCGGCATCGGCGTGGCCGCCCTCGCCGTCGCCGCCCTCGCGATCGGCCTCGGGACCTACGCCGCGTTCACCGACAACGAGCAGGGCCCGGGGGCGTCGATCGCCTCGGGCACGCTGGACCTGGAGGTCGGGAGCTCCGGAGCCACCACCCTGCTCAACGAGTCGAACATCGCTCCCGGGTTCACCAAGGACACCTCGATCTCGCTGCGCAACGCCGGGTCGCTCCCGGGCACTCTCTCCAACAAGGTCACCGTCTCCGGCAGCAACGTCACCTGCACCGAGCCGGAGGCCGAGGCCGAGGGCGTCGGCATCTCCGCCTGCGCCGGGAACCTGCAGGAACAGATGACGGTCTCGGTGCTCAGCGGACCGGGGATCACCGCGCCGACCACACCGGTGAAGCTGGCCGGCCTGACCTCGCTGCCCGGTGGCGGGAACATCAAGGAGGACGGCGGCACAGCCGTCTACCAGCTGCGGTTCGCCCTCCCGACCTCCGGCAGCAACGTCACCGACAACAAGGTGCAGGGCGACGCCGTCACCGTCAGCTCGTCCTTCACCCTCGACCAGCAGACGTGACCGGCCGGCGCGCGACCGGCGCGCGCCGACGGCTCGGCGCCCGCCGGGTCCCCCTCCTGCTCGCTGCCGCGGTCGCGGTCCTCGCCGTCACCGGGACGGCGTTCGGGACCTGGGCGGCGTTCACCGACTCCGACAGGGGCGGCTCCGCCACGGCGGGGGCGGCCACCGTCGTCCTCGGGGGCCGCGCCGCGCCTCCCTCCCTCTCGTTCACCGGGATGCGGACGAACGAGACGCGGACGGTCCCGCTGACCGTCGACTACCGCGGCTCGGTCCCGGCCACGATCTCCCTGCAGCTCCCGTCGGGGGCGTCGAAGACGTCGTGCATCGGCTCCGGCGGGACCCTCGTCGACCCCCTCAACATCGGGACGCTGAGGGTCACCCTCGGCAGCCGTGCCGCGGAGAACTGGTGCGCGCTGCTCGACGGCACCGCGCGCACGGTGCTGGCCACGGTGGCTCCGAACACGGTGACGACCGTGCCGGTCACCGTCACGGCCGGCACGGTGCTCCTCGGACGGACCGAGACCGCCGCGCTCCGGATCCGGTCGGTCGGTGGGTTCACCGACCAGGTCACCGGCTCGATCACGATCTCCACGACCCTGATCTCCGGACGGACCGCGGCGGCCCGCGCCGCCGCCCCTGCCGCCGTCGCCGCCACGCCGGTCGTCACCCCGCCCGCGGAGTGCACCGCGGCCGGGCTCACCTCGTTCGCCGAGGTGGTCACGCTGACCCCGCAGAACCCCCGGTTCGACGCCGCGCGCGACCGTCCCGGCGCGGCCGGGCCGTTCCTGGTCCTCGGGACCAGCGGGGACGACACGGTCGTCGGGTCCGCGACCGGTGACTGCCTGGCCGGGGCCGGCGGCGCCGACTCGCTGGACGGGGCCGGCGGCGCCGACGTCCTGGTCGGTGGCGACGGCGACGACACGCTCCTCGGCGGGGACGGCGACGACCGGCTCCTCGGCGGGCTCGGGGTGGACACCCTGACCGGCGGCCCGGGTGCCGACGTCCTCGACGGGGGCGCCGACGGCGGCACCTGCCCGGACGCCGACGCGGCCGACACCGTCACGACCTGCACCGTCCCGCCCGCGGGCGCTCCGGTCGCGATCCCGGCCGCACCCGTGCCGGCTCCCGCGGCCTCCAGCGCCGCCCCGGTGCCGGAGGGGGCCGCGGACCCGCCCGTCACCTCGACCCCGCCCACCACCGGGTCCACCACCCCGGCCGCCCCGGCCCCCGGAGGGACAGCGGTACCGGAGGGCGCACCGGACACGTCGACGTCCGCGCCCGGCTGACGGGATAGGCGGACGGGCACAGGCGGACGGGGACAGGCGAAAGGGGGCCGGACCCCCGTCCGGGCAGGAACGTCAGGGGTCTGGCCTAGCCTCGGCGATCGTGGACAGCGAGACACCGGCCGGGTCATCGGCGGAGGCACCGGAGCGGCCCCGTCGGCGGCCGGCGTTGTCCCCGTCCCGCGCCTCGGACTTCCGGCGCTGCCCGCTGCTCTACCGCTTCCGCGCCGTCGACAAGCTGCCCGAGACGCCGACTCGGGCTCAGGTCCGCGGCACGCTCGTGCACGCGGTGCTGGAGAAGCTGTTCGCGCTCCCGGCCCCCGAGCGGGTCCCTGAGGCGGCGCGGTCGTTGCTCGGCCCGGCCTGGGACGAGCTCGTCGCGTCCTGGCCGGAGGTCGTGACCCTGCTGTTCACCGGTCCGGAGGACCCGGCGCTGGCGTTGTGGCTGGACTCCGCGACCGCTCTGCTGGACACCTACTTCACCCTCGAGGACCCGCGGGCGGTCACCGCGACGTCGGTGGAGGAGCTCGTCGAGGTCGACCTCACCCCCGACCTTCCGCTGCGCGGCTACCTGGACCGGCTCGACGTCGCGCCGGACGGGGCGATCCGGGTCGTCGACTACAAGACCGGGGCCTCGCCGCACGAGTACGGCGAGCTGCGTGCGATGTTCCAGCTGAAGTTCTACGCGCTCGCCGTCCTGCTGATGCGCGGGGTGGTCCCGGCCGAGCTGCGGCTGCTCTACCTGGCGAACGGCGAGTCGCTGACCTACTCCCCCGACGCCGACGAGCTGCACCGCTTCGCGACGCTGCTGCAGGCGATCTGGGCGGCGGTGCAGCGCGCGGCGCCGGACGGCGACTTCCGCCCGAACCGCGGCCCGGCGTGCCGCTCGTGCGACCACAAGGCGGTCTGCCCGGCCTGGGACGGCACGCCACCGCCCTACCCCGGCTGGCCGACCGGCCCCGTCGACGTCGGCATCGGCCCGGCTCCCGGTGCCGCGGGCACCATGGCCGGCACCGCCCCGGGCACGGACGCGGGTCCACAGGGCATGATCGGGTCGTGAGCGATCTGCAGCCCTTCTACCTGCCCCTCCCCTCGCCGGAGGGAACAGCGGACGCCGCACGGGACGACGAGGCCGGGACCGAGCGGTTCGAGGCGACGTTCTCCACCACCGGCCCCTGGTTCGCCGACGCCCAGCACGGCGGCCCGCCGTCGGCGCTGCTGGTGCGGGCCCTGGAGCGGGTCGAGCCCAGCCGCGCGGACGCACCGCCGGCGATGCTGGCGCGGATCACCGTCGAGGTGCTCGGCGCCGTCCCGGCCGGGCCGGTCGAGGTCCGTGCCGGGGTGGAGCGCTCCGGGCGGACGATCGAGATGCTGTACGCAACCATGTCGGCCGGTGGTCGCGACGTCCTCAAGGCCCGGGCGTGGCGCCTGGCCCGCGGGGACACCGCGGCCCAGCAGACCGGCCTCGCGCCGTCCCTGCCCGGGCTCGACCACGCGACCGTGCGCACCGAACGTCCCGAGGGCTGGCTCCCCGGCTTCATGGACGCCGTCGAATGGGCCTGGCTCGACGGCTGGCTCGCCGAGGCCGGGCCCGGCCGGGCGTGGATCCGCCCGCGGGTCGCGATCGTCGACGGCGAGCAGGCGAGCCCGCTGCAGAACATGATGATCGCCGCGGACTCGGCCAACGGTCTCGCCGCCCCGCTGGATGTTCGGGAATGGCTCTTCGTCAACACCGAGCTCACCGTGCACCTGCACCGCGACCCGGTCGCCGGGTGGACCGGGGTGGAGGCCTCGACCGTCGTCGGGCCGTTCGGCGTCGGCACGGTCTCGGCGAACCTCTTCGACGGCGACGGGCACGTCGGGCGGATCTCGCAGGCCCTGACCATCCGCAGCCGGTAGCCCGGCGGGCGCTCCGGTCGCCGGGTCCGCACCGGCGGGGCAGGGTGAGGCGGTGATTTCTCCGGCCAAGCGCGACGACATGCTCGTCCACCAGAGCGAGCCCTACAACGCCGAGCCCCCGCGGGGCGCGCTGGCCGACGACGTCGTCACCCCGATCGCGGCGTTCTACGGGCGCAACCACGGCACGTTCCCCGACACCGACGCCGCGACCTGGCGGCTGTGCGTCGGCGGCATGGTCGACCGGCCGCTCGAGCTCTCGCTCGACGACCTCCGGAGCCGGTTCACCCGGCACGAGGAGATCGCCACCCTGCAGTGCGCCGGGAACCGGCGCGCCGGGCTGATGGCCGTGCACGACATCCCCGGTCAGCACCCGTGGGGTCCCGGCGCGACGTCGACGGCCCGCTGGGCCGGCGCGCGCCTCGCCGACGTCCTCGACGCCGCGGGCCTGGACCCGGCCGCCACCGACATCGCGTTCGACGCCCCCGACGTCGCGGACGAGGCCGACCCGCCGCAGGGCTTCGGCGGCTCGATCGGCGTCGGCAAGGCCACCGCGGGCGAGGTGCTGCTGGCGTGGGAGATGAACGGCGAGCCGCTCCCGGTCGCGCACGGCGCCCCGGTCCGGGTCGTCGTCCCCGGCCACATCGGCGCCCGCAGCGTGAAGTGGGTCGAGACGATCACGGCGCGGGACCGGCCGTCGGACAACTTCTTCCAGGCGACGGCCTACCGGCTGCTGCCCGCCGACACGAAGGACCCCGGACCGGGCGACGGCGTCGCCCTCGGTGCGGTCGCGCTGAACTCCGAGATCCTGCGCCCCGACGACGGCGACGAGGTCCCGGCCGGGCCGACCGCGGTCACCGGCTATGCCTTCGCCGGTGAGGACCGCACGATCATCCGCGTCGACGTCTCGGCCGACGGCGGCGACACCTGGGTGCAGGCCGACCTCGACGAGCAGCTCGGCCCGTGGACGTGGCGGCTCTGGCACGCCACCGTCGACGTGCCGGCCGGACGGACGACGATCACCGCGCGGGCCTGGGACAGCTCGGCCGCACTGCAGCCCGAGCACCCCGCCAGCGTCTGGAACCCGAAGGGCTACGTCAACAACTCGTGGCCCGCGGTGACCGTCACCGGCCGGTGACGGCTCAGTCGTCGCCGTTGGTCGTCATGGCGCGGCAGGAACGGATCTCCGAGGTCAGGATGGCCTTGGCGCCGAGGCGGGCGAGCTTGTCCATGACGCGGTTGGTGTCCTTGGTCGGCACCATCGTCCGGACCGCGACCCAGCCCTCCTTGTAGAGCGGCGAGACCGTCGGCGCCTGCAGGCCGGGCGCGATCTTCTCCGCTTCCGGCAGCAGACCCTTCGGGCAGTCGTAGTCCATCATCAGGTACTCGCGGGCGAGCACGACGCCGCGCAGCCGCTCGGCGAAGATCGCCTTGACCGCGGTGGTCTCCTCGGACTCGGCCCGGTCGTGGCGCGGCTCGCGCTCGATCAGGGTGGCCTGCGACGAGGCGATCGGGTCGCCGATGACGGCGAGCCCGTGCTGGCGCAGTGTCCGCCCGGACGACACGACGTCCGCGATGGCGTCCGCGAGGCCGAGCTGGATGGAGATCTCCACCGCGCCGTCGAGCTTCACGATCTCGGCGCCGATCCGCTTCCCGGACAGGTACGAGCGCACCAGCCGCGGGTAGGAGGTGGCGATCTTCTTGCCGTCGAGGTCCTCGAGCTTCCAGTCGTCCCCGGCCGGGACGGCGAACTGGAAGCGGGACTTGCCGAAGCCCAGCTCCAGCACCGTCTGGACCTGGCTGCCGGACTCCTCCATGAGGTCGAACCCGGTGACGCCGAGGTGCAGGTCGCCCTTGCCGACGTAGGTCGCGATGTCCTTCGGGCGCAGGTAGAAGAACTCGATGCCGTTCTCCTCGTCGACCATGGACAGGTCGCGCGAGTCGGACCGCTGTCGGTAGCCGGCCTCCCGCATCATGGTGGCGGCGGGCTCGGCCAGGGTGCCCTTGTTGGGCAACGCGACGCGGAGCATGGGGCTCTCCTCGGATGTCACAGTGTTCTCAGTACCAGGTATCGCGGGTGGTGCGGCAGGTCAGCTCAGAGGAACTTGTAGACGTCCTCCAGGGCCAGCCCGCGCTGGAGCATCAGCACCTGTACCCGGTAGAGGAGCTGCGAGATCTCCTCGGCGAGCGCGTCGTCCGGCTCGTGCTCGGCGGCCAGCCAGACCTCGCCGGCCTCCTCGAGCACCTTCTTGCCCTGTGCGTGCACGCCCGCGTCGAGGGCGGCCACGGTGCCCGACCCCGCCGGGCGCTCGGCCGCCTTCGCGCTGAGCTCCGCGAACAGGCCGTCGAATGTCTTCACGTTGATTGACCCCTTTCACGACCAGTGTCAACTCTGGTCCATACCGCCATCCAGCGCATTCGCGGGTCTGAGATCGCCGGACAACCTTCTGCGCCGGGTGGTACACCCAGAGTGACGAACCTACCGTGGGCCATCCGTTCGTCGTGCCCCGCGGTCCGTTCGCGAGCCGGTCACACCGACGCGGCGCTCACCACCGACGCATGGATGGAAGCAAGATCACTCAGTGTGACCCCTGTGAGTGACGTGCGTTGCACCCGCCGCGGTCCGTCCGGCACCGGGACCTCGCAGGGCACGACGAGGACGGCGCACCCGGCCGTCTCCGCCGAGACCGCCCCGGTCGGCGAGTCCTCCACGGCCAGACAACGGGCCGGGTCGAGCCCGAGCAGCTCCGCCGCCCGCCGGTAGGGGTCCGGCGCCGGCTTCGGGTGCTCGACCTCGTCGCCGCACACGGTCGCGGCGAAGCTCTCCCGCCCGAGCGTGTCGAGCGCCAGCTCGGTCAGCGACCGGATGGTGTTCGTGACCAGTACGGCCGGGACGCCCGACTCGCGCAGGGTCGCCAGCAGCTCCCGCGCACCCGGCCGCCACGGCAGTCCCTCACCGAACAGCTCTCCGGTGCGGGTGAACAGCCACTCCCCGGTCGCGGCCATCTCCGCCTCGGAGACCGTCGACGGGTCACGGCCCGCCTCCCGGAAGCAGATGTGCACGCTCGACCACAGCGACCCGCCGATCGACTCGCGCCGGGCCTCGGTGGTCAGCGGACCGGCCCCGAGATGGACCATCAGCTCGTTGAGCGAGCGGTCCCAGACCTTCTCCGAGTCGATCAGCGTGCCGTCCATGTCCAGGAGCACACCCGCCGGTGCCGCGACAGCGGCACCGGCGGGACGTGCGGACGAGCGGGACGCGGGACCGTCAGGCCCCATCGGCGGCCTTCGCCTCCGGTGAGTAGCCCAGGTTCGGACGCAGCCAGCGCTCGACCTCGAGCACCTCGGTGCCCTGGCGCTGCGCGTAGTCCTCGATCTGGTCCTTGCCGACCCGGCCCACGGTGAAGTACCGCGAGTCGGGGTGGGCGAAGAGCATGCCCGACACCGCCGCGGCCGGCGTCATCGCGAACGACTCGGTGAGGTGGATGTCCAGCGTCGTCGCGTCGAGCAGGTCGAACAGCTTCTGCTTCTCGGTGTGGTCCGGGCAGGCCGGGTAGCCGAACGCGGGACGGATGCCCCGGAACTTCTCCCCCAGCAGCTCCTCCGCCGACGGGTCGGCGTCGGGCTCGAACCACTCGCGACGGGCCTGCAGGTGCGCGTACTCGGCGAAGGCCTCGGCGAGACGGTCGGCCAGGGCCTTCACCATGATCGACTTGTAGTCGTCGAGGTTCTTCTCGTACTCCCCCGACACCTTTTCCGCGCCCTGGATGCCCACCGCGAACGCGCCGAGGTGGTCGCCCTCGGGCGCCACGAAGTCGGCGAGGCAGCGGTTGTGACGGCCCAGCGGCTTCTTCGTCTGCTGACGCAGCATCGGGAGCCGGACGTCGTTGCCGTCCTCGTCGATGACGATGTCGTCGCCCTCGGCGTGCGCCGGCCAGAACCCGTAGACGCCCTTGGCCTCGAACAGGTCGTTCTCGATGATGTGGTCGAGCATCGCGTTGGCGTCGTCGTAGAGCTCACGCGCCACCGGCTCGTCCAGGATCTTCGGGAACTTGCCCTTCATCTCCCAGGCCAGGAACAGGAACTGCCAGTCGATCAGCTCGCGCAGCTCCGCGATCGTCGGGCTGAGGTGCTTGACCCCGGTGAACGACGGGACCGGCAGCTCCTCGTCGAAGGAGACGACCTCCCGGTTGGCCCGGGCCTCCTCGATCGACAGGAGCGGCTTCTGCTCGCGGCCCTCGTGCTGCTCGCGCAGGCGCTGCTGCTCCTCGGCGTTGCTCGCCGCGAGCACCTCGGCACGGTTGTCGTCGAACAGGTCGGACACGACACCGACGACGCGCGAGGCGTCGAGCACGTGCACGGTGGTGCCGTCGTAGGCCGGCGCCACCTTGACCGCGGTGTGCTGCTTGGACGTCGTCGCGCCGCCGATCAGCAGCGGCAGCTTGAGACCGCGCCGCTCCATCTCCGCGGCCACCCCGACCATCTCGTCGAGCGACGGGGTGATCAGCCCGGAGAGACCGATCGCGTCCGCGTCCTCGGCCACCGCGGTGTCCAGGATCGTCGCGGCCGGGACCATCACGCCGAGGTCGATTACCTTGTAGCTGTTGCAGCCCAGCACGACGCCGACGATGTTCTTGCCGATGTCGTGCACGTCGCCCTTGACCGTGGCCATGACGACGGTGCCGTTGCCGCGGTCGGAGGTGATCTCCCCGCGCGCCTTGGCCTCCTCCTTCTCCTTCTCCATGAAGGGCTCGAGGTAGGCCACCGCGCGCTTCATGACCCGGGCGGACTTGACCACCTGGGGCAGGAACATCTTGCCGTCGCCGAACAGGTCGCCGACGACCTTCATGCCGTCCATCAGCGGACCCTCGATGACGTGCAGCGGCTTCTCGGCCTGCTGGCGCGCCTCCTCGGTGTCGTCCTCGACGTAGTCGACGATGCCGTGCACCAGGGCGTGCTCGAGCCGGGCCTTGACGTCGTTCTCGCGCCAGGTCAGGTCCTGCTTGCGCTGGGTGCCCTCGCCCTTGAACCGGTCCGCGGCGTCGACGAGACGGTCCGTCGCGTCGTCGCGCCGGTTGAACAGGACGTCCTCGCACATCTCGAGGAGCTCGGCGTCGATGTCCTGGTAGACCGCGAGCTGGCCGGCGTTCACGATGCCCATGTCCAGGCCGGCCCGGATCGCGTGGTAGAGGAAGACCGAGTCCATCGCCTCGCGCACCACGTTGTTGCCGCGGAAGGAGAACGACAGGTTCGAGATGCCGCCGGAGATGTGGACGCCCGGGCAGCGCTCCTTGATCTGCGGGCACGCCTCGATGAAGTCCTTGGCGTAGTCCGCGTGCTCGGACATGCCGGTCGCGATGGCCAGCACGTTCGGGTCGAACACGATGTCCTCGGGCGGGAACCCGACCTCGTCGACGAGGATCTTGTAGGCCCGCTCGCAGATCTCGACCTTGCGCTGCGCGGTGTCGGCCTGGCCCTTCTCGTCGAAGGCCATGACGACGACGCCCGCGCCGAAGGAACGGACGATGTTCGCGCGCTCGCGGAACTCGTCCTCGCCCTCCTTGAGGCTGATCGAGTTGACGACACCCTTGCCCTGCACACAGCGCAGACCGGCCTCGATGACCGACCAGCGCGAGCTGTCGATCATGATCGGCCAGCGGGCGACCTCCGGCTCGGTGGCCACGAGGTTCAGGAACGTCGTCATCTCCTCGTCGCTCTCGAGGAGGTCGGCGTCCATGTTGACGTCGAGCATGTTCGCGCCGCCGCGGACCATGTCCAGCGCCACGTCGAGCGCGCCGTTGTAGTCCTTGGACTCGATGAGGCGCCGGAACCGCTTGGAGCCGGTGACGTTTGTGCGCTCACCGATCATCACGAACCCGGTGTCGGGGCCGATCTCGAACCGCTCCAGGCCGGAGAACCGGGTCCCTTCGGGCCGCTGGACCGGAGTACGCGGCGGCAGGGACGTGACCGACGCCGCGATCGCGGCGATGTGGTCGTGCCCGGTGCCGCAGCAGCCGCCGACGATGTTGACTAGCCCGGACTCGCCGAACTCCTTGAGCAGCGCCGCGGTCTGGTCCGGGGTCTCGTCGTAGCCGCCGAACGCGTTCGGCAGCCCGGCGTTCGGGTAGCTCGCGGTGTAGGTGTCCGCGATCTCGGACAGTGCCTGCACGTGCGGGCGCATCTCGTCCGCGCCGAGCGAGCAGTTCAGGCCCACGATCAGCGGCCGCGCGTGCCGGACCGAGGTCCAGAACGCGTCGACCGTCTGGCCGGACAGCGTCCGGCCGCTCCGGTCGACGATCGTGACCGAGATCCAGATCGGCAGGTGCGGGGCGACGTCGTAGGCCGCCTGCAGCGCCGCCTTGCTGTTGAGCGTGTCGAAGATGGTCTCGATCAGGAGCAGGTCGACGCCGCCCTCGTCGAGCGCGGAGATCTGGTCGGCGTAGGTGTCGTAGACCTGCTGGTAGGTGACCGCCCGGTAGGACGGGTCCTCGACCTTCGGTGACAGGGACAGGGTCACGTTGAGCGGGCCGATCGAGCCGGCGACGAACTTGTCGCCCTCGGCCTCGTCGGCGGCCTGGCGGGCCAGTTTGGCCGCCGCCAGGTTCATCTCGCGCACCTTGCCCTCGAGGGCGTAGTCGGCCTGGCCGATGGTGGTGGCGGTGAAGGTGTTCGTCGTGGTGATGTCCGCGCCGGCCTCGAAGTAGCGCCGGTGGCTGTCCAGAATCAGGTCTGGCCGGGTCAGGTTGAGGAGGTCCGGGTCACCGTTGGTGTCCTTCGGATGATCGACCAGGAAGTCGGCCTGGTAGTCCTCCGGGGACAACCCCAGCCCCTGGATGACCGTTCCCCACGCGCCGTCGACGACGCCGATCCGCTCGTCCAGAATCTCTCTGAGACGCTGGGTCCTGGCGGCCGTCGCCTCCACACGTCCCGCCCTGTCCTGCTTGCCCTCTGACACCGCGATGTCCTCGCCCGAAGAGTTGCTCACCGAGTGATCCGCTCCCGTCGTTGATGACACGATCAGTCAGGTTACCTCCTGAACGGGGTTCGCCCGGATTGTGAGAGCCCCGGGCCGTAGGCTGTAGCGATGACGGATCGAGACCCGAGGGCCGTGGGAACGGGCGAGCAGCCGTCCCTGGTCGAGCCGGTGCTGATCGCCGCGTTCGAGGGCTGGAACGACGCCGGTGAGGCCGCGAGCACCGCCCTGGAGCACCTCGAGCTCAGCTGGGACGCACAGCCTCTGACCTCGATCGATCCCGAGGAGTACTACGACTTCCAGGTCACCCGGCCGCACGTCAAACTGTCCGACGGCGTCACCCGCAAGATCGAGTGGCAGACCACCCGGCTGTCCTGGGCCACGCTGCCCGGCACCGACCGTCACGTCGTGCTCGTGAGCGGTATCGAACCGAACATGAGATGGCGCGCATTCTGCCGTGAGCTGATCGGTCACATCGAGCGACTGGGAGTGACGAAGGTCATCACGCTCGGTGCGCTGCTGACCGAGGTCCCGCACACTCGGCCGACCCCGGTGAACGGGATCTCCTGGGACGCCGACTCGTTCAAGTCGATGGGCACCGAGCCGTCGAACTACGAGGGTCCGACCGGGATCGTCGCGGTGTTCCAGCAGGCCTGCGTCGAGGCCGGGGTGCCGGCGATGTCGTACTGGGCCGAGGTGCCGCACTACGTCTCGCAGGCCCGCGTGCCCAAGGCCGCGGTGGCGCTGCTGCACCGGATCGAGGAGGCGCTCGACGTCGAGGTCCCGCTCGGCGGGCTGCCGGAGGCGGCCGAGGAGTGGGAGCGCACGGTCTCGGAGATGGCCGACGCCGACGACGAGGTGCGCGAGTACGTCCGCCAGCTCGAGGAGCAGGCCCAGGAGTCCGACGCCGAGGAGGCCGAGGTCGAGCTGCGCGAGACCAGCGGGGACACCATCGCCGCGGACTTCGAGCGCTACCTGCGCCGTCGCGGCTCCGGGCCGGGCGAAGCCGCCGGGTCCTGAGCACCGCATCCGCCCGGTGATCGCGTCCCTGCGGCGCGGGGCGCTGTTCGCCGGGGCGTTCCTCGGGCCGTTCGGTGGCGGGGTGACGGCGGCGATGCTGCCCGAACTCGGTGCCGACTTCGGCGTCCCCACCGGGTCCGCCGCCGCGTCGATCACGGCGTACCTGCTGCCGTTCGCGGCGTTGATGCTCGTCAGCGGCACCCTCGGGGAGCGTTGGGGGCGACGGCGCACCGTCGTCGTCGCATACGGGGTGTACGTCCTGGCCTCGCTGGCCTGCGTCGTGGCCGCGTCCTGGTCGCTGTTCCTGGCCGCCCGCGCGTTGCAGGGCGCGGCGAACGCGTTCACCACCCCGCTGCTGCTGGCCACGCTCGCCGGGTCGGTCGGGCCGGACCGGCTGGGGCGGGCGCTGGGATGGTTCGGGTCGCTGCAGGCGGCCGGGCAGACCTCGGCCCCGCTGATCGGTGGCCTGGCCGCGGAGGTGGACTGGCGGCTGGCGTTCTACGGCGTCGGTGCCGTCGCGCTGTTGCTGGCGCTGGCCGGGCTGCCGGATCCGGGGCCGCGGGCGGCCGGGCCGGGGTCGCGCCCGTCGCTGCGCTCGGCGTGGACGCCGGCGACGCTGCGCGCCGGTCTGGCCGCGGCGCTGGGCTGGGGCGCGCTGGCCGGGCTGAACTTCCTGCTGGCGCTGCGCCTGGAGGACGCGTTCGCGCTGGGCTCCGGGGCCCGCGGGCTGGTGCTGACCGCGCTGGGCCTGACCGGCATCCTCACCGCCCGGCTGATCGGCGGCGCGGTGGACCGGGTCGGGCCGCGGCGCTGCGTGCTCACCGGGGCGCTGTCCGGGGCGGTGCTGGTCGCCGGGATCGGGCTGGTGCCGGTGCTGGGTGTGGTGGTGGCGCTGTGGGCGCTGGCCGGGGTGTCGAGCCAGCTGGTGCTGGTCGGGGTGAACGCGCTGGTCCTGGGCGGTGGCGGGCCGAACACCGGCGGCGCGGTGTCGGTGGTGCAGGCGCTGCGGTTCGGGGGCACGGCACTGTCCCCGGTCGCGCTGACGCCGGTCTACCACGCCGACCCGGTCGCCGGGTTCCTCGTCCCCGCGGCACTCCTCGCCGCCGGCGTTCCGGCCCTGCTGGCCCGCCGCACGGGCGCGCAGCGCTAGACGGCGAACTTGCGCAGCTCGTCGAGGTTGACCCACTCCAGGGTCTTGGCGTGGGTGGCCTCCAGTACGACCGACGGGGCGAACCCGGCCTCGTGCGCCTCCACCCAGCGGTCCGCGCACAGGCACCAGCGGTCGCCCGGCTTCAGACCGGTGAAGCCGAACTCCGGGTGCGGGGTGCGCAGGTCGTTGCCGCGGCTCGCGCTGAACTCCAGGAACTCCGCGGTGACGCGGGAGCACACGGTGTGCACCCCGGTGTCGTCACCGCCGGTCTCACAGCATCCGTCGCGGAAGAACCCCGTCATCGGGTCCGTTCCGCAGGTCTCCAACTCGCCGCCGAGCACGTTCTGCGCCATGGCGGCCATGCAACCAGACGCGGGGAGGACCCGCGCGGTGCCCGGGTGGGTCAGACGACGACGCCGAGCAGGGCGTCCAGGGCCTCGCGGGCGCTGCCGGGGGCGTAGCTGTCGGTACCGCGACGGTTCAGCGCCTCCTCGACCCACGCGTCGACCGCCGCCAGTGCGCCCGGGGTGTCCAGGTCGTCGGCGAGGTGCGTGCGGATCTGCGAGACCAGGTGCTCCGCCGACGGCGCCGCGTCCAGGGTGAGGGCCTCGCGCCACCGGTTCAGCCGTGCCTGGGCCCGGGCCTGCAGCTCGTCGGTCCAGGACCGATCGGTGCGGTAGTGCCCGGACAGCAGCGCCAGCCGGATCACGTTGGGGTCGACGCCGAGGGCCCGCAGCTTGGACACGAACACCAGGTTGCCCTTGGACTTCGACATCTTCGCGCCGTCGAGGCCGATCATCCCGGTGTGGGTGTAGTGCCGGGCGAACGGGTGCTCGCCGGTCAGCGACTCGGCGTGCAGGGCGCCGCACTCGTGGTGCGGGAACGCCAGGTCGGACCCGCCGCCGTTGAGGTCGATGCGGGTGCCGAGGCGGTTCAGCGCGATCGCCGCGCACTCGACGTGCCAGCCGGGACGGCCGCGGCCCAGGTCGGACTCCCACGCCGGCTCGCCCTCGCGCTCCATGCGCCACAGCAGCGGGTCGAGGCGGTGGCGCTTGCCCGGGCGGTCGGGGTCTCCCCCGCGATCGCCGAACAGCTCCAGCATCGTCGCCTCGTCGTAGTTCGACTCGTAGCCGAAGTGCCCGGTGGAGGTGATGTCGTGGTAGACGTCCGGGTACTCGGGGTCGTCGAGGCGGTAGGCCACGCCGGAGGCGAGCAGCTTGCCGACCAGCTCGGAGATCTCCGGGATGGCCTCGACGGCGCCGATGAACTGCCGCGGCGGCAGCACCCGCAGCGACTCCATGTCCTCGCGGAACAGCGCCGTCTCGCGCATCCCGAGCACGACCCAGTCGTCCTGGTCGCGGGCGGCGCGCTCGAGCAGCGGGTCGTCGATGTCGGTGACGTTCTGGACGTAGTGCACGTCGTGGCCGAGGTCGAGCCAGAGCCGGTGCACCAGGTCGAAGGCCAGGTAGGTGGCGGCGTGCCCGAGGTGGGTCGCGTCGTACGGGGTGATCCCGCAGACGTACATCGTCGCGGTGTCGCCGGGGGCGGTCGGACGGACCCGGCCGGTCGCCGTGTCGTGCAGACGCAAGGGGGGCCCCGCGCCGTCGATGGCGGGGATGTCGACGGAGGACCACGTACGCATGCCTGACAACCTACGCGTCGGGATCGGTCCGGGCGGTAGGGCTCGTGTCACCCTTTTCCGCGTCGACGAGGAGGACACCGATGGTCGACCTGTCGATCACGGCGGGGACCCTGGTGACCGGTGACGACCGGGTGCCGGTGGGTCCGGGCTGGGTCCGGGTGCGCGACGGACGGATCCTCGAGGCCGGCGTCGGCCGCCCCGGCTTCCCCGTCGTCGTCGACCTGCCGGACGCCGTCGTGGTGCCCGGTTTCGTCGACCTGCACGTGCACGGCGGCGGGGGTGCCTCCTTCCCCGGCGGTGATCCCGTCGACGCGCTCCGGGCGCTCGCGCTGCACCGCGCCCACGGCACCACGACGAGCCTGGCGAGCCTGGTCAGTGACACCCCGGCCGCCCTGGACCGGGCCGTCGCCGCGCTGTCGGAGCTGGTCGTCGACGGTGAGCTGGCCGGGCTGCACCTGGAGGGGCCGTGGCTGGCGTCCGCCCGCTGCGGCGCCCATGACCCGTCGACGCTGCGGGACCCTGACCCGGCCGAGATCGCGCGGCTGTTGCGCCGCGGGACGGTCGCGATGGTCACCCTGGCCCCCGAGCGCCCCGGTGGGCTCGACGCCGTGCGGCAGGTCGCGGGTGCCGGGGTGGTCGCCGCGGTCGGGCACACCGACGCGTCGTACGCGCTGGTCGTCGACGCGATCGGGGCCGGGGTGCGGGTCGGGACGCACCTGTTCAACGCGATGGCCCCGCTCGGTCACCGGGAACCGGGACCGGCCGCGGCGCTGCTCGGGGACCCGCGGGTGACCGTCGAGGTCATCGCCGACGGGGTGCACGTGCATCCGGCCGTCGTGTCGCTGGTGCTGGCGACGGCACCGAATCGGGTCGCGGCGGTGACCGACGCGATGTCCGCGGCCGGGACGGGCGACGGCGACCACCGTCTCGGGCCACTGGACGTGCGTGTCCGTGACGGGGTGGCGCGCCTGGCCGGGAGGGACACGATCGCCGGGTCCACCGCGACCGGGGACGTGCTGTTCCGCCGTCTCGTCGCCGGGCCCGGGTCTCCTCCCGAGCCGGGGACATCGGCGTGGACCGCGGCGCTCGCGCGGGCCGTCGACGCGACGTCCACGGCCCCGGCCCGGGTCCTCGGCCGTGACGACGTCGGCCGCCTGGCGCCGGGTTCGCGCGCGGACCTCGTCGTGCTGGACCGGTCACTGCAGGTCCGGACGGTGTACCGCGGCGGCGCCGAGGTGCCCCCGTTCGCGCCCACCGCCGCCGACTCGTCCCCCGGGCGTCGGTAGCACTCCCGGTGTTTTCGTACGGCGCGACCGCACCGAAGCCCCACGAGTGGGTCCCGCTCGCGCCCCCGGTGCCGCACTCACGGGCCTTTCGTGTCGCGAGACCGCACGACAGCGGTACGAGTGGGCCGGACGGCGCGGGCTCACCACCACTCGTGGGAGAGCTTCGCCTCGATGTCGCGGACGTGGCGGCGGGCGCAGGGCGGGCAGAGCCACCGTTCGCGGCCGTGCTCGTCGCGCTCGCGGACCCACGTCAGCGCGGCCGTCCCCGGCGACCCCGCCACGGTCGCGCAGATCAGGCAGGACGGCGCCGGCTCCTCGGACACCGGTGGCTGGGACATCGGCGGCTGGGACACCGGCGTCATGATGCCGCGACGGGCTCGGCCTGCGGAACCTCCCGCCGTCGCGCCAGACGGGCCGCGATCGCCGCGCACACCATGAGCTGGATCTGGTGGAACAGCATCACCGGCAGCACGACCAGCGCGACGGCGTGCCCGGCGAACAGCACCCCGGCCATCGGCAGCCCGCTGGCCAGGCTCTTCTTCGACCCGCAGAACAGGATCGTGATCCGGTCGGCCGGGTCGAACCCGGCGGCCCGCGCGCCCCACCACGTCACGGCCAGCACGACCGCCAGCAGCACCACGTTCACCGCGAGCAGCACGACCAGCGACAGACCCGTCAGCTCGCGCCAGGTGCCGGCGACCATGCCCGCGCTGAAGGCCGAGTAGACGACGAGCAGGATCGACCCGCGGTCGACCACGAGCAGCTGCGTCTTGTGCGCCAGCACCCACTTCCCGATCAGCGGCCGGGCCAGCTGCCCGGCGACGAACGGCGCCAGCAGCCGCAGCCCGATGTCGAGCAGCGACGACGCGGAGAACCCGCCCTGGGTGGAGAGCAGCAGCGCGGCCAGCAGGGGCGTCACCACGACACCGAGGACGTTCGACAGCGACGCCGCGACGACGGCCGCCGGCACGTTGCCCCGGGCGAGCGAGGTGAACGCGATCGAGGACTGCACGGTCGAGGGCAGGCAGCACAGGAACAGCACCCCGGTCGCCAGCGGCACCGGCAGCAGCCAGGCCGGCAGCAGGCCCGCGGCGAGCCCGAGCAGCGGGAACAGCACGAACGTCGCGGCCAGCACCGTGGAGTGCAGGCGCCAGTGCCGCAGCCCGTGCAACGCCTCGCGGGTGGACAGGCGCGCGCCGTAGAGGAAGAACAACAGCCCGATCGCGACGGTCGTGGCCACGTCGACCACGCCCGTCGCCGCGCCGCGGGCCGGGACCAGAGCGGCGACGCCGACGGTCGCCAGCAGCAGGACCAGGAAGGGGTCGATCCGGCGCAGCGCGTTCATGTCCTCGATCCTGCGCTCCCGGCGATCATCGGGAAACCGGGCAGGCGCGATCATTGTCATCGTCTCCTATGATGACCGGGTGCTGGACCCGGTGCTGCTGCGCTCGTTCGTCACCGTCGCGCGGACGCTGAGCTTCACCGGGGCCGCGCGACGGCTCGATCTCGGGCAGTCGACGGTCAGCCAGCACGTGCGCAAGCTCGAGGACGTCGTCGCCCGACCGCTGCTGCGCCGCGACACCCACTCGGTCGAGCTCACCCCCGACGGCGAGGCGATGCTGGAGTTCGCGGCCACGATCCTCGACGCCGGCGACCGGGCACTCGCCCACTTCCGCGAGACCCGGGTACACGGACGGCTGCGCTTCGGCGTCTCCGAGGACCTGGTGCAGACCCGGCTGCCGACGATCCTGGCCGACTTCCGCCGTCGTCACCCGCAGGTCGACCTGGAGCTGACGGTCGGGCTCAGCGAGAACCTGGAGCAGCAGATCGACCACGGCGAGCTGGACCTGCTCTTCGCCAAGCGCTCCCCCGGCCGCACCGGCGGGACGACGGTCTGGGCCGACCGGTTCGTCTGGGTCGCCGAGCCCGGGTTCGGCCTCGCGCCGGAGGAGACGGTGCCGCTGGTCAGCTACCCGCCGCCGAGCCTGTCCCGGGCCGCCGCCGTCGCCGCCCTCGAAGCGCGGGGCCGGTCCTGGCGGATGGCGTGCACGAGCGGGAGCCTGTCCGGTCTGCGCGCCGCCGCGCTGGCCGGGCTCGGGGTGGTGGCGCACGCGGAGACCCTGATCCCCGACGGCCTCGCCCCGGTCCCCTCCCGCGCCGGCCTGCCGGAGCTGGACGCGTTCGACTTCGTCCTCACCCCCGGCCGCCGCTCCACCGCACCGGCCGAGGCGCTGTCGCGCAGCATCCGCACCTCCGTCGACCGTCTCCGCAGCTGAGGTGTGCGGGTTAGGGTGCGCCACGTGCGACGAGGCGCGATGCGACGTTCGGTACTGACGGCCCTGGCGGGGACCCTTCTCGTGACTGTCGCGGGGTGCGGGTCGGCCGCCCCCGAGCCCGCCGCACCACAGCCCGCCGCGTCGGCGACCCTGGACCGGGTCGGGCGGACGACGGAGCTGCGCGTCTGCAGCACCGGCGACTACCGGCCGCTCACCTACCGCGACCCCGCGAACGGGCGGTGGTCCGGGATCGACGTCGACATGGCCGGTGCCCTCGCCGCGTCCCTCGGCGCGAAGGCCACGATCGTGCCGACGACCTGGTCGAACCTGCTCGGCGACCTCACGTCCGATCGGTGCGACATCGCGATGGGCGGGGTCTCGGTCACCGACGCCCGGGCACAGAAGGCGGCGTTCACCACGGCCTACCTCTCCGACGGCAAGACCCCGATCACCCGGTGCGAGAACGTCGCGAGGTACCAGACCGTCGAGCAGATCAACCGGCCCGAGGTCCGCGCGGTGGTCAACCCGGGCGGCACGAACGAGCAGTTCGCCCGCGAGACTCTGAGCCGGGCGACGATCGTCCCGTACCCGGACAACAACACGATCTTCGACGCGGTCGCCGACGGCCGGGCCGACCTGATGGTCACCGACGCGATCGAGACCCGCTGGCAGGCCACCCGCGGCAAGGGGCTGTGCGCGGTGCACCCGGAGAAGCCGTTCACCAGATCGGAGAAGGCCTACCTGCTGAAACAGGGCGACCCGGCGTTCCTGGACCGGGTGAACACCTGGCTGCGCGGCGCGATGACGGACGGGACCTACCAGCGCTTCGCCCGCCCCTGGATCGGGTGAGCTGCGCCGAACGGAGCAGTCCCGGGCCGACCTGGCACGATCCGGGGCCACGGCCCAGGAGTACCGGGAGGAACGCGGGTGGGTAGCTACGCGGTGCACGTCACCACCGAGCTCGGCGAGATCGACGACGAGACCTACGACCAGCTCGAGGACGCCCTCGTCGACGTCTCGGGCGTCGTCGGCGAGGTGGGCGGTATCTGGGTGCAGCTCACGATCACCGCGGACGACGCGGGCGAGGCCGGCACGACCGGGGAGAACGCGGTGCGCACGGCGATGGCCGCGCTGGACCTGCCCGGCGCCGTCGAGGCCGCCGAGGTCATGACGGTCGAGGACTTCGAGGCCGCCGGCGGCATCCTGCGCCACTACGAACAGGAGCCCGACACCGCCCAGGACCAGCGCCTCGACGAGCTCCGAGCCCGCATCGCGGCGGTGCTCGAGGACGAGGGCGAGCCCTCGCCGGACGCCTGACCGACCGAGACTGTCGGACCCCTCCGGCACACTCCGCCTCGTACGCCGCACCCGAGGCGAAGGAGAGCGATCGTGCGGATCGCCGTCACCACCCCCACCGGGAACGTCGGATCGCGGGTGGTCCAGTTGCTCGTCCAGGCCGGGGTGCGCCCCGTCCTGCTGATGCGCGACCCGGGGAGGCTCGACCCCGCCCTGCGCGACCGGGTCGAGGTCGCGGCGGCCGACCAGACCGACCCCGGCCAGGTCGTGGCCGCGACCCGCGGCGCGGACCGCCTGTTCTGGGTCAGCCCGGCCGCCACGTCCGGGGACCCGATCGCCCAGCACGTGCTGACCGGCGAGAACGTGGCCCGGGCGATCACCGAGAACGGGATCGGCCACACCGTCTTCCAGAGCAGCGGCGGCGCGGAGAAGCGGCACGGTGCCGGTGAGATCGACGGTCTGGCGCGCATCGAGGAGCTCCTCGACGCGACCGGCGCGAACGTGCTGCACCTGCGCTGCGGGTTCTTCTTCACGAACCTGCTGATGCAGCTCGACGACCTGCGCGGCGGAACGCTGCCCACGACCTGGCCCCTGGACCTGCCCCTGGCCTGGGTGGACCCTCGCGACATCGGCGACGTCGCCGCGGCCCGGCTGCTCACCGGAGGGTGGACCGGCCGACAGGTGCAGGCCGTGCACGGGCCGGAGGACGTGACGTTCGCCCGGGCCGCGGAGATCCTGGGGGCGGCGCTGGGCGCCACGATCGAGCCCGTGCGGATCTCCGATGCGGGCCTGCGGGCCGGGCTGTCCGCGGCCGGGCTCGGGCCCGAGATGGTCGACGCGATCGCCGGCATGTCCGCCGGTCTGAGCGACGGCTTCGTCGCCGAGAACCCGCGCGACGTCACGACCACGACACCGACGACGCTCGCCGCCTGGGCGCACGCGCATCTGCGGCCGCTGATGTGATGCCCGGCGGTCCCGAGCACGGTGAGCCGGTGGCGCCGCGGGGGACGCGGCGCCACCGGGGCTCAGCTACGGCGCTTGGCCAGGTAGTCCGCGACGACCTCGGCGCCGAGGCCGTCCAGGCTCGGGTTGACCACCCGTCCCCCGCAGCGGCGCGCGACCCGGTCCATGAACGCGGCCAGGCGCGGGTCGTCACCGAGGACGAAGAACGTGAACTGCGCGTCCATCCCGGTCAGACGGTCGATGCCGTCGATCGTGGCCCGGATCGTCTCCGGAGCCGGCGGGTAGTCGAACCACGCCTCGCCGTCGGGTTCCAGGTGCGCGGTCGGCTCGCCGTCGGTGACGACCAGGACCACCGGCATCGCGTCCGGCTGCCGGGCCAGGCGTTGCTGGGCCAGGAGCAGGGCGTGGTGCAGGTTCGTGCCCTGCGCGTAGACGCCCTCCAGCCCGACCAGCTCGCCGAGCTGCACGGTCTGGGCGTGCCGGCCGAACGTGATGATCGACAGGTCGTCGCCCCGGAAACGGGTGGAGATCAGCTGGTGCAGGGCCAGCGCGGTGCGCTTCATCGGCACCCAACGGCCCTCGGCCACCATCGACCAGGACGTGTCCACCAGCAGCGTCACCGCGGCGCGGGTCCGCTGCTCGGTCTCGGTGATCTCGACGTCGGACACGTCCAGGGCCCGGGTGTCGCCGCCGGCCCGACGGAGCTGGGCGTTGAGCAGCGTGCGCGGTACCGACCAGGCCTCGGTGTCGCCGAACGCCCACGGCCGGGTCGCCCCGGTCGCCTCGCCCGCGGCACCGGCCCGCCGGGTCTCCCGCTCGCCCTGACGGCCACCGATCCGGTCGGCGACGTCGCGCAGCACGGACTGCCCCAGCCGGCGCAACGCCTTCGGCGAGAGCATCAGCGAGCCGTCCGGCGTGCGCTCGAACAGGCCCTGACGCTGCAGCTCGCGCTCCAGGTCGGCCAGGGTCTTCGCGTCGACGGCGGCCTGCGGGCCGAGTGCCTCGGCGAGCGCGTCGAGGTCGATGTCCTCCATGCGCGCGCCGGGGTAGCTCTGCGAGAGCTGCTCGGCCAGCGCGTCGAGCTGCCCGAGCTCCTCCATCGCGCGGGTGGCCTCGCCCATCCCCATCGGGTTGTCCCCGCGGAAGCGGCCCGAGCCCTCCCAGTCCTCGCCCGGGCGCATGCCCTGCAGCTGCGCGTCGAGCTGCTGCAGCGACTCGGCCAGGCGCGGGTCGCCGAACGCCTGCTGCGAGAGCTCCATCAGCTCGGCCCGCTGCTCGGCCGACATCGAGTTCAGCATCCGCTGCGCGGCCGCGGCCCGGGCGGCGAGCAGGTCGACGAGCTCCTCGGTGTTCCGCGGGTTCTCCGGGAAGTTCTGGCCGTGCTTGGCCATGAACTCGGCGAACTGCTCGGTCGTGTCGTTGCCCTGCGCGTGGTTCGCGAGAAGGGCGTTGAGGTCGTCGAGCATCTCCCGGATCCGCTCGACGTCCTCCGGGGTGGCGTTCTCCATCGCCTCCTTCATGCCCTGGAAGCGCTGGTCGAGCATCTCGCGGCCGAGGAGGTCCCGGATCTCCTCGTAGGCCTGGCGGGCCTCCGAGGAGCGCCAGTCGTACTCGCCCAGCTCCCGCACGGCACCACCGGTGTCGTTCGGCAGCGCGTCGAGCTGCATCTCCCGGAAGCGGGCATCGTCGGAGTCCTCGTTGCGCAGGGACTCCTTCTCCGCCGTCATCGCACGCTCCAGGAGCTCGCGGACCTCCTGGAGCGTGCCGTCGACGTTGTTGTCCCGCTGCAGGTCGCGGCGGCGTTCCCAGACCTGGCGGGTCAGCTCGTCGAGCCCGTTGCGCTCGTTCATGCCGCGGCGCATCAGCTCCTGCAGCGCCTGCCGGGGCGAGGACCCCTCCATGACGTCGCGGCCGATCTGGTCCATCGCCTCGCGGATGTCGAACGGAGGCGCCAGCGGATCGGGGCCCCCGGTGTAGGGACCGTAGGCGTAGCGCCTGCGGCGACGCCGGGGATCAGCCATACGACACCGTGTCCCCGTCGTCGGACTCGTCCTTGGCCAGCTTGCGGGTCAGGAACAGGTACTCCAGCGCCAGCTCCGCGGCCGAGGCCATCGGGCCCGGGTCCTCGGTGCCGGACGCGCCCAGCTTCGTGGCGACCTCGGTCAGCGCGCCGACCTTCGGCAGTGCCGCGACGACCTCGGCGGCCGGGACCCGCTCCCCGGTGCGGACCGGGCGGGTGGACACCTCGACCGCGAGCTCGTCGAGGTCGACCCCGCGCAGGGCGAAGCGTGCGGTGTCGGCGACGGCCCGGCGCAGCAGGTGCTCGAGGACCTCGTCCTCGCGCCCCTCCTCGCCGGAGGAGAACTCCAGCTTGCCGCGCAGCACCGACGGGACCGACTCGAGGTCGACCGGGCGGGCGAAGGCGCGGTCCTCACCGGTGATCGCGGCCCGGCGCAGCGCCGCGGCGGCGACGGTCTCGGCGGCGGCCACGGCGAACCGGGCGGAGACGCCCGAGCCCTGGTCGATCGCGCTCGACTCGCGCAGGTGCCGGGTGAAGCGGGCGACGACCTCGATCAGGTGCTTCGGGACCTCGGCGGCCAGGTCGGCCTCCTGCTGCACCAGCGCCACCTCGGGCGCGAGCTCGAGCGGGTAGTGCGTGCGGATCTCGGCGCCGAACCGGTCCTTGAGCGGGGTGATGATCCGCCCGCGGTTGGTGTAGTCCTCGGGGTTCGCGCTCGCGACGAGCAGCACGTCCAGGGGCAGCCGCAGCGTGTAGCCACGGACCTGGATGTCGCGCTCCTCCATCACGTTGAGCAGCGCGACCTGGATCCGCTCGGCGAGGTCGGGCAGCTCGTTGATCGCGACGATGCCGCGGTGCGAGCGCGGGACCAGACCGAAGTGGATGGTCTCCGGGTCGCCCAGGGACCGTCCCTCGGCGACCTTCACCGGGTCCACGTCACCGATCAGGTCGGCGACCGCGGTGTCCGGGGTGGCGAGCTTCTCGGTGTAGCGCAGCGACCGGTGGACCCAGTCGACTCCCAGGTCGTCGCCGAGCTCGGCGGCGCGCCGGATCGTGGCCGGGGCGATCGGCTCGTAGGGGTGCTCCCCCAGCTCGGAGCCCTCGATGACGGGCGCCCACTCGTCGAGCAGGTTGCCCAGGGAACGCAGCAGCCGGGTCTTGCCCTGGCCGCGCTCCCCGAGGAGGACGAGGTCGTGGCCGGCGATCAGGGCCCGCTCCAGCTGCGGGATGACGGTGTCTTCGAACCCGACGATGCCGGGCCAGGGGTCGCGGCCCTCGCGCAGGGCCGACAGGAGGTTGTCGCGGATCTCGGTCTTGACGCCCCGCAGCTCATGGCCCGACGCGCGCAGCGCGCCGAGGGTGCGGGGGAGCTCTGTGGGTGTGACGGGCACGGCAACCAGGCTACGCCCGACTCCGCGCCCCGGCGCGCGATCGCGCACGACCGTCTCGCGACGCAACACGCCGTTCACGGGTCACTCCGGTTGATCACCCACCGTGCCGAGGCCGGGCCGCAGCCGGCCCACGACGTCCCAGGGGGTCCCCTCGCTCACCGGCGCGTCCCGAGGGATCCCTCGCGGCCGACACGATCACGGTGCAGCGCACCCGTGCCGCGGCGCGCCGGTGTCCTAGGGGGTCCCCTCGCTCACCGGCGCGTCCCAAAGGGTCCCCTCGCGGCCGACACGATCACGGTGCGGCGCACCCGTGCCGCGGCACACCGGCGTCCCAGGGGGTCCCCTCGCTCACCGGCGCGTCCCAAAGGGTCCACCCGCGGCACCATCGGGCGGGTCGCCTGGGCCGCGAGCCAGCAGGGAGTCCAAGGCTCCGCGCAGGTTCGGGCACTCGCGGAGTGGGTCGGACTCCGGGCAGTCCCGTCCCTGCGCCAGCACGTCACGGGTCCGCCGCATCCGCGCGATCCGCTCGTCGAGCCGCGCGATCTGGACGTCGACGGCCGCGGCCCAGCCGCCGGGCTCGGGGTCGAGCACCGATCGGATCGCGGCCAGGTCGAGACCCATCTCGCGGGCCATCGCGACGAACGCGAGCCGTCGCAGGGCCTCGTCGTCGTAGCGGCGGCGGCCTCCCCGTTGCGGGACGGGACCGAGCAGGCCCTCCCGCTCGTAGAACCGCACCGCCGACGGCGCGATCCCGAGACGTCGCGACGCCTCGCCGATCCCGACCGTTGACGTGCACCGCGGTTCACCGTCCACCGTGGGATCCATGACGTCCTCCGGCCCGGTTCCTGCCCCGTCCATCACCCCATCGTCGCGTGTCCGGCCGTGCTGGAGCACCGGAAATCCGCCTAACCGGGTCGCCGCCCTCCCGTCCGGGGCCCTCGGGCGGCTCGGCGGGGCGGTCATGCGGCGGGGGAACGCCCGCCAGCAGCGGGAGGTCGCGGAGCTGCTGGACGGCCTGCCCGGCCGGACCGGGGCGCGCGCACCGTCGGACGTCGTCGAGGTGGGATGCGGACCCGGTGTGCTGCTCGGAATGCTCGCCGGTCGGACCACCACCGGCCACCTGACCGGGATCGACCCCTCACCCGGGATGCGGCTCATGGCCGCACGGTCGACGGCCCCGGCCGTCGCCGACGACCGTGTCCGGATACGGCCCGGGGACGCCGGGTGCACCGGTCTGCCCGACGCCGTCGCCGACGTCGTGGTCTCGGTGAACAGTGTCGCGATCTGGCCCGATCTGGACGCCGGCATCGAGGAGCTCGGCCGCGTCCTGCGACCGGACGGGTACCTGGTGCTGAGCTGGCACGGTGGCAGCGCACCGTCACGGTCGGGAGCGGCCATGTCGCTGACGGCCGAGCAGCTCGACCGGGTGGATCGCGCGCTCTCCGCCCGCTTCGGCGACGTTCGTCGCGAGCTGACCACGCGGTGCACCGTCTTCGTGGCACACCGGTGTCTCGCGGGGTCCCCTCGCTCACCGGAACGTCCCGAGGGGTCCCCTCGCAGCGCCTGACCGGACCGTGCCGGGCGGATCAGGTGGGCGGCGCCCCGGGAACCGGACGAGCCGGGTCGGACGAGCAGGTTCAGACGAGCAGGGCGGTCAGGGGCGCGAGGATCAGGACCGCCGCGCCGATGCGGATCGACAGGCGCACCGGCAGGGGCAGCGGCGGCGGGGGCGAGGAGATCCGGTCGATCCGGTGCTCCAGGGCCGCGGTGAACGAGCTCAGGGCCGCGGCCGGGACCGATCCCCCGACGGCCTTGAGCGCCGTCACCAGCTCCGCGGGGTCGCAGCGGCAGCCGGCGACGTCGTCGGCGCGCATCTCGATCAGCTTGGCCACCGCGATCTGGGCGCACACCATCCCTCGCACGAACGGCGCCGTCGCACCCCACGCGACGAACGGGAGGACGACGAGGTCGTGGCGTTCGCGCAGGTGGGCGCGCTCGTGGGCGAGCACGGCCCGGACCCCGGCGGTGTCGAGCGCCTCCAGCACCCCGGCCGAGACGACGAGGCGGGAGCTGCGTCCGGGCAGGCAGTAGGCCACCGGGACCGGGTGGTCCAGCACCCGGGTACCGGGCGCGTTCGGCCACGGCGTCGCGAGGACGTCGAGCAGGTCCCGGTGACGACGGCGGGTGCGCAGCGTCCGCACGGTCGTGACGCCGAGGACGGTCAGCAGCCGCACCAGCACGACCAGGGCCACCAGGAGCGCGATCAGGTGCAGCGCACCGAGCCCCTCCGGGTAGCGGCCGCGGGCCAGGTCCGACACGGCGGCACCGGTCGCCTCGGGCAGGCTGTCCCCCAGCGGGGCGAGCCCGTAGGCCAGCCCGGCGCCGAACAGGGAGATGCCGCCGGACAGCCCGACCGCCTGCCAGACCAGGAGCGCGCCCACGGGGTCGCGGTCGGGCCAGTCGGCCCGCGCCAGACCACGGCTGACCGGCTCGGCGAGGACCACGCCGAGCACGACCAGCGCCAGCGCGGTCAGCTCCATCGCTGCATCATGGTGGGTGGGGGTCGGTACCGATACTCGGTCCCCCGGGAGGGGCGGATCGGCGCCGTCGCCTGTGCGCCATCGGTGCCGGGTCCGTCCCGGTACCGGCTCAGTCGAGCAGGTCGCGCAGGTTGGCCCGTTCCTCCTCGGACATCGATCCGAGGAACCGGGCCAGTGCCGCGCCGCGGTCCGACGCGCCGTCGAGGGCGTCGCTCATGAGCTCGGCGACGTGGTCCTCGCGGCTGGCGACGGGCCGGTAGTGGTGCGCCCGGCCGTCGCGCATCCGGCGCACCAGCTGCTTGCGTTCCAGGCGGCCGAGCACGGTCAGCACCGTGGTGGTCGCGAGGTCCCGGTCGGAGAGCGCGTCCTGGACGTCGCGTGCCGTGAGATCTTCGTCTGCTCCCCAGAGGACGCCCATGACCGCTCGTTCCAACTCGCCCAGGCTCGCCACGAAGGTCATCCTACGCGAACCTTTCTACCGGGCGTAGAACGGATTCCCCATGAAATCCTGTGAATCGCCGCGGAGGGCTCCCTGGAGGGGGTCAGTAGACCTGGACCTCGTCGCCGACCTGCAGCGTCGCGAAGTAGCGCTTGGCCTCGGACTCGACCAGTTTCACGCATCCGGCCGACGGGGTGTCCATGCGCCCCTGGTGGAACGCGACGCCCCCCGGCGCGAAGAACACCGAGTACGGCATCTGGGTGTAGGTTTCGCGGCTGGTCCACTGCTCGGCCTTCCACTGGACCGCGAAGACCCCCTTCGGCGTCGGGTCCTGGGCGTCGCCGGGACGCATCGCGACGGGCCCGTGGACCACCCGGCCGCTCTCGATCAGCCAGGTCTGGCGCTTGGCGACGTCCACGCAGGCCCGGGCGGACGCGGTGCAGGGCGTTCCGGGGACGGCGGCGCCGGTGGCGACCATCGGGGCGTTCGAGCCGGACGAGGGCTGGGTCCCGGACGGGGCGTCCTCGGCCGAGGCGATCCCGACCGAGACCGCGCCGGCGAGGGCGACGACCCCGAGCAGCACGCCGGTCCGGCGTCCGCGCAGCATCCCCATCGAGTACCTCCGAGCCCGTCGTCGTCCCGGGCCTGAACGGCCCGGAGGTCGATCGACACGGGCCCCGGCTCCGTAGCCCTCTGCGATCGTTCGGAACGAAGAGTAGCCATCAACGATCTTGGTCCGAACGGCGGGTACCACGTTGCGCCGTTCGCCGCCCGGCGAGCGGTTAACGGCCGTTGAAGCGGGGCGGACGCTTCTCCGAGCGGGCCACACGGCCCTCCTGGATGTCCTCGCTGTCCCAGCAGCGCTCGAACTCGGCGTCCAGATCGGTGCCCGCGGCGGACGCGCCCCGGCCGTAGGAGTTCACCGCGAGCTTGTTGTAGGCCAGCGTCAGCGGCGCCATCGTCGCGATGTCGGTGGCCAGTGCGAGGGCGTCGTCGCGCTCGCCGAGGGAGTCGACGAGTCCGCGGGCGTGCGCGGTCGCGACGTCGAGCTGGGCGCAGGCGAGCAGCAGGCTCCGGGCGCTCCCGCCGCCGGCGACCTGGACGAGTCGCTCGATCGTCCAGGGGTCGACGGCCAGGCCGAGCCGCGCGGTCGGCAGCCCGAACACCGCCGACGGCGCCGCCACCCGCAGGTCGCAGGCGATGGCGAGCTGGGTCCCGGCCCCGATGGCCGGACCGTTGACCGCGGCGACGACCGGCATCGGCAGGTCCACGACGGCGTGCAGCGCCGTGTAGAGCGCCTCCCGGAACCCGTCGGTGTAGACCTCGCCGAAGTCGGCGCCGGAGCAGAAACTGCTGCCGCTCCCGGTGACGACGACGGCGCGGGCGCCCTCGTCGCGCACCCGGGCGGTCGCGTCGACGAGCTCACGGCACGTCGAGACGTCGAGGGCGTTGCGGCGGTCGGGCCGGTCGAGCTCGATCAGCCCGACACCGTCGGTGGTCGACACGTTGATCACGCCGACGAGCCTACGACGGGGTGCGCGACTCCCCCTGCCGGGCTCCCGCCCCGGCGGGCGCGGGCGGGCCCGGTTCGACCCAGCTGCGGCCGGTGAGGTCACGCGAGAGACCCACCGCGAGCTGGTCGATGCGGCGCAGCATCCGGGCCACCCCGAGCAGCGCGAGCCGGTCCCGGGACGGCCCGGCGGCCGACGCGTCGGCCTCGGCGGCGTCGATCAGGTCCTCGGCCGAGACCACCGGGAAGGCGTCGGTGTCCCCCGCGGGCGGGCCGCCGCGGCCGCGGCGCGAGGGGCCGTAGCCGTCGCGCAGGATCCGCCGCAGGCCCTCCAGGTTCTGCCGGACCCTCTCGGTCGCCGGGTCGAGCGTGCCGGCCCAGTCCGGGCTGCGTGCGGTCTCGGTCAGCGACGCCAGCATCCGCACGTAGTAGTCGAGCCCGGCGATGATCCGCACGGTGTGGTGCACCCCGCGGCGCAACGGTCGGCGCGCGACCGGGTGCTCCAGCGGGCGCGCCCGGATCCGGACCGTCGACACCGCGGCGTCGAGCTCGCGGGCCAGCTCCAGCGGGTGCTTGTCCCCGGGGCGTCCGAGGATCCGGTCGACCGAGCCGGTCAGCCCGGCCACGACACCGTCCACGGCCTCGACCAGCGCGTCGCCGAACGCCGTACGCGAGCGCGTCGGCAGCACGAGGAACGCGGCCAGCATGCCCAGCGCCCCACCGACCGCCGTCTCCTCGACGCGCAGCAGCAGCGTCTCGACGCTGAACTGGCCGATCACGCCGTAGAGCAGCGCGAGCACGGCGGTGATCCAGAACGCCATCATCGCCTGCGAGATCTTCACCAGGTACAGCGCCAGGAACACGCAGACGAACAGCAGCACCAGGCTCAGCACCAGGTTCCCGCCGACGACCAGCGCCAGCAGCATCCCGGCGACGACCCCGCCCGCCGTGCCGACGACGCGTTCCCAGCCGCGGGAGAGCACGTCACCCCGGCTGGACGTGCCGGCGAAGACGACGAACGCGGCGATCACCGCCCAGTACCAACGCGCCGGGGAGATCAGCTCGCCGACGACGATGGCCAGGCTCGTCGCGATCCCGACCTGCACGGCCTGGCGGGTGTGCAGGGTCAGGCCGGTGTCCCGGTCTGCGTCGGCCTCCCGGGGGTCGTCCGGGGTCGCGGGGTCTGCGGCGGAACGGTCGGCGGCGGGGTCGGCCTCGTGCCGCCCGTGGTCGCGGGCCGGGAACGCCTCCTGTGCGGGGGTGTCCGCCTCGTGCCGGCCGTGCCCCGGTGCCGGTTCGGCGGCGCTCCCCCGGTCGCGGCGTCGTTCGTCGATCCTGCACTGGGCCTGCTCGACGGTCGTCTGCATCGCGTCCGCGACCCGCACGACGGCGAACGCGATCCGCTGCTCGCGGGCGATGACGTCGGTCCCACCCGGCAGGTCGACGATCCGGTGCACCGACGAGCGCGCGGACTCGTAGAGGCTGGCCGCCATCGCCCGCGGCGTGCCGACGGAGGTCGCCGCGGCCAGCGCGCGAACGCCCTCGGCGAGCGCCTCCCGGTGCTGTGGCGGGATCGGGTCGTGGTGCTCCACCAGCCGCCGCGTCGACACCGCCAGCCGTTCCGCGGCCAGCTCGGAGTCCACGATCCACTGCCGCAGCCCCTCGAGCGCGACGGTCCCCTCCTCCGCGCCGTCGCCGCCGGGCGCTCCGGGGAGGGAGCGCGGAGGAGGGCCGTCCTCCGCCTCGTCGAGACGGTCCGCCACCAGCAGGACCGTCTCGTTGAGCCGGGCCTGCGCCTGGGCGATCTCCTCGAGATCGCGCTCCCCGTGCCCGGCCTCCAGGACCTCCAGAACCTCCAGCGTCAGTGCGTGCAGCCGCGCCTCGAACGCTCGCAGCAGCCGGTCCACCACCCGGTCGACGGGCTCGGTGAAGATCAGGCAGCGCAGGACGAACGTGGACCCGATCCCGACCCCGACCCCGGCGATCAGGAACGGCAGCTCGGACGGGCCCGCTTTGAGGAACAGCACGAAGAAGTAGGGCATGAACGCCGCCATGCCGAGGGCGATGAACCGCGCGCCCCACCGCCGGATCGCGACCGCACCCATCATGACCAGCACGAACACGATGTCGGTCACGACCCGGTTGGACTCCAGCAACGAGCTGACCGTCGCCGACGCCGCCGCCGGCAGCACCATCAGCGCGGTCGTGACCCGTCGCCGGGCCAGCACCGGCTCGTTCACCGCCAGGTTGCTGATCATCGCCAGGACGACGGCGAACAGGACCACGGTGACCGGCTGCCCGGTCACCGTCCGCAGCACGCTCATCAGGACCGCGGCGAGGATCATCGACGCGGTCGCGACCGAGGCCAGGTGCAGGCGTGTGCGCCCGGGGTCGATCGCCGCCATCCGCGTGCGGAGCTCGGACCACCAGGTCATCGGGCTCGCCGCCAGGTCGTCACCGCAGAATTCTGACACGGTCCACCGACGTTCCGGCGGCCCCGGGCGGTCCTACCCGCGCGTTCCCCCGCGCCCGTCGCCGGCGATCCGGCGGGAGTCGTGGGTCTGCGGGAACGACACCGGTTCGACCCGGATCAGCACGCGGCCCGGGCTGTCGAGCAACGTGTGCAGCCGCTGCGCGCCGGCGGGCGCCAGGTGCTCGCTCATCCGCGGCAGCATCCGGGCCCGGGTCTCGGCGTCGTCGTGGACGGTTGCGTGCCCCTTGACCCGGACCATCCGGCGACCGTCGAGGTCGGTGCCGAGGCTGGAGATCACCAGCCCGACGCGCGGGTCGCGGCGCGCGGCCCGGACCTGGGCCCGGGTACCGACCGAGGTCAGCCAGAACACGCCGTCGTCGTAGAGGTGGCTCATCGTGACCCCGGCGGGCCAGCCGTCCTCGGCGGTGAAGACGAACGTGCACTCGCGGGCCGTCGTCGCCAGCTCCGTGATCAGGTCGCCTTCCAGGCGAGCCTGCTCCATCCGTTCGAGGTCCTGCTCACCGACGCGGGGCATGACCGGAGACCGTAGGTGTTCTCAGCTCCCGGCGGGAGGGGCGACCGGGACGCCGACGACCTCGCCGAGTGCGGCGGCCATGGCCCGCTCGCCCTGGGCGTTGGGGTGCACCGGGGCGGCCGGCGACGTCGGGACCAGGCCCTCGATCCACTTCTTGCCGGGCACCTGGCAGGCGTCGTGGCCGATGGTCGGGGTGTAGGTGTCGACGAAGTCGACGCCCGCGTCCTTCGCCTCGCCGGCCAGCATCGCGTTGAGCTTCTTCTCGGTCTCCCGCAGGTACGCGGTGTCACCGGCACTGAACGGGACGACCGGGTAGCAGCCGGGACCGGTGTCGGGAAGGATCGACGGATACCCGACGACCGCGACCCGGGCCTGCGGGGAGCGCTCCTTGATCTCGGAGAGCGCGTCGGCGATCTTCGAGGCGGTGCCGTCGATCCGGCCGGTCAGCTCGTCCTCGCCGCCCTTGCCGTAGAAGTCCTTGCACGCCGCACCCAGCAGGTTCGTCGACGACACCGACACGCACTTCTGGATGATGTCGCCGAAGCCGATGTCGTTGCCGCCGATGGTGAGCGTGACCAGACCCTCGGAGCCGGTCAGCGCGTCGTACTGCGGCGCGTTCGGGCCGGGGTTGACGGGCTGGGGCGCGGAGAAGTCGTCGGTCTTCGCACCGCTGCACGTGACGTCGACGAAGTCCTTCTGACCGGCCGACTTCGCGAGCACCGACGGGTAGTTCTGGTTCGAGCGCAGGCACCCTGCCGGCTGCCCGGTCTGCACCGGGACGAGCGGGCCGGCGGCGTAGGAGTCGCCGAGGGCGACGTAGCGGCCGATCGAGGAGACGTCGAGGTTGCGCGACGAGGTCGTCGCTGCCGTCAGCGTCGTCGGGGCCTCGGCCTGGGCCGGGGCCAGTGCACCCATCCCCGCGGAGGTCAGCAGCGTCATCGACGCCACGGCGATCCAGCGGGCGGGGCGGGGACGACGCACGGTTGACGGACCTCCAGCTCGGCTCCCGGCGACGATCACCGGTCTGTCCGGCTCAACGAGGCGGTGAGGACGGGGTTACGCACCGTCGCGATTGCCGGTCGGGTGATCGTCGGCGACCGACCGGCCACGCAGGGTCAGGCCGACGCGGCCGGGTCCGGGCCCACCGGGGCCCCGTTCCCGGACGGACGGTCGCCTCTCCCCTCGTTCCCGGGCCGCGGGCGCGGGGCGGTGCGCGACGGCGCCATCACCGGCCTGCCCGGTGGCTCGCCCGCGGCCGGATGCGGGGCGGCACCGGTGCCCGGACGCCCGGCCTGCGGCCCGGGACCGTCGGCCGGGGCCGCGACCGACGCGGCGTCCGGTCGTGGCGGAGCCGGCATCGGGCGGGGCGGGACGGCCGGCATCGGCCGGGGACGGGGCGGCGGGGAGGACGGGGCCGCTCCCCGGTTCCGGGCCGGTGCGCCGGGCACCGGGGCGACCGCGCCGGTGGCGGACGGCACGGCCATCGAGACCGTCGGGCCGTCCAGACCGCGGGCGGACGGTTCCGGCCGCGATCCCCCGAGCAGCGCGGGGACCTGTCTGAGCACCATCCGCACGTTGCGCCGGTTCCAGACCGGGTTCGACGCGTACTGGGTGGACTTCGTCGCGGTCTTGGACACGTGCTGCAGCCAGCCCAGGAGCAGCAGCACCCGGGTGTCGACGAGGTCGGAGCCGAGCATCCGCTGGGTGCGCCCGAGCAGCACGTGGTGCTCCGGCGGATCCGCGGACAGCCAGCGCAGCAGCTGCGGTCCGAGCTCCTGCTCGTCGCCCATCGCGACCGAGAGCTGGAAGAACACGACCAGGTCCAGGACCTGCAGGCCGTCGCGCTCGGCGTCGCACCAGTCGATCACGGCGCTGATCCGGCCGTCGGCGGTGGTGAGCACGTTGACCGGGTTGTAGTCGCCGTGCGACCAGCCGACCGAGATCCGCCTGCCGCGCAGCCCGGCGTCGAGGGCGTCGGCGAGGACCTGCACGTCGTCGTGCATCGGGCGGGGCACGATGCCCCGGACGACGTCGAGCGGGTCGTGCACGAAGCGGCGCAGCTCGGCGTCGCCGGCCTCGACGACCCGGCCGGTGCGGCGGTGCAGCTCACCGATCGTGGCCACTGCGCTGGACTGGAACGTCCGCCGGGTGTGCGGGTCGCGCAGGGCCCCGAGCCCGATGTCGCCGCCGAGACGGGACTCCATCACGCAGTAGCTGCCACCGACGTCACCGTCGCCGAGCACCACCGGGACCAGCTCGGCCCAGCGACCCAGGCGGGGATCGGCGTGCAGCTCGGCGAGGACCTCGGTCTGGTGGCGCAGCGCGTCCTGGCTGCGCGCGGTGTCGCTGGCCTTGAGCAGCGCGCCCGGACCGTCCTCCGGCCCGATCCCGACCACGACCGACTCCGACCCGCCGGAGAGGACCTCGCGGACCTCCCAGTGCCCGGAGTCCTCCGGTCCGGTGCTGCTGATCGCCTTCGTCCCGACCCGGCGCAACAGGGCGGCGCTGCGCGCGGCGTCGATCCGGGTGCCCAGCAGCGGCGGCAGCCACGGCGCCTGCCCGACGAGGATCACGCTCACCACCACGAGCTGCCCGAGCAGCCAGCCGATGCCGACGGCCAGGATGCCCAGCATCGGCATCAGCAGCCACGACGTCACGATCACGATCGACGCGATCGACGCCGGCACCGCGAACTGGACGCCGGTGCGCCGCCGGACCCGCGCCGCGCTCATCGTCGCCGAGGTCACGCAGTTCGGGATGGCGGCCAGCGCCACCAGGATCAGGGTGCCGACCCCGCTGTCGCGGTACTCGGTGCCGAAGACCGACAGGATCCACGGCGACCCGACGATCAGCACGACCGAGGCCGGCACGACGAGCGTCAGCGAGCGCATGACCATGGCCCGGCGTGCGGCCTCGACCCTGCCGGGGTCGGTCGCGTTGTGCGCGATCATCGACTGGCCCATCCCGGAGGCGACCAGGAACAGCGACATCCCGAACTGCCAGACGATGTTCCAGACCGCCGCGGACTCGCCGCCGAGCCGGGTGCCGACCAGCACCGTCATGCCGGTGAGGGCGGCCTGCCAGAAGATCGCGCCGGCGTAGTCGCCGCGGACGAACCGCCCGACCGCGCCGAGCGTGATCGGCATCGCCTCGCCGGCCCGCTCCCGGCCGTGCGCGGGCAGCACCCGCAGCAGCAGCCAGGCGTTGACCACGACGACCATGACGGCGGTCGCGACGACCCAGGAGATCGCGATGCCGCCGTCGACGGCGATCACCGCGGCCACGACCAGGAGCACGATCTTCAGGACGGCGAAGACGGCGTTCTCCAGCGGGACCACCGTCGCGCGGCGGACGGCGGTGAGCACGTAGTCCTGCACGGTGAAGATCGCCCAGACCGGGGCGGCGACCATGAAGAACAGGACGAGCCGGCCCTGCCCGAGGAGCTCGACCGCCTCCGGCGCCCAGATCCCGGCCCCGAGCGCGAACAACCCGCCGACCAGCGAGCTGAGCACGGCCGCGACGGCGTAGCCGCCGAGCACCAGGCGCCGCGACACCGCCCCGGCGACCGGGACGAACCGCAGCAGCGCGTGCGTCATGTTGAGGTGGGCGACGCCGCCGATCAGCATCATCGCCGAGAGCAGCGTGGAGTTCCGGCCCACCGTCTCGACGTCGAACGTCCGGGCGGCGACGGCCCAGTACGCCAGCCCGACCAGTGCGGTCAGGCCGGAGCTGAACACGAGGGCCAACCCGTCGCGGTTCGCCGGGGAGCTCCAACCGCGGACCAGGGACCCCAGGGACCGGGGGCCGGGGACCCCCGGTCCGACGGAGGCGTCGGGCACGATCGCCAGACTAGCAACCCCCGTTCAGGGGTTCTCCGGCGAACTCCGGCTGAACACGCGGAATCGTGTGCGCGACCGGAGGGCGAATCCGGTTCGTCCCGCTGGTCCGGTAGGGCACCCCGGCCGGGTCCGGCCGGGGTGCCGTCAGGCTCCGGTCACTCCGTGAGACGTCGCAGCGACAGCGGCGCGACGAGCCGGTGACGCAGGCTGGTCTCGTCGATCGTCTCCGGCCGCGACGGCGCCTGGGCCAGCCGCGCGGCGGTCACCTCGCCGGGGTCGCCCGGGTCGGAGCGCACGCCGGCCAGGAACGCCCACTCGTGCTCCTCGCAGCCGATGTAGACCCCGCGCCCGCCGGTCGCGCCGAACACCGAGTCGAACCGGGTCCAGGCCGAGCGCAGCGTGGCGTCGCGCCAGACGGCCGGGCTGCCGGCCTGGAACACCAGCACCCCGCCGTCGGTGAGGCGGTCGGCGCAGGCGCGGACGAAGTCCTCGGCGTAGAGCAGGTTGATCTGGGCGTCGGGCTCGTCCGGGCGCTCGTCGGGGAGGTCGACGATGATCAGGTCCCAGTGCTCGGTCGAGTCGAGCACGAACTGCCGTCCGTCGGCGTAGGTCAGGCGGATCGGGCCGTCGCCGCGCTCGGCGGCGGCGAGGGTCTCCGGGGTGTAGCCGTAGGGCAGGTGCTCGGCGCAGATCCGCACACAGTCGGTGTCGATGTCGACGTGGTCGACGTGGCTCGCGCCCGCGGCGACGGCCATCTCGCTGGCCACGCCCTCGCTGGAGCCGACGATCAGCACCCGGTCGAGGTTGCGGGCGAGCATCGCGCCCGGCCAGACCAGCGCCTCGTGGTAGGTCAGCTGGGTGTGCTCGGTGCTCTGGCGCTCGTCGTCGCAGAACAGGGTGACGCCGTGCGCGGTGTCGGCGACCATCACGCGCTGGAACGGCGTCGCGGAGCTGTGGTGCACGGTGCCGAGGTCCCAGCGCCGGGTCAGGCCCTCGGAGATCGGCTCGGTGACGGTGCGCGGCACACCGCCGCGGGAGACGACCTGCAGCGCGGTGTCGCCTGCGC
Source organism: Pseudonocardia sediminis (assembly GCF_004217185.1). Lineage (NCBI taxonomy): Bacteria > Bacillati > Actinomycetota > Actinomycetes > Pseudonocardiales > Pseudonocardiaceae > Pseudonocardia > Pseudonocardia sediminis. The sequence continues at coordinate 3,447,668 of NZ_SHKL01000001.1, read as the reverse complement.
CGACTCCCTCGGCGAGCAGGCGGACCGCGGCGACCGGGTCGGCGTCGTCACCGCAGGTGAACACGTCGACGTGCATGCCGCCGAGCTCGGGCCAGGTGTGGATCGACGCGTGCGACTCGGCGAGCACCGCGACGACCGTGACGCCCTGGGGCTCGAACGCCTCGACGACGATCTGACGCACCTGCGCGCCGGCCTCGGTCAGCGACCGTCCGAGGATCTCCCGCAGCCGGGCGGCGTCGTCCAGCAGACCCGGATCGATCCCGCCGAGCTCGGCCAGCACATGTCGGCCCACCGGATGCGACGACGTGGACAGGGTGGGGGCGTCCGGACCGGGGAGTCCGGCGACGAGGCTGCTGCCGTCACCCGCGACCTGCGCGGGGTGACGGTCGGTGATCGGGGCGGTGAAGGACGGTGACACGTCGGAAACGGTAACCGTCGGGTGTCGGGGGTGTCCTCCCCCATCGGGCTCCTTTGATCACTCCTTGAGGCTGCAGGGCGTGGGGTGCAGCACACCGGCGGGGGTCGCCGGTACCTCCGGAGCGGTGTCGGCGACGACGACCGTCAGGGGCCCGAACCCGTTGAACCCGACCGAGGCGTAGCTGGAGGTGTACGCGCCGGTGTGCAGGAGGTCGACGAGATCGCCGGCCCGCAGGTCCAGCGGCAGGGCGCACGGGGTGCGGCGGTAGATCACATCGTCGCCGTCGCAGGTGGGGCCGGCGATCACCACCGGGCCGGGGGCACCGGTGCGGCCCGGGACGCGCAGCGGGTAGCCGATCGCCTCGCCCTCGGTCTCGGCCAGCCCCTGGTAGCGGCCGACGTCGAGGTAGACCCACCGGCGGTGGTCGACGCCCGGCCGTCGCGACACCCGCAGCACCCGCGAGCGCAGCACCCCCGCCTCGGCGACGAGCGCGCGTCCGGGTTCGAGCAGCAGGTCCGCGCCCTCGACGTCCCCGGCCGCGACGGCGGCCGACACCGCGCCGTCGACGGCGGCGGCGAACTCCTCCGGCCCGGCGACCCCGGACCGGTAGGGCACCGGCCAGCCGCCGCCCAGGTCCAGCTCGGGGCGGCGCAGGCCGGCCCGTCCGGCGACCCCCAGCGCGAGCGCGACGGCGTCGGCGTAGGTGCCGGGCAGCGTCTGCTGCGAGCCCGCGTGGAACGTCACCCCGGCCGCGGTCAGCCCGGCGTCGGCGACGGCGGCGAGCAGCCGCACGGCCTCGTCGGGCAACGCTCCGAACTTGCCGAAGAACGGGGTCGCCGACCCGGCGTCGGCGACCATCAGCCGCACCAGCACCCGCGAGCCCGGTGCCTCGACGGCGAGCTGCTCGACGTCCTCGACGCTGTCGGTGACGAACCGTCGCACCCCCAGCGCGTACGCGGCCGCGGCGGCTCCCGGCCCGCGGACGGGGTTGCCGTGCTGGATCAGGTCCGGGTCCGCGCCGGCGGCCACGCACAGGCGGATCTCCTCGTGGCTCGCGACGTCGAACCCGCTCCCCCGCGCCACCAGTGCCGCCAGCACCGACGGCTCCGGGCACGCCTTGACCGCGTAGAGCATCCGCGCCGGGGCGAACGCCGCGGCCAGCCGGTCGTGGCGGTCGGCGACGACCTGCGGGTCCAGCGCGAGATAGGGCGTCGGCCGGTCGGACCCCAGGAGCCGTTCCAGAGCCGGGGACGGCGCGGGCGGCGGGACGGACGACGGTTCGGTGCGCACGTCCGAGATCCTCTCCCGCGCACCGGTCCCGCGCTCCACCCCGGTCCCCGTGCGCGGACATCGCCGCGGCGCTCCGGTTCCCCGTGCGGGAACGCACGCCTGTCACCGGCGGTCCGGGCGCCCTACCGTCCCGGAACCATGCAGCGCAGCACCGACCGCATCCTGACCACGCACGTCGGCAGCCTCGGACGGCCGCACGACCTGCTCGAGATCATGCGGGAGAAGGAGCACGGCCGCCCCTACGACGCCGACGGCTACGCCAAGCGCGTCACCGGCGCGGTGGACGAGGTCGTCGCCTCCCAGGTCGGCGCCGGCATCGACGTCGTCACCGACGGCGAGATGAGCAAGGTCAGCTTCCTGACCTACGTCAAGGACCGCCTGGCCGGGTTCTCCGCCGGCGCGGGCGAGAAGCTCATGCCGCCGTCGTGGCAGGTCGAGATCGACGCGTTCCCGGACTACTACGCCGGCTACCTGGGCAAGTACAAGGACCAGGTCAGCCCCATGACCACGATGGTCTGCAACGCGCCCGTCAGCTACGACGGCCACGAGCAGCTCGCGATCGACGTCGCCAACCTGCGCGCGGCGATCGCCGCCCAGCCGGAGGGGTCGGTCACCGAGGCGTTCCTGCCCTCGACCAGCCCGAGCGGGTTCGGCCGCAACGAGTACTACGGCTCCTACGGCGAGTACCTCTCCGCCGTCGCCGAGGCCCTGCGCGAGGAGTACCTGGGGATCATCGACGCCGGTTTCGTGCTGCAGGTCGACGACCCCTGGCTGATCGAGTACCTCTCGGAGAACCCGGCCACCACCCCGGAGCAGCGACGCCGCGACGCCGAGCAGCACATCGAGATCCTCAACCACGCCCTGCGCGGGATCCCGCCGGAGAAGATCCGCCTGCACACCTGCTACGGCCTCAACCACGGCCCGCGGATCCACGACCTGGACTTCCGCGACATCGCCCCACTCATGCTCAAGGTGAACGCGGGCGCCTACTCCTTCGAGGTCGCCAACCCACGCCACCAGCACGAGTGGAAGATCTGGCGCGACATCGCCCTGCCCGAGGGCAAGATCCTCATCCCGGGTCTGCTCGGGCACGCGACGAACTACGTCGAGCACCCGGAGCTGATCGCCGACACTCTCGAGCTCTACGCCGGGATCGTCGGGCGGGAGAACGTCGTCGCGGGCGCGGACTGCGGGTTCTCCTCGCGGGCCTCGTTCCACCCCGAGGTGCACCCGAGCGTCGTCTGGGAGAAGTTCCGGGCCCTCTCGGCCGGTGCGAAGCTCGCCACCGAGCGGCTCTGGGGCTGATCACGCGCGTTACCGTCGGCACATGACGGAGCAGTCCCAGGCAGCACAGGAACCGAAGCCCCAGCGCCGCATGCGCAAGATCGCCATGACCTCCGAGGAGGTCGACGCGTTCCTCGCCGAGCAGCGCACCTGCCGTGCCGCCACCAACGGCACGAACGGCCCGCACGCCACCCCGCTCTGGTACCTCTGGGACGCCGGTGCGCTCTGGTTCTCGACGCTGTCGAAGAGCCAGCGCTGGACCGACCTGCAGGCCGACCCGCGGATCGCGGTCGTCGTCGACGCCGGTCACGACTACGCCGAGCTGCGCGGCGTGGAGATCCGCGGGACCGTCGAAGTGGTCGGCGAGGTGCCGCGCACCGGCGAGCCGAACGAGACCCTCGAGCGCGTCGAGCGGCTCATGGGTGAGCGCTACTTCAACGGCTCCTACGGCCACGACGGCCGTCACGCCTGGATGCGCGTCAACCCCGACAAGATCACCAGCTGGGATTTCCGCAAGATCCCCCAGGGCTGACCCCCCGGGCCCGCCGGACTGCACGAGAGCTCCGTCCGTCCAACCGGGGTGGACGAGAGCTCCGTTCGTGCAACCCACACTCGTGGCCCTGGTGCCGGGCCCCGGCTACGCGAGAGCCCCGTCCGTCCAAACGGGCTGGAGGGGAGCTCCGCTCGCGCACCCACGCTCGTGGCCCTGGTGCGGGCCCCGGCTATGCGAGAGCCCCGTTCGTCCAGCCGATCCGGACGAACGGGGCTCTCGTGTCAGCCGAGGGTCAGGGGGTGCCGGTGACCAGTGGCCAGAGGCCGTCGGGGCCGGCGTTCAGGGCGCGGGTGCCGACGACGCCGTTCCAGTAAGAGTCGTTGCCGTCCTCGTCGCGCCAGGCCCACAGACGCGTGGTGGTCAGGCGCAGGTCGTGCTCGCGGGTGAAGCCGATCGCGCCGTGCACCTGGTGCGCGATCCGGGCCACCGCGGTGGCGCTCGCCCCGCACCGGGACTTGGCGGCGGCGATCGCGAACGTCGTCGCGTCGTCGGCGAACCCGCGGTCCGACGCCGTGCGCGCCGCGGCGGCGGAGGCGGCGGCCGCGGCGGCGACCTCGGACCCGGCCTCGGCGAGCTGCTGCTGCACGGCCTGGAACTTCGCGATCGGACGGCCGAACTGCACCCGCTCCCCCGCGTAGCCGATCGAGCGGGCCAGCGCGCCGCGGGCGGCCCCGGCCAGCAGCAGCGAACGGCCCAGCGCGGCCCGCAGCGCGAGCTCCTCGGCGGCGCCGTCCGGGGCGTCACCGGCGGCGAGCGGGGTGGCACCGGAGGCGACGAGCGTGTCCCGCGGCTCCTCGGCGACGTTCGTGCCCTCGTGCACGGTCAGCGCCGACGGCGACAGCACGACGACCCGCGCCCCGGTGAGCACGACGACCGTGGAGACCGCCCGGCCCCACGGCACGCGCGGCAGCGTCCCGGACACGGTGCCGTCCGCGGCGACGTCGAGGTCGGCGGCGACGGCCACCAGCGGCCCGTCCGGGACGTCCAGGCCGGCGGCGTGGGCGAGCCAGCCACCGAGCAGGTCGGTCTCGGCCAGCGGCACCCGCGCCGCGTGCGCGCCCGCGGCCTCGAGCAGCGCGGCGGCGTCGGCGAGCGTGCCCTCGCTGCCCCCGGCCGACTCGGGCAGCGTCATCCGGGCCAGGCCGGTCTGCTCGCAGGTCTTCCAGAGGTCGGTGTCGAGGCCGACGGCGTCACGGTCGTAGGCGTCGACGAAGACCGACTCGGCCAGTTCTCGCAGCTCAGAACTCATCAGCGCAGCCCCATCCCCCGCGCGACGATGCCGCGCAGGACCTCGTTCGTGCCGCCGCGCAGCGTGAAGCCGGGGGCGTGCTGGACGGCCTCGGCGAGCAGCCGGGCGAAGCCGGGCTCGGCGCCGGGGTCCGGCGGGATGTCGACGAGCAGGCGCGAGGCGTCGACGATCTCGTTCTCGTAGCGGGTGCCGAGGTCCTTGACCAGCGCCGCCGCCAGCTCCGGGGCCTCGCCGGACTCCAGCGCCCCGGCCACGGCCAGCGACATCCGCCGCAGCGTCCACAGCCGCGAGACCAGCGCGCCGATCTCCCGGCGGGTACCCGCGTCGACGTCCGACGCTTTCCCCAGCTCCCCCACCAGGGAGGCGAGCAGCGGGAACGTCGAGAGGAACCGCTCCGGCCCGGACCGCTCGAACGCCAGCTCACCGGTCACCTGGGCCCAGCCCGAGCTCAGCTCGCCGAAGACCATCTCGTCCGGGATGAACACGTGGTCGAACACGACCTCGTTGAAGTGGTGCGCCCCGGTGAGCAGGGGGATCGGACGGATCGTGATGCCCGGGCGGTCCAGCTCGACGAGGAACTGCGACAGGCCGGCGTGCCGGTTGTTCTCGTCCTTGGGCGAGGTCCGCACCAGGGCGAAGAACGCGTGCGCGTGGTGGGCACCGGACGTCCAGACCTTGGTGCCGGTCATCTCCCAGCCGCCGTCGACCCTGTCCGCGCGGGTGCGGACCGACGCGAGGTCGGACCCGGAGTCGGGTTCGGACATGCCGATGCCGAAGTAGATCTCGCCGCGGGCGATGCCGGGCAGGAATTTCCGCCGCTGCTCCTCGGTGCCGAAGCGCATCAGCGACGGTCCGATCTGACGGTCGGCGACCCAGTGCGCGGCCACCGGCGCCCCGGCGGCGAGCAGCTCCTCGGTCACGACGTAGCGGTCCAGCGCGGTACGTCCCTGCCCGCCGTACTCGGTGGGGATCGTCATCCCGAGCCAGCCCCGGGCCCCGAGGCGCTTCGAGAACTCGGCGTCCCAGCCCGAGAGCCAGACGTCGGCACCGGGCGTCCACTTCCCGGCCGCGCGTTCGGCAGCCAGGAACTCGCGTACCTCAGCGCGCAGCTGCGCCAGGTGGCCGGGCAGCTCCACCGGCTCCGGGACCAGCGCGGGCAACTTCGTCAGCGTCTCGCTCACCCCGCCATCCTGACCCATGGCGGCGCCGGTGGCACCGTCACCCGGGCGATGATCGGCGCGAGGTCGGCCACAGGCCCCGGCACGGCCGGGCGTCAGGCGGGACAGCGGATCCAGGAAGGACAGGGCCGGGTCCCGCAGGTACGTTGCGGCCATGACGAACGCCGACCGAGAGCGCACGATACTCGACGCCGTCCCGACCGGGCTGTTCATCGGAGGACGGTGGCGCGACGCGGAGAACGGGGCCACCGCGAAGGTGGAGGACCCGTCCACCGGCGAGGTGCTCACCGAGGTCGCCGACGCCTCCCCCGCCGACGGGATGGCCGCCCTCGACGCCGCCCACGCCGCCCAGCCGACGATCGCGGCCCTGCCGCCCCGGCAGCGCAGCGAGATCCTCTACCGCGCCTACCAGCTGCTGCACGAGCGGGCCGACGACCTCGCCCTGCTCATGACGCTGGAGATGGGCAAGCCGCTGGCCGAGGCCAAGGGCGAGGTCGTCTACGCGAGCGAGTTCCTGCGCTGGTTCGCCGAGGAGGCCGTCCGGATCGACGGCGGCTACCAGGTCGCGCCGAACGGCCTGACCCGCTTCCTCACGATCCGCCAGCCGGTCGGCGTCTGCGTGTTCGTGACGCCGTGGAACTTCCCGCTGGCCATGGGCACCCGCAAGATCGCCCCGGCGATCGCGGCCGGCTGCGCGTCGATCATCAAGCCGGCCCCGCAGACGCCGCTGACGATGCTCGCCTTCGGGCAGATCCTCGCCGACGCCGGTCTGCCCGACGGCGCCCTGAACGTCATCAACGCCACCGACGCCGGTGGCGTCATGGAGCCGATCATCCGTGACGGCCGGGCGCGCAAGATCTCCTTCACCGGGTCGACCCCGGTCGGCAAGAAGCTGCTGGAGCAGGCCGCGGACAAGGTCCTGCGCGCCTCGCTGGAACTGGGCGGCAACGCCTCGTTCATCGTCCTCGACGACGCCGACGTCGACGCCGCGATCGAGGGCGCCATGGTCGCGAAGATGCGCAACATGGGCGAGGCCTGCACCGCGGCCAACCGCTTCTACGTGCAGAGCGGCGTGGCCGGCGAGTTCGCCCGCAAGCTGGCCGAGAAGATGGGCGCTCTCAAGGTCGGCCGCGGCACCGAGGACGGCGTCCAGGTGGGCCCGCTGATCGACGGCAAGGGCCTGAACAAGGTCACCGACCTCGTCGCGGACGCGGTCGCGAACGGCGCCAAGGTCGCCATCGGCGGCACCGCCCAGGACGGGCCGGGCTACTTCTACCCGCCGACGGTGCTCACCGACGTGCCGGTGAACTCCCGGCTCAACCACGAGGAGATCTTCGGCCCGGTCGCGCCGATCACCGTCGTCGAGTCCGAGGAGCAGGCCCTCGACGCGGCGAACGCGACCGAGTTCGGGCTGGTCAACTACGTCTACACCCGCGACCTGAACCGGGCGCTGCGGATCTCCGAGCGACTGGAGAGCGGCATGATCGGGCTCAACACCGGCCTGGTGTCGAACCCGGCGGCGCCGTTCGGCGGGGTCAAGGAGTCCGGACTGGGCCGCGAGGGCGGCAACGTCGGGATCGACGAGTTCCTCGAGACCAAGTACGTGGCGATCGGCTTCTCCGGATAGCCGCCCCGCACGCACGAGAGCCCCGCACGGATCCGTGCCGGGGCTCTCGTGTGTGTCGGTCCGATCAGGGGTTGGCCGGAGCTGCGGGAGCGGCCGGGGCGGCGGGCGCCGCCGGCTGCGGGGCCACCGGCGCGGTGTCCGACGGCGTGCTGGTCTCCGCCGACCCGTTCAGGAGCATGCCGGTCAGCGTGAGACCGCCGTTGAGCGCGGCCAGTGCGATCAGCAGCACCACCGCCCCGGCCGCGGCCCACGTCAGGCCCCGCTGGGCGGCACCCGCGGTGTTCAGCCGTCCCCGGTTGGTCTCGACCACCCAGGCACGGGCGCCGAACAGGACGAGCACCAGCAGGAACGCCAGCCAGGTCAGTGCCGCGCCGATCACTGCGGCACCCCCTGGTCGTCCGCCGGGGCGGCCGGGGCCGCGGGAGCGGCCGGCGCCGGTGCCTGGGCCACCCGGACCAGGACCGCGGCGAACCCGTTCTGGTAGGTCGCCCGGTACTGCCCGGAGGCGATGAGCTGGTCGCGGATCTTCGTGCTCCAGCCCGGCGCCTCGCCGTTGAGCACGACGCCCTGCTTCTCGATCGACTCGTAGAACAGGATCGTCTGCGGCTGGATCTTGTCGATGCAGGGCAGCGGGTCGTTGGCGAGCTGCGTGCAGCCCTCCACGCCCGGCGCCTTGTTGTGCTCGCCGACGCCCTCGAGCTGGTAGGGGCCGACGTTGGACAGCGGCAGCACCAGCGAGTCCGGCGGGGCCTGGTCGTAGGCCGCCCGGGTCATCGCGACGTCCTCGGTGGTCACGTCCATGTAGGCGTCGTTGCCACCGCGGATGAGCACCAGCACCGGGAACAGGACGAGCATCCCGACCGCGAGCGCGATCTCCCGTCTCCGGTCCGCCCGCACGAACGCGCGCAGCGCGTCCACGCCGAGGATCGCCAGGACGGGCAGACCGTAGAGGATGACGCGCAGCAGCAGCTCGCCGCCGTAGCTCTGCACGGCCGCCATGCCCATCGGCACCACGGCCAGCAGGATCGGCACCAGGTCCCGGCGCCGCTTCCAGTAGACCCACGCCCCCGCGATCGCGAGCAGCCAGGTCAGGACCGGCATGACGGCGCGGAGCAGTTTCACCACGAGCTGGCCGGTGTCACCCTGCAGCCGTTCGAAGAAGCCGGCCTCGATCGCGCCGCCCTCGTCGCTGCCACCGGTGATCATCGAGATCTGGGTCATCCAGAAGTCCCGGCCCGCGATCAGGATGTAGATCACCACGGCCAGGATCCCGATGATCACCAGGCCACGGCCCCGGAAGCGTCCGACGACCGCGAGCACGACCAGCTGGCCGATGATGGCGAACGGCGTCAGCTGGTGGGTCGGGGCGATCGCGAGCAGGCACAGCGAGGCGCTGAAGTAGATCAGCAGGAGCTGGCGCGCCGGCAGGGTCGGGTTGTTCGGTGGCGTCATCGCACTGACCAGCCATCGCCGCCATCGCGGCAGCCGGGGCGCGTCCTTGTGCGCCCGTGGCCAGCCCGCGGCGCCGGCGGTGTCGGTCCGCCGGGTCGCCAGCGGGCCGAGGGCGAAGGTCAGCACGGTCAGCAGCAGCACGATCGCGGTCGCCTGCGGGGAGAAGTAGTCCTGCTCGATCCAGTTCAGGCCGAGGAACAGCCAGGCCGCGACCCACGGCGCGCGGGTGCCGCCGAGCATCGAGCGGGCGAGTGCGTAGACACCGATCGCCCAGACCGCGACGACGGCGGGCGGGTACCAGCGCAGGACGAGGTCGAGGTTGTCGGCGCCGGCGGCGTCGCGGATCCACGCCCACTGGGCGAAGAACGCGGGCCAGTAGAACCGCGCGTCGATGCCGGTCGGCGGGACACCGGTGCCGGACAGCGCGTCGACGAAGCCGCCGATCAGCCAGGCGGTGGTGAACCGGGCCTGCGGCTGCACGACCGAGGGCATGCCGAAGCTGCACAGGATCAGCACACCGGTCGCGGCACCGAGCATCGGGATCCGCGGGCGCTTCGACCACAGCTCGACCACACAGGCGGCGACCGCGAGCCCGAGCGAGAGCCAGGCGAACGGCGAGAGGACCGCGGCCAGACCCCAGCCCCCGAGGTTCTCCAGGTCCGTGGTGGCCGCGGCGATCGGCAGCAGCACCACCGCGAGCACGGCGAGGACCGGGGAGCCCCAGATCCACAGCGGGGACAGCGGCTCGGCCGGTCCCGGCGCCGGGGTCGGCGGGCGGGGCGTGTCGGACGAGGACTCCCCCGGCGGGCGCGGCGACGGCGGGCGGACCGCCGTCGTCGGCGCGTCCAGCGGGTTCGCCGGGCGCCTCGGGTCCAGGTACTGGGTGGACTCCGCGGACCGCGTCGACGACGCGGATGCGGTCACCTGGTCGGGTCCCGTTCTGCGGGTCTCCGACGTCACGACTTCACCTCCGGGCGGAACCGGCGCCGCAGCGTCGGAAGGAACATCACGACAAGCGCGCAGAGCGCCTGGACCACCACGTAGCCGATGACCACGGGCATGAGCAGGGTATCGAGCGGCACCTCGCCGAACACACCCAGCGGGACGAACGCGGCCACGGCGAGGATCAGCCCGGTGTTGGTCAGCTGGATCCGGGCGAAGCCCATGCCGTCGCCGGAGGCCTGGCGCTGGGCCAGCTCGAAGACGACGAGCAGCCGGAACGCGAGCCCGATCATCAGCACGGCCAGCGCCGGCGCGGCCGCCGCGTAGCCCTCGCCGAGGATCGACAGCACCGGGTAGCCCAGTGCGGCACCGAGTGCGAGCACCGGCAGGAACAGGATCAGCATGCGCTTGCGAGCCGACCGGGCCAGCTCGGCGGCCCGGTGCGGTTCGCGCGCGGTGTGCACCGACAGCGAGTTCATGAAGAACACCGCGGCGATGTCGACGACGGTCACCGCCTGCCAGCAGATGAAGAACGCGGCACCGGCCTCGTTGCCCAGGCGCAGGTTCACCAGCAGCGGGACCTGGTTGTAGAGCAGGGCGTTGCCGAGCTGGGCCAGCGCGGTCGGCCCGAGGAAGCGCAGGGCCTCCTCGCGGCTGGGCAGCACACCCGGGCCGCTCCGTGCGGCGTAGCGCCGGACGATGAACCAGATGACGACCGAGCCACCGGCGATCCAGAGCACGATCGGGACGACCCAGCTCAGCACCATGCCCTCGGCCGCGTAGGCCGAGCCGAGCAGGAGCAGCAGTCCGATCCGGACGACGGCGAACGTCCCGTTGCGCCACACCGCCACCCACGGCCGTCCGAGCGCGACGACGATGAAGTCGTGCACGACGAACACGCCCCAGCCCGCACAGGCCAGGACGAGCAGGAGCAGCCCGAACCCGAACGACCCGTCCGCACCGGCGGCCGTCTCGGCGATGCTCGGGACGATGATCCCGTAGACCAGCCCGATCAGGCCGGACAGCGGCATGATGAGCAGCAGCGACGCCCAGACGAGGCGGACCGACTTCTTGCCCGCCCCGGGGAGCCAGCGCATCAGGCCGATCCCGAGGTTCAGCTGCGCGGCCCCGCCGATCAGCTGGAACGCCGAGACGAACTCCGTCGCCCGGCCGACCTCGGCCTGCGGCATGATCCACGCCGCGATCAGCCAGCTCAGCAGACCGGCGACCGAACCGAGCGCCGACGCGATGGACAGCGCGAGGCCGTCGCCGATCTTGCCGTTCTGCGGGTCGTCCCCGGTCGTCCCGGACTCCCCGGGAGACGTCGGGGGCGGCGCGGACGGATCCCCGGTGACGGGGATGCGGTCGGTCGGCGGCTCCGCGGGCGAGGTGACGGCCAGACGCTGCGTCGCCTCGGAGTCGGGTCCGGCCGGCTGCGGCGCGCCCGTGGCGCGGCCCGGTACGGCACCGTCCGGCAGGCGATACGGGTTCAGGCGCGACGTCGGCAGGTCGCCGACGGGCCTCACCACGGGGCCACCGCCGCCGGGGCAGCCCTCACTGGGCGACCACCGCGTGCCGCAGCAGGAACGGGACGCTGATCAGCGTCATCACGAACAGGGCGACGCTCGGGTACCAGGCACCGAAGCTGACCATGATCTGCGCGACCAGCAGCGTGCTCGCGACGCCGACGCCGACCGTGAGCAGCCAGACGTGCGCGGCGGGAGCACGGCGGAGGAACCCCGCGGCGGCCCAGCCGGGGCCCAGCAGCAGGAACGCGATGGTCAGCAACAGGCGCACGTCGCCGATCACACCGCCGGTCGACCCGATCAGGTTCAGGGCGCAGGCCAGCACCCCGGCGACCACCAGGGCGATGGCGACCCCGCGACGGGCCGTGCGGGCTCGTGTCAGCTCGGCCGACGACGGCATGCTCACCGCGGGACTCCCCTTCTCCACGACGGCCGGGGCGCGGAACGGTGTTCCGCTCCCCGGAGTACTACTCGGGCGTCAGGACGCCTCTTCACCCCATGCGTACCGCACGCCGACGGCGTCCGATCGGGCGGCCCCGTCGGTCCCGGTCGGACGGTGGCCGTTCTCCTGCGGACGGTGCGCCCGCGGGGTCGGCGAGGGCGTCATCGGCCGCGCACCGTTGCCCTCGTGGGCGACCGGCGGGACCGACGCGGTGGAAGGCAGAGTGGTCTGCACCGTCGGCGGCTCGACGTAACGACGGCCGTTCACCGGTGCGGAGGCCTCCGCCTGCGGCACCGCGGTCGGCGCCGGCGTCGACGGGGACGCCGCGGGCGGGACCGGCATCGCGGTCCGGTTGGCGCGCTTGCGCTCCGAGGCCAGCGTCCGCAGCACGCGCGTGCCGTCGGCGAAGGTGCGCAGGTTCGTCTGACCGAACATCCGCTCGCGCTCCATCGAGGGCACCTCGGTGATCGCGAGCCCGGCCGCGGCCACCCGGCAGTTCAGCACGGTCTCGATCTCGAAGCCGTCGCCCCAGTGCATCGTGCCGTCCGCACGCGGCGGCAGGTCGACCTCGGGGAGGTCGAGCAGCGGCAGGACGTCGGACCAGAAGGCGTTGTACCCGTAGCAGAGGTCGGTGTACCGGGTCCCGAACAGCGCGTTGGCCACGCCGTTGAGCCCGTAGTTCCCGCCCTTGCGCAGCAGGGTGATGTCGTCGCTGCCGCCCCCCCGGACGAAACGACTGCCCTTGGCGAAGTCGGCGCCGTCGATCAGCGCCTGGACGAACGCGGGGATCTCGGCCGGGTCGGCCGAGCCGTCGGCGTCGAACATGACGACGACGTCACCGGTGGCCGCGGCGAAACCGCAGGCCATCGCGTTTCCCTTGCCCTTGCGGGTCTGCATCACGATCCGCACGTCGGGCAGGACCCGGCGGGCGGTGTCCACGGTGCCGTCCTTCGAGTTGCCGTCGACGACGATCACCTCGTGCACGGCGGGCCGTACCGCGGCCACGGCCGGCAGGACGACCTCCAGGTTCCTGGCCTCGTTCCGTGTCGGAACGATCACCGAGACCCTGGGTCGGGATGGTCGTGTCGTGCGGGCAGGGCGCTGGTTCACCGGTCTCCCCCGATCGATCGGTCTGGGCGCGCAGTTGCGGGTGTTCTCATCGCATCGGTCGAGACGTCTCCGGGATCGCCGGACGTCACAGATGCCGACGTCTGCTGTATCTCTCGGGGCGCCGCTCGCGTTACGTGACCTGTACCGCAGAGTACCTACGCCATTCGGAGCAACGAACCCGGCCCAACGGCGCGTCGGAGTCGCTCCTGTCCTTCCGCACTGTACTGATCGGCGCGGTGGCGACGGTGGACCCCCCGAAGGCGACGGGGGGACGCGTTCACCGGCGCGGTAGCGTCGGCGGTTGCCCGTCCCCCGTCCTCGACCAGCGTGAGGTGCCCATGCGGCCCGGCGGTTTCCAGCCCAGCGTCTCGATCTGCATTCCGGTCTACAACGGTGAGGCCTTCCTCGCCGAGACCATCCGCAGTGTTCTCGAGCAGACGTTCCGGGATTTCGAGCTCGTCATTCTGGAGAACGCCAGCAGCGACCGCAGCGACGAGATCGCGCGCTCGTTCCCGGACCCGCGGATCCGCGTCGAGCGCAATCGGGAGACGTTGTCCCAGCCGGACAACTGGAACCGCGCCGTCCAGCTGTGCCGCGCACCCCTGGTCAAGCTGCTGTGCGCGGACGACCTGCTGCACCCCCGCTGCCTGGAGCTGCAGGTCCCGCCGATGCGCGACGACCCGTCGCTGGCCCTGGTCGCGTCGCGCCGGCACATGATCGACGAGCAGAGCCGGGTGATCGTGCCCCGTCGCGGTCTGGGTGGTGGCCTGGTCGGTACGCACAGCGGCAGCGAGGTCGCCCGCCGGGTGATCCGCAACGGGGCGAACCCGATCGGCGAGCCGGGCAACGTGCTGTTCCGGATCGAGCAGTTCGTCACCGCGGGCGGCTGGCGCAGCGACCGCCGCTTCATCATGGACCTCGACTGCTGGATGCGGCTGCTGCAGTACGGCGAGTTCCTCGGCCTGCCGGAGACCCTCGCCGCGTTCCGGATCCAGCGCGGCTCGGTCTCCGCGGAGAACGAGCAGGCGATCTACGACGAGCAGCGCGCGCTGATCGAGGAGCTCGGCTCGTCCGGGGCGTTCGACGTGCGCAGCCTGGACGTGACGGTCGGTCGCGTGGCCGCGCCACTGGGCCGGGCCCGGCGCAAGGCCCTGTTCAGCGTCTCCCAGTTCGCGGCCCGCCGCGACGAGAAGGAGACCGCCGACCGGGCCGGGTGACCGGGCAGGACCTGCCCGTTCGGCGGGTTCCGCACCCGGTTCGTCCGTTTTCGCACGTCTTCGCCTCCTGCCACCTCTTGGCCGCAGCCATCCCGGCGCGTTGAATACCCCTGTCACCCGGACGAGCCGGTGACCCGGGCGCCGAGGAGGTCGCGATGCGGACGCACGCCGTCGCGATGCACATGAGTGACGGGCTGGTGAACGGCACGACGTCGCTGCTGTTCGGAGCCGTGGCCCTGATCGCCCTCGCGATCGCGGTGACGCGGGCCCGCGCCGACCTGGACGACCGCACCGCACCGATGGCCGGGCTGGTCACCGCGTTCGTGTTCGCGGTCCAGATGATCAACTTTCCGATCCTGCCCGGCGCCAGCGGCCACCTGCTCGGCGGCGCGCTCGTCGCGATCCTGGTCGGCCCCTGGGTCGGCATGATCTGCATCGCGATCGTGCTGGTCGTGCAATGCCTGCTCTTCGCCGACGGCGGCCTGACCGCTCTCGGCATGAACATCACCAACATGGCCGTGATCGGCGTGTTCACCGGGTTCCTGGTCGCGCTCGCGCTGCGCCGCCTCGCCGTCCGCTCGCGCGGCGGCCTGATCGTGACGGCGTTCGTCGCGGCGTTCCTCAACACCGTCGTCGCGTCGCTGGGCTTCGTGCTCGAGTACGCGATCGGCGGGGCGGGCGGGGCGTCGCTGGGGACGGTGTTGGTCCTGATGGTCGGGCTCCACGCGCTGATCGGGATCGGCGAGGGCGTGATCACCGCGGCCACCGTCGGCGCGGTCGCGGCGATCCGGCCGGACCTGGTGTACCTGCTGCGCGGGGCTCCCGGCTCGGCCCTGGCCCGGCGTTCCGGCGTCGAGGCCGGCGGGGGTGTGGCGTGAACCGGTCCACGCGGTCCCGCCGGCCGCTCGCGTTCTTCCTGGGCTTCCTCCTCGTGGCGCTCGTCGTCGCCGGCGGGATCTCCTACCTCGCCAGCGGCGACCCGGACGGTCTCGACTCGGTCGCTCTCAACGGGTGCCAGACGGTCGAGGTCGGCGGCGAGGAGCAGCTGCAGGGCACCTGTATCGCCCAGAACGAGGCGTCGCACCCGGCGGAGTCCGGCCCGTTCGCGGGCTACACCGTGGGCGGGGCCGAGGGCACGAACGGGGTGGCCGGGGTGGTCGGCGTGCTGGTGACCGTGGTGCTGGCCGGCGGGGTCTTCCAGCTCCTGCGCGGGCGCCGGCGGGACGGCTGAGCCGGGCGTGGGCGCAGGGCACTCGCATCCGCTCCACCTCGACCGGGACTCCCCGGTGCACCGGCTCCCGCCGGAGGTCAAGATCGTCACGGCGTTCCTGGTGGTGGTGTGCGTCGTCGCCACCCCGAGGGAGGCCTTCGCGGTGTTCGCCGGGTTCGCCGTGCTGCTCTGCGGCGTCTGGACGGCGGCCCGGATCCCGCTCGGCTGGATCCTGCGGCGGTCGGTGATCGAGGCACCGTTCGTCGTCCTGGCGGTGCTGCTGCCCTTCACCGGCCCGGCGCCGTCGGTCGAGTGGTGGGGCCTGACCCTGTCGGAGCCCGGCCTGCTCGGGGCGTGGAACATCCTGGTCAAGGGCACGCTCGGCGTCCTGACCTCGCTCACGCTGGCCGCCACCACGCCGATGCGGGACCTGCTCCTGGGCCTGCAACGCCTGCACGCCCCGGCTCTGGTCACCACGATCGCGACCCTGATGCTGCGCTACGCCGACGTCATCACCGGCGAGGCGCGACGGATGCGCCTGTCCCGGGTCTCCCGTGGGCACGACCCCCGTTTCCTCTGGCAGGCCGCCGCGACCGCCCGCGGCGTCGGGGCGCTGTTCGTGCGGTCCTACGAACGCGGCGAGCGCGTGCACCTGGCGATGCTCTCCCGCGGCTGGACCGGGGCGATGCCGCCGATGGCCGACGCGCCCACCACCACGCGACAGTGGGTGGCGGGGCTCTCGGCCGTCGTCGTCGCCGTCGCACTGGCCGGGACCGGATGGGTCCTGACGTGAGCACGCCCTCCCTGCACGTGCACGACCTGGCCTTCGCCTACCCGGACGGGCACCAGGCGCTCTACGGCGTGAACCTCTCCATCGCCCCCGGCGAGCGGGTCGCCCTGCTCGGGCCCAACGGCGCCGGCAAGACGACGCTGGTGCTGCACCTCAACGGCATCCTCGGCGGGCGGGACTCGGGCCGGGCCGAGGGGACGGTCTCGGTCGGCGGGCTGGACGTGGCGAAGCCCCATCTGCAGGAGATCCGGCGCCGGGTCGGGATCGTGTTCCAGGACCCGGACGACCAGCTGTTCATGCCGACCGTCGGCGAGGACGTCGCGTTCGGGCCGGCGAACTTCGGGCTGCGCGGCGCCGAGCTGACCGCCCGGGTGCACCAGGCCCTCGACGCCGTCGGGATGGCCGAGCACACCGACCGGTCGCCGCTGCACCTGTCCGGCGGGCAGCGCCGCCGGGTCGCCCTGGCCACGGTGCTCGCGTGCGACCCGGAGATCCTGGTGCTCGACGAGCCGTCGTCCAACCTGGACCCGGTGGCCCGCCGCGAGCTGGCCGAGGTCCTGCTCGGACTCGACCGGACGATGCTGATGGTCACCCACGACCTGCCCTACGCCCTGCAGCTGTGCCCGCGCAGCGTGGTCCTCGACGGCGGGGTGGTCGCCGCGGACGGCCCCACCCGCGATCTGCTGGCCGACGCGGACCTCCTGGCCCGGCACCGCCTGGAGCTCCCGTTCGGCTTCGTCCTGGCCTGAGCTCCCGCCGCGGGTCCACCCCGGAACGAACGGCACCCTCGTCGGAAAGGTTCCGACGAGGGTGCCGACCGCTGTGGTGTGGTCAGGCCTGACCGTTGGTGTTGCCGGTCTCGATGCTCAGCGTCTCCTCGGTGGTCGCGCGCGGGATCGGCGGCACGTCGGACCCCACCGGCGGCACCTCCTTCTGCGCGGCCTTCGTGGCCTCGGCGACCTGGCGGGCGATCTCCGGGTCGGTGGAGACGTCGAACCAGTCCTTGACGGCCTCGTCGTCGTTCTCCGGGGTGATGTCGCCGTCGGTCCGGCTGGGCTCGTAGCGGAACACGCCGTCCTCGCCGGGCGCCCCGAGCATCTTCGTGAAGCCCTCGAGGGCCTTGCCGAAGTCGCTGGGGACCATCCAGACCTTGTTCGCCTCGCCCTTGGCCATCTCGGGCAGGGTCTGCAGGTACTGGTAGGCGAGCAGCTCCGGGGTGGGCTTGCCCCTCTTGATGGCCGCGAACGTCTTCTCGATCGCCTTGGCCTCACCCTGTGCCTCGAGGTACTGGGCGGCACGGCGACCCTGCGCCCGCAGGATCTCCGACTGGCGCTCGGCCTCGGCGTTGAGGATCGCCGCCTGCTTGGCGCCCTCCGCGGTGAGGATCTGCGACTGCTTCTGGCCCTCGGCGCTGCGGATCGCCGACTCCCGCTGACCCTCGGCGTTCAGGATCATGGCCCGCTTCTCGCGGTCGGCCTTCATCTGCCGCTCCATCGACTCCTGGATGGACGCGGGCGGGTCGATCGCCTTGATCTCGACCCGGCCGACGCGGATGCCCCAGCGTCCGGTGGCCTCGTCGAGCTCGCCGCGCAGGACCGTGTTGATCCGGTCCCGCGAGGTCAGGGTCTGCTCCAGCGTCATGCCGCCGACCACGTTCCGCAGCGTCGTGGTGGTGATCTGCTCGACGCCGGCGATGTAGTTCGCGATCTCGTAGACCGCGGACTTGGCGTCGTGCACCTTGAAGTACACGACGGTGTCGATGTTGACGGTCAGGTTGTCCTGGGTGATCACCGGCTGCGGCGGGAACGAGACGACCTGCTCACGCAGATCCACCCGCTCACGCGTGCGGTCGACGAACGGGATGAGAATCGCGGGGCCGCCCTCGCGGGTGCCCTTGTACTTTCCCAGCCGCTCGATGATGTAGGCCCATTCCTGCGGCACGATCACGATCGACTTCACGACCACCGTGATCACCAGTACCAGCAGGATCACAACGAAGATCAACGTTCCCGGTTCCATCCGGCCCTCCCCCGTACTCGATGTCGCACCGGCAGGGCCGGCGCTCACGTCCCCGGCCCGCGTGGGCCGGTCTGTCCGCGACCCCGGACGGGGTCACGTCGTACACGGCCCCGCGAGGGGGCCAGGTGTGGAGTTGTCTAGGAGGCCAGGTCCCGGTCGTCGGGTCCGGGAAGCTCCCCGCGCCCGGTGACCAGCGCGATCGCGCCGGACACCTCCAGCACGGTGGCGATGGAGCCCTCCTCGATCACCTCGTGGCCGTCCTTGGAGCGGGCCGACCACAGCTCACCGGCGATCTTGACGCGCCCGGTCTCGCCGTCGACGCGGTGCACCACCTCGGCGTCGCGGCCGACCATGGTGCCGTGATGGGTCTCCAACGGAGTCATGGACGACTCGAGGCGGCGGCGGACGATCGGGCGCACGGCCAGCAGCAGCGCCACCGACACCACGGCGAACACCACCGCCGCGCCGAAGAAGCCCAGACCCAGCGCGACGCCGCCGGCCGCGGCGATCGCTCCGCCGCCGAGCATCAGCAGGAACAGTTCTCCGGACACCGCCTCGGCACCGATCAGCACCACTCCTGCGAGTAGCCAGATCAATGCCGGGGTCATATGTCCAGGATGCCAGAAGTCGATCGGGAGGGTCCCCGATCAGCGATTTCCCTTGCCCGGATCGTTATTCCACACGTCACTCGGCGGCTTGTGTCACATGGTCGATGAGCTGCTCGACGGCGCCGATCAACGGCGTTTCCAGGTCCCGGAAACTGCGTACCGCGCCGAGAACGCGACGGGCACCGTCGGCCGGTTCGCCCCAGCCCAGCGCCGTGCAGACGCCGGTCTTCCAGTCCGTGCCGCGCGGGATCCGCGGCCAGGCCCGGATGCCGACGACCTCGGGCTTCACGGCCTCCCACACGTCGACGTAGGGGTGGCCGGTGACCAGCACGTGCTCACCGGCGACGGCCGTCGCCTCACGGGCCTGGCGGGTCTCCTTCGACCCGTCGACGAGGTGGTCGACGAGGATGCCGAGCTTGCGCTTCGGGCCGGGTGAGAACTCGCGCACGGCCGCGGCCAGGTCGTCGACGCCGTGCAGCGGCTCGACGACGATGCCCTCGACGCGCAGGTCGTGGCCCCACACCCGCTCGACGAGCTCGGCGTCGTGCAGGCCCTCCACCCAGATCCGGGCGGCCCGGGCAGTACGGGCCTTGAGGTTCGCGACGTGCACCGAGCCGGACGCGGACAGCGCCCGTCCCGCGGGGGCACCCGGGGCCGGCTTCACCAGGGTCGCCGGCTGCCCCTCGAACAGGAACGCGGCCGGGCGGAGCGGGAAGACCCGTCGTCCGCCGTGGCGGTCCTCGAGCGTGACCTCGCGGGAGTCGATCGCGACGACGGCCCCGCAGAATCCGCTGGCCGGGTCCTCCACGACCAGGCCGCGCTCCGCGGGGACCTGCGGGATCTCCCGGCGGGTCTGCGTGCGGGTGCCGGCGGCGTCGAACGCGCCCCGGTAGTCGTGGGTGCGGGACGGCGGTCGCGTGCTCACGCCGGGCAGTATCGCCGCGGACCGGCGCGGCGCCCGGGCACGACACGCGCCCGCGGCCGGAGTCCACGCGGGCGGCGCAACCCGTCATCGAACGGCGGTGTGCCCCATGAGCTGCGGCGACACCGTGCGCACACCGGAGGCGATCACGATCACCCGCACGGCGCTCGCGCACCCCGGGTGTCCGGTGGTTAGCCTGGCGTCCGTGCCTCGCGCCTCTGCCACCCTGGCGGTGTGGGCCTCGGCGTGGCTCGCCGGGGCCGCCGCACCCGACGACGTCCTGGACTCGCTGGCGCCCTGGTCGCAGGCACACGACGTGCTCGCCACCGACGCCGACACCGCCGAGTGGACCGGTGTCCCGGGCCCCGGCTCCGCGCCGACGTCGATCACCATGCTGCTCGCCGCGCTGCGCCGGATCACCCCGCGCGGACAGGCACGGCTGGTACTGCCCGCGCCCGGCGACGTGCGCGGCCTGCCCGGCCCCGGTCCGTTCAGCCGGGAGGCGACGGCCGCGGGCGAGGGCATCCTGTTCCCCGAGGCCGGGTTCGGCGTCGTGCCCAGCGACATCGCCGACGGCGTCGTGCGCTGGACCGTCTACCGCGTACCCGACCCGGGCCCGGTGCCGGAGTACGTCGCTCTGAACCAGGCCGAGGCCGACCTGCGCGAGCAGGTGCGGACGTCGGCGTCGGTGCTGACCGATCTCGGGGTCGCCCGGCACCGTCCGGGCGTGCGCGAGGAGATCGCCGCCGCGCTGCGCTCGCGGCCGAGGTCGCTCTGGCCGGCGGGGATGCCGCCGCGGGCCCTGCGCGTGCTGCAGCAGGCCGACGAGGTGGACGCGATCCTCGCCGCCGCGGCCGGCGACGAGCTCGGGGGGTGGCAGGAGGCGGAGCCGACGGGGCGGGGAGAGTACGGCGCGCTGTCGGCCTCGGCGGCCGACGCCCGCAGCGAGGCCCTGCGCCCGATCGAGACGGCCGTGCGGGTCGCCCGCCGGGCCGCCGTCGCCGAGGCCGTCCGGATCCTGGTCTCGGTCCCGACGTAGGTCACCCGCCCCGGTGCGGATCGGGCCGTGCGGCGCCCTCAGCCGGTCACCGAGCGCGTGATCACGACGGTGTCGCCGTCCCGGGTCGGCGAGCGTTCCAGCTCGGGCGGGCGCGGGGTCCAGCCGGAGATCCCGGACAGTCCGGTCGTCTGGTCGCGGACGACGAGCCGCTGCGGCGCCGGTGAGTCCGTGCGCAGGACGATCCGCGCTCCCCCGCGCGGCACCGCGAACAGCCGCAGGTTCAGACGTCCCTGCACCGGCAGCACGACCGGCCGTCGTCCGACGTAGGTGACCTCGACCGACGTCACGCCCCCGGTGTCGGCCCGCACGCCGAGGACGTCCGCGCCGCGCCGCGACCCCACGCGCAGCTCGACGGCCCCGCCGGGCAGGCGACGGGCGACCGCCGCGGGCGCCGGCAGCCCGACGACGGGCGCGGGCCCGGTCCGGATCGGCGTGTCCGCCGGCCACGGCAGGTCACGGCCCGGCGCGGTCGGCTCGCCGGTGACGTAGCGGGCGGTCCACGGCGCCGGGACGGGGTCGCGGCTGACCCAGCGCGCGGTGCCGGAGTCGGTGTCGTGCAGGTAGGCGAGATCGGCACGGTCCGGGTGCGCCGCGTCCGGGCGGTCGACGAGGACCCCGAGCGCCCCCAGCCCGACGGCCGCGACCAGCACCGCCACCGGGACGCGCGTGGGCAGCCGCCGCCCGGCGACGAGCGCAGCCAGGGGCGCCAGCGCCAGGACCACGCACAGGGCCGGCAACGCCGACCCGGCCAGCCCGGCGGCGTCGAACAGCGCAACGGAGAACGGCACCAGCAGCACGGCGGTCGCGAGCCCGCCGACGGCCACCGGCAGCGGCCGCCACAGGGGCGGGACGAACACGGCGACGCCGATCCCGAGCGCCGCACCCAGCGCGGGCAGCGCGAACAGGAACGACGCCCCGGGCACCAGCACGGCGGTGACGATCCCGAGCACCGCGAGCCACGCCGTCGCGGCGAGTCCCATCGCGGCGGCCCCGAGCCGGCGTCGCAGCAGCACGCCCCACAGCAGCAGCGCGAGCAGGCCGAGCAGCAGGACCCCGACCTGCGTCAGCTCCGGACGGTGCACGACGCCGGCGCTGTTCGCATAACCCGACCGCGACCACGCCAGCACCCGCCACGCACCCTCCCCGAGCAGTGCCGCCACGCCGACGACCACCGGCCAGGACGCCAGCGCCCCGGCGCACCGCCCGGGGGTGACGAGCCGTCGGCGCAGCGTCGCCACGCCCGCCCCGACGACGGCGAGCGCGGCCAGCGCCGCCAGCGGCAGGACGTAGCCGTCCGGGTAGACCCACAGGTGTCCGAACACCGCGGCGTAGGTGACGTCCCCGGACGGCGGCGCACCGCTGACCGCCGGGTCGAACGGGGCCAGATCGGCCGCGCCGAGCACCTGCGTCAGCGCCAGCATCGACGTGCCCTGCTGCTGCGCCGAGGCCGGATCGAGGTTGGCCGGGGTGTCGCCGGGGGTGTGGTAGCGGCTCGCGCGCTCGACGAACGCGCTGTTCAGACCCGGGCGGCCGGCGGCCAGGAACGGGCTGAGGTCGGTGTCGTTGGGCAGCAGCGCGTAGGCCGCGGCCAGCGCGGAGTGGCCGGCGGGGTGCTGGACGGCGCGGTAGGCGTCGATCAGCCGGGCGTTGCCGGGCGAGGTCTGGAACAGCAGGGCCGGACCACCCGATCCGCGCGCCTCCCAGTTCAGGACGACGGCCGGGCGCCCCCGCAGCGGATCGGCGCGGGTGAAGGCCCGGGCTCCGAGCAGGCCGGACTCCTCGCCGTCGGTGAGCAGGACGACCAGGTCGTTGCGCAGCGCCGGGCCGGTCGACAGGGCCCGCACCGTCTCCAGGATCGCGGCCACCCCGGACGCGTCGTCGGCGGCGCCGGGCCCGGCCGGCACGGAGTCGTAGTGGGCCATCAGCACGACGGCGCCGGTCGGGGCGCTCCCCCGCCGGGTCGCGACGACGTTGTCCACCACGCCGACCGACTGCACGCCGTCACCGGCGAACGTCCCCACCGACGGCGTCGTCGACGTCTGCAGACCCATCGCGCGCAGGCGGACGGCCAGGCCGTCGCGGGCGCGGTCCGATGCGGCACTGCCGATCGGGCGCGGCCGGTCCGCCAGCGCTGCGACGGTCCCCGTCGCGCGGGCCGAGCTGAACGCCGACGGCGGGACGTCGGCGGCCGCGGGTGCGGGTGGCCGCGACGTCACGATCGCCGCCGCCCCGGCCGCGACCAGCACCAGCACGGCGACGAGCAGCACGGCACGGGCCCGGAGGAGCTCCACCCGCGCCGGAACGGTGTTCGGCGTCCCGCTCACGACGCGACGGAGGACGGGACGGCGGATGTCACGGCGCACACTCTGGACCATCGACGCGTCCGGGTCGGCGCATCGACACACCTTCGCAACCTCGCCGCGCCCGGCGTCGCGCCGCCGTGGACCACCGGCCGGTCCCGGGCCGGCTCACAGGGCGGCGAGCACCTCGCCGACCAACGCCCGCGCCGCGGGACCGCTCGGGCCGCCGGACCGCCACGCCAGGTGCAGCCGCGTCCGCACCTCGGGGTCCAGCGGGACGGCCACCGGTGGGACGTCGAGGGCCTGCACGGCCGGTGCCCCCAGAGCCGGCTCCGGCACGACCGCGACCCCCACCCCGCGTGCCGCCAGGCGCAGCAGCAGGCTCATGGCACCGGCCTCGAACGCCACCCGCGCCTGCAGCCCGGCCGCGGCACAGGCGCGGTCCAGCGCCGCCCGCAGACCGTGGCCCTGCGGCAGGCAGATCAGGGGCCGCTCCACCAGCTCGTCCAGCCCGATCCGCGAGCGCCCGGCCAGCGGGTCGTCCGCGGCGACGGCGGCGACCAGCCGGTCGTCGAGCAGCACCCGCCCCTGCAGCCCCTCGGGCAGCTCTCCCGGCGCACCGAGGTAGGCGACGTCCAGGCGCCCGGCCAGCAGCTCGGACTGCAGGGCGTCGGCGGTGTCCTCCCGCAGCGTCACCGTGACCTGCGGGTGCGCGACGGCGAACTCGGCGACGGCGTCGGAGAGCACCGTGTCCGGCAGCGAGGACGCCATCCCGACGGCGACCCGGCCGCGCAGGAGTCCCTGCAGCGCGGCGACGGCGTCGCGGGCGTCGTCGACGGCGGCCAGCGCGGCGTGGGCGTGCGGGAGGACGGCGCGACCGGCCTCGGTCAGCGCGACCGCCCGTGGCCCGCGCTCCAGCAGCGGCTCGCCGAGCTCGCGTTCGAGCTGCCGCAGCTGCGCGCTGACCCCCGGCTGCGCGACGTGCAGCCGGGCCGCGGCACCGGTGATCGTGCCCTCCTCGACGACGGCGACGAGATAGCGCAGGTGACGCAGCTCCATAACAAGCGATGCTAACTCACAGCAGAAACAGCTCTTCGACTTCTGTCACGAACGGCAGCATGCTCGTTCCCATGAGCGCACACACCGCCACCAGCACCCTCGTCGACGAGCTGATCGCGCAGGTCGGCGGCACCGTCCTGGGCCCGGACGCCCCGGAGGCGGCCGAGGAGTCCACCGGGTTCCAGCTGGGCGTACGGCACCGGCCGGGCGCCGTCGTCGCCGCCCGCACCGCCGACGACGTCCGCACCGCGGCCCGCGTCGTCGCCGAACAGGACCTGCCCGTGACCGTGCAGCACACCGGGCACGGCACCCGCGTCCCCGCCGACGGCGGCATCCTGCTGCTGACCGCGGGGATGGACACGATCGACATCGACGCCGCCGAGCGGACCGCCCGGATCGGCGCCGGCGCCGTCTGGGGTGACGTGACCGCGGCCGCGGATGCGGTCGACCTGATGGCGCCGAGCGGCTCCTCCCCCGGCGTCGGGGCGATCGGCTACACGTTCGGCGGTGGACTCGGGCTGACCGGCCGCACGGACGGCTGGGCCGTCGACCACGTGCGCGCGTTCGAGATCGTCGACCGCGTGGGTGACCTGCGCGAGGTCACCACGGACACCGACCCGGACCGGTTCGCCCGGCTGCGCGGTACCGGTCCGGCAGCGGGCGAGGTCGTCACCGCGATGACGATCGGGCTGCTCCCGGCCGGCCCGCTGACCGGCGGCGCGCTCGTGTTCGACCTGGGCCCGATCGACGAGCCGGGCGACGCCGCACCGCTGCACACCTACCGCGCGTGGACCGCTGACCTGCCCGACGCCGTCACCTCCGGGATGTCGGTCGTCACCTACCCGGACTGGGACGTCCTGCCGCCGCACCTGCGCGGACGTCGCATCGCCCGGATCGCCGTGACCGTCCGCGGTGACGCCGCGACGGCCGATGCGCTGCTCGCCCCGCTGCGTGCGGCGACCCGGCCGGCCGAGGACACGGTCGGTCCGCTGCGCCCGGTCGAGTCGTCGCGGGTCTACGCCGAGCCGGAGATGCCGCACGCCTACACCGGCGAGAACCTGCTGCTCGACGACCTGGCCCCGGCCGGGCTGGACGCCGTCGCGGCGCTGGACGGGCCGATGACGGTCGTCGGGATCCGCCACCTCGGTGGCGCGCTGGGCCGTCCCGCCGCGGTGGCGGACACCGTCTCCGGCCGCGACGCCGCCTACCTGGTCGGTGCGCTGTCCCCGCTCGACGCCGAGCAGGCGGTCACCGACCCCGCGTCGGCCGTCGCGGCGGTGGACCCGAGCCGCGCGCTGCGGCCGTTCGGACCGGCCGCGGTGGGCACGATCCGCACCTTCGGCTACGGGCCGCGGGCGGCGTGACCCCTCCGGACGACGGCCGGGGGGCTACCCCCGCACTCCGCCGGCCGTCGTCGGGTCCGATCCGGCGATCAGCGCGGCCAGGCCGTGCTCGAACGCCTCGTCGCTCTCCGGTGGCCCGCCGTCGACCAGCGCCCCGACCAGCAGCGGCGTCATCGCCTCGATCTCGGCGACGTCCGGGACCGGCCCGGTCAGTGCGGCGTGACGCCGGGCGGCACCCTGCTCCTCGATGACGAAACCGGTCACGTAGTGCCCGACGGCCACCAGCAGGCGGAACCCGCCCACGGCGCCGAACCCGGCATCGCACAGCACCCCCAGGTCGGACTCGGTCCGCGCGGCGATCTCGAATCCCGGCCGGGTCCCCACGACCAGCCGTGCCCCGTCGCGGCGCGACAGCAACGCCCGTCGACGCCGGCGCGCACCGTCGGCGACCCACTCCCGCCAGTCCTCGCCGGACCGGACCGGGGTGTGCACGTCGGGCCGCAGGATCTCCCGGGCCATGAGGTCGAGCAGCTCCGCCTTGTCGCGGAAGTGCCAGTACAACGCCGGTGACCTGACCCCCAGCACCTCGGCCAGGCGGCGGACGGAGAGCCCGTCGAGGCCGACCTCGTCGAGCAGGTCGAGCGCGGCGGAGGCCACCGCAGCGCGGTCGAGCCCCGCCCTCACGACTGTCACCCCACTACCTTATCGGCGCTAAGGACCGTGCCACTGATCACCGATAAGGACGGCTCGACGATCGCCGACGGCCCGCGGCGCCGCCGTACGACCGCACGGTGATCGGCGGCGGCCTCCGCCGGGTCCGGGCCGGTCGGGGCCTGACCAGCACGGTTCCGGCATCCGAACCGTTCCGGGGCGGCGTCTCCCGGCGTAGGGTCCGCGCATGGATCAGCCGGTGACGGCCCCCGCCGCCCCCGCGGACCTCGACGACGAGGCCCGCCTCGAGGCCTGGGAACGCCGCAGCGACATCCCCCTGACCGTCCTGTCCGCCGCGTTCCTCGTCGTCTACGCCGTGCAGGTGCTGGCCACCCGGCCCGGCCAGCCCGCGTGGACCGCGCTCGAGGCGGTGCTGTGGCTGACCTGGGCGGTGTTCGTCGTCGACTACGTCGGACGGCTGGTGTGCGCCCGGCATCGACAGCGGTTCGTGCTCGCGAACCCGGTAGACCTGCTCATCGTGCTGGCGCCGTTCTTCCGGTTCCTGCGCCTGCTCCGGTTGATCGCCGCGGTCTCGGTGCTGACCCGGGTGCTGCGCGACGACTTCCGTGGACGAGTCGGCGGGTATCTGATCGTGACCGTCTCGCTGGTGTCCTTCGTCGCGGCGCTGGGGGTGTTCGAGGCCGAGCGGGACGCCCCGGAGTCGTCGATCACGACCTTCGGCGACGCCCTGTGGTGGGTCCTGACCACGATCACGACCGTCGGCTACGGGGACCGCTACCCGGTCACCACCGAGGGACGGCTCGTCGCCGCGGCGCTGATGCTGGCCGGGATCGCCGTGCTGGGCACGGTGACCGCGGCGATCGCGACCTGGTTCCTCGAGCGGGTCGGTGACGAACAGCGCGCCGCGCAGCCGACGCCCGCGGACTGGACCGCCGTGCTCACCGAGCTGCGCACCCTCCGGAACCGGGTCGAGGAGCTGGAGGCCACGACGCCGTCGGAACGCTCGCCCGGCCGCTGAGTCGCCCACCCAGCTCCCTGCTCACCTCCCGCCCGCCTCGCGGGCCAGCGTCTCCAGCCGGTCGTGGTACTCCCGCCGATGCGTCTCGTCGCCGGGCGGCATGTTGTCGTTGCCGTCCCGGAGCCCGGCCGTCCCGTCGATCCGTTCCCGGAGGATGTCGGCGTGCCCGGCGTGACGGTGCGTCTCGGCGATCATGTGGACGAGCGCGCGATGCAGCGTGATCTCCTGTCCGCCCTCGGCCCACCACGGGACCCGGCCGACGGCGTCGAGTTCCAGTGCCTCGACCGTCGCGTCCGAGTGCGCCCACACCCGCCGGTAGAGGGCGACGACGTCGGCGGGTGACTCGTCGGCGGTCGCGAACAGGTCGGCCTGCGGGTCCGCGTCCTCCGCGAACCAGGGCTGGGGCTCGTCGGCCGGGCGTCCGAAGACGGCACCGAGATACCCCATCTCGCACGCCGCGACGTGCTTGACCAGGCCCAGGAGGTTGGTGCCGGTCGGTGTCATCGGCCGGCGCAGGTCGTACTCGCCCAGGCCCTCGGTCTTCCACAACAGGGCCTCGCGCCCCGCCTGCAGGTAGCGGAGCAGCTCCGCCTTCGGTGCCCATCCGGTCATGGCCGGAGGATCGCATCCGGCACCGACAGAACGTCCGCGATCGTTTCCCGGCACCCATCACGCACCAGAAGCACCCGAGCCGGTTGCACGAGAGCTCCGCTCACACGCCCGGGCTGGACGAGCGCTCCGCTCGCACAATCGTTCGGCCGTGGAGCCTGGCCCGTGACGGACGCGGGCCGCGCCCGCGCGCCTGCCGGTAGGCGTCGGTGTCGCTCACGTGCGGGTCGGCGGTGGGCTCTCCGGGCCGGCGTCGTCCTGGGAGCGCAGCGCCGCGACGAGGGTCCGCAGGTCGTCCGGGTGGAGTCGCGCGGCCCGGTCGGAGACCGACTGTTCGGCCCGTTCCCGGCGTGCGGACTCGTCGTCGGCGCGTTCCCGCAGGCGGACGGCCTCGGCGCGGGCCGTGTCCAGTTCGGCGCGGACCTCGGCCAGTTCGGAGCGAGCGTCGTCGCGGACCCGGTCGCGCTCGGCCACGAGCTCGTCGACCCGGAGCCGGGTGGTGTCCCGCTCCGCCCGCGCGGCATCGCGTTCGGACGACAGGCGGTCCCGCTCCTCCCGGGCGTGGTCGCGTTCGGCGCGGACCGTGGCCAGGTCGGTGCGCAGCCCGTCGGCGACCGCGCGGGCGTCATCCCGTTCGGAGGTGACGGCGGCGATCCGGGCCCGTTCACCGTCGCGTTCGTCCTGGGCGCGGTGGGCGTCGAGAACCGCCTCGGCCCGCGCCTGCTCGGAGGCCGCGGCCCGGGCCTCCGCCGCGGCCGCCTCCTCGTTCGCCCGCGCCCGTGCCGCGCCGGCCTCCTCGACCTGCTGGCGCGCGGCACCGAGAGCCTCCGTCGCCTCCATCACCTGCTGGGCGGCGGCGGTCGCCCGGGTGACCGCGTCCGCCCGGTCGGTTGCCGCCGCCTCGGCCTTCCGGACCGCCTCGCGGGCCCGGGCGACGGCCTCGTCCCGCACCCGTTCCGCCTCGGTACGGGCACGCTCGGCGTCGGCGGTCCGCGTCCGGGCCTGCTCGACGGCGTCGACCGCCTCGCGCTGGACCTGGTCCAGCCGGGCCCCCACCCCGTCGAGGGCCTCCCCCAGCTCCCGGACCGGCCCGCGGACGGCGTCGACGTGTTCGCGCAACCGGTCGGCGTCGAGCGCGAACGCGCCGGCGCCGGCGTCGAGCCCGAGTGCCCCGAGGGCTTCCCGCTCGGCGCGGGCCATCTGCGAGCAGGTCTGCCCGCCCGGCCACCGCGTGTCCCGGCAGAACGTCCGGGGCCGCCCACCCTGCGGGCCCGGCGCCGGCAGCTCGGCGCGGCATCGGCTGTATCCGCAGCGTACGGCGTCGTCGTCCACGTCGAGCAGCGTACCAGTTCGAGTATTGATAACTAATAACCATGTATTCAGTATCAAAACTAGCTGCAGCTACCAACGGAACCATCGTTTCGTTCGTGCTTTCGGTCGTCCGCCCGGCGAAAACCAGGAGGGGGCCGGCGCGTCGCTCCGTCGGGGACGCACCGGCCCCTTCTACGGTCGGATCGATGAGCGCCTCGCCCGTGCGTCGTCCGACCGACCTCGATGTGGTGCGCGAGTCCTACGACCGCGTCGCGGACAACTACGTGGACATGGTCGTCACGACCGGCGTCGGCGACGTCCGCAACCACCCGTGGCTCAAGGCCGCGATGGACGTCTTCGTCGACGCGGTCGCCGGGCGCGGACCGGTCCTCGACGTCGGGTGCGGGCCGGGCACCGTCACGTCTTACCTCGTCGAGCACGGCGTCGACGCGACCGGCGTGGACCTCTCACCGCGCATGATCGAGCACGCGCGCCGCCTCCACCCCCACTGCCGATTCGACGTGGCCTCGGCGACCGAGCTCGAGCCGGCCGAGTCGTCGCTGGCCGGGGTGCTGGGCTGGTGGTCGTTGTTTAACCTGCCCCGCGATGTACTGCCGCAGGTCCTGGCGTCGTTCGCCCGTGCCCTCGCACCCGGGGGTCATCTGATCCTCGCGACGCACGCGGGCGACGACGATCTCGTCCGTACCGAGGCCTACGGCGGTGTCGCCGTGAGCTGGACGACCTACCAGTGGCGACCCGAGCAGCTCACCTCGTTGATCGAGCAGGCCGGACTTCGGCTGGTGGCCGACCTACGGCTCCCGCCCGACGGCCGGTCCGGCGCGGTCGTCGTGCTCGTGGCGCGGCGTGATCGCTGAACGTACGAGACCGGCGATCGTGATCGGTACGGGTCAGGGCGCGTTCAGGACCCGTTCCAGCGTGGCGTAGCCGGCCGGCTCCCAGGTCGCTTTTCCCTCCGGGCAGGCCGAGCCTGCCGGTTCCGCCGTCCCGGAGGGCAGCAGGCGTAGGCGTCGGCAGCGGGGCGCGGCGTCGTCGGCCTGCCGGTAGGTCAGCCGGGCGGATACCGCGCACAGAGCGTGCCCCGTCCTGCTCCGCTCGCCCGGCCGACCTCGGCCGGGTCCGTGCACCCGCAGCGGGAAGAATCGGACGAAACGCTTGAGTGTGCCGCTACGGCACGGTGTCTCCTGACCTCAGCCGATCCGTGCGGGCGACCGTCCGCCGGGAGGCCCCAGGACAGAGGAAGGGACCCGATGTACGACACGATCATCGTCGGAGCCGGATCCGCGGGTGCGACGATCGCGTCCCGGCTGACCGAGGACGACCACCGGAGCGTCCTGCTCCTCGAGGCCGGTCCGGACTACCGCTCGGCCGAGACCTCCCCCGAGCTCCGGAGCGTCGAGCCGGGCGCGATCGGGCTGACGGCACAGCTCGCGGACACCCACACCTTCCCGAACCTGACGGCCACGAGGTCCGCGGCCCAGTCTGCGCTGCCGTACGTGCGGGGACGCGGCGTCGGCGGCAGCTCCGCCGTCAACGGCCTGTTCGCGATCCGGGCCACCGTGGAGGACTTCGACGGCTGGGCGGCCCGCGGCGCCACCGGCTGGGGCTTCGACGACGTCCTGCCCCTGCTCAACAGGCTCGAGAACGACCGCGACTTCGGCGACGAGCCGTTCCACGGCGACGCGGGCCCGATCCCCGTCACGCGACCGCGCCGGGAGAACTTCGCGACGATCGAGAGGGCCGTCGACCAGGCCACCGAGCGGCTGGGCCACCCGTGGGCGCCCGACCACAACGCCCCCGGCTCGACCGGCGTCTCGCCGTACGCCTACAACGGCGTCGACGGGCGGCGCGTCTCGACCAACGATGCCTACCTCGAACCGGCCCGCGACCGGCCCGGGCTGACCGTCGTCGGCGACGCCCTGGTCGACCGGATCCTGTTCTCCGGCACCCTCGCCGTCGGTGTGGTCGCGATCGTCGGCGGCGAGACCGTCGAGTACCGGGCCCGCGACGTCGTTCTGTCGGCCGGCGCGATCGGATCCCCCGCGATCCTGCTGCGCTCCGGGGTCGGCCCGTCGGCGGACCTGCGGGCACTGGGCGTCGAGCCCGTCGCGAACCTCCCGGTCGGGCACGGTCTGCAGGACCACCCCGGGATCGTGCTGGCCCTCGGCCTGCACGAACCGCCCGACTTCGGGGACGAGCCGCAGCGCGGTCAGCTCTGCGTGCGGTTCAGCACCGGGGTCGGCGACGAGGTCAACGACGCGATGCTGGCCACGCCGGGCGCGCTGGGCATCGGCGTCCCGGCCGCCGGGGTCATCGGCTGGGGCAACCACGTCGTCTCGACCGGCCGCGTGCAGCTCGCCTCGACCGATCCCTCCGTCGACCCGCAGGTCGACTTCGACATGCTCTCCCACCCCGACGACATGCGACGGTTCCGCGTGGTCGTCGACGAGCTGCGCACGCTGGCCGCACAGCCGGAGCTGCAGAAGGTCGCCACCGCGTCCTGGCTGGGCACGGGCATGGCCGATCCCGCGACGACGATGTCGGACCGGGAGTTCGCCGAGTTCGCGCTGGCCAACGTGATCGACACGGTGCACGCGTCCGGGTCCTGCCGGATGGGCGCACCGGACGACCCGGACGTCGTCGTCGACCCGGAAGGGCGGGTCCTCGGTGTCGACGGTCTGCGCGTCGCCGACGCGAGCGTCTTCCCCTGGGTGACCCGCGCCAACGCACACCTGACCGCGGTCCTGGTCGGCGAGAAGATCGCCGACGCGATCCGGTCGGCTCACCGGGGGACGGTCTCGCCCCGGTAGTCGAGGAACCGCAGTCCCGGCTCACCGGCGTGGGCGGTGATCGCGTCCACGACCCCGGGGACGGTCGGTGTCGCGCCCGGGCCGCCGAGCACGGTCCGCACGTGCCCGGGGTCGATCAGCAGCAGGCTGCGCGGGTCGTCCTGGTGACGGGCGGCGTAGGAGCGCATCAGCCGTGGTCGGCGTCGGGGCTCAGGCGAGCACCGCCGGGCGCAGGACGTCCTCGCACCACTGCCGGAACGTCGTCGGGCTCGCGGTGTCCGGGGTGCGGGCCACGCCGTCGTCGAGACCCTCGTCCTTCGCCCGCATCATGTCGACCATGCCCCGGGCGAACGCCTCGCCCGCCCCGAACCCGGTGAGCCGCGCTGCGAGGTTCTCGAGCGGCTCGCGCCGGTAGCGGACGGGACGGCCGAGCACCTCGGTCATGATGCGTGCCATGTCCTCCTGCGAGAGGTCCTCCGGGCCGAGCACCGCGACGCTGCCGGCGCCGGTCCAGGACCGGTCGAGCAGCAGGTCGACGGCGACCGCGGCGATGTCGCGGGTCGCGGCGGACGGTGCGCGACGGTCGGGCGCCTGGGTGTCGGTGAACACCCCGTCGTCGC
This sequence comes from Pseudonocardia sediminis, assembly GCF_004217185.1. NCBI lineage: Bacteria > Bacillati > Actinomycetota > Actinomycetes > Pseudonocardiales > Pseudonocardiaceae > Pseudonocardia > Pseudonocardia sediminis. Next base: position 3,415,032 of record NZ_SHKL01000001.1, on the reverse strand, counting down.
GGATCGAGGCGATCTGGCGCAGCAGATTGTCCATGAACGTCGGGTTCGCCAGCGCCCGGTAGGCGACGCCGGTGGCGGCGATCAGGTCGTCCATGGCGAGCGAGGCCGTGACGAGCCCGGCGCGGTCCGCGACGGGTGTGCCCCGGCCGAGCGCCGAGACCCCGACGACGTGGGAGACCCCGTGCACCGTGAACGCCTTCGCGGCGGCCCGGGTGAACCCGGAGTACGCGACGTCGAGGCTCGGGGCCTGCGAATCCGGCGGGACGAGCCAGAACACGGCGTCGGCGCCGTCGAAGGCCCGGTCGACGACGTCGGCGTCACCGTGCGATCCGGCGACGACCTCGACGCGGTCGCGGACCGGCGCGGGGAGCCTGGCGGGGTCGCGGACGACGACGCGGACCTCCTCCGACGGCGCGGTCTCGAGGACGCGGGTGAGGACCTGGCTGCCGATGTCGCCCGTGGGCGTGGTGATGACCAACATGGGCCCAACCCTGCGCCTGGCCTGCGGAGATCGTCCAATACCTGTCGGCGACGATTGATACCCTCAGGGCATGGATCTGGACCTGCTCAAGCTGCGCTACTTCGCCGCGGTCGCCGAGCACCGGCACTTCGGGCGGGCCGCCGAGGAGCTCTACATCGCGCAGCCCGTCCTGAGCCGCCAGATCCGGGCGCTGGAGCAGGAGCTCGGGTGCGCGCTCCTGACCCGGACGACGCGCAGCGTGCAGCTCACCCCCGCCGGTGAGCAGCTCCGGGAGGAGGCGCGCGGGGTGTTCGCGACCGTCGACTCCGCCGTCCGGCGTGTGCTCGAGGCCGGCCGGGGCGTCGAGCGGCTGGTCGTCGCGTTCGCGCCCGGCCTGCACGTGTCCGACGCGGTCCGGGCGTTCACCGCGACCCACGCCGGCGTCGAGATCCAGCTGCTCCGCCTGCACTGGTGGGAGCAGACCGCGCCGCTGCGCGACGGCCGTGCCGACGTCGGGGTGCTCCGCCGCCCGTTCGACGACGCCAGCCTGCGCACCGTCGACCTCGGCGCCGAGGCGAAGGTCGCCTGCATGCCCGCGACGCACCCGCTCGCGCGGCGCCGCTCGTTGACCGCGGCCGACCTCGAGGGCGAGACGATCCTCGACGCGCACGCGCGGCGGACGTCGTCGCTGGAGGAGAAGTTCGAGCTCATCGCCGCCGGGTACGGCATCGCCATGGTGCCGAGCACGGTCGCGGAGTCGTACTCGCGACCCGACCTCGTCCACCTCCCGGTGACCGACTCGGTCCCCGTCGAGACCTGCGTGGTCGTGTCACAGGACCGCCGGGAACGCCGGGTCCTCGACTTCGTGGAGATCGCCGCGGCGACCCTGCGCGAGCAGCCGCCGCGGCTCGCCGCCGTGGACTGACCCTTGACCTCGAGCCGGATTCAGGTTGCACCGTCGGGTGTGACACCGGCACATCGAGCAGGGAGACGACCATGGACGTCACGCCGACCACCGACCGCTTCGAGCAGGCCTACCTCGACGGGACTCCGCCGTGGGTGATCGACGAGCCGCAACCGGCGGTCGTCGTGCTCCAGCGGGCGGGCGGGTTCCGGGGCCGCGTCCTCGACATCGGCTGCGGCACCGGCGAGCACACGCTGCACCTGGCCTCCCTGGGCCACGACGTACTCGGAGCCGACGCCGCACCGTCCGCACTGGCGCGGGCCCGCACCGCCGCCGCCGAGCGCGGTGTCACCGCCCGGTTCACCGAGGTCGACGCCCTGGACCCGGCCGGCCTGCGAGCCCTGGGTGGGTTCGACACGGTGCTCGACAGCGCCCTGTTCCACATCTTCGACGCACGCGACCGGGTCCGCTACGCCGACGCCCTGCTCGGGGTCTGCGCACCCGGTGCCACCCTGCACCTGCTCGCCCTCTCCACCCGCGGGCCGGGCTTCGGCCCCGAGATCGACGAGTCCGACATCCGCACCGCGTTCGACCGTCCCGGGTGGCGGGTCGACGGCGTGGGGACGAGCACGTACCGCGGTGTCGTGGCCGAGCACCAGAGCGCTGCGCTCGGTATCCCGGCCGGTGACCGGGTCGACGTCCCGGCGTGGCTGGCCCGCATCCGGCGGGTCTGAGGACCGGGCGTCACACCCGCGGCGGGTCTGCGCCGGGGACGGTGGCGCGTGGGAGACGATCGGTGGGTGGCCGACGAGACGATCTCCGGGCCGATCGCGGTGCTGGCGAGCCTGCCCCGGCCGGTTCCGCCGCCGGACCTGCAGCCCGAGAGCGAGTGGCCCGGCGTCGAGGACCCCGACGCGCTGCGTGCCCTGGTCGCGCAGTGGCTCGCCGGCTACGGCGGAGCCCAGACCCGGCGTACCTACGCCTACGCCCTCGGGCTGCCGATCGGCTGGGCGGACGGGGTGACGGGCCGGCCGGACACCGCCGCCGGGGGCGGCAGCACCGGGGGCGGCAGCACCGGGGGCGGCAGCACCGGGGGCGGCAGCACCGGGGGCGGCAGCACCGGGGCCCGCGCCACCGCCCCCGTGTCCGGCTCGCCGGGACCCGCCGAGTCGTCCGGGGCCGGTACCGGCCGGTCCCCGGGGCGCACTCCCCCACCCGCCCCGCGCGGGCCGTTGCACCATCTGGCCTGGTTCCGCTGGTGCGCCTCCCGGTCCCTGGACCCCCGGCACGCGACCGCCACCCACGTCACGGCCTGGCTGCACGCCCTCGACACCGCCGGCGCGCAGAAGCGGACCCGGGCCCGGATGCTCTCGACCGTGTCCGCGTTCTACGGCCACCTCCTCGACGAGGGGGTGATCGCCGGCAATCCGGCCGCGCTCAACCGCAAGCGCCTCGGCCTCTCCGGCGGCTCGCGCGACCCGTCGCCGACGGTCCGGCTGACCGCGGCGCAGGTCAGAGCCCTGCTGGAGTCGGCGGCGCGGCTGCCACACCCCACCCGGCACCGCGATCTCTACGCCCTGCGCGCGGTCACCGTCGTCGCGCTGCTGTCGCTGGGCCTGCGGGTCTCCGAGGTGGCCGGGCTGGACCGCGACGACCTCGTCGTCTCCGGCGGGGAACGCCTGCTGCGGGTGCTGGGCAAGGGCGGGGTCCGGCGCGAGGTCTACCTGACCGGTCTCGCCGCGGACGCGCTCACCGCCTACCTGGCCGAACGGGACCGCACGGCGGGCACGGCCGTTCCCGCCCGGCGCGGGCGGGGCGCCGCGTCGTCGCCTCTGCTGGCGACCCGCGACGGCGGCCGCTGCACCCGGTTCGCCCTCTACACGCTGCTGCGCCGCGTCGCCGAGACCGGCGGCCCGGAGCTCGACGACGTCGCCGACCGGGTGCACCCGCACGCCCTGCGCCACGCCTACGTGACGATCGCGCTGGAGAACGGCGCCCCGATCCAGCACGTCCAGGCCGACGTCGGGCACGCCACGATCGCCACCACCCAGCACTACGACCGCGGACGGCGGACCCGCTCGTCCAGCGCCGCCGACGTCGTCGCCGAGGCCCTGCGCCCGACCGGCGGGGGCACGGGTCCTCGGGAGTCCGGCACCTCGACGTCCTGACCGCCGCGGGTGGATGCACGTCCCGCGGAGACGGCAGGCGACGTCGGGGGCGGCGCGGGAGACCGCCGGCCGCCGGATGTCCCCCGGAGTGGGGTGTCCCACGGCTCCGGATCGGGGCACGATCGGGCGTCAGGACCGAAGCACCGGAGGATCAATGACGACCACCGACACGACCCCCGCCGCCCGCATCATCGCCGCCCTGGACGCACTGGACGTCGACCGGGAGCTGATCGCCGACGGCGCCACCGCCTGGCACAACTTCGACGATCTCGACATGGCGCTGGTCGACACGTTCGAGTCGGTCCGCACGATCCGGACGAAGGTCCCCGACTTCCGGTTCACCGACGTCCGGACCACCGCCCCCGGCGACGACGGCATCTCCGTCGCCCGTTACACCTTCCGCGGCACGCTGCCCGACGGCGGTGAGGTCGCCGCCCACGCCTGCCTGGTCGTGCACTCCGACGGCGGGAAGGTCACCCGCATCGAGGAGTACCTCGACACCGCCCAGCTCGCCCCGATCCTCGCCCTGCTGGCCTGATCCGCCGGCCCGGCACCGAGTTCGCACCTCTACCGGCGATCCGCACACCCTGCAGCAGGTGCGGATCGACGGCAGGGGTGCGGATCGGTGACCGGGGTCAGGCGGCGACCGCGGCGGGCTCGACGGCGGTGAAGTGGTCGGCGAGGTACTTCTCCCCCTCGTCGCTGCAGAACGTCACGATCGTCGAGCCGGGATGCGCGGCCAGCCACGCCCGGGCCGCGACCAGGTGCGCGCCGGAGCTGGGCCCGACGAACAGCCCGAACGACCGGGCCATCCGCCGCATCTCGGCGAGCGCGTCCTCGCTGGCCACCGACACGACGTCGTCGACGACGTGACGGTGCCGGGCGAGGATGCCAGGCACGAAGCCGTCGGCGATCCCTTCGATCCGGTGCTTGCCGATCTCCCCGCAGCGGATCGTGCAGGACTCGTGCGGTTCGAGGCCGATCACCGCGCAGCCCGGGTTGACCTCCCGGAACGCCCGGCCCACCCCGATCAGCGTGCCGCCGGTCCCGATCCCGCAGACCACGGCGTCCGGCGGCGACGGGAGCTGGCCCAGGATCTCCGGACCGAGCCAGGTCGCGTTCTCCTCGACGTTGTCCTCGCTGTCGAACTGCGACGGCGCGAACCAGCCCGGGCGCTCCCCCAGCCGCGCGGCGACGGCCAGGGCGTCGGTGACGTGGAAGTCCCCCACCTCGAGCACCTCGGCCCCGAACGCCCTGGATATCGCGGTCCGCTCCCGGCTCAGCCCGGTCGGCGTCACCACCACCATCCGGTACCCGCGCACCGCGGCGACCATGGCCATCGCGTTGCCGGTGTTGCCGGAGCTGGCCTCGACGATCGTGTCCCCGGGGTGCAGCAGCCCGCGCTCCTCGGCACGGCGGATCACGTGCAGCGCCATCCGCGCCTTCACCGAACCCGACGGGTTGAGGTGCTCCAGCTTCAGCCACACGCCGTCGACCTGCACCAACGGGGTGTCACCGATGTGATCGAGGATGCTCACGCCGCCCCCTCCGACGCCTCGGGCACCGCGACGATCTCGCCGAGCGAGGTCCGGACCCAGGTGTGGAACTCCTCGATGTGGTGCTCGGTCGGCACCAGCACGCCGCCGTCGCGGTAGACGCGCGAGCCCATCCCGGACTGGCAGCGCTCGCAGGCGTCGAAGTCCTGCCGGTTGACCCGGTCGAACAGCTCCACCGACCGCGAGATGTCGGTCCCGGCCGCGACGACGTCGGGGTGCACCAGCCAGTCGCACTCGATCACCGTGCGGTTCGCCGAGAGCGGGAACATCCGGTGCACGATCACGTGGTCGGGCACCAGGTTGAGGAACACCTGCGGCGCGACGGTGACGGCGAAGTAGCGGCGGTCCTGCTCGTCGTCGATGTCGGGCAGGCGACCGAGGCCGGCCGAGCCGTCGACGGTGAACCCCTCCACCGACGCGCCCATCTCCGCGCCGTGGCCCACGTAGTACTGCGCCGCCCAGCCCTTCGCGAACTCCGGCAGCACGCCGGTGAGCTCGGGGTGGATCGTCGCGCAGTGGTAGCACTCCATGAAGTTCTCGACGACGAGCTTCCAGTTCGCGGCCACGTCGTAGGTGATCCGCTTCCCCAGCGCCAGGGACCCGACGTCGTAGCGGTCGACGGCGGCGACGTCGCCGAGCCGCGAGGCGACCGACGCCATGACGGTGTCGGCGAACGAGGGCGGGTCGTCGGCGAGGCACACCCAGACGTAGCCGAGCCACTCCCGGACCGCGATCGTGCGCAGCCCGTACTCGGTGCGGTCGATGTCGCGCATCTGCGGCAGGTGCGGCGCGCCGGCGAGCTTGCCGTCGAGGTCGTAGGACCACGCGTGGTACGGGCAGCGGAACGTCCGCCCGACCGTGCCGGAGGACTCGGTGCACAGCCGCGCGCCGCGGTGGCGGCACACGTTGAAGAACGCGCGGACCTCCCCGGTCCGGGAGCGGGTGATCAGCACGCTCTCCCGCCCGACGGTGACGGTCCGGAACGAGCCGGCCTTCGGGAGGTCGACGGCGGCGACGGCGCAGAACCAGTTCGCCTCCAGGATGCGGGCGCACTCGGCGTCGAACGTCGCCGGGTCGGTGTAGGCGGTGCCGGGCAGGGTCGGGCGGAGGCTGGACGGCAGCGGTGTGGTGCTCATGCGACGTGCTCCCCGAAGTGCGTGGAGTGGGCGGGGGTGGATCGAGCGGAGAATCGAGCAGGGTCGAACAGGTCGATCGGGTGCGATGTGGAGCCCGCGGTGACGAGGTCGGCGACGATCTCCCCGACGACCGGGACGAACTTGAAGCCGTGCCCGGAGAACCCGCACGCCACCGTGACGGCCGGGTGCGCCGGGTGCGGCGCGATTACGAAGTGGTGGTCGGGGGTGCAGGTGTACATGCAGGTCTTGGCGCGCACGAACTCCGCCACCGCGCCCGGGACGTGCGGCGCCGCGAACGCCCGGATCTCCTCGACCTCGCCGGGGTGCACCGTGCGGTCGATGCTCGCCGGGTCGCAGACGTCGCCGCCGCGGAAGAACGCGACCTTGACGGTGCCGTCCCCGCCGAGCCCGAACCCGTAGAACTGGCGCCCGCCCGGGCCCTCCCAGATGTAGACCGGGTGCCCGGCGAACGCGGCCGGGTCCGACGGGGCGAACCAGAACTGCACGTACCGCTCGATCTGCATCGGGACGCCCAGGTCGGCCAGCAGGTCCGGGGCCCAGGCGCCCGGGGCGAGCACGAGCCGGTCGGCCTCGTGGGTCGCCCGTTCGGTCCGCACCCGCACCCCGGCATCGGTCGCCGTCCAGTCCAGGACGGTCTCGCCGTGGCGCAGGTCGGCGCCGTACCGGCCGGCGAGATCGAGGTGGGCGCGGACGCTCTCCTCCGGGTTCACCGATCCGGCACGTCGCTCGACCAGCGCGACGTCGGCGTCGGACGGGCGCAGCGTCGGGTACCGGGTATGGATCTGTCCGGCGTCGAGCAGCTCGTGCTCCAGGCCCCAGTACCGGGCGCTGGCCAGCGACCCGGAGATCGTGGGCCCGTCCGGCCGCCCGACCATCACCCCGCCGCTCCAGTCGACGAGGTGCCGGCCGGACTCCTCGGCGACGGCGTCCCACAGCTCTCCGGCGCGGCGCAGCAGCGGCACGTAGGCGGGGTCCTCGAAGTAGGCCTGCCGGGTGATCCGCGACCCGCCGTGGCTCGACCCCTGGTCGTGCGCCGGCGGGTGGCGGTCCAGGCCGAGCACCCGCAGCCCGCCCGCGGCGAGCCGGTGCGCCGAGGCGCTGCCCATGCCGCCGAGCCCGACGACGATGACGTCGTGTCCCATGTCGTTCCCTCTCCCCCGTCGGTCCGGCTACCGGGCCCGCATACGGGACATCGACGGGTCGTAGCGCGGGCCGTCGACGACCTCGGCCCCGAGCCGCTTGCCCAGGTACTCGACCTCGACCCGGGTCCCGGCCACCGCCTTGTCCGCCGGGAGCCACACGTGGGCGATCGACTCCCCCACCGTGTGCCCGACCGCGGCACTGGCGACGTACCCGAGAACCCCGCCCGTGCGCGGATATGGCTGCCCTGGCGACGATTTCCGCTCACGAGGGTCGAGGGGGTCACCGGTGGAGCCGTCGTCGAGCAGGTAGGGCCCGCGCCCGGAGCGGTGGGCGTCCGGGACGTCGTACACCGGCTCCTGTCCGAACAGGACGGCCTGCGGGCAGTCCAGGACGAGCGTGGCCAGCGACCGGGCGGGCGGCCCGGCGAGGCGTCGCTGGTGCAGCGCGGCGCGGCCGAGGAACGGGCCCTTGTCCATGCTCACCGCGAACCCGAGACCGGCCTCGTCGGGGTCGTACTCGGTGCTGATGTCGGTGCCCCAGGAGCGGTAGCCCTTCTCCATCCGCAGCGAGGAGAACGCGTGCCGCCCGGCGGCGACGAGGCCGTGCCGCGCCCCGGCGGCGTAGATCGTGTCCCACAAGGCTTCCCCGTGCTCGGCGGCGGTGGAGAGCTCCCAGCCGTACTCGCCCACGTAGGACACCCGCAGCCCGGTGACCGGCACGGCCCCGACGTGGAACTCGGCCGCCTTGAAGAACCCGAGGCGCTGCGCGGACTCCGGCACCAGGCCGTCGAGGATCTCCCGGACCTTCGGCCCCCAGAGACCCAGGCAGCAGGTCTCCTCGGTGACGTCGCGGATCGTCACCCCGGCACGGGCGTAGGACCGCAGCAGGCCGACGTCGAGACGGTTCGTGACCCCGAGCGCGAACCGCTCCGGGCCGAGCCGGGTGACCGTGAGGTCGGCGCGGATGCCGGCGGACTCGTCGAGCATCAGGGTGTAGGTGACGGTGCCGACGGGCCGGTCGAGCTGGTTGGTCGTCAGGCGCTGCAGGAACTCGAGTGCATGGGGCCCGGTGACCTCGACGCGGCGCAGCGGGGACAGGTCGTAGAGCCCGGCCGCACGCCGGGTGACCAGCGCCTCCGCGCCGGCGACCGGCGACCAGTTCCGGCCCGCCCACCCGGTGCGGCGGGTGGTCTCGCAGACCTCCGGCAGGGTCGCGTTCGCCTCGAACCACATCGGACGCTCCCACGCCGCGCCCTCGCCGAACACGGCGCGCAGCTCGACGTGCCGCGAGTGGAAGGGGCTGGTGCGCACCGGCCGCGCGACGGCCGGCGGGTCGTGCGGGTGCACGATGTCGTAGACCTCGTCGAAGGCCCGGCACGAGCGCGCCCGCACGGTCTCGGGCTCCAGCATCGCCGGGTCGAACCGGTCGAGGTGGGCGCACGAGAGGTCGATCGGCTCGCCGCCGACGGCCGGACGACCGGTCGTCATCCACTCCGCGACGGCCTCCGCGACCCCGGCCGAGTGGGTGATCCACACCGCCTCGGCTGACCAGAACCCGGCCAGGTCGGGGTGCTCACCGAGCAGCGGCATCCCGTCCGGGGTGAAGGAGAAGACGCCGTTGATCCCCTCCTCGACCTTGGTGTCGCCGAGTGCCGGCAGCAGCGCGAGCGCCGCGTCCCAGGACGGGTCGAAGTCCTCGGCGGTGAACGTGCGCTCCGAGGGCATGGTCGTGTTCGGGTCCTGGACGTCGAGCTCGAGGGGGTCCATCGGCATCGCGCGGTGGCCGTAGGCGCCGATCCCGATCCGGTCGCCGTGCTCGCGGAAGTACAGGTCCGCGTCCTGGTGACGCAGGATCGGCAGCGACGCGTCGGCCCGCCCGACCAGGGAACCCAACGCGTGCACCGCGTCCAGCGCGGCGACCGGCGAGGTGATCGCGTACTGGTGCGCCATCGGGACCAACGGGATCGTGACCCCGGCCAGACCGCCGACCAGCGGGCCCCACATCCCCGCGCAGGAGACGACCATGTCGGCGTCGAACCGTTCGCCGGCCGAGGTGCACACCGCGCGGACCCGCCCGCCGGAACGCTCGATCGCGGTGACGCGGCGGTGCCCGAGGAACTCCGCGCCGCGGGAGATCGCGGCGCGGGCCTGGGCCTCGGCGGCCGCGACCGGCGACGCGAGCCCGTCGCCGGGGATGTGCAGTCCACCCAGGATGGTCGACGGGTCGATGAGTGGGTGGAGCGTCGCGCACTCGTCCGCGTCGATCATGCGGGACGCGATGCCGGACGCGGCGGCCCAGCCATGACGTCGGTGCAGGTCGGTGAGGCGCTCCGGGGTGGCCGCGACCTCGATCCCGCCGACGGGGCGGAAGCAGCGGGCACCGTCGAGTGTGGTCTGCGAGTACTTGGTGACGGTGGCGTCGGCGAGGCGGGTCATCGTGCGGTTCCCGGTCGTCCGGAACACCAGGCCGGGTGCGTGCGAGGTGGAGCCGCCGGTGGTGAAGAGCGGTCCCTGGTCGAGGACGGTGACGTGGGTGCGTCCGCGCCGGGTGAGCTCGTCGGCGAGGGCGCATCCGACGATGCCGGCTCCGACGATGACGATGCGGGGCTGTGTGGCCATGGCGGCTCTCCTGCGTACGTGTCACCCAGGCCAGACGACCCGCCGCGAGGGGCGGGTGCGACACACGGGAGAGGGCCGGGCCGTTGATGGAGCCAGCGGCGTGTGTTGCTCTATGGGCAACGATGTTCTTCTGTACGCAACACCATGAAGGCCATCCGGAACGCCTGTCAAGGGTCTCTTTTCCGACCCTGTGACGCGAAGATCTGCAGGTCATCTGCCTGAAACACAGAGGACGGTCAACGTCGGCGATGACCACTGCACAACACCGTTGCGTCGACCGCAACGCTGCAGCGCTCAGCTCTGCTCGGCGATCTCCTGGTGCCGTGCGCGGGCGTACGCCGCCGGTGTCTCCCCGAGAGCGGACCGGAAGTCGCGGACCAGATGGGCCTGGTCGGCGAACCCCAGCTCGCGGGCGACCTCGGCCCACGAGACCGTCTCTCCTGCGCGGACGCGCTCGGCCGCGTCGAGCAGGCGATAGCGGCGCAGCACCCACGTCGGGGACACCCCGGCGTGCTCGCGGAAGAGCCGCTGCAACGACCGCACCCCGATCCCGGCCGCCTCGGCGAGCTGCTCGACGCGGCGCAGGCCGCGGTCGGTCTCGGCCAGGCGTGCGACACCGGTGACGTCGCGGGCGGCGGCGACCCGGTCTGGGTCGGCGCGCTCCAGGACGCCGGTGAGCGCGGCGGCGAGGACCTCGACCCGGCGCGGCTCGTCGTCGACCGACGTGGCCCGCCCCACCAGGTCCGGCCCGTCCAGGCCGAGCGCATCGACCCCGACGATGCGGTCGGTCACGTCCTGCGCGGGGACGGCGAGGAACGCGCCGATCCCACCCGGGGCCATCCGCGCCCCGACCGTCCAGCCGGAGCGTCGCAGCACCCGGCTCGACAGGTCACGGGTGACGCCGTGGACGCCGGCCACGATCGTCTCCGGATCGTCCTCGGCGCTGCCGACGGTGACGTTGACGCTCGGGTGGGTCAGCACGGCCTGGGTGTGCTCGACGCCGTCGGGCAACGCCCAGCACACCGCCCAGAACTGCCCGACCAGCCCGTCGAGCTCACCGCGCGCCGGGTAGCGGTTCAGCGACGCGGTGCGGGACAACCGGACCGGCCCCACGATGCCTCGGGTGTCGGGTGGGAGCGGGTGTACGCCGGGCCGCGAGGGACGCGTCATGACCCCCACCTCCCGATCCGGCAGCAACGGTGCACCACTCGACCGGTCAGCCGTAGGCGACCGGGATCGAGCGACGCATCATCGTGGCGAGGCGGGACATCGGGTGCAACAGCGCGTCCCCGGTGTGTCGCGCCGGTGCGGCGGTGGACTCAGCGCTGCGGGCGGCGGACCGGGACGCAGCAGTCGACGGCGCACGGTGCGCCGTTGGCCGTGCACCCGGCCGAGGGGATCGAGCTCAGGCGCCGCGCCGGGATGCCGGCGACGTGCTCGCCCACCAGCTCGATCACCATGTCGGCGAAGCGCGGGTCCGGCCCGGCGGTGGTCGCCCGTGCGAGCCCCATGCCCAGCTCGGTGGCGTGCTCGAGTGCCTCGTTGTCGAGGTCCCACACCACCTCGACGTGGTCGGAGACGAACCCGACGGGCGCGATCACCACGGCCGGGACGCCCTTGGCGTGCACCGTGTCGAGGTGGTCGACGATGTCCGGCTCCAGCCACGGCACCTGCGGCGGGCCGGAGCGCGACTGCCAGACGACGTCGAAGTCGTCCACCCCCACCTCGGCCGCGACCAGCGCCGCGGCCTCGGCGACCTGACGGGAGTAGCGGTGCCCGCCCTCCTCCGGCCGTCCGGCGGCCTCGTCGGCCGAGGTCGGGATGGAGTGCGCGGTGAAGACCAGGCGGGCGCCCTCGCGCTGGGACTCCGGCAGCCGGGCCCAGGCCGCGCGCACGGCGTCGGCGTTGGCGGCGACGAACTCCGGGTGGTCGAAGAAGTGCCTCAGCTTCACCAGCTCCGGCGCCGTGTCCCCCACCGATTCACGGGCCCGGGCGATGTCGTCGTGGTACTGACGGCAGGCCGAGTAGCCGCCGTAGGCGCTGGTGGCGAACACCAGCGCGCGCCGGACGCCGTCGCGCGTCATCTCGGCGACGGTGTCCTCGGCGTAGGGCGCCCAGTTCCGGTTGCCGAAGTACACCGGCAGCTCGGTGCGCGCCGAGATCGCCGCGATCAGCTCGCGGTTGCGGGCGTTGATCGGCGAGACGCCGCCGAAGTGCTGGTAGTGCTCCTCGACGGCGTCGAGACGCTCGGGCGGCACCCCGCGTCCGCGCACCACGTTCTCCAGGAACGGGCGGACCTCCTCCGGGGCCTCGGGGCCGCCGAAGGAGAGCAGCAGGATCGCGTCGTACGGAGCGGAGTCAGTGGCAGGAGCGGTGTCGGGCACCCCCCGATTACACACCCACCGCGTGCACGCCGCCGTCCGCCATGACCATCGAGCCCGTCGTGGTGGGCAACCAGTCCGACAGGACCGCGCAGACGGTCTTGGCGACCGGCACCGGGTCGTTCATGTCCCAGCCCAGCGGAGCGCGCTTCCCCCAGACGTCCTCGAACGCGGAGAAGCCCGGGATCGACTTCGCGGCCATCGTCTTCACGGGCCCCGCGGCGACCAGGTTGACCCGGATCCCGTCCGGGCCGAGGTCGCGGGCCAGGTACCGGGTGACCGACTCCAGCGCGGACTTCGCGACGCCCATCCAGTCGTAGGCGGGCCAGGCCTGCCGGTTGTCGAAGTCCATCCCGACGATCGAGCTGCCCGGGCCGAGCAGCGGCTTGCACGCCATGGCGAGGGACTTCAGCGAGAACGCACTGACCTCGATCGCGGTGGAGACGTCGGCCCACTCGGCTTTGAGGAACGCACCCTCGCCGAGCGCTCCGGCCGGCGCGAACGCGATCGAGTGCAGTACCCCGTCCAGGCGCGGCTCGTCGCCCAGGTGCGGGGTGACCCGCTCGACCAGCGAGTCCAGCTGTGACTGGTCCTGCACGTCGAGCTCGACGACCGGGGCCGGCTTCGGCAGTCGCTGGGCGATCCGCTCGACCAGGCGCATCCGGCCGAACCCGGTCAGCACGACCTCGGCCCCCTGCTCCTGAGCGATCTTCGCGGCGTGGAAGGCCAGCGAGGCGTCCGTGATCACGCCGGTGATCAGCAGGCGCTTGCCGTCGAGCAGTCCCATGTCGTCCCTTCGGTGGTGGTGGAGCGGGTGTGAGCGGCTAGTGGCCCATGCCGAGGCCGCCGTCGACCGGGATCACCGCGCCGGTCACGTAGCCGGCGCCGGGTGAGCCGAGCCAGGTCACCACGGACGCCACCTCGGTGACGTCGGCGTAGCGGGCCAGCGGGATCGTGCCGAGGATCTCGTCGCGGCGCTTGTCGCCGAGCGCGCGGGTCATGTCGGTGTCGACGAAGCCGGGTGCGACGACGTTGGCGGTGATGCCGCGACTGCCCAGCTCGCGGGCGACCGACCGGGTCAGCCCGACCAGCCCGGACTTCGAGGCCGCGTAGTTGACCTGACCGGCCGAACCGGACAGCCCGACCACCGACGACACGAAGATCATCCGACCGCCCTTGGCCTTGAGCATCCCGCGCGAGGCGCGCTTGGCGACCCGGTAGGCGGCGGTCAGGTTGGCGTCGACGACGGAGGTGAACGAGTCCTCGCTCATCCGCATCAGCAGGCCGTCGTCGGTGATGCCGGCGTTGGACACCAGCACCTCGATCGGTCCGTGCGCGGTCTCGGCCTCGGTGAAGGCGGCATCGATCGAGGCCGTGTCGGTCACGTCGCAGTGCACCGGCAGCAGGGTGTCGGGCAGTCCGTCCTTTCCGGAGCGGTAGGTCACCGCCACCTGATCCCCCTGCTCGGCGAACGCGTTCGCGATCGCGAGTCCGATTCCGCGGTTTCCTCCGGTCACCAGCACGCTGCGTCCCACGCCGGAGAACCTAACGCACCGGCCCCGCCCGGGTCGTCCGAGCGCGACGGGCCGCACATTCTCCCGCGTCCCCGGCTCCCGCGTCTCCTTGCGGTGGATCAGCTCCGGTCCTGGCCGAAGTCGATGCGGGCGAACAGCGCGGCGAGCCGGTCCCGCCGCGCCGGTCGCCCGGTGCCCGCCCACGCGATCCGCCCGAGCAGGTACTCGCGGAACGCCGGGTGCCCCGCGGTGTTCTGGGCGTCCGGCCCGGTGCGGGCGCAGTTGTGCAGCAGGGCGCGCAGGTCGTCGTAGTCGCGCCGCGACACCGCGGGGCCGGCGTTGACGACCAGGCCGGTCACCCGCTGACGGTGGTGCGCGGGCATGACCCGCGTCTTGTCCGGCCGGACGTCGAACCCCTCGTCGGCCGCGATCTCCCCGGCCCGGCGCAGCAGCCCGTGCACCGGCAGGTCCGCCTCCCCGGAGAACACGAGGTCGTCGGCGTAGCGGGCGTACCGGGCGCCGACGGCGCCGGCGAGCCCGTCCAGGCGCCGGTCCAGGCCGTGGGCCAGGACGTTCGCGACGGCCGGTGAGGTCGGGGCGCCCTGCGGCAGGTGCGGCAGCGCGAGCCGGTCGATCAGGCGGCGGCGGGCCTCCCCGGGCGCTCCGGGGGCGCGTCGCAGGACCGCCCGCGGGGTGCTCGTGACCAGCATGCCGGCCAGGACGGCGGCCACCGCCGCGGGATAGCCGGCCGTCCGCAGGAGCCCGGCGATCCGGGCCGGACCGATGCGGGAGAAGAAGCCCTCGACGTCGACGCGCAGCACCATCGCCGCTCCGGCGTGCACGGCCGCGAACGTCGCCGGCGAGCGGCCGCGGACGTAGCCGTGCGCGGCCGGGTGCACGGGGATCCGCATCAGCACCCGGCGTCCGATCCGCCGCTGCAGCTCCGCGATCCGGGGCGCCGGGGTCTCCAGCAGCCGCGGCGCTCCGGACGGCGACACCCTCCAGGTCCCGCGGTAGTGGTGCAGCGGCCCCTCCGGCGCACGTCGCAGCCAACCGCCGGGGTCGGCGAACCACTCGGTCTCGCCGTCGCGCAGGTCCAGACCGCGGCTCAGCGCGTCCACCGACTCCCATTCCGCGACGCCCCAGCGCCACGACGGCTGCGGCTCGGCAGGGACCAGCCGGCGGCGCACCGCCAGCAGCACCGCGATCTCCTCGACGAGGTCGGCGTGCGTACCGCGCGGGGCCTGCGGCCAGCGTTCGACGAGGCGCTCCGCCGCACCGGCCGCCCGCTCCCCTATCCGGTCCGCCAGCGCGGCGGCCAGCGGCGCGACCTCCCAGCGGACACCGAGGACGTCACGCAGGACGCCCTCGGCCTCCTCGGTCACGACCCGCCCCCGCCGGTAGGAGCGCCCCGTCCCGCGGCACAGCGTCTCGCGGTGGAGGGGGTGGCGATGCGGCGGCGCACGACCGACCCGTGTTCCCGTCCGCCGCGCGCCGCAGTTCCCTCCGGCGAGGGCGACGCGCGCGGGACGCCATGCCGTGCGGAGAAGGTGCACCCCGGGGTTGCCCCGGAGCCGCGATCGCCGCCCGGGCCGACCCGGCCCGGGCCGCGGTTCGCCCACTCGCCCGAGCGCCGCCGCATCGCCGTCCAGCCTAGGGCAGGCGGCGGCCCAGCAGGATCCCGGCGCCGAGACCCAGCACGAGCAGCAGCACTCCGCCGACCAGCCAGGGCTTGCTCGCGTCGACCTCGCGTTCCTCGTAGCCGAGCTGCTCGGACAGGTCCGCGTAGACCTGTTTGAGCTCGTCCTCGGTGGCGGCGGTGAAGAACTGACCGCCGGAGATCTGCGCGATCCGCTCCATCGCGGCGTCGTCCACGGCGACCGGGGTGCGGCTGCCGTCGAGGTCGATCGTGCCGTAGCTGGTGCCGAACGAGATCGTGGAGACCGGGATCTGGCGTCCGGCGGAGTCCTTGGCCGCGGTGAACGACCCGCGCGGCTCGTTCTCGCCGTCCGGGCCGGGCACGGTCTGGGTGCCGTCGGAGAGCAGCACGATCCGGGCCGGCGGCGGTGCGCCCGTCTCGTCCGGGGCGCCGCCGATGGAGCGGGAGAACGAGTCGATCGACTGCAGCGAGGTGAAGATCGCCTCCCCGGTGGCGGTGGACTCGGCCAGCTGCAGCCCGTCGACGGCACGCTTGACGGTGCCCCGGTCGGTGGTGGGCGAGACCAGCACGGCCGCGGTCCCGGCGAAGGAGACCAGGCCGAGGTTCACCCCCGGCGTCAGCTGGTCGGCGAACTGTTTCGCCGCGGCCTGGGCGGCGGCGAGACGGGTCGGGGCGACGTCGGTGGCCTTCATCGACAGCGACACGTCGATGATCAGCATGACGGTGGCCCGGTTGCGCGGGACCTTCGCCGTCGCCTGCGGCCCGGCCAGGGCGACGGTCAGCACGGCCAGCGCGAGGATCATCGCCACCGCGGGGACGTGCCGCACCCAGCCCGGGCGCCGCGGCGCGACGGTCTCGAGCAGCTCCAGGTTGGTGAACCGCACGACGTCGCGACGGCGGCGGCGCAGCAGCACCACGTACCCGGCGGCGAGGGCGGCGACGACGAGCAGGCCGAGCAGCCACCAGGGGCTCGCGAACCTCATCAGCGCCCCCCGGGAGCACGGGTCGGCTGGGCGTGCTTGCGCGCCACGGCGAACCGGACGATGTCGGCGACCCAGTCCGAGTCGGTGCGCAGGGTCAGCTGGGCGCACCCGCAGCGCCGCAGCGCCGCCGCCACCCGGTCGCGGTGCGCCGAGGCGGCCGCGGCGAACTCGCGGCGCAGCAGCGGGGTGGTGTCGACCTCGCGCTGGCGTCCGGTCTCGGGGTCGGCGAGCACCACCGTCCCGACGTCGGGCAGCTCCAGCTCGCGCGGGTCGACGATCTCGATCGCGAGCAGCTCGTGGCGCCCGGACAGGGCCCGCAGGGAGCGCTCCCACACCGGCTCGCCGAGGAAGTCGGAGATCACCGCGACCAGGCCGCGACGCCGCGGCGGGCGGCGCAGCTGGTCCAGCGCGCCGGTCAGGTCACCGCGGGTGCCCTCCTCGGCCCTCGGGGTGTCCGCGACCCGGCGGACCAGGCCCCGGGCGTGCGCCACCCCGGAGCGCGCGGGGAGCCGCAGCGTCGTCGCGCCGGTGGTGACGACGGCGCCGATCCGGTTCCCGCCGCCGCTGGTCAGGTGCGCGACGGCGGTCAGCGCGGCCAGGGCGAGCTGGCGCTTCTCCAGGTCGGCGGTGCCGAAGTCGAGGCTCGGCGAGAGGTCGAGCGCGGCCCACGTCTCGAGCTCGCGGTCGGCGATCGTCTCCCGCACGTGCGGCGACGTGGTGCGGGCGGTGACCGCCCAGTCCATGCGGCGGACGTCGTCACCGGCCTGGTACGGGCGCGCGTCGCCGGGCTCGGAGCCGGGCCCGGGCAGCAGGCCGACGTGGTTGCCCTGCAACAGGCCGTCGAGACGGTGCCGGACGGTCAGCTCCAGGGCGCGCAGGCTCGCCTCGAGACGCTCCGGGCTCGCGGTCCGGCCCGTCGCTGCGGCACCCGCCGCCGGGCTCGCCGTCGCGGGGGGCTCGCTCGCGTCCTGCTCGACCCCGGGCTCGGGGCCGGTCGTCACGCCGGGCCACCTGCCGACGGTGCCGCCGGGTACCCCGCGGCCGTCGGGACCGGCGTCGCGGCCGCACCGGGACGGGCGCTGACCTGCGGCAACGGCACCGTCTGCAGCACCCGGGAGACGAGGTGGTCGACCGGGACCTGGTCGGCGACGGCGTCGTAGGACAGCACCAGACGGTGCCGCAGCACGTCCGGCGCGACCTCCAGCACGTCCTGGGGCAGTACGTAGTCCCGCCCACGGACCAGCGCCAGCGCGCGGGCGGCGGCCACGATGCCGAGCGATGCACGCGGCGAGGCACCGTAGGCGATCCAGCTCGCGACGTCGGTCAGGCCGTGCTCGGCCGGGGTGCGGGTCGCGACGACGAGCCGGACCACGTAGTCGACGAGTGCGTGGTGCACGAAGACCTTCTCGGCCGTGCGCTGCAGCCGGACCAGGTCGGTCGGCTCGAGCACACGCTGGGCCACCGGGGGCTGCGCGCCCATCCGGTAGATGATCTCGCGCTCCTCCTCGACGCCCGGGTACTCGATCAGGAGCTTGAACAGGAAGCGGTCGCGCTGGGCCTCCGGGAGCGGGTAGACGCCCTCGTTCTCGATCGGGTTCTGGGTGGCGAGCACGAGGAACGGGTCGGGCATCGGGAACGTCTTGCCGCCCAGGGACAGCTTGCGCTCGGCCATCACCTCGAGCATCGCCGACTGCACCTTCGCCGGCGCACGGTTGATCTCGTCGGCGAGCACGAAGTTGGCGACGACGGGGCCGAGCTCGATGTCGAACTCCTCGCGGCCCTGGCGGTAGATCCGGGTGCCGAGGATGTCGGCGGGGACCAGGTCCGGGGTGAACTGCAGGCGGGAGAACGTCCCGCCGACGACGGTCGCGATCGTCTCCACGGCAAGCGTCTTGGCGACGCCGGGCACACCCTCCAGGAGCAGGTGGCCGCGGGCCAGCAACCCGACCAGCATCCGCTCCACCAGCCGGTCCTGGCCGACGATCACGCGCTTCACCTCGAACACCGCGCGTTCGAGCTGCTCGGCGTCGTGCGCGGGGGTGGCGGTGCCCGTTCCGTTGCTGGTCCCGGCCTCGGATCCGGACGAGGGTTGCGTGCTCACCGTGTCATTTCACCGTGCACACCGTGTGAGCCCGGTGAAGGGGTCCCCGATCCCCTGCCCCGTCCCCGTTCGTGGTGCCGCCCGGGCGGGTCGGGGCCCCGGCCGGCCTGACTCTGCCGGTTGTCGAGCAGGTAGCCCTCGCCGTCGGCCATGCCGTGATCCTGGCCTGCCCCACTGTGCTCGTCGGCCTCGCGGGCGGGCCGGTGGATCCGGCCGGAGCTGAGAGATTCTCAGCGAATCGCCTGGATCGGCGCAGCTCAACGCGATAGAAACGAACGCATGTTCCCCAGGTCGACCGCCTTCACGGACACCGGGCCGCGCCCGACCCGTGGCCGGTCGATGTGGGTCGAGGTCGCCGACGGCGTGTGGGCGCCGCACCCGGTGATCGGCGAGGCGGAGCTGCCCGATCCCGCCGAGCACCGCCGCCTGACCGACACCCGTCCCGGCGCCGGGCTGGCCGAGGGGATCGAACACGCCCTGCTCGACCTCGACGGGCTCAACGACGCCGAGGTCGTCGACGCGATCACCGGCGCCGAGCACCTCGCCCGCTGGGCCGCCGGGGTGCAGGCGCAGCTGGTGGCCGAGTTCGCCCACCGCCGCCCCGGCGACGAACCCACCCTGGTCTGCACCGACACCGTGCTCACCGGATCCCGCTGGGCCCCCGACGAGCTCGGCCTGGCCCTGGAACAGACCCGCTTCGACGCCACCACCCGCCTGGCCCGCTCGCTGCGCCTGACCCACGTGCTGCCCGACACCCTCGCCGCGCTCACCGCCGGGGCGATCGACGAACGCCGCGCCGTCGCGATCTGCGACACCACCGCCCTGCTCCCCGCCGCCAAGGCCCGCGCGGTCGAGGCGATCGTGCTGCCCGCCGCCCCGGGACGGACCCTGCGCCAGCTCCGCGACCGGCTCCGCCGCGCGGTGCACCGCGTCGACCCCGACGGGGAGTACCGCCGCCACCAGGCCGCCCACGACGACCGCCGGGTCACCATCTCCTCCCGCGACGAGGGGATGGCCTCGATCTGGCTGTGCGCGTCGAGCCCCGACGCCGAAGCCGCGTTCGCGATGATCACCCGGCTCGCCGAGGCCGTGGGCGCCGACGGCCGCACCCTCGACCAGCGCCGCTCCGACATCGGCATCCAGCTCTGGCAGGGTCGCCTGACCCTGACCGAACTCGACGACGTCAGCACCGCGATCTCCGCCAGAACCGGCACCGCGCCACACGAGACGACGACAGACACCGACCGCACGAACGTGCCCGACACCGGTGCAGAAGCCGCCGCCGCCGAGGCCTCCGCTTCGGGGAACGGCACCGAAACGGGCACGTCGACCGCCGCCGGATCGAATGTGTCCACGACCGCGGCCTCAGCGACCTCCGCGACCTCCGGAACCCAGCCCGGGGCCCTCGCGGGGACCGGTGCGTACACAGGGACCAAGACCGACGTCGCGACGAAGGCCGACACAGCGGACCTGACGGACCTGACCATGGTGATCGACGACGGCACCACTTCGACCGACACCACCTCGACCGGCGACGCAGGCAGGGACCCGAACTCGGAGACACCCGGGGACATCAGGACCGGATCCGGTCCCCCAGGCGCCGCCGGCGCCGACCACGCGAACAGACTCCGACCGAGCAGAACCTGATCGACGCCGTCGCGGCGGTACTGGCCCGGCGACCACAGGTCCACGAGACCGTGCGCAAACCGTTGATCCAGGTCGTCGTCGGCCTCGACACCCTCACCGGGACATCCCAGCGCCCCGCCGAACTGCTCGGGCACGGCCCCATCGACGCCGACACCGCCCGCACCCTCGCCGCCGACGCACTCTGGAAACGCCTCACCACCGACCCGCTCTCCGGGACCCTGCTCGACCACGGCCGCACCACCTACCGCCCACCCACCCCACTGGCCGACCACGTCACCGGCCGCGACCAGTACTGCCGCTTCCCCACCTGCACCCGACGCGTCCTCGAACTCGACCACCACGAACGCTTCCACGGCCCCGACAACGGCCACACCTCCGACACCAACCTCAACGGCTACTGCCGCACCCACCACCTGCTCAAGGAACACCAGGACTGGCACGTCCTCGCCCACCCCGACGGACGCCTGACCTGGATCACCCCCACCGGGGCGCGCCACGTCAGCGAGCCCTACGACTACCGCCCCTTCACCGACCCGCTCCCCGACCTCGACGCCCCACAGGAGATCCCGAGCGCCGACGTCGAGACCGGCGACGGCCCGGACACCACCGAGGACGACGACCCACCGCCCTTCTGATCACCGCTCCGCTCGGACTGCGGCCTGTCGTCGGCATCGCGATCTCCTGAACCCGCGGGATGAGTTCGGCTGCCCGGTCGCCGCCGAGGACCACCGTGCGCAGGAGGGGCGGTTCGCCCGGTGCCTACGGTCAGTCGCTGCTTGGCGGACGAGCGGGGCTCGCCCAGCAGAGACGCGTCCGGGTCAGACGGCACGGGTCGTCCTGCATGTGACGACGAAGGTGGAGACCAGAGCGAGCCCGAGGCAGCCGAGGGCCGTCGCGGACAGGGTGGTGGGGTCCAGTTGCAGGGTCACCCGCGTGCCGGTCGCCTCGGACAGTCCCGACGCGACCCCGACCAGGGGCGGGATCGTCACGAGCAGGCCCAGGAGGATCCCGACCACGACGACCGCACCCGTCTCGGCGAGAGCGATCCGGACCAGCTGAGCCCGGGTCGCCCCCGCGGTCCGTAGGACGGCGAGGTCCCGCCGACGGCCGTGCGCGGCCGTCGCGGTGCCGTTGGCGACGGCGAGACCGCTGTAGCCGACCGACATCGCCACGAGCAGCGCGACCAGGCCGTCGGTCAGCCGGGCGTCGGTCTCGTAGTCGGCGAGGGCGTAGCTCTGCGCGTCCCGGACGGTGGCGCCCGGCCCGACGGCGGCCGGAGCCCGGTCGCTCGGGACGAAGACGGCGTCGGTCAGCGCGGACGGGTCGTGGGAACGGACGGTGTCCCGGGCGACCGCCAGGTCGCCGCGCGTCGGGTCCACCGGGAGCACGGCCCTGACCTGCAGCGACGCAGTCTCCCCGTCGACGAACCGGACCGGGAGCGTCGACCCGGCGCGTGCGCCGAGGGCCGCGGCCATCGGCTCGCTGAGCACCGCCTCCCCCGGCGCGACGAGCGCGCGGTCGAGCGTTCCGATCGCGTCGACGACCGTCGTGTCGGACGGGGCGCCGGATCCGGGCACGAACACCTGCGTGGGCAGCGGGGCCCGGGTTCCGGGCGGGGCGCCGACCTCGCGCAGGACGTCGTCGCCGAGCCCGGGCGCACCGTCGGCGTCGATCAGGGTCTGCCCGGCCAGCTGACGGGTCTGCTCGGCCGGGTAGGCGACCGCCATCGTGTCGACCATGCCCGTCAGCAGCACCGCGGCCCCGACGGCGGCGATCACCGGCGCCGCGGTGGCCGCGCTGCGCCGCCCCGCGGCCCGGACCTCGGCACGCACCAGCATCGGCACCGCGGAGGCGAACCCCCTGCCGAACGCCCGGACACCCACCAGCGGACCGATCACCAGTGGCGCGAACGCCGTCGCGGCGACCACCAGCGCCGCCCCCGCCCCGAGACCGAGGCCAACCCGGGCGTCGCTCCCCGTCAGCGCGGCGGCCACGACCAGCACCACCCCGACGCCGAGCGCCGCGGCGGCGCCGATCAGCCGGCCGCGCGTCATCGGCCGGTGCTCGGCAGTCGCGTCACGCAGCGCATCCGACGGCAGTGTCCGCGCCGCCGTCCGGCTCGCGCCCCACGCCCCCGCGACCGACACCGCGACGCCGAGCACCACCGCCACGACCAGGGGACCGGGCGTGATCCGCAGGGCCAGGCCGGTCGGCGCCGCGCCCAACCCCTCCAGGACCTCGACCAGGACCGGCGCCAGCGCGCACGCGGCGACGGCCCCGACGACGCCCCCGGCGAGGCCGATCCCGGCCGCCTCCCCCAGCACCATCCGGCGCACCCGGCGCGGCTCTGCGCCGATCGCCCGGAGCAGCCCGAGCTCGCGACGACGTCCGGCGATCCCCAGCGTAAGCGTCGTCGCCACCACGAACACCGTGGTGAACACCGCGACCAGCGCCATCGCCGCGATCACCTGCGTCCCGAGGAACCGCTGGTGGGCGACCCATCCCGGTTCGACGACGGCACGCTGCGACCCGATCAGCAGCGAGCCGCGGCCCTCGACCACCGCGGACGTCCCCCTCGTGACGTCCGCGCCGGGAGCGGCCAGGATCCCGATCGCCCGCACGCCGGGCTCGCGGACGCGCGCCTCGGCGTCGGAGACGTAGAGGCCGGGACCGTCGACGGTGCCGGTCACCCGGTAGGTCTGCGGCCCGGTCGCCAGGTGGACCGTCAGCGGCGCCCCGACGTCCACGCCCAGGGCACTGTCGACCACGACCTCGCCGGGCGCACGCGGCCCGGCACCGTCGACGAGCCGGTACGGGCCGAGCGCCAGGCTCGACCAGCCGTGGCCGGCCTCGTCATCGTCCGGGTCGCCGGCGGGCCGCCCGTCCGGGAACGCCTGGGCGTAGAACGACCGGTCCGGCACGGCCGCGGCCACCCCCGGGACCGCGGCGAGGTCCCGCACCAGGGCGTCGGCCTCCGTCGGCGACCACGGGACGGAGCCGCCCGGATAGAAGCTGCGGTTCGTCCCCGCCTCCGGCGCCACCGCCAGGACGGCGGTCGACCGTAGGCGCGGCTGCACGTCGGGCTGCGCGGAGTCCTGCACGAGCAGGGTCGCCCCGACCAGTCCCGTCCCCACGACGACGGCGAGGAACGTCGCGACGAAGCTCGGCCACCGCTCCCTCAGGTTCGCCCACGCGATCATCGCCCCGCCTCCGGCTGCCCCGCCCCGCCCTGCGCCGCCGCGCCCTGCGCCGCCGCGCCCCGGACCCTCCCGGCCTGCGCCGCCCCGCCCCGGACCGTCCCGGCCTGCGCCGCCCCGCCCCGGGCCGTTCCGCACCGGGCCGGTTCGGATCGCGCCGTCTCCGACCGGGCCACGGCGGCCGCGATCCGGGCCGGGGTGTCGCTGTGGCCGGGCTCGTTGCGGATCCGGTCGGCGACGCGGCCGTCGGCCAGGACCACCACCTCGTCCGCGTACGCGGCGGCGACCGGGTCGTGGGTCACCATCAGCGTCGTCTGCCCCCACCGATCGACCAGCCGGCGGAGCAGCGCCAGCACCTCGTGCGAGGTGCGGGTGTCGAGCGCCCCCGTCGGCTCGTCGGCGAAGAGCACCTCGGGCCTCCCGAGCAGAGCCCGCGCGATCGCGACCCGCTGCTGCTGGCCCCCGGACATCTCCGACGGCCGGTGCCGGGCCCGGTCGGCGAGCCCGACCTGCGCGAGCGCGGCGTCGACGTCGGCGGCCGGCACCCGGCGGCGGCCCAGCCGCGCCGGCAGCTCCACGTTCTGCGCGGCGGTGAGCGAGGTGACGAGGTTGAGCTCCTGGAACACGAACCCGACGCGGTCGCGGCGCAGGACCGTGCGCGCCGTCTCCGACAGGGCCCCGACGTCGGTCCCGCCGAGCAGGACGTGGCCGCCGGTCGGCGCGTCCAGCCCGGCGGCGCACTGCAGCAGCGTGGACTTGCCGGAACCGGACGGCCCCATGACCGCGGTGAACGTGCCGTGGCCGAACCCGATCGACACGCCGTCCAGTGCCGTGACGGCCCGGTCACCGCCGCCGTGGACCTTGCGCAGCCCGCGGAGCTCGACCGCCCACGGCCCGCCCGCACCGGCCGTCCTCGATACCGCGCGATCCGGAAGAGGTGGCGGGTCCTGCGTCGCGACCGCGCCCGGGGACACGGCCGCGTCCGGAGGCATGCAGGGCGCCGGAGGTGTGCAGGGCTCCGGGGACACGGGGGGAAGGGGCGCTGTTCGTCGTCTCCACACCATGACCCGATCCGACCGCGGCGGGCGGCCGGCGGGCAGTCACCCGGGCGGTACGGCCGCGGTAGTGCCTGCGCTACTGCGCGCCGCGCCGCCGATCTCCTACGGTCGTCGGGATGCGTGTCGCGACGGCCTGGCAGGCCATGGACCAGCGGCCGTTGCGGTTCCTCGCCACGGCCTGGCCGTGGCGTGCGCTGGGCTACCTGCTGTCGGGTGTGATCGTCGGCGGTGTCGTCGTCGCCGCGGCGGTCATCGGGGTCAGCGGGATCGTCGTCCCCCTGATGGTCCCGGCCGGGCTGCTGCTCCTGACGGTGTGGGCACTGTGCGGCCCGGCGGTGGCGCGGCTGGAGCGGTGGCGGCTGCGGCTGGTCGACCTCGACCCGGTCCCCGACCCCCACCGCGCGCCGTTCGAGCGCGGCGTCCGCGCCCTGCTCTCGACCCGCCTGCGCGAGCGGGCGACCCGGCGGGAGGCGGGCTACGCGTTGTTGACGCTCGTGCTGAGCTGCCTCGACGCCGTCGTCCTCGGTATCGCGTTCGTGCTGCCCGTGTCGATGTTCCTGTCCCCGGTCGACGACCCGCGCGCCTGGCCCGCGGTGATCGTCGGCGTCGTGCTGCTGCTCGCCGCGCCCTACACGGTCACCGCCTGGGCCGGTGCGCGGGCGACGCTGGCCCGGACCGTCCTCGGCCCCCGCGACGCCGAGCTCGGGGCGGAGCTGACCGACGTCGCCGCGTCCCGGCGACGGCTGGTGGACGCGTTCGAGGCCGAGCGCGCGCGGATCGAGCGCGACCTGCACGACGGAGCCCAGCAGCGCCTGGTCTCGGTGAGCATGGCCCTCGGGCTGGCCCGCCTCGACGCGGACGACGGGTCACCGGTGGCGCACCGTCTCGACGACGCGCGCACCGAGCTGACCGCCGCCCTGGCCGAGCTGCGCGACCTCGTCCGGGGCCTGAACCCGCAGGTCCTCAAAGACAACGGGCTCGTCGCCGCGCTGGAGGACAGCGCCGGCCGCTCCCCCGTCCCGACCACCGTCGACGTCAGCCTCCCGCGACGGCTGCCACCGCACGTCGAGGTGACCGCGTACTTCGTGGCCACCGAGGCGATGACGAACGTCGCACGGCACAGCGGCGCCACCGCCGCCCGCCTGCACGGCCGTCACCAAGCGGACACGCTGCTGCTCGAGATCAGCGACAACGGCGTCGGTGGCGCGACACCAGGCGGCAGAGCACTCGACAGCAGAGCGCCCGGCAGCGGGGAGCCCGGCGGCCGGGAGCCCGGCGGGACCGGCCTGGCCGGGCTCGCCGAACGCCTCACCGCCGCCGACGGGCGCCTGCGGCTGTCCAGCCCGCCCGGCGGGCCGACCCTGCTCCGGGCGGAGATCCCGTGTCGCTTCGAGTGACTCTCGCCGAGGACTCCGCGCTGATGCGGGAGGGCCTGATCGGGCTGCTGGAGCGGTTCGGGCACACCGTCGTCACCGCCGTCGTCGATGCGGGCGCGATCGCCGGGGCCGTCGCCCGCGACCGGCCCGACCTGTTGCTCACCGACGTCCGGATGCCCCCGCGTCACGCCGACGACGGGCTGCGCGCCGCGCTGGAGGTCCGCCGCACCCATCCCGGGCTGCCGGTCCTGGTGCTGAGCCAGTACGTCGAGCAGTCCTACGCCTCCCAGCTGCTCGACTCCGGCGACGGCGAGGCCGTCGGCTACCTGCTCAAGGACCGGGTCGGCGACGTCACCGCGTTCGTCGGCGCGCTGGAGCGGGTCGCCGCGGGCGGTACCGTCGTCGACCCCGAGGTCGTCCGCCAGCTGATCCGTCGCCGTCGCGACCCGCTGGAACGTCTCAGCGCCCGAGAGCGCGAGGTGCTCGCCCTGATGGCGGAGGGCCACTCCAACGCGATGCTCGCGCAGGCCCTGTTCGTCGGCGACGCCGCCGTGCAGAAGCACATCCGCAGCATCTTCACCAAGCTCGACCTGCCCGCCGACGCCGACGGGCACCGCCGCGTCCTCGCCGTCCTGGCCCACCTGCGGTCGTGAGAGACCTCAGACCATGCGGGTGACGGTGTCCATCAGGTTCTTGTAGCGCACCGGGGAGACCTTGACCTCGGAGCCGGAGTACGGCGCCTCGAGCATCTTGCCGTCGCCCAGGTAGAGCGCGATGTGGTAGGTCCGGCCGTTCTCGGCCCAGGCCAGCATGTCGCCGCGGCGCATCTGGTCGGCCGGGACCTGCTCGCCGGCCTTGTGCTGGTTGCCGCTGTAGCGGGGCAGGTCGATGCCGATCCCGGCGAAGGCGTAGAGCATCAGCCCGGAGCAGTCGAAGCCCTCGTTGGCGTAGTCGCGGTGCGCGTCGCCGGCGCCGCCGTCGCGGATGCCCTTGGTCGGGCCGCGGGAGTTGCCGCCGCCCCAGGAGTAGCGGATACCGATCTGGGCCATCGCCCGGTCGATCACGGTCTCGATCGCGTCCGAGCCGCCCCGCCGCGGCGGGGGCGCGGGGGCGGCCGCCGAGTCCGAGGAGGACTCCTCCTGCCGGGCGCGCGCCCGGTTGCGGGCCTCGGCCGCGGCCTGCTCGGCCCGTTCCCGGGCCCGCTCGGCGGCGGCCTGGGCGGCCTGCCACTGCTCGAAGCGCTGCCGCTGGCCGCGCAGCGTCGCGTCGGAGTTCTGGGCGGCGTCGAGCTGCTGCTGCACCGACGCCGTCTCACCGTTGACGGCGTCGAGGCGCTGCGACTGCTCGTCGGCTGCCGCCTGTGCCTCGACGAGGGCCTGGTCGGCGGCGCTGCGGGCCTCGTCCGCGGCCTGCTTGCGACGGTCGGCCTCCTCCTGCGCCGCGCGGGCGAGGGAGTCGGCGTTGGCCTGGGCGACCCGGGCGCGTTCGAGCGCGTCGAGGGCGTCGGCCTGGTCCTGGCTCAGCGCGTCGGTCAGCCGCGCACGGTCCATCAGGTCCTGCGGGTCGGTCGCGCGGCTGAGCAGTCCGAGCGGGCCCAGGTCCAGTCCGTGGCCGTAGATGCCGGCGACGAACTCGTCGAGACGGGTGCGGGCGTCGTCGATCGCGGCGCCCGCCTCCTCTGTCCTGCGGCGCGCCTCGGTGGCCTTGTCCGCCGCCTCGGCGGCCGCGGCGCCGGCGGCGTCGGAGGTGTCGCGCGCGGCGTTGGCCGACTCGCGCTGGGACGCCACCTGGATCTGCAGCTCGTCGGCCTCGGCGGCGAGCTCGGACAGGCGCGCGGTCAGCCGTCCCACCTCGGCGGCGCGGGCGGCGACGTCACCGCGGGACCGCTCGAGCTGCTCGTCGTCCGGGTTGGGCGGAGGGACGGGCGGCGGAGGCTGCTCGGGGAGCAACGACGACGACACGGCGACGGTCCCCGGCGCGGTGGAACGCTCGACGGCGGGAGAGCCCGCGGCGCGGCCGGCGGCGGGGCCGGGGTCGACGCCCGGGGTGGCGACGAGCACGGCGGTCAGCAGACCCAGCACGCCACACGTCGCGGGCGTGCCGAACGATCGCCGAGCCGTACGCGTCACGCCGTTCCCTTCCGCTGGCCACACCGATGCCCGCCACTGTCCGTGACCGGGCGCAGACTCTCACTCCCGTCCCTGGCGTCACAGCGCGACACACGGAACACCCGGACAACTTCCGCCACACGAGCGATGCCGCCCGGGTGCCGGGCTGTGTCACATCCGGTCGCGCCGTCATATAGGACGCGCGTACTATTTGGTGTCGAGGGGTCGTGCTGCCGCACACGGCGCGGTGCGCGAGACTCGCGAACGACCTCACCAAGACCCGAACCAGTACGCGCCCACCACGCGGGAGGACAGCCAGTGGCCAGCACCGACAGCTTCGGCGCCCAAGGACAGCTCGACGTCGACGGCACCGGGTACGAGATCTTCCGTCTCTCCGCCGTCGAGGGGTCGCAGCGTCTCCCCTACAGCCTGAAGGTCCTGCTGGAGAACCTCCTGCGGACCGAGGACGGCGCGAACGTGACCGCCGACCACATCCGCGCGATCGCGAGCTGGGACCCGAAGGCCGACCCGGACACCGAGATCCAGTTCACCCCGGCACGGGTGATCATGCAGGACTTCACCGGCGTGCCCTGCGTCGTCGACCTCGCCACCATGCGCGAGGCCGTCACCGAGATGGGCGGGGACCCGGCGAAGGTCAACCCGCTGGCACCCGCCGAGCTGGTCATCGACCACTCGGTGATCATCGACGTGTTCGGCACCCCGGACGCGTTCGAGCGCAACGTCGACTTCGAGTACGGCCGCAACAAGGAGCGCTACCAGTTCCTGCGCTGGGGCCAGGGCGCGTTCGACGAGTTCAAGGTCGTCCCCCCGGGCACCGGCATCGTGCACCAGGTCAACATCGAGCACCTGGCCCGCACCGTCATGTCCCGCAACGGGCAGGCCTACCCGGACACCCTGGTCGGCACCGACTCGCACACCACGATGGTCAACGGACTGGGTGTGCTGGGCTGGGGCGTCGGCGGCATCGAGGCCGAGGCCGCGATGCTCGGCCAGCCCGTCTCCATGCTCATCCCGCAGGTCCTCGGCTTCAAGCTGACCGGTGAGATCCCGGCCGGCGCGACCGCCACCGACGTCGTCCTGACGATCACCGAGATGCTGCGCCAGAAGGGCGTCGTCGGGAAGTTCGTCGAGTTCTACGGCGAGGGCGTCGGCGCCGTGCCGCTGGCCAACCGGGCCACGATCGGCAACATGAGCCCCGAGTTCGGCTCCACCGCCGCGATCTTCCCGATCGACGACGAGACGATCCGCTACCTCACGCTCACCGGGCGTTCGAAGGAGCAGATCGCGCTGGTCGAGGCGTACGCCAAGGAGCAGGGCCTCTGGCACGACCCGTCGAGCGAGCCGGTCTTCTCCGACACCCTCGAGCTGGACCTGTCGACGGTCGTCCCGTCGATCGCCGGCCCGAAGCGCCCGCAGGACCGGATCGCGCTGACCCAGTCCAAGGAGGCGTTCCGCTCCTCGCTGGGCAACTACGCGCAGGGCAGCAGCTCCGCCGTCGACGAGGCCGAGGAGGAGAGCTTCCCGGCCAGCGACGCCCCCGCGCACACCGGCGGCAACGGTGGCGGCGCCCCGCGGGCCCCGATCTCCGCCGCGACCGGCGCGCACGGCCGCACCAGCAAGCCGACGAAGGTCACCTACAACGGCGCCGAGTTCGAGATCGACCACGGCGCGGTGGTGATCGCGTCCATCACGAGCTGCACCAACACGTCGAACCCGTCGGTGATGCTCGGCGCGGCGCTGCTGGCCAAGAACGCCGTCGACAAGGGCCTGGCCGTCAAGCCGTGGGTCAAGACGTCGATGGCGCCGGGCTCGCAGGTCGTCACCGACTACTACGAGAAGGCCGGTCTCTGGCCGTACCTGGAGAAGCTGGGCTACCACCTGGTCGGCTACGGCTGCACCACCTGCATCGGCAACTCGGGCCCGCTGCCCGAGGAGGTCTCGGCCGCGGTCAACGAGGCCGACCTCGCCGTCGTCTCCGTGCTGTCGGGCAACCGGAACTTCGAGGGCCGGATCAACCCGGACGTCAAGATGAACTACCTGGCGTCCCCGCCCCTGGTCATCGCCTACGCGCTGGCCGGGACGATGGACTTCGACTTCGAGACCCAGCCGCTGGGCCAGGACACCTCGGGGAACGACGTGTTCCTGCGTGACATCTGGCCGGCCGCCGAGGACATCCAGCGCACCATCGACGACTCGATCAGCCAGCAGATGTTCACGAAGGACTACGCCGACGTCTTCGCCGGTGACGAGCGGTGGACGTCGCTGCCCACGCCCGAGGGCCAGACCTTCGAGTGGGACCCGCAGTCGACCTACGTGCGCAAGCCCCCGTACTTCGAGGGCATGGCGACCGACCCCGAGCCGGTCACCGACGTCTCCGGCGCCCGCGTGCTCGCCCTGCTCGGGGACTCGGTCACCACCGACCACATCTCCCCCGCCGGTGCGATCAAGCCGGGCACCCCGGCCGCGCAGTACCTCGACGAGAACGGCATCGACAAGGCCGACTACAACTCGTTCGGCTCCCGGCGCGGCAACCACGAGGTGATGATCCGCGGCACGTTCGCGAACATCCGGCTGCGCAACCAGCTCCTCGACGACGTCTCGGGCGGCTACACCCGCGACTTCACCCAGGACGGTGGGCCGCAGGCGTTCATCTACGACGCCGCGCAGAACTACGCCGCGCAGGACACCCCGCTGGTCGTGCTGGGCGGCAAGGAGTACGGCTCCGGCAGCTCGCGCGACTGGGCGGCCAAGGGAACGGCCCTGCTCGGTGTGCGCGCGGTGATCGTCGAGTCCTTCGAGCGCATCCACCGGTCGAACCTGATCGGCATGGGCGTCGTCCCGCTGCAGTTCCCGCAGGGCGAGTCGGCGTCGTCGCTGGGCCTCGACGGCACGGAGACGTTCGACATCTCCGGCATCACGGCGCTCAACGACGGCTCCACCCCGAAGACCGTGCACGTCACGGCGACGAAGGAGTCCGGCGACAAGGTCGAGTTCGAGGCCGACGTCCGGATCGACACCCCCGGCGAGGCGGACTACTACCGCAACGGCGGCATCCTGCAGTACGTCCTGCGCGGCATGCTCCGCGGCTGACCTCTCCGTGCGGCTGACGCCGCCCGTGAGTGGATGTCGCTGCCAGGGCGGCGATATCCACTCACGACCCCGATGACCACGGCGCCCCGCCCGGGACCACACGTCCCGGCGGGGCGTCGTCGTGTGCCGGGAATGCCGGGTCCGTCCTTGACCCTCCGGTGAACGGCGACCTAGCGTCCGAGCCGACCGGGGGGTGCGGACATGGTGGTCCAGATCGTGGCTCTGGTGATCTTCGCCGGGGTGTTCCTGATCGCCGAGGTGCGCAGGTCGCACATCGGGATCGTGATGTTCGCGGCCGCCTGCGGGGTCGGGCTGCTGGTCACCGGTCTGCCGCTGGACGACATCCTCGGCGGGTTCCCGGTCGACATCCTGATCCTGTTGGTCGGGGTGACGTACTTCTTCGGGATCGCCAAGTCCAACGGCACCATCGCTCGTCTCGTCGACCTCGCGCTGGCCCGGGTCGGGGACAACGTGACGGCGCTGCCGCTGGTGTTCTTCGCCCTGACCGGAGTCGTGTCGGCGATGGGATCGCCGCTGGGCGGGCTGGTGATGGCACCGATCGGGATGTCCGTGGCCGGCCGCCGCGGGATCGACCCGATGCTGATGGGCCTGGCCATGGCGTGCGGGCTCAGCGCCGGCGGCTTCGCCCCGACCAGCCTGTTCGGCATCGTCACCTACGGCACGGCGGCCTCGGCCGGGATCGCGCTGAATCCGCTCGTGCTGTTCGGGACGGCGGTCGTCGCCAACGTGCTGCTGCTCGGCCTGGCCTACCTGCTGTTCGGCCCGGGTGCGGGCGCCCGGCGGGCACGTCGCGGAAACGGGCGGGTGGTGGCCGCCGGCAGCCCGGGTCTCGACGGTCGGGACGGGGCCGGGTCCGCGCCCGCACCGCGGGAACAGGGGGACCAGCTGGGCGCGGCGGCGACCACGACCGACGACACGGGCGGCGACAGGGGCGGCGACAGGGGCGGCGCCCGGACCTCGGCCGGGCCGTCCGGCACCGACCCGACGGCGACACGCGATCCGGGAGACGACACCGGTGGCCGGGCGTCCGACGCGACCGGGTCCTCCCCGGATCGTTCGGCCCCGCCCGTTCCGGAGCCGTTCGAGCGCGAGCACCGGATCACCGTGCTGGCGATGCTGGGCCTCGTGGTCGCCGTCGTCGTGCTGGCGTTGATGGGCTCCGAGCCGGACATCGGCGTGCTGGCGTTCGCGTTCGGCGCGGCGCTGACGCTGATCGACCCGCCCGCGGGCCGGACCGCGCTGGCCGAGATCGACTGGTCCACCGTGCTGCTCGTCGGCGGGATCATCACCTACGTCGGCGTCCTGCAGACCGCCGGTGCGGTCGACCTGCTCGGCGACCTCGCAGCGGGGCTGGCGTTCCCGGTGCCGGCCGCGTTCGTGCTCTGCGCGGTGTGCGGGCTGATCTCGGCGTTCGCGTCGACGACCGGGATCCTCGCGGCGCTGGTGCCGCTCGCGATCCCGCTGGTGCAGACCGGCGGGGTGCCCGGCTGGGCCCTGATCTGCGCACTCGGTGTCTGCTCGTCGCTGGTCGACGTGTCCCCGTTCTCGACCGTCGGCGCGACGATGGTGGCCACCGCGACCGACCCGGAGGAGAGACCCCGGATGACGTCGCTGCTGACCCGCTGGGGCATGTCGATGGTCGTCGTCGGGCCGGTCCTGCTGCTCGGCACGCTGATGCTGCCCGCCATGGCGGTCTGAGTATCGGCTCTTCTCCGGTCCCGGCCGGCGCTGCTAGCGTCTCCGGTGCGCCCCCATGGGCCTACCGGGAAGGAGCTGCTGTACCGGCCGGCTGCGACGTCCACGTCGTGCCGAGCACCTCCCGCACGGGCCCGCGGCGCATCCTTCCCGGCTCCGACGTGTCCTGCGGTCTGCTCCCGTCGGCCCGGCGGCGCTCCCGACCGGTGCACGCACGCGCCGACTCAGGAGGACCATCCGTGCCCGTCACGTTCAACCACACGATCATCGCCGCCCGCGACCGCCACGCTTCCGCGCAGTTCTTTCGGGACGTCCTGGAAGCCTCGGACGCCCCGTCGTGGGGTCCGTTCACCAACCTGCTGCTCGAGGGCGGGGTGATGATCCAGTTCGCGGACCTGCCCGTCGCGGCCTACCCGGAGATCCAGAACCAGCACTACGCGTTCCTCGTCGACGACGCGCTGTTCGACCGCGCCTACGCGCGACTGTGCGAGCGCCGGATCGAGCACTGGGCGGACCCGCAGATGAGCCGCCCCGGCGAGACGACACCGGACACGGTGGACGGGGCGTCTACTTCCGCGACCCGGCGGGCCACTTCCTGGAGATGATCACCCAGCCGTACCTGTGACCCCGTCTGGCCGGCAGCGACCGGCACTCTCGTCCGAGAGGTTCCGCCGAGAGGGCCGGTCGCTGGAGCACGTGTCAGTGGTGGGCGGCCCGGTCGATGGTGGTCTGCAGGGCCGCGAGGAGCTCCTTCGCCGTGTCCAGGCTCAGCTCGACCGCGACGCGCGCCGACGGGCCGCGTTCCGGGTTCAGGAAGTCGATGTTGACGGTGTGCTCGTCCGGCGCATGCACGGGGTGGTCGTAGTAGACCGTCGCGGTGCGCAGCGGGAACCAGCCGTCGGGGCCCTTCCCGCTGCCGGCCGCGACGTCGATCTTCTCGGTGCTGTAGGTGCACATGCTCATGCCCCCAGGTGCCGGCGGTAGAAGGCGCGGATCTTCTCCCAGCCGTCGAGGGCGGCGGCGACCCGGTAGGACGGGCGGTCGACGGAGAAGAACGCGTGCCCGGCGTCGTCGTAGCGGTGGAACTCGTAGGTCCTGCCCGCCTCCTGCAGGAGCTTCTCCAGCTCGTCGACGTGCGACGGCGACGGGTAGGCGTCCTCGTTGCCGAACAGGCCCAGCAGCGGGGCGCGCAGCTCCGGGACCCGGTCGGCCAGCTGCGCGACCTGTAGCGGGAACCCCTCCGGCGGCGTGCCGACGACGAACGCGCCGTAGCAGTCGACGGCGGCCTGCACGTCGAGCTCGACCCCGGACAGGAACGCCTGCCGCCCACCGGAGCAGAAGCCGATCGTGCCGACCTTCCCGCTCGCCCCGGGCAGCGCGCGCAGCCACGCGACGGCACCGGCTGCGTCACCGACGAACCGCTCGTCCGGCGCCCCGCCCTGCGCACGCGCGGTGGCCGCGGCGTCGTCGGGGTCGGCGCCGGGCGCCTCGCGGCTGTAGAGGTTGACGCACATCGCGTCGTAGCCCTCGGCGGCGAACCGCCGCACGGTCTCCTTGGACTCCCGGTCGTAGCCGGGCATGTGGTGGATGACGAGGACCCCCGCCCGCGGGCCCGGTGTCAGGGGGCGGGCGGTGTAGGCCTCGACCTCGTCACCGCCGTGGCCCCGGATCGCGACCGTCTCGGACAGCACGGCGTCGTAGCGCAGACCTTCGATCATGACCGCGACGCTACGACTCCCCCGGACCGTCCGCGCGCGGCGGTCCGGCCGGCGTCCGGTTCGGGTTCCGGTGCCCGGATCAGGACCGGTGCAGGGGGTCCACCCAGGGCACGTGCTCCGGGTCGGCGACGCCGTCGATGTCGAGGTTGACCACCACCGGCTCCTGCCCGCTGCGGGTCAGGACGCACTCCAGCGGCTCGTCGTCGAGTGCGTTGATCTCCTGGTGCGGCACCCACGGCGGGACGAAGATGAACCCGCCCGGCCCGGCCTCGGCGACGAACTCCAGGTTCTGGCCCCACTTCATCCGGGCCCGCCCGCGGACCACGTAGATCACGCTCTCCAGATCGCCGTGGTGGTGCGCGCCGGTGCGGGCGCCGGGATGGATCGTCACGGTTCCGGCCCAGAGCTTCTGCGCCCCGGCCCGGTCGTGGGTGACCGCGGCGGCCCGGTTCATGCCGGGGGTCTGCGGGGTGTTGGTGTCCAGGGCGTCGCCGGGGATCACGCGGACGCCGTCGTCGCGCCAGTCGGTGGCCATGGCCTCCACGCTAGTGGCGCCCGGTCGTGCGTGGATATCGCTGCCCTGGCGACGATCTCCGCGCACGGGTGCCGGAGGCGCTCTGGGGACGAACGGCGTGGAAGCGGTGGGAGCGGGTGCCGAGCTCGGTGGCCGGGGCGGTCAGGCCGGCCGCGGACGGACGAGACCAGCCCCGAGCGGCGCTCAGACGAACACCCCGCTGACGCCGACCGCCAGCGCCAGGCCGACCACCACCGTGCCGACGGCTCCGATCCAGCGGCTCCGGGAGCCGTCCCCGCGATCCGGGTCGAGCTGCCGCCACCGCAGCACCGCGATCCCGGCCCCCGCCCCGGCGAGCGCGCAGCCGACGAGCCAGAACGGCGCGAACAGCCAGGACACGGCGCCGAGCACGAACGCCGCCGTGAACCCGAGCAGCGTCGACCCGGCCGCCCCCACCACACGGGAGCGCCGCACCGTCCCCGACGCGCGCCGGCCCCAGCCCCCTCGCACCGTGGCGAGGAACCAGGCCCCGGTGAACACGGGCAGAATCGTCGCGGCGGCGGTCGCGATCAGGGCCGCCGGCTCCAGCAGCGAGGACAGGCCCGACGGCGCCGGGGCACCGATCAGCCGGAACGCCGTGTCGTCGACCGAGGCGTTCGAGTTGCCCAGCACGACGACGGCGCGTCGCTGCTCGGGGTCGACGAGGATCGACGAGCTCATCCCGCCCGAGCCGCCGTTCTTCCAGAGCAGTGTCCGGCCGCCCCGCTCGAGCGTGTACCAGGCGTAGCCGATCCGGCCCAGGGACCCGGCGTCCCAGCGCGGCGTCGCCGCGTCCGCTCCCGGGGCCCAGCCGTCCATCATCGCCCGGGCGTAGACGGCCATGTCGGCAGCCGTGGAGAACACACCGGACCCGGCCGGGGCGTCGCCGGGGCTGATCCAGTCCTGCACCGGGCGTCCGGTCTCGTCGTGGCCGATCGCCGCGCCGGCCGGCGGGTCCTGCGCCGGGACGGCGGTCGCAGCCAGGCCCAGCGGCGCGGTGACGTGGATCCGGAGCAGCTCCGGGTACGGCGTCCCGGTCCGCGTGGCGAGGGCGTGCCCGAGCAGCGAGATCCCGAGGTTCGAGTACTGCACCTCGCCGCGTCCGCTCGGGGTCGCCTCGTCGGCCGCGGCGAAGGTGTCGTCCGGGGTCGCGTCGTACGGGTTGATCCCGAAGAGCGTGTACCCGTAGTTGCGCACGATGCCGCCGAGGGAGACCGGGAGGCGGGGCAGGCCGGAGCGGTGCGAGGCCAGCTCGGCCAGGGTCGCGTCTCCCCCGCCGCCGTCCCGCCACGGCCGGTCCGGCACCAGGTCACGGACCCGGTCGTCGGGCCGCACGACGCCCTGGCGGACCAGGTCGGCGAGTACGGCGCCGGTGAACGTCTTGGTGATCGACCCGATCTCCATCGGCGCGTCCGCGCGGAGCGGGTCGCCGTGCCCGTCGTCGCCGATCGCCGCGGAGACGGTCCCGCCCGGCCCGATCTCCGCCGCCGCCAGGCCGACCTGCCCGGGTTCGGACGCGGCCCGCAGCCGCGCGGCCAGGTCCGGGTCACCGGTCCGCTCGTCACCGATGCTCGCCGGGAACGGCGCGAGCAGGGCGCCGAGGACCAGCGCGAGCAGCACGGCGACGGCCGGTACCGCGAAGCGGACCGGGCCCGAGCGGACCGGGTCGGGCGGCCCGGGGACGGATGGCGACGACTCGGAGGTGGCGACCATGTGATTACGATATTCCGTAATTACGTTCTGCACCAGCCCCGGATCCGGTCCCGAGGACTTCCCGGGAACGACGAAGGCCCCCCGACGTTCTCGTCGGAGGGCCCCGGGACGTCCGCCGTGTCAGGCCGCGGTCACCAGGCTGAGCGCGAACCGCTCGTCGGCGTCGGTCCAGCGGCGGGTCGGCTCGAACCCGGCCGCGACGACCATGGAGTCGATGTTCGACGGCCGGAACTTGCCCGAGATCTCGGTGCGCATCTCCTCACCGGCGGTGAACGTGACGTCCAGGTCGAGCGCCTCGACCCGCACCTCCATGTCCCGCTCGGCGCGCAGCCGCATCTCCAGCCACTCCTTGTCCGCCTCCCACGCCGCGACGTGGGTGAACGCGTCGACGTCGAAGTTCGCGCCCAGCTCGCGGTTGAGCACGTGCAGCACGTTGCGGTTGAACTCGGCGGTGACGCCGGCCGAGTCGTCGTAGGCGGGGACGATCACGGCCGGGTCGGTGACCAGGCCGGTCCCGATGAGCAGCTGCTCCCCCGGCTCCAGCACCGACCGCACGTGGGTCAGGAACGCGTGCCGCTGGTCGGGGAGCAGGTTGCCGATCGTCCCGCCCAGGAACGCGATCATGCGCTTGCCACCGGGGGCGGCGGCGGGCAGGCGGTCGAGGTCCTTGGTGAAGTCACCGACGACGCCGTGCAGGGCCAGGCCCGGGTAGCGGCCGGCCAGCTCGTCGATCGCGCCGCGCAGGGCGGACTCGCTGACGTCCTGCGGGACGTAGCAGCCCAGCGTCCCGGCCTCGCGGAACGCGTCGAGCAGCAGGCGGGTCTTGGTCGAGGAGCCCGACCCGAGCTCGACGACCGTCTCCGCGCCGGAGGCGCGGGCGATGTCGGCGACCGAGTCGGCCAGCAGCGACCGCTCGGCGCGGAACGGGTAGTACTCGGGAAGGTCGGTGATCTTCTCGAACAGCTCGGAGCCGCGGGCGTCGTAGAACCACTTCGGCGGCAGTTCCTTGGGACGGGCGGTGAGCCCGGAGGCGACGTCGGCGCGCAGTGCCGCGTCGGCGTCGGCCTCGGTGAGATGGACGTCGAGCCGGATGAGTCCGGAGTTCATCGTGCTCCTGTCGGTCGCTCCCGACCCCGGGGAGGTCACCGCGCGGTCGCGCGATCGCGATGGTGCTCCGCGAGGGGGTGCAGGTCGTGGTGACCCGGACGGGCCACCACCAGGTGCCCGTCGGGCACCTGAGTCCATGAGGGGAGCGGGTCCGTCGGCTCGGACGCGACCGTCACCGACACCTCGTCGGTGTGCACGGCCAGCGCATGCCGCCAGGCCGTTCCCCAGATCGTCGTGCCGTCGGTGAGAAGCAGGTTCAGCCGCGATCCCGGGGCCGCCGACTCGGCGGCGAGCACCGTGTCGGTGAGGATCGTGGCGGGGTCGTGGCCGGCGCGGAGCCGGTGGCGGACCAGCGCCCAGAGCACCGCGGCGTCGGTGGGCGCGTCGAGGGTGATCAGGTCCAGCGTCGGCAGGGTCGCGGCGAGCCCGGCCAGCGAGCCCGGCCAGTCCCGGACCA
Source organism: Pseudonocardia sediminis (assembly GCF_004217185.1). Taxonomy (NCBI): domain Bacteria; kingdom Bacillati; phylum Actinomycetota; class Actinomycetes; order Pseudonocardiales; family Pseudonocardiaceae; genus Pseudonocardia; species Pseudonocardia sediminis. The sequence continues at coordinate 3,376,626 of NZ_SHKL01000001.1, read as the reverse complement.
TGCCGTTGAGGCTGAACAGCCACCGGTCCTCGGCGAACGGCGCCGCCGCGGTGGAGACGACCGGCATCCCGGGACTGGCCGATCGGACAGCCCCGAGCACTCCGGTCGCGAGCGTGCTCGACGCGACCGCGGCGAACGAGGTGTCCGACCAGATCGGCTGGTCGCTGCGGATCCGCACCGGTGCGGCCCGGTCGTCGCCGTGCGAGCCCTCGCGAACGGCCTGCGGCGGCGCGTCCGGGTCGATCACGGCGTGGCCGTCGCCGCCCGGAGCCGCGAGGGGCGGGTACCACCCGGCGCCGAACCCGTCGACGTTGATCGTCCCGCCGCCGCGCATGTCGGCCGGTGCGTAGGCCTGCTCGAGCAGCCCGTGGGCAGGTTCGAGGAGGACCGAGGCCACCGTCCGCGGCGGACCCAGCCAGGCGAGATGTCGGCACACCGGGCGGTTACGCCCCCTGCTGGTCGGACGGGCGTACGTCGCGGGCCAGCCGGATGCCGGAGAAGATCTGCCGGCGGATCGGGTGGTCCCAGTTGCGGAACGTCGTCCGGATCGCCGAGGCGTCGGTGCCGAACGACCCGCCGCGCAGGACCGCGTAGTCGCCGCCGAAGAAGACCTCGGAGTACTCCGGGTACGGGAACATCTCGAAGCCCGGGTAGGGGTGCCAGCCGGAGTCGCACCACTCCCAGACGTCACCGATCATCTGGTGCACCCCGAGCGCGGACGCGCCGGCCGGGTAGGCACCGACCGGGGCCGGCTGCAGGTGGCGCTGGTCGAGATTGGCGTGCAGGTGGGTGGGCTCGTCGTCGCCCCACGGGTAGCGGCGCGAGCGGCCGGTGGCCGGATCGAACCGGGCCGCCTTCTCCCACTCGGCCTCGGTCGGCAGACGCTTGCCCGACCAGCGCGCGAACGCCTGGGCCTCGTGGAACGTCACGTGCACGACCGGCTCGTCGGTCACGATCGGCTCGACGGCGCCGAAGCGGCGCCGCAGCCAGTCGCCGCCGGCGTCGCGCTGCCAGAACTGCGGGGCGGCCAGACCGGCCTCGCGGACGTACGCCCAGCCGCGCTCGGTCCAGTACCGCGGGTCGTCGTAGCCGCCGGCGTCGACGAACTCGGCGTACCGCCCGTTCGTCACCGGGTAGGTGTCGATGACGAACGCCGGGACGTCCACGACGTGCGCCGGACGCTCGTTGTCCAGCGCCCACGGCTCGGTCGAGGTGCCCTGGGTGAACGCCCCGCCGGGGACCAGCACCTCGGCCGGGCCGAGCGGGGTGCTCCGGCGCGGCGGGGCCGGGGCGTGCAGCAGGGGGGACCCGGTGCGCAGCTGGTGGGTGGCCAGCATCGTCTCGTCGTGCTGCTGCTCGTGCTGCACGATCATCCCGAACGCGAACGCGTCGTTCTCCAGGCGGCGGCCCCGCAGCGGGCTAGCGCCCAGCGCGTCGAGCGCCTTGTCCCGGACCTCGGCCACGTAGGTGCGCGCCTCGGACGGCGTCAGCAGCGGCAGTTCGACGCGGCTGGAGCGGCTGTGCTGGAACGCGTCGTAGAGCCCGTCGATCTCCGGGCGCAGCGGCTCGCGGCCGCCGACGTCTCGGACCAGCCAGAGCTCCTCCTGGCTGCCGATGTGGGCCAGGTCCCAGACCAGCGGCGACATCAGCGGCGAGTGCTGGGTGGTCAGCTCGGCCTCGTCGACGTCGGTCAGCACCGCGCTGCGGGCGCGCGAACGCTCCAGCAGGCCGGCGACCCGGGTGCGCAGCGTCTCTGCGTCCTCGCCGGGTCGCGGCGCCGCGAGGCGGGGCGTGCCCGGCTCGTCCGTCGCCGGGGTCCGGGTGACAGCGTCGGTCATCTAGCGCGCTCCTTCTTCGACGTGCGGTCGTGCGGTCGCGGCCGGGGACGTGCCGTCGGGGCGGCCGTGCTCCGGACGGGGCGGCGCGGGGGCGGGGCGGTAGAGCCCGGCCGGGAACGGCGTCTCCGGGGCACCGACCCCGGGGGCGCCGGTCTCCAGCGGTGACGGGTCGTCGGCCGGACATCGCCCGCGCAGAACTCGCTGCTCGGTGACCTCCTCCAGCCGTGCGACGAGCTCGGAGGGCCCCCACGCGAGACCGGTGCCCCGGCCCGCGTCGGCGGACCGGCGCAGGACCTCGCAGGCCAGCGTGAACACCGTCGCGGCGGCGCGGGCGAGCGCCGGGTCGGCCAGGGCGTCGCGGCTGGCGGTGACCCAGTGGTCGCGCACCGGTTCGCACGCCTCCCGTGCGCGGTCCAGCGCACCGGAGTCCGAGGTGAGCGCGAGCAGCAGCGCGGTGGGCAGTGCCCAGTCGCGGCCGTCCTGCCCGTCGACGTAGCGGACCTCGAGGTGCCCGTGCGGGCGGACCGGTGGGAACATCGTGGAGACGTGGTAGTCCAGGTCCGTGGTGGTCGGCGGACGCGACAGGACGCCGTCGAATCGGCCGCGGCCGGCGCCGTCGATCCAGTCCGCGAACGTGACCTGCGGCGGGACCTCCCAGCTGCCCTCGGAACGGACGCACAGCAACGGGGTGGACACGACCCGCTCCGCCCACGTCCGGGCCGGGTCGTCCGACACCGGCGGCGGTGCGGTGCGCAGCGGGTCCAGGCTCAGCCAGGACGCCATCCGGGAGGACTTCCAGCCGGTGACGCGGCCGTGCAGTACCGGGGAGTTCGCGAACGCCGCCACCAGCACCGGTCCGAGCGCGTGCAGGGCGTCCCAGCGCTGCGGGGCCGACTCCACGGTGCCCGCGTCCAGGCACACCTGCACCGACGACGTCGAGCACATGCCGCTGCGCCCGTGCGGGCCGACGCGGTCGAACGCGCACTCCATCGCGCGGTAGCGCGGCAAGTCCAGCAGCCGCCGCGCCGGGCGGACCGGGTCCGCGGCGCGGGCGTGCGGGCGCAGGCCCTTCGCGGCGAGCAGGGCGTGCAGCCGGTCGGCGTCGCGGGTGACGTCGCGCAGCAGCGAGCCCAGGTCCGGCAGCGGCGGACCGGCGATCTCGATCTGGCCCCCGGGCTCGACGGTCACGTCGCAGCCACCGGGAAGAGGAAGAGCGGGAGAAGACGGGTCGAGGGACTTCGGGGCGTGCGGGCCGAGAGCGGCGCGCAGCGTGTCGACGTCGACCGGTGCGTCCGGGGTCTCGGGACGGTAGAGCATCCATTCCAGTTCCACACCGACCAGCCGGGGCGGTCCGTGCTTGAAGCAGACCGAGGCCACGTACGCCTCGGCCTCCGCACGGCTGCGCAGGACACCGGGTCCGGCGTCGTCCCGAGCCGCGGCGTCTCCCGCTTCTCCTGTCACGGGGGAAAACGCTACCCCTGCCCCCTGACAATCGCAGTCCGCTGAACGAAGCTCACGCCGTGAGGATGCGCACCGGACGGCCCTTGCGCTGCGGCACAACGGGCATACCGCGCCTCGTCGCCGCCCCCGCACCGCTCCGGTGCTTCCGGTGGACCGTCGTCCGGGGACATGGACGACGCGCGTACGGAATACTCGGCGGCATGCCCCGCGTCAGTACCGATCAGCTCGCCGCGCGGCGCCGGCAGATCCTCGACGGGGCGCGCCGGTGCTTCGCCGACCACGGCTACGAGGGGGCCACGGTCCGGCGGCTGGAGACCTCCACCGGCCTGTCCCGCGGCGCGATCTTCCACTACTTCCGGGACAAGGAGGCCCTGTTCCTGGCCCTGGCCGAGGAGGACGCGCGGCGGATGGCCGACGTCGTCGCCGAGCAGGGACTGGTCCAGGTCATGCGCGAGCTCCTCGACACCGCTCGCGCCGCGGACCGCGGTGCCCCGGAGGACGGGCCGGGGAACGGCGGGACCCCGTCGGACGGGGCGGCGACGGACCGCAGCTGGCTCGGGACCCGCCTGGAGGTCTCCCGCCGGCTGCGCACCGACCCGGAGTTCCGCGGCCGCTGGCAGGCGCACTCGGCGGCGCTGACCGCCGCCACCCGCCAGCGTCTGGAACGCCAGGCCGCGGCCGGGGCGCTGCGCGACGACGTGCCGGTCGCGGTGCTCGCGCAGTACCTGGAGCTCGTGCTGGAGGGCCTGGTCTCGCACCTGGCGATGGGTCTGCCGGCCGGCGACCTGGACGCCGTCCTCGACGTGGTCGAGAACGGCGTCCGGGCCGGGGCCGATCGCTGACGGGCCGGCGAGGAGGTCCGGCCCGGCGGATCGGCGCCGGGGTACACCGCATCCGGGCCCGGGCATGGGCACGGTGCGGCGAGGTCGGGCCGACCGGGGTCCGGGGCCGTCCCGGCTCATCGTCGCGGTCACGCGGCCGCAGGGCTTGTCACCGCGTGCCGGGTTGTTGGCGAGCAGTGCCGGGAACGGCGATCACCGCAGATCGGAACCGGAGGGGCCCGAGGGGCCGTAGGTGAGGGGACCGTCCCGCCGTAACGCGATCGTCCCTTGACGTCGTACGACCGGGCTGTGAACGCTGGGCGAAATCGGATCCGGGACGGGGGTGCACGGCAGTGGTCCTCGCCCCGGGCTCCGAGCCGGTGGAGCGCTCCACCCGCCGCTATGACGAGTGGCGTGAGACGCTGCGTCACGACTTCGTCGCCCTCGACGTGGCTCCCGACCGCAGCCGCGCGGCCTCGTTCGCCGGGACGGCCCGGAGCACGACCCTGGCCCACCTCCAGGTCTCCGAGGTCGGCTCGGTCGCCCAGACCTGCCGGCGGACCCCGCAGCTCGCCGGCCACGACCACCGGGAGTACCTGCAGGTGGGGATGCTCGCCCGGGGTACCGCCTCGCTCGAGCAGGACGGCCGGAGCACCGTGCTGCACCCCGGTGACATGGCACTCTACGAAACCGGACGGCCGTTCTGCTGGTCGTTCGGCGGGGACTGGGTGCTGCAGGTCTTCACCTGGCCGCGGGACACCCTCGACCTGGCCGCGTCCGAGTCCGCAGCCGCCACCGCGCGGCGGCTGGACGGTCGCTCGGGCCTGGGTGCGATAGTCGGCGGGGTGCTGCGCGACCTGGTGACGAGCCCGCCGCCGCTGAGCGCCCCGGGTGCCGTCCGCCTCGCCGACGAGGTCGGCGGCCTGGTCGTCACGCTCGCCGGCGAGCGGACCGCCGGTGCACCGGTGGCCGCGAGCGAACGCTCCCGCGCGGAGCTGCGCGAGCAGATCGAGCTCCACATCGCCGCCCGTCTCGACGACCCCGACCTCGGTCCGGCCTCGATCGCGGCGGCGCTCTTCATCTCCCCTCGGCAGCTGCACCGGCTCTATGCCGAGACCGGCGAGTCGGTGACCCGGCGGATCCGCCGCTCCCGCCTGGAGCACGCCCGTCGTGATCTGGGCGACCGCCGCCTGGCCGACGCGTCGATCACGCACGTCGCCCGGCGCTACGGCTTCACCGACCTCGCCGCCTTCAGCCGGGCGTTCCGCACCGCCTACGGGGTCTCCCCCAGCGAGTACCGCTGCGCCGGTCGCGCTCTCCCCTGACGCCACCGCGCGCCGGGACGCCTCCCGACGTCACCCGTACGGACGTCGTTCCGATCGACGGCCGGGCCCGGGTGGGGCGGGTTCAGCGCGCGGTGGCGACCGGGGCCGGGACGTCGACGTCGAACAGCACGGCGAGCCGCTCGGCCGTGCCGCGCGCCCAGCGCCCCGTCGTGACGAGCGCGAGGACGACGACCAGCAGCCCGCACCCGCACATGACGACCCAGGAGACCCGGGCGGCGTCGACGAACCCGGTGGCCACCGGCCCGACGATGGTCGCGGTGACGAGCGCGCCCAGCACCGCCACCCCGAGCGCCGTCCCGGCGGCCAGGGCCGGCACCGCCATGCCGACGATCACGGCGAGACGAGACCGTGCGTCGGGGACTCGATGATCCCGAACGTCACCGAGCCCAGCAGCACGAGACCGATCCGGAACACCTTCCGGCGCCCGACACGGTCGGCCGTCGACCCGGCCGGCACCAGCAGGCTCGCCAGGACGAGCGTGTAGGCGTCGATCGTCCACTGCAGGCCGGAGAACCCGGCGTCGAGGTCACGGCCGATCGCCGGCAGCGCCAGGTTGACGATCGTGACGTCCATCCCCACGACGAACAGGCTGCAGCAGCAGATGGCGAGGACGACGAGCCGTCCGCGGCGGTCCAGGTCCGGCACCGGCCCCCTCCTCGACATCCATGCCTGTCGGCAACCGTTAGGACGGTACAACCATCGGTGGCGCCACGGCACCGTGTCCCGGGACACCTCACGCCGCGGAGGTCAGAGGGCCGCGGAGGTCAGAGGGTCGCGGCCACCCCGCCCTGCCGTGAGCGGGCGTCGTCGGGAGCGAACTGCGTGCGGTAGAGCCGGGCGTAGCGGCCTTCAGCGGCGAGCAGCTCCTCGTGCGTGCCGCTCTCGGCGACCCGTCCCGCCTCGATGACGGCGATCCTGTCCGCGGCCCGCACGGTGGACAGGCGGTGCGCGATCACGATCGCCGTCCGCCCGACCAGCGCCTCCCCCAGCGCGTCCTGGACGGCGGCCTCGGACTCGGAGTCCAGGTGCGCGGTGGCCTCGTCGAGGATCACCACCCGCGGCTTCGCGAGCAGCAGGCGCGCGATCGTCAGGCGCTGGCGCTCGCCGCCGGACAGACGGTAGCCCCGCTCCCCGACGACGGTGTCGAGCCCGTCCGGCAGCGCGTCGAGCAGGTCCCCGAGCCGCGCCCGGCGCAGGGCGTCGCGCATCTCGTCCTCGGTCGAGCCCGGCGCGGCGTAGCCCAGGTTCTCGGAGATCGTGTCGTGGAAGAGGTGCCCGTCCTGGGTGACCATCCCGACCGCACCGCGGATCGCCGAGAACCTCAGGTCACGGACGTCGGTGCCGGCCAGCTCGATCGCGCCGGAGTCCACGTCGTAGAGCCGTGGGACGAGGGTGGCCAACGTGGACTTGCCGGCGCCGGACGTCCCGACCAGCGCGAGCAGCTGCCCGGGCCCGACCTCGAGGTCGACGCCGTGCAGCACCTCGACGTTGGTCCGCTGGTCGAGGACGGCGACCTCCTCCAGCGAGGCGAGCGAGACGTCCTCGGCGCTGGGGTAGGTGAAGTGCACGTCGCGCAGACGGACGCCGATCGGGCCGTCCGGGAGGTCCTTCGCGTCCGGGCGCTCGGTGATGTTGGGCTTCAGGTCGAGCACCTCGAAGACGCGCTCGAACGCGACCAGCGCCGTCATCACGTCGACGCGGGCGTTGGCCAGCGCCGTCATCGGCGTGTAGAGCCGGGTCAGCAGCAGGCCGAGGGCCACCACGGTGCCGGCCGGGATCTGGCCGGTCACCGCGAGGTAGCCGCCGAAGCCGTAGATCAGGGCCTGGGCCAGAGCGGAGACCAGCGACAGCGCCGTCACGAAGATCCGCGACACCATCGCCGACCGGACGCCGATGTCGCGCACCTTCGCGACCTGTGCCCGGAACACGACGGCCTCCGCGGCCGGGTCGCCGAACAGCTTGACCAGCGTCGCGCCGGGGGCGGAGAACCGCTCGGTCATCTGGTTGCCCATGGCCGCGTTGAGGTCCGCGGCCTCGCGGCGCAGCTCGGCGATCCAGTTGCCCATCCGCCGCGCCGGCAGCACGAAGATCGGCAGGAGCAGGATCGCCAGGACCGTGACCTGCCAGGCCAGCCCGATCATCACCGCGACGGCGAGCACGAGCTGGATCGAGTTCGACAGCACCGTGGACAACGTGCCGGTGATCGCGGTCTGGGCGCCGATCACGTCGTTGTTGAGCCGGCTCACCAGTGCGCCGGTGCGGGTGCGGGAGAAGAACGCCAGCGGCATCGCCTGGACGTGGCTGAACACGGCGACGCGGAGATCCTCGATCAGGCTCTCGCCGAGCCGCGAGGAGAACCATCGCCCGGCCAGCCCGACGACGGCCTCCAGGATCGCCATCCCCGCGATGCCCAGGGCGAGGATGATCACGACGCGGCCGGCGTCCGGGATCTGCCCGGCGTCGACGATGTTGTTGACGACGCGGCCGGCAAGCACCGGCGTCGCGACACCGATCACCGCGGTGACCGTGGTCAGGGCCAGGAACGAGATCAGCCAGCGGCGGTAGGGCGCCACGAACCGCAGGATCCGCGGCCAGGTGCCCGGCGTGATCGACCGCGGGCTCTCGGCACCGCGGATGACCCCGCGCAGCATGGTGAGCTGGCGATCCATCGAACTCCCCTCGCCGGTGGTGGACGGCGAGCTACCACGTTACGTCGCGCACGGATGCTCGGCGCGCGATGCACCGTGACCGGCGACCCGGGGTCCGGGGGGTGCCGGCCGGGGCGGGAGTCGCCCCTGCGCACCGGGTCCCGGGCCGTACGTCGGCCCGGGACGGCGATGCGTGGTGGTGTCGAGCTACTTCTTCTTCGTGCGCGTCGCGCCACCGCGCCCGCGCAACGTCACACCGGTCTCACTCAGCACCCGGTGCACGAATCCGTACGAACGCCCGGTCTGCTCGGCGAGGGAACGAATGCTCGCGCCCTTCTCGTACTTCTTCTTCAGATCGGCGGCGAGTTTGCCCCGTTGCGTCCCGGTGATCCGGGCGCCCTTCTTCAGATCGGCCACTGGCCCTCCTCATCCCCGCCGCGGATGCCCCCGCGGATCGTCACGAGAGGCGTGACGATCCGGCAATGATGATCCAGTTGAGGAATTCTGGCCAGGACGGCGAGAACGCGATCGGTGAACGGTTCCGCCGAATGGATCATCCACGTCGGTGGACGGCGGAGGAATTGCTCTACACGGCGTCAGAAAACGATCACCCGATCGGAGAGATACCGGGTCGTGATCGAGAGTCCGACGACTTTCGTGCACACACGCACGATCGGTTCGTAGTCCGATCGAGTGACGAGACGATCATGCGCCGTCCGGCCGACGAGCGGCCGGGCACCGTCAGGCCAGCTGCACGAGTTCCAGGTACTCGGCGGACCAGTGGTCCTCGGTGCCGTCCGGGAGCACGATCACCTTGTCCGGCTCCAGGGCCTCCACCGCGCCCGGGTCGTGCGTGACCAGGACGACCGCGCCGGTGAAGCGGCGCAGCGCGTCGAGCACCTGCTCGCGGCTGGCCGGGTCCAGGTTGTTCGTGGGCTCGTCGAGCAGCAGGACGTTCGCGGCGCTGGAGACCAGACCGGCCAGTGCGAGACGCGTTCGCTCGCCGCCGGACAGCGTCCCGGCCGGCTGCTCGAGCTGCTCCCCGGAGAACATGAACGTGCCGAGCACGGTGCGCAGGCGCTGGGCGTCGGTGTCCGGAGAGGCGTGCCGGATGTTCTCCCAGACCGAGGCGTCCATGTCGAGGGTGTCGTGCTCCTGGGCGAAGTAGCCCGTGCGGAGGCCGTGACCGGGCACCATCCGACCGGAGTCCGGGGCCTCGGTGCCACCCAGCAGGCGCAGCAACGTCGTCTTCCCGGCACCGTTGAGGCCCAGCACGACCACCTTGGCGCCGCGGTCCACCGCGAGGTCGACGCCGGTGAAGACCTCCAGCGACCCGTAGGCCTTCGACAGGCCCTCCGCCGTCATCGGGGTCTTGCCGCACGAGGCGGGGTCCGGGAAGCGGATCTTGGCGACCCGGTCGGCCTGCTGCTCGGGCTCGAGACCGGAGAGCAGCTCGTCGGCGCGGCGGGCCATGTTCTTGGCCGCGACCGCCTTGGTGGCCTTGGCGCCCATCTTCAACGCCTGGGTGTGCAGCTGCGAGGCCTTCTTCTCGGCGTTGGCGCGCTCGCGGCGGCGGCGCTTCTCGTCCGTCGCGCGCGCCTCCTGATACCGCTTCCAGTCCATGTTGTACTGGTCGGCCTCGCCGCGCATGGCGTCGAGGAACCACACCTTGTTGACGACGGCGGCCAGCAGCTCGGTGTCGTGGCTGATCACCACGAGCCCGCCCTCGTGCTGCTGCAGGAACCCGCGCAGCCAGGTGATCGAGTCGGCGTCGAGGTGGTTCGTGGGCTCGTCGAGCAGCAGGGTGGTGGCACTCTGCGAGCCGCCGTCGGAGGCGGCGAACAGGATGCGCGCCAGCTCCACGCGGCGGCGCTGGCCACCGGAGAGCGTCTCGATCTGCTGGGTGAGCACCCGCTCGGGCAGGCCGAGGTTGGTGCAGATCCGTGCGGCCTCGCTCTCCGCGGCGTACCCGCCCAGGGAGGAGAAGCGGTCCTCGAGCCGGCCGTACTCGCGCACCAGCTTGTCGTTCTCGTTCTCGTCGACGACCTCGGCCATCGCGGTCTGGACCTTCTCCAGCTTGGACAGGAGCACGTCCAGCCCGCGGGCGGAGAGCACGCGGTCCTTGGCGGTGACCGTCAGGTCGCCCTCGCGCGGGTCCTGCGGCAGATAGCCGACCGGCGAGTTCGACATGATCTTGCCGGAGTAGGGCTCGCCCTCACCGGCCAGCACGCGCATCGACGTCGTCTTGCCCGCGCCGTTGCGGCCGACCAGGCCGATCCGGTCGCCGGGCTGCACGCGCAGGTTCGCGCCGGAGAGAAGGATCCGGGAACCGGCACGCAGTTCGATATCGGATGCGGTGATCACGCGAGAGAGCTCCAGACAGTGGAGTACGGGGGTGGTCGAGACGAGAACGTCGGGCAGGGGGCGCCGGGCGTGGGCACAGCAGTGCTCACCACGCCGCGCACTCACCTACTCCAGCAGGACCACGCATATCAGGCTACCGGCCGGGTCGACCGTATTCCGAACGTAGGGTCCCGGTCATGACCGACGTCACCGCCCCCGTCCCCCCGCCGGCCGACCTCGTGGGCCGGGCCGCTCTCGTCACCGGCGCCAGCCGCGGCATCGGGTACGGCATCGCTGCCGAGCTGCTCGCGCGCGGCGCGTCCGTCACGATCACCGGCCGCAAGGTCCCCGAGCTCGATGCCGCGGTCGCCGCGCTCGGCGAGGAGGCCGGGGCGCCGGAGCGGGTGCTCGGCGTGGCGGGCAACGCCGGGGACGCCGCGCACCGCACCGAGGCCGTGCGGGCGACCGTCGAGCGGTTCGGGAACATCGCGATCCTGGTCAACAACGCCGGGATCAACCCGCAGTACGGGCCGCTCGTCGACGCCGACCTCGACGCCGTCCGCAAGATCTTCGACGTGAACGTGGTCGCCGCCCTGGGGTTCGTGCAGGAGGCGTACCGGGCCGGGATGGGCTCGGCCGGCGGGTCGGTCGTGAACGTCGCCTCGGTCGGCGGGATCCGCTCCACCGGCGTCATCGGGGCCTACGGCGCGTCCAAGGCGGCGCTGATCCGGCTCACCGAGGAGCTGGCCGGGCAGCTCGGCCCGAGGATCCGGGTCAACGCGGTGGCCCCGGCGGTGGTCAAGACCCGCTTCGCCGAGGCGCTCTACGCCCACGACGAGCAGGGCGTCGCGAACGGCTACCCGATGCGACGCCTCGGCGTGCCGGCCGACGTCGCCGCGGCCGTCGGGTTCCTGGTCTCCGACGCGGCGAGCTGGATCACCGGGGACACGATCCGGATCGACGGCGGCTCGCTCGCCGCCGGCCGTCACGGATGACCGTGCCGGAGGGCGGTGATCGGCGGTCCGGTACCGATCGAGGCCGTCGACGGCCCGTACCGGGACCCCTCCGCCGATCACCGGGCCCCTCCCCGGACCTCACCGGTGCCCGGGGTCTCCCGTGCATGCGAGAGGCGCTCCATGGCGCTGCGGCGCGGATCGGGCAGCGATGACGCGCATCTCGCGTGCGGAACCGGACCGCGGCGGACCGGCCGGCCCGGCGTCGGGGTCCGCCGACGTCGTCGTGCTCGGGGGCGGCCCCGCGGGGCGGGCGCTCGCCGGAGAGTGTGCGGCACGCGGGCTGCGCACCACGCTGGTCGACCCGGCCCCGGATCGGCCGTGGCGCAACACCTACGGCGCGTGGGCCGCCGACCTGCCGCCGGGCGTGCCGGACTCCGCGATCGGCTCCCGGTCGCGCGCCCGCATGTTCGGGACCGGCGAGCACACGGTGGAGGGCACCTACCTGGTGCTCGACACCGCCGGCCTGCGGGCGCACCTCGACGCCGGACTGGGCGAGGTCCGGGTCCTCGCCGGACGCGTGCACGAGGTCGATGCGCAGCCGGCCCACACCGTCACCCTCGCCGACGGGCGGGTTCTGACCGCGGGCGTGGTCGTCGACGCCACCGGTGCACCGAGCACGCTGCGTCCGTCCCGGCCGGGGCCGGCGGTCGAGCAGACCGCGTACGGCGTCGTCGTCCCGGAGGCGGTGGCGGCACCGCTGGTGGGCCCGGGCGAGGCGGTGTTCATGGACTGGCGCGCCCACCACGGGCACACCGGCTGGCCGACGTTCCTCTACGCCGTCCCCTACGGCGACGGGACGGTGCTGCTGGAGGAGACCTCCCTGGCCCGGCGCCCGGGGCTGCCCCTGTCCGAGCTGCGCGGTCGTCTGCACACCCGGCTGCTCCGGCACGGCGTGCGGGTCCCCGACGGCGCGCCCGTCGAGAAGGTCCGTTTCCCGGTCGACGAGCCGCGTGCCCCCGCGCACCCGGTCGCGTTCGGCGCCGCTACGCCGCTGGTGCACCCGGCCAGCGGGTTCAGCGTCGCGACCGCGCTGACGCTCGCCCCGGCCGTCGCCGACGCCCTGGCCGCCCACCTGCCCGGCTCCCCCACCGCCGCGACGACCGCGGCGGCCGCGGTGCTCTGGCCCGCTCCGGCCCGGACCGTGCACCGCCTGCGTCACCTCGGCCTGCGCACGGTGCTCGACCTTCCCCCCGGCCTCGTCCCGGCGTTCTTCGACGCGTTCTTCCGTCTCCCGCAACGCGACCGCGCCGCCTTCCTCTCCGGGCGCGACGACCTCGCCGGGACCGTGCGGGCGATGGGCGCGCTGTCGCTGACCGCGACCGCCCCCGTCCGACTGCGCATGCTTCGTTCCGCTGTCCGGCCCAGCCGACTGGTCACCCTGGACGAGTGATTTCGGTGGTGTCGGTGGAGTGCGCCCGAACTACCCGTAGTAACTTCTGGGCACTCAGCGCAGAGCGCCCCGGCCCCGCGCCCGGGCTCGTGCTCCCCACACGGAGGCTCCCCATGCCCGCTTACCGCACCGTCGTCGTCGGTACCGACGGCTCCGCGACCTCGTACGCCGCCGTCGACCGCGCGGCCGGCGTCGCCGCCGACAGCGACGCCCAGCTCGTGATCGTCTCGGCCTACACCCCGACCAGCCGCGAGGACACGTCCGCGGCGCAGGACGCCCTCAAGGAGGAGTCCTACCTCGTCGTCGGCTGGACCCCGGCCGAGGAGGCGCTGCGCGAGGCCTCGGACCGGGCGACCAAGGCCGGTGCGCGCAAGGTCAGCACGCACGCCGAGGACGGCGCCCCGATGGACGTGCTGCGCAAGGCCGTCAAGGACCACAACGCCGACCTGCTCGTCGTCGGCAACAAGGGCCTCAACACCCTGTCCGGGCGCCTGCTCGGCTCCGTGCCCGCGGACGCGACCCGGCGCGCCGGCGTCGACGTGCTCGTCGTGCACACCAGCTGAGCGGTGGCCGGACGGGGCGAGGACCGCGACGGTCCCGGTGACGCACCGGGACCGCGCGAACCCTTGCCCGGTGACGTCCCGCCCGAGGCCGGCGCCGGGATCGACCTGGCGTCGGTCAACTGGAGCGACCTCGACGAGTCGGTCCTCGACGAGTACATCCTCGGCGCGCCCCGGGAGTTCACCCGCGACGAGGTGATCGCCGCCGCGGAGCTCGACCCCGAGGAGGCGCACCGCCTCTGGCGCTCGCTCGGCTTCCCCGACTCCGGGCCCGACGAGCGCGTCTACACCCGGCTCGACGTCGAGGCCGCGAAGACCGTCGCGGCGATGAGCAGCCAGTGGCTGCCCGACGCCGGGGTCCGCGAGGCCGTCGCCCGCGCGGTGGCGCAGTCGATGTCGCGCCTGGCCGAGTGGCAGGTCGGGATGCTGGCGCAGATCGTGGCCGCGCACGTCGACGAGCTGCACCCGCGCGGTGCCGCCCGCCTGGCCGCCGAGGTCCTGCCCGAGCTCGAGCAGATGCAGTCCTACGTGTGGCGCCGCCACCTCGCCGCGACCGCCTCGCGCTTCATCGCCGGCGTCCAGCAGTCCGATCCGGACACGATCGCGGCCGACACCTGGCCGCTCTCGGTCGGGTTCGCCGACATGGTCGGGTTCACCCGCACCACCCGGCGCCGTTCGATGGACGAGCTCGGGGAGATGATCGAGCGCTTCGCCGTCGTCACCACCGAGGTGATCGCGAACGGCCGCGGGCGGATCATCAAGACCGTCGGCGACGAGGTCCTGTTCGTCACCGAGCACCCCGCCGACGCCGCCGCGATCGCACTCGGCCTGCGCGACCGGGTGCGCTCCGAGCCGTCGCTGCCGCAGCTGCGGATCGGTCTCGCCCACGGCATGGTGCTGACCCGCTATGGCGACGTCTACGGCGAGGTCGTCAACCTCGCCGCGCGCCTGACGTCACAGGCGCGGCCGGACACCGTCCTCGTCGACCGGGAGGTCGCCGACGTGCTCTCCGACGACCCGCGCTACGAGCTGCGACGCCTGCCGTCGCAGAACACCCGCGGCTACGCCCACCTCAAGGCGTGGGCGCTGCGGGCCGCACGAGAGGGCTGAGGGCCCCGCAGGACCACCCCGGGAACGTGCTTGACCTCAACCCCGCTCCAGGGGCCAGGCTGCCGGTATGACCTCCGTACGGACCGACCTCGCCCCCTACCTGGAGCGGATCGGTGTCACGCCGGGGCAGCCCGACGCCGACACCCTGACCGGGATCGTGCAGGCGCACATCACGGCGATCGCCTTCGAGAACCTGGACCCGTTCACCGGGACCGAACCGCCGACCACCCGCGACGGGATCGAGCGCAAGCTCGTGCACGGCCGGCGCGGCGGATGGTGCTTCGAGCACAACCGCCTGCTGCACGACGTGCTCGACGACCTCGGCTACCGGGTCACCCCGCTGGTCGGGCGGGTCCGGCTCGGCCTCGACGACGACGCGCCGTCCACCCACCGCTCGCACCGGCTGACCCTGGTCGACATCGACGGCGAACCCTGGACGGCCGACGTCGGGTTCGGCGGCACCGTCCCGTTCGCCCCACTGCGGCTGGCCGCCGACGTCGAGCAGCCGACGGTGCACGGGACCTACCGCTACCGCCGCGACGACGACGGCGTCTGGTGGCTGCAACGCCGCGGCTCGGGCGACTGGCGCACCCAGTACGTGTTCGACCTCGTCCCGGTCCCGGACGTCGACTTCGTGATGGGCTCGTTCTTCACCGCCCACCACCCGGACTCGGGCTTCCGCAACGGCCTGACCGCGGCCCGCTCGGCCCACGGCCGCCGATGGACCCTCGACGGGCGCCGGTTCACCGTCCGCCACCCGGACGGGCGCGCCGAGCCGAGCGAGCTGGACACCCCGTCGCGGGTTCTGGAGACCCTGGAGACGGTCTTCGGCGTCGACACCTCCGGGGTGACCGGGCTCGAGGCCCGGATCGGGGAGGCGCACTTCGCCTGACCGGGCCCGCACACACGACGAGCCGGGTCCCCGGTGTCGGGGATCCGGCTCGTGTCGTGCGGAGTGGCCTGCGTCAGACGCGGAAGCCGAGGGCGCGCAGCTGCTCGCGGCCGTCCTCGGTGATCTTCTCCGGGCCCCACGGCGGCATCCAGACCCAGTTGATCCGGATGTCCTCGACCATGCCGTCGGCGGTGAGCGCGGAGCGGGTCTGCTCCTCGATCACGTCGGTCAGCGGGCAGGCCGCCGACGTCAGCGTCATGTCGATGACCGCGGTCTTCCCCTCGACGCCCAGCCCGTAGACGAGACCGAGGTCGACGACGTTGATCCCGAGCTCGGGGTCGACGACGTCCTTCATCGCCTCCTCCAGCTCGTCCTGCGACGGGCCGCCCTCGGCCGCGGCGGGCGGCTCGGGCATCCCGGCGGCGCCGCGCACCACCTCGTCCTCGGCCGTGACGGCCGGCGTGTCCTGCGTGGTCTCGCTCATCCGGAAGTCCCCTTCTGGTCCTGCTTCTGCGCGCTCGGCACGATCTCGGCGGGCGTACGGCTCACCGCGTCCTTGAACGCCATCCAGCCCAGTAGAGCGCACTTCACCCGGGCCGGGTACTTCGCGACGCCCGCGAAGGCGACGCCGTCGCCGAGCACGTCCTCGTCCGGCTCGACCTTCCCGCGACTCTGCGCCATCTCCTGGAACGCGTCCAGGATCCGCATCGAGTCGGCGACGCTGCGCCCGACGACCAGGTCGTTGAGCACCGACACCGACGCCTGGCTGATCGAGCAGCCGAGGGTGTCGTACGAGACGTCGCTGACGATGCTGTGGGTCTCGTCCAGCTTGACCCGCAACGTCACCTCGTCGCCGCACGTGGGGTTCACGTGGTGCGTCTCGGCGTCGTAGGGCTCACGCAGGCCGGAGCCGTGCGGCGACCGGTAGTGGTCCAGGATGATCTCCTGGTACATCTGCTGCAGTTGCATCTACCGACCCACCCCGAAGAAGTCCTGAGCCGCCCGGATCCCGTCGGCGAGCTGGGCGGCCTCGTCCACCGTGTTGTACACCGCGAACGACGCGCGCGCGGTCGCCACGATCCCGTACTTGCGGTGCAGCGGCCACGCGCAGTGGTGCCCCACCCGGATCGCGATGCCGCGGTCGTCGAGGACCTGCCCGAGGTCGTGCGCGTGCACCTCGTCGACGACGAAGGAGACCGCTCCCCCGCGCGCCTCGGTGCTGTCCGGGCCGACGAGACGGACGCCGGGGACCTCGCGCAGGGAGTCCAGCGCGACCCGGGTCAGCTCGGCCTCGTGCGCCGCGACGGCGTCCATGCCGATCAGCCGCAGGTAGTCCACGGCCGCGCCCAGGCCCACGGCCTGCGACGTCATCGGCACACCGGCCTCGAAACGCTGCGGCGGCGGGGCGTAGGTCGACCCCTCCATGTGCACCATCTCGATCATCGAGCCGCCGGTGAGGAACGGAGGCATGGCCTCCAGCAGCTCGGAACGGCCCCACAGCACGCCGACACCCGACGGCCCGAGCATCTTGTGCCCGGAGAACACCGCGTAGTCGACGCCCAGCGCGTGCAGGTCGACCGGCATGTGCGGCACCGACTGGCACGCGTCGAGCAGCGTCAGCGCACCGACCGCCTGCGCCCGCCGCACGAGCTCTTCGACGGGGGCGACGGCTCCGGTCACGTTCGACTGGTGGGTGAACGCGACGATCTTCGTCCGGTCGGTGAGCTCGAGCGAGTCGAGGTCGATCCGGCCGTCGTCGGTGACCGAGTACCAGCGCAGGACCGCGCCGGTACGCCGGCACAGCTCCTGCCACGGCACCAGGTTCGCGTGGTGCTCCAGCTCGGTGACCACGATCTCGTCACCGGGGCTCAGGGCGAACCGCTCCGACTCCGCGCTCAGCCCGGTGCGGACCGAGGCGTTGCCGAACGCGTACGCGACCAGGTTGATGCCCTCGGTCGCGTTCTTGACGAACACCACCTCGTCGCTCGTCGCGCCGACGAACGCCGCGATCCGCTCGCGGGCGGACTCGTAGGCGTCGGTGGCCTCCTCGGCGAGCTGGTGCGCACCGCGGTGCACGGCCGCGTTGTGGTTCTCCAGGAACTCACGCTCGGCGTCGAGCACCTGGCGCGGCCGCTGCGAGGTGGCCCCGGAGTCCAGGTAGACCAGGGGCCGGTCCTCGCGCACGGTGCGCCCGAGGATCGGGAAGTCCTCCCGGATGCGCGCGACGTCGAGACCGGACCCGGACGATCCGGCGCCGACGCGGGGCGCCGACACCGCGGTCATCGTGCGTTCGCCAGCCCGGACTCGACCGAGGCGGCCTCGGCGCCGGTGAAGCGCACGTAGCCGTTCGCCTCGAGCTCGTCGGCCAGCTCGGGACCGCCGGACTCGACGATCTTGCCGCCGGCGAACACGTGCACCTTGTCCGGCTTGATGTGGTTCAGGATCCGCGTGTAGTGCGTGATCAGCAGGACACCGTTCTCACCGCTCTCGCGGTAACGGTTGATCCCCTCGGAGACCACGCGCAGCGCGTCGACGTCGAGGCCGGAGTCGGTCTCGTCGAGGACGGCGATCTTCGGGTTCAGCAGCGCGAGCTGGAGCACCTCGTGGCGCTTCTTCTCACCGCCGGAGAAGCCCTCGTTGACCGAGCGGTCGGCGAACTCCGCGTCGATGTCGAGATCGGTCATCGCGGACTTCACCTCCTTGACCCAGGTGCGCAGCTTCGGCGCCTCGCCGCGCGTCGCGGTGGCCGCGCTGCGCAGGAAGTTCGCCATCGACACGCCGGGGACCTCGACCGGGTACTGCATGGCCAGGAACAGCCCGGCCCGCGCCCGCTCGTCGACGCTCATCTCGAGGACGTTCTCGCCGTCGAGGAGCACCTCGCCCGAGGTGGTCGTGTACTTCGGGTGCCCGGCGATGGCGTAGGCCAGCGTCGACTTGCCGGACCCGTTCGGGCCCATGATCGCGTGGGTCTCGCCGGCGCGAATCGTGAGGTTGACCCCGCGCAGGATCTCCTTCGGCCCGTCCTCGGTGGTCACCGAGGCGTGCAGGTCCTTGATCTCCAAGGTGGACATGTACTCGTCGCTCCGTCGTTCGTCGAAAGTGTGGTGGGAGGCCCGGGGGAACTCAGACGCCGGTGACGGCGAGCTCGGCCTCGACGGCCTCTTCCAGGCGCTCGCGCAGCTCGGGCAACTGGATCTTGTGCAGGATCTCGTGGAAGAACGCGCGCACGACCAGCCGGCGGGCGTCCTTCTCCGGGATGCCCCGGCTCTGCAGGTAGAACAGCTGCTCGTCGTCGAAGCGACCGGTGGTGCTGGCGTGCCCGGCGCCGGCGATCTCGCCGGTCTCGATCTCCAGGTTCGGGACCGAGTCGGCACGGGCGTGCTCGGTGAGCACCAGGTTCCGGTTGAACTCGAACGTCCGCGTCTGCTCCGCCGCCGCCCGGATCAGCACGTCGCCGATCCAGACCGTGTGCGCGGGGTCGTTCGCGTCGTTGGTCTGCAGCGCGTTCTTGTAGAACACGTTCGACGTGCAGTTCGGCTGCGCGTGGTCGACCAGCAGGCGCTGCTCCAGGTGCTGCCCCCCGTCGGCGAAACCGAGGCCGAGCAGCTCGGCGTCGCCGCCGGGAGCCGCGTACCGAATGGTCGAGCTGACCCGCACCAGGTCGCCGCCGAGCTGCACCGCGGTGCCGCGCAGCGTCGCGTCCTTACCGATCGACAGGTGCTCGGCGCCCACGTGCACGGCGTCGTCGGCCCACTCCTCGGTGACGACCAGCGTCAGCTTCGAGGCGTCGGCCAGCACGACCTCCAGGTTGTCGGCCAGCGCGCCGCTCCCCTGCCGGACCACCACGACGGTGGCCTCGGTGTTCGGGGTGGTGCGGATGTGCAGGTGCGACACGGCGGTGACGCCGGCCCCGGGGCCCTCGACGGTGACCGTCACCGGGTCCGGGTTGCCGTCGAGCGTCACCACGGTCGCCTCGCGGAAGGCCGACCAGGCGGCCGCGGCGACGCGGTCGGCGGGCACTCCGGCCTCACCGAGCCGCTTGTCGTCGCGGCCGACCGTCTCGACGGTCACCCCCGCCACCTCGGGAACCGAGATGGCGGCGGTGCCGTCGAACGGGGCCGTGCCGTCGTGCAGGCCGCGGAGACGACGCATCGGGGTGAAGCGCCAGTTCTCCTCGCGGCCGCCGGGAACCTCGAACGCGTTCACGTCGAACGACTGGAACCGCTCGCCGGCCGAGGCGATCGGGACCTCACCCTGGCCCTCTTTCGCACTCTTCAGCTCGGGTGCCAGACCAGAAACTTCGGTGGTCATCCGACAGAGCCCTCCATCTGCAGCTCGATGAGCCGGTTCAGTTCCAGCGCGTACTCCATGGGCAGCTCACGTGCGATGGGCTCGACGAACCCGCGCACGACCATCGCCATGGCCTCGTCCTCGGTCAGACCGCGGCTCATCAGGTAGAAGAGCTGGTCCTCGCTGACCTTGGACACCGTGGCCTCGTGACCCATCGACACGTCGTCGGTGCGCACGTCCACGTACGGGTAGGTGTCGCTGCGGCTGATCGTGTCGACCAGCAGCGCGTCGCACTTCACCGTCGAACGCGAGTTCTTCGCCCGCGCGTTGACCTGGACCAGGCCGCGGTAGGACGTACGCCCACCGCCCCGGGCCACCGACTTCGAGATGATCGTCGACGACGTGTTCGGCGCCATGTGGACCATCTTCGCGCCGGCGTCCTGGTGCTGGCCCTCGCCCGCGAACGCGATCGAGAGGACCTCGCCCTTGGCGTGCTCGCCCATCAGCCAGACGGCCGGGTACTTCATGGTCACCTTGGAGCCGAGGTTGCCGTCGACCCACTCCATGGTCGCGCCCTCCTCGGCCTTGGCGCGCTTGGTGACCAGGTTGTAGACGTTGTTCGACCAGTTCTGGATGGTCGTGTAGCGGCAGCGGCCGCCCTTCTTCACAACGATCTCGACGACGGCCGAGTGCAGCGAGTCCGACTTGTAGATCGGCGCCGTGCAGCCCTCGACGTAGTGCACGTAGGCACCCTCGTCGACGATGATCAGCGTCCGCTCGAACTGGCCCATGTTCTCGGTGTTGATCCGGAAGTAGGCCTGCAGCGGGATGTCCACGTGCACGCCCTTCGGCACGTAGATGAACGAGCCGCCGGACCACACCGCGGAGTTCAGCGCGGAGAACTTGTTGTCCCCGGACGGGATCACCGAGCCGAAGTACTCCTTGAACAGCTCCGGGTGCTCCTTCAACGCCGTGTCGGTGTCGAGGAAGATGACGCCCTGCTCCTCGAGGTCCGCACGGATCGAGTGGTAGACGACCTCGGACTCGTACTGGGCCGCGACACCGGACACCAGGCGGGCCTTCTCGGCCTCGGGGATGCCCAGCTTGTCGTAGGTGTTCTTGATGTCCTCGGGCAGGTCGTCCCAGGTGGCGGCCTGCTTCTCCGAGGAGCGCACGAAGTACTTGATGTTGTCGAAGTCGATGCCCGACAGGTCGGAACCCCACCGCGGCATCGGCTTGCGACCGAAGATGTCGAGCGCCTTCTGGCGGAACTCGAGCATCCACTCCGGCTCGCTCTTGAGCTGGGAGATGTTCGCGACGACCTCGGAGGAGAGGCCGCGGCGCGCGGTCGAGCCGGCGACGTCCGAGTCGGACCAGCCGAACTCGTAGCGGCCGAGCGTCGCGATCGTCTCTTCCTGGGTGAGCTCTGGCTTCACATCATGAGTGGCGGTCATTCGGACTGCCTCCCTCTCGGGGACCGTGGTGGGAGATTGACCCGTCTGCGACGGGGCTCTCTTCTTCTTGCATCGTGGTGGCGCCGGAGATGAGCGGCGCCTTTCTATCTCTCTCCCGTGACCGCCCGAAGAGTTCGGGATCGTCGAGCGGTACGTGTGTGGTGCACGCGGCGTCGCCGCGGGCAATGGTGGCCAGCCGCTGCACGTGCGTCCCCAGCAGCTCGGCGAAGGCCTTCGTCTCGGCCTCGCAGAGCTCCGGGAACTCGGCGGCGACGTGCGCCACCGGGCAGTGGTGCTGGCACAACTGCACCCCGCGTCCCCCATGTCGCGCCTGCGCAGCGTAGCCACGGGCCGACAGGACCCTGGCCAGTGCGTCGGCACGCTCCTCGGGGGCGTCCGGGGCGGTGATCTCGGCGCGGTCGGCACCCAGCAGGTCGTTGACCCGCTTGCGTGCGAACGCGTCGACGGCGTCGGTCCCGGCCTGCTCGGCCAGGAACCTCAGCGCCGAGGAGGCGAGGTCGTCGTAGCCGTGCCCGAACCGCACACGACCCGCATCGGTGAGGACGTACTCCTTGGCCGGACGGCCACGGCCCCGCGGACGCGTCGTCACCGACGGGCGGCGGGTGTCCGCCTCGCCGTCGGCGATCATCGCGTCGAGGTGCCGGCGCACGGCCGGGCCGGAGAGCTCCAGCTCGGTCGCGACCGACGCCGCGGTCACCGGGCCCTGCTCCATGAGCAGGCGGGCCACCGCGGCCCGGGTGCGTCCCTCACCGGAGGACGGCACACCGACATCCGGCCCGTGCCCGCAGGCAGGGTCGTGCGACACGAGGGTCGCGTCGGGTGTCCGATCCGTTTTCACAACATCAGTGTTGCCTATATCGGTGCGCGCGGCAAAGCCGACCCCCCTGCCGGTGACCCGGCTCACCGCCGGACCGGTCCCCGGCACCGTCCACCGCCCCTACTAACCTGCTCGCATGGTGACGCCCGAGGTCGCCCCGCCGGAGCGGGAGGCCCCTCCCGCCGGTGCGGCGGCCCAGCCCGCGACGGCCCGGCCCCGGGCGAGCCGCTACAGCCGCCCGTTGCGGGAACAGGCCCGGATCGCACGCCGGCTCGGGCTGACCGGGTCGCTGCTGATGGCGATCAGCGCGCTCGGCTCCGGCGCGTTCCCGGTGCCCAACCCGCTCAACGGGCTGCGCGTGCTCGGGCTTCCCGGACGCAACGTCACCGCCTCGATCGCGGTCACCTACGCCGGGCTCGGGATGGTCGTGCTGGCGTGGCTCTGGATCGGCCGGATGCTCACCGCCCGCGGCGCCGTCGCACCGGCCCCGGAAAAGCGCGAGCTGGTCCGCACCGGGCTCCTCTGGGCGATCCCGCTGGCGCTGGCCCCGCCGATGTTCACCAAGGACATCTACAGCTACCTCGCCCAGAGCGCGACGCTCGCCCGTGGCATCGACCCCTACGTGATCGGCCCGGCACAGGCCCTGGGCATCGCCGACCCGCTGGTCAGCGGCATCCCGACGGTCTGGCGCGACACCCCGGCGCCCTACGGGCCGCTCTTCCTCGGCCTGGGCCGTGTGATCACCGCGATCAGCGGCGAGAACGCGGTGCTCGGCGTCCTGGAGCACCGCGCGCTGGCCCTGCTCGGCCTCGGCCTGATCTTGTGGATGCTGCCCAAGCTCGCCCGGCGGGCCGGGCTCGACCCGGGCCTGGTGCTCTGGCTCGGCGCGGCGAACCCTCTGGTGCTGTTCCATCTCGTCAGCGGCATCCACAACGAGTCGCTGATGATCGGCCTGATGCTCGTCGGCCTGCACCTGGCCCTCGGCGAGGACGACACGGTGCAACCGCCGTGGCGATGGCTGCTCGGTGCGGTGTTCATCGTCTCGGCGGCGTCGGTGAAGCTGCCCGCCCTGCTCGCACTCGGGTTCGTCGGCGTCTACCTGATCCGGCGACGGGGCGGCAGCGTCCGGGACTGGGCGGTCGTCGGCGGTGCGCTGACGGCGGTGGCCGCGGTGGTGTTCACGATCTACAGCGTCGGCACCGGCCTGGGCTTCAACTGGCTCAAGGGGCTGTCCGCGCCCGGCGCGATCCGCAGCTGGATGTCGGTCTCCACCGACCTCGGCCTGCTCGCCGGGCAGATCGGCAAGGTCGCCGGGCTGGGCGACCACACCGACTCCACGCTCTCTCTCACGCGCCTGCTCGGCGGTATCGCGTTCTCCCTGGTGTGCCTCTGGCTGCTCTACGGCTGCCTGCGCGGGAAGGTCGAGCCGATCGTCGGCGTCGGAGCGGGTCTGGGGGCGGTCGTGCTGCTCGGGCCGGTCGTGCACCCCTGGTACCTGCTGTGGGCGGTGATCCCGCTGACCGCGACCCGCGCGATGCCCCACTACCGCCGTGCCGTGCTCGGGCTGTCCGCGGTGCTCGCCCTCGTCGTGCCCCCGACCGGTGCCGACTTCATCTTCCGGGCCTTCCAGCTGCCGCTCGCGATCATCGCCGGGATCGTGGTGTTCGTCGTCGCCCTGCTGTGGGTCCGGCGCGAGCTGCGCAAGCCCGTGCGGGGCGCGGACCCGGCGCCCTCTCTAGAATCCGCCGCGTGAGCGCCACACGTCCGAGCCCGTCCGGGCCAGCGTCGTCGGGCCCGGCCGTCTCGGTCCGGGGCCTGGTCAAGCGCTACGGATCGACGACGGCCGTGGACGGCATCGACCTGGAGGTCTCGGCCGCGTCCGTGCTGGCCCTGCTCGGGCCGAACGGCGCCGGCAAGACGACGACCGTCGAGATCTGCTCCGGGCTCACCGCCCCGGACGCCGGTGAGGTCCGCGTGCTCGGGCGCTCGCCGTCGTCGGAGGAGGTGCGGGCCCGGATCGGGGCGATGCCGCAGGGCGGCGGCGCCTACCCGGGGGTCAAGGCGGGCGAGATGCTGCGCCTGGTCGCGTCGTGCTCCGCGAACCCGCTCGACCCCGACTGGCTGCTCGACGTCCTGGGCCTGCGCGAGCACGCCCGGACCACCTACAAGCGCCTCTCCGGCGGGGAGCAGCAGCGCCTGGCCCTGGCGTGCGCCATCGTCGGACGCCCGGAGCTGGTGTTCCTCGACGAGCCGACCGCGGGCATGGATCCCCAGGCCCGGCACCTGGTCTGGCAGCTGGTCACCTCGCTGCGCCGCGACGGCGTGGCGGTGCTGCTCACCACGCACCTGATGGAGGAGGCCGAGGCGCTCGCCGACGACGTCGTGATCATCGACCACGGACAGGTCGTCGCGCACGGCAGCCCGGCCCAGCTCACCGCCGGTGACCAGCAGGAGCTGCGCTTCCGCGCCCGTCCCGGGATGGACCTCGACCACCTCGACGCCCGTCTGCCCGTCGGCTACACGACGTCGGAGACGCTGCCCGGGCGCTACCTCGTGCAGGGCCGGATCGACCCGGCCGCACTGTCGGCGATCACGTCGTGGTGCGCCGACCAGGGCGTCCTCGCCGACGACGTCCAGGTCGCGCGCCGCAGCCTGGAGGACGTCTTCCTCGATCTGACCGGACGGGAGCTGCGCTCGTGACCACCGCCGACGCACTCGTTCCCGAGGGGGCGGCATGAGCACCCCTCCCACGTTCGCCGAGGGCACGTTCGCCCCGAACCCGGCCCGCGGGTCGCTGCTCGGGATGCTGCGCGCCCAGGCGGGGATCGAGACCCGGCTGGCGCTGCGCAACGGCGAGCAGGTCCTGCTCACGCTGCTGATCCCGGTCGTGCTGCTGCTCGGGCTGAGCCTGATCCCGCTGCTCCCGGTGCCCGAGCCCCGCGTCGGGTCGGTGCTGCCGGCGATCCTGGCCCTGGCCGTGATGTCCTCGGCGTTCACCAGCCAGGCCATCGCACTCGGCTTCGACCGCCGTTACGGCGTCCTGCGCCGCCTCGCCGCGACCGCGCTGCCGCGCTGGCTGCTGGTCACCGGACGTCTGGTGGCGGTGCTCGCCGTCGTCGTCATCCAGGTCGTGCTGTTGTGCGTGCTGGCGGCGCTGATCGGCTGGCGGCCGTCGGACATGGCGGCCGGCGCCGGGGCGGACCTGGGTGGCGCCGTCGTGGCCGTGCTGCTGGGCGCCGCCGCGTTCGGAGCGCTCGGGATCCTGCTCGGCGGCACGCTGCGTGCGGAGATCGTC
Source organism: Pseudonocardia sediminis (assembly GCF_004217185.1). NCBI lineage: Bacteria > Bacillati > Actinomycetota > Actinomycetes > Pseudonocardiales > Pseudonocardiaceae > Pseudonocardia > Pseudonocardia sediminis. Next base: position 3,351,324 of record NZ_SHKL01000001.1, on the reverse strand, counting down.
CTCGCGCTGGCGAACGTCGTGTGGTTCGTACTCCTGCTGGCCGGCGGGATCGTGATCCCGCTCTCGGTGCTGCCGGAGCCGATCGCCACGATCGCGTCGTTCCTGCCGTCGGGGGCCCTCGCCGAGGCACTGCGCGCGACGATGGTCGAGGGCTCGCTGCCCGGCATCGGTCCGGTGCTGGTGCTCCTCGTCTGGGCTGTGGCCGCCGGGCTGATCGCGGCGCGCACCGTCCGCTGGCGCTGAACCGGCCGGACTGGCCCCACTCCGTGTCCAGAGGGGCCCCCTCGCACACCGGGGAGTCCCGAGGGGTCCCCTGGCTCGCCGGGGTCCGCGTCCCTCGAGTCCCATGGGGTCCCCTCGCACGCCGGGACGTCCCGGGGGCTCCGTTCGGGACGGGGCCGGTGATGCGCCCCTCCTGATCGGGCGTGTGCGACCGACCGGCCTACCATCGACGGCGTGGCCAGACCTTCCCTCGTCTCCCGGATCCCCGCGACGCCGCCGGTGCTGATGCGCCGTCTCGCGATCGGCAACCTGGTCGCGCAGGTCGGGATCGCCGTGACCGGCTCGGTGGTCCGGGTGACCGGCTCCGGGCTCGGCTGCCCGACCTGGCCGCAGTGCAACCCGGGCAGCCTGGTGCCGACGCCGCACCCGGAGATCGCGCCTCTGATCCAGTGGATCGAGTTCGGCAACCGGCTGCTGGGCGTCGCGGTGGTGCTCGTGGCCGGGGCCTGCCTGCTCGCCGCGCTGTTCACCCGGCCGCGTCGCCGGCGCTTGACCGTGTTGACCGCGGCGATGCCGCTCGGTGTCGTCGCCCAGGCGGTGATCGGCGGCTTCACGGTGCTCGCCGGGCTGTCCTGGTGGAGCGTGATGCCGCACTTCCTGGCGTCGATGGTGCTGGTCTGGCTCTCGGTCCTGCTGGTCTCCGCCGCCGGGGAGGACGACGTCCCGGCCACCCGGACCGTCCCGGGCGCCGTCCGCGGGCTGATCACCGTCTCGACCGTGGTCCTGGCCGGCCTGCTGATCGCCGGGACCCTGGTCACCGCCGCCGGACCGCACGCCGGTGACGCGACGACCCCCCGCCTCGACGTCGACGTCCCGCTCCTCGCGCAGCTGCACGCCGACCTGCTCTTCGCCTACCTCGGCACGCTCGTCGGCCTGGGCTTCGCCCTGCGCGCCGTCGCCGCCCCGGCCGCACTGGGCCGCCGCTTCGGCGTCCTGATCGCCGTGGTGCTCGCTCAGGGCGCGCTCGGGGGCATCCAGTACGCGCTCGGCGTGCCCGAGCTGCTCGTGTCGCTGCACGTCCTCGGCGCCGGTCTGGTCACCGCGGCCGCCGCGTCGGTCTGGACGGGCACGTCCACCCGTCCCGCGCCGCCGACCCCGGCCGGACCGGACACGGCCCTCGACTCCGGCGAGTCGGCACGCCCCCTCGCCGAGGCCGGCACCGCCGACCGCTCCTGAGCACACCCGCTCGACCCGTACGCGCCGCCGAGCGTCGGAGAGGCGCAGATCGGCCACGCCGCCCCGGAGCCGGGAGTCACGACATGGTGAGTCCGACCGCCATAACGTGACGCCCGATCAAGCCTCGCCGCCCGGAGCGGCATGGGCGTCACGAAACGGCGCCCCGTGGGGCCATTTCGTGGCGTTCGATCGCCGCAGCGGACGGTGAGGCCGCCGGCGGCCGCGAGTCCGGGGGCGCGGCGACGGCCGCGGGCCAGCGCACCTCCAGGCGCGCGCCTCCGCTCGGGGACACCCCCGCCGCGACGTCTCCGCCGCGCCCCCGCACGACGGCGGCGACCAGGGCCAGCCCCAGCCCGGCGCCCTCCGCGGCGTGCGGTTCGAGGCGGGTGAACCGGTCGAACACCCGTATCCGGTCGGGCTCCGGGATGCCCGGACCGTCGTCGTCGACGACCAGGCGCACCGACCGTCCGGCGGGCAGCACCGCGACCCGGACCACCGAGCGGGCGTGGCGGAGGGCGTTGCGCAGGAGGTTGTCCAGCACCAGGTCGACCTCGGACGGGCTCGCCGCGGCACGGGCCGCCGCCGGTACGACCAGTTCGATCGCGGGCACCGTCGCCGACGCCGACGGCTTGCTCTCGAGCGCCGACGCAGCCGGCTCGCCCGCGGACCCGGACCCGGGTGCGACCGGCTCGCCGGCGGGGACGCCGGCCCCGTCGCGGATCCGGTCCCGAGCGGCGCGAGCGGCTCCGGCGAGGTCGACCGCGCCGGCCGGGACGCGCTGCCCGGCGTCGGCCCGGGCCAGGGCGAGGAGGCCGTCGAGCATGACCGTGAGGCGACGGGCCTCGCCGGCGACGGCGCGCAGGGTCTCGTCGGCCAGGTCGGGATCCGGGTAGGCAGCGGCCACCTCGGCCTGTGCCCGCAGCGACGCGACCGGCGACCGCAGCTCGTGCGCGGCGTCGCCGGTGAAGCGCTCCAGCCGGGCGACGGCGTCGTCGCGGCGCCCGAGCAGCGCGTTGATCTCGGTGGCCAGGCCGTGCAGCTCGTCGCGGGCGACCGGGACCGGCAGTCGTTCCCCCGGCGGCAGACCGGCCGCAGCCCGGCGCATCCGGTCCACCGGCCGTAGCGCCGCCCGGGTCGCGAGCCAGGCCGCGGCCGTCACCGCGGCGGCCACCACGACGGCCGCGAGCAGGAACACCACCAACGCCCGGGCCGGCAGGCCGCGCCCGCCCAGCAGGTCACCCGCGGCGAGCACGAACCGTGTCGACCCGTCGGTCACCACGACCGGGACCGCGGCCCAGCGCAGCGGCCGGCCCCCGGCGAACACCGTCGCGGGCTGTCCCGCGGCGAGCTCCTGCATCTCGTCGCGCCCGATCGGGACCGGTCCACGGCCGTCGACCGGGGTGCCCGCGGTGTCCACCACCCGGATCCCCGGCGCGGTCGCCTCACCCCGCGCCACCCGGTCCGCCGACGTCGACGCCCGGTCGCGCAGATCGGAGTCGGCTGCGCTCAGCAGGGAATCGAGCATCAGCCCGGCGCCGATCCGCGCCAGCGCCAGGAGCGCGACGAGAGCCACCCCGCCGACGACGATCGTGATGCGCGTCCGCAGCGGACGCGTCTCCCACCAGCGCCGGAGCCGTACACGACGCCCGGCCGTCCCCCCGCGCGTCACGGCACACCCACCCGGTACCCGCGGCCCCGCTCGGTGGTGAGCACCTCACCGGCCCCGGCGGCGGCCAGCTTGCGCCGCACGTACCCGACGTAGACCTCGACGACGTTGCGGCTGACCGGCTCCCCCTCGCCCCAGACCAGGTCGCGCAGCTCGTCCTTGCCCACCACCGACCCCGGCCGCACGGCGAGCGCGTGCAGCACCGCGAACTCCCGGGGCGAGAGCTCCAGCTCCTGACCGGCCCACGCCGCGGAGCCGGCGGCCGGGTCGACCACCAGCTCCCCGAGCGTGATCCGGGGCGCCGCCGACCCCGCGTCGCGGCGGCGCAGCAGAGCCTTGAGCTGGGCGACGAGCACGACGAACGAGAACGGCTTGACGAGGTAGCCGTCCGCGCCCAGGTCGAGCCCGTCGGCCTGGTCGACCTCCCCGTCCTTCGCCGAGACCAGCAGCACCGGCGTCCCCACGCCGGCCGCGCGCAGCCGCTCCAGCACCCGGTACCCGGAGAGCCCGGGCAGGATGATGTCCAGGACGACGGCGTCGAACCCCCCGGTCAACGCCGCCTCCAGGGCCGACGTCCCGTCGGCGAGGGCGACGACGTCCATCCCCTCCGCGGTGAGCCCGCGCCGCAGCGCGGACCGCACCCCGGCCTCGTCGTCCACCACCAGCACCCTCGTCACGGCAACGACGGTAGGGCCCGCCACCGACAATCGCGGAACGCTCGCGCTGAGAACCTCTCAGGCTCGGTGCGTCAGGCTGTGGTCATGGGGAACCGGAGCACTGCACGACGCCGCTGGACGGCGGGGGGAATCGGTGCGGCACTCGCCGCCGCCGTGGGGATCGGTCTGGTCGTCGCACCGGGCGGGGCGTCGGCGGCCCCGGAGCTGCCGCCGGTCAGCCCGGAGGAGCTCGTCTCGTCGGTGCTGACCGCGAAGCCCGGCCCGTTCGACGGCACCGTGGCACTCGACAACCGGCTCGGGCTGCCCGCACTGCCGGGCGTCCCGCAGGCCGCGAACGGCACCAGCACCGCCCGCATCTGGTCCGGCGACGACGGCAAGGGCCGTGTCTCGCTGCCGACCGCGCAGGGCGAGAAGACCTACGTCGCCGACGGGACCACGCTGTGGTCCTACGACTCCGAGAACCGCACGGTCACGAAGACCCCGGCGAGCAAGGGCGAGAAGCCCGGCCCGCCGGAGGGCGCCACCACCGACCCGGCCGCCGCGGCCGCACAGGCGATCGGCGAGCTGCGCACCACCAGCACCGTCTCCGTCGACGGCACCGCCGAGATCGCCGGCCGACCGGCCTACCAGCTCGTCCTCGACCCCAAGCCCACCGAGCGCACGCTGCTGCGCGAGGTGCGGATCGCCGTCGACGCCGAGAAGCGCGTCCCGCTGCAGCTCTCGGTACTGGCCAACGGCTCGCCCGAGCCGGCGTTCCAGGTCGGCTTCACCGACGTGACGTTCGGACCGCAGGACGCGTCGCTGTTCGCCTTCACCCCGCCGCCGGGTTCCACGGTGCAGGACCAGCCGGCCCGCCCGGAGGGCGCGAAGCCGGGTGCCGGGGCGCCGAGGTCCGGGGAGAAGCAGGCCGCCGGTTCGCCGAGGATCGTCGGCGACGGGTGGGACACGGTCGTCGTCGCGCAGACGCCGAAGGGCGAGCCCGGTACGGCGAAGCCGGACGAGCAGGCGGGCCCGGACGGGGCCGGTGCGCCGGACCTGTCGCAGCTCGGCACCCCGGTCAGCGGAGCGTGGGGCAGCGGACGCCAGATCGGCACCGCCGTCGGCACCGCGATCATCACCGACGACGGCCGGATCGCCGCCGGTGCCGTCCCGGCCCAGGTCCTCACCGAGGCCCTGGCCAAGTGACGGACCGTACGACGAGCGGCGCCACCACAGGCACCGCCGTGGACACGGCCCCGGCGCACGTCGCGCCGGGGCCGGTCCCCACGGCCGGGAGCACAGGGGTCGGGAGCACCGGGGCCGGAACCGCAGGGGCCGGGACGACACCGGCCGGTCCGATGGCGGCCCGCGCGGTCGGGCTGCGCAAGGTGTTCGGCCGGACCGTGGCCGTCGACGGCATCGACCTCGACGTCCCGGCCGGCTCGGTCTTCGGGATGCTCGGCCCGAACGGCTCCGGCAAGACCACGCTGATCCGGATGCTGCTCGGCCTGACCCGGCCCAGCGGCGGCACCGCGGAGCTGCTCGGACGCCCGGTCCCGGGTGACCTGTCCGCGACGCTGCCCGACGTGGGCGCGCTGGTCGAGGGTCCGGGTTTCCACCCGTTCCTGTCCGGCCGGGAGAACCTGCGCCGGGTCGCCATGACCGAGCCCCGGCTCAGGCGCGCCGACATCGCTCCGGCCGTCGAGACGGCGCTGGAGCGGGTCGGGCTCGCCGGCGCCGCCGGTCGCCGTTTCCGCGGCTACTCGCTCGGCATGAAGCAGCGGCTCGGCCTGGCCTCGGCGCTGCTGGTGCCTCGACGCCTGGTCGTGCTCGACGAGCCGACCAACGGGCTCGACCCCGCCGGCACCCGGGAGGTGCGCCGGATCGTGGGCGAGCTGCAGGCCGGCGGGGCGACGGTGCTGCTGTCGTCGCACCTGCTGGCCGAGGTGGAGGCGATCTGCACGCACGTCGCCGTGCTGCAGGCCGGCTCGCTGGTCGTGACCGGCGAGCTGTCCACACTGCTCGACGCGGGCGCGGGCGGCCTGGAGATCACGGTCGCCGACACGGACGCGGCCGTCGAGGTCCTGCGCGGGGCCGGAGCGACCGCGTTCACCGAGTCGCCGGAGACGGTCGTCGCCGACGGCGGTCCCCCCGCCCCCCGGCTGCTCGCCGCGCTCGTGCACGCCGACGTCGACGTCTTCGAGGTGCACCGGCGCCGCCCGCACCTCGAAGAGCTGTTCACCCGCCTCACCGAGGACCTGAACGACCGGGACGGGGAGTCCGCATGACCGCCGCGACGCTGTCCACCACGACCGGGGACCCGCGGCCGGTCCCGACACTGCGCCTGTTCGCCGCGGAGCTGCGCTGGGTCCTGCGCCGCCCGCGCACGCTCATCATGTTCGGCCTGTTCGCGCTGGTCCCGATCCTGATCGCGATCGGCGTCGTGGTCGCCGACGGCGACGGGGACGGCAACGGCGGGCGCGGCCTGATCGGGTCCATCGGCGGCAACGGGCTGGTGCTGCCGATCGCCGCGATGACCGTCTCGCTGGCCCTGCTGCTGCCCCTGGCCGTCGCCGTGGCCTCCGCCGACGCGATCGCCGGGGAGGCCTCGCACGGCACCCTGCGCGGGCTGTTGCTGTCTCCGGTGGGCCGCCTGCGGCTGGTCGGGATGAAGGCGTTCGGGGTGCTCGTGGTCGCCGCCGTCGCGACGCTGGTGATCGCCGTGGTCGGGGTGCTGGCCGGGCTCGTCGTGGTCGGGGGCGCGGACGGGCAGCTCGTCACGCTCTCCGGGACGACGGTCGGGTTCGGCGAGGCACTGGGACGTGTCGGGCTCGTCGCGCTGTGGACGATCGGGCAGCTCGCCGCGGTGGGTGCGGTCGCGCTGGCCGTGTCGTCGTTCACCGAGCACCCGCTGGTCGTGCTGGCCTCGGTGCTCGGCGGTCTGATCACGTTCGGCGTGCTGAGCGCGATCCCGGCCCTGGACTGGCTGCAGCCCTACCTGCTGACCACCGGCTGGTCGTCGGCCGCGGACGCGCTGCGCGACCCGCTGCCCCTCGACGGTATGGGTTCCAGCTCGCTGGTCGCCCTCGTCTACCTGCTGGTGGGCGCCGCGGTGCTGATCACCAGGATGTCGCGCCGCGACGCCTGAGCCCCGTCTCGCCCGCGCCGCTGCCGCGCGGCATGATCGCAGCGGCAGCGGTGACGGCGACGAGGAGGACGCATGCGTGCGGTGCAGGTGAACGAGGCCGGTGGACCCGAGGTCCTGACGGTCGTCGACGTGGACGACCCCACCCCCGGTGCGGGTGAGGTCCTGGTCGACGTGGCCGCGGCCGGCGTCAACTACATCGACACCTACCAGCGCCAGGGCATCTACCCGATGGACCTGCCCTACATCGCGGGCATGGAGGGCGCAGGACGCGTCTCCGCGCTCGGCGAGGGCGTCACCGACGTCGCGGTCGGCGACCGGATCGCCTGGTCGGAGACCCTCGGCAGCTACGCCGAGAAGGTCGCGGTCCCGGTCGACAAGTCCGTCCCGGTCCCCGACGGGGTCCCCGACGACGCCGCCGTCGGCGCCCTGCTGCAGGGCATGACGGCGCACTTCCTGGTCACCGACACGTTCCCGCTCGGCGGCGGCGAGACCGTCCTGGTGCACGCCGCGGCCGGTGGCGTCGGACTGCTGCTGACCCAGATGGCCTCCGCCCGCGGCGCGCGGGTGATCGCCACCGTCTCCACCGCCGAGAAGGAACAGCTCGCCCGGGGCGCCGGAGCGGCCGAGGTGATCCGCTACACCGAGGTCGACGACCTGGCCGCCGCCGTCCGCGAGCTGACCGGCGGGACCGGCGTCGACGCCGCCTACGACAGTGTCGGGAAGACGACCTTCGACGCGAGCCTGGCCAGCCTGCGCAAGCGCGGCATGCTCGTCCTCTACGGGGCGGCCAGCGGCCCCGTCCCGGCCGTCGACCCGCAGCGGCTCAACAGCGCCGGATCGGTGTTCCTGACCCGGCCGAAGCTCTTCGACCACATCGACACGACCGAGGAGCTGCGCACCCGCGCCGCGGCCGTCTACAGCGCCGTCGCCGACGGCACGCTCGACGTCCGGATCGGGCACCGGTACCCGCTGGAGCAGGCCCGCACCGCGCACGAGGACCTCCAGGGCCGGCGCACCACCGGAAAGCTGCTCCTGACCCCGTAGCGACACCACCGATGTCGGGGTCCGGTGCCAGAATCTCCCCGTGGCACGCGATCCCGAGACCCCGTTCGACGACCTGCAGACCTTCGTAGGTCTCCCCCGGCTGTCCGGGCTGGCCCTGTCCGCGGACGGGACCCGCCTGGTCACCCGGGTCTCCGAGCTCGACCCGGACCGCACCGGCTACGTCGGTGCGCTCTGGGAGCTCGACCCGGCGGGCCGGGAGCTGCCCCGGCGTCTGACCCGCGGCTCCGCGGGCGAGTCCGCGCCGGTGTTCACCCCGGACGGGGACCTGCTGTTCACCTCCGCCCGTCCGGATCCGGACGCCTCGCCCGACGCCACGGACACCCCGTCGTCGCTGTGGTCGCTGCCCGCCCACGGCGGCGAGGCGCGGCTGGTCGGCACCCGGCCCGGGGGCGTCGGCGGCGTGGTCGTGGCCCGGGAGGCCGGCACCGTCGTCGCGACGTCGTCGACGCTGCCCGGCTCGGTCGACGCCGAGGACGACGAGCGGCGCCGCACGGCCCGCACCGAGTCGAAGGTCACCGCGATCCTGCACGACGGGCACCCGGTCCGGCACTGGGACCACGACATCGGACCCGCCGTACCCCGTCTGCTCGCCGCCCCGCCGGCGGATGGCGGCGACGCCGGGGACACCGCGGCACGCCTGGACTGGACGGACCTCACACCCGAGCCCGGGCACGCGCTGGTCGAGACCGACCACGACGTCTCCCCGGACGGGCGCACCGTCGTCACCGGCTGGTACACCGCGTACGGGCACGGCGAGTGGCGGCCGTCGGTCGCCGCGATCGACGTCGCGACCGGCGAGCGCCGCGTCCTGCTCGACGACCCCTCGGCGGAGTTCTCCGGCCCGCGGATCAGCCCGGACGGCACGCGGGTGGTGGCGCTGCGCGAGACCGTGCCGTCCCCGGACCGGGCCCCGCGGATCGACCTGGTCGTGGCGGCCCTCGACGGAGGATCACCGCACGCCGGGGAGCCGGTCGCGCACGGCTGGGACCGCTGGCCCTCGGACGTGCGGTGGACCGCGGACTCCGCGGCGCTGATCGTCACCGCCGACGAGGGCGGCCGGGCTCCGCTGTTCCGGGTGGACCCCGGCACCGGGACGGTCGTGCGCCTGACCGGCGACCACGGCGCCTACACCGACCCCTGCCCGTCCCCCGACGGCCGGTGGGTCTACGCGTTGCGGGGCGCCGTCGACGCCGCGCCCGCCCCGGTCCGGGTGGACGCGCACACCGCCGACGGCGCCCCCGAGCCCCTCGTCGGGCCAGTGCCCGAGCACACCCTGCCCGGCCGGCTGACCGAGGTCACCGCGACCGCGGCCGACGGGAGCCCGCTGCGCGCCTGGCTCGCCCTGCCGGCCGACGCCGCGACCGATCCCGCGCCGCTGCTGCTGTGGATCCACGGCGGGCCGCTGAGCAGCTGGAACGCCTGGTCGTGGCGGTGGAACCCGTGGCTGATGGTCGCCCGCGGATACGCCGTCCTGCTGCCCGACCCGGCGCTGTCCACCGGCTACGGGCAGGACTTCGTGCAACGCGGCTGGGGAGGCTGGGGCGGGACGCCCTACACCGACCTGATGGCCGTCACCGACGCCGCCGAGGCCCTGCCGGAGATCGACGCCGGCCGCACCGCGGCGATGGGCGGGTCCTTCGGCGGCTACATGGCGAACTGGGTCGCCGGTCACACCGACCGGTTCCGGGCGATCGTCACCCACGCCAGCCTGTGGGCACTGGACCAGTTCGGCCCGACCACCGACCACACCGAGTACTGGCGCCACGAGATGAGCCCGGCGATGGCGGAGGCCAACAGCCCCCACCGGCACGCCGACGCGATCGTCACGCCGATGCTGGTGATCCACGGCGACCGCGACTACCGGGTCCCGATCGGCGAGGGGCTGCGCCTGTGGTGGGACCTGACGTCGCGACAGCCCGACCCGGCGACGAACCCGCACCGGTTCCTGTACTTCCCGGACGAGAACCACTGGGTGCTCTCGCCGCGGCACTCCGTGCTCTGGTACGAGACGGTGCACGCGTTCCTGGCCGTGCACGTGCTCGGCGAGGAGTGGGAGACACCCGACCTCCTGCGCTGACCGACGCCGGTCAGACCACCGGTCGGTCGGGGGCCTCGCGGTGGCCCTCCAGCAGGGACGACCGCGAGAGCACCACCACCCCGGCGACCGTCACCACCGCGGACAGGCCGGCCCCGGCCAGCCACCAGCCGCCGCGGACCTGCTCGCCCAGCGGCCCGACGCCCCAGACTGCGGCGACGAGCGGGTTGGCCAGCGTGATGCCGGGCTGCGAGGCGACCAGCCGTCCCGCCTGGACCGCGTTCTGCAGCAGGAAGAAGCCGGACGTCCCCACTGCGAGCAGGGCCCAGGTCTGCCAGGTGGTCAGGACCGCGAGCGCCCCGCCGTCCGCGACCGCGGTGACCGGCTTGACCAGCACCGCGCCCAGACCGGCCGACACCCCGGCCGCCCCGCCGTAGAGCGCGGTGCCGATACCGGGACGGGTCCGGCGTGCCACCAGCAGGGCCACGGCGATGGCGGCCAGCGTCACGCCCAGGCCGACCAGCCAGGTGAGGAGGTCGACCGACTCCGGGTCCCCGCCGGTCGGGGCGAGCGAGAGCAGCAGTCCCCCGACCCCTGCCGTCATCGCCACGATCGCGGCCCACTCCCGGGCGCCGAGACGCCCGCCGAGCAGGAGCGCCGACAGGACCAGGACCGCCGGCAGCTCCATCACCACCATCAGCTGCACCAGCGAGACGGGACCGCTCGCCAGTGCCGCCACCTGGAGCGCGTACGAGGCCACGATGGTGGCGATGCCCGCGGCCCACACCGGGCGGTGCCGCACCAGCAGCCAGAGCAGCGCCAACGAGAACCCCGCGCGGGGCGCCTCGGCCTCGGTCGCCTTGCGCAGTAGCACGATGCCCAGCGCCCCGACGACGGCCGCGGCGAGCACCAGCCCGATGACCATCACCACGAGCGCATCCCCGTCCGTCAGGAGGACGAAGGAGCCGGCCCCGGATCCCGAGGGTAGGGCCCGGGCGGGCCCGGCGCCGGGACGGTCAGAGCAGGACGGGCAGCCCGACGGCGGCGTCCACCGCGATCGCGGCGAAGAGCACGCACAGGTAGAGGTTCGAGAGGTGGAACAGCGGCATCGGCGAGATCTCGCGTCCCGCCTTCACCGACGAGTGCAGACGGTGCGCGCGGTAGACGAAGTACGCCCCGCCGAGGACCGCGACCGCGGCGTAGATCCACGAGGTGGCCGGCAGCAGGAGCAGGCTCCACGCCGCCATCACCCAGCTGTAGATCACGATCCGGATCGAGACCTGCCGCGGCGTCGCGACCACCGGGAGCATCGGGACGCCGGCGTTGGCGTAGTCCTCGCGGTAACGCATGGCCAGGGCCCAGAAGTGCGGCGGCGTCCAGAAGAAGATGACGCCGAACATCACCAGCGCCGGCCACTCGACCGTGCCGGTCACGGCCGCCCAGCCGATCACCACCGGCATGCAGCCGGCGGCACCGCCCCAGACGATGTTCTGCGACGTCCGCCGCTTGAGCAGCAGCGTGTAGACCAGCACGTAGAAGGCGATCGCGGCGACCGATAGTGCCGCGGCCAGCCAGTTCGCGGTCAGGCCCAGCCACACCGAGCTCAGCGCGCCGAGGACCAGTCCGAAGATCAGGGCGTTGCGGGTGGGCACCTTCCCGGCCGCCAGCGGGCGGCGGGCGGTGCGCTTCATCTTCTGGTCGATGTCGGCGTCGACGACGCAGTTGAGCGCGTGCGCGCTCGCCGCCGCCATCGCGCCGCCGATCAAGGTCGCGATGATCAGCCAGATCGACGGGACGCCGCGTTGGGCCAGGAACATCGCCGGAACGGTCACGACGAGCAACTGCTCGATGATCCGGGTCTTCGTCAGTCCCAGGTACGCGCGCAGCGTCGCGGAGATCCGCTCCCACCGTCCGCCGGTCGTCGCCGGCCCACCGGGCTGCGTGCCCGCGGCAGGGGGCGTCGACTCCGGCCGTCCCGGTCGGGACACGGGTGCGCTCACCTGCAGCTACCTCGCTCGGGGTCGATCGTCTCGTGGTGGTGGTGCGTGAGGTGCGCCGGCGGTTCACCGGCGTCGGGTCTCCACAACGTTCTACAGCGCGTCGAGCCTAACCGGTGGAATGCGATCCGGGGCGACCGGGTAGTCCACCCTCAGGAGATCGCGGGCGGCCGTTCGCGAACGCGACCAGAGTGTTCGTGTTCATCCCCCGGTCACCGGCATTACTGCTGGCCGGAGGCTCGCGCAGTAGGGTGCGGGTGAGCACGACGGCGGGCGGTGTGGCCTGCGTCGCACGGCCCGCGCCACCCATCGAGGCAGGCCGCCCGGGAAGCCCCGTCGTACCGCAGCGAGAAGTCCGTTCGAGAAACGAGCACAGGAGTCATCGACTTGTCCGTCACCGCAGAGTCCCCCCACTCCGGAGAGAGCGCCGTGCGCGCCCTGACCACGGCGCACGTGCCCGAGGACTGGACCGACCTGGACAGCCGGTCGGTGGACACGGTCCGGGTGCTCGCCGCGGACGCGGTGCAGAAGTGCGGCAGCGGTCACCCCGGCACCGCGATGAGCCTGGCCCCCCTGGCCTACACGCTGTTCCAGCGTGTCATGCGCCACGACCCGTCCGACCCGGAGTGGATGGGCCGCGACCGGTTCATCCTCTCGTGCGGTCACTCCAGCCTGACCCTCTACATCCAGCTCTACCTGGCCGGCTACGGCCTCGAGCGCGAGGACCTGGAGCAGCTGCGGACCTGGGGCTCGCTCACCCCCGGGCACCCCGAGGTCGGTCACACCCGCGGCGTCGAAATGACCACCGGTCCGCTGGGGCAGGGCCTCGCCTCGGGCGTCGGCATGGCCATGGCGGCACGCCGCGAGCGCGGCCTGTTCGACCCGGACGCACCCGAGGGCTCGAGCCCGTTCGACCACACGATCTACGTGGTCGCCTCGGACGGGGACATCGAGGAGGGCGTCACCAGCGAGGCGTCGTCCCTCGCCGGGCGTCAGGAGCTCGGGAACCTCACGGTGATCTACGACGCCAACGAGATCTCGATCGAGGACGACACCCGCATCGCCCTCAACGAGGACACCGCGGCCCGGTACGAGGCCTACGGCTGGCACGTCCAGACCGTCGAGGGCGGCGAGAACGTGGCCGGGATCATCGCCGCGCTCGACGCCGCGAAGGCCGAGACCACCCGTCCGTCGTTCATCGTGCTGCGCACCGTGATCGGCTACCCCGCACCGAACAAGATGAACACCGGCGCCGCGCACGGCTCCGCGCTGGGCGACGACGAGGTCCGCGAGATCAAGTCGGCGCTGGGCTTCGACCCGGACAAGGAGTTCGACGTCGACCCCGAGGTGCTGGAGAACACCCGGTCGGTCGGCGAGCGTTCCCGGGCCGAGCGCGAGAAGTGGCAGGGCTCGCTCGACGACTGGGCCGCCCGCGAGCCGCAGCGCAAGCAACTGCTCGACCGGCTCTACGCCCACCGTCTCCCGGAGGGCTGGGCCGACGTCCTGCCGCACTGGGACACCGACGAGAAGGGCATCGCGACCCGCAAGGCCTCCGGTGAGGTCCTCGGCTCGCTCGCCGACGTGCTGCCGGAGCTCTGGGGCGGCTCGGCCGACCTCGCCGAGAGCAACAACACCACCATGAAGGGCGTGGACTCGTTCGGCCCGAAGGACGCGTCCACCGGCATGTGGACCACCAGCCCCTACGGCCGCACGCTGCACTTCGGCATCCGCGAGCACGCCATGGGCTCGATCCTCAACGGCATCTCGCTGCACGGCCCGACCCGGCCCTACGGCGGCACGTTCCTCGTGTTCTCCGACTACATGCGCCCGGCCGTGCGCCTGGGCGCGTTGATGAAGACGAGCGCGATCTACGTCTGGACCCACGACTCGATCGGCCTCGGCGAGGACGGCCCGACCCACCAGCCGATCGAGCACCTCGCCTCGCTGCGCGCGATCCCCGGCCTGGCCGTGGTCCGCCCCGGCGACGCGAACGAGACCGCGTACGCCTGGAAGGCCGCCATCGAGAAGCCCGAGGACGGCCCGATCGGCTTCGCGCTGACCCGTCAGGCCGTGCCGACGCTGCCGGGCACCTCGGCCGAGGGCGTGGCCCGCGGCGGGTACGTGCTCGACGAGGCGTCGTCCGGCGTCCCACAGGTGGTGATCATCGCCACCGGCTCCGAGCTGCACCTGGCCGTGCAGGCCCGGACGGCGCTGGAGAACGAGGGCATCGGTACCCGCGTGGTCTCGATGCCGTGCGTGGAGTGGTTCGACGCGCAGGACTCCGACTACAAGGAGTCGGTGATCCCGACGGCGGTGAAGGCGCGGGTGGCGGTCGAGGCCGGCATCGCGATGCCGTGGCACCGCTTCGTCGGCGACGCCGGCCGCGTCGTCTCGATCGAGCACTTCGGTGCCAGCGCGGACCAGGCCACCCTGTTCGAGAAGTTCGGCTTCACCGGCGAGACCGTCGCCGAGGCCGCCCGGCAGTCGCTGTCCGCAGCGTCCTGACCGGCTCCCCCATCCGCATCGCCACGAGCGAAGGAGAACCCATGAGCAACGAACGACTCGCCGCGTTGTCCGCGGCAGGCGTGTCGGTCTGGCTGGACGACCTGTCCCGCGAACGCCTGACCAGCGGGAACCTCAAGGAGCTGATCGCCGACTACTCGGTCGTCGGTGTCACCACCAACCCGACGATCTTCGCCGGCGCGCTGTCCGACGGTGAGGCCTACGACCAGCAGGTCCGTGAGCTCGCCTCCCGCGGCGCCGACATCGACACCGCGATCCGCGAGATCACCGTGGCCGACGTCCAGCACGCCTGCGACCTGTTCTCCGGTACCTGGGAGACCACCGGCGGCGTCGACGGCCGCGTCTCGCTCGAGGTCGACCCCCGCCTGGCGCACGAGACCGAGAAGACCGTCACGCAGGCCCTCGACCTGTGGAAGGCCGTTGACCGGCCGAACCTGCTGGTCAAGATCCCGGCGACGGAGGAGGGCCTGCCCGCGATCACCCGGGCGATCAGCGAGGGCGTCAGCGTCAACGTCACGCTGATCTTCTCGGTCGAGCGCTACGAGCTGGTGATGGAGGCCTACATCGCCGGTCTGGAGAAGGCGCACGCCAACGGCGAGGACGTCGCCCGGATCCACTCGGTCGGGTCCTTCTTCGTCTCCCGCGTGGACTCCGAGATCGACGAGCGGCTGAAGAAGATCGGGACCGAGGAGGCGCTCGCGCTGCGCGGCAAGGCCGGGATCGCGAACTGCCGGCTGGCCTTCGCCGCCTACGAGAAGGCCTTCACCGGGTCGCGCTGGGACAACCTGGCCCAGGCGGGCGCGCACGGGCAGCGCCCGCTGTGGGCCTCGACCGGGGTGAAGAACCCGGACTACTCGGACACGATGTACGTCACCGAGCTCGCCGTGCCCAACACCGTGAACACGATGCCGGGGAAGACGCTGCGGGCCTTCGCCGAGCACGGCGAGGTCGAGGGCGACAAGGTGACCGGCACCGCGGCCGACGCGCAGAAGGTCTTCGACGACCTCGTCGCCGTGGGCATCGACCTCACCGACGTCTTCCTCACGCTCGAGAACGAGGGCGTCGAGAAGTTCGAGGGCTCCTGGACCGAGCTGCAGGACATCGTCCGCGGCCAGCTCGACGGCGCGAAGTAGCGCCGGTGTCCGACTCCCCCGGCGGAGACCGGCCCGGTCCCGAGGGGGACCGCCGCGCCCCGGTGCACGTCCACCTCGACGGTGAGCCGTTCACCGGGGCCGCACTGCGGATCGCCGGCGAGCTCGCGTCCGAGACCGTCGCGTCCCGGCTGGCCGAGGCGGACCCGAGCGTGTGGGGCCCGCCCGCGACCCACCGTCTCGGCTGGGTGCACCTGCCCCGGGCGTCGCGGCCGCTGGCCGGGCAGGTTCGCGCGCTGCGGGAGAAGTTCGTCAGCTCCGGCGCGCACCGGGTCCTGCTGGTCGGTGGCCCGGCCGCGACCGCCGGGGCCCGCGCGCTCGCCGAGCCGTCCGCGGCCCGGCTGACCGTCCTCGACGGCGCGGACCCGTCCCAGGTCGCGGACGCGCTCGCCGGGGAGCTCTCCGCCACCGTGCTGGTGGTCGCCGACGCGGCCGGGGACGACCCGGTCGTCGCCGCGGTGCACCGGGTCGTCGCCGACGCGATGGCCGAGGAGCTGTCCGACGACGACGCGGGCGCGTCCGACGATCCGGTGGCACGCGCGGCGCTCGCCGAGCGCACCGTCTATCTGACCGAGCCCGGCTCGCCGCTGGACGAGCGCGCCCGTGCCGACGGCTCGGTGGTGGTCACCACCGACGCCGACGTGCCGGAGCGGTTCTCCGCACTGGGCCCGTTCGGGCTGGTCCCGGCCGGCCTGGCCGGTGTCGACGTCGAGTCGCTGCTGGCCGGGGCGGGTGCCGCGGCACCGCTGCTGACCGCCGACGACCCGGACAACCCGGCACTCGTCCTGGCCGGGGCGCTGGTCGCGGCCCGGGGGTCGTTGCTCGCGCTGCGCGGCGCCGACGACGCTCCGGGGCAGTCCGAGTGGATCGCGCAGATGGTCTCCGGTGCCCGGGGACCGCTGGTGGTCGTCACCGACGACGACACCGGGCTGGTCCCCCCGCGGAACCCCGCGCCGTCGGACGCCCCGCCGGTGGTCGAGGTGTTCGCCGGGCGCGCCGGTGTCGCCGACGACGCCGGTGTCCGGACCTCCGGGGACCCCGGCGCCTCCGTGCTGCTCTGGCAGGTCGCGGTGGCGGTGGCCGCCCGGCGACTCGGCACCGACCCGTTCGCCCCCGCCCCGGTGCCCGCACGCGATCCCGGCGAGGCCTCGCCGTCGTTCGTCGACGGCGGGGTGGAGGTGCACGCCGGGACATGGCTCGCCGCACCGGTGGACACGGTCGGCGAGGCGCTCGCCGAGCTGGTCGCGCTCGCCCCGGAACGCGGGCACCTGGCCGTCGCCGCGTGGCTGGACCCGGAGACCGACGCGTCGGTCGCGGTCCTGCGCGGCGTCCTCGCCGAGCGCACCGGGCTGCCCACGACGTTCGGCTGGGCGCCGCGGACGTGGGCCGGCGAGGGCCGGCGTCACCTCGACCCCGGCGACTGGAGCGCCTCGCCCGGCGTCCACTGTCACCTGACCGGTGGACCGCCGGACGACATGCCGACCCCGGACCACGCGCCCGGGCTGACCGAACTGGATAGCCTGCACGCGGCACAGGCACGGTCGGTCGTGGCCGCCCTGGACGAGCACGGTCAGCCGGTCCTCCGGCTGCACCTCACCGACCGCGTCGCGGGACTGGTGACGCTCGCCCGGGCGATCCAGGACCTGCCCGTCGACCCCCGCTCCCGCCCCGCCCGGTGAGGCGGACCCACGAGCGCACGCGGAACGAGAGTTCGTACCGAGAGGAACAGGTGATCGACCGATGACCGCCGGAAACGGGGATCGGGTCAACCCGCTGCGCGACCCACGGGACAAGCGGCTGCCACGGATCGCCGGTCCCTGCGGCCTGGTGATCTTCGGCGTGACCGGGGACCTGTCCCGCAAGAAGCTGATGCCGGCGATCTACGACCTGGCCAACCGCGGCCTGCTCCCGCCGGGCTTCGCGCTCACCGGGTTCGCCCGCCGCGAGTGGGACACCCAGGACTTCGGCGAGGTCGTCTACGAGGCCGTCAAGGAGCACGCGCGCACGCCGTTCCGCCAGGAGGTCTGGGACCGGCTGTGCGAGGGCTTCCGCTTCGTGCAGGGCGCCTTCGACGACGACGACGCGTTCGACCGCCTCGAGGCGACCGTCCGCGAGCTCGACGAGGTGCGCGGCACCGGCGGCAACCACGCGTTCTACCTGTCCATCCCGCCGGGCGCGTTCCCCGTGGTGTGCAAGCAGCTCGCCCGTTCCGGGCTGTCCGACCAGGAGACCCCGGGCTGGCGCCGGGTCGTCATCGAGAAGCCGTTCGGGCACGACCTGGCCTCGGCCAGGGAGCTCAACGCCATCGTCAACGACGTCTTCCCCGAGGACTCGGTCTTCCGGATCGACCACTACCTGGGCAAGGAGACCGTCCAGAACGTGCTGGCGCTGCGGTTCGCCAACCAGCTGTTCGAGCCGATCTGGAACTCCAACTACGTCGACCACGTCCAGATCACGATGGCCGAGGACATCGGTCTGGGTGGGCGCGCCGGCTACTACGACGGCATCGGCGCCGCCCGCGACGTGATCCAGAACCACCTGCTGCAGCTGCTCGCGTTCACCGCGATGGAGGAGCCGACGTCGTTCTCCTCCGCCGAGCTGCGCGCCGAGAAGATCAAGATCCTGAAGGCCGTGAAGCTGGCCCAGCCGCTCGACGAGACGACCGCGCGCGGGCAGTACGAGGGCGGCTCGCAGGGCGGCGAGCAGGTCCCCGGTCTCAAGGAGGAGGAGGGCTTCAACCCGGAGTCCACCACCGAGACCTTCGCCGCGATCACCTGCGAGGTGGAGACGCGCCGCTGGGCCGGGGTGCCGTTCTACCTGCGCACGGGCAAGCGTCTGGGACGGCGGGTCACCGAGATCGCCGTGGTGTTCAAGCGCGCGCCGCACCTGCCCTTCGACGCCACCATGACCGAGGAGCTGGGCCAGAACGCGCTGGTCATCCGGGTGCAGCCGGACGAGGGCGTCACCATGCGCTTCGGGTCCAAGGTGCCGGGCAACCAGATGGAGGTCCGCGACGTCACGATGGACTTCGGCTACGGCAGCGCGTTCACCGAGGCATCGCCGGAGGCCTACGAGCGCCTGATCCTCGACGTCCTGCTCGGCGAGCCGTCGCTGTTCCCGGTGAACGAGGAGGTCGAGCGGTCCTGGGAGATCCTCGACCCGGTGATCGAGCACTGGGCGGCGAACAAGAAGGGCCCGGACGCCTACCCCGCGGGGAGCTGGGGCCCGGACTCGTCGGCGGCCATGCTCGCCCGCACCGGCCGCGTCTGGCGCCGGCCGTGAGCCCCATCCCTTCCCGGCGAGGAGCCGACACATGATCATCGATCTTCCGTCGAGCAACACCTCGGCGGTCAACCGCAAGCTCGTGGAGCTGCGCGAGTCCGGCGGCGTGTTCGCGCTGGGCCGTGTCCTGACGCTCGTCGTCGTCACCGAGGACGGCCGGGAGATGGAGCGCGCCGTCGAGGCCGCGAACCAGGCCAGCCGCGAGCACCCCTGCAGGGTGATCGTGCTGGCCCGCGGGCAGCGTCGCGCGGCCCCACGGCTCGACGCCCAGATCCGGGTCGGCGGTGACGCCGGGGCCAGCGAGGTCGTCGTGCTGCGCGGATACGGGCCGCTGGCCGAGGAGAGCGCGGGCGCCGGCATGGTGATGCCGCTGCTGCTCCCCGACGCTCCGGTCGTCGCGTGGTGGCCCGGCGAGGCGCCCGCGAACCCGTCCCAGGACGCGATCGGCAAGCTCGCCCAGCGGCGGATCACCGATGCACTGGCGTCGAAGAACCCGACGAAGGCCTTCGAGCAGCGCCGCAAGGACCACGTCGCCGGCGACACCGACCTGACGTGGACGCGGCTCACGCACTGGCGGGCCCAGCTCGCCGCGGCGCTCGACGTGCCGCCCTACGAGGACGTGACGTCCGCGGTCGTCGCCGGCGAGGCGATCTCACCGTCCACGGAGCTGATCGCGGGCTGGCTGGCCTCGGCGCTCGGGGTGAAGGTGAAGCGCTCGCCGTCGGAGAAGAACCAGGGCCTCGCGCTGGTCCGGCTGGTCCGCGCGTCGGGCCCGGTCGAGATCTCCCGGCCGGACGGCAAGACCGCGACGCTGATCCAGCCCGGGCAGCCGGACCGGCTGATCGCGCTGTCGCGGCGCGACGTGGCGGACTGCCTGTCCGAGGAGCTGCGCCGCCTGGACCCCGACGAGGTCTACCACGAGGCCCTGAACGGCATCTCGTCCGTCAGCCGGGGCCGCACCCCGGTCAAGGTCTGAGCCCCGCACCGCAGAACAAGGAGACGCCCGTGTCCGACACCGAGATCGCCGTCCACGCCGACGCCGACAACCTGGCCGCCGCCGTGGCCGCGCGCCTGGTCACCCGCCTGATCGAGCTGCAGACCGAGGGCCGGGTCCCGCGGATCGTGCTGACCGGTGGCGGTGTGGGCATCGACCTGCTGCGCCGGCTGCGCGAGCTGCCCGACCAGCAAGCCGTCGACTGGGGGCGGGTGGAGCTGTTCTGGGGTGACGAGCGCTTCGTCGCCCCCGACGACCCCGAGCGCAACGACCTGCAGGCCCGCGAGGCCCTGCTCGACCACGTCGCGCTCGACCCGGCCCGGGTGCACCCGATGGGCGCCGACACCGGGTCCGGGCCGTCCGGGGCGGAGAAGGCGGCACAGGAGTACGCGGACCTGCTCTCCGGTCTGGCCGGCCCCGGTGCCGCCGTGCCGGGCTTCGACGTCGTGCTGCTCGGCATGGGCGGCGAGGGGCACACGCTCTCGGTGTTCCCCGACTCCCCCGCCGTGCACGAGACGCGCCCGACCGTCGTGGCCGTGCACGACTGCCCGAAGCCGCCGCCGGACCGGGTGTCGCTGACGCTGGCCGTGCTGGACCGCGCGCACGAGGCGTGGGTGGTCGTCGCCGGTGACGCGAAGGCCGACGCCGTGGCGGCGGCCGTCGGCGGTGCGTCGGAGACCGACGTCCCGGTCGCGGGGGCCCGACGGGCCGGCACCACCCGCTGGCTGCTCGACACCGAGGCGGCGGCGAAGATCTCCGAGCGGTGACCGCACCGCCCGTGTGACCGCGGGTGTGACATGACCCCGGCTCGCCTTCACGCCGGCCGATCACCGCGACTACGGTCCGCAGGATGGGAATCGGTACCCCCCTCAGCCCGACCGCGACGCGTGTGATGCTGCTCGGCTCCGGGGAGCTGGGCAAGGAGGTCGCGATCGCGTTCCAGCGACTCGGGGTCGAGGTGATCGCGGTGGACCGCTACCCCGGCGCCCCCGCGCACCAGGTCGCCCACCGCTGGCACGCGATCGACATGACCGACCCGGTCACGCTCGGCACGCTGATCGAGCAGGAGCAGCCCGACCTGGTCGTGCCGGAGATCGAGGCGATCGCGACGTCCGCGCTGGCCGAGGTCGAGGCGGCCGGCACGACCGTCGTCCCGACCGCCCGCGCGGCGCGGCTGACGATGGACCGCGAGGGCATCCGGCGTCTGGCCGCCGAGGAGCTGGGCCTGCCGACGTCGCCGTACGCGTTCGCCGACACGATCGACGAGGTGCACGCCGCCGTGGCGAAGGTGGGTGTGCCGTGCGTGCTCAAGCCGGTGATGTCGTCGTCGGGCAAGGGCCAGTCGGTGATCCGCGACGCCGGTGACGCGCAGTCCGCGTGGTCGCACGCGCTCGACGCGGGACGTGTGGCGAGCACGCGGGTGATCGTCGAGGGGTACGTCGACTTCGACTACGAGATCACCCAGCTCACCGTGCGCGGTGCCGAGGGGACCGTGTTCTGCGAGCCGATCGGGCACCGTCAGGAGTCCGGGGACTACGTCGAGTCCTGGCAGCCGCAGCCGATGAGCGACGCCGCCGCGGCCGCCGCCCGCGACGTCTCCGAGAAGATCACCACGGCGCTGGGCGGACGTGGGGTGTTCGGCGTCGAGCTGTTCGTGCGCGGTGACGAGGTGCTGTTCTCCGAGGTCAGCCCGCGTCCGCACGACACCGGTCTGGTGACGATGGCGACCCAGCGGCTCTCGGAGTTCGAGCTGCACGCCCGCGCCGTGCTGGGGCTCCCGCTCGACGTCACGCTGCGCTCCCCCGGCGCGTCCGCGGTGATCTACGGGGGCGTCGAGGCGAAGGCACTGGTGTTCTCCGGCGTCGACGAGGCGCTGGCCGTCCCGGAGTCCGACATCCGTCTGTTCGGCAAGCCGCAGAGCCACCCGAAGCGCCGGATGGGCGTCGCGGTGGCCTCGGGGCCGGACGTCGACACCGCCCGCGAACGCGCCACCCGCGCCGCCTCGCTCGTCCGTCCCCTGCCCGCCCCCGACGCCTGACCGCACCCCGTCGTGCGGGGCTGACCGGGCAGGTGCTCGGACTGCCCGCCGTCCTGCGTGCCCTGATCGGCCTGCCCGTGCGGCTGACCAGCCTCGTCGACCCCGGACGCCAGCGCGAGACGCTGGCCCGGGTCGTCGACTGGGACCGGCTGCACGACAACGTCGCCCGCGGCCCGGTGGACGCCGTCGCCGTCCCGACCACGTCCGTCGCGACCGGCGGCACCGTCGTGTTCGTCGAGCGCAAGGACTCCGTCGAGCTCCCGCCGCCGGACACCGAACGCGACATCACCTACGTCGACGCCGTCCTCACCCCGGAGCACCTGCTCGCCTCCGCGGCGGTCCCGACGCTGTTCCGGCCCGTCCGGATCGACGCGCCCCGCGGGGCCGCCGGCTGGTACCTCGACGGGGGCGTCCGGATGAACACCCCGCTCAAACCCGCCCTCGCCCTGGGCTGCGACCGGCTCGGCGTGGTGCCACGACGCCGGAGGTGCCCTCGGAGCCACCGCCCGCCGATCCGGACACGGTCGAGCCGGACGTCTTCGCGGCCGGTGCGCTGGCCCTGCGGATCCTGCTCGGCGGCGCGGTGACCGACGACCTGCGGGCCCTGCTCGCGATGAACGCCCAGGCCCGGGTGGCGTCGGATCCGCACGCCCTCGTCGACGTCTGGTTCGCCGGCCCGCCCGCGGACCGCGCTACCGACCTCGCGACCCTGGCGAACACGGTGTTCCGGCGCGGGTTCCGCGGGCGGCGGGCGATGCGCAGCCCGGCCCTGTGTGCGCTGGACCGGGCGATCGGCGGGTCCGACGCCGACCACGGCGAGCTGCTCAGCTTCGGAGTTCTTCGACCCGACGTTCGCCGAGGCCGCGATCGCCCTCGGCACCGAGCACGCCGCGTTGCTGCCGGAACCGGTGTCCTGACCGGAAAGGAACGCCGGTCAGGACACCGGGAACGGTTCTAGCCCTGCTCCTCCATCAGACGACCGTTGTTGTAGTCGTCGTAGGCGGACAGGTCGAGGAACCCGTGACCGCAGTAGTTGAACAGGATGACCTTCTCCTCGCCGGTCTCCTTGGCGGCCAGCGCCTCGTCGATCGCGGCGCGGATGCCGTGCCCGCACTCGGGCGCGGGGATCTTGCCCTCGGTGCGGGCGAACTGCACGGCGGCCTCGAACACCTTGCCCTGCGGGTAGGCGATCGCCTCCATCCGCCCGTCCTTGACCAGCGACGAGATCAGCGGCGAGTCGCCGTGGTAGCGCAGGCCTCCGGAGTGGATCGACGGCGGGACGAAGTCCGCGCCCAGGGTGTACATCGGCATCAGCGGGGTCAGGCCCGCGACGTCGCCGAAGTCGTACTCGTAGGTCCCCTGGGTCAGCGTCGGGCACGACAGCGGCTCGACGGCGAGCAGACGCACGTCGGAGTCGGGCACGAACGGGAACGCGATCCCGCCCAGGTTGGAGCCACCGCCGCACGGCGCGATGACGACGTCGGGCAGCTTCTCCCCGGCCAGCGCCAGCTGCTCCTTGGCCTCCAGACCGATCACGGTCTGGTGCAGCAGCACGTGGTTGAGCACCGAGCCCAGTGCGTAGTGGGTGTCCTCGCGGCCCATGCAGTCGCGGACGGCGTCGGAGATCGCCGAGCCCAGCGAGCCGGGGTGGTCCGGCTCGTCGACCGGCGACGGCACGACCTCCCCGCCCCAGGTCTCGATGGCGATCCGGCGGTAGGGCTTCTGCCCGTAGGACGCCCGCACCATGTAGACCTTGAGCTCGAGGTCGAACTGGGCCGAGGCGAACGACAGCGCCGTGCCCCACTGCCCGGCGCCGGTCTCCGTGGACAGGCGCTTGATGCCCTCCTTGGCGTTGTAGAACGCCTGCGGGACGGCGGTGTTGGTCTTGTGGCTTCCGGACGGGGAGATCGACTCGTCCTTGAAGTAGATCCGGGCCGGGGTGCCCAGCTCCTTCTCGAGACGCGTCGCGCGGACCAGCGGCGTCGGGCGCCACAGCTTCAGGATGTCGAGCACCTCACCCGGGATGTCGATCCACGGTGCGGCGCTCATCTCCTGCTCGATCAGGGTCGAGGAGAACAGCGGGGCCAGGTCGTCGGGGCCGACCGGCTCGCGCGTGCCCGGGTGCAGCGGCGGCTGCAACGGCGTCGTCAGGTGCGGGGCCACGTTGAACCACGCGCTCGGAATCTTGTCCGGGGGGAGCGTCCAGCGAGTCATGTCCCGCAGCGTAAACAATGCGTGCGCGATCAAGGAACGGAGCCCGGCCGCAGGTGAGGGCGCCGCCTGACGGACCCGGGTGGTGTCCCGCATCCCCGGCCGGACGGGCGAGCCCGGCCGGCGCGGATCGTCCCTCCGGCCGAGGCCACGACTCCCGCTCGGCTCCTACCGTCCGACCGTGACGTCCACTCCCCCTCCCGCCGGCCCCCGCCTCGCCGAGGTCGACGCCTTGCGCGGCCTCGCGGTCATCGGGATTTTGCTGAGCAACGTCCCGGAGATCACGGAGATGCGCTCCACCGACGAGCCGGGCGGACCGATGCTGCCGATCCCGGCCGCGCTGGAGCTCGTCGCCCACCAGCGCTTCTTCCCGATCTTCGCGTTTCTGTTCGGCGTCAGCCTCGCGCTGTTCCTGGACGGTTCCGCCGCACGCGCATCGCGGCCGCGGTTGCTCCTCCTCCGGCGGCTCGTCGTCCTGGCCGGCATCGGGGCGCTGCACCACCTCGGGCAGCCCGGTGAGGCGCTGCTGCCGTACGCCGTCATCGGGCTGGTGGTGCTTCTTCCCGCGACGTGGCTGCCACGGTGGGCCGTGGCGGCCGGCGGGGCCGGGCTGGTCGTCACCGCGCTCGCGCTGGGGACCTCGGGGCTCGCGCTGGTGCCGGGGCTGTTCCTGCTCGGGCTGGCCACCGCCCGCTACCGGATCCCGTCCACCCTGCACCGGCACGGCCGCCGGATCGCGGTCGCCGGGGTCCTCTGCGCGGTGGTGGCCGCGGTGACCCTGCCGTGGCAGCTGTCGGACCTGGCGAACAGCGGCTTCGACACCGACTCGGCCGTCGCCGGGCTCGCGGTCGCGGGGCTCTGGACCGTGGCGCTGCTGGGTGTGCTGCGCACCCGTGCCCGGGGCGGGGTGCTGGCCGTGCTGACCCCGCTCGGACGCACGGCGTTGACGCAGTATGTGGGCGCGACCCTGCTCGTCCTGCTGCTCGCCGGCCCGGCCGGGCTGCCGGACTCGACGCGCTTGCCGGCGATGCTCGGGGTCGCGGCGGTGATCGTCGTCGTCGGCGTGCTCGCCGCGCGCTGGTGGCTCGCACGGTTCCGCCACGGACCGCTGGAGTGGGTCTGGCGGTGCCTGACCTGGTGGCGGATCGTGCCACTGCGGCACGGGCCGGAGCCCGCCGTGATCAGCCCTCGGTGATGCGGACCGCGACCTGTTCGTTGTTCAGGGTGTAGCAGACGTAGCGGTACGCGACGTCGTGCTTGTCGGCGTACTCCCACCAGGCGCGGGCCTCGTGCTGCTCCCACTCCGGGAAGTTCAGGAACTCGTCGAAAAGCACGATGCTGCCCGGTCGCAGGCGCGGCCCGACGGCGTCGAGCACGGTGACCGCGGAGGAGTACAGGTCCGAGTCGACGTGCAGGAAGTCCACCGGCCCGGGGTGGGCCTCCAGGAACCCGTGCAGCGTGTCCGAGAACAGGCCGACGACCAGCTCGGCGCCGGGTACGTCGGGCAGGCCGTCGACGTCGTCGAACGCGCCGGGACCGAACCCGGAGCGCCACAGCTCGGGCAGCCCGGTGAACGAGTCGAAGCCGTACACCCGGCCGTCGCCGCGGTGCTCGGCGATCGCCCGCAGCGTGCCTCCGGTGTAGACGCCGAACTCCAGCGCCATGCCGCCGGCCGGGGCGAGGCCCAGCGCGTGCGCCAGCGTCTCCGGCGGGGCGGCGAGCATGACCGCGTCGGGCATGGCCTCGCGGGCGAACCGGGCGCTGGAGAGCACGGCCTCGCGCTCGCCCGCCGCGATCATGTCCCGGCGGTCGCGCACCTCGGCGGCGTGCACCTCGCGGATCGCGCGGTCCACCTCGTCGCGCAGGCGGTGGTCGAACGTGTCGCGCAGCGCGGCCAGCTCGGTGCGCAGTGCGGCGGTCTGGGCCGCGGTGTGGCGGGCCAGCACCTCGTCGACGAGGCGCCCGGCCGAGCGGCGGGCGCGTCGGGCGAGCCGGCGGGCGGGGTCACGCAACAAGGGCGGCACCGCCCCCGTCGTCACCAAGGGGGATCAGAGCTCGCGGGAGGCCCGGAGCCGTCCCAGCGCCTCCTCCAGGATCGCGTCGCCGTCGGCGTCGCTGCGGCGCTCCTTCACGTAGGCGAGGTGCGTCTTGTACGGCTCGTTGCGCAGCGGGGCCGGCGGGGCCTGCGCGTCGCGGCCACCGAGGAGACCGCAGCGCGGGCAGTCCCAGGTGTCCGGGATCTCGGCGCCGGAGGCGAACCAGGTGTCGTTGACGTGCCCGTTGGCGCAGTAGTACGGGACGAGCTCTCGGGACGCGGTCTCACCACGCTCCGACTCGCCCATCGGGCCGGCACCCACGCGGGTCCCGCGAATGGCGTTGCCACCTGCCATGGTCTTGTCTCCCTAGCGTCGAGGGGTACAGCGTCGAGAGGCGTGCGCGGTCGAAAGGTGTGCGGGTGTCAGCTCGTCGAGACGAGCAGTCCGTTACCGATGACCGCGATCAGCCAGATCAGGGCCACGAAGACCGTGTACCGGGAGACGTTGCGGTCCGCGGCGGCGGAGCCGGACAGGCTCGACTGCACGCCACCACCGAACAGGCTGGTCAGACCACCACCACGGCTGCGCTGCAGCAGGATCAGCACGACCAGCAGGATGCTGGTGATGATGAGGACGATCTGCAGGGTCAGGAGCACGCGGGCAGTCCAATCTCGTTCGCTCGCCGGAGCCCCCGAGAATACCCGCGTACACCGACGGTGTGACCGGCGCCCCTGCCCGTGGGACGACGACGGGCCGGTCCCTCTCGCGTCACACGGAGAGGGACCGGCCCGGGTCCGGTCCGGCGGGGGCCTACGGCAGCGGGCCGCCCGCGGAGATGGCGCAGAGCTTGGCGAACTCGTCGGCGTCCAGGCTCGCGCCGCCGACGAGGGCCCCGTCGACGTCGCCCTGGGCCACGATCTCGGCCACGTTGGACGACTTCACCGAGCCGCCGTAGAGCACCCGTACCCGTGCGGCGACGTCGTCGCCGTAGAGCTCGCGCAGGGTCTGCCGCAGCGCGGCGCACACCTCCTGGGCGTCCGCCGCGCTCGCGACCCGGCCGGTGCCGATCGCCCACACCGGCTCGTAGGCCAGCACGAACGACGCGGCCTGATCGGCCGTGACCTTCTTCAGCGCCCCGCGCAGCTGGTCGGTGCAGTGCTGCACGTGGTCGCCGGCCTCGCGCACGTCGAGGCCCTCGCCGACGCACAGGATCGGGGTCAGACCGTTCTTGACTGCCGCCTGCACCTTGGCGTTGACCAGGGCGTCGTCCTCGCCGTGGATCTCGCGGCGCTCGGAGTGCCCGATCACCACGTAGGTGCAGCCGAGCTTGGCCAGCATCGCCCCGGACACGTCACCGGTGTAGGCACCGGAGTCGTGCGGGGACAGGTCCTGGGCGCCGTGCACCATGTGCAGACGATCGCCGTCGATCATCGTCTGGATGCTGCGGATGTCGGTGAACGGCGGGATCACCGCCACGTCGACCTTGGCGTAGTACTTCTCCGGCAGCGCGAACGCCAGCTTCTGCACCAGCCCGATGGCCTCGAGGTGGTTCAGGTTCATCTTCCAGTTGCCGGCGATCAGGGGCTTGCGCCCGGCCGGGTTGTTCGACGTCGTCATGTTACTGCTCCTCCAGGACGGCCACACCGGGCAAGGTCTCTCCTTCGAGGAACTCCAGCGACGCGCCGCCGCCGGTGGAGATGTGCGAGAAGCCGTCCTCGGGCAGGCCCAGCGCACGGACCGCGGCCGCGGAGTCCCCGCCGCCGACGACGCTGAACGCGCCCGCCGCGGTGGCGTCCACGATCGCCTGCGCCACACCGCGCGTGCCCTCCGCGAACGGCGCCATCTCGAACACGCCCATCGGGCCGTTCCAGAAGACGGTCTTCGTCGCGCGGAGCAGGGATCCGAACACCGAAACCGAGTCCGGCCCGATGTCGAGGCCGGACCAGCCGTCCTCGATGCCCTCCACCGGCACCGTGCGGGTGTTCGCGTCGGCGGAGAACGCGTCCGCGACCACCACGTCGACCGGCAGGACGATCTTGCCGGAGTCGAGCAGACGGCGACAGTTGTCCACCTGGTCGGCCTCGAGCAGCGAGGACCCGACGCCGTGGCCCTGAGCGGCGAGGAACGTGAAGCACATCCCGCCGCCGACCAGCAGCTGGTCGACGCTCGGCAGCAGCGCCTCGATCACGGCCAGCTTGTCCGAGACCTTCGACCCGCCGAGGACGACGTTGTACGGGCGCTCCGGCGAACCGGTGAGCGTCCGCAGCACCTCGACCTCGGAGAGCACCAGCCCGCCGGCGTAGGAGTCGAGCCGCTGCGCGACGTCGTAGACCGAGGCCTGCTCGCGGTGCACCACGCCGAACCCGTCGGAGACGAACGCGGCGTCGTCGCCCACCAACGCGACGAGCTCGTCGGCGAACGCGCCGCGCTCGGCGTCGTCCTTGCTGGTCTCGCGCGGGTCGAACCGGATGTTCTCCAGCAGGACCACGTCGCCGGCCGCCATGTTCGGCAGCTCCTTGCCCAGCTCGGCCAGCCGCACCGGTGCGGCGCGCAGGTCACCCAGCCGCTCGGCCACGGGAGCCAGCGAGTACTTGTCCTCCGGCCCGTTCTTCGGACGGCCCAGGTGCGCCATGATCACGACGAGCGCTCCGGCCTCGGCCAGCGCGGTGATCGTCGGGATCGACGCCTTGATGCGGCCGTCGTCGGTGATGGTGCGGTCGTCGTCGAGCGGGACGTTGAGGTCGCTGCGTACGAGGACGTAGCGGCCCTGGACGTCCTCGTCGAGAAGGTCGTCGAGCGTCTTCACAGCTTCGACGCCACCAGCCCGGCGATGTCGACCAGTCGGTTGGAGTAGCCCCACTCGTTGTCGTACCAGCCCACGACCTTGACCTGGTTGCCGATGACCTTGGTCAGGCCGGCGTCGAAGATCGTCGAGTGCGGGTCGGTCACGATGTCGGAGGAGACGATCGGGTCCTCGGTGTACTTGAGGACGCCCTGCAGCGGTCCGCTCTCGGCCGCGGCCTTGAACGCCGCGTTGATCTCGGCGACCGTCGCCTCCTTGCGGACCTCGACGGTCAGGTCGGTGGCCGAGCCGGTGGGGATCGGCACCCGGAGCGCGTAGCCGTCGAGCTTGCCCTTGAGGTGCGGCATGACCAGCGAGATCGCCTTCGCCGCACCGGTCGAGGTGGGGACGACGTTCAGCGCGGCGGCGCGGGCCCGGCGGAGGTCCTTGTGCGGGCCGTCCTGCAGGTTCTGGTCCTGGGTGTAGGCGTGGATCGTGGTCATCAGACCCTTCTCGATCCCCAGCAGGTCGTCGAGCACCTTCGCCAGCGGCGCGAGGCAGTTCGTGGTGCAGGACGCGTTCGAGATGATGTTCTGCGAACCGTCGTAGTCGCCGTCGTTGACGCCCTTGACGATCGTGATGTCCTCGTCGCTGGCCGGGGCCGAGATGACGACCTTCTTCGCACCCGCGTCGAGGTGCTTCGCGGCCGCCTCACGCTTGGTGAACAGGCCCGTGGACTCGACGACGACGTCGACGCCGAGGTCCTTCCAGGGCAGCTCGGCGGGGTCGCGGACGGCCAGGCCCTTGAAGCCCTTGCCGTCGACGACGATCTCGTCGTCGGTCGAGGAGACCTCGTAGGGCAGCCGTCCGAGGATCGAGTCGTACTTCAACAGGTGCGCGAGGGTGGCGTTGTCGGTGATGTCGTTCACCGCGACGATCTCGATGTCGCTGGTTCCGGCGACGCGCTGAGCGTCCACCGCGCGCCAGAAGTTCCGGCCGATCCGGCCGAAACCGTTCACTCCTACGCGGACCGTCACTGTGCCTCCACAGGCTCGTCGTACGTCGTCGGTCGTGCAGCGCACCTGCCGCCGGAGTTCCGGCGACGGACGGCGCACCCGGGTCGCGGGCACGCCACCGGTGGCTCTCGGGCGTCACCCTATCCGGAGTGACCACCCCGAACGGGACCCCACGGTGGGTGACCTGCGCCGCGATCTCCGAACCCCTCGCCCGCCGCCGGACGGCTCGCGGGCGCCGGACGTGTCCGGGCGCCGACCACCGGGGCCGGGGGTCGGTACCCGACGGGGCCGGTGTCAGGCGCCGAGGCCGAACAGGCGACGCCACCAGACCGGCCGGGCCGGTGCGGGGACCGACGCCGCGGCGCGCTCCTCGTCGGCGAAACCCTCCACGGGCTCCCACGGGCGGGTCTCCCGCGCCCGGGACACGAACGCCGACGCCGCGGCCAGGCCGGCCCGCACACCGTCGGGACCCGGACCGGCGAGGATCGCGGCCGTCGCCGGGACGCCCAGGCGGGCCTCCGCGGCCGGGACATCCGTCCGCTCCCCCACCAGGAGGTCCCCGGCGGTCGCGTCGGCCTCGACCGGTCCGTCGGTACGGGTCTGCCCGGCGACGGGCTCGCCGCCCACCGCGTCACCCCGGTCCGGGGCGCCCGGCCCGGCCGGCTCGTCCGCCGCCGGCACGCGAGCGCCGGAGGCGACGTCCACCAGCACGAACTCCCACGCGTAGTCGTGACGCTGGCGCTCGACCAGCTCACGGACCCGCTCGGTCTCCCCGGCGTCGGCCACGGTGTCGCCGACCACCATCAGCACGACCCGCTCCGGGCGCTCGGACTCCTCCAGCCCGGCCAGCTCGGTCCCGACGTCGTCGATCAGCGTGACGATCCCCTCGTGCAGCGCCGAGTCGCCCCGCGGCTTCAGGGCCACGGGCCCGACGTCGGCGACCGGGCTCAGCGCGCACGCGGTCTCCTGCCCGGCGGCACCGCGCGAGGCCAGGGTGACCAGCAGCTCACCCGGACGTTCCCGCTGGTCGGCGAGCAGGGCGTCGACCCCGGAACGGATCGCACCGGCTGCGGTACACGCGGAGCTGGATCGATCGAGAAGGACGGCGAGGAGGGAGAGACCCGGTTTCGTCACGGCGGCATGATGCCGCAGCCCGCTCCGGCTCTCCGCACCGGCCCCGCCACGGGCAGTCACTGAGGTCTCTACCCACGGTGACGAATCCCACGACGCGGGCTCGTCGGCCGGCCTCGATCACCGGCCGTACCCGCCGGGGACGGTCAGGCCGGGTCCTCGGCCTCCAGGAGCTCCGCGGTGACCGCCGACTCGGTGTCGGGGATGCCCAGATCGGCCGCACGCTTGTCGGCCATGTGCAGCAGGCGCCGGATCCGACCGGCGACGGCGTCCTTGGTCATCGGCGGGTCGGCGAGCTGGCCCAGCTCCTCCAGGGAGGCCTGGGTGTGCTCGGCGCGGAGCTTCCCGGCCGTCTGCAGGTGGTCCGGGACGTCGTCGCCGAGGATCTCCAGCGCACGCTGGACGCGGGCGGCGGCGGCCACGGCGGCGCGGGCGGAGCGGCGGAGGTTGGCGTCGTCGAAGTTGGCCAGGCGGTTCGCCGTCGCCCGGACCTCGCGGCGCATCCGCCGTTCCTCCCAGGCCAGGACGCACTGGTGGGCACCCATCCGGGTCAGCAGCGCACCGATCGCGTCGCCGTCGCGGACGACCACCCGGTCCGCCCCGCGGACCTCCCGGGCCTTGGCCGCCACACCGAGACGACGCGCGGCGCCGACCAGGGCGAGCGCGGCCTCCGGCCCGGGGCAGGTCACCTCCAGGGCGGAGCTGCGGCCGGGCTCGGTCAGCGAGCCGTGCGCCAGGAACGCACCCCGCCAGGCGGCCTCGGCGTCGGCCAGGTCCCCGGAGACGACGGGCGGCGGCAGCCCGCGCACCGGCCGTCCGCGGTTGTCCAGCAGCCCGGTCTGGCGGGCCAGCCCCTCGCCGTCGCGGATCACCCGGATCACGTACCGGGCACTGCGGCGCAGCCCACCGGCCGTGATCACGTGCGCCTCGGCGGTGTGGCCGTAGAGCTCGTGGATCTCGCGACGCAGACGGCGCGCCACCGAACCGGTGTCCACCTCGGCCTCGATGACGACGCGGCCACCCACGATGTGCAGTCCCCCGGCGAACCGGAGCAGCGAGGCCACCTCCGCCCGCCGCGAGGACTGCTTGGTGACGGTGAGCCTGCTCAGCTCGTCCTTCACCGCAGCGGTCATGGCCATCGCGGGCTCCTCTCGGACAGGTGCGCCATCACGTCGTCGTCGGTCCGCGACGGTGGCACCGCCGTCGCGCCGGGGTGGCCCGGGTCGGGGCCGATGATCTCGTCGAACACGTCCAGCAGCGCCGTCGCCAGCGCGTCGGGGTCGTGACGGGGCGTCGTCGCCGTGCCGTCCGCGACCGGGGCCAGGCGGACCCGGCCCCCTGCCGTCAGCATCTGCGCGGCCGCTCGGTCCAGGCGGTCGGGCAGCGGAACCGACGCGGAGTCGGCGAGAACGGCGTGCGCCCTCAACGAGGGGGCGTGGGCGGACAGTACCTCCAGGTGCTGTTCCGGCGAGAAGCCGGCCGTCTCCCCCGGCTCGGGCTCGAGGTTGAGCAGCACGACCCGCCGCGCCGACGTCTCCACGACGGCGTCGCGCAGCTGCGGGACGAGCAGGTGCGGCAGCACGCTGGTGAACCACGACCCCGGGCCCAGGAGCACGACGTCGGCCTCGCGGACCGCGCGCACCGCCTCCGGGCAGGCCGGCGGGTCCTCCGGGCGCAGCCACACCTTCAGCACCCGCCCGGGCGTCGAGGCGACCGCGACCTGGCCGCGGATCCGGTACGGACCGGGCACGTCGTCCAGCTCGACCTCGGCCTCGATGTCGAGCGGCACCGTCGACATCGGGAGCACGCGGCCGGCGATCCCGAGCAGCCCGCCGACGGTGTCCAGCGTCGCGACCGGGTCGTCGGTGACCTCCAGCAGCCCGGCCAGGAGCAGGTTCCCGACGGCGTGCCCGGCCAGCGCCCCGCTGCCGCCGAAACGGTGCTGCACGACCCCGGACCAGAACCGGCCGCGCTCGTCGTCGGCGGCCAGTGCGGACAACGCCATACGCAGGTCACCCGGTGGCAGCGATCCCAGCTCGCGGCGCAGCCGCCCGGACGAGCCGCCGTCGTCGGCCACGGTGACCACGGCCGTCACCTCGGAGACCCGCGGTGAGCAGCGCCGCAGAGCCGAGAGCGTCGCGTGCAGCCCGTGCCCGCCGCCCAGGGCGACGACCCGCAGGCCGGACGACTCCCCGCTGCCCGGCACCGGCGCCGGCCTCACTCGCGGCCCATGTCCCGGTGCGTCACGTGCACCTGCACCCCGTCGGACCCGGCGAGCCGGCGGCCGATCTCCTCGCTGATGGCGACGCTGCGGTGCTTGCCGCCGGTGCAACCGACCGCGACGGTCAGGTACCGCTTGCCCTCGCGGCGGTAGCCGGCGCCGACCAGGCCGAGCAGCTCCAGGTACCGGTCGACGAACTCCTCGGCGCCCTCCTGGGACAGCACGTAGTCGCGGACCTCGGCGTCGCGCCCGGTGTGCTCGCGCAACTCGGGGATCCAGTGCGGGTTGGGCAGGAAGCGGACGTCGACGACGAGGTCGGCGTCGAGCGGCAGCCCGTACTTGTAGCCGAAGGAGAGCACCGTGACCCGGGTCGCCGCCTCGGCACCGGCGCCCATGAACGACTGCTCGATCCGCCCGCGCAGGTCGTGCACCGACAGGTTCGAGGTGTCGACGACGAGGTCGGCGTCCTCGCGCAGCGGGCGCAGGACCTCGCGCTCGGCGTTGATCCCGTCGGTGAGACGGCCGTCGCCCTGCAGCGGGTGCGAGCGCCGGTTGTTCTCGAAGCGCCGGACCAGCACCGCGTCCGAGGCCTCCAGGAACAACAGCTTGGGACGGTAGCCACGACCGTCGAGGTCCTTGATCACCGATTCGAGGTCGTCGGTGAACGCCCGGCTGCGGACGTCCATCACCACCGCGATCCGGGTGACCTCACCACGGGCCCGGGAGCCGAGCTCGACCATGGTCGCGATCAGCTCCGGTGGCAGGTTGTCCACCACGAACCAGCCCAGGTCCTCCAGGACCTTCGCCGCGGTGCTGCGCCCGGCCCCGGACAGGCCGCTGACCACCGCGACCTCGATCCCCGGCCCGCTCCCGGCCCCCGCCGTGTCCTCAGTCTCCGGCAGCAGCCGAGTCCCGCCGATCGCCCCCGTCATCGCCCCTCCGACCCGATGGGTTCCTGCGTCCTGTCCCCGTCCGGACCGCTCGGTCCGGGCACGTCCTGCGCATTGTCGGGGCCACCCTCCCCCAGAGCGGCCAGGACCGCCTCCGCTGTCCGCCTTCCGAGACCGGGGACCTGGCTGATCTCCTCGGCCCCGGCGGCGCGCAGCTTCCGCACCGATCCGAAGTGCTTGAGCAGCGCCTGCTTACGGGCCGGCCCGAGCCCCGGCACCCCGTCCAGCGCCGAGGCCGTCATCCCCTTGGAACGACGCTGGCGGTGGTAGGTGATGGCGAAGCGGTGCGCCTCGTCGCGCACCCGCTGCAGGAGGTAGAGCCCTTCGCTCGTGCGGGACAGGATGACGGGGTCCTCGTCGTCGGGCAACCACACCTCCTCCAGCCGCTTGGCCAGGCCACAGACCGCGACGTCGGTGATCCCCAGCTCGGCGAGCACGGCGGCGGCCGCGTCCACCTGCGGTTTCCCGCCGTCGACGACGAGCAGGTTCGGCGCGTAGGCGAACTTGCGCGGCCGGCCGGTCTCGGGGTCGATGCCGGTCCGCACCGTCGGTTCCGCGTCCGCCTCGACGGCGCCGGAGGCCGTGTCCCCGACGGCGCCGGAGGACTCGGCGTCCGGCGGTGCGCCGTCACCGGTGTATCCCCCGGTCTCGGCGAGGTAGCGGCGGAAGCGCCGGCGCACGACCTCGGCGATCGAGGCGACGTCGCCGCGCTCGGCCGCGTCCTTGATCTCGAAACGGCGGTACTCGGACTTGCGGGCCAGCCCGTCCTCGAACACGACGAGCGAGGCGACGACGTTCGTGCCCTGCACGTGGCTGATGTCGACGCACTCGATCCGCAGCGGCGCCGTGTCGAGCTCGAGACCCTCCTGGATCTCCTGCAGCGCCGCCGAGCGCGCCGTCAGGTCGCCGGCCCGGCGCAGCTTGTGCTGCTGGAACGCCTCCTTGGCGTTGCGGGCGACGGTCTCGGCCAGGGCCCGCTTGTCCCCGCGCTGCGGGATCCGCAGACCGACCCGCGACCCGCGCAGGGTGGAGAGCCAGTCGGTGAGCGCCTCGGCCTCGGGCGGCAGCTCCGGGACCAGGATCTCCTTCGGCACCGGCTGGTGGGCGTCGTCGGCGGACTCGGCCAGCCCGGCCTGCTCGCCGTAGAACTGGATGACGAACCGCTCCACCAGCTGGGCGGTGTCGGTCGGCTCGACCTTGTCGATGACCCATCCGCGCTGGCCGCGGACCCGTCCGCCGCGCACGTGGAAGACCTGGACCGCGGCCTCGAGCTCGTCCTCGGCGAACGCGACGACGTCGGCGTCGGTGCCGTCACCGAGCACCACCTGCTGGCGCTCCATGGCCCGGCGCAGGGCGCCCAGGTCGTCGCGCAGGCGGGCGGCGCGCTCGAACTCCAGGTTGTCCGAGGCCTCGGTCATCTGGCGCTCGAAGTCGCGGACCATCCGGTCGGTGCGCCCGGAGAGGAAGTCGGAGAAGTCCTCGACGATCTCGCGGTGCCGGGCGGCGTCGACGTTGCCGACGCACGGGGCCGAGCACTTGTCGATGTAGCCGAGCAGGCAGGGACGTCCGATCTGGCCGTGCCGCTTGAACACCCCGGCGCTGCAGGTCCGGGCCGGGAAGACGCGCAGGAGCATGTCCAGGGTCTCCCGGATGGCCCAGGCGTGGGCGTAGGGGCCGAAGTAGCGCACGCCCTTGCGGCGCGGGCCGCGGTAGACGTGCAGCCGCGGGTACTCCTCGTTCATCGTCACCGCGAGGACCGGGTAGGTCTTGTCGTCGCGGTAGCGGACGTTGAACCGCGGGTCGTACTCCTTGATCCAGTTGTACTCGAGCTGCAGGGCCTCGACCTCGGTCCCGACGACGGTCCATTCGACCTTCGCCGCGGTGGTCACCATCTGGCGGGTGCGGGGATGCAGGCCGGACAGGTCCGCGAAGTAGGAGTTCAGCCGCTGGCGCAGGCTCTTGGCCTTGCCGACGTAGATGACCCGGCCGCGCGGGTCGGAGAAGCGGTAGACGCCCGGCGACTCCGGGATCGTCCCGGTGGCCGGTCGGTAGGTACTGGGGTCGGGCATGGTCCTCCCAGGGTAGTTCGGCGCGTCCCGGGCGTGTCCGCACCCGCCCCGCCGACCGGCGGGCGGACGGGGTGTAGAGAGGAACGGCTGCGATTCTTCTCCGTGGCCGGGTCGCGGCGCGCCGGAATTGTCGGTGGGCCGGGGTACACAGTCTCCGAACAGTAGTTCGAAGGAGGACCTGATGACGACCGACACCGACACCGGGCTCCCGCCCGGGGACCCCTCGTCGCCCCGTGACCCTGCGGCGCCGCCGGGTGACGCGGGGGTACCGGCCGCGCGCCTGGACCGGGTGCGCAAGCTGCTGGCCAAGGCCGAGCGCGCGGGAACCCCGGACGAGGCCGAGATCTACACCGCCAAGGCCGTCGAGCTGATGGCCCGGCACGGCATCGACGACGCCGTGCTCGCCGCCGCGGACCCGTCGCGCACCGCCGACCGGATCGGGTCGGTCCGGATCGGGATCGACGACCCGTACAGCGCCGGGAAGGCCCGGCTGCTGGGCTGGACGGCGTCGGCGCTGCGCTGCCGCTGGGTGATGCACGACGCCCGGGGCGGTCGGGTGCCCGCGGTGACCGTGTTCGGGTTCGACTCCGATCGCGAACGGGCCGAGCTGCTCTACACCTCGCTGCTGCTGCAGGCCGCCCGTCCGCTGGCCGAGCTGCGCCCTCCGGGCCGCGACGAGTCGGTGGCGGCGTATCGCCGGTCCTGGCTCTACGGGTTCGCCGCCCGGATCCACGAGCGGCTGCGCGAGGCCGAGAGCCGGGCCGTGGCCGAACGCGACGGGACGGCCGCGCCGACGCCGGGGACCGGGAGCTCCACCGCCCTGGTGCTGGCCGACCGCACCGACCAGGTCGACCGCGCCTACGCCGAGGAGTTCCCGTCGCTGCGGCGCGCGCGGCGGCCGTCGGTGTCCGGGTCCGGGTTTCGCCACGGCGCGGACGCCGCCGACCGGGCCGACCTGGGCGGTGGCCCGGAGCTGGGCGGTCCCGGCCGTGGCCGCGTGCTGCCCGCCGCGCGCTGAGGCGCGCCGGGCCCGGTCAGCCGCGGGCCGGGCGCCGCGAGTCGCCGTGCAGGCCCCGCAGGGTCCGGATGCCCCGGACGGCGAGCTGACGGTCCACGGCCTGGACGGCGAGCACCGGCAGGTACTCGTCGTCGGGCAGGTCGATCCGGGCCCAGGACGCACCGTCGGGGAACGCGATGCCCTCGACCTCGGCCCACGGGTACCAGTGGGTGGCCCAGACGTTGCGGATCTCGATGCCGCCGGCGTCGGCGCGCACCCGGGGGCGGGCCATCAGCAGCAGGCCGCCCGCGATGAGCAGGCCGAGCACGAGCATCGAGACCTGGTCGGCGGCCCGGAAGTACACGCCCGTGTCGACCTCGGGCAGCAGGTAGGCGACCACGGCGAAGATCGCCACGACGATCGCGGCCGAGACCCACGCGCTGATCAGCAGGACCCGCGGCCGGAGGACGACGGGGTCCGGCCCGATGCCGAGCGCGGGTCCCCCGCCCGTGTCCGCGGTGCCGGTCCCCCTCGTGTCGGATCCCGTCGTGTCGGATCCGGTCGTGTCCGCTCCGGTCATGCGCGCACCTCCGGTGCGGTCCTCGCCCGCAGGTCGCGCAGGACGAGGGCGGACTGCAGCGCCGCGTGGCACGCCTCCGCGCCCTTGTCCTCGGCCGCGCCCGGTACGCCGGAGCGGTCGACCGCCTGCTGGACGGTGTCGGTGGTGAGCACGCCGTTGCCGACCGGGATCCGCTCGTCGAGGGCGATCCGGGTCAGCCCGGCCGTCACCGAGTCACAGACGTACTCGAAGTGCGGGGTACCGCCGCGGACGACGACCCCGAGCGCGACGACGGCGTCGTTCGTCCGGGCGAGCTCCTGGACCACGACGGGCAGCTCGAGCGTCCCGGCGACCCGCACGACGGTCGGCTCCGCGCCGGCCCTCCGCGCGGTGTCGACGGCCCGTTCCAGCAGCGTGTCCACGATCTCGGCGTGCCACTGCGTCGCCGCCACACCGACCCTCAACCCGTCGGCGTGCAGCTCCTCGGCCTGCGCGGGCCGGCCCTCACCGCTCATGAGCCGATTCTCGCCGGTCGGGTCGTCCCCGGGACGCGCGGGGTCACCGGCCGGGCTCGCCGGTCTCGCCGAGCTCGGGCAGGTCGTGGCCCATGCGGTCGCGCTTGGTCTTGAGGTACCGCAGGTTCTGCGGGGTGGCGCGGACCGGCATCGGCACCCGGCCGGTGACGGTCAGGCCGTAGCCCTCCAGCCCGGCGCGCTTCTCGGGGTTGTTGGTCAGCAGCCGCATCGAGCGCACGCCCAGGTCGGAGAGGATCTGTGCGCCGATGCCGTAGTCGCGGGCGTCGGCGGGCAGGCCCATCGCCAGGTTCGCGTCGACGGTGTCGGCCCCGGCCTCCTGCAGCTGGTAGGCCTGCAGCTTGTGCAGCAGGCCGATCCCGCGGCCCTCGTGCCCGCGCATGTAGAGCACCACGCCGCGCCCCTCCTTCGCGACGGCCTCGAGGGCGGCGTCGAGCTGGGGTCCGCAGTCGCAGCGCAGCGAGCCGAGGACGTCGCCGGTGAGGCACTCGGAGTGCACCCGGACCAGCACGTCCTCGCCGTCGCCCTCCGGGGTGCCGACGTCGCCGACGACCATCGCGATGTGCTCGATGCCGTCGAGCAGCGAGTCGTAGCCGTAGGCGCGGAAGTCGCCGTGGTCGGTGGGGATGCGTGCCTGCGCGACCCGCTCGATGTGCTTCTCGAAGCGGCGCCGGTAGGCGATCAGGTCCGCGATCGTGATCAGCGTCAGGTCGTGGTCGGCGGCGAAGACGCCCAGCTCGTCGCCGCGGGCCATCTCCCCGCCGTTCTTCTCCGAGACGATCTCGCAGAGCGCACCGGCGGCCGGCAGTCCGGCCATCCGGGCCAGGTCGACCGCGGCCTCGGTGTGCCCCGGGCGGCGCAGCACCCCGCCCTCGCGGGCCTGCAGCGGCAGCACGTGCCCGGGGCGGACGAGGTCGCTCGACCCGGTCTCCGGGTCGGCGAGAAGCCGGATCGTGTGTGCGCGGTCGGTCGCCGAGATGCCGGTGGTGATGCCCGCCTTGGCGTCCACGGTCACGGTGAACGCGGTGCGGAACGAGTCGGCGTTGGTGTGGTGCATCGGCGGCAGGTCGAGCCGTCCGCAGTCGGACTCGGTGAGCGCGACGCAGATGTAGCCCGAGGTGTAGCGCACGGTGAACGAGACGAGCTCGGGGGTGGCCTTGGACGCGGCGAAGATGAGGTCGCCCTCGTTCTCCCGGTCCTCGTCGTCCATCACGACGACGGCCTTGCCCTCGGCCAGGTCGGCGATCGCCCTCTCGATCAGGGCGAACCGTTCGGCACGCTCGGTCGGCGTCATGGTCGCGTGCGGCGGGGCCGCCTCGACATCCTGTCCGTGCGTCTGCAGCGAGTCCGTCACCGGCCGGCCCCTTCCTGTCCCGACCCGGCGCCCGGCCCGTCCGTGGCGCTCTGCGCCCGGTCGTGCAGGTATCCCGCGGTCATCCGTTCCACATACTTCGCAATCACATCGACCTCAAGATTGACCGTGTCTCCCGGTCGGCGCACGCCGAGGGTCGTATCGGCCAGGGTGGTCGGGATCAACGCCACCCCGAATCCGTCCGGGTACACCGCCGCCACCGTCAGCGAGACACCGTCCACCGCGATCGAGCCCTTCTCCACGACGTACCGCGACAGCTCGGCGGGGAGGCTGAAGCGCAGCTCGTCGCTGCGCTCCCCCGGCTCCCGGCTGACGAGCGTGGCGATGCCGTCGACGTGGCCCTGCACGATGTGCCCGTCCAGTCGCCCACCGGCCGGGACGGCCCGCTCGAGGTTCACGGTCGACCCGGCGGTGACGTTGCCCAGCGAGGTCCGCTTCAGCGTCTCCGGGACCAGCTCCAGCCGGATGAGGCCGTCCGCGGCACCGGTGCGCTCCGGGTCGACGGCGGTGAGGCAACAGCCGTTCACGGCGATCGAGTCGCCGTGCGCGACGTCGGCCACGCGGTGCCCGCGCACGGTCAGTACCACGACGTCGTCGGACTGCCGGATGTCGGCGACCTCGCCGACCTCCTCCACGATCCCGGTGAACATGTCTGTGAGTTCCTCCTGCCTACCCGGACGCCTGCGACGTCGTCGGCGTACCGGTCCGCTCCGGCCGGGCGTCGACGAGGACGTCGGCTCCGACACGATGTACCCCATCCACGTGCAACCGCACGATGTCCGAGATCGTTCCCACACCCGCGTCACCCAGAGCGGTGCTTCCGGATCCGAGCAGCGCCGGGGCGAGGTAGGCCAGCACGCGATCGACCCGTCCGGCGGCCACGAACGCCCCGGCCAGGACCGGTCCGCCCTCCAGCAGGACGTCGACGACGTCGCGCGCGGCCAGGGCGTCGAGCACCTCGTCCGGGTCGTGGGTGCGCACGTGCAGCACGTCGTCGGCCGCCAGCGCCGCGCCGGTGGGCACGTCCCGGCGCCCGACGACCACCCGCAGCGGCTGGTGCTCGGCGAGCGTGCCGTCCGGGCGGCGCGCGGTGAGTGCGGGGTCGTCGGCCAGGACGGTGCCGGTCCCGGCGACGATCGCGTCCATCCGGGCGCGCAGCGCGTGCACGCCCTCCCGCGCGGCCTCCCCGGTGATCCACCGGCTGGAGCCGTCCGCGGCGGCGATCCGGCCGTCGAGGGTGGCGGCGAGCTTCCAGGTGACGTGCGGGCGGCCGGTGCGCTGACGGTGCAGCCAGCCGCGCAGCGGGCCGGCGGAGACCTCGTCGGCCAGTGTCCCGACGGTCACCTCGACCCCGGCGGCACGCAGCCGCTCGACCCCGCCCGCGGCGGCGGGGTGGGGGTCGCGCAGAGCGACGTGCACGACCGCGATACCGGCCGCGAGGACGGCGTCGGTGCAGGGCGGGGTGCGCCCGT
The DNA here is from genome assembly GCF_004217185.1 of Pseudonocardia sediminis. Classification (NCBI taxonomy): domain Bacteria; kingdom Bacillati; phylum Actinomycetota; class Actinomycetes; order Pseudonocardiales; family Pseudonocardiaceae; genus Pseudonocardia; species Pseudonocardia sediminis. The sequence continues at coordinate 3,309,962 of NZ_SHKL01000001.1, read as the reverse complement.
GGTGCGCGCAGGGCTCCAGGGTGACGACCGCGGTGCCTCCCGCGGCCCGGTCACCGGCCTCGCGCAGGGCGGTGACCTCGGCGTGCGGGCCACCGGGAGGGGCGGTCGCGCCGACCCCGGCGACCTCGCCCGCGGTGTCGAGCACGACACAGCCGACGGACGGGTTCGGGCTGGTCCGCCCGTGGGCGGCGACCGAGGCCGCCAGCGCACGGCGCATCGCGGCCTCGACACCGTCCGCCGTGGCGCTGCCCGCCGTCGCGCCGTCCGGGCCGGTCACCTCAGGGGTCCGGTCACGACGACCACCGGTGCGGGTTGGTGCGGCGGACGGAGTCACGCAGCGCCGCGACGGCCCTGCCGGGGTCCTCCGCGCCGTAGACGGCCGAGCCCGCGACGAAGCAGTCCACCCCGGCCTCGGCGGCCTCGGCGATGGTGTCGGCGTTGATCCCGCCGTCGATCTCGACGAGCAGGCGCAGGTGCCCGGTGTCGACCAGCCGGCGCGCGGTGCGGACCTTCTCCAGGACGTCGGAGATGAAGCTCTGGCCGCCGAAGCCCGGCTCGACGCTCATGACGAGCAGTGTGTCGTAGTGCTTGAGCACCTCGAGGTAGGGCTCCAGCGGTGTGTTCGGCTTGATCGACAGACCGGCGAGCGACCCGGCGGCGCGCAGGTTCTTCGCCAGGGCGACCGGGTCGTGCGCGGCCTCGACGTGCACCGTGACGTTGTGGGCCCCTGCCTCGGCGTAGCCGATCGCCCACCGGTCCGGGTCCTCGATCATGAGGTGGCAGTCGATCGGGATCTCGGTGGCCCGGAGCAGGCTCTCCACGACCGGCAGCCCGAGCGTCAGGTTCGGGACGAAGTGCGCGTCCATGACGTCGACGTGCAACCAGTCCGCGCCGTCGCCTCCGGCCGGGGCCACCGCGGCGGCCTCCTCACCCAGCCGGGCGAAGTCCGCCGAGAGGATGCTCGGAGCGATCAGAGGGTGCACGCCCGCAGGTTACTGCGCGCGACGCATGTGTCGGTGACCCCCGCCGGAGTGCGTCGTCACACACCGGGCCACTACTCCGGCCACCGGTCCCGCACGGTCCGGCGGCGCCGTCGCCGGCCGCCCCGCTCGCTACTCCGCGGGCCGGCGGAGCAGTGAGACGAACATGGCGTCGGTGCCGTGACGGTGCGGCCACAGCTGGACCGTGGGCCCCTCGCCGAGAGCGGGGATCTGCTCCGGCAGGTACCGCCGGACGTCGAGGCGCTCCACCTCGGCCAGCTCGGTGCCGCGGCGCAGGGCCTTGGCCAGCACCCCGACCGTCTCCGACAGGTGCGGCGAGCACGTCACGTACGCGACGACGCCACCGGGCCGGACGTGGCGCAGCGCGGCCAGCAGCAGTTCGCGCTGCAGCTTGGTCAGCGCGGACACGTCGTCCGGGCTGCGCCGCCAGCGCGCCTCCGGACGCCGGCGCAGTGCTCCGAGGCCGGTGCACGGCGCGTCGACGAGGACCCGGTCGAACTCGCCGTCGGGCAGCGGGGCCTCGCGACCGTCGGCGGTGTGCACGGTCACCGGCAGGTCGACGACGGCCTTGCGGACCAGCTCGGCGCGGTGCTCGGAGTGCTCGACGGCGTCCAGCGTCCCGCCGTTCACCGCGACGAGGCCGCCGAGCAGCGCCGACTTGCCGCCGGGCCCGGCGCACAGGTCGAGCCAGCGACCGCCGTCCTCGCCCAGGAGCTCGGCACGGGCCAGGGCGAGCGCGGCCAGCTGGCTGCCCTCGTCCTGCACGATCGCCATGCCCTCGGAGACGGGCGCGAGCTCCCCGACGTCGCCGGTGCCTGCCTCGAGGTGCACCCCGTACGGCGAGTACGGGGCGGGCTCCCCACCGGTGGCCAGCGCCAGCTCCTCGGCCGAGATCTCCCCCGGCCGGGCCAGCAGGTGGACGACCGGGCGGGTGTCGTCGGCGGCGAGGGCCTCGACGAGCTCCTCGCCGGTGGTGCCGAGCGCGTCGGCGAAGGCCTGCGCGATCCAGCGCGGGTGCGCGTGCCGCAGCGCCGCGGACCCGACGGGGTCCTGCGCGGGGTCGGGCGCCAGCTGCTCGAGCCAGGCAGCCTCGTCCTTCTCCCCGATCCGGCGCAGCACCGCGTTGACGAAGCCGGCCGAGCGCGACCCGGCGTCGCCGCGGACCAGCTCGACGCAGGTGTCGACGGCGGCGTGCGCCGGCACCCGGGTGCGCAGCAGCTGGTAGGCGCCCAGGCGCAGGGCGTCGAGCAGCGGGTGCTCGATCTTGCTCAGGGCACGGTCGGTGCACGCGTCGATGACGGCGTCGAGCAGGCCCTGCGCGCGCAACGTGCCGTAGCCCAGCTCGGTGGCCAGTGCGGCGTCGCGGTCGCGCAGGCGGTGCCGGCGCAGGATCCCGGGCAGGGCGAGGTTGGCGTAGGCGTCGCGCTCGCGGACCGCCGTCAGCAGCTCGTAGGCCGCCTGCCGGGCCGGGTCGACGGCCGGTGGGCGCCCGGGGCCGACCCGTCCACGCGGCGGACCGGCGTTGCGGGGACCGGGGGTCCGGCCCCGGTCGTCACGGGAACCGGTGCGAGGCCCACGCTCGTCCCGCGGGCCGGTGCGCGGGCTCCGGTCGTCGCGCGGGCCCCGCTCGTCGCGGCCGGCGCGGTCACCCGGGCCGTCCCGGCGTACGTCGTCGCGCCGGGGTCCCCGGGCGACGTCGCCACCCTCGTGGCTCGGACGCCGCGGACGGTCGCGGTCGGCCCGCGGACCGGCCGGACGGCGGTCGCCGCCCCGGTCGGAACCGCGGTCGTCGCCCCGGTCGGAACCGCGGTCGTCGCGGCGTGGCCGGTCGTCACGGGAAAGGCGGTCGTCACGCCGCGGACGGTCGTCCGCGGTACCGCGGTCCTCGCGCCGGGGCCCGTCGTCGCGCCTCGGACGGTCATCGCGACCGCCGGCGGACGAACCGCGCCGATCCTCCGGCCGGCCGTACCGCTCGGACCCGCCGGACGAGTTCGCCGGACGACGGTCGTCGTGGCCGCCGGAGGCATCTCTCCGCGACGAGGACGGTCGCCGGTCTCCGCCGGACGACGGCCGGCCGCGGTCACGATCCCCCACCGGGCGACCGGCCCGGTCGTCGCGGGCTGCGCCGGAGCCCCCGCGGTCCGACCCCGCGCGGTCCTTCCACGGTCGTCCGGCGCCGCCGCGATCGCTTCCGGAGCGTGCGCCTCCCGGGCGGTCGCCGGCGGGACGGCCGGAACCGGAACGGTCGCCGCCCGAGCGGTCGGCATCCGAACGATCCGAGCGGGGGCGATCGGTGCGGGGCCGGCCGTCGCGGCCGCCGGCCGGGCGTGCCGCGGAGGGACGGTCGTCGTCCCGGCGTGCTCCGCCGGCGGACCAGCCGTCACCGGTCCGGTCGGATCGTCGGTCGGGCTTCTGGTCACTCACGGGGTCTCCTCGCGGCGGTGGTGGGCCGCGTCGGCGGCAGTGCTGGTCGTCGCCGGCGGGGACGATCGAGTGTCACGTTCCGGTCGTGCGAGGGCCCGTTCCGTGACGCTCGATCGGGGATCGGGTGTATCCGGGAATCGAGCGTCACGTTCCGGCGATCGGACCCACCATGGCGTGACGCCCGGCACGAGCACGCCGGTCCGGTCGATGCGGACCGCGGCGCGCACCGACGCCGGGCTGGTCACCGCACGGGAGGATCGAGCCCCGGAGGGGACGAGCGGGCCCCCGGCGCGAGGACGGCGCACGACGCGCCGGGTCGCGCACGGGACGTCCCGGGCCCGGCGCGCGGGGGCGCTCATCCCAGCGACTCCCCGGCGTCGATCCGGGCACCGCGCGCCCAGTCCGGGGCGGGCATCGCCCGCTTGCCGACCGGGCGGACCTCGCCCAGCTGGACGGGGACCGTCGCGGTCCCGACCAGCACCCGCTTGCGTTCGACCAGCAGCTCCCCGGGCGCGAGGTCGACCTCACCGGTGCGCAGCGGCCGGACCGGTCCCAGCCCGAGCCGTTCGCCGCGGAACTGGCACCACGCACCGGGATCGGGGCTGACCGAGCGGATCAGCCGGTCCAGGGCGGCGGCCGGGGTCTTCAGCTCGGCGCGGGCGTCGGCGGTGGTGACCTTCGGGGCCATCGACACGCCCTCGGACGGCTGCGGGGCGGCGAACAGGGTGCCGTCCTCGATGCCGTCGAGGGTGGCCGTCAGCAGCCGGGCACCGGAGTCGGCGAGCCGCCCGAGCAGGGCACCGGCGGTGTCGGTGGGGCCGATCGCGTCGGTGACCACGCCGAACGTCGGGCCGGTGTCCATGCCCTCCTCGAGCCGGAACGTCGTGGCGCCGGTGACGTCGTCGCCGTGCCGGATCGCGGCCTGAACCGGGGCCGCGCCCCGCCATGCCGGGAGCAGTGAGAAGTGCAGGTTGACCCAGCCGAACCGCGGCACGTCGAGCGCCGCGCGCGGGACCAGCGCGCCGTAGGCGACGACCGGGGCGCAGTCCGGGGCGAGCTCGCGCAGGGTGTCCCGGAACTCGGGGTCGGACGGGCGGCCCGGCGTGAGGACCGGGATCCCGGCCTCGTCGGCGAGCGCACCGACGGGCGACCGGACGATCTTGCGACCGCGCCCGGCGGGCGCGTCCGGCCGGGTCAGGACGGCGACGACCTCGTGCCGCGGCGAGTCCAGCAGAGCCCGCAGCGAGGGCACCGCCGGGTCGGGGGTGCCGGCGAAGAGCAGTCTCATCGCACCTTGCCGAACAGCGGGTGCGGGCTGACCTTGACCGTCGGCTCCGGCTCGCCGAACCAGGACGCGGCGCGGATCTCGGCCATGGCCGCCTTGCGGGTCTCGGCGTCGAGGCGGTCGACGAACAGGACGCCGTCGAGGTGGTCGGTCTCGTGCTGGATCGCCCGGGCGAGCAGCTCGCTGCCCTCGATCACCTGCGGCTCGCCGTGCATGTCCCATCCCCGGGCGACGACGTGCAGGCGCCGGCGGCAGTCCCAGCCCAGACCGGGGATCGACAGGCATCCCTCGGTCCCGATCTGGTCCTCGTCGCCGACGGCCTCCCAGGTCGGGTTGACCAGGTGCCCGGAGAACCCGTCGCAGTCGAAGACGAACACCCGCTGGCTCACACCGATCTGCGGCGCGGCCAGGCCGGCGCCGCCCTCGTCGTGCATGGTGTCGGTGAGGTCGGACACCAACCGGCGCAGCTCGGCGTCGAACGTCTCGACCTCGGTCGCGCGGGTGCGCAGGACCGGGTCACCGAAGAGCCGGACGGGCTGGATGGGCACGGTTCTCCTCGCAGCTGAGGTCGGGTCCCGCGGTGGCGGGCCGGTGATCGGTCCGAGGGACGAGGCCGACGGCGGCACCGCCGCGACGTCGATGGCCGGTGGGCACGGGCGGCTCCCCATTCTGCCACCGACGACAGCGCACATCCGGGCGGGACCGGGTCCGGCTCAGCCGATCTCCGACGGGTCCAGGCGCACGCGCACCGGCTCGGCCGCCTTACGGGCGCTGCGACCGGCCTGCGCCGCCGCCAGGGCGGCGGCCAGCTCCCGTCCGGACGCCCGCGGCACCCGCAGGAGCGCCCGCTCCCGGATCTCGTCGTCCGACCCGTGACCGGACGACGGGCCCGACGACGGACCGGACGGCCGCTCCGGCGGGTCGATCTCCACCGGGCCCAGCAGCTCCACGCCCGAGGGCGCCCGGTCCGCCGCCAGCACCGCGTCGACGACCTCGGCCACGGCCCCGGGCGGTCCCTCCACGGCAGCCATCCGGACCGCGGGCGGGAACCCCACCTCGGCGCGCGCGGCGAGCTCGGCCTCGGCGTGCCCGGCCGGGTCCCAGCGCACGAGCGCCTGCACCGTCGGCAGCGACGAGTCCGCGACGACCACGACGCGACCGCCGTCGCCGTGCGGCACCACCGCGGCCGCCGCGGCGAACCACCGTCGCAGCGTCTCCTCGGCGACCTTGAGGTCCGGGCGCGACAGCATCGCCCACCCGTCGAGCAGCAGCGCCGCGCCGTACCCGCCCTCGACGGCCGGTTCGGCCCCCGGCGTGGCGACCACCAGCGACGGCTCGGCCGCCACCGTGGACAGCACCGGCGCGCCGCCGCCGGAGGAGCGCACGGACACGCCGGGGAAGGCACGCCCCAGCTCCTCCGACGTCCGCCCGGCGCCGACCACACCGGCACGCAGCCGGCGCGACCCGCAGCCCCCGCACCGGTAGGCGGGCTCCGCCCGGCCGCACCAGCGGCAGTGCGGCAGCCCGGCGGCGCCGTCCGGCGCTCCCCCGGCACCGGGACGGGGCAGACCCAGGGGGCCCGCGCAGTGCCGGCACCGCGCGGTCTCCCGGCACGAGGCACACGCCAGCCACGGCAGGTACCCGGCGCGCGGCACCTGCACCAGCACCGGGCGCCCCGCACCCAGCGCCGCCCGCGCGGCCTCGAACGCCACCGCCGGTACCCGGGCAGCGCGCGCCGTGGGGTCGCGCGCGAGCTGGGTGTCGGTCTCGCCGATCGCGGTGATCCGCGGCGCGCGCTCCCGCACGATGGCGCGGTCGGCCGCGATGGGGCTCGCCCAGCGGGAGTCGACGAGCACCTGCGACTCCGCGGTCCGGGCGAACCCGCCCACCAGCAGCGCCGCTCCGGCCCGGTGCGCGCGCAGCACCAGGACGTCACGCACGTGCGGGTACGGGGCGCGGGGCTCGGTGTGCGAGTCGTCACCGTCGTCCCAGACCGCGAGCAGGCCCAGGTCCGACAACGGCGCGAACGCCGCCGACCGGGTCCCGATCACGACCCGCACCGCGCCCCGTCGCACCGAGAGCCAGCGCCGGTAGCGCTCCGCCGGGCCGAGGTCCGCCGACAGCGCGACCACACCGTCGTCGCCGACGAGCGCCGAACACGCGGCCAGCAGCCGCTCGACGTCGCGCTGGTCGGGGACCACCAGCAGGGCACCCCGCCCGGCGGCCGCGGTCTGCGCGGCGGCCTCGGCCAGGCGCGCCGCCCAGTCCTCCCCCGGCAGCGCCTGCCAGACCGCGTGCGCGGCCCGGCCTCCGGCGAGGGCGTCCAGGAACGACTCGCCGCGCGGGTACGCGGCCCAGCCGGCCCGGTCGGGGGTGAGCTCGTCGGGCCCCGGGGTCCGCTCGCGCGGCTTCTCCGCCTCGACGCGGGCGTGCCGCGGCGGGACGGCCATCCGCAGCACGTCGGCCAGCACACCGGCGTAGCGGTCGGCCACGGCCCGGCACAGCTGCTCGACCTCTGCGGTGAGCACCGGCTCGGCCGAGACGACCTTGTCGATCCAGGCGAGCTTCCCGGTGTGCGCGGACTCCTCGGCCCGGGCGAGCAGGTAGCCGTCGACCAGACGGCCGGCGAACCGGACCCGGACCCGGACGCCGGGGACCGCCTGGTCGTCGAGGTGGGCGGGTACCCGGTAGTCGAACGGGCGGTCCAGATGCGCCAGGCCGACGTCCACCGCGACCCGGGCGACCGGCAGCGCGGCGGCCGGGCGCCACTCGCCGCGGGTCCTGCTCGCCGGTGGGGTGCTCACGCCCCGGGGTCTACCAGACGGCCCGGAGCCCGCCCGCGGCAGCGGGCACGGACCGGGGGCCGGCGACGTCGTGATCGTGGACATGGGCCGAGCATGCCCCCCGACCCCGACAGTTCCGCCGGACCGCGCGACCACGGACGAACGAGCGGCACTCTCGTCGTAGAGGTTCCGACGAGAGTGCCGCTCGTCGGGACCGGAGCCGGACAGACCACCGGCCGGGTCCGGCGAACCGGACCCGGCCGATGGACAGGGAGAACCGCCTCAGCTACCGGCGGCCGACTTCAGCGCGTCCGCGCGGGAGGTGTCCTCCCACGGGAGCTCGACGTCGGTGCGGCCGAAGTGGCCGTACGCGGCGGTCGGCGCGTAGATCGGGCGCAGCAGCTTCAGGTCGCGGATGATCGCGGCCGGACGCAGGTCGAAGACCTCCTCGATCGCGGCCTGGATCTTCGCCGGGTCCACGTTCTCGGTGCCGAAGGTCTCGACGAACAGCCCGACCGGGGCGGCCTTGCCGATCGCGTAGGCGACCTGGACCTCGATCCGCTGGGCCAGGCCCGCGGCGACGGCGTTCTTGGCGACCCAGCGCATCGCGTAGGCCGCGGAACGGTCCACCTTCGACGGGTCCTTGCCGGAGAACGCGCCACCACCGTGACGGGCCATGCCGCCGTAGGTGTCGACGATGATCTTGCGGCCGGTGAGGCCGGCGTCACCCATCGGGCCGCCGAGCACGAAGCGGCCGGTCGGGTTGACCAGCAGCTTGGGCTGCGTGGCGTCCCAGCCCAGCGCCTCCACCTCGGGGGTGACGACGTGCTGCAGGATGTCCGGCGTCAGCATCCCGTCGAGGTCGACGTCCGCCGCGTGCTGGCTGGAGACGACGACGGTGTCGAGACGGGCCGGCTTCTCGCCGTCGTACTCGATGGTGACCTGGGTCTTACCGTCGGCGCGCAGGTACGGCAGCGTGCCGTTCTTGCGGACCTCGGTCAGGCGGCGCGACAGCCGGTGCGACAGCGCGATCGGCAGCGGCATGAGCTCCGGCGTGTCCATGCACGCGTAGCCGAACATCAGGCCCTGGTCGCCCGCGCCCTGCTTGGCGATCTCGTCCTCGGCCGACTCGACGCGCTTCTCGTAGGCGGTGTCCACGCCCTGCGCGATGTCCGGGGACTGCGCACCGATCGCGATGTTGACGCCACAGGTCGTTCCGTCGAAGCCCTTGGACGACGAGTCGTACCCGATCTCCAGGATCCGGTCCCGGACGATCTTCACCAGGTCCGGCTTGGCCGTCGTGGTGACCTCACCGGCGACGTGCACCTGGCCGGTCGTGACCATCGTCTCGACCGCGACACGGCTGCTCGGATCCTGCTCGAGCATCGCGTCGAGGATCGAGTCGCTGATCGCGTCGCACATCTTGTCGGGATGACCTTCGGTCACCGACTCGCTGGTGAACAACCGTCGGCTCGTGTTCGACACGTGCTGTACTCCGTCCGATCGACTTGTCGCGGCCGTACGACCGCGCTCGTCCGGCCGGAACCATGATCGCTCCGGCCTCTGGGATTCCACCCTAGTCCAGTAAAGCCCGTCCTCCGATGTCCTGCATCACGCAACAGCGACACGGAGAGTGATTTCATGCCCTCGACCAGCAACGCTGAGTCGCTAGATGGGGTGATTGACGAGTGGATCACGAATCCGGAGCCCGCCCACTCGTTGGGCGAGACATCACCCCCGCACCGAGTGGGAGGTGAATCCACAGCAGCTGATCCACGCCCTTGCGGCACGGAGGTTTTCCCACGATGAAGGCGCACACCACGCCCGGACGGCGCATCGCCGCCGTCGCCGGCGCGCTCGCGATCGCCGGCGTCTCGACCGCGGCCCTGATCGCCGGCACGGCGTCCGCCGCCGGCACCGGCACCTGCACCTCGAGCGTCAACGTGCGGTCGGAGGCCAAGGAGTCCGCGCCCATCGTGGGCGTCTGCGAGCGCGGCGAGACCACCACCGTCGGCGAGAAGCGCAACGGCTTCGTCAAGCTCGACGAGTTCGGTGGCTGGGCCAACGCCCAGTACGTCAAGACCGGCTCCGAGGGCACCACGTCGAGCCCGAACCGCGCCGAGGAGAGCGACGACGAGGACTTCTTCTCCTCGCCGCGCAGCTCCGAGTCCCCGCGGTCGTCGGAGTCGTCGCCGAGCTCGAGCAGCCCGCGATCGGGCAGCAACCCGGAGCGGTCCGAGGGCAGCAGCACCTCCCCGAGCGGCTCCGAGTCCTCGCCGCGCAGCGGCAGCTCGTCGCCGAGCTCCTCGGAGTCGTCCCCGAGCAGCAGCAGCTCCTCGCCGCGCATGACGACCTCGCCGAGCAGCAGCTCCGACCTCGACGACTGAGGCACCCCGACAGCCCTCGTGGGGCGGTACCGGAGAACCCCGGGACCGCCCCACGGGCGCGTCACGGGCCTACAGGCGCTCGACGACCGCGTCCCAGACCCGTGAGGCCAGCAGCGCCTTCGAGCCGTTCGGGATCTCGCTCTCCCCGCCGTCGGCACCGAGCAGCCAGCCGGCGTTCTCGCCGACCTCGAACGCCTTCCCGTCCCCGACCGCGTTGACGACGAGCAGGTCGCACCCCTTGCGGCGCAGCTTGGCCCGCCCGTGGTGCAGCACGTCCCCGGACGCGTCACCGGTCTCCGCGGCGAAGCCGACGACGACCTGCCCGGGGGCCCGCTCGCGGACCAGCCCGGCCAGGATGTCCGGGTTCTGCGCGAGCCGCAGCGGCTCCGGTTCGGCGTCACCGCGCTTGATCTTGTCGACGGCCAGGTCGACCGGGCGGAAGTCGGCGACGGCGGCGGCCATCACGACCGCGTCCGCGTCCTGCGCGGCGTCGTGCACGGCGGCCTGCAGCTGCGCGGCCGAGCCGGCCCGCACCACGTCGACGGCGGCCGGGTCCGGCAGGTCCGCGGTGTGCGCGGCGACGAGCGTGACCCGCGCCCCGCGCTGGGCCGCGACCCGGGCCAGGGCGTAGCCCTGACGCCCCGAGGACCGGTTGCCCAGGAACCGGACCGGATCCAGCGCCTCGCGCGTCCCCCCGGCGGAGACGACGACGTGCCGTCCGGCCAGGTCGCGGGGCAGCGCATCCCCGCGCTCGAGCAGCAGGCGGGCGAAGTCGGCGATCTCGGACGGGTCGGGCAGTCGTCCGGGGCCGGTGTCCTTGCCGGTCAGACGGCCGGAGGCGGGTTCGAGCACGACCGTCCCGCGGGAGCGCAGCAGCGCCACGTTGTCCCGGGTCGCGGGGTGCTCCCACATCTCGGTGTGCATCGCCGGAGCCAGCAGGACCGGACATCGCGCGGTCAGCAGCGCGGCGGTCAGGAGGTCGTCGGAGCGGCCGTGGGCCACCCGCGCCATCAGGTCCGCGGTGGCCGGGGCGACGACGACGAGGTCGGCGCTCTGCCCGAGCTTCACGTGCGGCACGGACGGGACGTCGGTGAACACCCCGGTCGCGACCGGCTGCCCGGACAGGGCCTCGAACGTCGCGGCGCCGACGAAGTTCAGCGCGGACTCGGTCGGCAGGACCCGGACCGCGTGCCCGGTCTCGGTGAGACGGCGCAGCAGCTCGGCGCTCTTGTAGGCGGCGATGCCGCCGGCGACGCCGAGCAGGACCCGCGGACGGTCCGCGGACGAAACGGCCTCCCCCGACGGCTCGTCGGGGGAGGCGGGTCGTGCCGTCATCGGTACTACTGCTCGCCCTCGGTGTGCTCGAGCATGCCGGCCTGGATCTCGCGCATGGCGATCGAGAGCGGCTTCTCCCGCGGGCCCGGCTCGACGAGCGGTCCGACGTACTCCAGCAGGCCCTCGCCGAGCTGGGAGTAGTAGTCGTTGATCTGACGCGCGCGCTTGGCCGCGTAGATGACCAGCGCGTACTTCGAGCTCACCTGGCTCAGAAGGTCGTCGATCGGGGGGTTGGTGATGCCCTCGGGGGTGGTGGAGAGGCCGCTCATGGGCGTGCTCACTGGTGGAACTCCTGACGCGGTGCTCGGATCTGCGGTGCCGGGGCCGAAAGGTCCCGGCGGGAGTGGTCGTCGATCACGGGGAGGGGCTGGACACCCGCGGGCCGGTGTCACGAGAGGAGTCGGCCGACCCCGTCTCGCCACGGTCGACCGCCAACTCTACCAACCTGTCCACCGCGTCCTGCAGCACGTCGTTGACGACGACCACGTCGAACTCGTGCTGGGCGGCCAGCTCCTCCCGCGCGGTGAGCAACCGGCGCTCCCGCTGGGCGGGCGACTCCGTGCCGCGATCGGTGAGGCGGCGCTCGAGCTCGGCCATCGACGGCGGAGCGATGAACACCGTCAGCGCCTCCGGCAGCGCCGCCTTCACCGCGCGTGCGCCCTGCAGATCCACCTCGACGAGCACCGGGCTCCCGTCACCGAGGGCCCGCTCGACCGGCTCGCGCAGCGTCCCCGAGCGCTGCAGCCCGCCGTGCACCTCGGCCCACTCGAGCAGCTCGTCGCGGGCGATCAGCGCGTCGAAGCCGTCCCCGTCGACGAAGTGGTAGTCCCGGCCCGGGACCTCGCCCTCACGGGGGGCGCGGGTCGTGGCCGAGACGCTGAACACCAGACCGGGCACGGCGGCCCGGAGTCCGGCGACCAGGTGGGACTTGCCCACCCCGGACGGCCCGGCCAGCACGAGCAGCCGGCCGGGAGCGCGCGAGGTGGACATGACGACTCAGGCCGAGAACTCGGCCAGCAGCGCCTTGCGCTGACGCTCGCCGAGGCCACGCAGACGGCGGCTGGGGGCGATCTCGAGACGCTCCATGAGCGACGCGGCGCGGACCTTGCCGACGCCCGGCATCGCCTCGAGCAGAGCCGAGACCTTCATCTTGCCGAGGACCTCGTCGGTGTCGGACTGGGTCAGGACCTCACCGATCGTCGTGCCCCCACGCTTGAGGCGGTCCTTCAGCTCGGCCCGGGCGCGACGGGCGGCCGCGGCCTTCTCCAACGCAGCGGCGCGCTGTTCCTCGGTCAGCTGGGGAAGGGCCACGGTTCTCCTCCGATTGGTGCGATGTCTTCTCGACGCGGGTGATGCTCGGGTCCGCGGGGGGCGACCCGACGCCGGGCACGTCCCCCGGCTCCGTGAGCGAACGTACCCACGACCTCCCGGGGAGCGCCAATGGGGGTCCCACCACCGGGTTTGCGGGACGGTGAGTGATCACGGGCACGCCGCGACGGCCCGTGGTCGCGTGCGCCACTGGGCTCGCCGATCGGGCCCGTCGTCGCACCGAGCGCGTCGCCGGCGGGCACGCCCGTGCGACCGGCGGCCGCGGCCGGGGCCGAATCGCCGTCCGGCTCCGGGCGCCGACCTCGCGGCGCGGGCGGTTCAGCCCGCGTTGCGGCCTGCGGCCTCGATCTCGTCACTCAGCGCGAGCGCCGCGCCACGCAGCGCCGACGGGTCGGGCCCGGCCCGCAGGACCGAGCGCGCCGCGGCGGGCAGCACCGTGCCGCCGACCTCCCGGAACCTCGACGCGATGTCGGCCGGTCCGGCGCCCTGCGCACCCAGTCCGGGCACCAGGACCGGGCCGTTCAGCGCGGACAGGTCCAGACCGTGCTCGGCGGTGGCGCCCACCACGATTCCCACCTGACCCAAGGGTGAGGTCCCGGCGCCCTCCGCGGCCGCGGCGTCCACGATCGCTTGCGCCACAGAGACTTCCCCGGTGCGGGCGAGCTGCACCTGCGCGCCCTCCGGGTTGGACGTCCGGGCGAGCACGAACACCCCCCGACCGGCCTCGGCGGCGGCGTCCAGCCCCGGCCGCAGCGACCCGAACCCGAGGTAGGGCGAGAGCGTGACGGCGTCCGCGCCCAGCGGGGCACCGACCCGCAGGTAGGCGTCGGCGTAGCCGTCCATGGTGGAACCGATGTCACCGCGCTTGACGTCGAGCACGCTCAGCGTGCCGGTGCCGGTCAGACCGGCCAGCAGCCGTTCCAGGACCGCGATCCCCCGCGAGCCGTGGCGTTCGAAGAACGCCGACTGCGGTTTGACCGACGACACGTGCCCGGCCAGCGCGGACAGGCAGGTGTCGGCGAAGACTGCGAGCCCGTCCGCGTCGTCGGGCAGACCCCAGTCAGCGAGCAGACCCGGGTGCGGGTCGATCCCCACGCACAGCGGCCCGTACCGGGCGACGGCGTCGGTGAGCCGCCGCCCGAACGGTGCCTGCGCCGACGCCGGCACCGGCTCACGGGCGACGTGGCCGCCCGAGGACAGCGTCACGACGTCGCCTCCGCAGAGGACCCCGGGGAGACGACGGCCGAGGCCGACGGGGTCGGGGTCGACGAGGACGGGGCCGATGTGGACGACGCGGCGCGCTGCTCGCGCAGGGCCGCGTGCGCCTGCTGCAGCGACCGCACGCCGAGCCCGCCGGAGATCAGCGCCTCGATCCCCTGCACCGCCGCGGCCGCCCCCTGCACCGTCGTGATGCACGGGATCCCGCGGGACACGGCGGCGGCGCGGATCTCGTAGCCGTCCACCCGGGGCCCGGGGTTGCCGACCGGGGTGTTGAGGATCAGGTCGACCTCCCCGGCGATGATCGTGTCCACGATGGTCGGGGCGTCGGCGCTGGAGCCCTCGCTGTGCTTACGCGCGACGGTGACCTCGATCCCGTTGCGGCGCAGCACCTCCGCCGTGCCCTCGGTGGCGAGGATCTGGAAGCCGATGTCGGCCAGGCGCCGGACGGGGAACATCATCGCCCGCTTGTCCCGGTCGGCGATCGAGACGAACACCGTCCCGGAGACCGGCAGCGAGCCGTACGCCGCGGCCTGCGACTTCGCGAACGCCGGCCCGAAGGCGCGGTCGAAGCCCATCACCTCACCGGTGGACTTCATCTCCGGTCCGAGCAGCGGGTCGACGCCGAGACCGTCCTTGGTGCGGAAGCGGTTGAACGGCAGCACCGCCTCCTTCACCGCGACCGGCGCGTCGCGGCCGGGGTTGCCACCGTCCCCGGTGGACGGCAGCAGCCCCTCGGTGCGCAGCTCGGCGATCGTCGCGCCCAGCATGATCCGCGCGGCGGCCTTGGCCAGCGGCACCGACGTCGCCTTGGACACGAACGGCACCGTGCGGCTGGCGCGGGGGTTGGCCTCGATCACGTAGAGCGTGTCGCCGTGCAGCGCGTACTGCACGTTGAGCAGCCCACGGACGCCGACACCGTGCGCGATCGCCTCGGTGGACCGACGGACCTGCTCGATCACGCTGTGGCCCAGCGTGATCGGGGGCAGCGTGCAGGAGGAGTCGCCGGAGTGCACGCCGGCCTCCTCGATGTGCTCCATCACGCCGCCGAGGAAGACCTCGGTGCCGTCGCACAGGGCGTCGACGTCGATCTCGATGGAGTCGTCGAGGAACTTGTCGACCATCACCGGACGGTCCTGGCTGACGGTGGTGGCGCGGGCGATGTAGCCGCGCAGCGTCTCGTCGTCGTAGACGATCTCCATGCCGCGCCCGCCGAGCACGTAGGACGGTCGCACGAGGACCGGGTAGCCGATCCGCGCGGCGATCTCGCGGGCCTGCTCGAACGAGGTCGCCATGCCGAACTCCGGCGCGGGCAGCCCGGCCTTGCGCAGCACCTCGCCGAACGCGCCGCGGTCCTCGGCCAGGTCGATCGCCGCGGCGCTGGTCCCGACGACCGGGACACCGGCCGCGGTCAGCCGCTGGGCGAGCCCGAGCGGGGTCTGCCCGCCCAGCTGCACGATCACGCCGGCGACGGTGCCGGACTGCTGCTCGGCGTGCACGACCTCGAGCACGTCCTCGAAGGTGAGCGGCTCGAAGTAGAGGCGGTCCGCGGTGTCGTAGTCGGTGGACACCGTCTCCGGGTTGCAGTTGACCATCACGGTCTCGAACCCGGCGGAGCGCAACGCCATCACCGCGTGCACGCAGGAGTAGTCGAACTCGATGCCCTGCCCGATCCGGTTCGGGCCCGAGCCCAGGATCAGGACCTTGGGCTTCTCGGTCTGCGGGGCGATCTCCGACTCCGCGCTCGGGTCGGTCTCGTAGGCGCTGTAGTGGTACGGCGTCCTCGCGGCGAACTCGGCGGCGCAGGTGTCGACGGTCTTGTAGACCGGCCGGATGCCCAGGCGGTGGCGCAGCGCGCGCACCCCGTCCTCCCCGGCGAACTCCGGGCGGACGACGGCGAGCTGGCGGTCCGAGAGGCCGTGGCGCTTGGCGCGGCGCAGCAGGTCCGCGTCCAGCACCGGGGCGGCCTCGAGCTCGGCACGCAGCTCGCCGAGCAGGGCGATCTGGTCGACGAACCACGGGTCCACGCCGGAGGACTTCGCGACGTCGGCGACGCTCGCCCCGCCCCTCAGGGCCCGGTCGATGTCGTAGATCCGCCCGTCGACGGGGGTGGCGACGTCCGGCTCGGTGTCCGGGTCGGGCTGGGTCCAGAACCCGGCGAGGCTGCGTTCCATCGACCGCATGGCCTTGCCGAGGGCCTCCGGGAACGAGCGGCCCAGGGCCATCGCCTCACCGACGGACTTCATCGTGGTGGTGAGCTGCGGGTCCGCGCCGGGGAACTTCTCGAACGCGAACCGCGGGATCTTGACCACGACGTAGTCCAGCGTCGGCTCGAACGCGGCCGGGGTCTCGCCGGTGATGTCGTTGCGGATCTCGTCCAACGTGTACCCGACGGCGAGGCGTGCGGCGATCTTCGCGATCGGGAAGCCGGTCGCCTTGGACGCCAGCGCCGAGGACCGCGAGACGCGCGGGTTCATCTCGATCACGACCAGGCGCCCGGTCTCCGGGTGGATCGCGAACTGGATGTTGCAGCCGCCGGTGTCGACGCCGACCGCGCGCAGCACCTCGATGCCGACGTCGCGCATGTGCTGGTACTCGCGGTCGGTCAGGGTCATCGCCGGGGCGACGGTGATCGAGTCACCGGTGTGCACGCCCATCGGGTCGAGGTTCTCGATCGAGCAGACGACGACCACGTTGTCGTGGTGGTCGCGCATGAGCTCGAGCTCGTACTCCTTCCACCCGAGCACCGACTCCTCGATCAGCACCTCGGTGACCGGGGACGCGGCCAGGCCCTGCCCGGCGAGACGCTCCAGCTCGGTCTCGTCGTAGGCCAGGCCGGAGCCGAGCCCGCCCATCGTGAACGACGGCCGGATGACCACCGGCAGGCCGAGCTCGCCGACGGCGGCGCGCACCTCGGCCATCGAGTGGCAGACCTGCGAGCGCGGGACGTCGCCGCCGATGGAGGTGACGATGTCCTTGAACTTGAGCCGGTCCTCGCCCTTCTCGATCGCCTCGACGTCGGCGCCGATCAGCTCGACGCCGTAGCGCTCGAGGACGCCGTTGTGGTGCAGGGCGATCGCGGTGTTCAGCGCGGTCTGGCCACCCAGGGTGGCGAGGATCGCGGTGATCGGGGTGCCGTTGTCGCGTTCGGCGGCGATCACCTTCTCCACGAACTCCGGGGTGATCGGCTCGACGTAGGTGGCGTCGGCGAACTCCGGGTCGGTCATGATCGTCGCCGGGTTGGAGTTGACCAGCGAGACGCGGATCCCCTCGGCCTGCAGCACGCGGCAGGCCTGGGTCCCGGAGTAGTCGAACTCGCACGCCTGGCCGATCACGATCGGCCCGGAGCCGATCACCATCACGTGGGAGATGTCGTCGCGGCGGGGCATCAGCGGTCCTCCTGCCGGGGCTGTGCGGTCGCGTCCCCGTGGGTGGTGGGGGGCTCGTCGTCGGGTCGTGGCGGTGGCCACGGGCGGTCGGTGACGGGGCCGGATCGTCCGGCCACGCCACCGGCGTGGGCGGTGCCGGCCGGGTCGGACGGGTCGTCGTCACCGGGGCGGCGGCGGACCAGCGCGTCCTCGACGTCGGAGAACGGCGCGGTCAGCGGGTCCGGCTCGGAGCCCGAGGGGGCGACGACCGGGAACGGGCCGGTCGGGGCCTCGGCGTCCGCGTCGACCGTGTCCAGGGGCCTGCCGTCGTTGGAGACGGTCGGGGCCGGGCCCGGGTCGAGCACGGGCCGCTCCACCTCGACCCGCTCCGGCTCGGGCAGGCCCGCGTCGATCGGGCCCGCGTCGGCCGGACGGTCCGTTCCGGCCGGGACCGCGCCGGGCAGGGGCACGCCCGCGGCGCCGCCGTAGCCGACCGGGTGCTCGGCCATCAGCGTCACGAAGCGGTCGAACAGGTCCGCGGCGTCGTGCGGGCCGGCCGCGGCCTCCGGGTGGTACTGGACGCTGAACGCCGGGAAGTCGATCCCGGCCAGGCCCTCGACGCAGCCGTCGTTCGGGCAGGTGTGGGTGATCTGCGCGTTCCCGTACGGGGTCCGGAACCTCTCCCCCGCCTCACCCGCGACGGCGAAGCCGTGGTTCTGCGAGGTGATCGCGACCCGCCCGGTGGCGTGCTCGATCACCGGGATGTTGATGCCGCGGTGGCCGTAGCGCAGCTTGTAGGTGCCCCGGCCCAGAGCGCGTCCGAGGATCTGGTTGCCGAAGCAGATCCCGAACAGCGGGATCCGGCGCTGGAGCACCTGCTGCGTCAGCGCGACCGGCCCGTCCGCGGTGGCCGGGTCGCCCGGGCCGTTGGCCAGGAAGAACCCGTCCGGGCGCAGCTCGTCGATCGCCTCGATCGCGGTGTCGGCGGGCAGCACGTGCACCTCGACGCCGCGCGCGGCCAGCATCCGCGGGGTGTTGAACTTGATCCCGACGTCGAGGGCGGCGACGACGAAGCGCCGTTCGCCCACCGCGGGGACGACGTAGGCCTTCTCCGTCGTCACCGCGCCGTAGAGGTCCGCACCCTCCATCGACGGGCTCTGGCGCACCCGCTCCACCAGGGACTCGTCGGGGGCCAGCGACGGCCCGGAGAACACCCCGGCCCGCATCGCGCCACGCTCACGCAGGTGGCGGACGGCAGCGCGGGTGTCGATGCCCGCGACCCCGACGACGCCCTGGGTGCGCAGTGCGTCCTCCAGCGAGGAGGTGGAGCGCCAGTTCGACGCCCGCCGCGACGGGTCGCGCACGACGTAGCCGGCGACCTGGATCCGCGCGGACTCGTCGTCCTCGGTGTTCCAGCCGGTGTTGCCGATCTGCGGCGCGGTCTGCAGCACGATCTGGCGGTGGTAGGACGGGTCGGTCAGCGTCTCCTGGTAGCCGGTCATGCCGGTGGTGAACACCGCCTCGCCGAGGGACTCCCCGACAGCCCCGAAGGACTCGCCGCGGAAGATCCGCCCGTCCTCGAGGACCAGTAGTGCTGTGTTGCCGGTCATGCCTGCACCTTTCCGTCCCGCGCGGTGATACGGCCACGCAGGATCGTCGCGGTCACCGCTCCGGGCAGCCGCATTCCCTCGTACGGCGTGTTCGCCGCCTTGCTCGCCAGTGCCGCCCCGCGCACCGTCCACTGCGCGTCCGGGTCGACGAGCGCGAACGTCGCCGGCTCGCCCTCGGCGATCGGACGGCCCTGGTCGGGCAGCCCGCCGATCTCGGCCGGACGCTCGGAGAGCACCCGTGCCACGCCGTGCCAGTCCAGCAGGCCCGGCTCCACCATCGTCTCCACCAGCACCGACAGCGCCGTCTGCAGCCCGAGCATCCCGGGCTTCGCGGCCTGCCACTCGGTGTCCTTGTACTGCGACGCGTGCGGGGCGTGGTCGGTCGCGACGACGTCGATGACGCCCTCGGCGAGCGCCTCGCGCATCGCGCGGGTGTCGGTGGCCGTGCGCAGCGGCGGGTTCACCTTGTTCACCGGGTCGTAGCCGGTGAGCCGGCCGTCGGTGAGCAGCAGGTGGTGCGGGGTGACCTCGGCCGAGACCCTGATCCCGGCCGCCTTCGCGGTGCGCAGGACGTCGATCGTGCGGGCGGAGGAGATGTGGCAGACGTGCAGCGCCGCGCCGGCGTCCCGGGCCAGGGCGCAGTCGCGGGCGACGATCGTCTCCTCGGCGCTCGCCGGCCATCCGGCCAGGCCCAGGCGGGCGGCGACCGCGCCCTCGTGCGCCTGCGCTCCGCCGGTGAGCCGGTGGTCCTCGGCGTGCTGGGCGATCACGACGCCGAGCGCGGAGGCGTACTCCAGCGCGCGGCGCATGATCAGCGGGTCGTTGACGCACTTCCCGTCGTCGGAGAACAGGCGGACCTGCGCCCGGGACGCCGCCATCGTGCCCATCTCGGCGAGGCGCTCCCCGCCGAGGCCGACGGTGACGGCGCCGACCGGGTGCACGTCGACGAGCCCGACCTCCTCGCCGCGGCGGCGCACGTGCTCGACGACGACGTCGGAGTCGGCCACCGGGTCGGTGTTCGGCATCGCGAACACCGCGGTGAACCCGCCCAGGGCCGCGGCGCGGCTGCCGGTCTCGATCGTCTCGGACTCCTCGCCGCCGGGCTCGCGCAGGTGTACGTGCAGGTCGACGAAGCCCGGCAGCAGGACCGCGCCGTCCGCGTCCAGGACCTCGGCGTCGGACGGGGCGTCGAGACCGTTCCCGATCGCGGTGACGACGCCGCCGGTCACCAGCACGTCGACGGCGTCCTCGCCGTACGGGCGCGCGTTCTTGATCAACAGGTCGGTCATTCCGGTGCTCCCGCGAGAAGGTGGTAGAGGACGGCCATCCGCACGTGCACGCCGTTGCGGACCTGGGCCAGGACCGCCGAGCTCGTGCCGTCGGCGACCGCGGGGGCGATCTCCATGCCGCGCACCATCGGGCCGGGGTGCAGCACCGGCGCGTCGTCGGGCAGCAGGGCGGCGCGGGTCTCGGACAGGCCGTAGCCCACCGCGTACTCCCGCGCCGAGGGGAAGAATCCGCCGTGCATCCTCTCGGCCTGCACCCGCAGCATCATCACCGCGTCCAGGGCGGGCAGCTCCGCGTCGAGCTCGTGGCTGACCCGGCACGGCCACTGGTCGACCCCGACCGGCAGCAGCGTCGGCGGCGCGACGAGCACCACCTCGGCACCGAGGGTGGCCAGCAGCAGCACGTTGGAGCGGGCGACCCGGCTGTGCAGCACGTCGCCGACGATCCCGATCCGCCGCCCGGCGATGCCGCCGAGGCGCTCGCGCAGCGTCGCGGCGTCGAGCAGCGCCTGCGTGGGATGCTCGTGGGTGCCGTCGCCGGCGTTGACGATGCTCGTGTGGGTGCCGGTGACGTCCTGACCGCGGTCCATCCAGCCCGCCAGACGATGTGCCGCCCCCGAGGCCGGGTGCCGCACGATCACGCAGTCGGCGCCCATCGAGGACAGCGTCAGGGCGGTGTCGCGCAGGGACTCCCCCTTCGACACCGACGAGCCGGACGCGCTGACGTTGACGGTGTCGGCGCTCATCCACTTGCCGGCGATCTCGAACGAGACCCGGGTCCGGGTGGAGTTCTCGTAGAACATCGTGATGACGGTGCGGCCGCGCAGCGTGGGCAGCTTGCGCACCTCGCGCCCGAGCAGGGCCTGGCGCAGCCGGTCGGAGGTGTCGAGCAGCGCGGTGGCCGCGGTCGCGTCCAGGTCGGCGACCGAGAGCAGATGCCTCATGCCTCTCCCTCCGGCTCGGTCCCGGGGCCGTCCGCCCCGATGCCGGCACCGGTGTCCGCGGGGGCGGCGGCCAGGCCGATCGCGACGCCGTCGCGCTCGTCGGACTCGGTGAGCATGACCAGGATCTGCTCGGTGCGGGCGGTGGGGACGTTCTTGCCCACGTAGTCGGCGCGGATCGGCAGCTCCCGGTGCCCGCGGTCGACCAGGACGGCGAGCTGAACCGCCCGCGGACGGCCCTCGTCGCGCAACGCGTCCAGGGCGGCGCGGGTGGTGCGCCCGGACATGAGGACGTCGT
Source organism: Pseudonocardia sediminis (assembly GCF_004217185.1). Classification (NCBI taxonomy): domain Bacteria; kingdom Bacillati; phylum Actinomycetota; class Actinomycetes; order Pseudonocardiales; family Pseudonocardiaceae; genus Pseudonocardia; species Pseudonocardia sediminis. Next base: position 3,288,697 of record NZ_SHKL01000001.1, on the reverse strand, counting down.
CGACGAGCACGATCAGCTTGTCGTCGACACCGCCCTCGGGCATCGCGGTGCTCTCCAGCGCCCGGGCCGGGCCGCGGCGCAGGTCGTCGCGGTAGAGCGTGGCGTCCACGGATCCGACGGCCGGGGTGGCGCCGGTGAACTCGGTGATCGCGGCGGCGAGGCGGTGCGCCAGGTGCACGCCGCGGGTCGGGACGCCGATCAGGACGAGATCGGCGGCGGAGTCCGGGGAGAACGCCGTCTTCTCGATGATCTGGTGCGCGATGCGCGCGACGGTGCGGGTGACGTCGGCCGCGCTGAGCAGTTCCCGCGTGGGGTCCTGCGCGCTCTCGACGTCCCCGCGGCGGAGGTTCGCCACGAGGTGCTCCTTCCCCGCCTCACGGGACGGGCTTTAAAGGACGGTGTGCCCGGCCAACCTAGCAACTCCGGGGCCTCCGACCGGCCTCGGACGGGGCGGACGCGACGAACGCCACGCTCGCCCGTCTCTCACCCGGGTGGCGTCACGGTCCGATCACGATGGACGGCCGTCGTGGTGGGACGGATGAGGTTCGCGATACCCGGTTCTGCGCAGCGCGGGGGTCACGGCCCGTCGCCCGCTCGGCTCTCGACGCCGGTTCCTGCACCGTCTGCTACCGCTGTCGGGGGACGGAGACTGACCCGAACGTGTGGGAATCGGCTCGTCAATGCCCCGAGAAGGGTAGCGAGCTTGACCGCGCCGGACAGGACCCGGAGGATTACTCTCCGTATCAATTGATGAACGTGAGGGTGTGCGACGACGGGCTCGCCCGCACGGCGCCACCTCTTTCGACCCGGACGAATCGCCGTCACAGCGCGACTCGCCCCGTCCGGGCCGACACGAACGCAAGCACCGGAATGAGGGGATCGCCAGATGGGCGACTACGCCAAGGCCCTCGGAGGAAAACTCCGGGCCATCCGACAGCAGCAGGGGCTGTCGCTGCACGGCGTCGAGCAGAAGTCGGGGGGACGATGGAAGGCCGTCGTCGTCGGCTCCTACGAGCGAGGCGACCGCGCGGTGACGGTGCAGAAGCTGGCCGAGCTGGCCGACTTCTACGGCGTCCCGGTGGCCGAGCTGCTTCCCGAGGGGCGCATCCCCTCCGGTAGCGAGCCGGCCACGAAGATCGTGATCAACCTGGAGCGGCTGCAGCAGCTGCCCGCGGACAAGGTGGGCCCGCTGGCCCGCTACGCCGCGGCCATCCAGAGCCAGCGCGGCGACTACAACGGCAAGGTGCTCTCGATCCGCGCCGAGGACCTGCGGTCGCTCGCGATCATCTACGACATGTCCCCCGGCGAGCTCACCGAGCAGCTCATCGACTGGGGCGTCCTCCCGCAGGACGCGCGCCCGGCGAACCGCGTCGACTAGGGACCCGCAGCCGGTCCGGCGCGCCAGGGGAAGGGAGGCGCCGGACCCCGCCCGCGGACGCAGAACGGCCCGGACACCACACGGTGTCCGGGCCGTTCGTGCTGTGGGCCGTGCTCAGAGGGTGGCGCGGAGGTGCTCGGCGATGTCGGAGATCTGGCCGAGGACGCCGTTGACGTAGCGCGGGCTGTCGTCGGTCGACAGGGTCCGGGCCAGCTCGACGGCCTCGGTGATCGCGACCGGGTCGTCGATCTCGTCGACCCAGAGCAGCTCGAAGACCCCGATCCGCAGCAGCGTGCGGTCCACCGCGGGCATCCGGTCGATCGTCCAGTCACCCTCGGCGTGCTCGGTGATCAGCTGGTCGATCCGGGTGAGGTGCGCGGTGACGCCCTCGACGATCAGTGCGGCGTAGTCCGAGACCGGCGGGGCGTCGTCGGTCTCCCGGCGCTGGGCCAGGACGGCGCCCGGGGCGTCCCCGCGGGCCTCGGACTCGAAGAGGATGTCCAGTGCGCGCTTGCGTGCCTTCGTCCGTGCTCGCACGTCAGACGCGGCCGAGGTACCGGCCGTCGCGCGTGTCCACCTTGACCTTGGTACCGGTCTCGAGGAACAGCGGGACCTGGATCTCGGCGCCGGTCTCCAGCGTGGCCGGCTTGGTGCCGCCGGTGGAGCGGTCGCCCTGCAGGCCCGGGTCGGTGTGGGAGATGACCAGCTCGACCGAGGTGGGCAGCTCGATGAACAGCGGTGCGTCCTCGTGGAAGGAGATCTGCGCGACCTGGTTCTCCAGCAGGTAGTTCGCGCTGGTGCCGACCGTCTTCTCCGGGATCGGGAGCTGGTCGAACGTGTCGCCGTCCATGAACACGAAGTCGTTGCCGTCGCGGTAGAGGAAGGTCATGTCGCGGCGGTCGACCGTCGCGGTCTCGACCTTGCTGCCGGCGTTGAACGTCTTGTCGACGACCTTCCCGGTCATCACGTTCTTCAGGGTGGTGCGCACGAAGGCGCCGCCCTTACCCGGCTTGACGTGCTGGAACGCCGTGACCGACCACAGCTGGCCGTCCAGGTTCAGCACCAGGCCGTTCTTCAGGTCGTTGGTCGAAGCCACGTGCGCGTTCTCCTGCTCGGGTCGGGGTAGTTCGTCGTCCGTCGGTGGGACCGGCGCGGTGGCCGTGGCCCGGTTCGGGCCCTGCGCGGCGCGGTGTCGCGGCCGGTCCGGTGTGCCTCCGCCTCGACGGGCGGTGCACACGAGTGTTCCCAGCCTACCGGGGCCGTGGTTCCGGGCCGACGTCAACCCGTCGGTGCTGCCAGGATGAGCGGCGTCGACGTGGGACGGCCGCTCGGGGGGATGCATGACCACACGGGTTCTGGTGGCCGACGACCAGGCCGTGGTCCGGGCCGGGTTCCGGGCGGTACTCGCCGAGGCGGACGACATCGAGGTCATCGGCGAGGCCGCCGACGGTGCCGACGCGGCCGAGCAGGCTCGGCACCTGCGGCCCGACGTCGTGCTGATGGACGTCCGCATGCCCGGCACCGACGGCATCGAGGGCACCCGGCGGATCGCCGCGCTGACCGACCCCGTGGTGCGGGTCCTGATCGTCACGACGTTCGACCTGGACCGACACGTCTACGACGCGCTGCGGGCCGGGGCGAGCGGGTTCGTGCTCAAGGACGTGCTGCCGGCCGACCTGCAGGTCGCGGTGCGCACGGTGCACGCCGGGCACGCACTGTTCGCGCCGTCGGTGACGAGCCGGCTGGTCGGGTCGTTCGTCCCGTCCGGGTCCGAGCCCGCAGCCGTCCCCGCCGCGCCCGCCCCGGTGCCGGCCGGCCCACCGCCGCCCGGTCTCGCGGCGCTGACCGAACGCGAGCGCGACGTCCTCGGCCTGGTCGCGCAGGGGCTGTCCAACGGCGAGATCGCGCAGCGCCTGCACCTGGGCGGGACCACCGTGAAGACGCACGTGTCGCACCTGCTGGGCAAGCTGGAGCTGCGCGACCGGGTGCAGCTCGTCGTGTTCGCCTACGAGAACGGGCTGGCCGGTGGCGGCTGAGACCCCGGCCCGGGTGCCGCCGGTGCCCGGGCCGGAGCCCGAGGTGCCGGGGCGGCTCGGGGCCGACCTCGCGCTCGCCGGGCTGGTGCTGATCTACGGGCTCATCGAGGTGAGCGTCGTCGCGGCCGACATCGGTCCGGGCCGGACGGTCACCGCGGCGGTGTTCGTGCTGGCCCAGGCGCCCCTGGTGCTGCTGCGGCGCCGTCGGCCGCGCGGCGCGTTCGTGGGCCTGGCCGTCCTGATGCCGCTGCAGCTCCTCATCGCGGGCTCGGTGCCGTCGCTGGCCTGGTCGGTGCTCGCGTTCACGGCGATGCGCGCCCCCGGGACCGCGGCCGGCCTGGTGGTCGCGTCGTTCTCCGCGTCCGTCGCCCTCGTCGCGCTGGTCCGTGGCACCGCCGGAGGGCAGCCGGTCGGCGACGCCGTCGGGTTCGGGCTCGGTATCGCGGTGAGCGTCGGGGTCTTCGTCCTGATCGGCGCCGTGCTGGGCCGCACCACCCGCAGCGGGCGCGAACGCGAGGAGCGGGAGCGGACCGCGGCTGCGAGCGCGCGGCTGGCCGGGGCACTGGAGCGCGAGCGCGCCCGGATCGCCGACGAGATCGGCAGCGGCGTTCTCACCGGGCTGCGCCGGCTGACCGCACGCGCCGCCGCACTGAGGGCACCGGACGTCCCCGACGCCGTGGTCGCCGACCTGCACGACGACGCCCGCGCCGTGCTCGCCGGGATGCGACGGGTCCTCGGGGCGTTGCGCGAACCCGCCGACGTCACCGAGGAGCCCGCGCCGCCGGAGCGGTCGCGCCGGACGCTGCCCGCCCCGACCCGCAGCGGCCTGGTCCTGCTGGCTGTGTTCGGGATCCCCGCGGCGGGCCTGGCCGCGCTGCCGACGTCGCCGTCCGGCGAGCCCCGGATCGACCGGCTGCTGGCGATGCTGGACCTGCCCCTGACGATGCCGCTCGCGTTCGCGGTGGTGTCGGTGCAGCTCGCGACCGTGGCCTGGTGGCGCAGTGCCCCGCTGACGGCGTTGCTGGTGTCCTCGGTGGCGTCGGTCGTGTCCGCGCTGCTCGGCGGGACGAACCTGCTCGTGGAGGGCACCTGGTCGGTGCTGGTCTACGGGGCCGCGGTCGGCGCGCGGCCGCTGGTCTCCGGGCTCGTGACGCTGGCCGGGACGCTGATCGTGCTGGGCGGGTACCTGACGCTGGGCACCGGGTTCACGGCCGGGGTGCCGGGCGGGGAGCTGGAGGTGGCGGGGTCGTTCGTGCTGGTCCCGCTGTTGTGGCTGGCCGGGGTGTTCGTGTGGCTGCACCGTCGCCGGACCGAGTCGCAGCGGCGGGCCCGCGCCGCCGCCGACGAGCAGGACGTCGTCGAACGGGAGCGGCTGCGGGTGGCGCGCGAGCTGCACGACGTCGTCGCCCACCACGTCTCGGCGATCACCGTGCAGGCCGGCGCTGCGCGCACCACGTCCGACCCGGAGATCCGCACGCAGGCACTGGCGCACATCGCCGACTCCGGTGCCCGGATCGAGGCCGCGCTGCCGGAGCTGGACGGGCTCACCCCGGACCCCGGCGGGGTCGCGCTGACCGGGGACGGCCTCGAGGAGCTGGTGGCACCCGTCCGCGGATCGGGGGTGCCGGTGGACGTCCGGACGTCGGGCACCCCGGCCGACCCGCCGGGCGACGCGGAGCTGTTCGCCCAGCGCATCGTCACCGAGGCCCTGACCAACGTGGTGCGCCACGCCGGGCCGAGCGCGACCCGCGTCGAGCTGGAGCACGGTCCCGCGGCGGTGTCGGTGCTGGTGGCCGACGCCGGGCGGGTCGCAGGTCACCGGCCCTCGCGCGCCGGGTCCGGGCTGGGACTGGTCGGGATGCGCGAGCGGGTCGCGCTGCTGGGCGGGTCGTTGGAGGCCGGCGCGGAGCCGGGCGGGGGCTGGGCGGTGCGGGCGCTGCTGCCGCGCTCCCCCGGTCCCGCCGCGACCGTCCCCGCCGGTGCCGGCCTCCTTCCCGCGGAGGAGACCGGGGTGACGATCTCCTCCGCGACGACGACGCGACCGTCCCCCGGCACGCCCTAACGTCGATCACCGGTAACGACCAGGAAGCGGGGCCACCATGACCGAGCAGACCGACCGTCCCTCCGGGGACCGGCTCGTCCCCGACGGCGGAGCCGGATCGGGCGTCGACGGGGCCGGGACCGGCCAGGGGCCCGGGATCGGCGACGCTGCCGCGCCGGGCCCGGTCCGTCCGGGCACGGGTCGGCCGGGACGGCCGTCGATCGGCTGGACCGAGATCGGCGTGGGCGTCGTCGCCTACCTGGTGCTCTCCGTGGCCGCGGCGCTGGCGATCGGCGCCGGGACGCCCGGCGCACAGCCCGCGGCGTTCCCGCTGCTGGTGGCGACGGGGATGGCCACGCTCCTCGCCGCCCTGGTCGCGCTCGCCGTCCGGGTGCGGTGGTTGCCGGCGATCGGCCTGTGCCGCACGACCGTCCGCTGGCTCCTGATCGGTGTGGGCGCCGGTGTGGTGGCCCGCGTGATCAGCATCGGCGCGGTGTTCGGCTACCTCGCGCTGACCGGGGACACCGACAACCCGCAGGCGATGCTCGGCGAGGCCGCGGCCGGCACGACGCTGGAGCTGCTCGGCCTGATGCTCGGTGGCGCGGTGCTCGTCCCGATCGCCGAGGAGCTGCTCTTCCGCGGCATCGGCTACAGCGGCCTGCGGCGTTACGGCGTGTGGGTCGCGCTGATCGTGAGCTCGCTGGTCTTCGGACTCGCGCACGGGATCAACGTGGTGCTGCCGGCCGCGGTCTGCCTCGGCGCGATCAACGCGTTCCTCTACGAGCGGTCGGGCTCGATCTGGCCGTCGGTGCTGAGCCACGGCGTGCACAACGCCCTGGGCTTCGGCATGGCCGCTCTGATGCTGGGCTGACCCACCCCGCCGCACCGCCCCGCCGTCGCGGGCGCTCAGAGCTCGACGAGCTCGCGGGTCGTCGCCGTCAGGGACTGCGCGGCGTCGGCCCGGACGACGAGGGTGTCCTCGATCCGGACGCCGCCGCGCCCCTCCAGGTAGACGCCCGGCTCGATCGTGACGACCTGGCCGGCGGCGATCGTCCCGGTGCCCCTCGCCGAGAGCCACGGCGCCTCGTGGATCTGCAGCCCGACGCCGTGGCCGAGCCCGTGCACGAACTGCTCGCCGAACCCGGCGTCGACGATCACGTCCCGGGACGCGGCGTCGACGGCCGGGATCTCGACGTCCGGGGCCAGCGCGTCGCACCCGGCGCGCTGCGACGCCGCGACCAGGTCGTACAGGTCGCGCTGCCAGCCGGCGGGCGGTCCGAGGACGAACGTGCGGGTCATGTCGGAGTGGTAGCCCTCGACCAGGGCACCGAAGTCGAGCTTCACCAGGTCACCGCGGCGCAGCTCGGCGCCGGTCGGGCGGTGGTGGGGGATCGCCGAGTGCGTCCCGGCCGCCAGGATCGTCTCGAACGCCGGGCCGCTCGCGCCGAGGCGGCGCATCCGGGTCTCCAGGTCCAGCGCCACGTCCAGCTCCGTGCGCCCGGCCGCGATGCCGCCGTCGGCGAGCAGGCCGGCCAGCGCCTCGTCGGCCAGCGCGCACGCGGTGCGCACGGCCTCGACCTCCCCGTCGTCCTTGACCGTCCGCAGCCGGGCGACCAGTCCGGGGGCCCGGCGCAGGTGCCGGCCCGGGGCGGCCGCGACGAGCGCGGCGTGGGCGTCGACGGTGAGGTGGTCGGACTCGTAGCCCAGCGCGGTGCCGGCCGGGACGGCACGGGCGCACTCCACGGCGCAGGCCCGCGCGATCACCGTCGTCAGGCCGCCGACCTCGGCCGCGGCCTGGGTGGTGTAGCGGCCGTCGGTGCAGAACACGTCGCCGCCGGGGCCTGCGGCGTCGACCACGAGCGCGGCGTTGGAACCGGTGAACCCGCTCAGGTAGCGGACGCCGACGAGGTCGGTGACCAGGAGCGCGTCGAGTCCGTCGGCGCGCAGGAGGGTGCGCAGGGCGTCACGCCGCTCGGGTGCAGGCATACCTGTAGAGCCTAGGCGCCGTAGCCGCTCGCCTAGGGTGTCGGACATGAGTGAGGGCCTGTACTTCCGCCAGCTGCTGTCCGGCACGGACTTCGCGGTGGGCGACCCGGTGGCCACGCAGATGGTCAACTTCTCGTACCTGATCGGCGACCGTGCCACGGGCGAGGCCGTCGTCGTCGACCCCGCGTACTCCCCCGACGACCTGCTGGCCACCCTCGACGCCGACGGCATGCGGCTGACCGGGGTGCTGGCCACCCACCACCACCCCGACCACGTCGGTGGCTCGATGATGGGTTTCGACCTGGTCGGGCTGGCCGAGCTCCTCGGCGAGGCCCCGGTCCCGGTGCACGTGCAGCGCGAGGAGTCGGACTGGGTCACCCGGATCACCGGGCTCTCGGCCACCGACCTCACCCCGCACGACCACGACGACGTCGTGCAGGTCGGCTCGATCCCGATCCGGCTGCTGCACACCCCCGGGCACACCCCGGGCAGCCAGTGCTTCCTGCTCGACGGGCCGGAGGGCCCGCGCCTGGTCGCCGGGGACACGCTGTTCCTGCAGGGCTGCGGGCGCACCGACTTCCCCGGCGGTGACGTCGACGCGATCTACCGCAGCCTGCAGCACCTCGCCGGGCTGCCCGGCAACCCGACGATCTACCCCGGGCACCGCTACTCCGACGCGCCCAGCGCCCCGCTCGACGACGTGCGCCGCACGAACATGGTGTTCCGCGCGACCTCGGCCGAGCAGTTCCGGGCGGCGTTCGGCAACTGAGCGACCGCGCCCCTCCGGCCCCGGCGGGTACCGCCCCGGGCCATGACACCCGGGCGTGCCCACCGCGCGGCGCCCGCGCTCAGTGCCCGACCGGCACCTGCCGGCGCAGGACCGTGTCGGGCACCTCCGGTGCACCGGAGGGGTCCACCAGCACCCGCAGGGTCTCCGGGTGGCAGCCCGCCGACCCGACGACGAGCTGGTAGCTCGCACCGGCGGCCGCACCGAGGTGGTAGCGGCCGTCGGGGTCGCACCGGGTCCGGCCGACCTGACGACCGTGGGCGTCGACCAGGGTCGCGACGGCGTCGGGCAGTGCCGCACCGTGGTCGTCGAGGACCCTGCCGTCCACGGCCCGGACGACGGTCCCGCCGACCGTGGGCGGACCCGCCGGAACCGGGACCACCGAGGGGCCGCCGCCCGGGGACGGTGCGCCGGCGCCCGTGGACCCGCTGCTCGACGGAGACGTGTGCGCCTCCGCTTCGCCGTCCACCGGCGCCCCGGACCAGCCACCGTGCGCCGAGGCACCGGTACCGCCGCCGGATGCCGAAGCACCGGGCCGGTCGCCGAATCCCGAAGCGCCGGATCCGGAGGCGCCGGATCCGTGGGCGGGCGTCGAGCGGTCCGTCGCAGCGGGGTCCTGACCGGCCGCCGGGGTTCCCTCGGCGCCGCCGGCCGTCGGAGTTCCCGCGGCGCCGGCGGCCGCCGCGGTGCGCGCTCGACGTGCGGAGACCGTGTCCGCGATGCTGACCAGCAGCGCCAGCACCACCAGACCGACCGTGACCACGAGTCCGGTCGAGATGGCCGAGCCCCAGTCCCCGGGCGCCGAGGCCAGCCGGCCGAAGAACACGGCCCCGACCGCGGAGATCCCGATCGCCGAGCCGATCCGCTGGCCGGTCTGCAGCACCCCGGCCGCCGTGCCGCCCTGACCGGCCGGGACGTCCTGCAACGCCAGTGTCTGGTTCGGCGCGATCACCAGGCCGCTGCCGAGTCCGGCGACGAGCAGCGGCCCCGCGATCGCCCAGCCCACCTGCCCGGGTTCGGCGCGCAGCACGACGTCGGTCGCGAGCAGGCCCGCGGCGACGACGACCAGGCCGACGACCACCAGCGGCTGCCCGAACCGGGCCACCACCCGTCCCCCGAACGCCGACGCGGCGGCCGACCCGCCCGCGAACGGCGTCAGCGCCAGACCCGCCTCGAGCGGGGTGTAGGCCAGTCCCTGCTGGAAGTACAGCGTGAGGACGAAGAAGATCGACGTGAACCCGGCGAAGTAGAGCAGCCCGACCGACGTGCCGAGCGCGTAGCTGCGGGTCCGCAGCAGTGCGAAGTCGACGAGCGGGTGCCCGTGGGTCCGGCGCGCCCTCCGTTCCCACAGCACGAACGCGACCGTCAGCACGGCGGCCACACCGAGCAGCCACCACGGTGCCGCCGCCGGGTCCCGTTCGGAGAGCACCAGGGGCAGCATCAGCGCCACGACGGCCAGCCCGAGCAGCAGCGCACCGACCGCGTCGAGCGGACGGGGCTCACCACGGGCGGCGTCGCGGGGCAGCAGACGGGCCCCGAGCACGAGCCCGACGACGCCGATCGGCACGTTCACGTAGAACACCCACCGCCACCCGTCGGCGGTGCCCGCCCACGCCAGCAACAGGCCCCCGAGCAGCGGCCCGACTGCCGTGGACACCCCGATCACGGCACCGAACAGCCCGAACGCGCGTCCACGCTCCGGGCCCTGGAACAGCTGCTGGATGAACCCGATGACCTGCGGGTTCAGCATCCCGCCCGCGACGCCCTGCAGCAGCCGCGCGACGACCAGCCAGGTGGGGTCCGTCGCCAGCCCGGCCAGCGCGCTGGTCACCGTGAACAGGGCGAGCGAGCCGAGGAACATCTTCCGCCGGCCCCGGTCGTCGCCGAGGCGCCCCGACGACACCAGGACCAGCCCGAACGTCAGCGCGTAGCCCGACACCACCCAGGACAGCTCCGCCGAGGAGGCGCCGAGCCCGGACTGCATCGCGGGCAGTGCGACGTTGACGATGCTGACGTCGAGCAGGGTCATGAACCCGGCGATCAGGCAGACCGCGAGGGCGCGCCAGCGCCGTGGGTCCGGTGCGGATGAGGTCACCGGCGCATCCTCGCCCGTCCACGACGCGCGGGCATCTCGACCCCGGAGTCCGGCACCCGCCTGAACAGGACGAATGCGACACGCGCCTGTCCCCGCGTCCTCCCGGGACCGTGGCGCGCGTCGACCGGACCGGACGGGTGAGACTCTCGCAGCGCCCTACGCCACGAGAGTCACTCTCGTCGGTCCGGGCTACGGGGTGCCGGTGAGGGCGGCGTAGGCCGTTTCGAGGAGCTCGGGGGCCGGGTCCTCGAGACGGGCGGGCTTCGCCAGGCCGTCGAGGACGACGAAGCGCAGCATCCCGGCCCGGGACTTCTTGTCCCCCTTCATCGTCTCCACCAGCTCCGGCAGGACGCCGGGAACGTAGGAGACGGGCAGGCCCACGGACTCGAGGACGGTGCGGTGCCGGTCGGTGGTGGCGTCGTCGAGGCGGCCGGCGGCGCGGGCGAGCTCGGCGGCGAACACCAGTCCGACGCTCACCGCGCTGCCGTGGCGCCACCGGTAGTCCTCGCGGCGCTCGACGGCGTGCCCGAGCGTGTGGCCGTAGTTGAGGATCTCGCGCAGGTGCGACTCGCGCAGGTCCGCGCCCACGACGTCGGCCTTGACCCGGATGGAGCGGCGCACCAGCTCGGCCAGCACGTCACCGGAAGGGTCCAGGGCCGCGACCGGGTCCGGCTCGACGAGGTCCAGGATCACCGGGTCGGCGATGAACCCGGCCTTGAGTACCTCCGCGGACCCGGCGACGAGCTCGGCCTCCGGCAGGGTGCGCAGCGTGTCCAGGTCCACCAGCACCGCGGACGGCTCGTGGAACGCCCCGACCAGGTTCTTCCCGGCCGCGGTGTTGATCCCGGTCTTACCGCCGACGGCGGCGTCGACCATGGCCAGCAGGGTCGTGGGAACGTGCACCACGGCGAGCCCACGCATCCAGGTGGCGGCCACGAACCCGGCGAGGTCGGTGACCGCTCCCCCGCCGAAGCCGACGACGACGTCGGAGCGGGTCAGTCCGGCGTCGGCGCAGGCCTGCCAGCAGCGCGCGAGGCTGTCCAGGGACTTGCCGTCCTCGGCGTCGGCGACCTCGATGCGGTGCGCGGTCACGCCCGCCGCGAGGAGCTCCTCACGCGCGGCCTCGGCTCGCGAGGACAGTGTCGGCGGGTGCACCAGCAGCGCGGTGCGGGCGCCGAGGCCGGTGACGGTCTCCGGCAGCCGGGCGGCCACGCCGTGCCCGACCCATACCGGGTAGGGGCGCTCCGCGGAGACGTCGATCCGGCTGGTGCCGTCCGGGCCGGGGGCGTCGCGGTCGGTTCCGGTGGCGGGGGCGCTCACGAGGCGTCCGTCGGACTCGGGGCACCGATGCCGGGGGTCGGCAGCGGAGCGTCGTCGCGGGCGGTCGGCCGGTCCAGCGGATCGGGCGCGTCCGGCGCGGCCGCGGGCTCCACCACCGATGTCTCGCCCAGGGCGGCCAGCACCGCGGCGACGACCTGGTTCGGGCTGCGGCGCGACGTGTCGACCTGCACGGTCGCGACCTCGCGGTAGATCGCGGCACGGGCCTCGAGCAGCGTGCGGAACGTCGCCCGCGGGTTGACCCCGGCCAGCAGCGGCCGCGCGGTGGACATCCCGGTGCGGCGCATGCCGTCGGAAAGGTTGACGTCGAGCGCCAGGACGCGGTGCTCGCGCAGCAGCTCGCGGGTATCCGGCGCCAGGACCGAGCCGCCACCGAGGGCCAGCACCCCGTGCCCGGCACGGAGCTGCTCGGCGACGACCTCGCGCTCCAGCGCCCGGAACGCGTCCTCGCCGTCAGTGGTGAACATGTCCGCGATCGGGCGACCGATCCGCTCGACGATCACGGCGTCGGTGTCGGCGAAGACCAGGTCCAGGCGCCGGGCCAGCAGCTTTCCGATCGTCGACTTCCCGGACCCGGGCGGCCCGACGACGACCACGAACGGCCGCCCGTCGGCGTCGGGACCCCGGTGGGCCGGCGCGGTCTCGGAGGCGCTCATCGCGATCCCCCGATCCCGCCGGAGGCCTCGAGGTAGCCGGCGAGGTTGCGCCGGGTCTCCTCGATCGAGTCCCCGCCGAACTTCTCCAGCGCGGCCTGGGCCAGCACCAGCGCCGTCACCGACTCCACGACGACACCGGCCCGGGGCACGGCGCACGCGTCGGAGCGCTGGTGGATGGCGACGGCCTCCTCACCGGTGGAGGTGTCGATCGTGCGCAGCGCGCGGGGCACGGTCGAGATCGGCTTCATGGCGATCCGGACCCGGACCGGCTCGCCGTTGGTCATCCCACCCTCGATGCCGCCGGCCCGGTTGGACAGCCGCTTCACCGGCTCGCCCGGGATCATCTCGTCGTGGGCGGCGCTGCCGCGGCGGTGCGCGGTCCGGAACCCGTCGCCGATCTCGACGCCCTTCATCGCCTGCACTCCCATCAGAGCGCCGGCCAGGCGGGCGTCGAGGCGGCGGTCGGCCTGGACGTAGGAGCCGACGCCGACCGGCATCCCGTAGGCGATCACCTCGATCACCCCGCCGAGGGTGTCGCCGTCGTCGTGCGCGGCGTCGATCTCGGCCATCATCGCGGTGGCGGCGTCCTCGGAGAACGCCCGGACCGGGCTCGCGTCCACCCGCTCCAGGTCACCGGGGCCGGGCACCGGGCCGTCGTCGGGGGCGTCGACCGCCCCGATCGCCACCACGTGCGACACGACGTCGACACCGAAGGCCTGCTTGAGGAACGCCTTCGCCACCGTCCCGAGGACGACCCGCGACGCCGTCTCCCGGGCGCTGGCGCGCTCCAGGACGGGGCGGGCGTCGTCGAAGCCGTACTTCGTCATGCCGGCCAGGTCGGCGTGCCCGGGCCGGGGACGGGTCAGCGGGGCGTTGCGGGCCCGGCCGGCGATCAGCTCCTCGTCGACCGGGTCGGCCGCCATCACCGTCTCCCACTTGGGCCACTCGGTGTTGCCGATCCGCACCGCGAACGGTCCGCCCTGGGTGATCCCGTGCCGGAGGCCGCCGATCACCTCGAGCTCGTCGGCCTCGAACGACATACGCGGGCTACGGCCGTGGCCGAGCTTGCGGCGCTCGAGCTCGGCGCTCAGCTCCTTCGTGGTGATCTCGACACCGGCGACCATGCCTTCCAGCACGGCCACCAGCGCAGGACCGTGGGACTCCCCGGCGGTGATCCATCGCAGCACGGCGTCCATCCTCTCACCCGATGCCCGCGACGCCTGCCGAACCCGCGGTGAACAGGACCACGGCCCACGCCGCGGCCAGCATCGACGGCCCGTGCGGCAGCCGGGTCCACCGCCCGTACCGCCCGGCCAGCACTCCGGCGGCCGCCACCAGGCCGGTCAGGAGCAGGGCCAGCACCGCGCCGGAGGGCAGCGCGGCCCACGACGGCCCGGCCAGGGCCGCACCCACCGGCGCGGCGAGCTTCACGTCCCCGGCCCCCATCGCCGACGGTGCCACCAGATGCACGACGGCGTGCGCGAGCGCGAGCAACGCCGCCCCGGCCAGACCGCGCAGGACCGCGTCCGTACCCGCCGGCACGAGCAGGAGGAGCACGCCCGGCAGCGCGGGCAGGGTCAGGGCGTTCGGCAGCCGGCGCCGGCGCAGGTCGACCGCCGACCCGGCCACGCCGAGCCAGCCGAGACCCAGCAGCAGCGGCAGCAGTGCGCCCGGCAGAGCGCCGAGCGACCACCACAGGACGGGCACGGCCCACAGCAGCGCCGTCGCGAGCTCGCACCACGGCGGCGGGACCTCCGCCCCACGCCGCAGCCCGGCCAGCCACCGCCGGGCCAACGCACCGGCGGCGGCACCGGTCGCAGCGGCCAGGACGGCGAGCGCGAGCGCCGGCACCGTCCCGGCCGGGGGCGTGACGTCGAGCAGGGCGGCGAGGTGCGGTTCCATGCGTCGATCGTGCTGCCGCGCGACCACCGCGGCGGACCGATCTCCGATCTGGGGATGCACGGAGCAGGTTGTGGACCGACCCCGCGCGAACGGCCCACCCCGCCACGGCGAACGCACCATCGAGGTGCCGCCACCCCGGCGCGCCACCAGCGATCGGCACTCTCGTCGCATCGGTTCCGACGAGAGTGCCGCTCGTTGGTCCGACGCGGGTCGGGCGGGTCGGGGCGCGGTGGTGGGAGGATGGTCCCGGTGTCCCGCCACCGTTCCGACGATCGTCCCGCGCCCGTCGTCGTCCGCGCCGAGGTCGATCACGGCTCGGCCGAGCTGATCTCCGACCCGGACCGCCCGCACGCCTGGACGCTGCTCCTCGACGGCACCGCGCAGTCGCACGTCGACCTCGACGACCCCGAGCACCTGGAGTTCGAGTACGTCCGGCGGATGGCACACGTCGTCGACCTGCTCGGCGAGCCGTCCCGGCCGCTGCGCGTGCTGCACCTGGGCGGCGGGGCCTGGACCCTGGCCCGCTACGTCGCCGCGACCCGGCCCGGATCGGTCCAGACGGTGGTCGAGCTCGACGTCGCACTCGCCGAGCTGGTCGCCCACCGGCTCCCCGGACCCGGTCCCGAGGACGGCCTCGACATCGTCACCGGCGACGCCCGCGCCACCGTCAGCGCGCTCCCGTCCGGCGCGTTCGACCTGGTCGTGACCGACGTCTTCGCCGGTGCACGCACGCCCGCCCAGGTCACGACAGCGGAGTTCCTGGCCCAGGTCGTGCGGGTGCTGACCCCGGGCGGCACCCACATCGCCAACCTCGGCGACGGCGCGCCCTGGCCGTTCCTGCCCGGCCAGATCGCCACCGCGGGTGCCGCGTTCCCACGTCTGCTCCTCGTCGTCGCACCGGACGTCCTGCACGGGCGGCGCTTCGGCAACCTCGTCCTCGTCGGCCGCCCGGCCGGTGCGGGCCGGGACGGGAACGACGAGGTCGTCCCCGCCCTGACCCGCCGCACCGCGGGCGACCCGTTCCCGGCCCGCGTGCTCGACGACGACGCCACCCGGTCACTGGCCGGGGACGCCGCCGTCGTCACGGACCGGACGTCGACCCCGTCGCCGCGCCCGCCGGCGGGGTTCTGGGGTCAGTGAGCATCAGGCGGTCGGGTCGACCAGGACCTTCATCTTCCGCCCGTCGTGCAGGGCCTCGAAGCCCTCGGCGACCACGTCGTTCATCGCGATCTTCTCGACCCAGCCGGTGGTGTCGTAGTGGCCCTGCGACATCAGGTCGATCACGTTGCGGTAGTCGTCGTGGTTGTAGCAGAGCGAGCCCTGGATCCGGGACTCGTTCATCACCAGATTGATCAGCGGCGTGGCCAGCGGCGTCTCGTAGATCGCGACGCTGACCATCGGCTTGGCGAAGCCGATCGAGGCCAGCGCCGTCTCGACCGCGGGCTGTACCCCGGCCGCGTCGTAGGCCGCGTCCGCGCCGCTGCCGCCGGTGGCCTCGGCGATGGCCGCCGGGACGTCGACCGACATCGGGTCGAGCGTGGTGGCGCCGAGCGCCTCGATCGCGGCGCGGCGGGTGGCCGAGGGCTCGACCACCCACACGTCGTCGACGCCCATCCCGCGCAGCGCGAACCACAGCCCGATGCCGATCGGCCCGGCCCCGAACACCGCGGCCGACCCGCCGCGTTCGACCTGGCCCAGCGCAGCGGCGTGGTAGGCGACCGCCATCGGCTCGACCAGCGCGCCCATCTCCAGCGACACGTCGTCGGGCAGCTTGTGCAGCATGTGCGCCGGGACGACGGTGGACTCGGCCATCCCGCCGTCGGCCATCAGGCCGTGGAACCCGATCTGGGCGCACACGTTGGGCCGCCCGGCCCGGCAGCGCTCGCACCGGCCGCAGGTGTAGAGCGGCATCACCGCCGCCCGGTCGCCCTCGGCGACGTCGGAGACGCCGGGGCCGACCTCGACGACCGTGCCGGCGAACTCGTGCCCGAGCGTCAGCGGGAGCTTGCCCCGGTCAGCGGGTGGACGTCGTCCTGCGGGATGAAGATCGGCCCGGCGAAGTACTCGTGCAGGTCGCTACCGCAGATGCCGTTGTAGCCGACCTGCAGCTTGACCTCGCCCTCGCCGGCCTTCGGCTCCGCGACGTCGTCGATGCTGATGTCGTTGCGCCCGTTGTAGACGACCGCTCGCATGGGAGTCCTTCCGTCGGAGACACCGTTGTCTGCCCCGAGCGTGGCACCGGAGGACGCCGACGAGAAGGGTTGCCCGCGGGTTGCATGCGCACCCGTCGATGCGACGGATCCGGGCTCAGAACGCCCCGGCCTCGCGGGCACGGGCCACGTTGGCCTGGTGCTCCGGGAACGTCACCGCGAAGCAGGAACCGCCCTCGGTGGTGCACCGGACGAAGAACAGCCACGGCCCGGGCGCAGGCTCCCGCGCCGCGGCCAGCGCCGCGTCGGACACCGAGCTGACCGGCGTCGGCGGCAGTCCGGTGTTGAGGTAGCTGTTGTAGGGCCCGGGGGTGCCGCGGGCCTCGGACGTCGTGCGCAGGGCCTGCACGTCGAGCGGGTAGTTGACGGTGGAGTCGAGCTCCAGGCGCTGCCCGGCGAGCAGCCGGTTGGAGATCACCCGGGCGACCTGCGGCATGTCCCGGGCGATCGCCTCCCGCTCGACCAGCGACGCCCGGATGAGGGTCTCGTAGGAACCCTCGCCGCCGAGGCCCGCGCTCTCCAGCCGCGGCACCGACGTCGTCAGGACGCTGCGCAGCACCTGCACCGGGCCACCGGTCGGGTCGAGGTCGTAGGTGCCGGGCGCGACCAGTCCCTCCAGGCGCCGGTTCGGTGCGGCCCGGGTGTACCCTGCCTCGGCCCAGTCCGGGACACCGAGCGCCTCCGGAGCGGCCTTCGCCATCGTCGCCCGCAGCGTCTCGACGCTGAGGCAGCGACGCTGGGACTCCTCACCGACGCAGGTCGCCTCCGAGATCTGGCTCAGGACGCCCGGGGTCACGGTGCCGTTCGGCGCCTTCGTGTCGTCGAGCTGGATGCCGCCCTTGACGTCCATGAACCCGACCCGGGCGTCCGGGTCGAGCAGCGCGGTGGCCGCCGCGTCGCCGGACATCAGCTCGCGCATCTCGTAGTAGCCCGGCTGCACCCTCTGGATGTCGGGCTGCTCAGAAGCCGCGTCGACGAAGGCGGCCCGGCTGGCGACCACGCCGCGGCCGAGGAGCATGTCGCCGATCGCGCTCGTGGAGTCGCCCCGCTCGATCCGGACCACGACGACGCCCTGGCCCTCACCCGGGTAGTCCTCCGGACCGACGAGGTAGAGGGCCGCGGCGACCACCGCCGCGCCCGCGAGGAGCGCCGTGGCCAGCAGCAGCAGCCGTCGACGCCACTGGCGCTCGACCGGGGCCCGGTGACGGACCGGCTGGGCGGTCGCCGGGCCGCTCACGCCTCGCTCGCGGGCCGGGTGGGAAGGGGAAACCGGTCGATCGTCGCGAACTCACCGGCTCCGGTCACACGGTCGAGGGTATCGGCACGCAGCGTCCCGCCGCCGACCGCATCCGTGATGTCGATCTTGTGTGGACGGTCCGGCGCAACGTCGCTGGTCAACGGCCGCGGGTCTGGTCGAGCCAGCCCTGCAGGATCGCGACGGCCGCGACCTGGTCGACGACGGCGCGTTGCTTGCGCCCCTTGACCCGTCCGGCGAGCTGTCGCGTCGCGACGACGGTCGTCATCCGTTCGTCGGTCATCTCCACCGGCACGTCGACCGCTCGGCGCAACGTCTCGGCGAACTCCAGCGCCGCCTGCGCGGCCGGCCCGTCACGCCCCGCGAGCGTGCGCGGCAGGCCGAGCACGATCGCCACGGCGTCGTGCTCGGCCACCAGCTCGGCGATCCGGCGCGCGTCCGCGCCGCCCTCGGCGTCACGCGGCACCGTCTCCAGCGGCGTGGCCAGGATCCCGTCCGGGTCGCAGAGCGCGACCCCGACCCGGACGGCCCCGACGTCGACGCCCAGGCGTCTCCCCCGCGTCCAGGTCATCCCCGTACGGCGGTGCGCAGTGCCTGGATGGCGGCGTCGATCCCGGACGGGTCGGTGCCACCGCCCTGCGCCAGGTCCGGCTTGCCGCCCCCGCGACCGCCCACGGCCGGGGCGAACGACGGGATCAGCTTCCCGGCGGCCAGCCCGTTGTCCCGCGCCGCGGCCGTGGTGGCGACGACGAACGAGACCTTCCCGGCGTCCGGGTCGGCGGAGAACAGCGCGACCACACCGGGCCGGGCGCCGAGCTTGCCGCGCACGTCGGACGCCAGCGAGCGCAGGTCGTTGCCCTCCACCCCGGGCGGGGCGGTGACGGCGACGAGCGCGGTGCCGTCGAGGTCCTCGGCGTTCTGCGCGAGCGCGCCGGCCGAGGCCAGGACGGCGTCGGCGCGGTGCTTCTCCAGGTCGCGCTCGGCCGTGCGCAGCCGCTCGACGATCCCCTGGATGCGGTCCGGCAGCTCGTCGGGACGGGCCTTGAGCTGCTCGGCCAGCTGCGAGACCAGCACGTGCTCGGTGGTGGCGTGCTTGAACGCGTCGATGCCGACCAGGGCCTCCACCCGGCGCACCCCGGAGCCGATCGAGGCCTCCGACAGCACCCGGACCAGGCCCAGCTCGCCAGTGCGGCGCACGTGCGTGCCACCGCAGAGCTCGCGGGAGTAGTCGCCCATGTCGACGACGCGGACGCGGTCGCCGTACTTCTCGCCGAACAGCATCATGGCGCCGAGCTTGCGGGCCTCGTCCATCGTCGTCTCGTAGGTCTGGATCTCGCGGTCGGACTGCAGGACCGTGTTGACCTCCTCCTCGATCTCGGACAGCGCCGCGGGCGGCACCGCTCCGGTCGGGGAGGTGAAGTCGAAGCGCAGACGTCCGGGGGCGTTGAGCGACCCGGCCTGGGCGGCGGAGGTGCCCATCGCACCGCGGATCCCGGCGTGCACCAGGTGCGTCGCGGTGTGCGCGCGGGAGATCGCACCGCGACGGGCCGGGTCGACGTGCGCCTCGACGTCGGCGTCGAGGGTGACGGTGCCGGCGGTGACCGTGCCCCGGTGCACCCGCAGGCCCGCGACCGGGGACTGGACGTCGTCGACGCGCACGGTGAACGAGGCGCCGGACAGCGTGCCGGTGTCGGCCTGCTGTCCACCGGCCTCGGCGTAGAACGGGGTGCGGTCGAGGATGACCTCGACCTGCTCGCCCTCCTCCGCGGCCGGCACCGAGGCGCCGTCGCGCAGCAGCCCGACGACGCGGGCCTCCGAGGACAGGGTCTGGTAGCCCAGGAAGTCGGTGCCGCCGTGGGTGTCGAGCACGGCGCGGTAGACCGAGGCGTCGACGAAGCCGACCTTGCGGGTCGCGGCGTCGGCCTTGGCACGCGTGCGCTGCTCGCCCATCAGCTCGGCGAACCGGTCGCGGTCGACCGACAGCCCGGCCTCGGACGCCATCTCCAGCGTCAGGTCGATCGGGAAGCCGTAGGTGTCGTGCAGCGCGAACGCCTGGTCACCGGGCAGCGTCGAGCCGCCGGCGCGCTTGGTCTCCTCGACGGCGGTCTCGAAGATCCGCGACCCGGCCGAGAGGGTGGACAGGAACGTCTCCTCCTCGGCCCGGATGACCGCGGAGATCCGCTCGAAGTCGCTCGCCAGCTCCGGGTAGGTGGGCGACATCGCGTCGCGCACGACCTCGGCGAACGCGCCCAGCACGGGCTCGGTGATGCCGAGCAGACGGGCGGAGCGCACGATCCGGCGCAACAGGCGGCGCAGCACGTAGCCGCGGCCCTCGTTGCCGGGCGTCACGCCGTCGCCGACGATCATCACACCGGAGCGGGCGTGGTCGGCGATCACCCGGAAGCGGATGTCGTCCTCGGTGTTGCTGCCGTAGCGCTTGCCGGAGAACTCCTCGGCCTTGGCGATCACCGGGCGGACGAGGTCGGTCTCGTAGACGTTGTCCACGCCCTGCAGCAGGAACGCGACGCGCTCGACGCCCATGCCGGTGTCGATGTTCTTGTGCGGCAGCGTGCCGATCGGCGGGTTGCCCTTCTTCGGGGACAGCTCGCCGCGCTCGTCCTGCATGAAGACGAGGTTCCAGATCTCGAGGTAGCGGTCCTCGTCGACGACCGGGCCGCCGTCGGCGCCGAACTCGGGTCCGCGGTCGTAGTAGATCTCCGAGCAGGGCCCGCCGGGACCGGGCACGCCCATGTCCCAGTAGTTGTCCTCGCCGTCGCGGCGCTGGATCCGCTCCTCGGGCAGCCCCGCGATCTCGCGCCAGAGCTCGATCGCCTCGTCGTCGGTCTCGAAGACGGTGACCCAGATCCGTTCCGGGTCGAACCCGTATCCGCCCTCGTCCGGCGAGCCGGTGACCAGGGACCAGGCGTGCTCGATCGCGCCGCGCTTGAAGTAGTCGCCGAACGAGAAGTTGCCCGCCATCTGGAAGAACGTGGCGTGCCGGGTGGTCTTGCCGACCTCGTCGATGTCCGGGGTGCGCACGCACTTCTGGATCGACGTCGCGCGCGGGTAGGGCGCGGGGACGTCACCGAGGAAGTAGGGCTTGAACTGCACCATGCCCGCGTTCACGAACAGCAGGTTCGGGTCCTCGAGGATCAGCGACGCGCTGGGCACCGACGTGTGGCCGGCGTTCTCGAAGTGGGCGGTGAAGCGGCGGACGATCTCGTGGGTCTGCACCGGAAAACTCTCGTGACGGGTACGGCACTCGGCAGATGTCGATCACCGTACGGCGGGCGCGGGCGGGGCTGGCACACCTCGATCGCCACGCGCGTGGAGATCGGGGTCCAGGTTACCCGCCGGTGCCGGGCCGTTCCGCCCGCGGTGGCCGGGCCACCGCGCCGGGCGCCGGGCCGTCCCGGGCAGGGCGTCAGACGGCGACGGCGACCCGCTCGTCGGAGGAGCGCTGCGCCGGGACGGAGACCTCGGCGACGCGCGGCGCGGGGATGAGGGAGACGGCGGCACCGAGCGCGGCCTCGCGGCGGCCGGCGCGCTCCTCGAGCTCGCGGCGCAGACGCTGCAGGGCCCGGTGCTGTGCCACCCGGACCGCGCCGGGGGTGGAGTCGAGCGCGGCCGCCGTCTCCTCGGCCGAGAGGCCGACCGCGATGCGCAGGGTCAGGATCTCGACCTGGCGCGGCCCGAGCACCGCGAGCAGCTCCTCCAGACGGCCGTTGCGCTCGGCCTCGAGCACCATCTGCTCCGGGCCGTGGTCGGTGCTGATCCGCTCCGGGAGCTCCTCGACGGCGTCACAGCGGTTGCGGGCCATGGCCCGGAACGCGTCCGCGATCTTGTGCCGGGCGATGCCGAAGACGAACGCGCGGAACGAGACGCCGGCGAAGCGGTAGTCGGGCAGCACGGCCAGGACGGCCATGCACACGTCCTGGGCGACGTCGTCGGCCGAGCCCATCGTGGTCTCGCGGCGTCCGAGGCGGGCCCGGCAGAAGCGCTGGACCTGCGGGTGGATGCGGCCCAGCAGGGTGGCGACGGCGATCGGGTCCCCGGCCACGGCGGCGCGCAGCATCTCCGGCGAGAGCAGATCGTCCTCACGGGTGACCGGCACCGGCGGCAGGTCCCCGGACGGGTCGGCCTGCTCGGTGTCCACTGCGCTCTGCACGACGTACATCCCCATCGCTCCTCCGGCGCGCGGTCACGCGCCGTGTTCCGGCGTCGTCGAACACACCCCGTGGTCGTCGGGGTGTGACGGCGGCGCACATGGTGTAGTCCCGGAGCCGGAGCTGCGGGGTTCGTCCCGCCGGAGTCGCGTGGTCCGGACGACTCCCGGTGGCCCCGGCCGGGATCGGTGGGTCCGGATCCCGGCCGTGTTCCGGCCTGGGATCAACCCTGGTCAGGTAACGCCTGGGGGTCAATGCATATGCACAATTTGCGGTATGCCGTCCGGTCGAGTAGCGGGCCGCCGTTCGACGGCGTCCCGACGTCGTGTATCGGCACTGTCGCCTGTCATCCGACCGTGGCGATCCGTGTCGACGCGTGACCTGAACGGAGCAGCCTCGTTGAGCCGGTTACCGACCGCACCGCTCCCCCGTAAGGACTCTCCGTGCACCTGCGCCGCCCGCACCGGCCTCGCCGCACCGCGCTCGCCCTCCTCGCCGGTGTCCTGGCCGTCACCGGGACGGTCGGCGTCGGCACGGCCGTCGCCGCTCCGTCGCTCCCCCTCGACGGGCTGGACGAGGCCGCCGCGTCGGAGCTCGTCCCCGCGGTGACCACGGCCGCGGGCGGGGCGCTCGCCGGGATCTGGTTCGAGCCGTCGTCCGCCTCCGGGCCGGACTCCACGGGACGGCTCATGGTCGGGACCTGGGACGCCGCGCTCGCCCCGGCCCTGTCCGCCCTCGGCGCGACGCCGGTCGTCCGGGACGAGCCGCGCCGCGACCCGTCGGCCGCGCTGCGCACGCTCACCGAGCGGACCGCGACCGGGATGCCCGCGTCGCTGGCCGCGTTCGGTGTCGACGAGAGGTCCCAGCAGCTCGTCGTCTCCGAGGTCGAGGGGGCGCCGAGCTCACCGGTGGCCGAGCTGCTCGGCGGGCTGGACCCGTCGGCCGTGCGGATCGAGAAGGTGCCGTCCGCGCCGCGCCTGCAGGCCTCGATCGGCGGCGGGGACACGATCACCGACGGCAGCAAGCGCTGCACCGCCGGCTTCTCCGCGACCGACGGCTCGGCCGGCTGGCTGATCACCGCCGGGCACTGCACCCGCGGCTCGTCGACCTGGTACGCCGGTGCCGACCAGGAGACCATCGGGTCCGGCGCCCGCAGCGCCGGTGGCAGCACCGACGTCGGCGCGATCCCGGTGACCGGGGACTGGACGCTCACCCCCACCGTCAGCGGCACCACGGTGACCGGCAGCCGCTCGGCCGCGGTCGGGACGTCGGTGTGCCTCTACGGCTCCACCAGCGGGCGCAGCTGCGGCGCGGTGGACCGCAAGGACGTCACCGTGAACTTCGACGGGCAGCAGCAGAGCGGGCTGACCGCGGTCGCGACCTGCGCCAAGGAGGGCGACTCCGGCGGGCCGTACATCACCTCCGACGGCCAGGCCCAGGGTGTGCACACCGGCGCCGGCGGCACGAACGGCTGCACCAGCTACTTCACGCCGATCAGCACCGCCCTGTCGACGCTGGGGCTCTCGCTCAAGACCGGCTGAGCCCGCCGCCGACCGCCGATCCGCCGACCGCCGGTCAGCGGCCCCGGACGGCGCGGCGGAGCTTGGGCAGGCGCTCGGAGAGCGTCCGCTCGTTGCCGTGGTTCGTGGGGACGTAGTAGTCGCGCCCGACCAGGTCGTCCGGCGGGTACTGCTGGGTGAGGACGCCGTCCGGCGAGCTGTGCGGGTAGCGGTAGCCGACGGCGTTGCCGAGCTTCTCCGCCCCGGCGTAGTGCCCGTCGCGCAGGTGCGCCGGGACCGAGCCGACGGCGCCGGCGCGGACGTCGGACATCGCGGCGTCGATCGCGGTGATGACGGCGTTGGACTTGGGCGCGGTCGCCAGGTGCAGCGTGACCTGGGCCAGCGCGATGCGGGCCTCCGGCATGCCGACGAGCTGGACCACCTGCGCGGCCGCCGTGGCGGCCTGCAGCGCGGTCGGGTCGGCGAGGCCGATGTCCTCGCTGGCGTGCACCATCAGCCGGCGCGCGATGAACCGGGCGTCCTCCCCGGCGACGATCATGCGGGCCAGGTAGTGCATGGCCGCGTCGGGGTCGGAGCCGCGGATGGACTTGATGAACGCGCTGATCACGTCGTAGTGCTGGTCACCGGCCCGGTCGTAGCGCACCGCGACCTCGGTGACGGCCCGTTCGACGGCGGTGAGGTCCAGCTCCGGCGGTACGGCCGGGGAGTCCCCGGCGTCGGCGAGCACCCCGTCGGCCGCGGCCTCCAGCGCGGTCAGGGCGCGCCGGGCGTCACCGGCGCAGAGCCGGACGAGCGCGTCCTCGCCGTCCTGCGTGAGCGTCACCGCCCCGGCGAGCCCCCGTTCCGAGGCGACGGCGCGGTGCAGCAGCGACCGGACGTCGTCGGGTTCCAGTGACGTCAGCTGCAGCACGAGCGAGCGTGAGAGCAGCGGTGAGACGACCGAGAACGACGGGTTCTCCGTGGTCGCGGCGACGAGCAGCACCAGCCGGTCCTCCACGGCACCGAGCAGGGCGTCCTGCTGGGTCTTGGAGAAGCGGTGCACCTCGTCGATGAACAGCACGGTGGACGTTCCGGCCATGTCGCGGCGCCGGCGCGCCTCGTCGATCACCGCCCGCAGCTCCTTGACCCCGGCCGAGAGCGCGGACAGGGCCACGAACCGACGCCCGCCCCCGCCGGCTCCGGCCATCAGTCGGGCCAGCGTGGTCTTGCCGGTCCCGGGCGGGCCGTAGAGCAGCACCGACGCCGCGGCGCCGCCCTCGAGGAGGCGCCGCAGCGGGGCGCCGGACTTGAGCAGCTCCCGCTGGCCGACGACCTCGTCGAGCGACCGCGGGCGCATACGGACGGCCAGCGGTGCCGCCGCGGAGATCCGCTCGTCGGGCTCGGGGTCGTCGCCGCCCGGGTCGATGTCGAAGAGGCCGTCGGTGCTCATCGCCCACCAGCGTGCCACCGGTGCCCCGTGTGCCCGGACACCGGCGGCACGACGGTCACCGCTGCGTCAGCTCCGCGGAGAGGCGGGCGGTCGTGACCTGGCCCGGCGCCTCGTGGTGGCGCAGCTCGGCGTAGGTCACCACGGCGACCCCGACGGACAGGAGCGCGACCGGGATCGAGAGCACCTGCACGATCGGCTGCGTCCACGGGTTGGCCTCGGCGTCGCCGAGCAGGCTGATCACGACGTAGGAGATGATCCCCTGGTAGACGGCGCTGCCGACGAAGAGCAGCAGCAGACGTCCGAACGTCGGGAACCACCGCGGGTTGACCAGGCTGAAGCAGCGGCCGATCCCGTCGCGCTCGTACATCACGACGCAGGCGACGACGTAGAGCACGACGCCGAGGTAGATCCCCGGGATGACCAGCAGGACGAACCCGACGAACACGATGATCGCGGCGAGGATGCCCCAGCCCAGCAGCGGCAGGGCCCGGGAGGCGCCGAAGCGCACCGCGTCGCCGACCGACTCCGGCGCCCCGGCGGCGTCCTGGGTCACGAAGTAGTACGACGCGCCCTGGGCGATCAGCAGCGCCGCCACGAACACGACGAGGACGATGAACCCGAGCAGGGCCACCACGAGCGGCGGTGTCCCGATCACGGCCAGACCGGCCACGAGCAGGCCGAGCACGAACGGCACCGCGTAGGCCGCGACCTGGATCAGCAGCAGGGCCTTCCAGCTGCGTGCCAGCACCCCGAAGGACTTGGAGAACCACTGCTGGAACGTCGTGGCGACCAGCGGGTCGGCCGGGTCGAGCGCCCCGCCCTGGTAGCCGGGTGGCGGGTAGCCGGGGTAGGCGCCGCCCTGCGGGTAGCCGGGGTCGCCGCCCTGCGGGTAGCCGGCGGGCGGCGGGTACCCGGGCTGGCCGTAGCCCTGCTGCGGGTACGGCTGCTGCGGATACGGCTGTTGCCCGTACGGGTCCGGCTGGCCGGGCTGGTGCGGTGAACCCCCCTGCGACTGCCCCTCGTCCCCCGGGCGTCGCTGCTGGTCACCGCCATCGGATGGCGGATAACTCGTCATGCGCGACGACCCTAATCGCCTCTGTCGCCCGGTAGCGGCGATATCGGCCCCGTGCGCCCGATCGTGATCAACCGGCCACACGGCCGTCACCGGGAGCGCCACGATCGGCACCACACAGCGTTCTCCCGAACGCAACAGCGACGACGCGGCCGTTCACACCCCGGCAACGACGGTCCGGCACCGTTCGTCCATGGACCCCGTGACCCGATCGTCCTGCCCGCTCTGCGGCCGCCCGCACACCCCCGCGGACGCCCGTGGCCTGGGCTGGAGCAGCGAACACACCCCCACCGGCGTCGTCTGGATCTGCGGGCCCTGCACCCGCGTCCACCTCGTCGAGATCGAGACCGGGCTGCCGGTGCGACCGCTCGACCTGCGCGCCGTCGCCTGAGCTCGCACCGCGGACCGCGTGCCCGGAGGCGGGACGTAAGGTCGCCGGTGTGCGGGAGATCCTGGAGTTGCTCGAACGCGACGCGCAGCTGAGCCACGACACCATCGCGACGATGGTCGGCCTGCCGGTCGGCGAGGTCGACGCCCTGATCGGCGACTGGGAACGGTCCGGGGTGATCCGCCGGCACAAGGCCGTCGTCAACTGGGAGGCCGTCGAGGGCCGGGACCAGGAGGTCACGGCGTTCATCGACGTCTCGGTCGCACCGGCCCGCGGCGTCGGGTTCGACGACGTCGCCACCCGCATCTCCCGCTTCGACGAGGTCCGCGACTGCTACCTGGTCTCCGGCGGGCACGACCTGCGCTGCACGATCGTCGGCCGCGACATCCGTGCGATCAGTGACTTCGTCAGCCAGAAGCTCTCCACGATCGACCGCGTGCAGTCCACCGCGACGCACTTCGTGCTGGCCACGCACAAGCGCGACGGCGACACGTTCGCCGAGCCGGAGCCCGACCACCGCCTGCCGGTCACCCCCTGAGGGCTCGGACGTGAAGCCGCTCAACGACACCATCACCGCCTGCCCGCCGTCGGGCATCCGGAAGTTCTTCGACATCGCCGCCGAGATGGACGACGTCATCTCCCTCGGCGTCGGCGAGCCGGACTTCGTCACCCCGTGGCGGATCCGCGAGGCCGGCATCTACGCCCTGGAGCACGGCTACACCACCTACACCGGCAACTCCGGCCTCGCCCAGCTCCGCCGCCTGATCTGCGACGACCTGTCGTCGCGCTACGACGCGCACTACGCCTGGGACTCCGAGTGCCTGATCACCACCGGCGTCTCCGAGGGGCTCGACCTCGCGCTGCGGGTGCTGCTCAACCCCGGCGAGGAGGTGATCGTCCCGGAGCCCTGCTACGTCGCCTACCAGCCGTGCGTGTCCTTCGCGGGCGGGACGCCGGTCGGTGTCGCGACGCGCGCCGAGGACTCGTTCGCGATCGACGTCGCCGCGATCGAGGCGGCGGTCACGCCGCGGACGAAGGCCATCCTGATCGGCTCGCCCGCCAACCCGACGGGCGCGGTGCAGCCGGTCGAGGTGCTGCGCGACCTCGTCCGCCTGGCCGAGCGCCACGACCTCTACCTGGTCTCCGACGAGATCTACGACCGTCTGACCTACACCGGGTCGCACACCTGCCTGGGCGCGGTGCCCGGCGCGCGCGAGCGGACCGTGGTGCTGGGCGGGTTCTCCAAGGCCCAGGCGATGACGGGCTGGCGGGTCGGCTGGCTGGCCGCGCCGCGCGCGATCGCCGAGCTGTGCGTGCGCGTGCACCAGTACACGATGCTGTGCGCCCCGCACGTCTCCCAGGTCGCCGCCGTCGAGGCGCTGACCTCCGCCGAGGGTGACGTGACGGAGATGGTCGCCGACTACGACCGTCGACGGCGGGTGTTCGTGAAGGGCCTGCGCGAGATCGGCCTGGAGTGCCCGGAGCCGGCCGGGGCGTTCTATGCGTTCCCGTCGATCCGGTCCTCGGGGCTGAGCTCGGAGGAGTTCGCCGAACGGCTGCTCAAGGCCGAGTCGGTGGCCGTGGTGCCGGGCAGCGTGTTCGGCCCCTCGGGCGAAGGGCACATCCGCTGCTCCTACGCCACCGCGCTGCCGCAGCTGGAGCAGGCCGTGGAGCGGATGGGGCGGTTCCTGCAGTCGCTGTGAGGCCGCTGTCCCACCGGGTCCGGAGCCGGGGCCCCAGGCCCCGCACCATCACGGGGCCCAGGTCGCGGCCGCGGCGCACGAGCCAGGGCACGCCCTCGACGAGCATCCACAGCCCGCGGTCCAGCGCGGTGACCGGCCGTCCGCCCGCGCAGTCGGGCAGGACCGGGTCCGGCACGGCGAAGCCGGCGTCGGTCAGCAGGTCGCCCAGCCCCCGGGCCAGCAGGCGGTGCCCGAGCTCGGACGGGTGCAGGCGGTCCACGCTCCACGACGCGGGGTCGTAGCCGCCGGGCATCCGGTGCAGGTCCAGCACGCCGACGCCGTCCCGCCCGGCGACGGCGACGTCGATCGCGGCGTTGAGGGCGTCGATCCGGGCGGAGAGCGTGCGGCGCAGCGGGCCCGGGAGCCGGAAGACGCGCGCGTGGTCGTGGTAGCGCAGCAGCAGGACGTGCGCGCCGGCGTGGCCGAGGACGTCTAGGGCGTCGGCACAGT
This sequence comes from Pseudonocardia sediminis, assembly GCF_004217185.1. Classification (NCBI taxonomy): domain Bacteria; kingdom Bacillati; phylum Actinomycetota; class Actinomycetes; order Pseudonocardiales; family Pseudonocardiaceae; genus Pseudonocardia; species Pseudonocardia sediminis. Next base: position 3,260,246 of record NZ_SHKL01000001.1, on the reverse strand, counting down.
CGCGGCCGATCGCGGCGGCGTCGAAGTCCGAGCGCATCGTGTCGTTCATGCCGGCGCTCAGGACCGCGACGTCCGGGGCGAGCGCCGCGGCGGCCGGGACCTGGTCGTGCCGGGCCGAGCCCATCCGGGAGCCGGTGCGGGCCAGGACGTCGAGCCGGACCCGGTCCGGCCCGCCGAGCGCGTCGCGCAGCAGCGGGGCGAACCCGCGCCACCCTCCGCCGGGCAGCGGATCACCGAGACCGACGGCGGTGGAGTCGCCGAGTGCGACGAGATGACGGACGGGGCGCAGGTGGTCGCCCTGGGCGGGAGTCGGGGACGGTGCGGACGGGACGGTGGTCGGACGCACGCGTCCACCATCACCGCGGCCGGCTCACGCCCGGTGTGCGGACGATGACGGACGGCGGACCGGCGCGGAAATCTTTGCCCCCGCCGCACCGGGCCCTCTCACCCCGCCGAGCGGAACGCCCTCACACCGACGCCCTCACACCGCCGTGCGGAACGCCGGGAACACCGGAAGGTCCGGCGCCGCGTCGGGGTAGCGCTCGTCGAGGGCCGAGGCCACCCGCTCCGCCAGCTCCGCCGTGGCCGGACGGTCGGTGACGGCCGCGGCGGCGCCGAGACCACGCCAGTAGTGCCGCAGTGCCGAGCTGATCCGCGGCGAGCGGCCGGTGTCGCGGCCGATCGGGCCGTCGCGTTCGAGCAGGCGCGGGAGCAGCGTGAACGTGCACCACCACACCCACAGCACGTGACCGTCGGTCAGCCGCGACTCCAGCAGCTCGGAGTCGTCGAGCTCGGGCCAGACCTGGGCGACCTCGGTCCGCCACGCCGCCTGCATCTCCGCGGCCATCCCCGGCGGCAGCGCGAAGCTCGTCGGGCAGGCCGGGAAGGGGACACGGAAGTACGCCGCGTCCAGCACGACGTCGCGGAAGCAGCCCCATTCGAAGTCGACGAACCGTACGCCCAGGCTCGTCACGAGGTTGTTGTCGGGGCAGGTGTCGGCGGGGCTGAACGCCCGGAACCGGGTGCCGCCGAGCAGCCGCGCCGTCGCCCGCGCCTCCAGTTCCGCCGACGGCGGCAGCTCCACCCCGAGCACCTCGAGCAGCATCTCGGGCAGCCCGGCGAGCGCGGCGCGGGCCTCGTCGGAGATCGGGTCGCGGCGGACCTTCTCCCCCAGCCGGCGCAGCAGTGCCCCGAAGTCGTCCTCGCGCCCGGCCGTCGAGGCCTGCATCCGGCCCAGGGCGCGGGCCCAGCTGAGCAGGCCGCGCTGCGCGGTGACCCGGTCCGGGCCGAACAGCTTGTCCGCCAGGGTCGAGCTGCGCCCGAGGTCCTCCAGGACCAGCAGCCGCTGCGCCGGATCGTGGGCGATGATCATGGGGCTGGGCCGGACGTCGGCCGGGAGCGCGGTGAACAGCTGGCAGCTGGCGACCTCGTAGCGGAACGGGTCGAACGGCTCCAGGTCGCCGAGGTACTGCTTGACGACGACGCTGCGCCGGCTGGAGAACGGGTTCTGCGCCATCCGCGCCCGCGCGACGACCGAGTGGCCGCTGCCGCCGAGGTCCTCCGGGTCGGCCAGACGGACGCTCGCCCCGGCCCGGCGGCTGAGCAGCCGTTCGGCTCCGGCCACGGCCTCGGCGATCGGACCGCCGGGGGAACCCGGATCTGTCATCGGGCAGACCCTACCCCTCGGACAGGGCCCGGTCCGCCCCTCGACGCCGGCTCTGACGCCGTGCCAGCAACAGGACCGCGGCCGCGGCGACCACCACACCCACGATGTTGACCAGCAGCTGCACCAGCGAGCTGATCGCCTCGCCCCAGCGTCCCTCGACCGCGGCGACCGCCCCGTAGGCCGCCGCCGGCACCGTCGTCACCGAGATGAACACCCCGACCAGGGCCGAGGACCGCGCCGAGGTCAGCGACAGCATCCCGGCCGCGCCCGCGAGCAGCGCGACGATCAGCGAGAACGGGCCGACCTCGTAGATGAAGTCCATCTGCTCCAGCGAGTCCAGCGACCCGCTCGACATCAGGCCCGTGGCGTCGAACACCAGCGTGGCCAGCACCGTCACCAGGATCGCGGCCGGGAACCCGACCAGCAGGGCGAGCGAGCCCCGGACGACCAGGTCACGGCGGCGCAGCACCAGCCCGATCGCGACCGCGGCCATCGGGCCGAACTCCGGTCCCAGCACCATCGCCCCGACGACGGTGACCGGCGAGTCGGTCACCGCGCCGACGGCGGCGAGCAGGCACGCGATCGTCAGGAACGCCAGGAAGCTGACGGTCAGACGCGAGTCCTCGCCGGTGCGCCCGATCAGCTCGTCCCAGACCACGGCGTCCGCACCGTCGCCCGGGGCGCGCTCCTCGGCGTCGTCGGCCCGGTCCGAGAGCACCGTGTCGAGCTGTTCGAGGGTGATCGCGCCGGTGTGGTCGAGGCCGAGGTCGGTCAGCGTCCCGAGCACGCCGTCGGCGCACTCACGGGCGATGTCGGCCTCGACCAGGTCACCGGAGGGCCGGACGGCGGCGCCGGGGTGCACCACCAGGTGCGCCACCCCCGGCTCCGCCTCCAGCGCCGCGCGCACGTCCGCGGTCAGCTCCGCCGGGCTGACCACCCGCAGATGCAGCACCGGCGGAGAAGGTCAGCTCGCCGGCGTCGGCGGGGTGGCCCCGGACGCCGCCGGCGCCGGGCGCTCGACGCCCGCGGAACCGCCCGGTCCGGCCGCCGCCCCGCCGGGAGCGGGGGCCGCCGGCTTCGCGTCGACGCCGGCCTCCTTGCGCTGCTGCGCGGTGATCGCGGCCGGTGCCGCCGTCAGCGGGTCGTAGCCGCCGCCGGTCTTCGGGAACGCGATGACCTCGCGGATGGAGTCCATCCTCGCCAGCAGCGCCACGATCCGGTCCCAGCCGAACGCGATCCCGCCGTGCGGCGGCGCGCCGTAGGCGAACGCGTCGAGCAGGAAGCCGAACTTCTCCTTTGCCTCGGCCTCGGTCAGCCCCATGATTTCGAAGACGCGCTTCTGCACGTCGGCCGAGTGGATACGGATGGAGCCCCCGCCGATCTCGTTGCCGTTGCAGACGATGTCGTAGGCGTAGGCCAGTGCGTTGCCCGGGTCGGACTCGAACGTGTCGATCCACTCCGGGGTAGGCGAGGTGAACGCGTGGTGCAGCGCGGTCCAGGCGCCCGCACCGACCGCGACGTCGTCGGTGTCGGCGGCGGACTCGAACAGCGGCGCGTCGACGATCCAGACGAACGACCAGGCGTTCTCGTCGACGGCACCGATCCGGCGGGCGATCTCGCCGCGCGCAGCACCGAGGAGGGCGCGGGCCTCGGTGGCCTTCCCGGCGGCGAAGAAGATGCAGTCGCCGGGGTTCGCCCCGACGGCGGCGGCGAGACCGGAGCGCTCGTCCTCGGAGAGGTTCTTGACGACGGGGCCGCGCTCGTCGACCGAGCCGTCCTCGCCGATCAGCACGTAGGCCAGGCCGCGGGCGCCGCGCTGCTTGGCCCACTCCTGCCAGGCGTCGAGGGTCTTGCGTGGCTGCGACGCCCCGCCCGGCATGACGACGGCGCCGACGTAGGGGTTCTGGAACACCCGGAACCCGGTGCCCTCGAAGTACGACGTGAGCTCCGTGAGCTCGATGTCGAAGCGCAGGTCGGGCTTGTCCGAGCCGTAGCGGCTCATCGCCTCGGCGTAGCTCATCCGCCGGACCGGGGTCGGGACCTCGTAGCCGATCAGGCTCCAGATCGCGACCAGCACCTTCTCGGCGAGGGCGATCACGTCGTCCTGCTCGACGAAGCTCATCTCGATGTCGAGCTGGGTGAACTCGGGCTGGCGGTCGGCCCGGAAGTCCTCGTCGCGGTAGCAGCGCGCGATCTGGTAGTACCGCTCCAGGCCGCCGACCATCAGCAGCTGCTTGAACAGCTGCGGGCTCTGCGGCAGGGCGTACCAGTTGCCCGGGCGCAGGCGCGCCGGGACCAGGAAGTCGCGGGCGCCCTCGGGGGTGGACCGGGTCAGGGTCGGTGTCTCGACCTCGATGAAGTCCTCGCCGGCCAGCACGTCGCGGGCCGCCTTGTTGACGTCGCTGCGCAGCTTCATCGCCGCGGCCGGGCCGGGACGGCGCAGGTCCAGGTAGCGGTGGGTCAGCCGGATCTCCTCGCCGACGCCGGCGTACTCGTCGACCGGGAACGGCAGCGGGGCCGACTCCGAGAGCACGGTCAGCTCGGTGGCGGTGACCTCGATCGACCCGGTGGCCAGCTCGGTGTTCTCGTTGCCGTCGGGACGCAGGGTGACCTCGCCGACGACCTGGACACAGAACTCGGCGCGCAGACGGTGCGCACGCTCGGCCATCTCGCCCTCGCGGAACACGACCTGGGCGGAACCGGAGCGGTCGCGGAGGTCGATGAAGATCACGCCGCCGTGGTCACGGCGGCGGGCCACCCATCCGGCGAGGGTCACGGTCTGGCCGGCGTGCTCGGCACGCAGGGTGCCGACGGGGTGGGTACGCATCACGACGGGAAAGGCTATCCGCACGCCCCCGGGGACCGGCCAGCAGGTTTCCTCCCCGCCGATCCACGCCGTGGCCTCCGCCGCCCGCGCCGTGCTCCCCGCCGGTCCGCCGGGAGTCAGAGCAGACTCAGCTGCCCCTCCCTCGGGTCGGACGGCGCCTGCGTCGACCCGCCCCGGGTGCGCGGCGTCGGGAACGGCCGGTCCAGGCCGTGGCGGGTGAGCAGCGGCGCCACCCGACGTGCCAGGGCCTTCCGGTAGTCGGCGTCGACGTAGGCACCGCGCCGGTAGAGGCGCTCGTAGCGGGGCACCAGCGCCGCGTACTGCCGGGCCAGCCAGCCCATGAACCACTCCTTCGTGCCCGGCCGCAGGTGCAGGGCCATCACCGACGCGCCGCTCGCCCCGGCGGCGGCGATCTCGGCGAGCAACGCGTCCAGGGCCTCGTCGGAGTCGGTGAGCAGCGGCAGCACCGGCGCGACCATCACCCCGCACGCCAGCCCGGCGTCGGCGATCCGCCGGACCAGGTCCAGGCGCGCCGACGGCGTCGGCGTCCCCGGCTCCAGATGGGCCTGCAGCGCGCGGTCGACCAGCGCGATCGACACGCCCATCCCGACCGGCACATCGGTCGCCGCGGCGGCGATGTCGGGCAGGTCGCGGGCCAGGACGGTCCCCTTGCTCAGCAGCGAGAACGGCGTCCCGGAGCGGCCGAGCGCCCGGATCACCCCGGGCATCAACCGGTAGCGGCCCTCCGCGCGCTGGTAGGGGTCGGTGTTCGTACCCATCGCCACCGGCTCGCGGCGCCACCGCGGCGCGGACAGCTCGCGTTCGAGCACCCGGGCGACGTTCACCTTGACCACGATCTGGGAGTCGAAGTCCGTGCCCGCGTCGAGGTCGAGGTAGGTGTGGGTGTTGCGGGCGAAGCAGTTGTGGCTGATCACCCCGGCGGCCACGAAGTCACCGGTACCGGTGGTGATGTCGAACATCGGGATCTCGACGCCGAGGTCGCGGACCGACTCCACCCGCGGTGACCCGCCGGGCGGCTCCCCCACCGGTGCGCCGCGCACGTCCCGCACGCGTCCGACGGCCGGGTCCACGGCGGCGATCAGCCGCAGGTGCTCCGCCGCACCACCGAGAAGGCGCAGCCGCACGGCGTCGCGCACGGTCGAGGGCTCGGCCGCCACCCGGAAGCCGAGACGTCCCAGCGCCTCCACCGTGGCCCGGGCCATCTCCTCGCCCGCCACGACGAGGCGCAGCCCGCCCTCGGCGACCTCACCGCACGCGTCGAGCACGCCCGCGACGAACCCGGCCGACCAGCCGGGCCCGGGCTCCGGCGGCCACGCCACCGACCGCGCGACCGGCGCGGGCAGGGCCGGGTGCAGGTCGGACCGCGACGGGTCCGTGTGCGCCGGATCCGCGCCCGCCGGCTCGGCCGCACCGGGCCGGACCGCGACCGCCCGGCCGGTCCCCGCCCCGACCACCTCGCGGTGCCGTCCGGTCCGCGGCACCGCAGCCGTGTCCGCCCCGGCCTCCGGCAACCCGGCGAGCAGGTGGTGGGCCCGGGCGAGCGCCTCGAGCTCGACCCACTCCGACGGGAACGGCTCGGCCGTCGCCCGGGTCCGCGCCGCGTCCGCCCGTACCAGCCCGCACAGGTACCCGGAGCCGTAGTCCACCGAGCCCCGCGGCGACGGCGGCACCGGCCCGGGCCCGCGCAGCACCGTCCCGGCCCGCAGGTGCGGACGCCGCCCGCTGCGGCACCAGCCCGGGGTGACGTGCCGCCAGCCGTCGTCGGCCAGGAAACGGTGCTCCTCGCTGGTGACGACCGCCGTCCCGTCGGTGAGCGCCACCCGGTGCGCGCGGCGGCGGGTCGACCAGTGCGCCAGGACGGTGGTCCGCACGTAGCGGCGCCGCCCGCCGGGCCCGTCCGGCTCGGTCCCGAGCACCTCGTCGCCCACCCGCAGCTCGGCGATCTGCCGGGACCCGCCGTCGGCCAGACGCACCGGTGTGTCCCCGCTCAGGCAGTAGACGCAGGCGTGGGTGCAGCCCCGGTACGGGTTCACCGTCCAGCTGAACGGCACCTGCGACGTCCCGGGGACCCGGTTCAGCGCCGAGCGTGCCTCGACCTCGTGGAACACCGTCCCGGCGAACTCCGGCGTCCGCACCGAGCGCAGCAGCCCCTGCAGCCCGGGCAACGCCGCGTCGTCGCCGATACCCTCGTCCCGCACCTGCTGTCCGCTCCACCGCACACGCTCATTCGAACATCGGTTCGAACGACGGCGCAAGCCGGATGCGCCGAACGGGCGGGCATCGGGAAGCATGGTGACCATGACCGCGACGACGACACTGATCGTGATGGGCGTGTCCGGGGTCGGTAAGACGACCGTCGCGACCGCGCTGGCCGACCGCACCGGCTGGCCCTACACCGAGGGCGACGACCTGCACCCCGAGGCCAACCGGGCCAAGATGGCCGCCGGTCACCCCCTCGACGACGACGACCGGTGGCCCTGGCTGCAGAAGATCGCCGACTGGATCGGCGAGCAGGAGCGGGCCGGTCGCAGCACGGTGATCACCTGCTCGGCGCTGCGCCGCCGCTACCGCGACCTGCTGCGCGACGGTCACCCGTCGGTGCACTTCGTGCACCTGGCCGCCGACGAACAGGTGCTGCGGGATCGTGTGCAGAGCCGGCACCACGAGTACATGCCGGCCACCCTGCTGGACTCCCAGCTCGCGGACCTGGAGCCGCCCGCCGACGACGAGCCGGCGATCACCGTGGACGCGAGCGCGCCCGTCGAGGAGATCGTGACCGCCGTCCTCGACGAGACCGATCCCGCGCGGACGGTCGACACGACGTGAGCGGCGGGCGGCCCTCGCGGATCGTCCGGGGGAATCCCCCGGCACGTCCGAGTGACGGCGCGCACCATGCGTTCACGGTCTTGGCAGGATGCGCTCGTGCAGTCGCATGAGCCACCCGGGGCCGACGACCGGGCCGAGCGTCCGGACTCCCCCTCGCGGGAGGGAACGCCGGGGCACGCGCGGCACCGCCGCCGTCGCACCGACCCGCCCACGCCGGGCGGCGGCATGCCCTTCATCCGGCAGGAGCCGCTCCCGCGCACCGTCGGCGAGTACGTGTCGCGCCAGGGCGGGCGCCCGATGGGCTCGGGCCGCTACCGCGCCGTCACCGTGACGCCGCCGTCCGGATCGCGACCCGCCGACATCGCCGGTCCTCCGCCCGAGGTCGAGCCGGGCGCCGCGCGGCAGCAGCCGGAGATCCGGCAGCCGGACACCCACCGGCCGGGCGAGCAGGACTCCGGGGCGCACCCGGCCCGGCCCGTCCCCCGGCCGCGTCCACGACCGCGCCCGGAGCCGGCGGCCGAGGAGCCGCTCGATCCCCGGGACACCGGCCGGCGGACTCCGGAGGCCCCGGCGGCCCACCCCCGGGACACGGGCGAACGGCCGCCGACGCCCGGTCCGGCGCCCCGCGCGGGCCTCGACGCCCCGCCCGACCACCGCGTCGATCCCGAGTATCGCGCGCGGCGCCGGTCCCGCGCCCGGGCACCGGAGCCCGACCCGTTCAGCATCGCGAACCCCCCGCCGGTCGAGGAGCCGCGACGCCGCTCCCCCATCGGACGGCGCCCGAAGACCGTCTCCGACGCCGCCCGCGAACGGGGACTCGGTGCACCGGAGGTCGCCGCCGGTCCGGTCCGCCACCCCGCCACCGGCCCGCAGACCGTCGTCCCCGCCGCCGGACACGGGCACGGTCACGGGCACGGCCCCGCCGCCCCGGCCGGACGGCGGGTGCGGATCCTGCTCGCCGCGCTGCTGATCCCGTGCGCCCTCGCCACCGCGGTCGGGGTGTTCCTGCTCTGGCCCGGCGCCGCGCCCACCCCGTCGGTGCCCCCGCAGCAGACGGTGAACGCCCAGGTCACGGCGACCCAGGCCGCCGACTGCACGCCCGGCTCCGGCAGCGGCGGGTGCACCGGCGTCACGGTGGCGATGACCGACGGCCCGCGCGCCGGGCGCGACCTGGTCCAGCTCGTGCCGGCCGAGCCGTCGACGCCGCGGTTCGCCGTCGGCGACGAGGTGGTGCTGGCCTACTCCGGCGGCGACGCCGACGACCCGGGCTCCTACCAGATCACCGATTTCCAGCGCGGCTCCTCGCTGCTGTGGCTGGCCGGGGCGTTCGCGGTGGCCGTGCTGCTGCTCGGGCGCTGGCGCGGGCTGGCGGCGCTGGTCGCGCTCGGGCTCAGCTTCGTGATCCTGGCGCTGTTCGTCCTGCCCTCGATCCTGGGTGGCAACAACCCGCTGGCCGTCGCCGTCACCGGGGCCTGCCTGATCATGTTCGTGGTGCTGTACCTGTCGCACGGGTTCTCCGCGCGGACGTCGTGCGCGGTGCTGGGCACGCTCGTCTCCCTCGCGCTGATCGGCGTGCTCGGGTCGCTGTTCTCCGCCGCCACCCGGTTGACCGGCCTCGACGACACGACGGCCAACCTGATCGGCACGCTGGGCAACGTCCCGATCGACGCCCGCGGGCTGGTCCTCGCCGGGCTGGTGATCGGTGCGCTGGGTGTGCTCGACGACGTGACGGTCACCCAGGCCAGCGCGGTCTGGGAGCTGCGCGACGCGAACCCGTCGATGGGCCCGGGGGGGCTGTTCGCCGCCGGGATGCGGATCGGGCGCGACCACGTCTCGTCGGCGGTGAACACCCTCGTCCTGGCCTACGCCGGCGCCGCGCTGCCGCTGATGCTGCTGTTCACGGTGTCCTCGGCCGGGGTGGGACAGATCCTGACCAGCCAGGACGTCGCCACCGAGATCGTCCGCACGCTGGTCGGCAGCATCGGCCTGGTCGCCTCCGTCCCGGTGACGACCGGACTCGCCGCCCTGGTCGCGGCCCGCAACCGGCCGTCGGCCGCCCCGTCGTCACCCGAGGACGGGTCCGCCTACACCACCTGGTGATCGGCGGTCCGGTACCGATCGGCGCCACCGACGGCGCGCATCGGTACCGGACCGCCGATCATGGACGGCGCCGGGCCAGCAGGGAGGCCTCGCCGTCGCGCTCGAGGTGGTCGACGACGTCGAGGCCACCGAACGCGGCGAGCAACTCCCCGGGCCCGGCCCGGAACCGCCCACCGGAGTCGCCGACCTCGCTGAGCACGGTCACGACCAGCAGCCCACCGGGCCGCAGCGCCGCGGCCAGCACCGGGTACAGCGACGGCTCCCGGAAGCGCTGGCAGACGACCAGGTCGTATCCCGGTCCACCGTCCTCCGTGCCGGGCCTGCCGTCCTCCGTGCCGGGCACGCCACCGGCGTGGGGCCGGCGCGTCGCGTCGGGCACGTCGGCGACGAGCGGTTCGGTGGGCAGACCGTCGTCGAGATCGGCACGGATCCACCGGACCCGGTCGGCCACCCCGTGCCGCCCGGCCAGCTCCGCCCCGCCCTCCAGACCGGCCGTGGAGACGTCCACGGCGTCGACGGTGAACCCGCGCAGCGCCAGCCACACCGAGACCGCCCCACGCCCGCACGCGACGTCCAGAGCCCGCCCGGGCGCCCGGAGCAGGTGCTCACGCCCGAGCACGGCGGCCGGAGGCATCGGCTCCCCCATGGAGACGACGGCGTGACGGGAGTCCCAGAGCTCCCGGTCCGACCCCGCCATCAGTACCTCGCCATCAGAAGGCCCTCACGCCTGCAGGGACGCGATGACCTCGTCGACCGCCCCGTCCAGACCGACCGCGCGCTGCTCACCGGAGAGAAGGTCCTTGAGCCCGACCGTGCCCGACTCCAGGTCCCTCTCCCCCAGGACCAGCGCGAACCGCGCGCCGGAGCGGTCCGCGGTCTTCATCGCGCCCTTGAGCCCGCGCCCGCCGTAGGACAGGTCCACCCGGACGCCACGGGCCCGCAGCGCGGCCGCGATCACGACGAGCCGGCGTCGTGCGGTGTCGCCCAGCGGCACCCCGAACACCTCGACCCGTGCCGTCGACCAGGGCGTGAGACCCTCCGCGGCGCAGGCCATGACCGTCCGGTCGACGCCGATGCCGAACCCGACGCCGGAGAGCTCCGGCCCGCCGAGGGTGGCCATCAGCCCGTCGTAGCGCCCGCCGCCGCCGATCCCGGACTGCGCGCCGAGGCCGTCGTGCACGAACTCGAACGTCGTTTTCGTGTAGTAGTCCAGCCCGCGCACCATCCGGGGGTTCGGCGTGTAGGCCACCCCCAGGTCGTCCAGGTGCTCCAGGACGGCCCGGTGGTGCTCGGCGGAGGCCTCGGAGAGGTAGTCGATCAGCAGTGGCGCGTCGGCCATCGCGGCGCGGACCTCGGGGCGCTTGTCGTCGAGCACCCGGAGCGGGTTGATCGCCGCGCGCTCGCGGGTGGCCTCGTCCAGGTCGAGCCCGGCCAGGAACTGCTGCAGCAGCTCCCGGTAGGCCGGACGGCACTCGGCGTCGCCCAGCGAGGTGATCTCCAGCCGGTAGCCGGTCAGGCCGAGGGCCTTGAAACCCTCGTCGGCGACGGCGATGACCTCGGCGTCCAGGGCCGGGTCGTCGGCGCCGATCGCCTCCACGCCGACCTGCTGCAGCTGCCGGTAGCGACCGGCCTGCGGGCGCTCGTAGCGGAAGAACGGCCCGGCGTAGCGCAGCTTGACCGGCAGCCCCTGCTTGTCCAGGTTGTGCTCGATCACCGACCGGACGACGCCGGCGGTGCCCTCGGGGCGCAGCGTCACCGAGCGGTCGCCGCGGTCGGCGAAGGTGTACATCTCCTTCGACACGACGTCGGTGGACTCGCCCACCCCGCGCGCGTAGAGCCCCGTCTCCTCGAAGACCGGCAGCTCGATGTGCCCGTACCCGGCGCGCTCGGCCGCCCCGGCCAGGGTGTCCCGAACGTGGGTGAACCCGGCCGACTCCGGGGGCAGGTACTCGGGGATGCCCTTCGGTGCGGCGAACGGGTCGGGCCTGCGCACCTTCCCGCCGTCGGGGTCGGGGCGCTGCTCGGTCGCGGCGCTCACTGCGCACGTCCTCTCGTGGGGGTGAGATCGGCCAGGAACGGGTTGTGCGCCCGCTCCGCGCCGATGGTGGTCGCAGGGCCGTGACCGGGCAACACGATTGTCGTGTCGTCCCTGCTCAGCAGCCGTGCGGCGATGCTGTCGAGCAGCGTGTCGTGGGATCCGCCGGGCAGGTCGGTGCGACCGACCGAGCCCTGGAACAGGGTGTCGCCGCCGAACACGACACCGGTGCCGTCCTCGGTCGTGGTGGTGAAGCAGACCGAGCCCGGCGTGTGGCCGGGGGTGTGCGCGACACCCAGCTCCAGACCGGCGAGCCGCAGGGTCGCGTCGTCGGCGATGTCGCGGACCTCGCCCGGCTCGGGCAGGCGCAGGTCACCGAACACGGCCCGGGACTGCTCGGACATGCCGAGCATCGGCTCGGTGAGCCACGCCCGGTCGTCCGGATGGATCCACACCGGCACGCCGTGGGCGTCGGCGACCTCGGCCGCGCAGTAGGTGTGGTCGAGGTGGCCGTGGGTCAGCAGCACCGCGGCCGGGGTCAGGGAGTGCTCGGCGAGCAGCACGTCGAGGTCGGCCACGGCGTCCTGCCCCGGGTCGACGACCACGCACGCCCCGCCCGCGGCGGGCGCGAGCACGAAGCAGTTGGTCCGGAACGACCCGGCCGGGAACCCAGCGACAAGCACCCCACCAGCCTAGATCCCGCCCCCGACGGTCCCTCCGCCCCGGGTGCGACGCCGACGGTCCGCGGCGCCGCTCATCGTCGTCTCAGGATCACTCGATACCCTCGCCGTCAACCCCGGTGATCCCCAGCCACCGGAACGGCGGAAAGGTGTGCACGAGACGTGGCGACGAACGAGATGCGCCGGGAGGCGGCCAAGCGCAAGCTGGCCAACCAGCAGGCCCACCGCGCCGAACGGGCCCGCAAGCGCAAACGGACCGCGACGATCGCCTCGATCGCGACGGTCGTCGTCGTGGTGGTCGCCGTCATCGCGGTCTTCGCCCTGACCGGCAACGGTTCCTCGACCGACACCGAGGCCGCCGCCCCGCCGCCCGCGAACGGCCCGGACACCTCCGGCCTGCCGGTGGCCCCGCTGCCGACCCGCCCGACGGCCCTGCCCGCCTCGGTGAACTGCACCTACACCCCCGGTGAGCAGGCCGCCAAGCCCGTGAACCCGCCCGCGAACGGGCCCGTGTCCACCCAGGGCCAGGTCCCGGCCACGCTGGACACCAGCGCCGGTGCGGTCGGCCTGACCCTGAACCGCGCGCTCGCGCCGTGTGCGGTGAACAGCTTCGTCAGCCTCGTCAAGCAGGGCTACCTCAACGACACCCCGTGCCACCGCCTGACCACCGGCGAGGGCCTGCAGGTGCTGCAGTGCGGCGACCCGACTGGCATCGGCACCGGCGGCCCGGGCTACAAGTTCGACGACGAGGTGTTCGAGGGCCTCAAGTACGGCCGCGGGATGCTGGCGATGGCCAACTCCGGCCCGAACACGAACGGCAGCCAGTTCTTCATGATCTTCGGAGACGCCCAGCTGCCGCCGAACTACTCGGTGTTCGGCTCGATCGACGCTGGTGGCCTCGCCACCCTGGACAAGATCGCCAAGGCCGGCGACGACAGCGTCAACGGCCCCGGCGACGGCAAGCCGAATGTCCCGGTGACGATCCGGTCGGCCACCGTGCAGGCCTGAGCCGCCGATCCGCACCCCTGCCGTGCGTCCGCACCCCCTGCACGGGGTGCGGACCGCCGGTGGGGGTGCGGATCGCTGCGGGTCCGGTCAGGCGGCGCTGGTGACCCGGTAGACGTCGTAGACGCCCTCGATGTTGCGCACCGCGGCGAGCAGGTGGCCCAGGTGCTTCGGGTCGCCCATCTCGAACGAGAACCGGGACACCGCGACCCGGTCGCGTGAGGTCGTGGTCGACGCCGAGAGGATGTTGACCCGCTCGTCGGCGAGCACCTTGGTGACGTCGGAGAGAAGGCGGTGCCGGTCCAGCGCCTCGACCTGGATCGCGACCAGGAACACCGACTCCGGCGACACCGACCAGGCCACGTCGACGAGGCGTTCGCTGCGCGACTGCAGGTCACCGGCGTTCGTGCAGTCCGTGCGGTGCACGCTGATGCCACCGCCGCGGGTGACGAAGCCGAGGATCTCGTCGCCGGGCACGGGCGTGCAGCAGCGGGCGAGCTTGATGTAGAGGTCGCCGAGGGTGGCCCCGTCCTCGCCCTGGACGACGACGCCGGCGTTCCCGGCCGGGCGGCGCTGGCGGACCGTCGACGGGGTGGCCCGCTCGGCGAGCTCCTCCTCCGCGTCCTCCTCGCCGCCGAACCAGGCGACCAGGCGCTGCACGACGTGCTGGGCGCTGGCCTGGTGCTCCCCGACCGCGGCGTAGAGCGCGGAGACGTCGGGGTAGTGCAGCTCGCGGGCCAGGGCGGACATGGCGTCGCCGGAGATCAGGCGCTGCAGCGGCATCCCGGTGCGGCGCGCCTCCCGGGTGATCGACTCCTTGCCCTCCTCGACGGCCTCCTCGCGGCGCTCCTTGGCGAACCACTGCTTGATCTTGGCCTTGGCCCGCGGCGACTGGGCGATCTGCAGCCAGTCCCGGCTGGGCCCGGCGTCCTCGGCTTTGGACGTGAAGATCTCGACGACGTCGCCGGACTCGAGCTTGCGTTCGAGCGCGACGAGCTTGCCGTTGACCCGGGAGCCGATGCAGCGGTGCCCGACCTCGGTGTGCACGGCGTAGGCCAGGTCGATCGGGGTGGCCCCGGTGGGCAGCGTGATCACGTCGCCCTTGGGCGTGAACACGAAGATCTCCCGCGCCGCGAGGTCGAAGCGCAGCGAGTCCAGGAAGTCGCCCGGGTCCGCGGCCTCGCGCTGCCAGTCGAGCAGCTGGCGCATCCACGCCATGTCCTCGACCTCAGGGTTCTTGCCGGCCGCGCCGCGGACCTCCTTGTAGCGCCAGTGCGCGGCGATGCCGTACTCGGCGGTGCGGTGCATCTCCTTGGTCCGGATCTGCACCTCCAGCGGCTTGCCGTCCGGGCCGATCACGGTCGTGTGCAACGACTGGTAGACGCCGAAGCGGGGCTGGGCGATGTAGTCCTTGAACCGGCCGGGCATCGGCTGCCACAGCGCGTGCACCATGCCGATCGCGGCGTAGCAGTCGCGCACCTCGTCGACCAGCACGCGGACGCCGACCAGATCGTGGATGTCGTCGAAGTCGCGGCCCTTGACGATCATCTTGCGGTAGATCGAGTAGTAGTGCTTCGGCCGTCCCTCGACGGTCGCGGAGATCCGCGCGGAGTCCAGCTGCAGCGTCACCTCGTCGATGACCTGGCGCAGGTAGGTGTCGCGCGACGGCGCCCGGTCGGCGACCAGGCGGACGATCTCCTGGTACTTCTTGGGCTGCAGGATCGCGAACGAGAGGTCCTCGAGCTCGAGCTTGACCGTCGCCATGCCGAGGCGGTGCGCCAGCGGGGCGAACACCTCGAGCGTCTCGCCGGCCTTCTTGGCCTGCTTCTCCGGGCGCAGGAACCGCATCGTGCGCATGTTGTGCAGGCGGTCGGAGAGCTTGATGACCAGCACCCGCGGGTCGCGGGCCATCGCGACGACCATCTTGCGGATCGTCTCGGCCTCGGCGGCGGTGCCGAACTCGACCTTGTCCAGCTTCGTGACGCCGTCGACCAGGTGCGCGACCTCGTCGCCGAACTCGGCACGCAGCCGTTCCAGGGAGTAGTCGGTGTCCTCGACGGTGTCGTGCAGCAGCGCCGCGACCAGCGTCGTGGTGTCCATCCCCAGCTCGGCGAGGATCGTGGCGACGCTGAGCGGGTGGGTGATGTAGGGGTCACCGGACTTGCGGCTCTGCCCCTCGTGCTTCTCCTCCGCGACGTCGTAGGCGCGCTGCAGGAGGATCAGGTCGGCCTTGGGGTGCAGGGCACGGTGGACCGCGGCGAGCGGCTCCAGCACCGGCTTGACGATCGCGACCCGCTGCGGCGTCATCCGCCGCGCGATCCGGGCCCGCACCCGCCGCGTGGCGGACGGGCGGGCGGGGCTGTCGTCGTCCGCGGCCGCCGACTCGGCCGCGGACGCGCCCGTCTGGTCGAGGTCCGTCACCGGACCGCCCGGCGCCGTGTCGTGGACGTCGCGGACGTCGGCTTCGGGATCGCCTGCATCTTGACCAGGGTAGACCCCCGCCCGCGCGGGGCCGAGTCGTGGCGGGCACCGTGTTCCGCTCGGCGCGCGGACGCGCGCCGCTCGACGGCGGCGCGCGCCCGCCTCAGCCGTTGAGCAGCGCGTCCACCCGCACGTCGCCCAGCTTCGACCGGCCGCCCAGCGCCGGCAGCTCGAGCAGCGCACCGAACCCGACGACCTCCGCGCCGACGTCGGTGAGCAGTGCGCACGCCGCGGCGGCCGTGCCGCCGGTGGCCAGCACGTCGTCGACGACGTAGACGCGGGTGCCGGGCGCGACGGTGTCCGCGGCCAGCTCCAGCGTCGCGGTGCCGTACTCCAGGTCGTAGGTGCGGGTCGCGGCGACGACGGGCAGCTTGCCGGCCTTGCGGACCGGCACCGTCCCGACGCCGGCGACCAGCGCGACCGCCCCGCCCAGCAGGAAGCCGCGGGCCTCGACGCCGACGACCAGATCGGCCTCGCCGGCGAGCGCGGCCAGCTCGGTGGCCACCACGGCGAACGCCTCGCCGTCGGCCAGGACCGGGGTGATGTCGCGGAACAGCACGCCGGGCGTCGGGTAGTCCGGCACGCTGCGGATCAGACCGGCGACCCGGTCCAGGTCGATGCCGGAGTCGAGGTCGCCGACCTCGACGGCGGGGCGGATGTCGGGCGCGGCCGTCACCGTCGCCGCCTCCCGCCGGTGGAGCGGCCGGCCTTGCCGGTCGGACGCGCCGGACGGGCACCCGGGCGCGGCGCGCTCGCCGGTGCCGCGGTGCGGCCCGCACCGGTGGTGGCGAGCTCGGCGGTCGCGGGCTCGGCGTCGTCCGGGTCGATCTCCCCGGCGCGGACGGCCGCGGCCCGGCGGCGGCGCGCCGCGACCCGCTCGGCCTGCTGGGTGAAGCGCTTGTCGCGCATCTTGATGTCCACCAGCAGCGGCGTGGCCAGGAACAGCGACGACACGACGCCGCAGATCATGCCGATCAGCTGCACCAGCGCGAGGTCGGCCAGCGTCCCGACGCCCAGCAGCCCGACGCCGATCACCAGCAGCCCCAGCACCGGCAGGATCGCGATCACCGAGGTGTTCAGCGACCGCATCAGGGTCTGGTTCAACGCGAGGTTCGCCGCCTCCGGGTAGGTGCGGCGGGTGAGCTTGAGCAGTCCCCTGGTGTTCTCCCGGACCTTGTCGAACACCACGACCGTGTCGTAGAGCGAGAAGCCCAGGATCGTCAGCAGGCCGATCACCGTCGACGGCGTGACCTCGAGCCCGATCAGCGAGTAGATGCCCGCCGTGACGACGATGTCGTGCACCAGCGCGACGAGTGCCGCCAGCGCCATCGCACGTTCGAAGTACAGCGCCAGGAACAGCGTGACCAGCACGATGAACACCAGCAGCGCGATCAGGGCCTGGGTGGTGATCTCCCCGCCCCAGGTGCCGCTGACCGCGGAGTCGCTGATCGCGGCCGCGTTCGGCTGCCCGTCCGCGCCGAGGGGCTGCAGCTGGGTGAACAGCGCCTCGCGCAGCGGCACGAGCTGCTGCGGTCCGAGCGACTCCGACCGGATCAGGATCGACGACGAGCCGCCCGCCCCGACCGACTGCACCGACACCGGCTCCATGCCGACCGACGAGGTGTAGATGTCGGTGACCTGCTGCTCGGTGATCTGCCCTCTCGCACCGGTGCCCGGGAGCTGGATCTGCGAGCCGCCGGTGAAGTCGATGCCCAGGTTGAAGCCGCGGATCGCGATGGACAGGATGCTGACCACGATCAGCACCGCGAACATCACGTACCAGATCTTCTTGCGCCCGACGACGTCGATGTTGCCGGTACCGGTGGTCAGACGCGTCCAGGCGCTCGTGCGCTCGGAGTCGCGCTGTCCCGCGCGGTCCCCCGACGCGTCGACCGTGGTGTCCGTGCTCATGCCCGCGCTCCCTTCACCGTGGTGGCGGCGGCGGTGGCCTGCCGGTGCCGGGCCCCGATCCTCGCGACCGCACCCAGCCCGGACAGCGACGGCTTGCCGAGCTTCTTCGACTTCGACACCAGGATCACCAGCGGGTGGGTCACCAGGAACACGACGACCAGGTCGAGCACGGTCGACATGCCGAGGGTGAACGCGAAACCGCGGACCTGGCCGACGGCCAGGATGTAGAGCACCGCGGCGGCCAGGAAGCTGACGGCGTCGGCGGTGAGGATCGTGCGCCGCGCGCGTTCCCAGCTGCGCGGCACCGAGGCCCGGAACGTTCTGCCCTCCCGCATCTCGTCCTTGAGCCGTTCGAAGAAGATCACGAACGAGTCGGCGGTGATACCGATGGCGATGATGAAGCCGGCGACGCCGGCGAGGTCGAGTGTGAACCCGATCCAGCGCCCGAGCAGGATCAGCACGGCGTAGACGACGACGCCGGACAGCACCAGGGACAGGATCGTCAGCACGCCCAGGAGCCGGTAGTAGAGCAGGCAGTAGACGAAGACGAGCGCCAGCCCGATCGCGCCGGCGATGAGCCCGGCCTCCAGCGACGCCAGCCCCAGGGTCGCCGACACGGTCTGCGCCTCACCGGAGTCGAACGACAGCGGCAGCGAGCCGTAGCGCAGCGTCCCGGCCAGCTCCTGGGCGCGCTCCTGGTTGAACTGCCCGGAGATCTCGGTCGGGCCGTAGATCGCCTGGTTGATCCGCGGGGCGGAGACAACGGCGCCGTCGAGGACGAAGGCCGTGGCCTTGCCGACGTTGGCGGCGGTGTACTGGCCCCAGGTCTCGGCGCCCTGCGGCTTGAACGTCAGGCTGATGACGTAGCCGGCGCCGTTGCTGCTTTGCTGCGCCTGCGCCGACTCGATCTGCGTGCCCTCGATGAAGGTGGGCCCGAGCAGGTACTTCTCGGTCCTGTCCTCGCTGCAGGCCACCAGCGGCTTGGCCGGGTCGTCGTAGCCCTGCAGCGGGTCCGGGGCGTTACAGTTCAGCGCGAGAGCGGCCTGCTGCTGCACGGCCGGGTCGTCGCTCTGCCGGGTCTGGCGCAGCTGCGCGACCTCCGCGGCCACGCGCGGGTCGGCCGGCGACGAGGTCCCGCCGGAACCGCCGTCGCCGCCGGGCGGCGGCGCCGGGTCCTGCAACGGGGCCGAGAACGACACCGGAGCGACGTCGCGGGACTGCGTCGTCCCGTCCGGGCCCATCGACTGCGGGGTCGGAGCGGGCGCCGGTGCCGCGGGGGCGGGCGCCTGGCCGGTCGTGCCCTGTCCCGCCTGCCCCGGCTGTGCGGGCTGACCCGGCTGTGTCGCCCCCTGGGCGGCGGAGTTCGCCGGGATCGGCCCGCCGATCACCTCGCGGAAACGCAGCTGCGCGGTCTGGCCGAGCGAACGCGCCTCGTCACCGCCGTCGCCGGGGACCGTGATCGTCAGGTTGCTGCCGTCGAGGACGACCTCGGCGCCGCTGACGCCCAGGCCGTTCACGCGCTGCTCGATGATCTGCTGCGCCTGGATCAGCTGGTCCCGCGGCGGGACACCGCCGTTCTCGGTACGCGCGGTGAGCGTCACGCGGGTGCCGCCCTGCAGGTCGATACCCAGCTTGGGCGAGATGTTCCCGCCACCGGTGAACAGCACCAGCGCGTAGAGGATCACGACGATCCCGACGAATGCCGTCAGATACCGCCAGGGGCTGATCTGCTGCCCCGGGGACGAAGCCACGTTCCTGCTCTCCAGATGGTCTCCGGCCGACCGGGGCCGGCCCGGCGACGGACCGGCCCGTCGGGCGGGCGTCCGTCGTCGGCGTGCGCTCTACCGGGACCGGCCCGTCTCGGCATCCGTGTCGGTGCCGCCGGACCGGGACCGGATCAGTGGATGATCGGCTTGTTGTCCGAGGGGGTGACCTTCGGCGACTCCGTCGAGGACGAGGTGGCCTCGTTCTCGATGCCGGGACCGGGGTCCTCCTCGACCGCGATGTCGCCGTGGCCGGCGTTCGGGTCGACCTTCTCGCGCACCGCGGCGCGCAGCCAGGTCGTCACGACACCGTCGGCGATCTCCAGGTCGACGGTGTCCTCGTACGAGTCATCGGTGATCGTCCCGCGGAGGCCGGACGTCGTGATGACGACGTCGCCGATCTCGAGCGCGGACTGCATCGCCTGCGTCTCCGCCATCTGCCGGCGCTGCTTACGGCCGTTGAGGAACAACGGGACGAACAGCAGCAGGATGATGAGGAAGGGCAGCAACGACATGATCGAGGTCTGTGGCATGTCTCCGGGATCTCCGTCTCTTGTCGAGGTCTGCGAGTGTGCCAGCCGGGACCGTGCGTCCATCGCGGGCCCCTCCCGGGCTACCGCCATTCGGACTACGGTGACGACACCGGTCAGAACAGCGCCGGCGATTGCGGACCGGCGGTTCCGTCGGCCGGCGGCGTGAGGCCGAGGTGGCTCCAGGCCGCCGCCGTCGCGACACGACCGCGCGGTGTGCGGGCCAGCATTCCGGCCCGCACCAGGTAGGGCTCGCAGACCTCCTCGACGGTACCGGCCTCCTCACCCACGGCGACGGCGAGCGTCGAGATTCCCACCGGACCGCCGCCGAAGCTGCGCACCAGGGCGCTGAGTACGGCGCGGTCGAGCCGGTCCAGGCCGAGCTCGTCGACGTCGTAGACGTCGAGCGCGTCCCGGGCGACGCCGCGGCGGATGACGCCGTCCGCGCGGACCTCGGCGAAGTCGCGGACCCGGCGCAGCAGGCGGTTCGCGATCCGCGGGGTGCCGCGGCAGCGGCCGGCGATCTCCTCGGCGCCGTCGGCGCGCAGGTCGATCTGCAGGATCTGCGCGGCGCGGCGCAGCACGAGCTCCAGCTCGTCGGGCTCGTAGAACTCCATGTGCGCGGTGAAGCCGAACCGGTCGCGCAGCGGGCCGGTCAGCGACCCGGCCCGCGTGGTGGCCCCGACCAGGGTGAACGGCGCGACGTCGAGCGGGATCGACGTCGCCCCGGGGCCCTTGCCGACGATCACGTCGACCCGGAAGTCCTCCATCGCGAGGTAGAGCATCTCCTCGGCCGGGCGGGCGATGCGGTGGATCTCGTCGATGAACAGGACGTCGCCGGGCACGAGGTTCGACAGCATCGCGGCCAGGTCCCCGGCGCGCTCCAGAGCCGGTCCCGAGGTCAGCCGCACCGAGACGCCCAGCTCCGCGGCGACGATCATCGCGAGGCTCGTCTTACCCAGCCCGGGCGGGCCGGAGAGCAGGATGTGGTCGGGCGGGTCGCCGCGGCGGCGCGCGCCCTCCAGGACCAGCTCGAGCTGCTCGCGGACCCGGGGCTGCCCGATGAACTCGGTGAGCACCCGCGGGCGCAGCGACACGTCGAGGTCGCGGTCGTCGGGGTGCGGCTCCGGGTCGACCTCGCGGAGCTCGTCGGCGTACGGGTCGTCGTGGACCACGTCCTCACCCCCGTTCACGGTGTCGCCCCTCGCACCCGCGAAGGGATCACCGCGAGCGTCCCAGGGACGACAGCGCCGCCCGCAGTAACCCCGCCGCGTCGGCGTCCGGCGTCGCGGCCAGCACGGCGTCGACGGCCTGCTCGGCCGGGCGGGCGGTGAAGCCGAGCCCGACCAGCGCCTCGACCACCTGATCGCGCTGCCCGAGCACCGGGGTGGGCGCCGACGTGACGCCGCCCGCGGCGACCGGGGACGGCGCGGTGATCTTGTCCCGCAGCTCCAGGACCAGGCGTTCGGCGCTCTTGCGGCCGACACCGGGGATCCGCGTGAGGACGGCCAGGTCGCCGTCGGCCAGTGCTCGGCGCAGCGTGTCCGGCTCCAGCACCGCGATCGTGGCCAGCGCGAGCCGGGGACCGATGCCCGACACCGTCTGCAGCAGCTGGAACAGCTCGCGCTCCTCGACGTCGGCGAACCCGAACAGGGTCAGCGACTCCTCGCGCACGATCAGCAGCGTCGCCAGGCGCGCCTCGTCGCCGCGGCGGAGCCCGGCGAGCGTGTTCGGGGTGGCGTACACGGCCAGGCCGACGCCGCCGACCTCGACCACCGCGTGGTCGAGCCCGATCTCCAGCACCGGGCCGCGGACCGAATGGATCACTTCTGACGTCCGTTCGTCGTACTCGTGGGACTCGTCGAACCGGGCGCCGCGTCACGAACGCCCGTTCGACCGCGGACGGTACCGCGGGGGTACGACACCCCCGGTCGCGACCGGGCGGCCTCGGCGAGCCGGGCCTTGTGGACCTTCGCCATCTCGTCGGCGCGCGCCTTGGCCTCGGCCATCCGGTCCAGCATCGGGGCCCGCCAGCAGTGGCAGATGGCCAGCGCGAGCGCGTCCGCGGCGTCCGCGGGGCGCGGGGCCTCGGCGAGCCCGAGCAGCCTCGTCACCATGGTGGTGACCTGCTCCTTGCCCGCCCGGCCCTCGCCGGTGACGGCGGCCTTGACCTCGCTGGGGGTGTGGAACGCGACCGGCAGCCCGGCCCGCGCCGCGACCAGCGCGACCACGCCGGACGCCTGCGCGGTGCCCATCACGGTGCGCACGTTGTGCTGGCTGAACACCCGCTCGATGGCGATCACGTCCGGCCGGTGACGCTCGACCCAACGACCGACCTCGTCGGCGACACCGAGCAGGCGACGTTCCAGCGGCATGTCCGGGGCGCTGCGGACGACACCGACGTCGACGCAGGCCACGGTGCGCCCGGGTCCGCCCTGGACGACCCCGATCCCGCACCGGGTCAGTCCCGGGTCGACACCGAGCACCCGCACCTGGACCCCCTCCGCCGAACAACGGTTCGAGCTTCGGAGGCTACCGGCCGCTCCGGCGCCGCCCGCCCGGGACGCGCCGGACCGCCCGGGTGACCCCGCCCGGGCAGGACGGGCGCGCCGCGCCCGTCACGTCGGGGGCCCCGCGTCGGGCGGACCCGGCCGGGCGGGACCGGGCCCGGCGCGCCGCCGCTCGCAAGGGGTGGTGAGCTGACCGTGTCGATCGAGATCCCGGGAGGACCTGTGACGGCCTGGCTGCTGCGGCTGGTGGGCGGGCTGTGGTGCGTCGGCCTGCTCGTCGTCCTGCTGGGGGCGTTCGTGCCGCGGCTGCCCGTCGTCGGGTTCCTGGGGTCGTTCGTGACCGGGCAGTACCCGGTGCACGCCGCGCTGGCCGCCGTCCTCGGCATCGGGATCGGGGCCGGCGCCTGGGCGACCGGGGCCCGCGGCACCGGCGTGGCGACGACCGTCGTGTCGGTGGCGACCGTCGTCGGGATGGTGGTCGTGCTGAGCAGCCTGGCCGCGACGGCGCGCGCCGAGTGGGTGCGACTGGACTGGGGCGCGGCCCTGACCACACCCGGGCAGCCGGACGGGCACCCGGACCTGACCGCGGAGTACACGCCGGGCCGGTCGCTCGACCTCTACCGGCCGTCCACGGCGGGGCCGCACCCGGTCGTCGTGTGGCTGCACGGCGGGAGCTGGGTGCGCGGGGAGCGGACGGACCGGACGGCGCTCAACCGCTGGCTCGCCGACCGCGGCCACGCCGTCGTCGCCGTGGAGTACCGGCTGCCGCCGCCGAACCCCGTGGGTGAGGACCAGCGCCGCGACGTGGCGTGCGCGGTCTCCTGGGTCCGGGCCAACGCCGCGGCGCAGGGCCTCGACGCGGGCCGGATCGTCCTGGCCGGGCAGTCGGCCGGGGCGACGCTGGCCCTGAACACGACCTCGGGACTCACCGACGGCTCGCTGCGCTGCCCGGGAGACCCCGCGCCGCTGCCGTCACCACGCGGGGTGGTGGCCTACTACCCCGCGTCGGACCTGCGCCTGATCGCCCCGGAGCTGCAGGACGCGCTGTTCGGCGGGCCGGGCGACGAGAATTCCGCCCTGCGCCGCGAGCTCTCCCCCGTCGACCACGTCCGCCCGGGGCTGCCGCCGACCCTGTTGCTGCTCGGCTCGGCCGACCACTTCGTGTTCGCCGACCGGGTGATCCGTTACGACCGGCAACTGCGCGACGCCGGCGTGCCGGGGCGTCTGCTCGTCATCCCCTACGCCGACCACGTCTTCGACCACCCGTTCGGCAGCCCCGGCGCCCAGATCACCCGTCCCGCCGTCGCGCGGTTCCTCGACGACCTGCCGTGACCTCCCGGGTCACCGCCGCTCGGGGCCGAGGGCGGCGGTCACCCACGGCCGGAGGACGTTCTCGACCTGGTCGTCCGAGATCTCGGCCAGCGCGTCCAGGGAGAGGAAATGGCGCGCGATCGTCAGCCCCAGGATGCTGCTGACGGTCAGCGCCGCCCGCAGCTCGGCGTCCTCACCGATCGCCGCCCGCGTCAGGTTGGCGACCCGCTCGTCGAGGAACGCCTTCATCGACGCGGCGGCCTCGGGCGCGGTGAGCATCGACCGCACCAGGGCGCGGGTCTCCGGCGGGAGCTCGCCGAGACGCACGTCGAGGACGTCGAAGAGGTGCTCGGCGACGTCGCCGTCACCCGCGTCGCCCTCGAGCCGGGTCGCGACCGCGAACAGGTCGTTCTTCGTGCCGTAGTGCTGGATGACCAGCGACGGGTCGACCCCGGCCCGCGCCGCGATCGCGCGCACGGTGGTGGCGTCGAGGCCGTGCTCGCCGAACTCGGCCTGGGCGGCGGAGAGGATCCGCTGGGCGGTCGCGGCACGCCGGGCGGCGCGGGACGTCGGTGGGCTCACGGCGTTTGACTCTACAGTCGTTGAGCGAGTAGTCCTAGGTCCCGCTCACCGGAACACGAGTCGGAGGAGTTCGATGAGGGTCGTCGCGATCGAGGAGCACTGGACCACCCCGGGGATCGACCGGGCGCTGCGTGCCGGCGGCCACGACGAGAGCGTCGTGCTGAACGACCGCGGCGACATCCCCGAACGCCTGCTCGACATCGGTGAGCAGCGGATACGGGTGATGGACGACGCCGGCGTCGACGTCCAGATCCTCTCCCTCGCCCCGCCCGGCACGCAGGGGCTCCCGGCCGCGGAGGCGGCCGCCCTGAGCCGGGACGCGAACGACCGCGCCGCCGAGGCCGTCGCCCGGTACCCGGACCGCCTGCGGGCGATGACGACGTTGCCGACGTCGGACCCGGACGCGGCGGTGGCCGAGCTTGCGCGGACCGCGGACGCGACCGGGCACGTCGGGATCATGTCCTACGGGCGCAGCGGCGACCGGCCGCTCGACGACCCCGCCCACGACGAGCTGCTCGGCGCCGCCGCCGCGCTGGGGCGGCCGGTGTTCCTGCACCCCCAGATCCCCTCGGACACGACCCGGGACGCGTCCTACCGCGGGTTCGACGCGACCGTCGAGCTCGCGCTCGCCACCTTCGGATGGGGGTGGCACCTCGAGGCGGGCACCGCGGCGCTGCGGCTGATCCTGCGCGGCACGTTCGACCGCCACCCGGACCTGCAGCTCGTCCTCGGCCACTGGGGCGAGATGCTGCTGTTCGCCCTCGACCGGGCCGACAGCCTGTCGAACGTCGCCGGCCACCTCGACCGCCGCGTCGCCGACTACTTCCGGACCAACATCCACATCGCGACCAGCGGGATGCTCGCCCCGCGCCTGCTGCGGCACGCCCTGGAGTACACGACCGCCGACCGGATCCTGTTCTCCGGCGACTACCCGTTCCACCGCGGCACCGCCGACGAGCTCACGGCCCTGCTGGAGACGCTGCCGGACCAGGACGACCGGGAGCGGATCGCGCACGCCAACGCCGAGACCCTCTACGGCCTGTAGCGGGCTACGGGGCCGGCCAGGGGCGCGGCGGCGGGGACAGCATCTCGTGCAGGCGGGCCAGGGTCAGGACGCCGACGTCGTCGAAGCGCGGGCCCACGATCTGCAGCCCGATCGGGAGGCCGTCGCCGGTCCAGCCGCAGTTCACCGACACGGCGGGCTGGCCGGACATGTTGAACGGCACGGTGAAGCCGATGTGCTCGAACGGGCGCTCGCCGTCGTCGGAGGGGAAGGCCTGCTCGACGCCGAACGCCGGGATCGGTGCGGTCGGGGTGAGCAGGTAGTCGATGCCCTCCCACAGCGTCGCCGCGGCGCGGGCCATCGCGTCCATCTGGCTGAAGCCGTGGAAGACCTGCTCCCCGGTCAGCTCCTGACCGGTGCGGGCCCAGCGCAGGATCTCCGGGAGGACCTTCGACGCCCGCGCCGGCGGCAACGCGGAGACCTCGGCCCAGGCGCGGGCCCGCCAGAAGCGGTCCAGGCCGTCGAGCATCTCACGGCGCAGGAGCGGGCCGACCGGCTCGACGTCCGCTCCGGCGTCGGCGAACCGGCGGGCAGCGGCGTTCACCGCGGACGAGATGTCCGGCTCGACGGCGAACCCGACACCGGAGTCGGCCATCACCCCGATCCGCACCCCCTCCAGCCGCGTCTCGTCCGCCCGGGCGACGGCGTCCCAGTCGAGGTCGGCGGGCGGCAACGACGTGTGGTCGCGCGCGTCGGGGGCGGAGACGACGCGCATCAGCACCGTCGCGTCGTCGACGGTCCTGGTCAGCGGCCCGATCGCACGCCCGTAGTAGGGCGGCACGACCGGGACCCGGCCGTGGCTGGGCTTGAACCCGACCAGCCCGCAGCAGTGCGCGGGCTGACGGACCGAGCCGCCGATGTCGGTGCCCAGGTGCAGCGGCCCGTACCCGGCCGCCGCGGCCGCACCGGCCCCGGACGACGAACCGCCCGGCGTGCGCCGGGGGTTCCACGGGTTCGTGGTGCGCGGGTGGAAGCTCGACACCGACGACCCGAGCATCCCGAGGTCGGGCATCGTCGTCTTCGTCGTGATCACCGCGCCGCCCTCGCGCAGCCGCGCCGCGGCCGGGGCGTCGCGGGGAGCGGGGACGAGCTCGGTGGCCGCGGTCCCCGACGGCACCGGGACGCCGCGGGTGGCGATGTTCTCCTTCAGCGTCACCGGGACCCCGTCGACGGGGCCGAGCGGCTCGCCGCGACGCCACCGCTCGGTCGCCTCCGCGGCCGCCGCGCGGGCACCGTCGGGGTCATGGGCGTAGGTCGCGAACAGCTTCGGCTCGCAGGCCGCGATCCGCGCCAGCACCGACTCGAGCGCCTCGGACGGGGACAGCGTCCCGGACCGGTAGGCCTCGACGAGCTGCGCCGCCGTCGCGTCCGACGGCTCACCTGCGATCTCGGACGTCACGTGCTCCACTCTCCACCCCCGGCCGGGCGCCCCGCCCGGCCGACCGCGCGGCCCACCGGGACCGCCTCCGGCTGCGCCAGCCGGCCCTCCGCGGTGTCGGCCGGTCGCAGCCGGGTGATCACGGTAACCACCAGCAGGTTCACCGCGAGCGCGACCACCCCGGCGTTGACGCCGCCGAGCGGGTCGTTCCCGCTCGCGACCAGGGCGACGTCCACGACCAGCCCGGCCCCGAGCCCGGCCAGCGCCGCCGACACCGGCATCCGCCGCCAGAACAGGGCCAGCAGCACCAGCGGCAGCAGCTGTGCCATCCCCTCGTAGGAGATCAGCGACAGGCGCACGAGGGCGTTCGGGAACAGGTAGGTCATCGCGAGCGCCACGACGCCGGCGGCGAGCGTGACGACCTGGGCCAGCCGTCGCCGGCGCACCTCCGCCGCACGCCCCGTCCCCCGGATCACCGGACCCCACATCGTGCCGATGACCAGCATGAACATCGCCATCGGCACGATCGCCGAGAGCGCACCGGCCGCGCCGACGAACCCGAGCGCCCACGGCGGCATCGCCTGGCGGACGAGCTCGAACATGGCCTGGTTGGAGTCACCGAGCCCCGGCACGACGAACAGCGCCGCCATCCCGAGCACCACCGGCACGAACAGCAGCACCTGGTAGAGCGGCAGAACCATCGCGTTGCGCCGCAGCACCTGTGGGCTCGCCGCGCCCAGGAACCCGGCGACCTGCGGCGGGAAGATGCAGAACACGACGGCGTTGAGCAGCACCGTGGAGGCGAACCAGCCCACGCCCAGCGTCGCGTCGTCCGGGCCGGGCAGCGTCAGCCAGGCCTCGCGCTGCTCCACCAGCCGTGTCATCAGCTCGCCGTAGCCGCCGAAGAAGTGCAGCGGCACGTAGACGAACACCGCGGCCAGCGTCACCAGCACCAGGACGTCCTTCAGCGCCGACACCCACGCGCTCCCGCGCAGCCCGGACAGCAGCACGAACGTCTCCGCGATTCCGAACGCGACGAGGTAGGACACCCCCAGCCCGATCGCGCCGTAGCCGACCGAGGCCACGACGACGCCCATCCCGGTGATCTGCAGCTGGATGTAGGGCAGCACCAGGATCGTCGCGACGACGGCGACGACCGTGTTCAGCCACGGCGCCCCGAACCGGTGTGCGGCGATGTCGGCGATCGAGTGCAGGCCGTGGCGCTGGGCGTAGGTCCACAGGATCGGCGCGACGACGTAGCTCACCGCCATCCCGATGCCGAGGTAGGCCACGACGTAGAGCGCGGAGATGCCGTTGTCGTAGGCCCAGCCGGCCGCGCCGAGGTAGCTGAACGTCGTGTACGTCTCCCCCGCCGTCAGCAGCAGCGTGAACAGGAAGCCGAGACTCCGCCCGCCCAGTGACCACTCGGCGAGGTCGTCGCCGCCGTTCCTCCCGCGACGTCCCCGCCCGGCCCGGATCCCGAGCAGGCAGGCCAGCACCATGAACGCGGCCAGGATGCCCAGCGACACCGCCGCGTCGCCGGTCATCGGAGGTCCTCCGGCACGTCCGGCCGATCGGCCCCACCGCCCCCGGGCTCAGGGGCGTTTCCCGTGGCAGCCGGCCCGGCCCCGCCGGAGCGCCACACCGGGTCACCACGAGCGGCCAGCCACACCGCGAGCGGCGTCAGCAGTGTCGCGCCGAACAGCCACACCGCCAGGAACGGCAGCCCGAACACCAGCGGCTCCACCCGGTTGACCAGCGGCAACGCACCCACGTAGAGCACCGGCACCACCAGCAGCCAGGCCAACGACCCCCGACCCCGAAACACACCCACCCCCGTCCGTCCGGCGGGAGCCTCCCCCACCGCGCCGCCTCCCGCCACAGCGAGCGGCACTCTCGTCGCATCCTTTCCGACGACGGGGCCGCCGGTCCGACCGGTGCCGGCGCCCCTGACCGTGCACACCTCCGGACAGGCCCAGCGAGCGGCACTCTCGTCGGAACCTTTCCGACGACGGGACCGCTCGTCCGACCGGTGCCGGCCGTCCGATCGGGCGGCGGACGTAGCGTGGTCGGGGTGACCGGAGAGGTGCGGGTGGAGATCACGACGCTGCTCGTGTCCCCCGTGCACGCCTACGAGGGCCGACCGGGCGACGGCCCGGCACCGGATCCCGAACCGGTGTCGCGGGAGTTGGTGCGGGTCCGCGGCGGCCTCGGGCTCGCCGGGGACCGCTACTGCGGCCGGGCAGCGCACCGCAGGGCCGCCGTCACGGTGATGGCGGCGGAGTCCCTGGACGCCGTGCGCGACGACCTCGGTCTCGACGCGGCGCCGGACGCTGTCGACACGCGCCGCAACATCATCTTGCGCGGGTTCCCGATCGACTCCCTGGCCGCGCTCGGCCGGGGCGGCGCGGGGGCGGTGTTCGTCCTCGACAGCGGCGACGGCCCGGTCCGGTTCCGCGCGCACCGCCCGGCCGCGCCGTGCCGGTGGATGGACGTCGTCCTGGCACCCGGGGCGTTCCGCGCCCTGCGCGGGCGCGGCGGCGTGCGCTGCGAGCCCCTCGACGACGGCGTGCTGCGCCTCGGTCCGGCCACCCTGACCGTCCTCGAGCCCGCCGTTGCCGACGAGCCCCTCCGTGCCCGGACGCCGGCTCCCTGAGCCGTCGCCCGACGAGTCCGCTCACCGCGCGCCGGACCACCGATCCCGGCACTCCGGCCCCGGCACTCCGAGGTCTGCGACGGCCCGTCGCGCCGCCCTCTCCCACGCGGTCGCAGCGGTGTCATCGACAAGGTTGGCGACATCGTCTCTCCCGCTGCTGAGCTGCGACGACGGGTTCCTCCGAACGGCCTTCCGCAGCGGGCGCCCGGCGGTGTCCGGGGCCGATCGCCCGGCACTACTCTCGCCCGCACCCCGGAGGTCGTCCACCGTGTCCTGCCCGGTCCCGCCCGAGCTCCGAGGCCCACGTGACCGACGGACGAGAGGCTTCGACATGAGCAACGGCGACGAGATCAGGCAGCTGATGCAGCGTCTCGAGGACGCGATGAACTCCCGGGAGCTGCACCTGCTCGACGACATCCTGACCGAGGACTTCGTCCGGCACTGCGAAGCCACCCCGGACCTCGTCGTCCACAGCCGGGAGGATTTCAAGGGCTTCCTGCGGTCGAACACCGAGTCCTTCCCGGACAACGTGCAGACGTTCCGGCACGTCGTCGTCGAAGGCGACAAGGCAGGAATCTGGTGCACCTACGAGGGCACCCAGGACGGCCCGCTCGGCCCGTTCCCCGCCTCCGGCAAGAAGGCCTCGTTCGATTTCGGCGGGGTGTTCCGCGTCGAGAACGGCAAGTTCGCCGAGTCGTGGATCACCTGGGACAACATGGCGATCCTGGGCCAGCTCGGCCACCTGCCCTCGCCGTAGCCGGCCGGTCCCGGGGCCGCGGGCCGTTTCGACGGCCGGGCCCCGGGTTCAGGTGAAGATCAGTGTGCGGCGGCGTCCCAGCTGCGCCCGTACCCGACCGAGACCTCCAGCGGCACCGACAGCTCCGCCGCGGCGGCCATCTCCCGGCGGACGAGCGTCTCCAGCGCGTCCCGCTCGCCCTCGGCGACCTCGATCACGAGCTCGTCGTGGACCTGCAGCAGCATCCGGCTGCGCAGGTCCTCGGCCTTGAGCGCCTTGTGCACGCCGAGCATCGCGACCTTGATGATGTCCGCGGCGCTGCCCTGGATCGGGGCGTTGAGCGCCATCCGCTCGGCCATCTCCCGGCGCTGACGATTATCGCTTACCAGGTCCGGCAGGTAGCGGCGACGGCCCATGATGGTGGCCGTGTAGCCGTCCTTGCGGGCCTGGTCGACGACGCCGGCCAGGTAGTCGCGCACCCCGCCGAACCCGGCGAAGTAGTCGTCCATCATCGACTTGGCCTCGTCGGTGGAGATCCGCAGCTGCCCCGACAGGCCGTAGGCGGACAGGCCGTAGGCCAGCCCGTAGTTCATCGCCTTGATCTTGGCGCGCTGTTCGACGGAGACCTCGGTCGGCTCGACGCCGAACACGCGGGCGGCGGTCTCGGCGTGGAAGTCGTGCTGGGAGCGGAACGCCTCGATCAGCGCCGCGTCCTCGGACAGGTCGGCCATGATCCGCATCTCGATCTGGCTGTAGTCCGCGGTCATCAGCTCGGTATAACCGTCGCCCACCACGAACGCGTCCCGGATCCGGCGTCCGGCCGCGGTGCGGATCGGCACGTTCTGCAAGTTCGGATCGGTCGAGCTCAGACGTCCGGTCGCCGCGATCGTCTGCGAGTACGTGGTGTGGATCCGGCCGTCGTCGGCCACGGACTTGATCAGGCCGTCGACGGTGACCTTGAGCCGGGTCGCGTCCCGGTGCAGGAGCATGTGCTGCAGGAACGGGTGCTCGGTCTGCTCGAACAGGCTCTGCAATGCGTCCGCGTCGGTGGTGTAGCCGGTCTTGGTGCGCTTGGTCTTCGGCATGTTCAGCTCGTCGAACAGCACCACCTGCAGCTGCTTCGGCGACCCGAGGTTGATCTCCTTGCCGATCACCTCGTAGGCGTCGGAGGCGGCCTGGCGGACCTGCGAGCCGAAGTCGGACTCCAGCCCGGACAGGTACTCCGCGTCGACGGCGATCCCGGCCGACTCCAGGTCCGCGAGCACGAACGCCAGGGGCAGCTCCAGCTCGGCGAGCAGCTCGGACCCGCCGCGCTCGGCGAGGTCGGCGTCGAGCGCGTCGGCCAGCTCCTGCACGGCGGAGGCGGCCAGCATCTCGGCCTCGGCCGCGGCGTTGTCGGCCTCCTCCTCACCCCCCAGCAACGACAGCTGCCCGTCGCCCTCGGACTCGGTGCGCAGCTCCCGGCGCAGGTAGCGCAGCGCCAGGTCGGCCAGGTCGAACGTGCGCTGGCCCGGCTTGGCGAGATAAGCGGCGAGCGCGGTGTCGCTGGTCAGGCCCTCGAGGGTCCAGCCGCGGGCGCGCAGCCCGTGCAGTACGGCCTTGATGTCGTGCGCGGCCTTGGGCACCGACGGGTCGGCCAGCCACTCACCGAGCGCGGCCTCGTCGTCCGGGGTCAGCGTCGCCACGGCAAGGTAGCCGGCCTGCGGCACCCCGGCCGTCGCACCGGCGGCGCGCGCCTCGACGGTCGGCTCACCGACCGCGAACCCGATCCCGGTCAGGTCCCGCGCCGCCACCGGCCCGGCGACCCCGCCGAACGAGAGCGCGACCCGGCGTCCGTCGCGGGTGTGCTCGTCGAGCCAGGAACGCACCGAGCCCGGCTCGATCACCGCGCCCTGCACGGTGAAGCCCTCCTCGGCCTCCGGCTCGGCCGAGGACAGCGTCGCGAACAGCCGCTCGCGCAGGACCCGGAACTCCAGCTCGTCGAACAGCCGGTGCACCGCGTCGCGGTCCCACGGCCGCACCTCGAGCTGCGACGGGTCGGATCCGAGGTCGACGTCGCGGACCAGCTCGGTCAGCTGACGATTGAGCAGCACGTTGGCCAGGTTCGCCCGCAGGGCGTCGCCCGCCTTGCCCTTGACCTCGTCCACCCGGTCGGTCAGCTCGGCGAGCGAGCCGAACTCGCGGACCCACTTCGCCGCCGTCTTCTCCCCCACCCCGGGGATCGACGGCAGGTTGTCCGAGGGGTCCCCGCGCAGCGCCGCGAAGTCCGGGTACTGCGTCGGGGTCAGCCCGTAGCGGGCGTCGACCTCGGCCGGGTCGATCCGGCCCAGGTCCGACACCCCACGCTTGGGGTAGAGCACCGTGACGTGGTCGGTGACCAGCTGGAACGCGTCCCGGTCCCCGGTGGTGATCAGGACGTTCATGCCCTGGGCCTCGGCCTGTGTGGTCAGCGTGGCGATGAGGTCGTCCGCCTCGTAGTTGTCCACGGCGAACACCGGGATGTTGAGCGCGTTCAGAACCTCCTTGATGAGGTCCACCTGGCCGCGGAAGTCGTCCGGGGTGCTGGAGCGGTTCGCCTTGTACTCGGCGTAGCGCTCGGACCGGAACGTCTTCCGGGAGACGTCGAACGCGACGGCCAGGTGCGTCGGCTCCTCGTCGCGCAGCAGGTTGATCAGCATCGAGGTGAAGCCGTAGACGGCGTTCGTGGTCTGCCCGGTGCCGGTGCGGAAGTTCTCCGCCGGCAGGGCGAAGAACGCCCGGTAGGCCAGCGAGTGTCCGTCGAGCAGGAGCAGCCGCGGCGTGTCCTCCTTCTTGGAGGACGTACCGGAGCCGGCCTTGGCTGTGCTGCTCTTCCCAGGACCGGTCTTCTTCGGGGACTGTGTCGCGGCGCTCATCGGAAACGAGTCTAGGACCGACCCCCGACAGTTCCGGCCCCACCCGCGCCGCGAGATGCACGGACGGAGCTCCCGCCCATCCGGGCCGCGCACGGAACTCCCCCCCATCCGCCGGGGAGCCGAGCCGGTGCTCCGGCCCATCCCGGTGTAGGCGAACGGAACTCTCACCCAAGGCGTCCGCACGAGCGGGGCTTCCGCCCAAGTAGCCAAGTATCGGGCCGGCGCACCGGCTCCCCCAGGAGGACTCAACGAACGGAGCTCTCGTCCACCCAGGCTGCGCGAACGGAGCTCTCGCCCAACGAGCCAGGGGTTGGGCCGGCGCAACGGCGTCTCCGCGGAATGAACGAACGGAGCGCTCGTCCCACCCGGCCACACGAGCGGAGCTCTCGTCCAGCAAGCCGGAGCCTCGGGCCGGTGCTCGGATCACCGCCGGCTGCACGAACGCAGCTCTCGCCCACCGCGTCCGCACGAGCGGGGTTCTCGCCCAAGGAGCCAGGAACCGGGCCGGCGCACCGGCTCCCACGAGGACTCAACGAACGGAATTCTCGTCCAGCCAGGCTGCGCGAACGGAGCCCTCGTCCAGCAGGCCGCAGCCTCGGGCCGGTGCTCGGATCACCGCCGGTCGCATGAGCGGGCTCTTGCCCAAGGAGCCAGGAACCGGGCCGGTGCACTAGCTCCCCATGATGATTCGACGAACAGAACTCTCGTCCAGCGGGACGGATGGCACGTGCAGCTGCGGCCCCGCCCACCGCCCGGGGTGGGCGGACGGAGCTCTCGTCCATCCCGGGCGTACGAGCGGAGCTCTCGTGCGAACCGGTGTCGCGGTGGTGCGGGTGCGGCGTCAGCCGACCTCGGCCATGACCTCGTCGGACACGTCGAAGTTCGAGTAGACGTTCTGCACGTCGTCGGAGTCCTCGAGCGCCTCGATCAGGCGGAAGATCTTCTTCGCGCCCTCGGCGTCCAGCTCGATCTGCATCGACGGGATGAACGTCTGGTCGGCCGAGTCGTAGTCGATGCCGGCCTGCTGCAGCGCGGTGCGGACGGCGACGACGTCACCGGCCTCGCTGATCACCTCGTAGGTCTCGCCGAGGTCGCTGACCTCCTCCGCGCCGGCGTCGAGGACGGCCATCAGCACGTCGTCCTCGGCCAGCTCGCCCTTGGGCAGGAGCACGACGCCCTTGCGGGTGAACAGGTAGGCCACCGAGCCGGGGTCGGCCATCTGCCCGCCGTTGCGGGTCATCGCGGTCCGGACCTCGGTCGCGGCGCGGTTGCGGTTGTCGGTCAGGCACTCGATGAGGACCGCGACACCGTTCGGGCCGTAGCCCTCGTAGGTGATCGACTGGTACTCGGCGCCGCCGGCGTCGGCCCCGGAGCCGCGCTTGAGGGCGCGCTCGATGTTGTCGTTGGGGACCGAGCTCTTCCTGGCCTTCTGGATCGCGTCGTAGAGCGTGGGGTTGCCGTCGGGGTCTCCCCCGCCGGTCCGCGCCGCGACCTCGATGTTCTTGATCAGCTTCGCGAACATCTTGCCGCGACGGGCGTCGATCACGGCCTTCTTGTGCTTGGTCGTCGCCCACTTGGAGTGACCGCTCATCGGCTACCCACCTCTCGTCTCGTGCGGGCCGCGCGGAACCGCGGCCGGGCAGGTCCTCCCGGGCCGCGGACTCGGCCGCGGCGGGGACCTGCGGGAACCCCTCGATGCTACCGGCGTGCGCCCGGTTCGCCGACCGTGCCCCGGCCGGGCGATCACGACCACACCGCCCGCGGAGTGTCGGTGCCGCGGGATACCCTTGATCCAAACGACCACGGTTGTCACCGAGGTCGCGTCGGAAGGAGCACGTCAGTGGTGGTCGGAGCATTGGCCGGCAAGGCAGCAGGGCTGGTCGTCAGCGGTCTCGCGGGTGCCGTGGCCTACGACGGCGTCAAGCGGGTCGCACAGTCCGGTGCCGTGCGCAGCGCCGCGGTCACCGTGACGTCGTGGGGTCTCCTGGGCGCCCGTGCGGCGGAGACCGGCGCGGAGCGCGCCCGTCTCGCGACCGCGGACATCGTCAGCGAGGCCCGCGGGCGGATCGGTGAGCAGGCCCCCGCACCGGGCGCGGCGAGCACCGGGCACGGCCACGAGCACTGAGCCGGGCCGCACCGCGCACCACGACCAGCCGACGACGGGGACCCCGATGGAACACGACGACGTCCGCACACTGAGCGACGCCGCCGGACGGGTCCGGTTCGCCGTCCCCGCCCTGCGCGGCCGGGTCGGCACCGCCGTGGCCGTGGAGGACGAGGTCGACCACGTCACCGGCGTCCGGCAGGTGCACGCCTATCCGCGCACCGGCAACGTCGTCGTCTGGTACCAGGAGCAGCGCTGCGACCGGACGGAGCTGCTGGAGGCGATCGGCAAGGGCCTCGGCGCCGACGCCGACGCCACCGCCGCCCGCTCGCCGCGCTCGGCCGACGTCGGCAACACCGAGCTGGTCCGCCTCGTCGTCGGCGGGGTCGCGCTGGCCGCGCTGGGCTTCCGCCGCTACGGCCTGCGCCGGCCCCCGGTGCTCGGCCCGACCAGCCGTACCGTCGCCACCGGCGTCACGATCTTCACCGGCTACCCGTTCCTGCGCGGCGCGCTGAAGTCCCTCACAGGTGGGCGCGGTGCGGGGACCGACGCGCTCGTGTCCGCGGCCACCGTCGCGAGCCTGGTGCTGCGCGAGAACGTCGTCGCGCTGACCGTGCTGTGGCTGCTCAACATCGGTGAGTACCTGCAGGACCTCACGCTGCGCCGCTCCCGGCGCGCGATCTCCGAGCTGCTCACCGGCGCCCAGACCCGCACCTGGATGCGCCTGGCCGACGGCACCGAGATCGAGGTCGACATCGCCGACGTCGCGCTCGGCGACGAGGTCGTCGTGCACGAGCACGTCGTGCTGCCGGTCGACGGCGAGATCGTCGAGGGCGACGGCGTCATCGACCAGGCCGCGATCACCGGCGAGCAGCTGCCGGTCACCGTCGGACCCGGCATCACGCTGCACGCCGGGTCGGTGCTGCTGCGCGGGCGGATCGTCGTCCGGGCCACCGCCGTCGGCCGCGACACGGCGATCGGGCGGATCATCGACCGGGTCGAGCAGGCCCAGGACGACCGCGCCCCGATCCAGACCATCGGCGAGAACTTTTCCCGCCGGTTCGTGCCGGCGTCGTTCGTGCTCTCGGCGCTGACGCTGATCGTGACCCGCGACGTCCGCCGGGCGATGACCATGCTGCTCGTCGCCTGCCCGTGCGCGGTCGGGCTCTCCACACCGACCGCGATCAGCGCCGCGATCGGCAACGGTGCCCGCCGCGGCATCCTGATCAAGGGTGGCGCGCACCTGGAGGCCGCCGGCCGGGTCGACGCGATCGTGTTCGACAAGACCGGCACGCTCACCCTCGGCCGCCCCGTCGTCACGAACGTGATCTCCTTCGACGACGCGTGGTCGCCGGAGCAGGTGCTCGCCTACGCGGCCAGCTCCGAGATCCACTCCCGGCACCCGCTGGCCCAGGCCGTGATCCGCTCCACCGAGGAGCGCCGGATCGAGATCCCGCCGCACGAGGAGTGCGAGGTGCTGCTCGGGCAGGGCATGCGCGTGCAGTCCGACGGCCGGGTCCTGCTGATCGGCAGCGTCGAGCTGCTGCGCAAGCAGAAGGTCCCGGTCAGCCGTAAGGCCGCGGACTGGGTGCGTCGCCTGCGCAAGGACACCGAGACGCCGCTGCTCCTGGCCGTCGACGGCACGCTGGTCGGCCTCGTCTCGCTGCGCGACACCGTGCGGGCCGAGTCCCGCGAGGTGCTCGACGCCCTGCGCGCCGACGGCGTAAAGCGGATCGTGCTGCTCACCGGGGACCACCCGGCGACGGCCGCCGCGGTCGCCGAGGAGCTGGGCATCGACGAGTACCGCGCGCAGGTCATGCCGGAGGAGAAGCAGGACGTCGTGCGGAGCCTGCGCGAGGACGGCTACACCGTGGCGATGATCGGGGACGGCACGAACGACGCCCCCGCGCTGGCCCTGGCCGACATCGGCATCGCGATGGGCGTGGCCGGCACCGACGTCGCCGTCGAGACCGCCGACGTCGCCCTGGCCGCGGACGACCTGCGGGCCCTGCTGGAGCTGCGCGACCTCGGACGCCGGAGCATCACGCTGATCCGGCAGAACTACGGGATGTCGATCGCGGTCAACGCGGCCGGGCTGCTGGTCTCCGCCGGGGGCGCGCTGTCGCCGGTGGTGGCGGCGATCCTGCACAACGCGTCCAGCGTCGCCGTCGTCGGCAACAGCTCGCGCCTGATCCGCTACCGCCTGGACGAGAAGGCCTCCTGACCGCGCCGCCCCACCGAGGCCGGCGGGGCGGATCAGGCGGAGGTGCGGATCAGGCCGAGGTGCGGACCATGTCGACGAACAGGCCGTGCACGCGGCGGTCGCCGGTGAGCTCCGGGTGGAACGAGGTGGCCAGGACCGGGCCCTGACGGACGGCGACGGGGCGTCCGGCCGCGGCGCCGGGGTCCTCGCCCATGCTGGTGACGTGCGGGACGCTTGCGAGCACCTCGACGTCGCTGCCGGTCTTCTCCACCCACGGGGCCCGGATGAACACCGCGTGCACCGGGCCACCGTCGAGGCCGCGGAAGTCCAGGTCGGTCTCGAACGAGTCCACCTGCCGTCCGAACGCGTTGCGCCGCACGACGACGTCGAGTCCGCCGAGCTGGTGCTGGTCGGAGCGCCCGTCGAGGATCCGGTCGGCGAGCAGGATCATCCCGGCGCACGAGCCGTAGGCCGGCATCCCCGCACCGAGCCGGGCGCGCAGCGGCTCCAGGAGCTCGAACACGTCGAGCAGCTTGCTCATCGTGGTCGACTCACCGCCGGGCAGGATCAGCCCGTCGACGGCGTCGAGCTCGGACTCGCGGCGCACCGGCACCGGACGCGCCCCGCACGCGGTCAGCGCGTCCAGGTGCTCACGCACGTTGCCCTGCAGGGCCAGCACTCCGACGGTCGGGGACGTCATGGGTCGAGCCTAACCCGCGTCCTACCTGCGGTAACCGCCCGTACGGAGGTGACCCGCGGCACCGTCCGGCGGTTCCCCCACCCCCGTCCGCGCCGGATCCTGGTGACGTCGGCGGGTCCACCCGCCGGCCACCGGAGCAGCAGGGGGCGACATGAACATCGGACGCACCATCCGGGTGTTCCGGGCCGAACCCGTCGTCGGCCCGGTGCCCGGCCCCGACCCGGCGACGGTGGAGAGCGCACGGCGCGTAGCGGAGGCCCGGCAGGAACCACCGGTGGAGGTCGACGCCGACCAGGCCACCCCACCGGTCCGCCTCGGCGGGTGATCCGAGGGTGACCGCCCCGGACGTCGCGGGCGTCGTCGTCGGCTGGCGGACCTGGCAGGTCCGCGACCCCGGCCCCGCCGCCCACCGCGGCCCGGTCCGTCCCGGCCCGGTCCACCCCGGTGCGGTCCGGCTTCGGTCCCCGGTCAAGGTCTCCACCGACTGGCCGGCCGGCGCGGCGCTGGAGGCCCGGTGCGAGCTGCGCGGCCATCCCGCGCCCGAGCCGTCGTGCACCTGCGGGCTCTACGCCGCGCGGGACCCCGCGGACGTCGGCGGCGTCGGGTTCGGGGGCGCGACGCTGCTCGGGTGCGTCGCGATGTGGGGCACCGTGGTCGAGGGCGAGAGGGGATGGCGTGCCGGTACCGGCCGGCCCGTCGCACTGTTCTGCGGCCCGGCGCTGTCCGAGGACGTCCGCGCCGGGCTGGCGGTCGCGTACGGGGTACCCGTGCACCGGCTCGGCCGGCCCGTCGCCGTGACCGTCGAGCAGGCCGGGATCGGCGCGGCCGCGGACCGGCTCCGGACGGTCCTGGGCGAAACCCCGCCGCCCGACGCCGGCGCGGTCGACGACGCCGTCCGCGCGTTCACCGACGCCGTCGGACGGCCCCCGGCCCACGGGACACCACCGGGGCCCGGACCGGGATCCCGGCCGGGGACCGGGCAGGGATCCGGACGGGGCCTCGCGCGACGTCCCCGGCGGACCGCCGTCGGCACGGCGCTGCTCGCCGCCGTCGCCGCCTCGGCCCTGCTGCTGACCCCGTCCGGGCAGGGCGCGGACCCGGCGCCGGCGACACCGGCGCCGTCCATCACCCCGGCACCGTGACCGGGCCCGGCCACGGACGGGACGTCAGCCCGCCTCGACCTCGCCCTTGCGGGCCTGCTTGCCCGCTGCGGTGCGCAGGGCCTCGGCGACGGCGGGCGCGACGGTCGTGTCGAACACGCTCGGCACGATGAACGACGGGCTCGGCTCGGCCACCACGTCGGCGATCGCGGCCGAGGCGGCGAGCATCATCTCGTCGGTGATGTCGTGCGCCTGCGCGTCGAGCAGCCCGCGGAACACGCCGGGGAAGGCGAGCACGTTGTTGATCTGGTTCGGGTAGTCCGAGCGCCCGGTCGCGACGACGGCGGCGTGCTGCTGGGCCACCGCCGGGTCGACCTCAGGATCCGGGTTGGCCAGCGCGAACACGATCGAGCGCTCGGCCATGGTCGCCAGCTCGTCGGCACCGAACAGGTTCGGCGCCGAGACGCCCACGAACACGTCGGCGCCGACCAGGGCGTCGGCCAGCGAGCCGGTCTTCCCGTCCTTGTTGGTCTGCGCCGCGATCGAGACCAGGTTCTCGTCCATGCCGGGACGGTCCTGGTGCACGATGCCGTCGACGTCGACCGCGAGCACGTCCGCGGTCTCCTCCGACCCGAGGAGCCGGATGATCGCCGAGCCGGCGGCGCCGACCCCGCAGACCACGACCTTGACGTCGGCGAAGCGCTTGCCCACCACGCGCAGGGCGTTGCGCAGCGCCCCGAGCACGACGACCGCGGTGCCGTGCTGGTCGTCGTGGAACACCGGGATGTCGAGCATCTCGCGCAGCCGGCGCTCGATCTCGAAGCAGCGCGGCGCGGCGATGTCCTCGAGGTTGATCCCGCCGTAGCCCGGCGCCAGGATCTGCACCGTCCGGATGATCTCCTCGGTGTCCTGGGTGTCCAGGCACACCGGCCAGGCGTCGACGTTGGCGAACTGCTTGAACAGCGCCGCCTTGCCCTCCATCACCGGCATCGCGGCGGCGGCACCGATGTTGCCCAGCCCGAGCACGGCGGACCCGTCGGTGACGACGGCGACGGTGTTGCGCTTGATCGTCAGACGCCGGGCGTCGGACGGGTTCTCCGCGATCGCCATCGACACCCGCGCGACGCCCGGGGTGTAGGCGCGGGAGAGATCGTCACGGGTACGCAGGTTGACCTTCGAGCGGACCTCGATCTTGCCGCCGAGGTGGAGCAGGAACGTCCGGTCGGAGATCTTGCGGACGGAGAAGCCCTCCAGGGCGTCGATCGCGTCCTTGATCTCCTCGACGTGGTCGGTGTTGCGCGCGTTGGCACTGATGTCGACGACGATCGAGTCGGTCTTCGCCTCCACCACGTCGAACGCGGTGACGACGCCGCCGACGACACCGACGGCCGCGGTCAGGTCGCCTGCGGACGTGGAGGTGGCGGGGGCGTCGACGCGGGCGGTGATCGCATATCCGGGACCGGGGATGGGCACGGGCCGGGACACTACCGGCCCCGTCGAGCACCACGGCCGCGCTCGTGGCCCGGGGCACGGGTGACGTCGGCGACGATGTGGGGTCGATCGCAGACCCGGGGATTCCCGCCGCGCACGGCCGGGTAGAGGAAGAAGATCGAGACCGTCCACCGAGGAGCCGAGAGTGCCGCAGAACCGGGAACCCGACACGGGTGGGAACCGGCGGGTCGCCGTGGTCTACCGGGACGAGACCACCGGCCCCGCCGACGGCGACGACACCGCCGCGATGGCCGCCCTCCTGCGCGGCTCGTCCTGGAACTTCGACGTCGTCACGGCCGGCCCGGAGGGCGAGCTCGGTGTCCGCGAGGCGCTGCAGCTGCCGGGGGTCGTCCTCTACGGACAACCCGGCGGTTCCGGCGACGACGAGTCCGCGTTCCGCCGGCAGAGGCGCGACAAGGGCGCGATCCGGCGGTTCGTCGCGTCCGGCGGTCGCTATCTCGGCATCTGCATGGGCGGGTATCTCGCCGAGCCCGGCTTCTTCAACCTCTTCCCCGGCCGGGTCCACGAGTACTACTCGTCGAAGGGCGCCCTGGTCGACTCGGACGAGCCGGCACTGGTGCCCGTGCACTGGCGCGGTGAGACCCGCGAGATGTACTTCCAGGACGGCGGGTACATCGTCCCCCGCCGACGCTCGGCGGAAACGGTGAACGTTCTCGCGCGCTACGGAAACGGACCGATCGCCGCGGCCACGGCACCGTTCGGCGACGGAATGGTCGGTGTGTGCGGACCACATCCGGAAGCGCCCCCCGAGTGGTTTCGGAATGCAGATCTCCGGTGTCCTGATCCGGCCGACGATCTCGGCCGGGATCTGATCGACTCACTGATGACCGCACCTTTAACGACGTAGTCCGGATCACCACGGTCCGAGGTGAATTCGCGATGAACCCGCGCGTGATCCGCATACCCGCCGATACGCCGGGAAACCCTGCCGAAACGCTCCGGCCCGACATTGACATGGCTCATCCGTGCTCGTACCGCCTGGTGCGCAGGGCGATCGACGACGATTCGCCATCGGTCTCCGGCTTCCCTACGTCCGGCGGACCGCGATGGTTCACCGCGCAAGCGGTGAGGAACGCCACCCCTGCACATGCGAATGCACCACGGCGGTAGCGGGGTATTCGTAGAGCATGTCCGACGTACTGCGCAGGGGTTCCGCGGGTGACCGAGTGGTCACACGCGGCGATATCGGGACCGCACCCCCCGGTCCGGCCGCCGAGATCGATCCGACTCTCGTGCTGACCGCGGGCAGCATTCCCGAACCACCCCGGACCCACTCCGGAGAACGGCTCGTCCACCTCTTCGAGCAGGTGTGCGAGACGCATGCGGACTCGGTCGCCGTCGACACCGGCGAGCAGCAGCTGACCTACGCCGAGCTCGACGCCTGGGCGAACCGCCTCGGGCGCCACCTGCTCGAGCGTGGCGCGCGCCCCGGCGACCGGATCGCCCTGCTCTTCGACCAGGCGGTCGGTTCCTACGTCGGCATGCTGGCCGTCCTGAAGATCGACGCGGCGTTCGTGCCCGTCGACGTCGGCTTCCCGCCGGACCGGATCAGCTACATCCTCGAGGACTCGGCGGCCACCATGCTGCTGACGTCGGGGTCCGCCCTGGACCAGGTCGAGGGGCTCGCCGAGACCACCCGGGAGCGCGGCGTCGCCGTCG
The DNA here is from genome assembly GCF_004217185.1 of Pseudonocardia sediminis. Taxonomy (NCBI): domain Bacteria; kingdom Bacillati; phylum Actinomycetota; class Actinomycetes; order Pseudonocardiales; family Pseudonocardiaceae; genus Pseudonocardia; species Pseudonocardia sediminis. Next base: position 3,217,993 of record NZ_SHKL01000001.1, on the reverse strand, counting down.
TGCGCACCTGGGAGGAGGCCGACCGGATCCTGCGCCAGGACTCCGACCGGCTCGTGCCGGAGAGGCGCGAGGACCCGGCCGACGAGCTGGCCTACATCATCTACACCTCGGGTTCGACCGGGCGCCCCAAGGGCGTGGCCGTCGAGCACCCGAGCATCTGCAACTTCGTCCGGGTCGCCGGCGACGTCTACGGCATCACCGGCGACGACCGGATGTACCAGGGCCTGACGATCGCCTTCGACTTCTCGGTCGAGGAGATCTGGGTGCCGTGGATGGCCGGCGCGACGCTGGTCCCGAAGCCGGCCGGGGTCTCGCTGCTCGGCCCGGACCTGCACGACTTCCTCACCTCGCGTGGCGTCACCGCCATGTGCTGCGTGCCGACGCTGCTGGCCACGCTCGACGACGACGTGGAGGACCTGCGGTTCCTGCTGGTCTCCGGTGAGGCCTGCCCGCAGCACCTGGTGCAGCGCTGGCACCGCGAGGACCGGCGCTTCCTCAACGTCTACGGCCCGACCGAGGCCACCGTCACCGCGACCTGGACCGAGCTGCACCCGGACCGCGCGGTGACGATCGGGAAGCCGCTTCCCACCTACATGATCGTGATCCTGGACCCCGAGGACCCGAACCGGGCCCTGCCGCTCGGGGAGACCGGGGAGATCGGCATCGCCGGTGTCGGGCTCGCGCGGGAGTACCTCAACCGCGAGGAGAAGACCCGCGAGTCGTTCATCCCGGACTTCCTGGACCTCCCGGCCAACCCGTCGGGGCGGATCTATCGCACCGGCGACCTCGGCCGGGTGGACGACGCCGGAGAAATCGAATACCAGGGCCGGATCGACCTCCAGGTGAAAATACGCGGGTACCGCATCGAGATCGGTGAGATCGAGTCGGTGCTGCTCGCCGTGGACGGGGTGGCCCAGGCCGTCGTCGACACCTACGAACCGCAGCCCGGGACGAAGGAGCTCGTCGGGTATTACAGCGCGCGCCGCGACGCGACCGCACCGGAGCCCGGCGTCGTGCAGGAGCACCTGCGCGAGCGGCTGCCCGCCTACATGGTCCCGGCCTACCTCGAACCCCTCGACACGATCCCGCTGACCACCAGCGACAAGGCCGACCGCAAGAACCTGCCCGCCCCGACGGGTGGCCGGCTGACCTCCGGCGGCCCGCACGTCGAGGCGGAGAACGACGTCGAGCGCGCGCTGGCCGAGGTCCTGGCCGAGACCCTCGGCGCCGACCGGGTGTCGGTGACCGGGCACTTCTTCGACGAGCTCGGCGCCACGTCGCTGCTGATGGCCGGCTTCGCCGCCAAGGTCCGGGCCCGCCCGGACCTGCCCTCGGTGTCCGCGCGCGACGTCTACCGTCACCCGACCGTCCGCGACCTCGCCGCGAACCTCGGCGAGGCCACCGCGGCCCCGTCGACGACCGACCTGCCGGTGCCGCGCACCAGCTCGGTCGGCTACGTCCTGACCGGCGCCGCACAGGCGGTGCTGCTGGCCCTGTTCGCGCTGGTGAGCGCGTTCGTCCTGACCCAGGGCTACCGCTGGTCCGCGGCCGGGACCGACTGGCTCTCCGTGGGTGGCCGCGCGGCGCTGGCCGGCGTGGGCGTGTTCGTCGCGCTGTGTGTCCTGCCGGTGGCCGCCAAGTGGCTGCTGATGGGCCGCTGGAAGCAGACGTCGTTCCCGGTCTGGAGCGGGCGCTACCTGCGGTTCTGGCTGGTCACCACGCTGGTGCGGATCAGCCCGATGACGCTGTTCGCCGGGTCGCCGCTCTACAACCTCTACCTGCGCGCGCTCGGCGCGAAGGTCGGGCGCGGCGCCGTCGTGCTGACGCGCGACGTGCCGGTGGTGACCGACCTGCTGCGGATCGGCGAGCGCACGCTCGTCAACCAGGAGGTCATGATGCGCGGCTACCGCGTCGTCGGTGGCCGCCTGGAGACCGGGCCGGTGGAGCTCGGTGACGACTGCTGGGTCGGCGAGGGCAGCGTGCTCGACGTCGGCACGTCGATGGGCGACGGAGCCCAGCTCGGGCACAGCTCGGCGCTGCACCCGGGGCGCTCCGTCCCGGCCGGGCGGACCTTCCACGGCTCCCCCGCCGAGCCGGCGACCACGGACTACCGGACCGTGCCCACCTCGGGTTCCGGTCGCGTCCGGGCCACGGCCTACAGCGCCGCACTGCTCGCGGCCGTCGTCGGCGTCGTGGCCCTCGTACTCGCCGTCGTCGTGGTCCTCTACCGCGAGGTCGGGCCGGCGATCGCCTCGGCCCTGGGGCTGAGCGCCGCCGGCGGGGTCACGAGCTGGACGCCCTACGCCGTCGGTGCCGCGATCGTCGCGGGGATCTACGTCGCGCTCATCGTGATCCTGCTGCTCGCGGTGATGCTGCTGCCGCGTCTGGCCGCGGTCGCGATCACCCCGGAGAAGACCTACCCGCTGCACGGCGCGCACCACCTCGTGCAGCAGCTGCAGACCCTGCTGAGCAACAACCGGTTCCTGGTGCTGCTGCTCGGCGACAGCTCGTTCATCACCGGCTACCTGCGCGGGATGGGCTACGACCTGTCGCAGCTGCAGCAGACCGGCTCGAACTTCGGCACCCAGCTGCGCCAGGACTCCCCCGGCCTGACGACCATCGGCACCGGGACGATGGTGTCCGACGGGCTGCGGGTGATGAACGTCGACTACTCGCACGACTCGTTCACCGCGCGACCGGTCGCGCTCGGGGCGAACAACTTCGTCGGCAACGACGTGCACTTCCCCGCCGGTGCCCGCACCGGGGACAACGTCCTGCTCGCGACCAAGGCCATGATCCCGATGGACGGGCCGGTGCGGCACGATGTCGGTCTCCTCGGCTCGCCGCCGTTCGAGATCTCGCGGAACAGCATGAGCCGCGAGACCGACGAGGCACGCTTCCCCGAGGGCGATGAGCTGACCCGGAAGCTGCGCGCCAAGAACCTCTACAACGCCGGCACGGTCGCCGTGGTGCTGCTGCTGCGCGCGCTCGGGATCGTCCTCGCGCTGCTGCCCTTCGCCGCCGCGGCCGCGCTGTGGCCGACCCTGGGCCTGTTCGCGCTGGCCGGCGCGGTGCTCGTCGGCCCGCTCCTGCTCGTCACCTGGTCCGCCCTGCTGGAGCGGGCGGTGCTCGGCTTCCGGTCGCTGTCGCCGCGCTACTGCACGATCTACGACCGCTACTTCTGGCACCACGAGCGGCTGTGGAAGTTCTACGTCCGCGCCCCGCTGCCGGGCACCCCGTTCGCCAACGTCGTCAACCGGATCGCGGGCCTGAAGATCGGCCGCCGGGTGTTCGACGACGGCGCGGGCCTGCCGGAGAAGTCGCTGGTCACGATCGGCGACGACGTGACGCTCAACGCCCTGAGCGTGATCCAGTGCCACTCGCTGGAGGACGGCTACTTCCAGTCCGACCGCGTCCACGTCGGCGACGGCGCCACCCTCGGCGTCCGCGCCTTCGCCCACTACGGGACGAGCATCGGCGACGGCGCGCGGCTGGCCGCCGACTCGTTCCTGCTCAAGGGCGAGCAGGTCGGCCCGCACGAGTACTGGGGCGGCAACCCCGCCGTGCTCGACGGTGCCGACGCAACCCGGGCCGACGCGACCCCGGCCGACGCACCTACCGAGACCACGCCGGAGTCCGGGGCCGTCCCGGCCGGCGCGACACCACGAGAGGAGTGACCATGCACCTGACCGACGAGGTGTTCCTGACCCGGGTCCAGCACCGGCTGGGCATGCACGACACGACACGGGCCGACGAGGCCTCGATCGCGGTCCTGGAGACCCTGATCGACTCGCTGACCCCCGATGAGGCCCGTGCGCTGTCCGGAGCCCTGCCGCCGCGGCTCGGCCGTCGGCTCGGCGTCGTGGACACCCCCGTCGTCGCGGCGCGGTCGCGCGGCGGACAGCACGCGGTCGGCCCGCTGGACTAGGTCCCGACCACGTCCGGGCCCGTTCCCCGCGCCGGGGGCGGGCCCGGACTCATGCCTCGTCGTCGTCCGCGGCGATGCGGAACCGTCCGGTCGCGTCGGCGACGGCCATCTTCGCCGCCGAGTCCGTCGGCGCGGACCCGCCCAGCGCGGCCAGCGCGACGGCGTCCCCGACGTCGGCGCAGGCGCGCTCGCTGAGGATCCAGCGCACCTCCAGCAGGTCGCAGTAGGCCTGCACCGGCGTCCCGACGTGGCCCAGCGCCGCGTGCGCACGTTCCATCCCCGGCCGGAGCACGTCGTCGAGCCAGCTCAGCGCGGCCGCCCGCTCGCCGACCGGGGTCCCGGCGTTCCTCGCCATCCACTCCCGGTGCGCCCGCACGTCGCCGAGCAGGATGATCGCCTGCCCCTCGCCGACGTCGAGACCGGTGAGCTCGCGCAGGTGCCCGGAGTGGAAGCTCCGGTCCCCCACCGCCACGTTGAGCCGCAGCTGCCCGGCCTCGCCCTCGACCGGGGCCAGGTTCAGCTCCTCGACGGCGAACCCCAGGTCGTTCAGCTCCCGGATCTTGCTCTCCACCCGGTACCGGTCGCCGAACGCGAACGTCGGCGCCGTGTGCAGCGCGTCCCACAGCGCCCGGTAGCGGTCCGGGATGCCCTGTGCCTCGTCGATGAGCTGCGGGTAGATCTCCGGCGGCCGCTCCAGCCGGACCGCGAGGTCGATCATCCCGCTGGCGACGTTCTCCACCAGGATGTCGAGGTCGTGCTCACGCTGGCCGTTCGACAGGCTCGGGTGGACCTCGCTGGTCTCGGCGTCGACGAGGTAGGCCTGCAGGATTTGCCCGTCGCGCATGAACAGCGTGTTCGCCAGCGAGCAGTCGCCCCAGAACACCCCGTGCCGGTGCAGCTCGACCAGCAGCCCGGCCATCGCGTCGAACAGACGGGCGCGGTGCCGGGGCCGGTTCGGCGGCAGCCGCATGAACAGCCGCCGGTACTGCCAGGACCCCTCCAGGTAGCGCGTCACGAGGATCGACGTGTCGTGGTCGGGCTGGTGCACGACGCCGGCCGGGCGCACGGCGTGCAGGCCGTCGTCCTCCAGGCGGCGCAGCACCGAGTACTCGCGGCGCGCGATCCGCTCCGGGAGGTCCTTGAGCGCCCACAGGCAGCCGTCGGTCTCGACGAACCGGACCAGGTGCCGGCTCGGCCCGACCGCGATGTCGCGCAACGGGACGTCGGTGACGTCCCACTCCTCCAGCGGGCGCTCCCACGGCAGGGCCAGCAGGCCCGGCGACGGGACGCGCAGCGTCAGCTCCGGCGGTGTCATCTCCCCGCCCCCGCGGGAGAGAGCACGTCGGCGGGGATCACGCGTCCACCCTGCGCCCACCGCGGCGGACCCGGCGCGGCGGCGCCGTGCTGCCCCGGATCACCAGGCGGGTCCCGACGAGGACGGCACGCTCGAACTCCTCGCCGCGCAGGCCCGCCACGACCATCCGGCCCGCGATCTCGCCCTGCTCGCGGACCGGCTGGCCGACCGTGGACAGGTCGGTCAGCGCGGCGAGCGGGTGGTCGTCGATGCCGATCACCGAGACGTCCTCGGGCACCCGCAGCCCGGCCCGTCGCACCGTGCGCACGGCGCCGAGGGCCACCTCGTCGGAGTGCGCGAACACCGCGGTCGGCGGCGACGTCGCACCGAGCAGCGCGCTCATCGCCTCCGCCCCCTGCTCCACGCCCCAGTCCACGGTGGTCACCAGCCGGTCGTCGACGCCGATGCCGGCGTCGGCCAGCGCCGCGTAGTACGCCGAGGACCGCCCGGCCGGATGCCCGGCGTCCTCGCCGGGGTCGTTCGCGGCGATCATGGCGATCCGCCGGTGTCCGAGATGGATCAGGTGGTCGACGGCCTGGCGCCCGGCGGCGTGGTCGTCGATCCGCACCGAGGGGTAGGACGCGATCTGCCCGCCGGCGGCCACGATGTCCACCCCGATCCGTTCCAGGCGGCGGCGCTCGTCGTCGCCGACGGAGAACCCGACCACCACCACCGCGTCGACCTTGCGACGGGCCGGGAGCTTGTCGAAGAACGCGTGCCGCTCGGCGGCGTCGCCCACCCGGTAGAGCAGGACGTCCAGGTCGGACTCCCGCAGCACCGACTCCAGTCCCTCCAGGACGGACCCGAAGAACCATCGCGACAGGTGCGGCACGACGACGGCGACCCGGCCGGTGCTGCCCCCGGCCAGACGCGACGCCTCGGGCGAGACGACGTACTCCAGATCGGTCGCGACCTGCCAGACCCGGGCACGTGTCGCCGGGGCGACGTGCGGGTGGTCGCTCAGCGCACGGGACGCGGTCGCGGGCGAGACCCCGGCGATCCGCGCGACATCGGCCAGGTTGACCGCGGTGGACACGGCAGGGAGCGTACCGCGAAATGTTGGAAGCGTTTGCAGATCTTTCCGGGTCGGTTTGGCTGGGTCCGGCTGGATCTGGGCGACGAACGAGCAGATAACGAACGATGGTGTGACCCTTGACACCCGTCCCCCGTCGGGGCGAGAGTGCACCGCTGAAAGCGCTTCCAACGCAAAGGTGCTGCGGGCGGCCCCGGTCCGCCCGTCACGGACCGGACTCGCGACGGTGACGGGAGGGGGACATCCGTGACGGAGCGCGCGCTCGACGACCCCGCACCCTGGTGGCGCACCGCCGTCGTCTACGAGGTCTACCCCCGCAGCTTCGCCGACGGCGACGGCGACGGGATCGGCGACATCGCCGGCCTCCGCGCCCGCTTGCCGCACCTGGTCGACCTCGGCGTCGACGCGATCTGGATCGCCCCCTGGTACCCCTCCCCGATGGCCGACGGCGGCTACGACATCAGCGACCACTGCGCGATCGACCCGGTGTTCGGCACCCTCGACGACGCCGACGCCCTGATCGCCGACGCGCACGCCGCCGGGATCCGGGTGATCGTCGACCTGGTCGCGAACCACACCTCCGAGGAGCACCCCTGGTTCACCGCGGCACTGGCCGGGGAACCGGGTGCCCGCGCCCGCTACCACTTCGCCGACGGCCGCGGCCCCGGCGGCGACGAGCCCCCCAACGACTGGATCAGCGCGTTCGGCGGGCCGGCCTGGACCCGGGTCGTCGAGGCCGACGGCCGTCCCGGCCCGTGGTACCTGCACCAGTTCGCCCCCGAGCAGCCCGACCTGAACTGGGACGACCCGGTGGTGCACGAGGGCTTCGACGCGATCATCACGTTCTGGCTCGACCGCGGTGTCGACGGCCTGCGCCTCGACGCCGTCCCCGCGATGGCCAAGCGGCCCGGACTGCCCGACGCCGGGCACGGGCCGGACGCGATCTTCGACCCGGCGGGCTGGACGGACAGCCCGCACTGGGACGTCGACGAGGTGCACGAGATCCTCCGGCGCTGGCGCAAGATCGCCGACTCCTACGACGGCGACCGGATGCTCGTCGTCGAGGCGGTGGTGCACGGGCCGGAGCGGCTGGCCCGCTACCTGCGCCCGGACGAGGCGCACACCGCGTTCACCTTCGACTACCTGCGCTCCCCCTGGGACGCGGGCTCGCTGCGCACGGCGATCGAGGACACCCTGGCCGCGCTCGCACCGGTCGGGGCCGCGCCGACGTGGGTGCTCTCCAGCCACGACGAGACCCGCCATCCGACCCGCTTCGGCCGCGACGACACCGGCGCCGCCCCGATGGCCGCGGACGTGTCCGGACGCCCAGTCGACCTCGGCCTCGGCGCGCGGCGGGCCCGCGCCGCGGTGCTCCTGACGCTCGCGCTGCCCGGCGGCGCCTACCTCTACCAGGGCGAGGAGCTCGGCCTGCCCGAGGTCGACGACCTGCCCGACGACGTCCTCACCGACCCGGCGTGGGAGCGCTCCGGACACACCGTGCGCGGCCGGGACGGGTGCCGGGTGCCGCTGCCGTGGGAGGGCGCGCACCCGCCGTTCGGCTTCTCCCCCGACGGCGTCGCCCCCTGGCTCCCCCAGCCCGCCGGCTGGTCGGCACTGACCGCCGCCGCGCAGCGGGAGACGCCGGGGTCGATGCTGCGGCTCTACCGCGCGGCCCTGCATCTGCGCCGTTCGCTCGACGACCTGCACACGTCGTCGCTGACCTGGTGTCCCGCCACGGACGGCGTGCTCGTGTTCGACCGCGGCGCGGAACTGCGCTGCGTGGTGAACCTGTCCGGCGCCCCCGTCGACGTGTCCGCCGACGGGACCCCGCTCCTGTCCAGCGAGTCCCTCGTGGACGGACGACTCCCTGGCGAGGCGACCGTCTGGCTGCGACGATGAGCCGCCCCCGAGCCCCGGCGGTACCCCCTCCACCACCGACGTCAGAGACACCCAGCCCGCAAGAGTTCGGAGTTGAACGCCCATGCGTCGCCCCAGATGGAGAAGCCGCGCCCTCGCGGCCGGCGTGGTCGCGGCCGCGCTGGTCGGGCTCGCCGGGTGCGGGGCCGGCCCGGCCGGTCCACCGACCCTGAACTGGTACATCAACCCCGACGACGGCGGGCAGGCGGAGATCGCCGCACGCTGCACGACGGCGGCCGCCGGCAAGTACCGGATCGCGGTCTCGCAGCTGCCGCGCCAGTCCGCCGAGCAGCGCCAGCAGCTCGTACGCCGGCTCGCGGCGAACGACACCTCGATCGACATCATGAGCCTGGACCCGCCCTACATCCCGGAGTTCGCCGAGGCCGGGTTCCTGGCGCCGGTACCCGACGACGTCGCGCAGCGGACCACCACCGGCGTCGTGAACTCGGCGATCGAGGGCGCGAGCTGGCGCGGCAGGCTGGTGACGGTCCCGATGTGGGCCAACACCCAGCTGCTCTGGTATCGCAAGTCGATGGTCGCCGGAACCGGGCTGGACATGTCCAAGCCGGTCACCTGGGACCAGGTCATCGCGGCGGCGCAGTCGAAGAACAAGCAGGTCGCGGCGCAGGGCATCCGCGCCGAGTCGCTGACGGTGTGGCTCAACGCGCTCGTCGAGTCCGGTGGCGGGCAGATCGTCACCAACCCCTCGCCGGACGACCCGAAGGGCGTCCAGCTCGGGCTCGACTCGCCCGCCGCGACGAAGGCCGCCGAGATCATGAAGGCGACTGCCCCGGTCGCCGGTCCGGGCTTCTCCACCGCCAGTGAGGACGAGAACTCCGAGGCGTTCCAGGGCGGCGACGCGATGTTCTCGCCGATCTGGCCGTTCATCTGGGGCAAGGTCAAGAGCGCGGTCGAGGACGGCTCGGTGCCGGCGAGCGTGCCCGCCGACTACGGCTGGGCCCTCTACCCGCGGACGGACGCGTCGCAGCCGAGCAAGCCGCCCTACGGGGGGATCAACCTCGGCGTCGGCGCGTTCAGCGCCAACCCGGAGCTGGCCTACGAGGCCACAGAGTGCATCACCTCGACCGAGAACCAGGCGTACTACTTCGTCTCGAACGGCAACCCGGCGGCGAAGGAGGCGGTGTACAAGGACCCGGAGGTGCTCGAGGAGTTCCCGATGGCACCGGTGATCGAGCAGTCGCTGCAGCAGGCCGCGCCGCGACCGCAGACCGCCTACTACAGCGAGGTCTCGGAGAGCATCCAGCGGATCTACCACCCGACGGGTGGCATCGACCCGGCCACCGTCGGTCCGGCCGCGGCCGCGCTGATCAAGGCCGTCCTGGCGAAGGAGAAGCTCCTGTGAGTACGACGACGGTGCGCACCGAGGAGACGGCCGCTCCGGCTCCCGGGCCGAAGAAGGGCAGGATGTCGGACCGGTCGAAGGCCGAGCAGAAGCTCGGCTGGATGCTGGCCGGCCCGGCGTTCGTGGTCATGCTGCTGGTCACCGCCTACCCCATCCTCCAGGCGGTCTACTACTCGTTGTTCGACTACCGCCTCACCGACCCGGCGAAGCGGTCGTTCGTCGGGTTGAACAACTATCTGGTGATCCTCACCGACGAGATCTGGTGGACCTCGTTCGGCGTCACGGCGTTCATCACGATCGTCACCGTCGCCGTCGAGCTGGTGCTCGGGTTCGCGCTGGCGCTGGTGATGGTCAAGGCGCTCAAGGCGATCCGCCCGATCCTGCGCGCCGCGATCCTGATCCCCTACGCGGTGATCACGGTCGTCTCGGCGTTCGCCTGGCAGTACGCGTTCTCGCTCGACTCGGGGTTCGTGAACTCCTGGTTCGACTGGATCCCGGGCGTCACCGCCGAGACGGACTGGTTCGGCGGCACGTTCTCCTCGCTGTTCGTGATCTGCCTGGCCGAGATCTGGAAGACCACGCCGTTCATCTCGCTGCTGCTGCTCGCGGGCCTCGCGCAGGTGCCGGAGGTGCTGCAGGAGGCCGCGAAGGTCGACGGCGCCAGCTGGTGGCAGCGGATGAGCAAGGTGACCATCCCGAACATGAAGGCCGCGATCATGGTCGCGCTGCTGTTCCGCACCCTGGACGCGTTCCGGGTGTTCGACAGCGTGTTCGTGATGACGGCCGGGGCGAACAGCACCGAGACGCTGTCGTTCCTGGCCTACCGCCAGACCATCTCCCGGGTGGAGATCGGTCTCGGGTCCGCGGTGTCGGTGATGCTGTTCATCTCCGTCGTGCTGATCTGCGTGCTGTTCATCAAGGGATTCAAGGTGGACCTGTCCGCCCAACGAGGGGAGAAGTGATGTCCACCCGCGAGAAGGTCCTCTGGTACGTCGCCGGGCTGGCCATCGTCATCTACGCCCTGTTCCCGGTCGGCTGGATCGTGTCGCTGTCGCTGAAGTCGTCCTCCGACATCGCGAACGGGCAGTTCCTGCCCACCGACGTGTCCTGGGAGAACTACTCCCAGATCCTCGTCGGCGACGCGGCCGGCCTGTTCCTGCCCGCGCTGCGGAACTCGTTCGGGATCGTGCTGATCGCGACGTTCATCTCGTGCATCCTGGCCATGTTCTGCGCCTACGCGATCGCGCGGCTGGACTTCCGGGGCAAGAAGCTGATCCTGTCCTCCGCCCTGGCCGTGGCGATCTTCCCGGTGATCTCGATCGTGACGCCGCTGTTCAACCTGTGGCGCCAGATCGGGCTCTACGACACCTGGCCCGGCCTGATCATCCCGTACCTGTCGCTGACCCTGCCGATCTCGATCTGGACGCTCTCGGCGTTCTTCCGCGAGATCCCGTGGGAGATGGAGCAGGCCGCGCAGGTCGACGGCGCGACCACCTGGCAGGCGTTCCGCAAGGTGATCGTCCCGCTGGCCGCACCGGGGGTGTTCACCACGGCGATCATCGCGTTCTTCATCGCTTGGAACGACTTCGCCTACGGCATCTCGCTGACCTCCACCGGGGCCGCCCGACCCGTCCCGGCCGCTCTGGGCCTGTTCTCCGGAGCGTCGCAGTTCGAGTCGCCGAACGGGCCGATCGCCGCCGCCGCGGTGATCGTCACCATCCCGGTCGTCGTGCTCGTGCTGCTGTTCCAGCGTCGCATCGTGGCCGGTCTGACCAACGGCGCCGTCAAGGGCTGACGCAGCCCCACCACTTCGAAGGAGGACGACCAGTCATGGCGTCGATCGACATGAAGAACATCGTCAAGAAGTACGGGGACGGGTTCCCCGCCGTGAACGACGTGAGCATGGACATCGCCGACGGCGAGTTCATGATCCTCGTCGGACCGTCCGGCTGCGGGAAGTCCACGCTGCTGCGCATGATCGTCGGCCTGGAGGACATCACCTCCGGCGACATGGTCATCGGCGGCAAGAAGGTCAACGACAAGGCTCCGCGCGACCGGAACCTGTCGATGGTCTTCCAGAACTACGCCCTCTACCCGCACCTGTCGGTGTTCGAGAACATCGCGTTCCCGCTGCGCCTGCAGAAAGCCCCCGAGGACGAGGTCAAGCGCAAGGTCAACGAGGCCGCGGACGTCCTGGAGCTGCACGAGCACCTGCAGCGCAAGCCGGCGAACCTCTCCGGTGGTCAGCGCCAGCGGGTCGCGATGGGACGCGCGATCGTGCGCGCCGCGGACGCGTTCCTGTTCGACGAGCCGCTGTCGAACCTCGACGCGAAGCTGCGCGGACAGATGCGCACCGAGATCGCGCGGCTGCAGCGCCGGCTGGGGATCACCACGGTCTACGTCACCCACGACCAGACCGAGGCGATGACCCTGGGCGACCGGGTCTGTGTGCTGCGCAAGGGCGTCATCCAGCAGGTCGCGTCGCCGCGCGAGCTCTACGAACAGCCCGTCAACCTGTTCGTGGCCGGGTTCATCGGCTCGCCGCCGATGAACTTCCTGCCTGCGACGCTCAAGGGGAACACCCTCGACACCCCGTTCGGCCCGATCGAGCTCGACGACAGGCGGGCCAAGGCCGTCGGGGATCGGGACCTGGTGCTGGTGGGCATCCGCCCGGAGTACTTCGAGGACGCCTCACTGGTGGAGGAGACCAAGAAGCACGTGGGGTCGACGTTCACCGCGCGCGTCGACGTCACCGAATGGCTGGGCGACTCGCAGTACGCCTACATCCCCTACGAGGCCCCGGCCGACGTTACCGCGCAGCTCAAGGAGCTCTCCCGGGAGCTCGACTCGGACCAGCTGCGGACGCAGGCGATCGTGTCGATCGACTCGACCAGCCGGATCCGGGAGGGACGCGAGTCGAAGTTCTGGCTGGACAGCCGCAAGATCCACGTGTTCGACCCGGCGACCGGCGACAACCTGACCCGCGACGCCGAGGCCGGGGCCGAGCTGACCCGCCTCGCCTCGGAGGACCGGGCCGAGCAGGTCGAGCACGCCCGCAACAGCGGCCTGACCGTCACCGGCAAGCACGCCGCGAGCGACGACAAGGCGAGTTGACGCCCGTCCGGCACGCCACGAGGGGACCCTCCGGGACGCATACGGTCCCGGAGGGTCCCTTCGTCGTCGGGGACCGGGTCAGAGGGCTTTCAGAGCCCGGCGGTGGTTGCTCGCGGCGACACCGGCGATCGTGCGGGCCATCACCGCGAACACGAACTGGTGCCCGGGGTACACGGCGTACCAGTAGGCGCGCCCGGCCATCCCCTTCGGACGGAACGTGACGCGCTGGACGTAGCGGCTCGTCCGCCGCCCGGTGCACTCCACGCGCAGCTCGAGACGCGCGGTCCCGGGCAGCGCGGCCTCGGCGCGCAGCCGCAGGCGCCGGCCCTCCTCGACGTCCTCCACCCGCCAGAAGTCCAGGGCCGCGCCCTCGGTCAGCCGCGACGGCTTCGTGCGCCGGTTGCCCGGCCCGCCCAGCAGGCCGTCGACCCAACCGCGGACCGTCCAGACGCCGGGCACGGTGTACCAACCGGTGTCGCCACCCAGCCCGGCGATCACGGACCAGACCGCCGCGGCCGGGGCGCCGACCTCGTGGACGTGCTCGGAGACCAGCTCGAGAGGACCGGAACCCGGTGCGTCCGACGGCCCCGGTCCGGCCGACCCGGCCTCGTCGAGGGCGCGGCGCACGGCCGTCCGGTACGGCGTCGGTCCGCCGGGCGGGTGCCCGACCAGGGCGGAGAGCTCCTTCAGGTCCTGCTCGTCGCAGACCAGCTCGTGCTTCATCGACTCCACGAGCGGCTCGGCCAGGCCGCGCTGCACCGGCGTCAGCGCCGCGACGGCGCGGGCGGTCAGCTTCGGCGCGGACAGCGGCACCGGGATCGGCAGCGGGCGGCGCAGGCCGGCCTCGGCCGCGTAGCCGGACATCAGCCGCTGGTAGGTGAGCACCTCCGGCCCGCCGATGTCGAAGCCGCGGTTCACCTCCGCCGGCAGGTCGAGGCACCCGACGATGATGTGCAGGACGTCGTCGACGGCGATCGGCTGGATCCGGTTCCACATCCGGTCAGGCAGCGGCAGCACGAACGGGCCGCCCATCGCCGTCTCGGTCAGGTGGCGGATCATCTCGAAGCTCGCCGAGCCGGTCCCGACGACGATCCCGGCCTTGAGCACCACGGTCGGCACGGGCCCGGCGAGCAGGATGTCACCGACCTCCCGGCGCGAGCTCAGGTGCCCGGAGACCGTGTTCGTGTCCGCGGCCGGCTGCAGCCCGCCGAGGTAGACGATCCGCTGTACGCCCGCGGCGGCGGCGCCGTCGGCCAGTGCCTCGGCGGCCACCCGGTCACGGTCGGCGTAGCCGGGGCCGTCCATCGCGTGCACCAGGTGCACGACGGCGTCCATCCCGTCGCAGGCCGACGCGACGTCGTCGCGGTCGGTCGCGTCGCCCTGCTCGACCTCGACGGCGCGGGCCCACTCCTGGCCGTCCAGGCGGGCGGGGTCACGGGCCAGCACCCGGACCGAGTGACCGGCGTCGAGCAGCCGGGGCACCAGCCGGGATCCGATGTAGCCGGTCGCGCCGACGACGAGGCAATGCATGGCGACGATCCTCGCGTGCCCGGTCCGTCACCGCGCGATGGCGGGTGCGGTTCGTGACCCGGGTCGCCCGTCACGTCGCCCGGCGCCGGGTCAGGCGACGCCGAGGAGGCGCAGGCCCGCCGTCGTCCCGGCGGCGAGGACGACCACGAGCACGAACGGGACCCTGCGCCACACCGCGACCGCCGCGACGGCGACCCCGGCCGGGCGGGCCCATCCGGCGAACTCCGCGCCCTCGAACCAGGTCCCGGTCGCGGCCAGGGCCACCAGCAGCGCCACCGCGCCGAGCTCGACGAACCGGACGGTGCGGGCGGAGAGCTCGAGCCGGTCGTGCAGCAGCAACGGGAGCAGACGCATCAGGTAGGTGCCGGCGGCCAGCACGATCAGCGCGGTCCAGGTCATGACCGGCCGCCGATCGTGCGGAACGCACGGGCGTGCACCCGCTCCCAGCAGGCGAACGCCCGGGAGGCCGCCGCCCCGGCCCGCTCACCGCCGCGACCGGCCAGGCCGAGCCCGAGCAGTCCGGCCAGGACCGGGACGCCGGCCGGGACGAACGGCGACGCCGTCAGGGCGACGACCGCGGCGGCACCGCCGACGCGGCGGGCGTCGGCCCGGCGCAGCATCGGGAACAACATCGCCAGCAGGGCGGCCGGGAACGCGGCGTCCAGCCCGAACACCGACGGGTCGGGGATGGCCGTGCCGAGCAGCAGACCCAGGGCGGTCCCGCCCTGCCAGCAGGTGAACTTGATCGTCCCGAGGACCCAGAACGCGCGACGGGCGCGGGCCGGGTCGTCGGAGCGGGCCAGGACGAACGCCGTCGACTCGTCGGTGACGACGTGCGCGCC
This sequence comes from Pseudonocardia sediminis, assembly GCF_004217185.1. NCBI lineage: Bacteria > Bacillati > Actinomycetota > Actinomycetes > Pseudonocardiales > Pseudonocardiaceae > Pseudonocardia > Pseudonocardia sediminis. The sequence continues at coordinate 3,202,912 of NZ_SHKL01000001.1, read as the reverse complement.
GGGGAACCTCGACGGGCCGCGACCGATCGTCCCGGCCAGAGCCAGCCCGAACGGGAGGTGCCGCAGGTTGAGGACCAGGCCTGCGACGACGGCCGCGACCAGACCGCCCCCGGCCGCCAGCGCGCCGGTGACGAGGAGCTGCGCTCCCCCGGCGAAGACGAGGACGGACATCGCCATCGTCATCAGCGGGCTCAGCTCCGCCGCCGGGGCCAGGGCTCCGAACGACACCCCGACCACGCCCACGGCCACCGACAGCGCCACCGCGTCGCGGACGTCGGCTCTGCGCCACGACGCCGGCGACCGGCCGTCCGATCGCCTCGTTCGATCTGCCGAACTCATGACCGGTACGATGAACGCAGCGACGAACGTTCGTCAAGCCGAACGAGGAGACCGATGGACCGAACGCCTCCGCTGCAGACGATCGCGGCCGCCATCCGGCGCGAGCGCACCCGGATGGGGATCTCGTCCGCCGAGCTGGCCCGCCGGGCCGGGATCGCGAAGTCGACGCTGTCCCAGCTCGAGGCCGGGACCGGGAACCCGAGCGTCGAGACGCTGTGGTCGATCGCGGTGGTGGCCGGCGTCCCGTTCAGCTCGCTCGTCGACCCGCCGGTGAGCGGGGTCCGGGTGATCCGGGCCGGTCAGGGGCCGGCGATCGGGTCGGAGACGTCCCCGTTCACCGGGACGCTGATCTCGGCCTGCCCGCCCGGGGCCCGCCGGGACCTGCACGTGATCACCAGCGAGCACGGCGACCCCCGCGTCGCGGAGTCGCACAGCCCGGGGACGACCGAGCACATGGTCGTCTCGGAGGGGAGATGGACGGCGGGGCCGGTCGGCGAGGAGGTCGATCTCGACCCCGGTGACTACGTCACCTTCCCCGCCGACCGGCCCCACTCCTATCGAGCCCTGACCGGCACCGCGACCGCGGTCCTGATCATGGAGTACCAGTCCTGATCAGTCAGACACCGCTCGGCCCGCGCTGCCCGGCCCCGGTGAGAGCCGGGTCGGGCGCGCCCTCGGTACGGCGGGGCTGATCCGGCCGGCCCTCGCTCTTGTCGTCCGAGCCCTGGTCGTCCGAGCCCTTGTCGTCGGAACCGCTCTTGTCGTCGCCCTGCTCGCTCTCCGGGATCGAGTACTGCTTGACCCAGTCGACCTGCATCTCCGACGGCTTCACGTCGCCCTCGCCCTTGGGGAACCAGTCCAGCTGGATGCACAGGTGCATCGGGCCGGGCGGCAGGATCGAGGTGTCCTTCGTGGTCCACCACTCCTTGCCGTTGAGGAACGCGGTGATGTGGTCCGGCGTCCACTCGACGGCCCAGTTCTGCCACTGTGTCGCGTCGACCTTCACCTCGCCCTGCACCTGGCTGTTGTCCTCGCCGTAGTGCAGGAACATCTCGGTCTTCTGCCGGGTGCTGTCGCTCATCTCCATGAAGTCGACCTCGCCGCCGACCGGGAAGTTCTCCGCGTCCGGCCAGAGCAGGAGCAGCGCGTTGTACGACGGGTCGGACGCGGGCGCCTTCACCCGGCCCTCCCAGCGGCCGTACTTCTGGCCCGGGTTCCAGGCGAGGCCGGCGGTCGTGCCCTCGGCGTCGCCGTTGATCGTGAGCAGGCCGTCCTTGACCGACGCCGCGTCCGGCGAGCGGCGGCCGTTGCCGGCGTGCCCGGGGCCGTCGTAGGCCGACCAGCCGGACAGGTCCTTGTCGAACTCGTCGACACGGTTCGGCTCGCCCCACTTGTTGATCATGGCGGCGCTCGTCGCGGCGCCCGCCCCGGGCGCTCCGGGTGCCGGCTCCGCGGCACCCGGGGCCGGGGTGGCCGCGGCAGGGGCGGCGCAGTCGGCCGGGTCCGCCGGTGCCGGCTTCCCCGCCGCACCGGTGTCCCCGCTCTTCTTCTCGTCGGCCGGCTTCTCGTCGGCGGGCTTCTCGTCGGCGGGCTTCGGAGCCACCGCCGCGGTGCCCTCGGACGACGAGCCCCCCGAGCCCGAGTCCCCGGACCCGTCACCGCTGTCACTGCTGTCGCCGCCGGAGTCGCCCCCGTCGTCGCCCGGCTTCTGCTCGTCGGACTTCTGCTCGCCGGTGTCGCCGTCGGCGGGCTTCTCGTCGGCGGGCTCGTCGCCGCCGGACGCGTCGTCGGCCGGCTCGTCGCCCTGCTTCTGGTCCTCGGGCTTCTCGCCGCCGGTGTCGTCGCCGGACTTCTGGTCCGCGGACGTGCTGTCGTCGGGCTTCTCGCCGCCGGACGCGTCGTCCCCGGCGGGCTCGTCACCGGACGGCTTCTCGTCCCCGGCGGGCTCCTCCCCTGCCGGCTTCTCGTCACCGCCCGTGGCGGGCTCACCCGATCCGGAGGCACCCGGCGTGCCCGGGCCGGTCGCGGGACAGTCGGCAGGTGCCGCGACCGGCCGCGTCGGAACGTCCGCGATCGCGGACATCGGCGCGGTCAGCATCACCGCGGCGACGACGCTCGCGATCGTCACAGAACGTTTCATTCGGGTCCTCCGCCACTCTCGTCGGTCCCAGGCGTCGCGTCATTCCCAGGTGTCTCGTGCTTCCCGGGGGACGCTATGTGTCACAGGGTCACCGTGTGCACCGGTATCACCACATCGAGTCGTCAAACCAACACTCGGGTGACGACGGACCGTGCACGGGAGGGAGCGGGGAGTCCGCGTCACACGACAGCGCCCCGCCCGGTGACCCGGACGGGGCGTTGTGTTCTGAGCGGGGCCTGCGTACCGGGTAGCGGCACGCGGGCGGGCGGACTACCAGCCGCGAGCGGCGTAGCGCTGGTCCTCCGGGAGGTCCGGGATGTTGATCCCGACCATGGCCTCGCCGAGACCGCGGGAGACCTTGGCGATCATCTCCGGGTCGTCGTGGAACGTCGTGGCCTTGACGATCGCGGACGCGCGCTGCGCCGGGTCGCCGGACTTGAAGATGCCCGAGCCCACGAACACACCCTGCGCGCCGAGCTGCATCATCATCGCGGCGTCGGCCGGGGTGGCGATGCCGCCCGCGGTGAACAGCACGACGGGCAGCTGCCCGGTGCGGGCGATCTCGCTGACCAGGTCGATCGGCGCCCGCAGCTCCTTGGCCGCGATGTAGAGCTCCGCGGTGTCCATGGTGGTGAGCTTGCCGATCTCGGAGCGGATCGAGCGCATGTGGCGCGTCGCCTCGACGACGTTGCCGGTGCCGGCCTCACCCTTGGAGCGGATCATCGCCGCGCCCTCGGAGATCCGGCGCAGCGCCTCGCCGAGGTTCGTCGCACCGCACACGAACGGCACGGTGAACGCCCACTTGTCGATGTGGTGCGCCTCGTCGGCCGGGGTCAGGACCTCGGACTCGTCGATGTAGTCGACGCCGAGGGACTGGATCACCTGGGCCTCGACGAAGTGGCCGATCCGGGCCTTGGCCATCACCGGGATGGACACCGCGTCGACGATCCCGGTGATCATGTCCGGGTCGCTCATGCGGGCCACACCGCCCTGGGCGCGGATGTCGGCCGGGACGCGCTCGAGCGCCATGACGGCGACCGCGCCGGCGTCCTCGGCGATCTTCGCCTGCTCGGCGTTGACGACGTCCATGATGACGCCGCCCTTGAGCATCTCGGCCATCCCGCGCTTGACCCGCGCGGTGCCGTGCTCGGGACCCTGGTTCTGGGAGCCCTGGTTCTCGGGACGGGCGTGATCGGACGACACGGACACCTCTGCTCACCTCACTGAACGACGACCATCCGAGTCTACGTCAGCGGGACCTGCGGCACTCCCGGCCGGTTCCGGGTCCACGATCTCGAAGTACACCGGCACCGGCGCCGTCCCGGCGAGGTGCAGCCAGCGGACCAGACGGCGCGAGCGCAGGCCGAGGGTGTCGCGCACGGCGTCGTTGTGCACGCGCCGGGCCAGGATGACCAGCTGCTGGGCGTCGGCCAGCTCCGCCGAGAGCGCACGGCCGAGCCGGGCGGGGTCGGCGGCAGCGAGTTGCCTGGTCAGGGCGTTCTCGGCGGTCTCGCGGGCCTGCCGGGCACCGGCGGGGTCCCGGCCGTCCGGGGCGGGCGCGCCGGTCGCGGCGGCGGTCCGGGCGGCCGTGCGCAGTGCCGTGGCCCGCTCCGCGTCGAGGACGTCGGCGACCCGCGCGGTGACCTCGACGCGACGGGCGAGCGCCCCGCCGAGCCCGGCGCGGGCGGCGTCGACGCGGCGGTGCAGGCGGTCCAGGCGCCGTACCCGTGTCACGCACCACACGGTGAGCGCCGCCACCACCAGGACGGCGACGAGCACCAGGCCGACGAGGAGGAGGACGTTCATGCCCGGCCGGACCTCACGCCGCGCCGCCGGCGACCGGACGGGGATCGGCGGCGATCGCGGCCCGGTAGACCTGCAGCACCTCCGCGGCGACGACCGGCCAGTCGAACCCGGCGGCCCGGGCCCGGCCCGCGGCGACCAGGCGGGCGCGGGCGGCCGGGTCGTCGAGCAGCGAACCCAGGGTCGTCGCGAGCGCGGCCGAGTCACCGATCGGCACCACCACCCCGGCCGGGTCGTCGCGACCGAGGACGGCGCGGAAGGCTTCCATGTCGCTGGCCACCACCGGCGTCCCGGCCGCCATCGCCTCCAGCAGCACCATCCCGAAGCTCTCGCCGCCGAGGTTGGGCGCGCAGTAGACGTCCATCGCGCGCAGGGCCGCGGCCTTCGTCGTCTCGTCGACGGCGCCGAGCACGTCGATCCTGCTCGCCAGCTCCGGTCCGGCCTGACGGCGCAGTGCGGTCTCGTCGCCGCGTCCGACGACGAGCATGCGCAGGTCGGGCCGGGTCCGCGACAGCGTCCGGACCGCTTCGAGCAGCACCGGGAAGCCCTTGCGGGGCTCGTCGAACCGGCCGAGGAAGCCGACCGTGGGCCCCGGACGGCGGCCGGGCAGGTCCGGGCCGTGGGCGTAGCGGGCGACGTCGACGCCGTTGGGCACCTCGGTCGCGTCGCCGCCGAGGTGCTCGACCTGCACGCGGCGGGCCATCGCCGAGACCGCGATCCGGGCCGTCACCTTCTCCATCAGCGGCCGCAGCATCCCGCCGAAGGCGATCAGGGCGCGGGAACGCTCGGTCGAGGTGTGGAACGTGGCCACGATCGGCCCCTGCGCGGCGAACAGGGCCAGCGACGACACGCTGAACGTCGTCGGTTCGTGCAGGTGCAGCACGTCGAGCTCGCGCTCGGCGAGCCAGCGGCGGACGCGGGCGTAGGTGACCGGGCCGAACGTCACCCGGGCCACGGACCCGTTGTAGGGGACGCCGAGCGCGCGGCCTGCGGAGGTGACGAAGTCCGGGACGGCGGTGGCGTCGACGGCCGGGGCCAGCACCTCGACGTCGTGGCCGAGCTCCTGCAGGGCGACCGCGAGGTCGAGGACGTGGGCCTGCACCCCGCCCGGGACGTCGAGCGAGTACGGGCAGACGATCCCGATCCGCAGCCGCCCGCCCGTCGAGAGGTCGATCGCCGCGGGCCGGGCCCGACCGGGCCTCACCGGGCCCGCTCCACGACGGGAGCCCGCGGCGGGCCGGCGGGCTCGGCGGTGGCGGGGCCGGGGCGCGCCGGGGCGGGCAGGTCGGCGGTCCAGATCGGCTGCAGCATGTGCCAGTCCTCCGGCTTCGCCGCGATCATCGAGGCGAACTCGACGGCCAACGCCTGCACCGCGGCCGGGACCGACGCCCGGTCCGGAACGGCGATCTCGGGCCCGACCCGCGCGCCCCACGCGTCCGGGGTGAACGTCGCGTACGCCGGGTGCAGCGCCGCGCCTGTGAGCAGCGCGAGCCGGGCCGGACCGGCCGGGAGACGGGCGGGCGCGCCGCAGAAGTCGACCGGAACGCCGGTGCCGGACAGGTCGCGGTCGGCGATCAGGCAGACCACTCCCCCGGCCGCGAGCCGACGGGTCAGCGCCCGGTGCGCCGCGCGGCCGTCGTCGGCGGCGACCACCTCGAAGCCGAGCGAGGACCGGTAGTCGACGAACCGGCGGTAGAGCGACTCCGGGCTCAGGCGCTGCACCACCGTCGTGATCGCGGGCTCGAGCCCGAGCCGGGCGAGCTCACGCACCATGTAGAGGCCGGCGACGTCCCAGTTCCCGGCGTGCGGCAGCGCGTAGATCACGCCGCGGCCGGACTCCAGGGTCGTCAGCGACGGCCCGATCCCGCGGACGTGCGGGTGCATCGCGGCGTGCACGGCCGCCGGGTCCATCGACGGCAGCCGGAACGCCTCCTGCCAGTACCGGGCGTAGCTGCGCATCCCGTCCCGGACCAGGACGTCCAGCTCGGCCGGGCCGGCGCCGGGACGGACCCGCGCCAGGTTCGACCGCAACCGGTCGACCCCTCCTCCGCCGCGACGGGCCGCGAGGTCGGCCCCGGCCCGGAACGCGGCCGTGACCAACGGTTCCGGCAGGCGACTCACCAGTGCCCAGGCCGCCGCGTACTCCACGTCCGCGAGACGTTCGGCGAGACGTGCCCGCCACAGCGCCGCGGCCGGGCTCATGTCCGCTCCCGGGCGCTCCGGTGCACGGCCGCGATCCGCTGCGCGAGGGTGACGGCGGTGCCGACGGCCAGGACGATCAGCGCCACCTCGAGGGCGTAGGGCACCCCGACCCCGGCGAGGAACGTGCCGACCAGGCCCAGGATCAGGCGCTCGGCCCGCTCGACCAGGCCGCCCTCGGCCCGGAGGTCCACGCTCTCGGCGCGGGCCTTGACGTAGGAGACCAGCTGCCCGCCGACCAGGCACACCAGCGCGGCGCCGCCGGCCAGCCGGGAGTCCCCGGACTGCAGCGCCCACCAGGCCAGCGCCGCGAACAGGGCGCCGTCGACGATCCGGTCGCACGTGGAGTCCAGCACCGCGCCGAACGGTGTGCCGTACCCGCGGGCGCGGGCCATCGCGCCGTCGACGAGGTCCAGCAGCACGAAGAACGTGATGACGATCGGCCCGACGACGAACGCGCCCCGGGGCAGGAACCCGACCGCCGCGGCGACCGCCCCGACGGTGCCGAGCACCGTCGCCGTGTCCGGGCTCATGCCGCGGTCGACCAGCCACCGGCCCACGGGGTCGGTGACCCGGTTGACGTGTGCGCGGGCGAACAGGTTGAGCATCGGCGGGAGCCGTCTCCTCGTAAGACGTCGGCGGGGCCCCGGGCTCGCGCGCGAGGACGCGGGCCAGACTAGTCGGGTACGGACCCGTCGCCGTGGGGTGGCTCCCACGCCGCCGCCAGCTGGGCCCGGGTCTCGGCGAGCAACTGAGGGATCACCTTGGTCTGGCCGACGACGGCGATGAAGTTCGCGTCCCCGCCCCACCGCGGCACCACGTGCTGGTGCAGGTGCTCGGCCAGCGACCCGCCGGCGACCGTGCCCAGGTTGAGCCCGACGTTGAACGCGTGCGGCGCGGCGACCTTCTTCATCGTCACCACGGCCTGGCGGGTGAAGACCATCAGCTCGGAGGCCTCCGAGTCGGTGAGGTCCTCCAGCTCCGCGACGTGCCGGTAGGGCAGCACCATCAGGTGCCCAGGGTTGTACGGGTGCAGGTTGAGCAGGGCGTATACCTCACGGCCCCGGGCGACGACGAGGTTGTCCTCGTCCGGGTTCTCGGATCCCGGGCCGGCGTCCCCCGCCGCGATCCGGCAGAACGGGCAGCGCGAGTCGGTGGCGTCCTTGATGTAGGCGAGCCGGTGCGGGGTCCACAACCGGGCGAAGCCGTCCGGTGTGCCGACCCCGTCCTGCGGAACCCACTCCGGTTCCGTCGCGCCGGCACCGTCGTCCATGAACGCCGATCCTAGGCTTCCGGCAGGACGTCCGCGGTCGGGGAGACGTTGCTCCGCGAGGCGATCCAGGACGCGATCGTCTCGACGGCCTGATCCACCGGCACCCCGTTGCGCTGGCTGCCGTCGCGGAACCGGAAGCTGACCGCGCCCGCCTCGACGTCGCGGGCGCCCGCGAGCAGCATGAACGGCACCTTCTGCAGGGTGTGGGTGCGGATCTTCTTCTGCATCCGGTCGTCGCCGGAGTCGACCTCGACCCGCACGCCGCGCTTCTTGAGCGCCGCCGCGATCTCCCGGACGGCCGGCTCCTGCTCGTCGGTGACCGGGATGCCGACCACCTGGACCGGCGCCAGCCAGGCCGGGAACGCGCCCGCGTAGTGCTCGGTGAGCACCCCGAAGAACCGCTCGATCGAGCCGAACAGCGCGCGGTGGATCATCACCGGACGCTGCCGGGACCCGTCGGAGGCGGTGTACTCCAGCTCGAAGCGGTCCGGGAGCATCAGGTCGACCTGGATGGTCGACATCTGCCAGTAGCGGCCGATCGCGTCGCGGGCCTGGACGGAGATCTTCGGCGCGTAGAACGCGGCGCCGCCCGGGTCGTCGACGAGGTCGAGCCCGAAGCCCTGCGCGGCCTCGCGCAGCGCGTCGGTCGCCTCGGCCCACGATTCGTCGGAGCCGATCGACTTCTCCGGGTTGCGGGTGGAGAGCTCGAGGTAGAAGTCGTCGAGGCCATAGTCGCGCAGCAGGTCCAGCACGAACTGCAGCAGGCTCCGGATCTCCCCGGCCATCTGCTCGCGGGTGCAGTAGATGTGGGCGTCGTCCTGGGTGAAGCCCCGCGCCCGGGTCAGGCCGTGCACCACGCCGGACTTCTCGTAGCGGTAGACGGTGCCGAACTCGAACAGCCGCAGCGGCAGCTCGCGGTAGGACCGCCCGCGCGAGCGGAAGATCAGGTTGTGCATCGGGCAGTTCATCGGCTTGAGGTAGTAGTCGACGGCCGCCTTCTTCAGCTTGCCCTCGGCGTCCCGCTCCTCGTCGAGCTTCATCGGCGGGTACATGCCCTCGGCGTACCACTCCAGGTGCCCGGACAGCTCGAACAGCGAGCCCTTGGTGGCGTGCGGGGAGAAGACGAACTCGTAGCCGGCCTCGGTGTGCCGCAGCCGGGACAGGTCCTCCAGCTCCTTGCGCACGATGCCGCCCTTGGGGTGGAACACCGCGAGCCCGGAGCCGATCTCGTCCGGGAAGCTGAACAGGTCCAGCTCGGTGCCCAGACGGCGGTGGTCGCGGCGCTCGGCCTCGGCGATCCGCTCCAGGTACGCGTCCTGCGCCTCCTGCGACTCCCACGCGGTGCCGTAGATGCGCTGCAGCTGGGCGTTGGCCTGGTCGCCGCGCCAGTAGGCGGCGGCGCTGCGCAGGACCTTGAACGCCGGGATGAACTTCGTGGTCGGGATGTGCGGGCCGCGGCACAGGTCCGACCAGACGGTCTCGCCGGAGTGGGCGTGCACGTTGTCGTAGATGGTCAGCTCGCCGGAGGAGTCGACCTCCATGACCTCGCCGTCGGTGGCGGCGTCGTCGTCTCCGGTGCCGCCCTTGAGGTCGATCAGCTCCAGCTTGTACGGCTCGTCGGCGAGCTCGGCGCGGGCCTGATCGCGGGACTCGAACCGCCGACGGGAGAACCGCTGACCGCCCTTGACGATCTTCTTCATCGCCGACTCGATCTTGGTGAGGTCCTCCGGGGTGAACGGGGTGTCCACGTCGAAGTCGTAGTAGAAGCCGTCGGTGACGGGCGGGCCGATGCCCAGCTTCGCCTTCGGGAACAGCTGCTGGACTGCCTGGGCGAGCACGTGCGCGGCCGAGTGCCGGATGACGCTGCGGCCCTCCTCGGTGTCCGCGCGCACCGGCACGACCTCGGCGTCGGCGTCGGGGGCCCAGGCCAGGTCGCGCAGGGTGCCCTCGTCGTCCTTGACCACGATGATCGCGTCCGGGCCGCTGGTGGGCAGGCCGCCCTCGCGGATCCGGGCACCGGCCGTCGTCCCGGCCGGCACCCGGATCGGGGCGGACGCGGGCGGGGCGAGCGGTGCGGACACGGGGATTCCTCCGGGAAGACTGGTATCGGACACCCGGGACGCCGCCTCTGCGCGGGGCTCCCGCACCGGCGGGCCGGGCGGGGGCGACTCCGCCGCGTGCGGCGCGATCGGGCCTGATGGCGATGCTAGTCGGGGCGCTGAACGGGATTGCGCGCGCGTCCCGGCCGGCGAGCCTGTCGTGGGCGCACCCCGGGGCCGCCGATGCCGATGATCGATCGGTGTGGGGCGATCGGTGCCACGGGTGGCACCGATGTGCCGACACAGATCGATCATGTGAACCGGGCCGGGCCCGTCGTGCCCGTGGCGCGGCGCGGGAAGAACGGTGGGCGGGCCGGCGTTGGACCCGTCGTGGTTCCCCTTTCGATTCTCGACCTGGTCCCGGTCGCCGCCGGGACGTCCGCGACCTCGGCGCTGGAGCACAGCACCCGGTTGATCCGGCGGGCGGAGGAGCTCGGCTACCAGCGCTTCTGGGTGGCCGAGCACCACGCGATGCCCGGGATCGCCAGCTCGTCGCCGCCCGTACTGATCGCGCACCTGGCCGGGGCCACCGAGCGGATCCGGGTCGGCTCGGGCGGGGTCATGCTGCCCAACCACCGCCCGCTGGTCGTCGCCGAGCAGTTCGGGACGCTCGAGGCCCTGCACCCGGACCGGATCGACCTGGGCATCGGTCGTGCGCCGGGCACCGACCCGAAGACCGCCGCCGCCCTGCGCGGGATCAGCGCCCACCAGCTCGGCGCCCCGGACGACTTCCCGGACCAGCTCGTCGAGCTGGCCTCCTATTTCCGCGGTGACGCCGACGTGCTCGCCGTCCCCGCCGCCGGCAACGCGCCCGCCATGTGGCTGCTGGGCTCGAGCGGCTACAGCGCGCAGGTGGCCGGAATGCTCGGACTGCCGTTCGCGTTCGCGCACCACTTCAGTGCCGAGAACACGCTGCCGGCGCTGAAGCTCTACCGGGAGAACTTCCGCCCGTCGGCGAACCTGTCCGAGCCCTACTCCATGATCGCGGCCAGCGTGTTCGTCGCCGACACCGACTCCGCGGCCCGGGAGCTGGCGATGCCGGCCGCGCTGCAGTTCCTGCGGCTGCGTCTGGGACAGCCCGGCCCGGTGCCGTCGCCGGAGGAGGTCGCGGCGTTCGAGTGGACCGACCAGGCCCGCGCGTTCGTCGAGCACCGCCAGGCCGACCAGATCATCGGATCGCCGGAGACTGTCCGGCGTGGGGTGGACGAGCTGGTGCGCGTCACCGGCGTCGACGAGCTGATGGTCACCACCTCGACGTTCCTGGGCGAGGACCGGCTGCGGTCCTACGAGCTGCTCGCCGAGACCGTCGGCATGACCCCGGACGCCCGGATCGCCGCCTGAGCCCGCCGTCCCGACGCCCGTCCTCGTCGCTCCGGGTCGTCGGCCCGAGGGGTGATCGACGCGACGGGCTTCGCCCGTGTCCACGGGTGCTGTAATGCCGGGCATGACCGACACCACGGGTGCCGCCGCGTTCCGGGCCGCGATCGAGTCCGGTGACCTGGACGCGGCCGTCGCCCTCTTCCGCGACGACGTCGAGTTCCTCTCCCCCGTCGTGCACCGTCCCTACCGCGGGCGCGAAGAGCTGCACCAGATCCTGACGGCGGCGTTCGCCACCTTCGAGGACTTCCGTTACACCCACGAGTACGGCGGGCCCGACGGCCACGTGCTGGAGTTCGAGGCCCGGGTCGGCGACCGCGGCGTGCAGGGCGTGGACATCCTCCGTGACGGCGAGGGCGGGCTGTCCCGACTCACCGTGATGGTCCGGCCCTACTCGGCCGCCACCCTGCTGCGCGAGCGGATGGCCGCACTGCTGAGCGGCTGAACCGACCAGCAGCCTGCGTCCGACCGCCGGGCGCCGGTGTGTCGGCGCGTCGTCGCACACCGCCGCCCGTTGCCCGACCGAACGCTCCCCGGGCGCCGCGGCGGCCTGCCGCGCAGGCACGATGGTTCCGCCGAGGCGTTCCCCCGACCCAGGGTCACGAACCGGCGCAATGTTTTCCGCGTATGCCGACATTCGAGTGACGTTGATCGAGAGGCATACCGGGACCCCCCACGGCCTCGTTATCCCCACGAGACCGACCGACACGCGCCGGGGCGAGAAGGCCCGCCGGCGCCGACGCGAGCCGCGAAAGGAGGAGGCGGGTGCCCGGACCCACCACCCCGCCCCCGCCGCGGTCGTCCGGTTCGACGGACGAGCGCGGAGGTCGGCGGCGCCGCAGCGGCGGCCCCGACGGGCGGGCCACCGACGGTCGCACCCCCGAGCGGCGTGCTCCCGAGGGCCGGGCCGCCGAGGGCCGCACCGCCCAGGGACGGGCCGGCCAGCAGGGACGGGTCCAGCAGGCACAGGTCACACGAGGAGACACGGAGCGCCGCGACGAGCGGCCCGATCTCCGACGCGACGAGGCGGATCGCCCGGGGACCGGGGCCACGCCCTCCCGCCGGCGTCCCGACGCCGGCGGACGTGACGGAGCCTCCGATCCCGACCGTGGACGCGGTGGAGGCCGCAGTGGGGGGCACGCCGTGCCGGACGGCCCCGCCGACCGGCCCGCCGCGACCCCCACGCCTGCCTCGCCGCGCTCCGGCGCGGACACGGGCCCCGGCCGCGCGGGTGCGACCGGCACCGCGCGCGTCGGCATGCGGGTCCGTGGCGGAACGGTGCCCCGGGAGCCCGGCGCTCCCGCCGGTCCACCCGCCCCGAACGGCACCGACGGCGCCGGACCGGTCACCCGGGGACGCCCCCGCGCCGGCGGCACTCCTCGCGGAGACCGCCCGTCCGGCCCGAACCGGATACCGGACGGACCCCCGACGAACGGGGCGCGTCCGAACGGGGCGCGTCCGAACGGCGCACCTCCGACCACGGCTCCGGCGAACGGGGCTCCGCGCAACGGTGCTCGCACGAACGGGGCTCCGGCTAACGGGACCGCGGCTAACGGGACCGCGGCGAACGGAGTTCCGCGCGACGCCGTGCCGCCGGCGAACGGCTCCCGGCGCGATCCGGCCGCCGCGCCGGTCACCCCGGAGTCGGCCACGGGCACGGTCCCGGTCCGGTCCCGCCGGGCCCGCACCGACACCGGCCCCCAGGCCGCTGCGACACCGACCGCGGCGACACCGGCCGCGCCCACACGGGCCACGCCCCCGCCGGCCGCAGCCAGTCAGCCCACACCTCCGCCGTCGGCGCCCCCACGGGCCACGCCGTCCGTGGCTCCCCCCCGGGCCACACCGGCCGGAGCCGACCCGGCCGCCGCGACGGACGGGATGCCGGCACGCCGCGGCTCCCGCCACGGCGCCGAGGGCCGTACGTCCGGGCGTCACGGCGTCCCGGCCCCGGAGGCCGACCGCACCGCGGCGACGTCCCGCAACGGGTCGGCCCGCCACGCCGGACCACCGACCGGGACCGCGGCCCCGGTGGTCCCCGCCGTCCCGACGGACGGCCAGGACGACGAGACGGGACTGTTCACCCACCCCGAGCCGTCGGCCGGGTCCGCGCCCGGCACCCCCACCCGCGCCGGCGACGCCGCCACCCGCGCCGTCCCGGCACGGGGCGAGGCGGCCCGGGCCGACGCGGCGCGGGCGAGCGCCGAGCGGGCGAGCGCGATGCAGACCGGCGCCATGCCGACGAGCGCCGTCCCTGCGAACGGGGCACGGGCGAACGGAACACCGGAGAACGGGGCCCCGACGACCGCGGTGCCGACGAGCGAGGCCCCGACCGGCCTGCTCACCGCGTCCGCCGACACCGGCGGCGACGACCCCGCGAGCCTCACCCGCGTCACGGGCGGACGGCGCCACCGCGCCGCATCGGCCGGCGGCCCGCTGGACAAGGTCCGCGCCCTGGCCGGTCCCGCCGTGGAGACCGTTCGCACGAAGCTCGGCATCCTCGACGCCGAGGCCAAGGCCGCCCTCACCGCCGACGAGCTGAAGGCCCGGCGCCGCAAGCAGGTGAAGTACGGCCTGATCGGTTCGGCCGCGTCGGTCGTCCTGCTGCCGCTGCTGCTGTTCGGCCTCGGATGGCTGTTGTTCTCCGTCCCGACCCCCGACGACGCCGTCAACAACCAGATCGCGACCGTCTCCTACGCCGACGGCGGGCAGCTCGCCCGGCTCGTGCCCGAGCAGGGCAACCGCATCAAGGTCCCGCTGGCGGAGATCCCGGTGCCGGTGCGCGAGGCCGTCCTCGCGGCCGAGGACCGGTCGTTCTACTCCAACCCGGGCTTCGACATCTCCGGCATCGCCCGCGCGGCCTGGAACCAGATCCGCGGCGGCGACGGCGGCGGCTCGACGATCACACAGCAGTACGTGAAGAACACCCTCGTCGGCAACGAGCAGTCCTACTTCCGCAAGTACAAGGAACTGATCGTCTCGCTCAAGGTCTCGCAGCAGAAGACCAAGGACGAGATCCTGGGCGACTACCTCAACGCGATCTACTTCGGCCGCGGCGCCTACGGCGTGCAGTCCGCGAGCCTGGCCTACTTCGGCAAGCCGGCGAGCCAGCTGCAGCCGAACGAGGGCGCGCTGCTCGCCGGCGTCATCCAGTCCCCGTCGCGCTGGGACCCGGCCAGTGACCCGCAGAAGGCCCGCGAGCGCTGGTCGTTCGTGATGGACGGGATGCTCCAGCAGAGCTGGATCACGAAGGACTACCGGAGCTCCGCACAGTTCCCGGCGACCATCCCCCGCGCCAACAGCTCCACGAGCAGCTCGCTGACCGACGACCGCGGACACATCCTGACGGCCGTGAAGAACGAGCTCGAGGGCCTCGGCATCTCCGACCAGGCGTTCTCCCAGGGCGGTCTGCAGGTCACCACGACCATCGACCCGACCCGCCAGAAGGACCTGGTCACGGCCGTCCAGAGCAGGATGGAGGGCCAGCCCGACGTGCTGCGGGCCGGCTCGGTCGCGATCGACCCGAGGACCGGCGGGATCGTGGGGTACTACGGCGGTCAAGACGGCACCGGGCTGGACTACGCCAAGGTGCTCAAGCAGCCGGGGTCGACGTTCAAGCCCTTCGTGGTCCTCGCCGCGCTGATGCAGGACCCGCCGATCGGGCTGGGTCAGAAGTTCGACGGCTCCGAGCAGCCCGGCCTGCGCAACGCCGAGGGCGCCAACTGCCCCCGCTGCGACGTCAAGCAGGCGCTGACGATCTCGAACAACGTGGTGTTCACCAAGCTCGCGGCCGAGGTCGGGCCGCAGAAGGTGGCCGACGCGGCGCGCCTGGCCGGGATCACCTCGCCGATGGACAACCCGGACGCCCGCCTGGCCCTGGGCAACAAGGAGACCACCCCGGTCCAGCTCGCGTCGGCCTACGCGACGATCGCCGCGGGCGGGGTCTGGCACGCGCCGCACCTGGTGTCCAAGGTCGTCGACTCCGAGGGCCGGGTCCTCTACGAGTACCAGCCGGGCGAGGGCGAGCAGCGCTTCCCGGAGCAGGTGGCGCGCAACGTCGTCGAGGGCATGCTGGGCGTCGTCGGGCACGACGACCTGGACCTCCCCGGGGGCCAGGAGGCCGCCGGCAAGACCGGCACCGTGCAGTCCCGCTTCGACGGCCAGAACAACGACGCCTGGTTCGCCGGCTTCACCCCCGACCTGGTGACGACCGTGTGGATCGGCACCGACCGCAACGACCCGATCACCAACGCCGACGGCGAGCCGATCAGCGGTGCGATGCTGCCCGGCAAGGTCTGGCAGGCGTTCATGTCCGACGCCGTGCGCGCCGCCGACCAGACGCAGGACTTCCCGTCCTACGAGCCGATCGGCAAGGCCCCCGCGGCCGACGAGCCGACCGAGGCCGCCACGGCGACCGCCACCGCACCGGCCACGACGTCGGCGCCGGAGCGGCAGCAGGACGAGGAGCCCGCGGAACCGGTCGTACCGCCGGCGCCGGCCGCCCCCGCGGCACCCGTCGCGCCCTCCACCACGGCCGCACCCGCCCCGACCGGCGCGTCGGATCCGGGTGAGGAGGCCGCCGACCGGGCGGGCCGCACCACCGAACCGACCGTCGGCTGAGCGGAGACGGCTCACAGCCCGTGACACCGGATCGCCGCGTCCGGACCTGACGCGGCACAGCGTCGGCGGGCTACCGTGGGCCGGTGACCGGAAGCCATCACTTCGAGGTGGTGGCCTGGCGGGCCGACCGTCGGCTCACCCTGTACGTGCCGGGCATCGAGGCCTCGACGACGGTCGACGACCCGCGGGCCGCCGACGACGCCGTCCGCGAGCTGATCGCGGACCTGACCGGGTTCCCGTCGGAGGACATCACCTGCGAGATCCGCCTGGGCCGGCCCTGGCGCAGCGGTGCCTGATCGATCCTGGCGCAGCGGCGCCTGATCAGTCCTGCTGCAGGGCGCGCGCCGCGACCCGGCGGACGGAGGCGGTCAGCTCGTCGAGCACCGTGGTCCGCAGGCGCCAGTGCTGCCAGTACAGCGGGACGTCGAGGTACCTCTCGCCGCCGAGGAGCACCAGCTGCCCGGCGGCGGTCTCCCGGCGGGCCGGGACGTCGGTGAACATCCCCCAGCCCAGGCCCGCCCGGACCGCCGCGTGGTAGCCGTCCGCGGCCGGGACCCGGTGTGCGGGGCCGGTGCAGGGACGGTCGGTGACCATCTCGACGAACCGGGTCTGCAGCCGGTCCTTGGGCCCGAAGTCCACCCGCGGGGCCGCCGGGAACGCGAGCGCCGGGTCGCGGCCGTCGAACCAGCGCGCCACGACCTCCGGGGTGGCCACCGCGCGGTAGCGCATGGCGCCCAGCGGCTCGGCCGCGCAGCCCTGCACCGGTTCGGGCGCGGTGGTCACCGCGCCGACCACGGTCCCGTCGCGGAGCAGGTCCGCGGTGTGCCCCTCGTCGTCGACGTGCAGGTCGAGACGGACGTCGTGCTCGGCGACCAGGGGTGCGAGCGCGTCGAGGAACCAGTGCGTCACCGAGTCGGCGTTGACCGCGATCGGCAGGTGCGCCGGCGTCGCCGGGCCGAACGTCCGGGCGACCTCGCCCTCCAGCACGGCGATCTGGCGGGCGAGGCGCAGCAGCGCCGTCCCGGCGTCGGTCGCGGTGCACGGCCGGGTGCGGCGGACCAGCACCCGACCCGCCTGCTGTTCGAGCGCCTTGATCCGCTGCGACACCGCCGACGGCGTGACGTGCAGGCGCGCCGCGGCGGGCTCGAAGCCGCCCTCCTCCACCACGGCGCTGAGGGTGGCCAGCCGCTCCCGATCGTACATGAAGCCATACTAATCTTGGACAAGAAAGTTGAGCTGGTCTGCGTCTCTACGGATCCTTAACGTCGTCGCCGTGACTCCCCTCCTCTCCCCGCTGCTCGTGGGGTTCGGCACCGGTATCTCGTTGATCGCGGCGATCGGCGCGCAGAACGCGTTCGTGCTCCGCCAGGGCCTGCGCCGCGAGCACGTCCTGGCGGTGGCGTCGTTCTGCTCGGTGGCCGACCTGGTGCTGGTCATGGCGGCGATCGGCGGGGTCGGGGCCGTCATGGCGCAGGCACCCGGACTGCTCACGGCGGCGCGTGTGCTGGGGATCGTCTACCTGCTCGTCTACGGCGCGATGGCACTGCGGCGGGCGTGGCGGCCGGACGCGCTCGTCGCCGGGCCGGACCGGCGGACGTCGACGCCTCTGACGGTCGTGCTCGGGACGGCCGCGGCGATGACGCTGCTCAACCCGCACCTCTACCTCGACGTGCTGATGCTGGGCTCGATCGCGAACGCCCATCCCGGAGACGGGCGGTGGCTCTTCGGCGCGGGCGTCGTCGTCGCGAGCGTGACGTGGTTCTTCTCCCTGGCCTGCGGCGCGACCCGGCTGGCCGGGGTGTTCGCCCGGCCGGCGGCGTGGCGGCTGCTCGACCTGGGCGTCGCCGTCGTCATGGTCGTGATCGCGGCGACGCTGGCGGCCGGGTTCGTCTCCTGATCACCCGGCTCCCTCGATCAGCCGGCCCCGCCGATCACCCGACTCCCTCGATCACCCGGCCTCGTCGATCACCAGGTCGGCACGGTCCCGGGTGGCGCGGACGCGGGCGGCGTTGGGTTCGTCGACGTCCTGCACCCACCGCGCGGCGTGGGCCGGGGACTTGCCGAACTCCTCGTGCCGGGCGATCAGGCGTCGCAGGCGCAGGTCGTCGGGCGGGTCGACGAACCACACCCGGTCCAGCTCGGCCGCGACGGCCGGCCAGGGGTCGTCGGGCAGGAGCAGGTAGTTGCCCTCGGTCAGGACGAGCCGGGCCGCGGCCGGGACGTCGATCGCCCCGGCCAGGGGTTGCTCGAGGTCCCGCTCGAACGCCGGGGCCCAGACCGTCTCCCCGGTGTCGGCCCGCAGGCGGCGCAGCAGCGCGAGGTAGCCGTGGGCGTCGAACGTCTCGGCGGCGCCCTTGCGGTCGCGCAGCCCGAGCCGTTCCAGCCCGGCGTCGGCCAGGTGGAACCCGTCCATCGGGACGTGCGCGACCCAGGTACCGGGCTCGCATCCCGGCGGCGGCGACGCCCGCAACGCGTCCCGCAGCCCCTCCACCAGCGTCGTCTTGCCCGCCCCCGGCGCCCCGGTGACGCCGAGCAGCACCCGCCGACGGCCGTCGCCCACGAGCTCCCGAACCGTGCCGGCGAGATCCATGCCGCCATTCTTCACCCGTGAGCGGATATCGCTGCTGGAGCAGCGATATCCGCGCACGAGGGTTGCGGTTGACGCAGCGTCAAGCTCTAGCGTTCTCCTCGTGACGGAGAAGGAGAGCTGGTCGACCGCCGAGCTGGTGCGGCTGACCGGGGTCAGCTCCCGCACGTTGCGCCACTACGACCACGTCGGCCTGCTCGTCCCGGCCGGCGCTGCCCCGGGTGGGCAGCGTCGCTACGAGCGGCCCCAGCTCCGACGCCTGCAGCACGTGCTGCTGCTGCGTCAGCTGGGGCTGGGCCTCGCCGACATCGCGGCGGTGCTCGACGGGTCCGACGACGAGGTGGAGGCACTGCGCCGCCACCACGACCGTCTGCTCGCCGACGCCGACCGCCTGCTGCGGCTCGCCGACACCGTCGCGAAGTCCATCGAGGAGAGAGAAGGGGGAGATCGGATGAGTGCCGACGAGATGTTCGCCGCGTTCCGCAACGACCCGTACGCCGCCGAGGCGCGCGAACGCTGGCCCGAGCAGTACGCCGCGACGCGGGAGAGGACGGCCGACTGGGGCCCGGAGCAGGTGGCGGCGATGCACGCCGAGAAGGACACCGTGCACCGCACGCTGGCCCGGCTGATGACGGCCGGTGAGCCGGTCGACGCCCCGGCCGTGCAGTCCGCGGTCGCCGCGCACCACGCGTGGGTCGGCCGGTTCTGGACGCCGGGCCGCGAGGCCTACATCGGTCTGGGCCGGATGTACGTCGACGACCCGCGGTTCACCGCGACGATCGACGCCTACGCCGCCGGCCTGTCGCCGTACCTGGCCGAGGCGATGGCCGTCTACGCCGGGGCGCACCTGGAGTAGGTGGTTCTGCCGCGGCGGGGGGTGCGGCAGAATCGAGGAGATGACGCCTCCACCGGGGCATCCCGTCCCTGCAGTCGCGGGATAGGGCTGCCCCGGTGAAGCCGGAGTTCGTCCCGGGGCGGCCCCCGGCCGTGCTGTCCGGGCTCGTGCGGCGCTACCTCGGTTACCGCGAGTACAGCGCGACGCCCCTGCGCCGGCGTCAGGCACCCGTCGGGAGCTGTGCACTGATCATCGGGTTCGGGCCGACGATGCGGCTCGACGGCCCCGGTGGCACGGTGACGACCGGCGCGTTCCTGGCCGGGATGCACGACGCCGCGGTGCTCACCACGTTCGCCGGCGAGCAGCACGGGCTCCAGGCCGACCTGACCCCGCTGGGGGCGTACCGGCTGCTGCGGCGGCCGATGAGCGGGCTGACCAACCTCGTCCCCGCCCTCGACGAGCTCGACGACCCGGTGCTGGGCGCGCTGCCCGCGCGACTGGCCGATCTGCCGGACTGGCCGGCGCGGTTCGCCCTGCTCAGCGACGTGCTCGCGGCCCGGATGCTGGACGACGGGACCCGCGCACCCGACCCGGAGGTCGTGTTCGCGTGGGACCGGCTCTCCCGCACCGCCGGCGCGACCGGCGTCGCCGAGCTGGCCGCCGAGACCGGATGGAGCCGCCGGCACCTCCTGACCCGCTTCCGCGGCCAGATCGGCCTGCCCCCGAAGACCGCGGGCCGGGTGCTGCGCTTCCAGCGGGCGTCCGGGCTGGTCACGGCCGGGGTCACCTCCCTGGCCGACGTGGCCGCGACCTGCGGTTACGCCGACCAGCCGCATCTGGTGCGCGAGTTCCGCGCGCTCGCGGGGGTGACGCCGACGGCGTTCCGCGCCGAGTGGGGCGGCACCACACCCGGGAGTTCCCATTCGTCCAATCCCGGGGCTTCCCCCGGGTCCTAGGTTTCTCCCATGAGCATTCACCCGACACTGCGCTACGCCGACCCCCGCGCCGCGATCGCGTTCCTCACCGGGACCCTCGGGTTCCAGGAGCTGCACGTCTACACCGGCGACGACGGCTCCGTCGCCCACGCCGAGCTCGCCTGGGACGACGGCGACGACACCGGCATCGTCATGCTCGGCAGCCGGACCGACCCGCCCGGTCCGTTCGACACCGGCAAGGCCGTGATCTACCTGACCGTCGGCGACCCGGACGCCCTGCACGACAAGGCCGTCGCGGCCGGCGCGAACGTGGTCATGGGGCTGACCGACCAGGACTACGGCTCGCGGGAGTTCGCCGTCGCCGACGCGGAGGACAACCGCTGGAGTTTCGGCACCTACCGTCCGGCGTCATGACCTCGACAAACACAACGGAGGACCCGCTCCCGAGACTGCGGGAGATCTGTCTGTCGCTGCCCGAGGTGACCGAGAAGATCAGCCACGGGACGCCGACCTGGTTCGTGCGCAGGACGTTCGTCATGTTCGCCGAGCACCACCACGGGCACCCGCACGTCGCGTTCTGGTGCGCCGCCCCGCCCGGTGTGCAGGAGGATCTGGTCGCCGCCGAGCCGGAGCGGTTCTTCCGCCCGGCCTACGTCGGGCACCGCGGCTGGCTCGGCGTCGTCCTGGACGGCGAGGGGGACGCCGCCGTCGACTGGGACGAGATCACCGGGATCGTCACCGACGCCTACCGGACGGTCGCGCCGAAGAAGCTCGTCGCCCTGCTCGGGTGACGGCACCCGGCCTACGATCACGGGCGTGCCGACCCTGCCCACACCGCTGCCGATGCTCGACGTGGGCGGGGGCCGCGTCGAGTACGACGACGTCCCCGGCGACCCCGGACGGGCCGCACTGCTGTTCCTGCACGAGGGCCTCGGCTCGGTGGGGCTGTGGCGGGGGTTCCACCGGCGGATCGCCGAGGCGACCGGCCGGCGCGCGGTGGCCTACTCCCGCCTCGGGCACGGGTTCTCCGACCTCCCGTCCTCGAAGCGCGAGCCGTCGTTCATGTCCGAGGAGGCGTCGGACGTCGTCCCTGCGCTCTGCACGGCCCTGCGCATGGAGCGCCCGATCCTCGTCGGGCACAGCGACGGCGCCACGATCGCCCTGCTCGCGGCCGCCCGCCACGACGTGTCCGGCGTAGCCGTGATGGCACCGCACGTGTTCGCCGAGCCGATCGGGCTCGACGGGATCACCGCCGCCCGCACCGCCTACACCGACGGCGCGCTGCGCACCCGGATGGCGAAGCACCACCGCGACCCCGACGTGACGTTCTGGAGCTGGAACGACGTCTGGCTCTCCCCCGGGTTCGCCGACTGGGACATCCGCGGCGAGCTCTCCGGGATCACCGCGCCCGCCCTCGGCATCCAGGGCGACGACGATCCGTACGGCACCGCCGCCCACGTCGAGGGCGTCCGCGACCACTCCTCCGGCCCGGTCACGCTCGTCGAGCTGGCCTGCGGACACTCCCCGCACCTGGAGATGCCCGACGAGACCGCCTCGGCGCTGCTCGGTTTCCTCTCCGGCCTGCCGTGAGCGGATGTCGCTGCCCGGGCAGCGATATCCGCTCACGACCCGCTCAGGACGCGGTCCAGCCGGTCCAGCTGGTCGGGGTGAGGACCGTGACCGGGCCGTCCGGACGTTCCCGATGGTAGGGCTCGTACTTCGCGACGAGCGCGTCGAGCGCACGGTCCCGGAACTCGCCGGAGGAGTGCTCGGCCATGGTCCCGTCGACGCGCACCCACCACAGCTGCGACCAGTCCTCGTCCCAGCGGTCGACGATCAGCGCGGCCCGCGGGTCGGCGTCGACGTCGCGCAGGCGGGCCAGCCGCTTGTCGCTCTTGGGCTTGATCTTGTCCACCGCCGAGCAGAACAGGCCGTCGACGACGGCGAAGGTGCAGGGCACCAGCCTGGGTGTGCCGTCGGTGTTGCGGATCGTGGCCAGCCGGGCGACGCGCTCGCCGTCCACCCGCCGCCGGCACTCGTCCTCGTCGAGCTTGGGCACGTCAGGACTCCTTCGCCGGGACGGTGACCTGCACGCTGAGCAGCTTCGCGTCCCGTGTCTCGCGCCGCTCGTGCTCGAAGAAGTTCGGCGCGACGCACAGGAACAGCGTCCGGCCGTCCGCACCACCGAGGGCGACGGCGTAGCAGCCGTTCGCCTCCGTGCCGACCGAGTCGGCGATCTCCCCGCCCGGGAGGACCCGCACCGCGCGGTTGTTCTTCGCGTCCGCCACCCAGATCGCGCCCTCGGCGTCGGCCACCGAGATCCCGTCCGGGCCCACCGCGACCTCGCCGATCGCCTCCAGGGCGTCGCTGGCCGACGGGAGCGGCCCGAAGCTCGCCCAGTCGCGGCGGTCGGACAGCGAGCCGTCGTCGGCGATGTCGAAGGCCGACATCCGGTTGCCGAGCGTCTCCGCGACCACCAGCGTCGAGCCGTCGACGATCGCGGGCCCGTTCGGGAAGTGCAGCGGCTCGGAGACCTCGGTGACCGTGCCGTCGGTGTCGACCCGCAGCAGCGGGGCCGGCTTGCGCGGGTCACCGGCCATCAGGTCGAAGCCGAAGCTGCCGACGAACGCGCGGCCCCGGTCGTCGACGATCATGTCGTTGAGCACGGAGGGGGCGTGGCCGGAGAGGTCGGCGTGTCGGGTCAGGGTGCCGTCGGTCTCGCGGAGAAGGATCGACCGGTCGCGCATCGAGACGATCAGCAGCCGCCCGTCGGGCAGCCATCCCAGCCCCGACGGCTGACCCGGCACCTCGGCCTCGACGCGCAGGTCCGAGCCGTCCTCGGCGGCCGAGAGGACCTGGTTGGTGTAGAAGTCGCTCACCCAGATCCGGCCCGCGTGCCAGCGTGGACCCTCCAGGAAGGACAGGTTCTCCAGGACCACCGTGCTCATGCTCGACTCCCTTTCGACGACGACGTCGATCGCGAGTCTGGCCCGGACGGTCCCCCGGCGCACGTCGCCACGGAATGTTCCGGCTACCGTGTTCGTTGAGCGTGCAACAACCTCGACCAACCGGAGGCCCCATGCCCGCCGTCACCGTCGCCGACGTCACGGTCCTGCCACGCGTCCCCGAGCCCGGCCCCACCGACCTCGACCGCGGCGTCCGCCGGGTCACGACCGCCCCGTCCGGGCACGAGGGCGAGGGGTTCCCGGTCCGCCGGGCGTTCGCCGGGGTGGACCTGCGCGACCTCGACCCGTTCCTGCACATGGACCAGATGGGCGAGGTCGAGTACGCCCCGGGGGAGCCGAAGGGCACGTCCTGGCACCCGCACCGGGGCTTCGAGACCGTCACCTACATCATCGACGGCGAGTTCGAGCACGCCGACTCGCACGGCGGCGGCGGAGCGATCACCAACGGCGACACCCAGTGGATGACGGCCGGCTCCGGGCTGCTGCACATCGAGCGTCCCCCGGAGGCCCTGGTCGCCAGCGGCGGGCTGTTCCACGGGCTGCAGCTGTGGGTGAACCTGCCGCAGGCGAACAAGTGGCTCGAGCCCAAGTACCAGGACCTGCGCGCCGCGGAGTCCGCGCTGCTCACCACCTCCGACGGCGGGGCGCTCGTCCGCGTGATCGCCGGCTCGGTCGGCGGCCACGAGGGCCCGGGCTCGACCTACACCCCGATGGCGATGATGCACGCGACGCTCTCCCCCGGAGCCCGGCTGCGGATGCCGTGGCCGCGGGAGTTCAACGCCCTGGTCTACGTCCTCTCCGGCGCCGGCACGGTCGGCGCGGACCGGCGCCCGATCCGCACCGGGCAGCTGGCCGTGTTCGGGCCCGGCGACGTGATCACCGTCGCGGGTGACACGTCGCAGGAGTCGCGCCTGCCCGGGCTGGACGTGGTCCTGCTCGGCGGACTACCGATCCGCGAGCCCGTCGCGTGGGCCGGGCCGTTCGTGATGAACACCAAGGCCGAGGTCATGACGGCGTTCGAGGACTACCAGAAGGGCCGCCTCGGCGTGATCCCCGCGAGCTACATCCCGCACGGGCGCCTGGGCGGATCCTCCGCCTGATCGGCAGAGGTCGAGCGACGCACCATCGCCCTTCGACAAGGCCGGAGCCCACGATGGTGCGTCGCCCGGGTGGTTGTTCGCAGCGTGCCCCCGGAATGGTTCGACGCGACCCGATCGTCCGGCCCGGTTCGTCCGGCGAGAGACGCACCACGGCGCCGATCCGCCCGAACCACGGCAACAGCGCGTCAGTGGTCCTCCCCGCGCCGCGTCGCGAGCGCCGAGTGACGCACCATTGCTCCGATCGTGCGTATCAGCAGCGATGACGCGTCCCTCGCCGGAACGCGAGTGGCCCGGCTTCGCGGCCCAGCCCACCAGCCGAGAGTCGCACCGTTGCCGGGCCGGGCGGGTCTCACCGCCAGGGCGCGTCGCTCGTCGATCGGCGCTGGTCGATCCCGCGCCGGATCATCGCGACCGTGCGCTCCGGTGTACCGAGGACGTCCTGGCCGACGAACCGGTAGATCCGCCAGCCCTGGTCGACCAGGTTCGTGATGCGGCGGATGTCGCGGCGAACCCGATCCGGACGGAAGTGGTCCGGACCCTCGTACTCGATGCCGATCCGCAGTTCCGGGTAGGCGAGGTCCAGCCAGACGACCGTGCCGGCGACCGGGTCCTGGACCGGGTACTGCAGCTCCGGGACCGGCAGACCCGCGCCGATCACCAGCAGCCGCATCCGGGTCTCCATCGGCGATCCGGACCGGGCGTCGGCCCGGCGGACGGCATCGTCGAGAGCCGAGGAGCCCCGAGCGCCGGGATGCCGGGCCGCGACCTCGAGGATCCGCTCGGGCGCGAACGTGCCCGCGTTCGCCACGGCGTCGAGCGCCACCACGGCCTCGACCGGACAGGATGCACGCCGGACCACGTCGTAGCCGGTCCGCATCGCCGTGGCCACCCGCATGCCGTGGACGACGGTGATCTCGTCCGGCAGGAGTGCCTCCCGTCGCACCACCAGCCCCGGCCGTGACCGGATCCGCGCCCCGCACGCGGTCACCTCCTGCGGCGCACCCCGGGGAGCGCAGTCCGCGCCCAGGACGGTCGCCGCGGAGAAGCCGCACAACACGCCCTGCTCCCCCACCAGCACCGACGCCGCCCGCTCGGCCAGGAGCACGTCCGGCTCGTCGCACACCATCGCGTAGACGTCCGGGTGCACCCGCCGGAACCGCGGCCCGCGCAGCGTCGACCAGCGGACCAGCCCGGCCGCCACCGCCTCCGACCCGCGGAACGCGACCGGCCAGCCCCGTACGCGTCCCGGTCCCGGTTCATCTC
The DNA here is from genome assembly GCF_004217185.1 of Pseudonocardia sediminis. Classification (NCBI taxonomy): domain Bacteria; kingdom Bacillati; phylum Actinomycetota; class Actinomycetes; order Pseudonocardiales; family Pseudonocardiaceae; genus Pseudonocardia; species Pseudonocardia sediminis. Next base: position 3,177,379 of record NZ_SHKL01000001.1, on the reverse strand, counting down.
TCGCCATGCGCGGAACCGTCTCCGGAAGCCGGCACGTGCGGCGGCGACTCGGGCCGGTCCGGAACGCTCCACCGCGGCCGGCGTCACCATCGCGAACCGGCCCCGACGCGCGCCGCGGGTCCATCCCGGTCGGGCGTGGCCGGCCCCGGGCCCTGCCCACGTCGCCGAACGACGCACCATCGACTCGCCATGGGCGATCGGGAACCACACCGCGTCACTCGCGCCCGGCCCGCGACCGCGGGGCCGGGGGCCGGCCGGGGGTGAGCGACGCGCCATCGCGGTAGATCGGTGGACCGGCAGCCACTACGCGCCCCTCGCCGGATGCGAGCCGTACTGCGCTCGAGTTTATTCAACTTGTGGGTTGAGTACGGCTGCGAGGCGCGCTACGGTCTATTCAACCGCAAGGTTGAGCAAGGAGGAGAGCGATGGAGGACCGGCTGAACCGGGTGTTCTCGGCCCTGGCCGATCCGATCCGGCGCGACATGGTGGCCCGTCTGGCCGCCGACGACGCGACGGTGAACGAGCTCGCCGAGCCCTACGACGTGTCCCTGCAGGCCGTCTCCAAACACCTCAAGGTGCTGGAGGACGCGGGGCTCGTCAGCCGTTCCCGGCAGGCACAGCGCCGGCCGGTGCACCTCGAGGCGAAGGTGTTCGACCTGATGACGGCATGGATCGAGCGGTACCGGCGGCAGGCCGAGGAGCGCTACCGGCGTCTCGACGCCCTGCTCGCCGCGATGGACGACAGCACGGACGGCACCCGGTCACCCGACCAGGAACGAGGCGCATCATGAGCACCACCACCCACGAGACCACCATCGAGGCCGTCGCCGACGTACCGGCGATCCGGATCGTGCGCGAGTTCGACGCGTCACCGGAGAAGGTCTTCCGGGCCCACGTCGAACCGGAGCTGGTGAAGCAGTGGCTCGGCCCGCGCGGACTCACCATGACGATCGACCGGTGGGACGCCCAGACCGGCGGGACCTACCGCTACGTCCACCGCGACGACGACGGCGAGTACCGCTTCTACGGCTCGTTCCACGAGGTGCGGCCCCACGAGCGGATCGTGCAGACGTTCACGTTCGAGGGCTTCCCGGACGGTGTCGCCCTGGAGACGATGACCTTCACCGACCTCGGCGACGGACGCACGCGGATCGTCGGGAGCTCGACGTTCGAGACGTTCGAGGGCCGCGACTCGGCCCTGGCCAGCGGCATGGAGATCGGGGTCAACGAGGGCTTCGAGCAGCTCGACGAGCTGCTGGCGCGCTCCTGACCACCTGCCGCCGCTGCCGCACCCGGCCCGACGGCCGCGGCGGCGGACAGCGGGGTGCGGCGCGGAGAACTGTCGGGGGTCGCGCCTAGCCTGGTCGAGTGCTCGTCGTCCATGCCCTGTGGTCCCCCGGTCGGGGTGTGCTGCTGTGGGCCGAGGACGGCGAGCGCCCGGCGCGGACGTCGCGACGCTCGTTGCGCAGCGCCCGGCCGCACCCGTTCGCGGTGCCGTCGACGGAGCTGTCCGGGATCCATCCCGGGCGGGCGACGACCACCACCCTGCTCCTGCCCTCGCACGCGAACGGCCCGGTGGACTCCCCCGGCCTGGTCCGGCCGGACGGACCGGCGCGCAAGCGCTCCACCCTGACGCTGTCCCCGTGGAGCGTCCCGGGCGTCGTGGTCGACGTGGCCGAGCTGGAGGACCCGTCGCCGGACGTGCGCTACGGCGACTCGGTCGACCACGTCGTCGCGCTGGCCCACTTCGCCGCGGACCTGGCCGGACGTGGCCGGGTGCTGCCGACGCTCGACGACGATCGTCCGCGGGCGCGGTGGCGGCCCGTGGTGCAGGGACTGGACGCCGTGTCGCGTCAGGCGCTGGTCGACGCGACGCCACCGGTGGCGAGGGCCGAGCAGCGTCGCGCGGGCGACGTCGCCGGCCGCGATCCCGGCGAGCTGCTCGACGACGCGTTGTCCGTGCTCACCGACGCGGCGGTCCGGGAGCGGCTGGGCCGGGCCGAGGAACCGTTGGCACTGGTCCCTCCGCGCCGCGGGCGGACACCGGCCCGATCGGTGGCCGTCGAGGCGTGGCTCGGCGCCCTGACCGGCGAGGACCCGTCCGTCGACGCGCCGGAGAACGAGGTCGCCGAGCTCGCCCGGGCGCTCGAGGGCTGGGACGAGATCGGCAGCGGACCGGCCGGGCCGGGTCGCGGGGTGTTCCGCCTCGCCGAGGTCCGGACGCTGCACGACCCGGCCGACCCCGGCGACGACCCGGAGGACCAGACCGGCGACGGCACCCGCTGGGAGCTGCAGTTCGCGCTGCAGTCCACCGAGGACCCGAGCCTGCAGCTCGACGCCGACGACGTGTGGGCCGGCGACGCCGACAAGCTGATCACCGGCGCGCAGGACCTGCTGCTGGCCGAGCTCGGGCGGGCCGCCCAGCTGCTCCCGGACCTCGTCCCGGCCCTGCGCCGGGCCCGGCCGGCGACCCTCGACCTCGACGTCGACGGGGCCCACCGCTTCCTCACCCGGGACGCCTCGACGCTGGTCACGGCCGGTTTCGGGGTCCAGCTTCCTGCCGGGTGGAACGGGTCGCGCCCGCTCGGGCTGCGTCTGTCGGCGTCGTCCACCCCGGCACCCGGGGTGATCGTGCGCGGTGGGCTCGGCCGGGAGGAGCTGTCCGGGTTCCGCTGGTCGATCGCGGTCGGCGACGAGGAGCTGGGTGAGGAGGAGATCGCGGCCCTGGTCGCGGCGAAGGCGCCGCTGGTGCGCGTGCGCGGGCAGTGGGTCAGCGTCGACGCGACCGCCCTGGCCCAGGGCCTGGACTTCCTGCGCCGGCGCCGCACGCACGCGCCGACCGCCGCCGACGTCCTGGCCGTGAGCCGCGGCGACGTCGACACCCCCCTGCCGGTCACCGGGATCCGGGCGGAGGGGTGGCTCGCCGACCTCATCGAGGGCACCGCCGACCGCGAGCTCGACCCGACACCGGCCCCGCCCGGCTTCCTCGCCACGCTGCGGCCCTACCAGGAACGCGGCCTGTCCTGGCTGGCGTTCCTGTCCTCTCTCGGGCTCGGCGCGTGCCTGGCCGACGACATGGGCCTGGGCAAGACCGTCCAGCTCCTGGCGCTGGAGACGCACGACCGCCAGGGCGACGCGACGACCGCACCGACCCTGATCCTGTGCCCGATGTCGCTGGTCGGGACGTGGCAGCGGGAGGCCGCCCGGTTCGCCCCGGCCCTGCGGGTGCACTCACACCACGGAGCCGGACGCCGGCACGGCGACGAGCTGGACGCGCTGCTGGCCGACGCCGACGTCGTGGTCACCACCTACGGCACCGCCACCCGCGACGCCGAGGAGCTGCAGCGGTGGCGCTGGCACCGGCTCGTCCTCGACGAGGCGCAGGCGATCAAGAACGCGAACGCGACGGCGTCGCGCGTGGTCCGGCGGTTCGACGCCGCGCACCGGATCGCGCTGACCGGCACGCCAATGGAGAACCGGCTGGCCGAGCTGTGGTCGGTGCTCGACTTCCTCAACCCCGGCCTGCTCGGCGCGCCGGAGCGGTTCAAGCAGCGCTTCGCGATCCCGATCGAGCGCCACGCCGACCCGGACGCGGCCCGGAAGCTGCGCCGGATCACCCGCCCCTACCTGCTGCGACGGGTCAAGACCGATCCCGAGGTGATCGACGACCTGCCGGAGAAGATCGAGATCATCCAGGACTACCGGCTCACCCGCGAGCAGGCCTCCCTCTACCGCACGGTCGTCGACGACATGATGGAGAAGATCGAGGACTCCCAGGGCATCGAGCGGCGCGGCAACGTGCTGTCGGCGATGGCCAAGCTCAAGCAGGTCTGCAACCACCCCGCCCAGCTGCTGCACGACGGCTCGCCCATCGGCAGGCGCTCGGGCAAGGTCGCCCGGCTGGAGGAGATCCTGACCGAGATCCTGGCCGAGGGCGACAAGGTGCTGCTGTTCACCCAGTTCACCGAGTTCGCCGCGATGCTGCGCCCGCACCTGTCGGCGCGGTTCGACACCGAGGTCGCCTACCTGCACGGCGGCACGTCGAAGAAGCGGCGCGACGAGATGGTCACCCGGTTCCAGGCCCCCGGCGGGCCGTCGATCTTCCTGCTCTCGCTCAAGGCCGGCGGCACCGGACTCACCCTGACCGCGGCCAACCACGTCGTGCACCTGGACCGCTGGTGGAACCCGGCGGTGGAGAACCAGGCCACCGACCGGGCGTTCCGGATCGGTCAGAAGCGCACCGTGCAGGTGCGCAAGTTCTGCTGCCCGGGCACCGTCGAGAAGCGGATCGACGCGCTGATCGAGTCGAAGAAGTCGCTCTCGGAGATGGTCGTCTCCGACGGCGAGGACTGGCTGACCGGGCTGTCCACCGGCGAGCTGCGCGAGGTGTTCGCCCTGGGCAACGAGGCCGTCGGCGACGACGGGGGTGAGCCGTGAGCGACCGCCCGTTCTGGGCCGACGAGGAGTACGTCGCCCGCAAGCCGTTGCGCGTACCCGGCGGGATCCAGATCAACTCCACCCGCGGCGCCGTCGCCCGGACCTGGTGGTCGGCGCGGTTCATCGCGGTGCTGGAGGAGCTCGGGGTCGGGGGCCGGCTCACCCGCGGGCGCTCCTACGCCCGGTCCGGCCAGATCGTCTCGCTCGACGTCGACGCGGGCTCCGCCGTCGCGCTCGTGCAGGGCACCCGTCCGGCGCCGTACAAGGCCCGGATCGGCCTGCGCGTCTGGGACAAGGAGCAGTGGGGCCGCGCCGAGCAGGCCCTGGCCGACGACGCGTTCTACGCCGCGACGCTGCTGGCCGGCGGGATGCCGACCGAGATCGTCGAGATGCTCGACGGCCTGGGCCTCTCGCTGTTCCCGGACGCCTCCGGCGAGCTGTCGATGGACTGCAACTGCCCGGACGCGACGGTGCCGTGCAAGCACCTGGCCGCGGTGTTCTACCTGCTCGCCGAGCGCTTCGACGCCGACCCGTTCGAGCTCTTCGCACTGCGTGGACGCGACCGGGAGACGCTGCTGTCGAACCTGCGCGAACGCCGCGGCGGTGTGGCGGCCGAGAGCGACGAGCCCGCCGCGCCGCCCGCGTCGGTGCCTCCGTTGTCGGAAGTCCTCAACCGCTTCTACGACGCCGCGCCGTCCGGCGCCACGCCTCCGCGACCGCCGGTGACCTCGCCGGATGCGGTCCTGGACCAGGTCCCCGAGATCCCGGCCCGCGTGCGGGGGTCCACGGTCACCGACCTGCTCCGCCCCGCCTACCGCCAGCTCGCCGCCGACGAGTGAGCCCGGCGGGAGAGCCGGACGAGTGAGCCCGGCGAGTGCGGCTCAGGCCGCGGCGACCGGGTCCAGCTGCCCACGGCGGGCGACCCGGCGTTCGAACCAGATCGTGACCAGCGGCGGGATGCTGGCCAGCAGGCCGACGACCGTCGTGCGCAGGTCCCACCGGAACGTCCGCGCGGTGAGGAGCGTGACGATCACGTAGGCCACGAACAGCGCGCCGTGGATCGGCCCGAAGACCTTCACGCCGATGTCGTCGAACACGACCAGGTACTTGAAGACCATGCCGATCAGCAGTCCGGTCCAGGAGCACGCCTCGGCGATGGCGACGCCGCGGAAGATCCGGGCCAGGACGGTGGGCTCGATCATGGGGCCGCTCCTGCAGGACGGGTCGGTCGTTACCGCCGTCCACTGTGCCGCACCCGCCCGCCTCAACTTCTACCGGGTGTCGAATCCCACGGACACCGATGAGAACGGGTTCCCGTCGCGGTCGACCCCGGCAGACGCACACCGAACCCGAGGAGCGAGCCGTGCCCGAGACCACCACGCCCACGATCGACCTCACCCCGACGGCCCGCGCCGTCGCCGAGCTGGTCCGCCAGGTGCCCGACGACCGGCTCGCCGCGTCCACCCCGTGCCCCGGCATGACCGTCGCGACCCTGCTCGACCACCTGCACGGCCTGGCCGGGGCGTTCCGCGACGCCGCCACCAGGACCGTGCCACCGGGTGGATCGCAGTCGCCGCAGCCGTCTGCGAGAACCTGGTCGCCGGCTGGCGGGAGGCGGTCCCGGCCGTGCTCGAGGAGCTCGCCGCCGCCTGGACCGCGCCCGGGGCCTGGGAGGGCATGACGCAGGCGGGTGGCCTCGACCTGCCCGGGGAGGTCGCCGGCGTCGTCGCCCTGGACGAGGTCGTCCTGCACGGGTGGGACCTGGCCGTCGCGACCGGTCAGGACTTCCGCCCGGACGACGCCGCGGTGGCGGTGGTCCTGGAGTTCACGTCGTCGATGTCGGGCCCCGGCCAGGAGGAGGGCCGGCAGGGCCTGTTCGGCCCCGTGGTCGACGTACCCGACGACGCCCCGGCGTTCGAGCGCGCCCTCGGCTACTCCGGCCGCGACCCCCGCTGGGCTCCCTGACGAACCCGTCGTAAGGACCGGCGGGTCACTGCCGCCCGGTGAGGTACTCCGGGTCGGGCGCCGGCAGGGGGACCACCGGGCTGTCGCCGAGGATGTCGCCCATCGCCCGGTACCAGGTCCGGGCCGGGGCCATACCGCCGTAGATGTTGCCCCCTCCGCAGGTGTGCGGCGGGCTGCCCTCGCAGATCGGCTTGGGCGAGCTGGAGTCGTCGAACACGATCGCCGCGCCGGCCAGGGTCGGCGTCGTCCCGACGAACGTCGCCGACTTGTACTCCTGCGTCGTCCCGGTCTTCGCCGCGACGGGGCGGGTCCAGTCCATGGTCCGCGCCGCCGCGGCCGACGTGCCGCCGGGCTGGTCGTCCTTGCTCATGCCGGTCAGCAGGGTGTCGGCGATGCCCGGCGCGACCGCCTGCGTGCAGGCGGCCTGAGTGATCGGGACCGGCCGCCCGTCCTGGCCGGTCACCGACTGCAGCGGCGCCGGCGGGCACCAGGTGCCGTGCGAGGCCAGGGTCGCCTGGACGTTCGCCAGCTCCAGTGCGCTGGTCGGAGTGACACCGAGGGTGAACGAGCCCAGGCGCTGGTCCTTCATCGTCGTCGCGATCGACGGGGAGTCGTCGCCCCCGTCGGAGGAGGACTCGGCCAGCGAGGTCAGGCCCAGGCGCACCGCCATGTCGACGACCGGCGGGATCCCGGTCGTCTCCTCCAGCTTCACGAACGCGGTGTTCGGCGACTCGGCCAGGGCGTCGGTGAGGGAGAGCTGCGGCGGGTACTTCCCGGCGTTGCCGACCGGGACCGAGGAGCCGTCGCCGTTGCGGTAGATCGGCGAGGCGTAGCCGTCCGGCGGGACCGGGATGATCGAGTCGATGCCGATGTCGTGCTGCTCCAGCGCCGTCGCCGCGGTGAAGATCTTGTAGACCGAGCCCGCGCCGAGGTTCTCCGGCTCGTAGGGGAGCCCGTAGGCGGACTGGCCCTCGGCGTTGCCGAACGTCCGGTTCGCGGCCATCGCGGTCACCGGGTGCGACGTCGCCCCCGGCGCCACGATCGACATGACGTCGGCGACGTGCGGCTGGTCGGCGGGGACCTGGCCGTCGATCGCGGCCTTGAGCGAGCCGAGCTGCCTGCGGTCGAGCGTCGTCCGGATCGTGTAGCCGCCGTCGATGAGCTGCTGCTGGCTCATCCCGGCCTCGGTGAGGTAGCGCACGACGTAGTCGCAGAAGTAGCCGGCGTCCCCCGCACCCGTGCAGCCCTCGCCGGGCACCGACGGGTCGGGCTTCACCGCCAGCGGCGACGCCGTCGACCGCGCGGCCTGGGCCGGGTCGATCGACCCGGCCTGACGCATCTGCTCGATCACGATGTCGCGGCGGCCCTTCGCCGCGTCCGGGTGCCGCGCCGGGTCGTAGGGGCCGGGGCTCTGCACCATCCCGGCCAGCAGCGCCGCCTGCGGGACCGTCAGCGCGCTCGCGTCGACCCCGAAGTAGGCCTGCGCCGCGGCCTGCACGCCGTAGGCGCCGTGCCCGAAGTACACGAGGTTCAGGTAGCCGGTGAGGATCTGGTCCTTGGTCAGCTGGTGATCCAGGCTGACCGCCAGCTCGGCCTCCTTGATCTTGCGGGCGTAGTTCGGCGCGACCGCCGCCTGCTTCTCGGCCTCGGTGCGTGCCGTCACGTAGAGGTCGTAGTTCTTGACGTACTGCTCGGTCAGGGTCGAGGCACCCTGCTGCGACGCGCCCTCGGAGTTGTTCACCAGCGCCCGCGCGACGCCGACGGGGTCGACCCCGCCGTGGGAGAAGAACCGGCGGTCCTCGATGGCGACGATCGCGGCCTTCATCGCGACCGAGATCCTCTCGCTCGGCACCGAGATCCGGTACTGGTCGTAGAAGTACGCGACGGGCGCACCGGAGGAATCGGTCATCACCGTCGCGGACGGGAGAATTCCGCTGCGAATGGACCCGGACGTCTCCGTCGCCGATTCCGCGACCTGCTTCGCGAGAATTCCGCCACCACCCACGACCGGGAACAGGATCCCGGCCAGCAGCACCCCGCCGACCACGACCAACGCAGCCAGCTGCCGTCCCCGTTCCCTACGCACATCACCAGGTCTACCAGCACGGTCCCGGCTCGCGTGCGTCGAGACCCGGCGCGTCGCGGTGGACCCGGCGAGTGCGACCCCGGCGGAGGAAAACGACGTGGACGACGATTCGGACAGTTCTTGAGAATCCCCTGTGAATTGCGACACCGGAGATGAGCGGATTTCCCCGGTACGGATCCTGAAGGCCGAGCTCGGCGGCGACGTCCCGGCCTCCCCTGCCACCCCGGGGTCCGCGCCGCCCGACACCGCCGCCGGTCCCACACCGGCCGACCGGGCCGGTCCCGGCGGGGACGCCACGGGCCCGCTCCACCACCCCCCGCACGGGCACCTGAGCGGGATCACGTTGCCCGGGGCCGACGGGCGCGGTTAGCGTCGAGTCGGTGACCGTCTCCACGCCCCTGATGAAGGTCCGCATCGGTATCGGCTCGGTGGGCCTGCACCCCGAGAGCCCCGGCACCGAGTTCGACGAGTTCGTCGACGCGCTGGAGTCGCGCGGCATCGACTCGCTCTGGTTGCCCGACCTGGTCTCGGCCGGCGGCGTGGACGCGATCACCGGCATGGCGTGGGCCGCCGCGCGCACCCGCTCGCTGAAGGTCGGCACCGGGGTGATCGTCCTGCCCGGGCGCAACCCGGCGCTGCTCGCCTCGCAGCTCGCGACTCTGGCCGTGCTCGCACCGAAGCGGATCCTGCCCGCGTTCGGTGTCCGTGCGGCCACCCCCGCCGAGCGCCAGCTCTACCCGGTCGACGGCGTGCGGGCCGAGGTGTTCGAGGAGGCACTGGTCGTCCTGCGCCGGCTGCTGTCCGAGCCCGAGGTCACCCACCACGGCACACACTTCACCCTCGACGGCGCGAGCGTGAACCCGCGCCCGTCCCGTCCGCTGGACCTGTGGCTGGGCGGCCGGGCCGAGGTCGGGCTGCGCCGTGTGGGCCGCCTCGCCGACGGCTGGCTGGGCAGCTTCCTGACCCCCGACGAGGCGGCCCGCGCCCGGGTCACGATCGAGAACGCAGCGCGCGAGGCCGGCCGGGAGGTCGAGGAGGACCACTACGGCACGAACGTCAGCATCGTCCTGCCCGGGACCAGGGAGGACCGGGTGACCGCGATGCTGCGACGCTCGGCGGAGCAGCGGCCCGAGGTCGACCCGGAGAAGCTGATCGCCCGCGGCTGGGACGGCGCGCGGGAGCTCATCCGGCAGTTCGTCGACGGCGGGTTGACGAAGTTCGTCGTCCGCCCGGCGGGACCGGTCGAGGACTGGCCGGCCTTCCTGGACCAGTTCTCCGCCGAGCTGGGACCGCTCGAGAACTGATCGCTTGCACCTCCCCCACGGGGAGGCCCGACACTGGCCCCATGCTGAGCATCGGACAATTCGCCCAGTCGACGGACCTGACGGTGAAGGCGCTGCGGCACTACGACGAACGGGGCCTGCTGGTCCCGGCCCGGGTGGACCCGCAGACACGCCACCGTGCCTACGGGGACGCCCAGATCCGGGACGCGGTGGTGATCAAGGCCCTGCGGGATGCCGACGTACCGGTGGAGTCGGTGCGCCGTGCCCTCACCGATCCGGCCACCACACGCGAGATCCTCACCGACTTCCGTACCGAGGTGACGGCGGCGCGTGCCGCGCAGGACGCCGCGCTCGACGCTGCGGAGTACTTGGCCGCGGCGCTGGAGAACCCCGGCCCGGTCGAGGAGCGGGAGGCGCCGCTGCAGCATTTCGCCGCCGTCGTCGTGCACATCGCGACGGACGGGTCGCAAGAGGTCGGCGACGACTCCACGAACACCGCGTTCGGCGACCTGCACCGGGCCCTGACCGAGCACGGTCACCCGCCGACCGGACCGTTCTGGACCGGTATCGACGCGGTGCCCAGCAGACCCGAGCTGGCAGAGCTCACCCTGTGCTGGCCGACCGCCGAACCGGTGGGCGACGGGCTCACCCTCCCCGACATGGAGGTCCGCGCCGGCACGCTGCCGGAGCGACGCGAGCTGGTGTCGCGCCACCTCTACACCGACGGCGAGACCCTCCCCGAGGGTGTGCCGCACCCGGCCTTCATCGCCCTGCTGAGCGAGCTGGCCCGGCGGGCCGAGGAGGACGGCCCCGAGAGCGGTGACCTCGCCGCCGTCCGGCAGGTCGGGATCCTGGGCGACGAGGGCCTGATCGGTGTGGAGCTCGCCGTCACGATGGGCTGAGGGCCTACTTCGTCGTGGAGATGCCGCCGTCGACGGGGATCACCGCGCCGGTGACGTAGGCACCGGCCAGGCTGGACAGGAAGATCGTCGCGCCGGCCACGTCCGACGGCCGCCCGATCCGGCCCAGCGGGGAGGTCGCGGCGATCTCGTCGCCCGCGGCCTCCAGCGTCGCCCGCATCATCTTCGACGGGAACGGGCCCGGCGCGATCGCGTTCACCGTGATCCTGCGCGGGCCCAGGTCGCGGGCGAGCACGTGGGTGAGGTGGTGCACCGCGGCCTTGGACGCCGAGTAGGAGTAGTTCGGCAGCTCCGGGACCCGGATGCCGTCGATGCTCCCGATGTTGATCACCCGCGACGGGTCGTCGTCGGTGGCGCCGGCCTCGAGCAGCGGCAGGAACGCCCGTGTCAGGAAGAACGGGGACTTGACGTTGAGGTCGAGCACCTTGTCCCAGGCCGCGGCCGGGAACTCCTCCAGCGGCGCGCCCCAGGTGGCGCCGGCGTTGTTGACCAGGATGTCCAGGCGGTCCTCTCGCGAGGAGATCTCGCCCGCCAGGCGCAGACACTCGTCCTCCCTCGACAGGTCCGCCGGGATGCCGACGACGCCGATCTCGGACTCCGCGGCGGAGCAGGCGTCGGCCTTGCGGCTGGCCACGTAGACCGTCGCCCCGGCCTCCTTCAGCCCCTGGGCGATCATGAAGCCGATCCCGCCGGTACCGCCGGTGACCAGGGCGACCTTGCCCGCCACGTCGAACAGTCCGCTCACGTGTTCCTCCTCGAACGTCGTCGGAGGAGCAACCTAACCCGGTGGTGATCACCCGTCGACGGGACGGGGGATGCGTCACGTGGGCTGCACCGGTGCGTCGGCGGTGGCAGGCTCGGACCGATGTCCTCAGCACAGCGCCGGGACCGCGACGAACGCGGTCGCGCCCGCAACGCCCGTCCCCGCGACGCCGCCGGGCGTCCGCTCCCGCACGGCGCCGAGGGCGTCGAGCGGGTCCCCGAGGACCTGGTCCTGACCCCGGAGGAGTCCGTCGCCGAGGCCCAGCGCCTGCTCGACGAGGGTCTGCCGTTCCAGGCGCACGAGGTCCTCGAAGGCGCGTGGAAGGCCTCCGGCGACGACACCCGCGAACTGTGGCGGGCGCTCGCCCAGCTCGCCGTCGGGCTCACCCACGCCCAGCGGCACAACTCCCGCGGCGCGGTCTCGCTGCTGCGCCGAGGGGCCGAGGGCGTCGGCGAGTGGGCGTCGTCGGCGACGGTGCCCGCTCCGGCCGGGCTGGACCTGCCCGGGCTGAGCCGGCACGCCGCCGCGGTGGCCGACCGGGTGGAGCGCGACGGCGTCGTCACCCTCTCCCCCGCCGAGCTCGCCCCGCGGCTGCGCGCCGACGCCTGACCGCAGGCCGATGAGTCCGGCCCGCGCCGCAGGTCCTACCGGCATGACACGGAACGAGAAGTCGGCGACCGTCGGGCGACGGGTCGCGATGCTCGCCGACGTCGAGGCGCAACGGCTCGGCCTCGCCGACGTGCTCGACACCCTCGACGACGCCGAGTGGGCGACGCCGTCGCTGTGCGGCGACTGGACCTGCCACGAGGTCCTCGCCCACCTGGCCCTGTCCAACCGGTCGCCGTTCGTCGCCACGATGCTCGCGATGATCAGGGCGCGCGGTGACTTCGACCGGGTCTCGGCGGAGGAGGCGCGGGAGTACGCCCGGCGGTTCGGCCCCGCCGAGCTCCTCGGCCTGCTCCGGGAGACCGCGGGCCTGGACCGGAAGTTCGCCCTGGCCGGGAAGCTCGACCCCCTGGTCGACGTCCTGGTGCACGGCCAGGACATCCTCCGCCCGCTCGGACGGCGGCGCGCGATACCGGCCGATCTGGCCGTCCCGTCGCTCGACCACGTGTGGAAGAGCCCGTTCCTGACGATCCCGAAGCGGTTCGCCGGGATCCGGTTCGTCGCCACCGACGCCGGCTGGTCGAACGGCCAGGGCACGCACGAGCTGCGCGGGCCCGCCGGTGACCTGCTGCTGGCCGTCACCGGTCGCCCGGCCGGACTCGCGGCGCTCGACGGCCCGGCGCTGGCCGACATGACCCGGCGGCTGGCCTGAGCTCAGCCGGTCGCGACCTCGTCGGCCGCCCGGAGCACGCGCAGGGCGTTGCGCCCGGCGAGCTTCGCGCAGTCGTCGCTGCTCCAGCCGCCTGCCAGCAGCGCGTCGAACAGGCGCGGGTAGCCGGAGACGTCCTCGAGCCCGACCGGGAGGTCGGCGACACCGTCGTAGTCGCCGCCGATCCCGATGTGGTCGATCCCGGCCGCCTCGCGGACGTGGTCGAGGTGCGCGACGACGTCGTCCATCGTCGCCGACGGGGCGGCCGGGCCGTCCCACCGGTCGGCGAACGCGTTGCGGGCGGCGAGGTCGCGGTGGTCCAGACCCGCCGCGGTCATCTCCTCCGCGAGGCGAGTGTCCCAGTCGGCGACGACGGTCGAGACGAACCGGGGCACGAACGTCACCATGCAGACGCCACCGTTGCCGGGCAGTGCCGAGAGCACGTCGGCGGGCACGTTGCGCGGCACGTCGGTGACGGCGCGGGCGCCGGAGTGGGTGAACAGCACCGGGGCCGACGTCGTCTCCAGTGCGTCGCGCATCGTCGTCGCGGCGACGTGCGAAAGGTCGACGATCATGCCGATCCGGTTCATCTCGGCCACCACCACGCGCCCGAACGGGGCCAGCCCGCCGTGCACGGGCTCGTCGGTGGCCGAGTCGGCCCAGTCGTTGTTCAGGTTGTGGGTCAGCGTCATGTACCGGACCCCGGCCCGGCGCAGGGACCGCAGGACGCCCAGCGAGCCGGCGATCGCGTGCCCGCCCTCGGCGCCCATCAACGACGCGACCCGACCGCCGGCGAACGCGGCCTCGGCCTCGTCGGCGGTGTCGGCCAGGGCCAGGTCACCCGGGTAGCGGGCGGCGAGGCGGTGCACCCGGTCGATCTGCTCGAACACCGCCGTCACGGCGCTGTCGCCGGTGAACGAGCCGGGGACGTAGACCGACCAGAACTGCGCCCCGACCGCTCCGGCCCGCAGCCGCGGCAGGTCGGTGTGCAGGCGCGGCTCCACCGCCGCCAGGTCCGGTTCGGGCCCGTCCAGCAGGCGCAGCGCCCACGGGAGGTCGTTGTGGCCGTCGACGAGCGGAGTTGCGGCGAGCAGGTCGGCTGCGGTCATGGTCCGCAGTATGCGATCAGCCGGCCGGGGCCAGGATCTGCACCCCGTGCGCGGCGGCGTGCGCGGCGACCGCGTCCGGAGCGGGGGGACCGGCCTGGCCGAGCGCGACGTCGGGGGTGGGCAGGGTGTGGGTGACGCCGTCGAGGTCGACGTCCAGCTCGCCGTCGGTGAGGTGGAAGACCTTGTCCGCGACCCGACGCGACGGGGCCCGGTCCGCGCTGTCGCGAACCGGGCCCCAGGTCGGCCGAGAGGTCGTGCGTGGATATCACCGCCAGGACGGTGATATCCGCGCACGGGAGGTCAGCTGTACTTGATGACGCCGCGCATGATCTTGCCGTCGTGCATGTCCTGGTAGCCCTGGGCGACCTCGTCGAGGGTGTAGTTCTTGGTGACGAGCTCGTCGAGCTTCAGCGCGCCCGACCGGTACAGGTCGAGCTGGCGCAGGATGTCCCAGTTCGGGTTGGACTGCCCGAACATCGCGCCCTGGATCCGCTTCTGGAACAGGGTGACGTCGGCGAGCGAGACCGGCAGCGCGGTGGTGTCGGCGATGTTGCCCAGCGCCGTCACGACCACGGTGCCCGCCTTGCGGATCGAGGCCATGGCCTGACCCACGTACTCGGGCTTGATCACGCCGACGGTGATGATCGCCTGGTCGGCGCCCTGGCCGTTGGTGAACTGCTTGGCCAGCTCGGTGGCCTCCTCCATGGACTCGACCGCGTGCGTGGCGCCGAGCTCCTGGGCCTTCTCACGCTTGAACGCGACCGGGTCCACGGCGATGATGTTCGACGCTCCGGCGTGCCGGGCGCCCTGCACCGCGTTGATGCCGATGCCGCCGATGCCCATGACGATCGTGGTGTGGCCGGGCTGGACCTCGCCCGCGTTGACCGCGGAGCCCCAGCCGGTGCCGACGCCGCAGCCGACGAGGCAGGCCACGTCGAGCGGGATGTCGTCCGGGACCTTGACGCAGGAGTCCTGCGAGACCGTCGTGGTCTCGCAGAAGGTCGAGATGCCGCACATCTGGCCGACCGACGTGCCGTCGGTCAGCTTCAGACGGGTGGTGTCCTCCTCCCACCGGGTGCCGGCCAGCAGGCCCGCCCCGAGGTCGCAGAGGTTCTGCATGCCCGACGCGCACCAGCGGCAGTGGCCACAGGACGGCAGGAAGGAGAAGACGACGTGGTCGCCCTCCTTGAGCCCCTTGTTGTTGCGGCCGGCCTTGGTCACGATGCCGGCGCCCTCGTGGCCACCTGCGAACGGGTAGATGCCGACCGGGATGTCACCGGTGGCGATGTGGTCGTCCGAGTGGCAGAGGCCCGACGCGGTCATCTTGACCTGGACCTCGCCGTCGCGAGGGTCGTCCACCTCGAGGTCGACGACCTCGTACTTGCCCGGCGCCTGCCGGACGATTGCTCCGCGGGTCTGAGCCACTGTCGTGTTCTCCTTCGACATCATCGTCTGCGGGGATGCGCACGAGACCATATGGCTCCGGTCACCCGGGCGGAAGTACCACACGGCAATCGACGCCGATCAGTCGATTGTCGTCTGTCGGAGGTGGTCGGGACGCCGCGTACGACGTCCCGACCCTCACTCCGCGTGAAACGCCGGTCACCCGGCGGTGCGTCGCTCAGGAGTACTCGATGACACCCCGGATGTTCTTGCCGTCGCGCATGTCCTGGTAGCCCTGGTTGATCTCGTCGAGGTTGTAGGTCTTGGTGATCAGCTCGTCCAGCTTGAGCGCACCGGTCCGGTACAGGTCGAGCTGGCGCTTGATGTCCCAGTTCGGGTTGGAGCCGCCGAACAGGGCTCCCTGGATGCGCTTCTGGTAGAGCGTCAGCTCGGCGACCGGGATGGGGACGCCGACCTCGGTGATGTCCCCGATGCCGGTGACGACGGCGGTCCCGGCCTTGCGGATCGAGGCGAACGCCTGGGCGACGTGCTGGCCGGTGGTCACACCGACGGTGACGATCGCGGAGTCCGCGCCCTGCCCGTTGGTGAACTGCTTGGCCAGCTCGGTGGCCTCCTCCATGCTCGACGCGGCGTGCGTCGCGCCCATCTCCTGGGCCTTCTCGCGCTTGAAGGCCACCGGGTCGCAGGCGATGATGTTCGCCGCGCCGGCGTGCTTCGCGCCCTGCACGGCGTTGATCCCGATGCCACCGATGCCCATGACGATCACGGTGTGCCCGGGCTTGACCTCCGCGGCGTTGACCGCCGAACCCCAGCCGGTGCCGACACCGCACCCGACCAGGCAGGCGACGTTCAGCGGGATGTCCTTGTCGATCTTCACGGCCGACTCGATCGACGCCGTCGTCGTCTCGCAGAACGTGGAGATGCCGCAGGCCTGGCCGACCGCCTCGTCGCCGTCGACGGTGCGGAGCCGGTAGGTCCCGTCGGTCCAGCGCGGTCCCTCCAGGATGGACGCGCCGTGGTCGCACAGGTTCTGCTGCCCGCTGGCGCACCAGCGGCAGTGCCCGCACGAGGGGATGAACGAGAAGATGACGTGGTCGCCCTCCTCGATCCCCTTCGAGTTCGGCCCGACCTTCGTGACGACGCCCGCGCCCTCGTGGCCACCGGCCATCGGGTAGGTGCCGACCGTGATGTCGCCGGTGGCGAAGTGGTCGTCGGAGTGGCACATGCCCGACGCGACCATCTTGACCTGCAGTTCGTCCGGCCGCGGGTCCTCCAGCTCGAGGTCGACGACCTCGTACTTCCCCGGCGCCTGCCGGATCACTGCTCCACGGGTCCGCATCGCGGGCCTCCCTCGACGTCGTTGTCTCCTCGGATGCCTGGCCGACGATATGACCGCCGTCACGGTGCGGGAAGCGTCCTTCGCGGATTCGACCCCGACGGCCGAAACGTCTAGCCCGGACGGCCGGTGTGACGCGGGTTCGCGACCCGCAGCCGCGCCACGACGTCGGCCCGGACGGCGTCGACGACGTCGGCGCGTCCGTCCATCCCGCCGGCCCGGATCGCCGCCGCGAGGGCGGTGTCGCCGGTGACGCCGAGCGCGGCCAGTCGCTCCCGGTGGGCGACGTCGTGGGCGGGCCCGGCGCGCAGCTCACGCCGGGCGATGGCCAGTGCGTTCGCCGCGACGCGCGCGCTGAACCGCAGCCTCGCGTCGTCGAGTGCGTCGGGGAGCTCGTCGGTCAGGAAACCCGAGACGGCCTCGAGCAGCTCGTCGACGGTGGGGCGTCCGTGCAGGTCCGCGGCCCGGGCCGGTTCGTCGAGCAGGTCGGGGACGGCGGCCGGGGCGGTCAGGCCCAGCGCCAGGAGCGCGTCGTGCTCGGACTCGGCGGCGCGGCGCCCGAGCACGGCCATCTCGACGGTCCGCTCGGTGCCCGACAGGTGCCTCTCGGCCTGCATCCGGCAGATCACTGCCCAGTGCACGGCGGCGAAGACCTCCCACCATCGGACGACGCCGGGGTCCGGCCGGGTGCCGGCGACCTCGGCGTAGCCGTCGAACAGCTCGTCGTAGGGGCCGAACCCGCCCACCGGCTCCGGCGAGCCGAAGCGCCACGCCTTGCCGCAGAGCCAGCCCAGGTCCTCCATCGGGTCCCCGGCGTGCACCAGCTCCCAGTCCAGGACGCCGAGCACGCCGTCGGTGCCGTCGGTGCCGTCGGGTCCCGGCCCGATCAGCAGGTTGCCGGTGCGGAAGTCGCCGTGCACCAGGTGCGGCTCGACCACGGGCGGGCGGTGGAGCTCGAGCCACCGGAACACCAGCTCCAGCGCGGGGTTCGGCTCGCCGAAGCGGTCGTGGCGGTCGCGCAGGGCGTCGAGGCGGTCGCCGGTGCCGAGGTGATCGCCGACGCCGGGGGTCAGGACGTCGGCGGGCGGGATCGTGTGGATCCGGGCCAGGACCCGTCCCAGCTCGCGGGCCAGGCGCGGGCGCACGGCGGCCCAGCGCTCGTCGCGCAGCAGGCGGCGCGGGATCGTCTCGCCGTCGATACGGTCGACGATCAGGAACGGGGTACCGACGGCCGGGCCGCCGGACGCCGGTGCCCCGCCGTCCTCCGAGGCCGGGACCGCGCCGTCGCCGTGGGCGTGCAGGCGCGGGACCGGCACGCCGGCCGCGGCGGCGGCGGTGAACGCGGCCGCCTCGCGGGCCATCCCGGCGGCGTCGGCGTCGTCGGGACGGTCGCGGCGCAGCACGAGCGGGACCGGTGCGCTCCCGCCGTCGGGACCGCCGCCGGGGGTGGCGTCGAACGCCCAGGTCTCGCGGCTCGCCCCGCCCGCCAGGCGCGACAGGCCGGTGACCTGCACCGTTGTCCCCCATGCCCGTCGCAGGACCGCCTCCAGCGCCGCGCCGTCCACACCGACCCCCCGTCCCGCACCGGCATTCGACGATCGGCACCGGCGCGTCCGAGGGGTAGCGTCGATGATCGGACCGATCTCCCGCAACGACGAGGGAGCCCTGAGTGGATCGCACCCTGCCCACCGAGATCACCACGCTGCTCGCCGACCTCGACGCGTTCATCGCCGACGAGATCGTCCCGCTGCAGGCCGCCGACGACAACGAGCGCTTCTTCGACCACCGCCGCGAGTGGGCCCGCACCGACTTCGAGGCCGACGGCACCCCGCGACCGGAGTGGGAGGCGTTGCTCGGCGAGATGCGCCGGCGTGCCGACGCGGCCGGGTTCCTGCGCTACGGGCTCCCGGTCGAGCTCGGCGGGCGGGCCGGGTCGAACCTGGCGATGGCCGTCGTTCGCGAGCACCTGGCGCACCGGGGACTCGGGCTGCACAACGACCTGCAGGACGAGTCCTCGGTGGTCGGGAACTTCCCCGCGTTGCTGCTGCTGTGGCGCTTCGGCACGCCCGCGCAGCGCGAGGAGTTCTGCGAACGGATCATCACCGGCGAGCGCCGGGTCGGGTTCGGGCTGACCGAGCCCGACCACGGCAGCGACGCGACCTGGCTGGAGACCACCGCCGTCCGCGACGGCGACGACTGGGTCATCAACGGCCGCAAGCGCTGGAACACCGGCGTGCACACCGCCACCCACGACCTGATCTTCGCCCGGACCTCGGAGAGCGAGACCTCACGCGGCGGCAAGGCGGCCGCGATCAGCGCGTTCCTGGTCCCGACCGACTCCCCGGGTTTCTCCGTGCCGTTCTACTGGTGGACGTTCAACATGCCCACCGACCACGGCGAGGTCGAGCTGCACGACGTCCGGGTGCCGGCGTCGTCGATGCTCGGCGAGGAGGGGCGCGCGCTGGCCGTCGCGCAGACGTTCGTGCACGAGAACCGGATCCGCCAGGCCGCGTCCGGGGTCGGGGCGGCGCAGTACTGCATCGACCGCTCGGTCGCCTACGCAAAGGAGCGGGTGACGTTCGGTGAGCCGCTCTCGCGCCGGCAGGCGATCCAGTTCCCGCTGGTCGAGCTGCACACCGAGGCCGAGATGTGCCGGGTGCTGGTCCGCGCGACCGCGCACGAGCTCGACGTGCGCCCGCACATGGAGGTCAGCGACCGGGTGTCGATGTGCAACTACCGCGCCAACCGCCTCGTCTGCGACGCCGCCGACCGGGCGATGCAGGTGCACGGCGGCCTGGGCTACAGCCGCCACCAGCCGTTCGAGCACATCTACCGCCACCACCGCCGCTACCGGATCACCGAGGGATCCGAGGAGATCCAGATGCGGAAGGTCGCCGGCCACCTGTTCGGCTTCACGGGCGGATAGCGCTGCCGCGCCCGTGCGCGGATATCGCTGCCAGGGCGACGATATCCGCGCACGAGTGCGATCGCGCAGGTCAGCGCGGCATGCGTCGCCAGATCGGGCGGGGCAGCAGGCGCAGGACGGCGAACAGGGCGCGCAGGGTGCCGGGGACCCAGACGTCGCCGCCGCGGCCCTTCCGCAGTGCGGCGACGGTGGCGTCGGCGACCTGCTCGGGCGTCGACGACAGCGGCGCCGGTTTCATCCCCTCGGTCATCCGCCCGATCACGAAACCGGGCCGGACCAGCAGCAACCGCACCCCGGAACCGTGCAGCGCGTCGGCCAGGCCGGAGGCGAAGCCGTCGAGCCCGGCCTTCGCCGAGCCGTAGACGTAGTTGGCGCGCCGCACCCGGACCCCGGCCACCGACGAGTAGACGACGAGCGTCCCCTCCCCCTGGGCGCGCAGCGTGGCGGCCAGCTCGGTGAGGACGTGCACCTGCGCGACGTAGTCGGTGTGCACGACGGCGGCCGCGTGCGCGGCGTCGGTCTCGGCGCGGGCCTGGTCGCCGAGGATCCCGAACGCGACGACGACGGTGTCGATCCGGCCGTGCCGGGCCGTGACGTCGTCGATCAGCGTCCGGTGCGAGGAGAGGTCGTCGGCGTCGAACTCGACCGCGTCGACGGTCGTCGCACCGGCCCGTCGCAGACGCTCGCGCTCGACCTCCAGCTCACCGCAGCGCCGCGCGGCCAGCACGACCGTGCTCGCCTCGCTCCCGGCCAGCCGCTCCGCCACGGCCAGCCCGATCTCGCTCCGACCGCCCAGTACCAGCACCGTTCCGCCCACGACGGTCACTCTTCCAGCCCACCCGCGGCGCCCGGCGCGGCCCCACTCATGGCACTTCTGTACCGCCGTGCCGAACTCGTGCCGCATGAGTGCGGCGCGGGGCGGGTGGCCGCCGGGTGAGGCACGATCGGTCCGTGCTGAGCGACGGCGGACCCGTGTACGACTCCGTGCTCGAGGCGGTGGGCGCCACCCCGCTGGTGCGGCTGCGCCGGATCGTCCCGGACGGCGGCGCGCCGGTCTGGGTGAAGACCGAGTGGGCCAACCCGGGCGGGAGTGTGAAGGACCGCGCGGCGCTCAACATGGTCCTCGACGCCGAGCGCTCCGGGGCGCTGACTCCCGGCGGGACGATCGTCGAGGGCACGTCCGGCAACACCGGGATCGGCCTGGCCATGGTCGCCGCGGCACGCGGGTACCGGGCGGTGTTCGTCGTCCCGGACCGGACGACCAAGGAGAAGATCCAGCTCCTGAAGGCCTACGGCGCCGAGGTCGTCCCGACACCCGGGCTCGTCCCGCGTGAGGACCCGCGCCACGTCCAGCAGCTCGCGGCGCGGATCGTCGCCGAGACCCCGGGCGCGTGGCTGGCCGACCAGTACGGCAACCGGGCCAACCCGGACGTGCACGAGCAGACCACCGGCCCGGAGATCTGGGCCCAGACCGGCGGGCGGATCACCCACCTGGTGGCCGGTGCCGGAACCGGCGGCACGATCACCGGCACCGGCCGCTACCTGCAGCGCACGGGTGGGGTGACGGTCGTCGCCGCCGATCCCGAGTCCTCGCGCTACGGCGGCGGCGACGGCAGCCCGTACTTCATCGAGGCCGTCGGGCACTACCTGCACCCGGGCACCACGACCGACACCTGGCCGTCGGTGTTCGACACGTCCGTGCCGGACCGGTTCGAGCGGATCGGCGACGGCGAGTCGCTGCGCACCGTGCGCCGGCTCGCCCGCGAGGAGGGTCTGCTGGTCGGGGGCTCGGCCGGGACCGCGGTGGCCGCCGCCCTGCGGGTGTCGGCCACCGCCGGTCCGGATGCGCTGGTCGTCGCCGTGCTGCCGGACTCCGGACGGATCTACCTGTCCAAGTACTTCGACGACGACTGGCTCACCACCCTCGGGTTCCTCGACGCCCCCGGAGGGCCCCTGGTCCGCGACCGGGTCGGGACCTACGAGCCCGGACTGTTCGTGGCGCCGTCGACGAGCACGGTCGCATCCCTGATCACGGCGGTGCCCCCGGGGACCGCCGTCGTCCCGGTCGTCCAGCCGCGGCGCACGGACGCGACGACGTGGTCGGGACCGGACGTCGTCGGCACGATCGCGGTCGCGGACCTGGCCACGCTCGACCCGTCCGCCGAGGTGGGCGCGCACGCCGGACCGCCGCCGCCCGCCGTCGGGCACGGGGAGGGCGCCGCCGCGGCCCGGGCCCGGATCGGCGACGGTCCCGCCGACGCACCGGTGCTGGTGCTCGTCGACGGCCGCGCCGTCACCACGACCACCCGCGCAGCGCTGCACACCTGAGCAGCCTTCCCCGAGTGACGCGACGCTGCGGTCCGGGCACGGATCCGGCACCGTGGTGCGTCACCCGGTGATCCACATCCGGCGGTCGTGTGTGGCCGGTCACACCGCCGTCGCGGCATGACCGCGGGAGCGCAGGGTGTTGTGGCGAGGAGCAACCCGGCGGAGAGGGGAACGACGTGGAGCTGCTGCTGCAGCACGGGCTGACCGTGGCGGGCCAGTTCATCTCGTGGGCCGAGCTGGTCGGGCAGATCGGCGCGCTGGCCGTGGTGTTCCTGGCCCAGCGGCGCAGCCTGGCGACGTGGCCGGTGCAGATGGCCGCGTGCATCCTGCTGTTCTCCGTCTACATCTCCGCGCACCTCGGCGGACTCGCGTTCCGGCAGGTCATCGTGTTCGCGATCTCGGTGTTCGGGCTGATCGCCTGGATGCGGCGCCGCGACCCCGTCTACGGGCTCGCCGTGCGCACGGCGACGTGGACGCAGCGGCTCGGGCTCGCCGCCCTGCTCGTCGTGGGGACGGCCGGGATGGCGTTCGTGCTCGACGCCCTCGACGCCTCGTGGGCACCGTGGCCGGACGCCGCGATCTTCGTCGGGACGGCCGTCGCGTTCCTCGCCCAGGGCCTGCGCCTGATCGAGTTCTGGCTGCTCTGGCTGCTGGTCGACGCCGTCGGTGTCCCGCTGCAGATCGCCTCCGGCCTCTACTTCTCCGCCGCGATCTACATCGTGTTCGCCGTCCTGGTGGTGCAGGGATGGTGGAGCTGGGTCCGTTCCCGCCGCGCCGCCGACGCCGCCCTGCCCGCACGGGTCCCCAGCACCACCTCCTGATCCGTCCCCGGCCCCGAGGCGGCCATAATCCCGGGGTGAGTCCCGAACCGACGTCGCGCCGGGCCGCCGTGCTCGGCTCACCGATCACGCACTCGTTGTCCCCCGCGCTGCACAACGCCGCCTACACCGCGCTCGGCCTGCCGGGCTGGCACTACGACGCGCACGAGGTCGACGAGCGGGCGCTGCCCGGGTTCGTGGACTCCCTCGGCCCGGAGTGGGCCGGGCTGTCGCTGACGATGCCGCTCAAGCGGGTCGCGCTCGACGTCGCCGACCACGTCGCCCCGGCGGCGGCCGCGATCGGGGCGGCCAACACCCTGGTGTTCGGCCCCGACGGCCGTACCGTGCACAACACCGACGTGACGGGCATCGTCGCGGCCCTGCGCCGGGCCCGCGATGCGGGCGTCCCGGGGCCGGACGGCGCGGTCGCGGCGGAGGCCGACCGCCCGGCGGCGGGGTCCGGCGCCTTCGCGGTGGAGCCCGACGGCCCGGCGGCGGGGTCCGGCGACCTCGCGACGGGGTCCGGCGACCTCGCGACGGGGTCCGGTACCGGTCGCGACAGCTCGGCCGGCAGCCGGGGACGGGCCGTGAACCGGGCCGTCGTACTCGGCGCCGGGGGGACGGCGCAGGCCGCGATCGCGGCGCTGGCCGAACTCGGGATGCCGGAGGTCGCGGTCCTGGTCCGCGACGCCGGGCGGACCACCGAGTTGCGGGAGACGGCGCGTCGCCTGGGCACGGACCCGCAGATCCGAGCCGTGCTCACCGACCCCCTCGAGGCCGCGCGCGCCCTGGACGGCGCCGACGTCGTGATCTCCACGCTCCCCGCCGGTGCCGCCGACGAGCTCGCCGGGGCGCGTTGGAGGCCGGGCACGACCCTGCTCGACGCGGTCTACGCGCCGTGGCCGACCGCCGTCGCGGCGGGGGCGGCGGCCGGAGGGGCGACGATCGTCAGCGGTCTGGAGATGCTGCTGCAGCAGGCGATCGCGCAGGTCGAGCTGATGACCGGCCGTCCGGGCCCGGAGCAGGCCATGCGCGAGGCGCTCGACGCGGCCGTCCTCGCCCGCAGCGCCTGATCCCCGCAGCGCCTGATCCCCGCAGCGCCTGATCCCGTACGGGAGTACACCGGCCCGGGCAGCGCGTGCGGGCGCGGACCCGCGCAGCGGTCCCGTGGGCGGGCCGGGTCAGCGTGCGGCGCCCGCAGCGGCCGGCCGGGTGCCCGCGGCCCGGCGGGTGCGGCGTTCCCGGCCCCACGGCGTCCGGCCCCAGGGCTTGGCGACCGACGCCCACGTCATGAACAGGAACGCGACGATGTTGAGCCCCGCGCCGTAGGCGAGCTGCCCGGCGACCGGGCTCTCCGGCGCGCCCGCCGCCACCGCCGCGATGCTCTCCTCGACCCAGACCCCGATCAGGAACGTGCTGTAGACGATCACGGCGACAGTCAGCACGAGCTTGGTCAGCACCCACCAGTACCGCGAGAGTCCCCACGGGCTCGCCACCGACACCACGACGCCGCTGACCAGGGTCGCGAAGGCCAGCGGAATGACCAGCCACCAGTCGATCCGGTCGATCAGCTGGTAGCAGGCCAGTCGCAGGACCGGGTCGGGCGAGTATCCGGCGGTCAGCGCCAGCACGACGTTCGCCGCTCCCGCGCCCATCCACCCCACCGAGACCGCGACGTGGACGAACACCAGCAGCTGACGCGTCTTCTTCCCGACCAGGGCACGAGCCATGCGTCGACTATAAGGCTCCTGATACCAGCCCGCCACCGCGCGCGACGGGTTCACGGCGACGACGATGGACCCCATGGCGCAGGAGGTGCACGAGGACAAGGTCTGTGCCGTGTGCGGGCGGCGGATCACCTGGCGTCGCAAGTGGGCGAAGAACTGGGACCAGGTCCGCTACTGCGGCGCCGCGTGCCGCTCGCGGGGTGTCCGCGACGTCGACGGGCAGCTGGAGCAGGCGATCGGGGACCTCCTCGACGCCCGCGCCCGGACGTCGACGATCTGCCCGTCCGAGGCGGCCCGCAAGGTCGACCCGGAGGGCTGGCGGGACCTGATGGAGCCGGCCCGGATGGCGGCGCGGCGGCTCGTCGAGGCGGGGTCGGTCGAGATCGTGCAGTCCGGGCACGTCGTGGACCCGTCGACGGCGAAGGGACCGATCCGGATCCGCCGGACGCGGTGAGCCCGGGAGACGGGGATGGCAGAGTCCTCGCCATGCCCGAGGACGTCTACACCCACGGCCACCACGAGGTCGTGCTCCGCTCGCACGGTGCCCGCACGGCCGTGAACTCCTGCGGCTACCTGCTCCCCCTGCTGCGCCCGGACCTGACGCTGCTCGACGTCGGGTGCGGGCCCGGCAGCATCACCGTCGACCTGGCGGAGATCCTCGGTCCGGGCCGGGTGCGCGGCGTCGAGGTCACCGAGGACCCGCTGCACCAGGCCCGGGCGACCGCGGCCGGACGCGGGGTGGACGTCAGCTTCGCCGTCGACGACGTCTACGCGCTCTCCGACGCCGACGACACCTACGACGTCACGCACGCCCACCAGGTTCTGCAGCACCTGTCCGACCCGGTCGCCGCACTGCGCGAGATGCGGCGGGTGACCCGTCCCGGCGGGGTGGTCGCGGTGCGCGACGCCGACTACGCCGCGTTCCACTGGTGGCCCGCCGACGAGCGTCTGGACAGCTGGCTCGACCTCTACCGCGGCGTCGCCCGCGGCAACGACGCCGAGCCCGACGCCGGCCGCCGCTTGCTCGCCTGGGCGCACGAGGCCGGGTTCACCGAGGTCACGCCGTCGGCGTCGGTGTGGTGCTACGCCACGCCGGAGGAGACGGCGACCTGGGGCGGGATGTGGGCGGAGCGGATCCGCTCGTCACGCATCGGTGAGCAGGCCCTCGAACGCGGGCTGGCCACCCCCGAGGACATCGCGGAGATCTCACAGGCCTGGCGGGACTGGGCCGCGCACCCGGACGCGTACTTCGTCATCCCGCACGGCGAGGTACTGGCCCGCGCCTGACCCCCTGTGCGCGGATATCGTCGCCAGGGCGGCTACATCCGCTCACGAGCATGCAGCGAGACGGCGTAGTCGCCGCCGACGTAGGGGTCGCGGGTCCAGGTGGACCAGCGCCCGACCGGGGTCAGGCCGGCGTCGGTGCACCAGGCGTCGTACTCGTCGAGACCCGGCCATCCGTCCTGCAGCTGGAACCCGGCGAGCAGGTGCCCGCCCGGGACGAGGTGCCGGGCGCACGCGGCCACGACCGCGGTCCGGTGCTCGGGTGCCGCGTAGGGGATGACGTTGCCCGCCAGCACGACGAGGTCGAACCGCTCGTCGAGCACCAGGTCCTGCAGCCCGCTCTGCACCCAGCGCAGGTCGGGGGCCTTGTCCCGGCAGGCGGCGATCATGTCCGGGTCCGGGTCCACGCCGACGACGGCGACACCGCGCCGGGCCAGCTCGATCCCGACCCGCCCGGTGCCGCAACCGCCGTCGAGCACCGAGGCCGGGCCGAACGAGGACACCAGGTCGGCCTCGCCGTGCGGGTTCTCCCCCGCCTGCTCCATCGCCGTCCAGCGCTCGTCGTAGCGCTCCAGGTCGACGCCGTCCTTCCAGGCCGACCAGGCCTGGGGAAGGCCGGCGGGGGCGCACAACGGATCGTCGGTCATCCCCGGAGCCTACGAGCCCGCCCCCGGCCGGCCGAGACGATGTCCGTTCCGGAGGCTCCTCGCACGCCGCGACGCCCGGTGCGCCCGTTCAGCGGCGGCGCGCCACGAACCCCGCGATCGCGACGACGCCGAGCAGGGCCAGCTGCCCGCCGAGGACGATCCGGTTGACGTCGACGGCCGGGTGCCAGGAGACCTTGCCGTCGGCGGAGATCGAGAAGGCCCCCACCGGCCGGGCGACGACCCCCGTGCCCTGACCGCGCCGCCCCGGTCCGGACCCACCACCGGCCCGGACGCGCGCCACCGGGACGACCACCGCCCCGGCCTGCTCGACGGGTGCACCGAACACCTGGTCGCGGCCGATCCGGTCGGCGAGCTGGTCGACGGCGGGCCGGGGGTCCGGCGAACTCTGCTGCGTCATGCCTCCACCTTGGACCGGTGGGAACGGCTCCTCTCCGGCACCCCCTCGTCGGGACCGTCACCGGCCCTGCGGCGACTCCCCGAGACCGGCACGGCGGGCCCGGGCCACGGCCTCGGCGCGGCCGTGCACCTGCAGCTTCGCGAAGATCGACGACGTGTGGTTGGTGACGGTCTTGGGCGCGAGCCCGAGCCGGGCACCGATCGCGGCGGTGCCCAGACCAGAGGTGAGCAGCTCCAGGACCTGCAGCTCGCGCGGGGTGAGCTCCGGGAACGGGGCCGCCTGCGCGACCGGGCCGGACAGCTGCCCGAGGACACGCCGGGCGACGCCGGGCCCGAAGATCGCCTCCCCGGCGGCCACGGCCTGGATCGCCCGCACGATCTCGTCCTGCGACGCACCCTTGAGCAGGTAGCCCCGGGCCCCGGCACGCATGGCGGCGAACACCGAGTCGTCGTCGTCGAACATCGTCAGCATCAGCACGGCGACGTCCGGCGCGGCGCGGCCGATCTCGCGGGCCGCCGCGACGCCGTCGAGGTCGGGCATCTGCAGGTCCAGCACGAGGACGTCGGGTCGCTCGGTGACGGCGGCACGGATCGCCTCGCGCCCGCCGGACGCGGTGCCGACGACATCGATCCCCTCCCGCGACGACAGCAGCGCCGACAACCCGTCCCGGACGACGGGGTGGTCGTCGGCCAGCACCACCCGGATCGTCACGACGCCGCCCCGGTCAGCGGCAGCCTCGCCGCGACCCGTCCCCCGCCGGGCTCCGGACCGGCCGCCACGCTGCCGCCGAGCTCGGCGGCGCGCTCGCGCATCGAGGTCAGACCGACGCCGGGCGTCCATCCGGACGCGCGGCCGCCGTCGTCGTCCACCGACACCTCCAGCGCGCCGTCCACCTCGATCCGCAGGTCCACCCGCTCGCCGCCGGAATGCCGGACCGCGTTCGTCAGCGCCTCCACCGCGATCCGGTAGGCGGCCACCTCCACCGCCGCCGGGAGCTGCGGCAGCGTCGCGGGCGCGTGCACGGCCACGGTGGGCGCACCGACACCGAGCTGGTCGGCGTGCCGGCGCAGCGCCTCGATGAGGCCGAGCTCGTCGAGCGCGGGCGGGCGCAGGTCGTGCACGAGACGCCGGACGTCGGCGATCGCCTCGGTCGCCGCGGCCCGCAGGGCGATCAGCAGGTCCGCGGCCGCCTCCGGGTCGGACGTGAGGAGGTTGCCGGCCGCGTCGGCCTGGAACGAGATGCCGGTCAGGACGGGGCCGAGGCCGTCGTGCAGATCGCGGCGCAGACGGCGGCGCTCCTCCTCACGGGCGGCCACGATCTGCTCGCGCGAGCGCTGCAACGACTCCGACAGGGCCGTCGCGTGCACGGCGACGGCCAGCGGCGCGGCGAGGATCTCCAGCGCCGCACGGTCCGCCCGGTCCAGGCCGCGTTGCCCGGGCCGTGCGCCGACGGCGAGCTCGCCGACGCGCTCGCCCTGAAAGTTCAGCCCGACGACCTCCTGCGAGTCGGTGGGGTCGCCGTGGCGGGCCCGTTCGGTCCCGTCGCGGCGCAGCGCGGCGTAGGGCAGGCGCAGCGCCTCGCACACGGCGGCGAGGACCTCGCCCGGGTCGTCCCCTCCGGAACGGAGTCGCTCCCCCATCCGCGCCAGCGCGCGCACCGGGTCGGCGCGGTCGCCGTAGAGCGCGCGGTCGACGACCCGCTGCAGCCGCACGCGCACCGGGTTGAACCCGACCGCGATCACGAGCGTGGCCAGCACCGAGTCACCGATCCCGGGACCGGGGCGCAGCACCTGCCCGGCGAAGGCCACCAGCCCGAGGTAGGCCACGACGACGGCGCAGGTCAGCAGGGCGTAGAGCACCGTGCGGGAGAGGACCAGCCGGATGTCGAGCAGCTGGTGGCGCAGCACCGCGATCGTCATCGCGCCGGGGACCAGCGCGATCGCCAGCAGCTGCAGGATCGGGCCGGCCGTGAACAGCCCCCACGGCACCAGCATCACGGTGACCACGACCAGCGCCAGGACCAGCCAGAGGAGCTGGCGACGCCGCTGCTCGTCGCCGCGGCGGTAGCGCAGCACGAGACCGGCCACGGCCAGCAGGTAGACGGCGATGTTGATCAGCTCCGCGGCCGTCCACAACGGCGCGAGCTGCGCGTACCCGGTGAGGACCGGCCAGGGCTGCACGGGGCCGGCGGCGGTCGGGAGTCCGGCCGGGTCGCTGCCGACCTCGAGGGCGAACAGCGGTCCGAGCAGTACGGCCAGCCCGACGGCGGCCCGCCAGAACCGTCCGGGCAGCAGGCGGCCCTCGGGGAACATCAGCAGCGCCAGCGGCAGGAACGTCCCGATCGACCACGGCCACGCGTACGCGGTGACCGTGGCCAGGGTCCGCAGCGCCGGGCCGGACCACCCGGCCCGGGCGGCCAGGTCGAGCAGTGGCGCGAACGCGGCGGTGCCGGACTGGGCGACGCCGGCGGCCAGGAGCAGCCAGCCGACCGGGTTGCGCGGCCGCTGCCACGCGATCAGGAACCCGGCGATGCCGCAGGACAGGCCGATCACGAAGTTCGTGACGACGAAGGCGTCGACCATCTCGGCGAACGTCCAGCCGGCGGCCGCGGCGGCGACCGCACCGGCGACGAGCTCGGCGAGGACGACCCCGGCCACGACGAACGCCGTCACCGGACCTCGCCCGGTGCGGTCATACCCGTCGCTGGTCACCGCGGAAGTGTGGCCCAGGTCGCACCCCCGTGTCCCGGGTCCGTTCCCGGTGCGGTCCGGGATCCTGCCCGGGTGGGCCCCGGGGACCGTCCCTTCCGGACGGGTCGGCGCCGCTCGCACGCTGCCGTCATGACGACCACAGCCCTCGCCCCGCCCACCGGCGCCGACCGATCCCACCGGTTGCGGACCGCCGTCCTGATCGCCCCGATCGGCCCGCTGGCCGTCGCGGCACTGCGCGGCGTGATGCCCTACTCCACCGACGACGACCCGCTCACGATCGCCACCTCGGCGGCCGACCGGCCCGGTGCGCAGAGCGCCGTACTCTGGCTCGCCTACCTCGCCCTCCTGACGCTGCCGCTCGGTGTGCTCGTCGTCGGGCGGGTGGCCGCGGCCGCCCGCCCGGTGCTCGGCACGGTCGCGGCCGTGCTGAGCTGGGTGGGATTCACCAGCCTGTTCTGGGTGACCGCGTCCGACCAGCTCGTGCTGGCCGCGCCGCGCGCCGGCGTCGCGCCGGGCACCGTCGCCGCCCTGAGCGGCGCCCTCGACGCGAACCCGACCGCCGTGGTCGCCTCGCTGCTGTTCGTGGGCGGGCACATCCTCGGCACGGTGCTGCTCGGGATCGCCCTCTGGCGGGTGATCCCCCGCTGGGTCGCGGTCGCGCTGGTCGTGTCCCAGCCGCTGCACCTGGTGTTCGCGGTCGTGGTGCCGAACCACCTGCTCGACGCGCTGGCGTGGTGCCTCACCGCGCTCGGGTTCGGCGTCGCGGCGACGGCGGCGGGGCGGGTGCAGCGATGATCCGCGCCGGTCTCCTGCTGCTCGGGTTGCTGTCGCTGGTCGACGTGGCCGGGATCCTGCTCACCGACGGCGAGCACCCGCCGATCGCGATCGCCGCGATCGGGACGGCGATAGGCGTCGTGTCGCTGGCCCTGCTGTGGTTCGCGTGGCGCGGCCACCGGGGCGCGACGATCGGGCTGGTGCTGCTGCGCCTGGTCTCCGCGGCGACCGCGGTGCCGGCCTTCACCGAGCCCGGCGTCCCGGCGGCCGCCCGGGTGGCCGCGGGGGCGGTCGTCGTGCTCACGGTCGTCGGCTGCGGCCTGGTCGTACCGGCACTGCGACGGGGCGTCGTCCGGTCCGGGTGACCGCTCCGGCGGGCTGCTCGCGCAGCCTTCGTGCGGGCCGGCCGCACGGAGGCTCCGCCAGTGCGGGCACCGTCAGGTGGAGGGGTTCGCCTCCAGATGGGCCAGGACCGCGAGGACCCGGATGTGGTCCTCGTCCGACGCGGCCAGCCCGAGCTTTCCGATGATCGAACCGGTGTGGGTCTCGACGGCGGAGGCGCCGCCGGGGGCCGAGCTCTTCGGGGCCGGCCTGGGGGTGCTCGCGCTGCTCCCGGTGCTCGCGTGGTTCGGGCTGCGCCGGTCCGGTGGCGGGAGGGTCGCGATATGGGTCGCCGTCGTGTTCCGGATGATCTCGTCGCTGCTGCCGATGCTCGGGCTGGGTGAGATGCCCGTGTGGATGGCGGTGGTGACCGTGGTGCTCCTGGCGGCCGCGGTCGTCGCCGTGGTGATGGTCCGCCCGGCCCAGGGACGACGCGAGCCTGCCCTCGCCTGACCCGGCGTCCCGGGGCGCCGCACCCGTGGAGCTTCCGTGTCGCGGGCCCGCACGACAGCTCCACGAGCCGGAGGCGCAGCCGTCTCGCGCCGGGGGTCGTGCGCGGATATCGCTGCTCCGGCAGCGATATCTGCGCACGGGCGGCGTCAGCCGCGCTATCCGCAGACGGCCCCGTCGGCGGCGGAGGAGACGAGCTTGGCGTACTTGCCGAGCACGCCGTAGCGGTTCGTCGGCTCCGGGCGGACCCAGGCGGCGCGGCGGCGCTCGAACTCGGCGTCGTCGATGTCCAGGCTCAGCGTCCGGTCGGTCATGTCCAGGGTGATCCGGTCGCCGGTCTCGACCAGGGCGATCGGGCCGCCGTCCGCGGCCTCCGGGGCGACGTGCCCGACGCACAGGCCGGTGGTCGCGCCGGAGAACCGGCCGTCGGTCACCAGCAGCACGTCCTTGCCCAGCCCGGCGCCCTTGATCCGCCCGGTGACGGCGAGCATCTCCCGCATCCCCGGACCGCCGCGCGGACCCTCGTAGCGGATCACCACGATGTCCCCGGCGCCGACCGTGCCGTCGTCGACGGCGTCGAGTGCGCCCTGCTCGCCGTCGAACACCCGGGCGGTGCCGACGAACTGCGCCGCGTCGAAGCCCGCGGACTTGACCACCGCACCGTCCGGGGCCAGCGACCCGCGCAGGATCGTCAGGCCGCCGGTGGGGTGGATCGGGTTCTTCAGGTCGCGGATCACCGAGCCGTCGATGCCCGGCGGGTCCAGCTCGGCCAGGTTCTCCGCCACCGTGCGCCCGGTGACGGTCAGCGCGTCGCCGTGGAGCAGTCCGGCGTCGAGCAGCGCCTTCATCACCACCGGCACGCCGCCGACCTGGTCGACGGCGTACATCAGGTGCTTGCCGAACGGCTTGACGTCGGCCAGGTGCGGCACCCGGTCGCCGACCCGGTTGAAGTCGTCGAGCTCCAGCGGGACCCCGGCCTCGCGGGCGATCGCGAGCAGGTGCAACACCGCGTTCGTGGACCCGCCGAACGCCACGACGACGGCGATCGCGTTCTCGAACGCCTCCCGGGTCATCACGTCCCGGGCCGTGATCCCCTTCTCGATCATGCCGATGGCCGCCTCACCGGACGCGCGGGCGACGCCGTCGCGGCGACGGTCCACCGCGGGCGGGCTGGCCGAGCCCGGCAGCGCCATGCCCATCGCCTCGGCCGCCGCGGCCATCGTGTTCGCGGTGTAGAAGCCGCCGCAGGCACCCTCGCCGGGACACATCGCCCGCTCCAGGGTGTCCAGCTCGGCCTCGGTGATCAACCCGCGCGAGCACGCGCCGATCCCCTCGAACGCGTCCGAGATGTTGACCTCCCGGTCGCCCACCCGGCCCGGCATGATCGACCCGGCGTAGACGAACACCCCGGCCAGGTCCAGCCGTGCCGCGGCCATCAGCATCCCGGGCAGCGACTTGTCGCAGCCGGCGAGCAGCACCGTTCCGTCGAGACGCTCGGCCTGCACCACCGTCTCCACCGAGTCGGCGATGATCTCGCGGCTGACCAGCGAGTAGTGCATCCCGACGTGGCCCATCGAGATGGCGTCGGAGACCGAGATCGTGCCGAACTCCATCGGGTAGCCGCCCGCGGCGTGCACGCCCTCCTTGGCCGCCATCGCCAGGCGCTGCAGCGACAGGTTGCACGGGGTGATCTCGTTCCAGCTCGACGCAATGCCGATCTGCGGCTTGCGGAAGTCGTCGTCGCGCATCCCGACCGCGCGCAGCATGCTGCGCGCGGCGGTGGCGCCGATGCCGTCGGTGACCTGATGGCTGCGCGGCTTGAGGTCCCTGCGGGTCGCCGGATCGGTCGTCGTCATGGGGACTCCTCGCGTGGTGGTGTGCAATTCCGGACGCCGTCAGCGTGACGCCCGCCGCCATACCTACCCCGACCGGGTGGAGCCGACAAGGGATCGAACCCGCTCCCGGAGACGGCTCGTTGGTCCCTGAGTACGTCCCGCGAACGTCCGAGAGGAACACCGAGAACCGATGGTGCGCACGACCGGCCGACACGACGCCCCCACCGACGGATGCGCGGCCGGCCGCCGCCGGCGGGTACTCGCGGTCGTCACGGTCGGCCTGCTGGCCGGGGTCGGCGCCGCCGGGACCGCCGTCGCCGCCCCGGACACCGTCGACGGCACGCCGTGCGCCGTCGGGACGCGGGCCTGCGTGGACCTGGAGAACGACCGGGCCTGGCTGATCCGCCACGGTGAGATCGAGTACGGCCCGGTGACGATCAGCCACGGCGGTCAGGGCCGGGAGACCCCGACCGGCGCGTTCTCGGTGCAGCGCAAGGACGCCCACCACCGCAGCAAGGAGTTCGACGACGCCCCCATGCCGTGGGCGGTGTTCTTCGCCCCGGGCGGGATCGCGTTTCACGAGGGCAACCCGGAGACGCCGTCCGCGGGCTGCGTGCGGATGCCCGGCGACGACGCCCGGACCTTCTACGAGGGTCTCGAGCCCTACGACCGCGTCGAGGTCCACTGACCCCTGGAACACGAGAAGGGCCCCGTCACACCGTGTGGTGTGGCGGGGCCCTTCCCGTGCGTGACTAGCGGGCGCCTGCGGCGTCGCGGTCGCGGCGCACGTTGGCCTTGCGGCCCTTGAGCGTCGTGGCGCCGCGCAGCGACTTCACGACGTCGTCGGCCGCGTGCTCGGGCACCTCGACCAGGGCGTGGCGCTCGTGGATCTGGATCGCGCCGATGTCACGGCCGGACAGGCGCGACTCGTTGGCGAGTGCACCCACGATGTCCTGCGGGCGCACCCCCGACGCGCGACCGGCCGAGACGAACAGCCGGGTGGTGCCGGCCTTCGGCGGGCGCGAGCCCTGACCGCGGGCGCCACCGGGACCGCCGGGGCCCTCGCGACGCGGGCCGCGGGCGTCCCGGCCACCGGCGGCACCGCCGCGCGGGGCCCGGACCTCCGGGATGTCGATCTCGTCGTCGGCGACGGCCGTGCCGGCCCGTGCCATCCGGATCGCGGCGGCGGCGATCGTCTGCAGGTCGTTCTCCTGGGCCAGCTCCAGCACCAGGGCGTCGACGCCGTCGTTGTCGCTGCCGGCCTCGATCTGCTCGGCGATCGTCACCGCGGTGCGCGCCAGGCGCGCGTCGCGCAGGTCCTGCACGGTCGGCACCGGCGCCACCGGCACCGTGGTGCCGGTCAGTCGCTCGATGCCGCGCAGGTGACGGACCGACCCCGGGGTGACCAGGGTGATCGCGACGCCCTCGCGTCCCGCACGGCCGACCCGGCCGATGCGGTGCACGTAGGCCTCCGGCGAGGACGGGACGTCGTGGTTGACCACGTGGGTCAGCGAGTCGATGTCCAGGCCGCGCGCGGCGACGTCGGTGGCGACCAGCAGGTCGGTCCGGCCGGCGCGCAGACGCTCCACGACGCGGGTGCGGTGCTCCTGATCCATGCCGCCGTGCAGCGCCTCGGCGCGCAGGCCGCGGCCGGTGAGCGTCTCGGTGACGGCGTCGACGTCGGCCCGGGTGCGGCAGAAGACGATCGCCGCGGTCGGGCGCTCCATCTCCAGCACGCGGCCCAGCGCCACCGTGACGTGGCTGCGCGGGACGTTGTACGCGGTCTGACGGACCTTGGGGGCCTCGCCCTCCGGCGTCTCGACCTTGCCCATCCGGATGTCGACCGGGTCGTTGAGGTGCTTGCGCGCCAGGCTGACGATCCGGCTCGGCATCGTCGCGGAGAACAGCACCGTCTGGCGCGTCGCCGGGGTGGCGTCGAGCAGCAGGTCGATGTCCTCGATGAAGCCCATGTCGAGCATCTCGTCGGCCTCGTCCAGGACGGCGACCTCGATCGCGTCCAGGGACAGGGCGTTGCGGTTGAGCAGGTCGATCGCGCGGCCGGGGGTGGCCACCACGATGTCGACGCCGCGGCGCAGGGTGCCCAGCTGCGGGCCGATCGGGGCGCCGCCGTAGACGGTGACGACCTTCGCGCCGACGTTGCGGCCGTAGCGCGCCACCGCCTCGCCGACCTG
This sequence comes from Pseudonocardia sediminis, assembly GCF_004217185.1. Taxonomy (NCBI): domain Bacteria; kingdom Bacillati; phylum Actinomycetota; class Actinomycetes; order Pseudonocardiales; family Pseudonocardiaceae; genus Pseudonocardia; species Pseudonocardia sediminis. Next base: position 3,142,270 of record NZ_SHKL01000001.1, on the reverse strand, counting down.
CATGGCCAGCTCACGGGTCGGTGCCAGGACCAGCCCGAACGGGCGCGATCCGCGGGACTTGCCCGCCCGGCCGTCGGTCAGGCGCTGCAGCATCGGCAGCGCGAACGCCGCCGTCTTGCCGGTACCGGTCGCGGCCTGGCCGAGCAGGTCACGGCCGGCGATCAGCGGGACGATCGACTCCGCCTGGATCGGGCTGGGGTGCTCGTAGCCGAGGCCCTCGAGCTCGCGCAGCAGCTGCGGCGCGAGGCCGAGGTCGGCGAACGTCGTGCCGGTGCTCTCCGGCTCGTCGTCGGTGTCGTCGTCCGTGTCGTTCTCGGCGGCCTCGTCGGTGACGGTGTCGTCGACCGGGCGCTCGGTGGCGTCGTTCCCGGGGGTGTCGTTCTCGGTGATGTCGTCCTTCACCGTGTCGCTCTCGACGGTGTCGATCGCAGCGGTGTCGTTCTGGGGGGTGTCGATGTCGGCGATGTCGCCGTTCGCCTCGCTCGTGTCGGGGATCTCGGTGATCCGGTCGTCGTTGATCAGGGCTTGGTCCAGCAGAGTGCTCACTCGGTCCTCAGTCGCGGCAGGGCGTGCGTACCCGATCGGTCGCATCACCCGCGGAAGCCCGGAGGCCCGCGCGGCACCGTTGACCCGTGCCGTTGACTGGACCCTGAGGGGCTCTCGGCTGACGTCATCGCTGACAGCCGACCAACACATCATTCCACGTGACGCCGCCGCCGTGTGGCCGGGTCCGCCGTGCCGCCGATCACTCACCCCCCGACCGCTGTGGCCGACGACACCGGTGCCCGTGATCACGGCGGCTCCGGATCCGCCCGCACCACCGGGACGCTGGAGATCGTGACCGCCTCCTCGCTCCTCCGGACCGCCCGCCCCGCGAACCTGCGCGACGTCGGTGGCCTGAGCACCGTCGAGGGGTTCCGCGTTCGCCCCGGGTTGCTCTACCGCGGCGACGCCCCGCAGCCCGGTGACCCGCGCACCGCCCGCGCGGTCGGGCTCGACGCAGCTCTGACCTGGCCGCCGGCCGTCGTGATCGACCTCCGCTCGGAGGTCGAGACCGGGCCGTCACACCCGCTCGACGACGTCGCACGGGTGCACCACATCCCGCTCGGTGCATCGCTGGCTCCCGAGAAGGTCGCCGCGACCCCGACGGCCGACCGCGACATCACCTGGGCCTACCGGCTGTTGGTCACCGAGGCCGGGCCGAGCCTGGCCCGGATCGTCGGGCTCGTCGCGCAGGCACCCGGCCCGGTGTTCGTGCACTGCGCCGCGGGCAAGGACCGCACCGGCATCGTCATCGGCACGGTGCTGGCCGCCCTGGGCGTGCCGCGCGAGCAGATCGTCGCGGACTACCTGCGCACCAACGACAACCTCGACGCCCTGTGGGCCCGGCTGCGCGCCGCGGGCGCCCCGGAGCCCGACCACGACTCGCTGCTCGGCGTCGAGGCGGCCGCGCTCGAGGTCGTCCTCGACGAGCTCGCCGACCGTCCGGGCGGGGTGCACGGGCGTCTGCTCGACGCCGGCACCGACCCGTCGGACCTCCGCCTGCTCTCCGAGCGGCTGCTCACCGCCGACGACGCTCCCGGACGACCGCTCGACGCGTAGTCGCGGACCACCGGCGACGCGGCCGGACCCCGCGTCCGCACGATCCTCGCGCTGCACGACGCCGACCGGACGCTCACGCGCACCGGCCCGTCACGCGCCCCGGCCGGCGATGCGGCGGCGGCTCAGCTCTTCCCGAAGCCCGCCTTGCGCAACGCCTCGGCCATGGCGTCGTTCGCGGGGGCGGAGCGCTTGTCGTCGCGGCGCTGTCCGCCGCCACCGCCCTGACCGCCGCCGCGCCCGCCGGGGCCACCCCGTCCACCGGGGCCGTTGCCCTTGCCGCCGGGGCCGCCACCGGGCCGCCCGCGGCCACCGCGCTCCCCGCCGACCTCGGGACGACCGCCGCCCTTGCCGGCACCGGGCTCGTCCTCCAGGCGCATGGTCAGCGAGATGCGCTTGCGGGCCTCGTCGACCTCCATGACCTTGACCTTGACGACGTCACCGGACTTGGCCACGTCGCGCGGGTCGGACACGAAGTCCTTGCTCATCGCCGAGACGTGCACCAGGCCGTCCTGGTGCACCCCGACGTCGACGAACGCGCCGAACGCGGCCACGTTCGTCACCACGCCCTCGAGCAGCATGCCCGGGCGCAGGTCGGAGATCTTGTGCACGCCCTCGGCGAAGGTCGCGGTGCGGAACGCCGGACGCGGGTCACGGCCGGGCTTCTCCAGCTCGGCCAGGATGTCACTGACCGTCGGGAGGCCGAACGAGTCGTCGACGTAGTCCTTGGCCTTGATCGCACGCAGCTTGCCCGCGTCGCCCATCAGCGCCGCGACGTCGACCTTGGTGCGCTCGACCATCTTGCGGACGACCGGGTACGCCTCCGGGTGCACGCCGGAGACGTCGAGCGGCTCGTCGCCACCGCGGATCCGCAGGAAGCCCGCGCACTGCTCGAACGCCTTCGGCCCGAGCCGCGGGACGTCGGCGAGCGCGGTGCGGGTCCGGAACGGGCCGTTCGAGTCGCGGTGCGCCACGATCGCCCCGGCGAGGGACTCGCTGATCCCCGACACCCGGCGCAGCAGCGGCGCGGACGCGGAGTTCACGTCCACCCCGACCGCGTTCACACAGTCCTCGACGACCGAGTCCAGCGAGCGCGACAGCGACGACTCGGGCAGGTCGTGCTGGTACTGACCGACGCCGATCGACTTCGGGTCGATCTTGACGAGCTCGGCCAGCGGGTCCTGCAGGCGCCGGGCGATGGAGACGGCGCCGCGCAGCGACACGTCCATGTCCGGCAGCTCGGCCGAGGCGTAGGCCGACGCCGAGTACACCGACGCGCCCGCCTCGGAGACCATCACCTTGGTCAGCTTCAGGCCCGGGTTGTCCTTGATCAGCTCACCGGCGAGGGAGTCGGTCTCGCGCGACGCGGTGCCGTTGCCGATCGCGATCAGCTCGACGCCGTGCTTCGTCGCCAGCGCGGTCAGGGTCCTGATCGACCCGGCCTTGTCGTTGCGCGGCTCGTGCGGGTAGATCACCGAGGTGTCGAGGACCTTGCCGGTCGCGTCCACGACGGCCACCTTGACGCCGGTGCGCAGGCCCGGGTCCAGGCCCATCGTCGGGCGTGTGCCGGCCGGGGCCGCGAGGAGCAGGTCGCGCAGGTTGGCCGCGAACACGCCGATCGCACCCTCCTCGGCGGCGGCGCGCAGCCGGACGCGGATGTCGATGCCCAGCGCGGTGAGCATGCGGGTGCGCCAGGCCCAGCGCACGACGCCGAGCAGCCACGCGTCCGCCGCGCGGCCCTGGTCGGCGATGCCGTACTCGGCGGCGATCAGGCGCTCGTAGGCGGTCGGCGTCTCGTCGTCGCCGGCGTCGAGGGTGACGTCGAGAGCCTCCTCGGTCTCGCCACGGAACACCGCGAGGATCCGGTGGCTGGGCAGCGTCGTGAACTTCTCGGAGAACTCGAAGTAGTCCGAGAACTTCGACGCGGCCTGGTCGTTCTCCTTGCCCTCGCGGACCTTGGTGACCATCCGGCCGTTCGACCACATGCGCTCGCGCAGGCCGCCGACGAGGTCGGCGTTCTCCCCGATCCGCTCCACGATGATCGAGCGGGCGCCCTCCAGGGCGGCACCGCCGTCGGCGACCTCGTCGGTGACGTAGCCCTGTGCGGTCTCCATCGGATCCAGGGTGGGATCGGCCAGCAGCGCGTCGGCCAGTGGCTCGAGCCCCTGCTCGCGGGCGATCATCGCCTTGGTGCGGCGCTTGGGCTTGAAGGGCAGGTAGATGTCCTCGAGCCGGGCCTTGGACTCCGCGGCCCAGATCCGGGCCTCCAGAGCCTCGTCGAGCTTGCCCTGGGTGCGGATGGAGTCCAGCACCGCGGCACGCCGCTCCTCGAGCTCACGCAGGTAGCGCAGCCGCTCCTCGAGCGTGCGGAGCGCGACGTCGTCCAACCCGCCGGTGGCCTCCTTGCGGTACCGGGCGACGAACGGGACGGTCGCGCCGCCGTCGAGCAGGTCCACCGCCGCCGCGACCTGGTTCTCGCGGGCGCCGAGCTCGTCGGCGATGCGCCGACGGATGGAGCGGTGCTGGACCGCCTGGTCCTGGACCGATCCGTCCTGGGCGGGTGCCGTGGGAGCCGGCCCCTCCGGGGCCGACGGGTCACCGTCGGAGGGAGTCGGGGCGGGGGTGTCCGGAAGTGCCGAGCCTGTCACCCCTCCATGGTCGCGAACGGGGACGAGCGGGCAACCGCCGGGTGGGGGCTCGGTGCCGCCGGCGGGTGTGCTCGCTCGTCACCCGGACGATCTACCAGGTCACGGGCACCGAGCGAACCCCGCCGGTGAGCTGGTCGGAGCGCACCTCCAGCTCGTCCACGCCGACCGCGAGGCGCAGGCCGGGCAGGCGTGTGAACAGCGTCGAGAACACGGTGGTGAGCTCCGTGCGGGCGAGGCTGGCGCCGATGCAGAAGTGCGCGCCGTGCCCGAACGACAGGTGCGCGTTCGGGCGCCGGGTCGGGTCGAACTCGTCGGCGTCGTCGAAGGCGGTGGCGTCGCGGTTGGCCGAGGCCGAGGACAGGAACACCGCGTCGCCGCGCGGGATCGTGAACCCGCCGATCTCGATGTCGTCGTGGGCGTAGCGGACCAGGCCCAGCCCGCCCGGGGCGGACAGGCGCAGGACCTCCTCGACGGTGGTCTGCACGCGTCCTGCGATGTCGGCGGCGAACGCGTCGCGCCGCGTGGTGTCGCTGAGCAGCATCAGCACGCCGAGGTCGATCCGCCCGACGGTCGTCTCGTGCCCGGCGAACAGCAGCCCGGCGGCGAGGCGGGTCATCTCCTCGTTCGAGAACTCCGGGTCCTGCGCCTGCGCCGCGGCCAGGTCGGACAGGACGTCCTCGCCCGGGTCGGCCAGCTTCGCCGCCGCCAGCTTCCCCATGTACTGGTGGAACTCGCCCATCGCCTGACGCGCGTCGTCCCCGGAGTTGAGGGAGGCGACGCGCTCGGAGAGGCCGCGGAAGTAGTCGCGGTCGTCGAACGGCACGCCCAGCAGCTCGCAAATCACCAGCACCGGCAGCGGGAACGCCAGCGTCTCGTGCAGGTCGACGACGCCGTCCGCGGACGTCTCGTGCGCGGCGACGAGGTCGTCGATGCAGCCGTCGACCAGGGTCTGCACGTGGTCGCCGAGCAGGCGCATCCGCTTGGCCGAGAACGACGGGACGAGCAGCTTGCGCATGCGCGTGTGCTCGTCCTTCTCGGTCTCGTAGGTCCCGCTCGGCCCGCCCATCACGGCGGCGTCGGAGATCTTGGCGGCGTCCTCGGGCGACGGGTGCGAGCGCCCGAGCCGCGGGTCGCCGAACAGCTCGCGGCACTCCTCGTAGCGCGTGACCAGCCAGGCCGGGTCACCGGCCGGGGTCCGGACCGCCACGATCGGCGCCTCCCGCCGCAGGACCTCGTAGAGCGGGGCGACCTGCAGGATGTCCGGTCGGTCGAACGGGAGCTGCGGCGCGGGCTGGGTGGTGGTCATGGGATCTCCTCCGACGGCGGATCGTGATCTCCACGGTAGGTGAAAGTTGCAGACTCTGCAGCAATTACGACGCTGCAGTTTCGTCACACAACGATCGGGGTAGCGTCGGGCGGGCACCGATCGGTGCCTGTGGTCGCCACCGGAAGGACCGCGATGTCGCTCGCCGAACCGGGCCTGCTCGACCTGGTCACCGCCTGGACCTTCACCCCGCTCGGCGACCTGCTGATCGTGCTCGGCGTCCTCGCGTACGCGTTCGGGGTGCACCGGGTGCACGCCCGGGGCGGCACCTGGCCGATCGCGCGGTCGGTCGCGGCGGGTGGCGCCGTCGTCGCGCTGGTGGCGGGGCTGAACAGTGCGATGGCCGTCTACGGGCACGTGCTGTTCTGGGTGCACATGCTCCAGCACCTGATGCTGATCATGGTGGTGCCGGTGCTGCTGGTCTGGGCCCAGCCGATACGGCTGGCGAGCGACGCCGGCGGGTCGCGGATCGTCGACGCCGTGCTCCGCAACCCGGCCGTCCGGTTCGTGACCCACCCCGTCGTCACGATGGCGTTCTACGCCGCGGTCCTGGTGCTCACCCACCTCACCGCGTTCCAGGCCGAGATGCCGACGACGCCCTGGATGCACGAGTTCGAGCTCGTGATCTACCTGGTCTCGGGCTACCTGTTCTTCCTGCCGCTGGCCGGCGACGAGCGCACGCCGTGGGACGTGCCCTACGCACTGCGGCTCGCCGTGCTGGCGGTCGGGATGGGCGCGGACACGCTCGTCGGGATCGCGCTGATGCTGACCGGGCACCCGATCGCCGACTTCTCGATGATGCGCGGCGCCTGGGGCCTGGACGCGATCTCCGACCAGCACACCGCGGGCGGGATCATGTGGGCCCTCGGCGACGGCCTGATGATGCTGCTGATGATCGTCATCGGGGTGCGGTGGGGCGTGGCCCGCCCGGAGAAGCAGACGATGGGCCGCTGGCTCGAGGGCGCCCGCTCCCGCGAACTGCTCGACGACGACACCGACCGCGCCGACGCGAGCGTGGACGACGACGAGGACGCCCTCGCCCGCTACAACGCCCGCCTGGCCGCACTGCACGGCATCGACCGGGGCCCTGCCGTTCGCACCGGCGGGGACACCGGCACGTCCGTCACCACCGCGCGCCACGGCGGCGGAGCTGGGAACGTCGACGAGCCGGGTCCGTCCACGTCCGGCGGCGGCACCTGACCGTTCGGCCCTCCGGCGGAGCGGATCGGCGAACCACCGCGCCCCACGATCCGAAGGCCCACCATGCCCCGCCGAGCACTACTGGCCCTGACCGCCGCGACGCTCGTCCTGACCGCGGGCTGCTCCGGGTCGTCGGAGTCGGGCTCGACGCCCGCCGCCCCGACGACACCGGCGACGCTGACCACCCCCGGCGTCCCCAACCGCTTCCCGGAACCGCTGCAACCGCCGGCCGAGCCCGCGGTCGCACCTGTCCCGACCGTGACGCCCGCCGGCCGGACCGTCCGGGTCGGGGCCGTGCCGGAGGGCATCGTCGCCGACGGGCCGAGCCGCCGCGTCGCGGTCGGCGTGCGCGAGCCGAACCAGCTGGTGCTGCTCGACACCGACACCGGGGCGGTCGCCGGCCGGGTGCCACTGCCCGGCGTGCTGCGCCACCTGCAGGTCGCCGTACCCGGCGGCCCGGTACTGGTGCCCGACGAGAGCTCGAACTCCCTGATCCAGGTCGCGTTGCCGAACGGACCGGTGACGTCGCAGGTCACGACCGGCACCAGCCCGCACGACGCGACCCAGGCCCCGAACGGGACGATCTTCGCCGCCAACGAGGGCGGCGGCACCGTCGTCGCGATCCGCGACGACCAGGTCGTGCACACGTTCACCGACGTCACCCAGCCCGCCGGGCTCGCGCCGGTCGGCGACCGCGTCGGGCTGATCGACGTCCGCGACAACTCGCTGACGATCTACGACACCGACACCTACGCCGGGATCCTCGAGCTCCCCGCCGGCGCCGGACCGACGCACCTGGTTGCGGACAAGCACGGCCGCATGATCGCCACCGACACCCGCGGCGGGCAGATCCTGGTCTACGACCCCGCCGGGACCCCGCGCCAGATCGCGCAGCTCTCCGTGCCGGGCGAGCCCTACGGCATCACCTACGACCCGGTCCGCGACCGCCTGTGGGTCACCGTCACCGGAGCGAACCAGCTCATCGGCTACGACATGACGAACCCGACGCCGCGCGAGATCGCCCGCATCCCGACGGTGCGCCAGGCCAACACGGTCGCGGTCGACCCCGACACCGGACGCCTGTTCGTCACCGGCACCAACGACGGCATCGTCCAGATCGTCGAGGGCCCGGCGTAGGGGGCCGCTCAGAGGTCCTGCGCGGCGCGCAGGGCCGCGTCGACGGCGTCCATCTCCTCCGTCGACGCGACGTGCACCCGCTCGCCGAGCCGGCGCCGCGACCGCCCCGGAGTGCCCAGCACCGGGTCGTAGGTCCACACCTCTCCGCGCCGCACGGTCGACAGAATCGCAGAGATCGTTTACCCGGCGCCGTCCGACCCCGGTGTCCGCGCCGGAGCCGGTCATGATCGACTGTTACGGTCGGCGCAGCACGTGGTTGCGCCTAGGGTTCCGCCCGCCACCCGCGACATCCCACAACCAGGGTGGTCCGGGGACAGGACCGAGCGGCGCCAGGTGCGGCGTGACGTCGCCGCTCCCACACCTGACGGGACAAAAGCCCCGAGGGCCCCATAGTCGTCGTGGCCGTTTGCGGACGGGCCCGGTCCCGGGAGCCTTCGATGTCACCCCTCACCCTGCCGACCGCCTCACCCGGTCCCCTCGTGATCGCGCTCGTCCTGCTCGCCGCGGTGCTGCACGCGAGCTGGAACGCGATCGCCCACTCCGTCCCCGACCGTCTCGTCGGGTTCGCCATGATCGGCCTGGTCGACCTCGTCGGCGGCGCGCTGCTGGCCGCGTTCGGCGGACCGCTGCCGGCTCAGGCGTGGCCGTTCGTGATCGCGTCGGCCGTCCTGCACGTCTTCTACAACCTGCTCCTGCTGGCCAGCTACCAGCTCGGTGACTTCAGCCAGGCGTACCCGCTGGCCCGGGGCACGGCGCCGTGGCTGGTCGCGCTGGCCGCGGTCGTCCTGCTGGGGCGGACGTTGCCGGTCCTCGAGCTGGTCGGGGTCCTGGTCGTCTCGGCCGGGCTGATCGCGCTGGTCCTGGCGGCCGGTCGGCCCGGGCGGGCACAGCTCCCGGCGTTCGGGGCCGCGTTCGCCACCGGCGTGATGATCGCGGGCTACACCGTCGTCGACGGGGTGGGCGTCGGGCTCGCGCCGGTCGTCGCCTACACGGGGTGGATGTTCGCGCTGCAGGGCCCGCCGCTCGTGGTGCTGGCCTGGTGGCGGCGCGGACGGGCCTTCCCGGCGGCGGTCCGCCGGTACGGTGCGGCCGGGGCGACCGGCGGGGTGATCTCGCTGGCCGCCTACGGGATCGTGCTCTGGGCGCAGACCAGCGGCGAGCTGGCCCAGATCGCGGCGCTGCGCGAGACCAGCATCGTCTTCGGCGCGATCATCGGCGCCGTCGTCCTGCGCGAGCGGTTCGGGCTCCGCCGGATCGTCCCGTCCGTCGTCGTCCTGGCTGGGGTGATCATGATCGGCCTGGGCTGAAGCACACGCTCCGCACCTACGTTCACGCCTCGGCACACACCGCGCATCCTGTGTGCCGGGAAGCGAACGTGTGTGACGTCCGCTCGGACGGTGGGCGTCCCCACATCTGATGGTCACGGCCGGACCGGACGTGACAGACCACGCTCAGCGCAGGACGGAGCCCTTCGTCTCGGGCAGGCTCAGGATCGCGAAGAACGCGATCGCCGCACCCACCGCGACGTAGACGAAGAACAGGTTCGACAGTCCCGCCGTCCCGAGGGCCGAGATGACCAGCGGAGCCGTGCCGCCGAAGATCGCGACCGTCAGGTTGTACCAGGCCCCGATGCCCAGGCCCCGGACCTCGGTCGGGAACAGCTCGCTCATGATCGCCGGGGCGATCGAGGTCATGGCGGTGTAGAGCACCAGCCCCACGCCGAACACCACGAGCATGTTCCCGAACCCGGGCCCGATCAGCGCCGAGAGCGGCACGATCAGGATCGCCGTCGCCGCCGACCAGATCAGCAGCTGCGGCTTGCGCCCGAACCGGTCCGCGGCCGCGCCCATCGGGTACTGCAGCAGCACGAACGCCGCGGTCGCGATGGACAGCGCCAGGAACACCTCGCTCGGGTCCGCGCCGCGGGACTTGGTCGCGAACGGCGTCAGCGCCGAGAAGAACGTGTAGTAGCAGAGCGTGGAGAGCAGCGAGAACCCGACGAGCTGCATGACCGCCTTCGGGTGCTCGCGCAGCGTCAGCATCAGCGGACTCTTGATCTTCGCCGCCGCCTCCTTGTTCTGCTCGAACTGCTCGGTCTCGGCCATGCTGCGCCGCATCCACATCCCGAGCAGGCCCAGGACGCCACCGATCAGGAACGGCACCCGCCAGCCCCACGACCCGAGCTGCTCCTCGGTCAGCGTCGACGACAGCAGCGCGCCGAGCAGTGACGCGATCAGCACCGCCGAGCCCGTCGAGATGTAGAAGAACGACGAGTACCGGCCACGACGCTCGGCGGGCGCGATCTCGGCGAGGTAGGCCGAGGCGTTGGAGACCTCCCCGCCCAGCGACATGCCCTGCGCGATCCGCGCCAGCAGCAGCAGCGCCGGGGCGAGCCAGCCGACCATGTCGAACGTCGGCAGGATCCCGATCACGAACGACCCGCCGGCCATCAGCAGGATCGTCACCAGCATCGCCGTCCGGCGCCCGCGCAGGTCGGCGAAGCGGCCGAGCAGGAAGCCACCCAGCGGGCGGAAGAAGAACGCCAGCGCATACGTCGCGAGCGTCGACAGCAGCGCGGCGGTCGGGTTGCCGGACGGGAAGATCTGGGTCGCGAAGTAGATCGAGAACGTCGCGTAGATCGTCCAGTCGTACCACTCGACGGCGTTGCCGATCGACGCCGCGACGAGCGTGCGGACCGGTAACCGGTGGCGTTCGGTGGTGACGGGCTGGGACACGGCTTCCCCCTGGTCGCGTGTCGGGTGGGTCGTCGGAGACTAGACATCAGGACACCTGATGTGGAAGGGACGGACCGGACCATTCCGCTGCCCGCCAGCGGTCGCCGTCGGGCGACGGGGGTGATAGGCCGGGGCCACGCCCGACGAAGGAGATCACCACCATGCCCACCGGCTCCCCGGTCGACGGATTCCGCCTCACCTACGACCGGCACGGCTCCCCCACCGCCGGACGCCCGACCGTCGTGCTGCTGCACGGCTGGCCGGGCGACCGCACCGACCTCGACGCCGTCGCCGCACGCCTGGCCGGTGACCACGACGTCCTGGTCCCGGACCTGCGCGGGTTCGGCGAGTCCGACAAGCACCACGAGGACCCGGCCACGGCCTACGGCCCGGACGCGCAGGCCCGCAGCGTCGCCGGTCTCGCCGACGAGCTGGGCCTGACCGATCTCGTCGTCGCCGGCTACGACGTCGGCAGCCGGGTCGCCCAGCAGCTGGGCCGCGACCGGGGAGATCTGACGCGCGCGATCGTCGTCGCCCCGCCCGCCCCCGGGGTGGGCAGGCGCGTCCTGGCCGAGGGCCCGATGCGGGAGTTCTGGTACCAGGCCTTCCACCAGCTCGACCTCGCCGAGGAGCTGGTCGACGGCAGCACCACCGCCGCGCGCGCCTACGTGAAGCACTTCTGGTCGCACTGGTCCGGTCCGGACTTCACCCCCGACGACGCCCGCCTGGACCACCTGGCGTCGGTGTACGGGCCGGCGGGCGCGTTCGTCGCCTCCGTCGGCTGGTACCGCGCGGGCGGCGGGATGGTCGCCCGGTCCCTCGCCGAGCAGGCCCCGGACCCCGCCGACCGCCTCGCCGTGCCGACCACGTTCGTCTGGCCCGAGCACGACCCGCTGTTCCCGCGCGAGTGGTCCGACCGCCTCGACGAGTTCTTCTCCGACGTCACGGTGATCCCGGTCGACGGGGTCGGGCACTTCGTGCCGGTGGAGGCGCCGGAGGCGTTCACCGCGGCCGTCGCGCACGTCGCCGACCTGCACTCGACCGCGGGAGGAAGCCGATGACGACCACCACACCGGCCCCCGAGGACGAACGGGCCCGCAGCCTCATCGTCGCCGAGCAGAAGGCGATCCGGCTCTTCGGCGAGGTCACCCGCCGCGGCCTGATCGAGGCGGGCGCCACCGAGAAGCAGGTCAGCGACCGCGTCCGGGACCTCGGCGCGGAGATGTTCGGCACCGACAAGCACTGGCACAAGCGTGTCGTGCGGTCCGGGCCGAACACCCTCGAGCCCTACACCGAGAACCCTCCGGACCGGACGATCGAGGCCGACGACATCGTCTTCCTCGACTTCGGGCCGATCTTCTCGGAGTGGGAGGCCGACGTCGGGCGCACCTACGTCCTCGGCGGGGACCCGGTCAAGGCGCGCCTGCGCGACGACCTGCCGCGGATCTTCGAGGCCGGCAAGGAGCACTTCGAGTCGCACCCGGAGATCAGCGGCGAGGAGCTCTACCGCCACGTGTGCGGGCTGGCCGCCGACGCCGGCTGGGAGTTCGGCGGCAAGCACAGCGGTCACCTGGTCGGCGAGTTCCCGCACGAGTGGATCGACGGCGAGAAGATCGAGTCCTACCTCACGCCGGGCTCCACGCACCCGATGCGCCGCACCGACCCGTCGGGACGGCGGTGCCACTGGATCCTGGAGATCCACCTCGTCGACCGCGAGCGCGGCATCGGCGGGTTCTTCGAGCAGCTCCTGACGCTCGACAGCTGAGGCCGGCGACCGTACAGGCGGGCGGCGACCGTAACGAGCCGTTCGGACGAGCGAGGGTGATCTCGTGGCCTACCTCCAGCCCCCCGCCCCGGCACCACGACGCCGTGGCCTGCGGGTCGCCGTCGTCGTCTGGGCGGTGCTCACGGCCGCGGTCCTCGCCCTGGCCGTCAGCCTGGTCGTCGGCTACACCTCGCAGCCCGAGGACCAGCACATCCCGCTGGCCGGCGGCGTCGTGACGATCGCCGAGCCCGGCGAGTACTCGGTCTGGTACGAGACGGACCGCGAGTCCTACGCCGAGCTGACCGGCATCACCGGCCCGGACGGCCGGTCGGTGCCCGCCACCCGGCCGAGCGTGACCGAGACCTACTCGGTGAACGAGCGGGCCGGGGTCAAGCTGGCGTCGTTCACCGCGACGGCGCCCGGCGACTACCGCCTGACCGGGACGTCCGAGGACATCACCCGCGGCGACGAGCTGGTGGTCGGGACACGCACCGTCGGCGCGATCCTGGGAGCGGTCTTCATCGGGGTCGCCGGGCTGGGCGTCCTGGTCGTCGGCGGGGTCGCCCTGCTGCTCGTGTTCCTGCACCGGCGGCGGCTGGACGCCCGGCGCACCGGCGCGTGGCCCGGCGGGCCCGCCCCGGCCGGATGGCCGCCACCGGGCGGGCCGGGCCACCCCGGAGCCGGGTACCCGCCGACGCCGCACACGGGCACACCGCCACCGGGTCCGCCGCAGCCGGGCGCGCACGATGGTCCCCGTGACCGCTGATCCACTTCCCCGCGCCCGGCCGCTCGCCGCCGGCCCCGGTGCACGCGCGGCACGACGGCACGAGTCGCGCCTGCTGTTCTCCGCCCGTCCCGCGCTGTGGGCCCTGTTGCGGGCGGGCGCCCTCGCCGGACCGGTGCGCCGGGTCCCGCGACTGGGCTGGCTGGTCACCGACCCGATACTGGCCCGGCGGCTGCTCACCGACCACACGTCGACGTCCCTGCTCGGCGAGGGCGGCGTCGGGCACCTGTGGGCGCAGGTCCTCGGCGACTGGGTCCTGGAGATCTTCGACGGGCCCGGGCACGCCGACCTGCGGGCCCGCTCCCGGGACCTGTTCACGAAGGCCACCTCGCAGGAACTGGTCTCCCGGGTGCTGGCCCCACGCCTGGGCCGGGCCGGCGCCGAGCTCGCCGGCGGTGGCGAGCTGGACGTCGCCGACCTGTCCCGCGTGTTGGTCGGACGCATGGTCGCGGACCTGTTGGGGATGGACCGCGGCGACGACGACGCCGCGTTCCGCGCGCTGTTCGCCACCGGTGAGCGGCTGGCCGCGATCGCCCTGGGCAGCACCGCCTCCACCCACCTGGACCCGGCCGACGTCACGGCCGCGCGGGCGATCGTCGACGAGCTGACGGTCGGCGTCGCCGACGGGTTCGCCACCGCACCGCCGGACCGGCTCCTCGGACGCTGCCGCGAGCTCGGGCTGAACCTGCGCGAGACGACGGGCCTCGCCGCGCTGCTCACCGTCGCCGGCACCGAGACCGCGGCGAGCGCGATGGCCCGCACCGTGGCGCTGCTCGCCGACACCGGGCAGCACCGGCGTCTCGGCGACGACCGGAGCGAGGAGCTCGTCGAGGCCGCCGTCCGGGAGGGGCTGCGGGTGTCGACCCCGGCCCCGATGATCGGCCGGCACGTCACCGCCGACATCGCGCTCGGACCGGCACGGCTGCGGGCCGGGGACCGGGTGCTGGTCCTGACCCACGTCGCCGACAACGCCGCCGGCGGCTTCGACGTCGACCGGCCCTACGACCCGCGCACCCGGCACCTCTGGTTCGGCGCCGGACGCCACCAGTGCCTCGGCGCCGCCCTGGCCCGGGCCGAGATCACCGCCCTGCTGGAGACCCTGCTCGACACCGGCCGCGGGTGGCGGGTCGTGCGGCGCCGCTACGGTCGCCGCGTGCTGATCCCGTCCTACGCCGAGCTGACGATCGCGGCGGACTGACCGTGCCCGTCGTCGCCGTCGGCACGGCGCTGCTCGCCTCGCTGCTGTTCGCGCTGTCCGCGGTCGCGCAGCAGCGGGCCGCGGCCGACGCGCCGGGCGGGGCCGCGCTGCTCGGCGCGCTGGTGCACAGCCCGTTGTGGCTGGCCGGGACGGCGGCCGGCGGTCTCGGGTTCGTGGCGCTGGTCGGGGCGCGGGCCTCCGGGCCGCTGCTGCTGGTGCAGCCGCTCCTGGCGACGACGCTGTTGTTCGCGCTGCCCCTGGCCGCGCGCCTGCGGGGACGTCCGGTCACCCGGGCCGACCTCACCTGGGCGGCGACGCTGACCGTGGCGCTGGCGGTGTTCGTCGCCTCCGGCCGCCCGGAGCCCGGCGCGGCCCCGGCGTCGTCCGCGAGCTGGGCGCCGGCGGTGGGCGGGGCCGTCGTCGTGGTCGCCGCGTGCGTCGCGGCCGCGGCGCGCCGGCCGCCGGGGACGGCGCGGGCGGTCCTGCTGGCCGCGGCCGCGGCGGTCTCGTTCGCCCTCGGCGCGGTGCTGCTGGCCGGCGTGGTCGACTCCCTCGGCCGTGGTCCGGTCGCCGCGGTGACGGCGTGGCCGACGTGGGCCGTCCTGGCCGCGGTGCTCGGCGGGTCGTGGCTGCAGCAGGCCGCCTACCAGGCCGGGGACCTCGCCCTGTCGCTGCCGGTGGTGACGGCGGGCGAGCAGGGGGTGGCCGCGGTGCTCGGCGTCGTCGTCCTCGGGGAACGTGTCGCCCCGGGCCCGGCAGCGGTGCTCGCGTTCGTCGTCGTGCTGGTCGCGGCGGCGGTCCTGGCCCGCGCCGCCGCACCGGCCCGCAAGCGGGCCGCCCGCTGACCGGGCCGTGATGTCACGATCGACATCGCGGCCGGCACCGGTCGCGCGCCACGATCTTCGGGAGTGCGGATGGGTCTGCCCCTGGTACGCGACGACGGGACGGTCCGGCGGATCACGCTGGACCGCCCGGAGCAGGCGAACGCGCTGCGGCTCGAGGACCTCGACGCGGTCGCCGAGGCCGTCACCGGGATCGGGCCGGACATCCGGGCGGTCGTGCTCACCGGGTCCGGGGACCGGGCCTTCGGCGCCGGGATGCACCTGGACACGTTCCGCGACGCCGCCCCCGGCGACGGGTACGCGATCATCTCCCGGGTCGCGGCGTGCCTGGACGCGGTGCGCCGCTGCCCGGTCGCGACGGTCGCGCGGCTCAACGGGGTCTGCGTCGGCGCGGCGTTCGAGATGGTGCTGGCCTGCGACGCCCGGGTCGCGCACCCCGGCGTGCGGGTGGGGCTGCCGGAGGTGAAGGTCGGGATCCCGTCGGTCGCCGACGCCGCCCTGCTGCCGGCGTTCCTCGGGCCGTCGAAGGCGCACGAGCTCATCCTGACCGGCGACCTCTACACCCTCGACGAGCTGGGCGCGGACCGTCTGGTCAACCGCCTGGTCCCGGCCGGGGAGCTCGACGATGCCGTCGCCGACCTGTGCGCCCGGCTCAGCGCGCCCACCGCGGAGGTGATCGCCGCACAGAAGGGCCTGTTCGAGACCTGGCGCAACACCGGGATCGCCGGGAGCGTCACGACCAGCCTCGACGTGTTCGCCGAGGTCTTCGCCCTCCCGGCGACCCGCGCCGCGATCGAGGGGTACCGCCGGTGAGCGGACCGGTCGTCGTCTCCGGGGCCGGGATCGCCGGATCCGCGCTGGCGCTGGGCCTGGCGCGGGCCGGGATCGACGTCGTCGTCTGTGAGGCGCACCCCGACGACGGCGCGGACGCCGGGGCGTTCCTCACCCTCGCCGCCAACGGGGTCCGCGCGCTGGACGCACTGGACGCCGCGGACGCGGTCGCCGCCGTCTCCGACGAGATGACCGACCTGCGGGTGTTCGACGCGACCGGCGCCGAGGTGCACCGCAGTCCGCTCGGCGGTGGGGACGAGACCGTCCGGTACCGCTGCCTGACCCGTGCGGTGCTCGCCCGCACCCTGCGCGACCTCGCGGTCGCCCGCGGGGTCGAGGTCCGCCACGGCGCACGGGTCGCCGGCGCGACCCCGGGCGCCGACGGCGTCACCGTGCACCTCGACGGCGCCGACGACCTGCACGGATGCCTGCTCGTCGGCGCGGACGGCCTGCACTCGCCGGTGCGCACGATCATCGACCCGCAGGCGGAACCACCGCGGCCGATCGGGCAACGCGTCTACTACGGCTCCTCCCACGGCGCCGGGACCGGGCGTCCGGGGGACTTCCACGTGTTCCGGACCGGGGTGCAGGCCTTCGCCGCCATCCCCACCCCCGACGGCCGGACCCGGTGGTTCGCCCGCGTCGACGACCCCGTGCCCGACGACGCCGTGCCCGACGACCCCGTGCCCGACGACGCCGACCCGCGCGCCGCGCTGCTCGCGGTCCTGGGCGGAGGGACCGCAGCGGAGATCGTCGCCGCGGCCGAGGAGACCTTCGTGACCGACGTGCACGACCTCCCCCACGTCGGGCCGTGGTCCCGCGACCGGATGGTCGTGATCGGCGACGCCGCGCACGCCGCCTCCCCCGCGACCGGGCAGGGCGCGACGATGGCGCTCGAGGACGCCGTCGTCCTGGCCAAGGCGCTGCGCCAGGACCCCGCCGTCGACGCCGCGCTCGCCCGCCACGAACGGCTCCGCCGCGGCCGCACCCAGGCCAACGTCGTCGCCAGCGCCGCGATGAGCGGGCACCCGGCCGAGGGCGCCGACCCCGGCGAGACGCTGCCCGACGAGGTCCTGCACACCCACCTGGACCGGGACCGGCCGCTGCCCTGAGGCGATCCGCCTACCCTGGCGGCCATGCCACGCACGACGAAGATCGCGGACCTGACCGGGCCCGGCCTCACCGACGCCTACGGGGTGGGCGGGACCGACCTCGGGATCGTCACCACCGCCCCCGACGGACGCCTGGTCGCGGTCTTCGGCGACACGTTCGACGACGCCGGCGTGGGCGGCCCGGGCTGGCGCTCCCCCGTCGTGCTGTTCGCCGACCCCTCCGACGCCACGACCCGGGGCCTGCGCTGGACCGGCTCCGGCGGCGACCCCGCCGACTACGCCTGCCAGCTCGTCCGGCACCCGAAGGCGGGCTGGATGTGGAAGCGGCGGATCACCACGATGCTCCCCGCGGACGTCATCACCGTCGGCGACACGATGTATCTGCACGTGATGGCCAACCGCGGCCTCGGCAACGTGCTGTGGACCGAGATCATCGCCTCCACCGACAACGGCGTGACGTGGGAGCGCACGGGCTGCGAGTGGCCCGGCAACCACTACCAGGGCCTGTTCCAGCAGCTCACGTGGTGCGAGGGCGACGACGGGTACGTCTACGCCTACACCACCGGCTTCCAGCGCAACGCCGGCCTGCTGCTGCACCGCGTCCCGGCGGACCGGATCACCGACCAGGACGCCTGGGAACCCTGGGGCTTCGCCGACGAGCGGTGGGCCTGGGGCAACCCGCCGACGATCACCATCCCCGGTGCGCTCGGCGAGCTGAACCTGCGCCGCGTTCCCGGCCCGGACGGGAACCTGCACTGGCTGCTGACGTTCTTCAACGCCGGCGAGTACCGGATCGACACGCTGCTGCTGGACCGGCCGAACGCCGACCTCTACCGCGCCCCGCGCGCGACCGTCCTGACCGGCTGCGGATGGGCAGACGAGGACCACACCACCGGCCGGGTCGCGCAGCTCTACGGCGGGTACGTCGTCCCCGGTTCCACCCTGTCCGACCTGCACCTCATCGTCAGCCAGTGGAACACCGACCGGAACTGGCCGTACCGCTCGATGCAGTTCCGGACCGACGTCTCCGAGCTCCTGCCCGGCCCGCATCCACGAAACTGATGATCTACGACACAGCGTGTAGCGCGGCGTGCGAGAGCGCGATGAATCGGACATGGAGACCCCATCGGCCATGAGCACCCTGCACCCCGCCTCCACCGGACCCTGGTGGATCGCGACCGCGCTCGTCACCGGATGCGCGATCACACCCGCCGAGATCGACGCGCTGACCGAGATGCGTCCCGCCCCGGTGGCCCTCCGGGCGGAGCTGCGTGACGGCGGCGTGATGCTCACCGCGACGTTGCCGGCGCCGTCGGTCCGTGCGGCCCGGAGCCGGATGCGCACCGCGGTGTCCGTCCTGCTCGACGGCTTCGGCGCGACGATCGGCGACGTCCGCGCCGTCTCCGAGGACCCCGAGGTCCCGGCCCAGCGGACGTTCTCGCTGCGCCGGCTCGGCATCGGCCGGGGCTGAGGCCCCTCCAACGCGTCTGCCCCGGCGATGCTCAGTTCGCCGGCGGGAGAAGGCTCAGGTACCAGCGGTCCCGCTCCTGCGTGATCGACAGGGTGACGACGACACGTCCGGACCGGATCTCGGCGGCGTCGGTGCCGATCCGGGTCAGCTCCGGCCGGCCGGCGGCGGTCAGCCGGTCCACGTAGTCCCGGGCGAAGCCGCTGTCGGAGCCGTCGAGCAGGAGCTCGCCGAAGGCCGGGGCGTCGCCCTCCTGCAGCGCGACGCTCCCCCGGTCGAACAGGTCGCGCTCGGAGTCGGCGCCGCTCTCGCCGGTCGCGGCGATCGTGGTGAACGTCCCGATGATCCAGACCGCCAGGAACGTCACGGCCAGCAACGGGAGGTAGAGCCTCCGCGCACGCACCTTCATCCGGACCATCTCCACCACTCTGACACACCCGCTCCCGCTCTCCGTGCCCGATGATCGGTGGGCCGGGCTTGACCCGTCCCCGAGGGCCGGGTCGACCGTGGTCGGCGACCGGGCACCGTGCCCGGCGACGAGGAGACGCACGTGGAGCTGCTGACGATCGGACGGTTCGCCCGCCTGTCCGGGCTGACCCGCAAGGCGCTGCTGCTCTACGACCGGCTCGACCTGCTCGCTCCCGCCCGCACCGACCCGGTGACCGGCTACCGGCTCTACGCCCCCGACCAGCTCGAACGGGCCCGTCTCGTGGCGTGGCTGCGCCGGGCGGGGATGCCGCTGCCCCGGATCCGGGAGATCTGTGACGCCCCGGCCGGCGTCGCGGCGGAGCACGTCCGGTGCTGGTGGGACACGGTCGAGCGGGACACGGCCGTGCGCCGTGACCTGGTCGCGGACCTCGTCCGGTTCCTGTCCGAGGAGGACGCCATGACCACCACCCCTCTCGTCCTGCGCTGCGCCGCCGGTTCCGACCGCGGGCTCGTCCGCGCGGAGAACCAGGACCGCGCCGCGGGAGGCGAGCGCTACCTGGCCGTCGCCGACGGGTTCGGCCCCGACGGTGGACGGGCCGGTGACCTGGCCGTCTCGACCGTGGCGGAGCTGGGTCCCGGCACCGGCGCGGGCACCGTGCTCGCCACGCTGCAGGACGCGGTCGCCCGGGTCGGTGCGCGGCTCGGCGACCCCGGGTTCGACGGCCCCGGGTTCGACGGCCCCGGGTTCGACGGCCCCGGGTTCGACGACCCCGGGATCGACGACACGGATCCCGGGGGCCCCGGCGACGGCCCCGGTCGCGGGACGACGCTCACGGCCCTCGTCCGGGCGGGCGACTCCCGGCTGGCCCTCGTCCATGTCGGGGACTCGCGCGCCTACCTGCTGCGTGACGGCCGGTTGTCCCGGCTCACCCACGACCACACCCTCGTCGCCTCGATGGTCGAGGCGGGCACACTCACCGAGGCCGAGGCGGCGTCGCACCCGGAGCGCTCCACGCTGCTGCGCGCCGTCCACGGCCACGGACCGGCCGAACCCGATCTCGCGCTGCACGAGATCCGGGCCGGCGACCGCCTGCTGCTCTGCACCGACGGCGTGCACACCGTGCTGTCCGCTGCCGCGATCGACGAGGTCCTGCGCACCTCCCCCGACCCGGACACGGTGGTCGACCGGCTCACCGGGCTGGCCCTCGCGGCGGGCGCGCCGGACAACGTCGGGATCGCCGTCGCGGACGTGGCCGCGGCCGGCTGATCAGCGGCTCGGCGGTGATACGCGACAGCGCTGTCGCGTATCACCGCCGGGGCTCCGATCACCGGTCGGCCAGCTCGCGCAGGGATCCCTCCGCGACCCCGTACTCCCACCCGACTCCGGGCAGCTCGTCGGGCCATCGAACCAGGTCGAGGCGGGGGTGCAGCGCGTCGATCTCGGACTGCGGGACGTCGATCCGGAACGGTGTGAGCGTCATGGGACCGACGCTAGGAGCCGATGCGGACGGCAACGGTCCTCGATCGGTTCCCGGTAACGCGAGGAGCGGCGTACGGATGCCCCCGTACGCCGCTCCTCGACCGCGCGGGAGACCGTCAGGCGGTGACGATCGTCCCGACGTGCTCGCCGGCCAGGGCCTTCGTGATCGCGCCGCGGGTGGTCCCGTTGACGATCTGGATCTCCCGGACGTGCTTGGCCCGGCCGAGCAGCTCCAGCGCGAGACGGTCGATCGGGAGCGGGCGGGCCGGGTCGGCCAGCAGCTCGCCGGCCTTGGCGTTGCGGATCACCGCCGGCGAGCCACCGGCGGCGGGGTCGCCGTCGAGGATGCCGTCGACGTCGCGGACGTAGGTCAGCGACTCGGCGCCGTAGGCGTCGGCGAGCAGCAGCGCGCCGGCGTCCGTGCGGTGCGGGGGGATCTTCCCGACCGCGGGCGGGAACTCGTGCACACCGAACGGCGGGAAGCCGTTGGTGACCGCGGCGTTCGACGCGGCCAGGTGCACCGGCAGCTGGTGGGCGACGGTGTCGTGGCCCAGGTAGGATACGCCCTGCTCGGCGAGCAGCGCGGCGACCATGTGCCCGTTCTGCTCGGCCTCGCGGCCGGCCAGGGTGGACAGCGCGCCGGTGGGCAGGCCGAGGTCGAGGCCGACGCCCATGGCGTGACGGGCCCGGATGCCGGCGCCGGTGCAGATCAGCAGCTTCCGGGTCTCCAGGGCCGAGCGCAGCTCGTCGACGACCGGGAGCAGCACGTCGCGGCCCTGGTCGATGATCGAGCGGCCGCCCAGGACGACGACCTGGAGCCACGGCAGCATCCGGATGACCGGCTGGCGCTGGTCGACGGGTGCGACCTGCTCACGGTCGAGGAGGGTCTGGCGGGCCAGCGGGGACGGGACGTCCTTGCTGTAGGGGTTGCTCATCAGGCCTTCCCTCCGGCGGTGATCACGGTGCCGACGTGCTCGCCGGCGAGGGCACGGGTCAGGTTGCCGGGCTTGAGACCGTTCACGATCTGCACCGAGCGGACGTAGCGCGCGTTGCGCATCAGCTCCAGCACCGGACGCTCGATCACCAGGTCGGGCAGGTCGCGCTCGATCAGCTCGTCCACGGTGATCTCGGGGATCAGGGTGGCCTTCGGGTCGTTCTTCGGGTTGGCCGTGTAGAGGCCGTCCTCGTCCTTGACGAAGATCATGTTCTTGCAGCCGTAGGTCTCGGCGACCAGGTAGCACCCGGCGTCGGTCCGGTACGGCGGGATGACGCCCTCGTCGGGCAGTGGCTGCCACATGTCGTAGGGCGGCATGCCGGCGAAGATCGCGGCGCGGGCCTCGGACAGGTACAGCGCCAGGGCGTCGAACCCGGCGCCGGCGACGACCGGGACGCCGTGCTGGGCCATCAGGTAGCCCAGCATCTGCGCGTTCTGCCCGGCGACCGCGGAGCCGACCGAGCTCAGCACACCGGTGGGCAGGCCCAGCTCGGCGGCGAGGGAGTAGGCGTGGCGGGCGCGGGTGCCCCCGCCGGTGCCGATCAGCAGCTTGTGCGTGCGGCGCGCCTCGAGGATCTCCTCGACCAGCGGGTAGACGGCCTCGCGGCCCCGGTCGATGAAGCTCTGGCCACCGACCTTGATCACCGAGACGTCGGGCAGGATCGGCTTGTCCGGGGTGGCGTCGGTCGCCGCCATCAGCTCCGGGTCGTTCAGCGAGCGGGTCATCAACAACGACTCCAGCTCGGCCGCGCTCGCGGCTCCCGTCATCGGGGTTCCTCTCGGTTCAGGTCGGCCGCCAGGGTCCCGGGCGGCCTGTCGCGACCGACCGTATCGGGACCCGGCTCCGTTGCCGAATCGCCGTGTGACGTGCGCGGATGCCGTTGTGCGGCAGGTGTGTCGCGCGCCGGGCCGACGCTGCGGGCGACGATGATCAGCGGGGACCGCATCCGCGTCGACGACCGCCGAACGGGTGATACCCGGCACACGTTCCGCGGTCACCGGGGTTCAGGACCGGACGCCCACCGAGGTGTCCCGGCCACGCAGCCGCGGGTACTCCGGCAGGACGGGCACGTGCTTCTGGCTGGTGAGGAGGTTCTTCTCGGCGATGCCCCGGACCGGCCGGGAGGTGGTGACGCGCAGGAACGCCCGCATGATCGAGACTCCGGTGGACGTCATCGGGTGCAGGATCCCCGGCGCACCCGGAGGCAGTCCCTGCGCGCTGTCGACGTAGCGGCGCAGGAGCTTCTCGTACCGGGCGAACGCCGCCGCCGGTGTCGCACCGGGCTCGCGCAGTGTCCGGCCGAGCTCGCCGGCCAGGACGTGCGACCCGACCAGGGACAGCGTGGTGCCCATGCCCGTGGGGCCGGAGCCCCACGCGGCGTCGCCGACGAGCGCGACCCGCCCGGCGCTCCACCGGGGCATGATCACCTGCGACATCCGCTCGGTGTAAAACTCCTCGGGCCGGGCCACGAACCCGTCGACGACCCGGTCGGTCTCCCATCCGACGCCGCGGAACCGTTCCCGCAGGATCGCGATCTGGGCGTCGGACGGCAGGGTCTCGAAACCGAACGGCGGGGTCAGGAAGCTCATGTGCGCCCGGAGGGTGCCGACGTTGTCGGGGCGGATCGCGATGGAGCGGCCCCCGGTCGTCGACAGCCAGGTCCACCAGTCGGTGTCCGCAGACCGCCGGTCGATCGTGCCGTAGGCGATGCTGACGCCCTTGTCGACGGTGCGGGCCTCCTCGGCGAACAGCAGCCGCCGGGTCCGGGAGCTGCGTCCCTCGGCGACGAGCAGCAGGTCGAACCGCTCGCGGCGCCCGCTGTCCAGGGTGACGTCGACACCGGTGGCGTCCTGGTCGACGGCGGTGACGAAGTCGCCGTAGCGGACCTCCACGTCGTCGGCGATCAGATCGAGCAGGATCCCGGCGAGCTGCCCGCGCAGGATCTCCACCTGGGCCGTGGGACCGTCACGTCCCTCCTCCGGCGAGACCTCGACGAAGGGGCGGCCCGACTCGTCGACGAAACGCGTGCCGACCTCGCCGGTCAGGCTGCCCGTGACGGCGTCGTGGATGCCCATCCGGTGCAGGATCTCGTGCCCGAGACCGCGGATGTCGATGTTCTGTCCGGCGGCCCGCCGCTGCGGCGAACGCTCCAGCACGACCGCCTCGAACCCCTCCCTGTGCAGTGACCAGGCCAGGGCCGGTCCGGCGATGCTGCCCCCGGTGATGAGGACGCGGGGTCGTCGTTGTCGGGACATGGCTGCTCCTGTCGTGCCGCGGCCCCGTCGTCGGGCCGCTGGTGCACTCACTCGACCACAGAATTATTCTGCGGTCAAACTACTTTACAATGTGATAGGTTCGCGCTTCACGGCGACGACGAGGTGGTGTGCGTGACGGACGGCAGGCAGGAGGCCCGGGAGCGGGTCGTGCAGGGGCTGCGTGCCTTCGCCGCGACGCAGAGCGAGCTGGGCCGGGTGTTCGCGCGGAGCAGGCGGATGCACACCACCGACGCCGCCGCCGCGGTGGAGATCCTGACCGCCGAGGAACGCGGTGAACCGCTGACGCCGGCCCGCCTCGCGGAGCGGATCGCCCTCACCCCGGGAGCCACCTCGACGTTGCTGAACCGGCTGGAGGGCGCGGGGCACATCCTGCGGACCCGCGGGCACAGCGACCGGCGGATCGTCACGCTGCACACCACCCCGGCCATCAACGAGGCGGCCGACGCCTTCTACGCCCCGCTCGCCGAGCGTCTCGACGCGGCGATCAGCGGCTACTCCGAGGCCGAGCTCGCCCTCGTCGAGGAGGTCGTCGACCGGCTGCACCACGCCATGACCACGTCCACGGAGACGATCGACGAGTCCATGACGACCGACCCGCTGTAGTCGCCCGGCCCACGTCGCCCGGTTTCCGTCTCCGCCCTACGTCTCCCGCAGGGTGAACACCCCGGCGCCGGGGTCGAACGCGAGCTCCTCGGTGTCGAAGGCCCGCCCGATCGCCCCGCCCGCGGCCAGCACGTCCGGCGCGTCGGCGACGAACCCGCCGTCGCCGTCGAGCAGCCACGCCCGGTCGGCCAGGCGCAGCGCCAGCTCCAGGTCGTGGGTGGACAGCAGCACGCACAGGTCCTGCTCGCGGGAGAGCCGGCGCAGCAGCCCGAGCAGCGCCACCCGCGCGGAGACGTCGAGGAACGCGCTCGGCTCGTCGAGCAGCAGCAGCGACGGCCGCTGGGCCAGCGCCCGGGCGACGAGCAGGCGCTGCCGTTCGCCGTCGGAGAGCTCCTGCAGCCGGCGCCCGGCGAGCGCGCCCGCGCCGACGGCGTCGATCGCCTCCTCGATGCACGCGTGGTCCTCCGCACGCAGGACGCCCGACGCCCCGGTGTGCGGGTGCCGCCCGAGCGCGACGACGTCGCGCCCGGTGAGCAGCCCGCCGTCCGGGCGGTCGGTGAGCACCACCCCCACCTGCCGGGCCCGCTGCGCCGGCGCGAGGCCGAGCAGGTCCGCGCCGTCCAGCAGCGCGGCACCCCGCAGCGGAGGGAGCAGCCCGGCCAGGGTGCGCAGCAGCGTGGACTTGCCGGAGCCGTTCGGCCCGATCAGCACGGTCAGCTCCCCGCGCCCGGCGTGCGCGGACAGGCCGTCGAGCACCGGGCGGGCCCGCCGTCCGCGCCGGTGCCCGACCGCCAGGCCGTCGAGGACGAGGCTCATCCGACCGACCCCGCCGCGAACCGGCGGCTGCGCAGCAGCACGACGATCACCACCGGCGCCCCGACCAGCGACGTCACGACGTTCAGCGGGAGCACCGTTCCGGTCCCCGGCGGATGCCCGACGATCGCGCACGCCAGCCCGACCAGCGCCCCGGTCAGCACGGTGGCCGGCACCAGCACCCGGTGCCGCGACGTGCCGACGGCGAGCCGCGCCAGGTGCGGCACCGCGATACCGAGGAACCCGACCGGCCCGCAGAACGCCGTCACCGTCCCGGCCAGCACGGCGGCGACGACCAGGACGACGCCGCGCACCCGCGCCACGTCGACGCCCATCGTGGCGGCGTAGTCGTCGCCGAGCAGCAGCGCGTCGAGCGGCTTGGCCAGCAGCGCGACCCCGAGCAGGCCGGCCGCGACGATCCCGCCGAGCACCGGGAGGTCCGTGTTCGCGACGCCGTCGACGCTGCCCAGGCCCCACACGAGGTACTGCTGGGCGGTGCGGGGGTCGGTCCAGACCAGCAGCAGGCTGACGACCGACGTGACGACGGACCCGACCATCACGCCGACGACGAGCAGCGTCACCGTCGACCGGGTCCAGCGCGAGAGCAGCAGCACCAGCGCGAGCAGGACCGCCGCACCGAGCGCGGCGGCACCGACCGAGCCGAGGCGGCTCACCCCGGACTGCGCGGCCCCGAGACCGCCGGTGGCGAACACCGCGACCGCACCCGTCCCGGCCGTCACGTACAGCGCGACGCCGAGCCCGGCGCCCGCGCTGACGCCGAGGACGTACGGCTCGGCGAGCGGGTTGCGGAACAGGGTCTGGGTCAGCAGCCCGGCCGCCCCCAGACCCGCCCCGACCAGGGCGGCGGTCACCGCGCGCGGCACCCGGACGTCGCGGATCAGGACGTCCAGGCGTGTGTCCCCCGCCCCCAGCAGCGATCCGACGGTGTCGCCGAGCGGGATCGTCACCGACCCGAGCGTCACGGCCAGGGCGAACGCCGCGACCACCGCGACTCCGAGCCCGGCCAGCACCAGTGCGACACCCGTCCCGGACCGGCCGGCCGGGTGGTCCCCGGTGTCGCCCGCACCGGGCCGGCCCGCGATCCGGCGGGGACGGGCCCCACCCGCGGTCCGACCGTCCCGGTCCGGTCTCACCGTGCCCGTCACCCCGCCGGGACCCGGCGGTAGTAGACGAAGCCGTGCCCGGGCAGGAGCTGGGGGTGCAGGATCGCGACCAGGTCGGCGAGGATCTCGTCGGGGTGCGCGACACCGCGTTCGAAGATCTGGTTCCCGCCGCCCGGCCCGAGCAGCCGGTCCCGGGTCCAGACCTGCCCGCCCGGTCCGGCCGCGGCGATCCGGGGCAGGCGGGGGTCGGTGGAGGCGACGTCGGCGGTGGTCCGCCACGGGCCGTCGGCCAGCCAGGTCCGGGCCCCGCCGTCCGCGGCGAGCACCGCCTCGAGCGAGCGCGGCAGGCTCCCGGTGGCCGAGGTCGCGGTGCCGGACCAGGTCGCGCCGGCGTCGCGGAACAGGGTGCCCGCCGTCGAGCCGCCGGCCGGGACGTTCCAGGTGCCCTGCATCGGCTGGCCGGCGACGATCGGCACCGGGGCCCGGCCGCGGACCCGGCCGGCGAGCTCGGTGTAGCGCTGCGCGATCGCGTCGAACGCGGTGGCGGCCTCGGCTTCGCGGCCGGTCAGCGCGCCCATCACCTTGATCCACTCGGCCTGGCCGAGCGGGCCGTTCTCCAGGTACTCGGCCCACCCGATGACCGGGATCCGTGCCGCCCGCAGGGCGGGGAACGCCGGGTCGTCGGTGCCCTGGCTCAACAGCACGCCGGGCGCGGCCGCGATCACCTGCTCGGCGTTCGTGATGCCACCGGGCGCGAACGTGGCGACACCCCCGGCGTCGACCCGCGCCCGCACCGCCGGGTCGCTGACCAGCGCCGGGTCGGCGACGCCGGTGAGCCGGTCGAGCTCGCCGAGCTCGGTGACGAACGGGAGCTGGGTCGTGGACCCGGAGTAGACGCCGGTCACCGGTGTGCGCACGACGCCCGCGCCGGCCAGGTCCGGCGGGAGGGCCGGATCCGGCGCGTCGCAGGACACGAGCACCACCGACTGCGGTGCTGCGCCCGGGTAGGGCTGCGCCACCGTCAGAACCCGGTAGCCGTCGCGTTGCTCGATCGCGACGTTGCGCGCGAACCGGAAGTCGGTCGCCGCCGCCGGGGCCGGGACGCAGCCGGGCGCCTCCGGCGGCGACGTCGCCGGAGCCGAGCACCCGGCGATCAGCAGCAGCACGACCAGGAGACCGGTCGGGGGTCGTCGCAGGCTCATCTGAGCAGTCTCACATACGTCAGACCCTCAGCTCGTCGCGCTCACCCTCCGACGAACGCCGCCAGCCCGTCGAGCAGACGGTCGACGTCGGCGTCGTCGGTGTAGGGAGCCAGACCGATCCGCAACGACCCGGTGTCACCGAGGCCGAGCCGGCGAGACGCCTCCAGCGCGTAGAACGAGCTGGCCGGTGCGCTGATCCGGCGCTGGGCGAGGAACCGGTACGCCTGCGCCGGGTCGCGGTCGTCGAAGGTGACCAGCAGGGTCGGCGTGCGCTCTGCGGCCCGCGAGCGCACCCGCACGCCGGGCAGCTCGGCCAGGCCCTTCTCGATCCGCTCGCGCAGCGGCTCCTCGTGGGCGTGCACCGCCTGCATCGACGCCGCGAGCGCCCCGCGCCGGTCCGCGGCCCCGCCGGGAGCGAGCCCGGCCAGGAAGTCGACGGCCGCGCTCGTCCCGGCGAGCAGCTCGTAGGGCAGCGTGCCCAGCTCGAAGCGCTCCGGGACGGTGTCCGCCGACGGCGCCAGCTTCGCCGGGCGCAACGTCTCCAGCAGGTCCGGCGCCGCGGCGAGCACTCCGCAGTGCGGGCCGAGGAACTTGTAGGGCGAGCAGGCGTAGAGGTCCGCGCCCAGGGCCGCGACGTCCACGGGTGCGTGCGCGGTGAGGTGCACCCCGTCCACCATCAGCAGCGCCCCGGCCGCGTGCACGGCGTCGGCGATGCGCCGGACCGGCGGTCGGGTCCCCACCAGGTTCGACGCCCCGGTCACCGCGACCAGCCGGGTCCGTTCCGAGAGGACGGACGACACGTCGTCGAGCTCGGTCGTCTCCGGGTCGAAGTCGAGCCACCGCACCGTCACCCCGGCCGCCTCGGCCGCGACGAGCCAGGGGCGGATGTTCGCGTCGTGGTCCAGACGGGTCACGACGATCTCGTCGCCCGGCGACCAGGTCGCGGCCAGTGTCCGGGCCAGGTCGAACGTCACCGCGGTCATGCTGCGCCCGAACACGATCCCGCGCGGGTCGGCGCCGAGCAGGTCGGCCATCGCGGCGCGGGCGCCGAGCACGATCGCGTCGGCGGCGATCTCCCCGGGGGTGATCGCGCCGCGATTGGCCAGCGGCGAGGTCATCGCGGCGGCGACCGCTCCGGCCACCGCGTCCGGGACCTGGGACCCACCGGGGCCGTCGAAGTGCGCGATCCCGGCCCGCAGCGCGGGGAACCGGCTGCGCACCGCGGCGACGTCGTAACTCATGGAGCTGCCCCCTGTTCGTTCCCACCCGGTCGGGCGGCGGGTCGAGCCTCGCACCGGGACGGCGCGTGTGCGACCCCTCAGTGACCCACCCGGGTTACCGAATCGTGATCATAAGTTGACCATGCGGTGCCGAGACTTTGTGATCATGCATCACATGTCTCGTTCCTGGGAGCGGTCGCGAGGACGGCACCGCCCCGGGCGGCGGTCCGGCCCGCGGTCCCTGCGCCACAGATCCATCACCCTGCACCGTCGCACGCTGGCCAAGCTCCTCGCCGTCGGCGTGGTCGTCGCGGCGCTGGCCGCCGGCGGCGCGACCGCGTTCGCGTCGGACTCCGTGCGCGACGCCATCGCGAGCAATCTCAGCGGTGTCGGGAAGGGGCTCGGCGCGGGCTCCGACTCCCCCTCCGACGGCGACTCCTCCTCCGGCGACGAGCAGGCCGACGTGCCGCCGGTCCTCACCGCCAGCCCGCTCGCCGGGGCCACCGGCGTCAAGCCGCGCGACGCCGTCCGGACGACGGTGACCAGCGGTGAGCTGCGCGACGTGGCCCTGACGAACACCGACGGCGACGCGGTGAAGGGAGAACTCGCCCCCGACGGCCGCACCTGGTCGGTCTCCGAGCCGCTCGGCTACGACGCCACCTACCGCTGGAGCGGGTCCTGGGTCCGCCCCGACGGCACCGTCACGCCGCTGACCGGGCAGTTCGGCACCGTCGACCCGGCCCGCACCGCGCGGGCGAGCATGAACATCAGGGACGGCGCGACGGTCGGCGTCGGCGCCCCGGTGATCATCACGTTCGACCGGGACCTGAGCGCCAAGGCCAAGGCCGATGTCGAGCGGGCCCTGAGCGTGCGCACGTCGAAGCAGGTCGAGGGTGCCTGGGCGTGGCTGCCCGACACTGCCGACGGCTCGCGCGTGCACTACCGCCCGCGGACGTACTGGCCGGCGAACACCACCGTCACCGTGGACGCACCGCTCTACGGCCTCGACCTGGGCGACGCCGGCTACCCGGCGAAGGACCTGAGCAGCACGTTCACCGTGGGGCGCAGCCAGATCGTCAAGGCCGACGCGCAGAGCCACCAGCTCGTGGTGGTCCGCGACGGGAAGACGGTGAGCACGTACGACGCCTCCTACGGCAAGGAGTCCGACCCGCGCCGGGTCACCCGCAGCGGCACCCACGTCGTCATGAGCAAGTCGCAGAAGGTCCTCATGACCAACCGCGACTACGGCTACGTCGACCTGCCCCAGTACTGGGCCGTGCGGATCTCCAACAACGGCGAGTTCATCCACGCGAACCCCGCGTCGACGTCGTCGCAGGGCAACAGCAACGTCACCCACGGCTGCGTGAACCTGTCGACGAAGAACGCGCGCGCCTACTTCGACACCGCGATCTTCGGCGACCCGGTCGAGGTCACCGGCACCACCGAGAAGCTCTCGGCGGCCGACGGCGACATCTACGACTGGGCGATCACCTGGGCGGACTGGAAGTCGATGTCCGCCCTGGCCCGGGCGAGCTAGGACCTCAGCGGATCCGGTGCTCCTGGCCGGACCACGCCTCGTCGCGCAGCACGAACTTCTGGATCTTCCCGGTGGAGGTCTTCGGGAGCTCGGTGAACGTGACGGTCTTCGGCGCCTTGAACCGGGCCAGCCGCGTCCTCACGTGCTCGATGATCTCCTCCTCGGTCGCCGACTCGCCGTCACGCAACGTCACGTAGGCGGCCGGGACCTCGCCCCACCGCTCGTCCGGAATCGCGATCACGGCGACCTCCAGGACCGAGGGATGGTCGGCGATGGCCTGCTCGACCTCCACCGACGCGATGTTCTCCCCGCCGGAGATGATCACGTCCTTGGAGCGGTCGCGCAGCTCCACGTAGCCGTCCGGGTGCATCACGCCGATGTCGCCGGTGCGGAACCAGCCGTCCGGCGCGGCCTCGCGCGTGGCCTCCTCGTCGTCGAGGTACCCGAGCATGACGTTGTTGCCGCGCAGGGCGATCTGGCCGGTCGTCTCGCCGTCGGCCGGAGCGTCGGACCCGTCGTCGGTGATCACCCGCACCGCGCAGGCGATCATGTTCCCGACGCCCTGGCGGGCCTTCATCCGGGCCTGGGTCTCGCCGTCGAGGTCGTTCCACTCGGGCTGCCAGTCGCAGATCATGGCGGGGCCGAACGTCTCGGTCAGGCCGTAGAGGTGCGTGACGTCGAAGCCCAGCTCGGCCATCCGGCGCAGGATCGCCGGGCTCGGCGGGGCGCCGCCGGTCGCGACCTTCACCGTCGTCTCGACCGGTCCGGCCTCGGGCGCGTAGGCGATCATCGACAGCACGGTCGGGGCGCCGTTGAGGTGGGTGACGCCCTGCTCGCGGACCAGCGACCAGATCGTCGTCGGGTCGACCTTCGGCAGGCAGACGTGCGTCGCGGCGGCCGCGGTCACCGCCCACGGGAAGCACCAGCCGTTGCAGTGGAACATCGGCAGCGTCCACAGGTGCACCGACGACGGCGTCAGCCCGGTGTGGCCGACCATCGACAACGCCTGCAGGTAGGCGCCCCGGTGGTGGTACATCACGCCCTTGGGTTTGCCGGTCGTGCCGGACGTGTAGTTGATCGACAGCAGCGACCGCTCGTCGTCCGGGACGACCGCCAGCGGTTCCGAGTCCGCGATCAGCTTCTCGTAGTCCTCGCCGACGCGGACCACCGTGGGCCGGGCGTCCATGCGCCCCAGCACGTCGGCGACCAGTTCGTCGAAGACGGGGTCGTGCACGAGCACGGCGGCGTTCGAGTGCTCCAGGATGTAGGCGACCTCGCCGGCACTGAGCCGGGTGTTCACCGCGACCAGCGGCACCCCCGCCCACGGCACGCCGAACGCCGCCTCCAGCCCGACGTGGATGTTGGGCACGAGCACCGCCACCGGCCGGCCCTGCGCCAGGGGCGCGAGCCCTCCGGCCAGGCGACGGCAGCGGTCGTGCAGCTCGGCGTAGGTGAACCGCAGGTCCCCGTCGACGACGGCGACGCGCTCGCCGTGCGCGGCCGCGGCCCGGTCGAGGTAGGAGACCGGGGTGAGCGTCTCGAACGACAACGACTCCAGGTCCGAGGGCACTCCCGCCGGGTGGACGGCGGCGGACGGAACGGCAGCGGTGTCGGTCACAGCCGAACCCTCCCCCGCCCGGCTCCCGCCAGCAAGACCGGACGAGAGCTCCCCCCGTCCAGCTGCGCCGTGGTGGGAACGATCAGGGTCGGACGGTCCGCGAGGTGAAGTAGCCCTTGCCCTCGACGAACTTGTACGCCGTCACCACGGCCACCGGCGACCGGTCGGCCCGATCGGCCACCGTGAACGTCTGCCCCGGGGCCAGCGTCCTCGCGGTGCTCCCGGCCACGCCCGAGATGCGCGCCTGGATCGTGTGCGCCCCGACGTTGCGCACCGAGACCGCGTTGATCCGACCGTCGCGGTCGGAGTCGACGGCCCGGGTGTCCAGGCGCGGGTCCACCACGCACGACGAGGCGTTGAACGCCGCCGTCGAGGTGGCGTAGAAGCCCTTGCCGTTCTGGAACTTGTAGGCCGCGATCGTCACCGTCCCGGCTGCGACGGACCCGCGTCCGGTGTCGAAGCGGTGGTAGTAGGCCTTCCCCGGAGCGATCTTCGACTGCTTGACCTCGCCGTAGGGCGTGGTGACGCGGACGTCGATCGGGGCGGAGTCCCGGTTCAGCACGTACACCGGCAGGATGGCCCGCTCGGTGTTCCGGTCGCACTCGGTCTTGGCCGACGCCACCGTGTTGACGGCCGGCGGCGCCGCAGAGGCGGGGGCGGCGAGAGCCACGCCCGTCCCGACCATGACGGTGGCGCTGAGGACAGCACCGATGATGCGCGAGACGTTCATGAGGACTCCTCTGTTCCGAGGGACGCGGCGTGCCCACCGCTGACCGGAACATCGCCGTTCGGAGCAGAACGGTTACCCACCATTCGGGTTAATGACTCTCGGTATTCGGACTAATGATCGAGATCTGTTTCCTCGTCACGGCGGAGCGCCCCGCCCGGCGTGCATTACGTTCGGGGAAGGCCGCGGACGCGTCGGCCCGAGCCCGACCCGGAAGGCGATCACGATGGCGTGGGACTTCTCCACCGACCCCGAGTTCGAGGACAAGCTGAAGTGGATGCGCGGCTTCGTCCGTGACGAGATCATCCCGCTGGAGACGCTCGACATCGACCGCGAGACGTTCGCGCGGATCACCGCGCCGCTCAAGGAGCAGGTCAAGGAGCAGGGCCTGTGGGCCGCGCACCTGCCCCCGGAGCTCGGCGGCGGCGGGTTCGGGCAGGTCAGCCTCGGTCTGATGCACGAGATCCTGGGCCAGTGCCGGTACGCGCCGGGCATCTTCGGCAACCAGGCGCCGGACTCCGGCAACGCCGAGCTGCTCGCCATCGGCGGCAGCCCGGAGCAGAAGGAGCGCTGGATGCACCCGCTGCTGCGCGGGGAGGTGCGCAGCTGCTTCTCGATGACCGAGCCCGGCGCCGGCGCCGACCCGACGCTGCTGTCCACCCGCGCGGTCCTCGACGGCGACGAGTACGTGATCAACGGCCACAAGTGGTTCTCGTCGAACGCGATGAACTCGGACTTCCTGATCGTCATGGTCGTGACGGACCCGGACGCGGCGCCGTACCAGCGGGCGTCGATGATCGTCGTCCCGACCGACACCCCGGGCGTCGACGTCGTCCGCGACATCCCGGTGATGGACCACCCGGAGATCGGCGGCGAGCTCTACGGCGGGCACGCCGAGGTCGTCTACCGCGACGTCCGGGTGCCCGTGGAGAACCTCGTCGGCAACCCCGGTGACGGGTTCAAGCTGGCCCAGCAGCGCCTCGGGCCGGGCCGGATCCACCATGCGATGCGCTGGCTGGGCCAGTCGCGGCGCGCGTTCGACATGCTCTGCGAGCGGGCCGTGAGCCGCAGCGCCGGCGGGTCGCGCCTGGCGGACAAGCAGATGGTGCAGGACATGGTGGCCAGCTCGTCGGCCGACATGCAGGCCGCGCGCCTGCTCACCCTGCACGCGGCATGGACGATGGACCAGGTCGGCGCGTCGAACGCCCGGATCGAGATCGCCCAGATCAAGTACTGGGGCGCGAAGGTGCTCCACGACGTGATCGACCGCGCGATCCAGGTGCACGGGTCGCTGGGCTTCTCCGGTGACCTGCCGCTCGAGCAGATGTACCGGGCCGCCCGCGCCGCACGGATCTACGACGGTCCGGACGAGGTGCACAAGGAGTCGGTCGCGCGCCGGATCCTGCGCGGCTACACCCCGGTCGACGTGCCCACCGAGCACGTCCCCACCCGCACCGAGGCCGCCCGGGTCAAGTTCGCCGAGTACCTGGACCTCTCCACCGCCAACGCCTGACGCCCTCAGGGCCCCGGCCGGGTCCGCACTCATGACGCTTCCGTGCCGCGTAGCCGAACCGGAGCGCCACGAGTGCGGCTCGCACGGCCGGCACGGGCCGGCGGGTGTCAGTCGGACGCGGTGGCGGCGGGTGCCGGGTCGGCGAGGTGCGTGCGGTGGTCGGCGACCAGGGCCGTCATCGCGGCCAGGAAGCGGGCGGCGGCGTCGAGCTCGGACGGGGTGAAGTCCTGCAGGACCTCACCCATCCTCGCCCCCAGCGGGCCGAAGAACGCGGCCCCGACGGCGGCGGCGGTCTCGCTGTGGCGCAACGTGACCCGTCGACGGTCGGAGGACTCCCGGCTGCGGGTCACGTGGCCCGCCCGCTCCAGGCGGTCGATCAGCGCCGTCGTCGCGCCGGTGGTCAGGCCCAGCGCCGAGCCGAGCGCGCCGGGCGTCAGCGGCTCCCCCGCGTTGCCGGCGCGCATCACGGCCAGCAGGCCGTGCAGGTCGGTGACGTGCAGGCCGTTGTGCCCGGCGAACGCCTGACCGAGACGGTCGGCCTCGCCGGCGTAGTCCTGCAGCAGCGCCACCAGCTGCTCGCGTCCCGGACCACCCATGATCCCAGCCTATCCCCCGCCGCCGGGGTCAGGAGTTCGTCCAGCGGGGCGGGCGCTTCTCCAGGAAGGCCGCGACGCCCTCCTGCCGGTCGGCGGTGCCGGCGATCGCGGCCGAGGCCTCGTCGGTGGCGTCCCAGCCGCGGGCGTCGGGCTCGGAGACGACCTGCTCCAGCGCCCGCAGCGACGCCGCCACCGCGACCGGGGCGTTGGCGCACACCTGCTCGGCCAGCGCGATCGCGCCCGCCTCCGCCTCCCCCGGCTCGACGAGCTCGTTCACCAGGCCGAGGACGTGGGCGCGCTCGGCGCCGAGCGGCTGCCCGGTGGTCAGCATCTGCCGGGCGACGTTGAGCGGCAACGGCCGGGGCGTCCGGAACAGCGCACCGCAGTTCGCGACCAGCCCGCGCGCCACCTCCGGCAGGCCGAACCGTGCAGCGCGGGAGGCGACGACCATGTCGCAGGCCAGCACGATCTCGAACCCGCCGCCGTAGGCGATGCCCTCCACCGCCGCGATCAGCGGGGTGCGCCGGTCCCGGCGGACGACGCCGTAGTTGCCGCCCCGATCGGTCGGCCCGCCCGACCCCGCGGCCAGGTCGGTGCCGGCGCAGAACGCCACCGCGTCGCCGGCCAGGACGCCGCACCACAGGTCGGGGTCGTCGTCGAGGGTGTTGAGCGCCGCGTCCAGCCCGGCGGTCATCGCCGCGTCGACGGCGTTGCGCTTGTCCGGCCGGGACATCCTGATCACCAGGACGTGCCCGCGCCGCTCGGTGGCGACCCGCTCGGGCGCCACCCGTCCCGTCTCCACCGACCCCGAGATGCTCATCACCCCACCGTAGATCCCGCTGCCGCCCGCGCCACCGGCGTTCGTAACCTGGTGCCGTGCCGTCTCCCACGCTGCGCCGCACGCTCCCGTTCGCCCTGACCGTCGCCGGAGGGGCCGCCGCGCTCGCGCTCCACGCCCGGGCCGAGATGGGAGCGTCGCGACGGAGGCTGCGCGCCGCCGCCTCGACCTCGCCGCACGCCGTGGACGGGATCTTCGCCAACACCGAGACCGGGCGTCCCCGCGAGCGACTGAGCATCCGGACCGTGGTCCGCATGCTGCTGCTCCGCAACAAGAACGGCGTCCCTCCCCGGCCCGTCCCGCTGGCGCCGGTGCACATCCCGGCGCACCCCGCCCCGCTGGCCGTGACCTGGATGGGCCACGCCTGCGTACTGCTCGAGATCGACGGACGCCGGGTCCTGGTCGATCCGGTGTGGTCCGACCGGGCGTCGCCAGTGCCGCTGATCGGCCCACGCCGGTTGCATCCGGTGCCCGCCCCGCTGGTCGCGCTGCCCGACATCGACATCGTCCTGCTGACCCACGACCACTACGACCACCTCGACCGCCGGACCGTGCGCACCCTGGCGCGGGACACGACGGCGACGTTCGTCGCGCCGGTCGGGGTCGGCGAGCACCTGCGGGCCTGGGGTGTCCCGGAGGGGCGCATCGTCACGCGCGACTGGAACGGTGCGGCGGAGGTCGCCGGGCTGCGGCTGACCTGCCTGGAGGCCCGGCACTTCTCGGGACGTGGCCTGCGCCGCAACACCTCCCAGTGGGCGGCGTGGGCCGTGGCCGGGCCGGAGCACCGGGTCTACGTCGGCGGCGACACCGGCCCGACCAGCGCGTTCGCCCGGTCCGGGGCCGCCCACGGACCGTTCGATCTGACCGTCCTGCCGATCGGCGCCTACTCCGATCTGTGGCCCGACATCCACCTCGACCCGGAACAGGCCCTCTCCGGGCACCGTGATCTGCGCGGCGACGTCCTTCTCCCGATCCACTGGGCGACGTTCAACCTCGGATTCCACGGATGGTCGGAACCGGCGGAACGGTTGTGCCGGGCCGCCGACGCGGCCGGGGTCCGGCTGGCGTTGCCCCGTCCCGGTGAGCGCCTCGACCTGGGAGAGCCGCTGCGTCCGGCGGCCTGGTGGTCCGCACCCATCCGTTAACGGCCTCGCTCGACGCACTCCACCTTTCTTCCGATTGCCTTCACCCGAACGCCGAGGCCGCACGGACGACTCACCGTTCTTGCGGAAACACGCCGGAGGCGGTTCGACAAACCGCGCGGGCATACCTTATCGTTTCGCTCAGATTGACGATCGCACTCTAAGGATCCGTGCACGCTTCCCCCCTCGACAGCCGAGGGCGGCTTCGCGTACCCGGAAATACCGGAAGGAATGTGGCGTGGCAAAGCACACCACCGTCACCCTTGTCGACGACCTCGACGGGGGCGAAGCCGACGAGCAGGTACAGTTCTCGGTCGACGGCCGGTCCTACGAGATCGATCTGTCGTCGAAGAATGCCGAAAAGCTGCGGGACAGCTTGGCCCCCTACGTTTCCGCGGCCCGGCGCGGTGGCGGTCGCGCGGCCTCGGCGTCGCCGTCGTCGAACGGATCCAGCGCATCCGAGCGCGCGGTCAACCGCGCGGTTCGGGAATGGGCCGTCGCACAAGGTATGAAGATCTCCGAGCGGGGCCGGATCCCGTCGTCGGTTCTCGAGGCTTATCACAGCGCGCACTGACAGCGCGTACGGAAAGCGCGACCCTCCGGAGCCCGAGAAACGGGGGCTCCGCGACGGGCGGGTCGGATGGCAGGATCGACGGACGGATCCCGCACATGCCGACGAGAGGGCCCGATGTTTCCAGGAACGCACGCCGCCACCACACCGGACAAGCCGGCCGTGGTGATGGCCGGAACCGGTGAGACCCTGACCTACGCGGAGCTCGAGGCGGGATCCGCCCGGTTCGCGCGGTACCTGTACGACTCGGGCCTGCGCCGCGGCGACGTGATCGCCCTGATCTCGGACAACACCCCGCGTGTCTACGAGGTCTACTGGGCCGCCCAGCGCTCCGGGCTCTACATCACCGCGGTGAACCACCACCTCTCCGCGCCGGAGGCCGCCTACATCGTCACCGACTGCGGCGCGAAGGCCCTCGTGGTCTCCGCCGGGGTGGCCGGTCTGGCGGGCGCCGTCGCCGACCACGTCGACGTCGGGGTCCGGCTCGCGTTCGGCGGGGAGATCCCCGGGACGTCGAGCTACACCGACTACGACACCGCGCTGGCCGGGATCTCCGCGGAGCCGCTGCCCGATCAGCCGCGCGGCGCCGACATGCTCTACTCGTCGGGCACCACCGGGCGGCCCAAGGGCATCAAGCCGACCCTGCCGGAGCGCCAGGTCGACGAGCCGGGCGACACCTACGTCGCGATCTTCGGGCAGATGTACGGGTTCGACTCCGACACCGTGTACCTGTCCCCCGCGCCGCTCTACCACGCGGCACCGTTGCGGTTCAGTGCCACGATCACCGCGATCGGCGGGACCGTCGTGGTGATGGAACGCTTCGCCCCGGAGGCGGCTCTGGAGGCGATCCAGACCCATCGCGCGACGCACAGCCAGTGGGTGCCGACGATGTTCATCCGGATGCTGAAGCTGCCCGACGAGGTCCGCGCGCGCTACGACGTGTCGTCGCTGAAGGTCGCGATCCACGCCGCCGCGCCGTGTCCGGTCGAGGTCAAGCAGAAGATGATCGACTGGTGGGGCCCGGTGCTCTACGAGTACTACGCGGCCACCGAGTCGTCCGGGATCACGTTCATCGACTCCGCCCAGTGGCTCGCCCACCCCGGCTCGGTCGGGCGCGGCGGCGTGCTCGGCGACGTGCGGATCTGCTCCGAGGACGGGACGTTGCTGGGCACCGGCGAGGTCGGCACGATCTACTTCGAGCGCGACGTCCGCCCGTTCGAGTACCACAACGACCCGGACAAGACGAAAGCCGCGGAGCACCCCGAGCACTCCAACTGGACGACCACGGGCGACCTCGGCTACCTCGACGACGAGGGCTTCCTCTACCTCACCGACCGCAAGGCGTTCATGATCATCTCCGGCGGGGTGAACATCTACCCGCAGGAGGTCGAGGACTGCCTGGCGCTGCACCCGAAGGTCCTCGACGTCGCCGTGATCGGCGTGCCGGACGAGGAGATGGGCGAGGCCGTGAAGGCGGTCGTGCAGCCGGCCGACGGCGTGGAGACCGGTCCGGAGCTGGAGGCCGAGCTGATCGCGTTCGTCCGCGAGCGGATCGCGCACTACAAGGCCCCGGGCTCGGTCGACTTCACCGACTTCCTCCCGCGCACCGCCACCGGCAAGCTGGTCAAGCGCCAGGTCCGCGACCGCTACACCGTCTGAGCCCGGCCGCGGGGTCGCAACGGCGCCGATCCCGGCCGCGAGGGGACCCCTCGGGACGCCAGGAGCCGCGAGGGGAACCTTCGGGACCGGGACCGGGACCGGGACCGGGCCCCGGTCGGGCAAGGCCGACGCCCGGGCGACGTCGCGCCGCCGCCGCCGCCGAGCCCCGGCCGCGAGGGGACCCTCCGGGACGCCCGGAGCCACGTGGGGACCCCTTCGGACGGGGACGGCGCGCCAGGCCGAGCCGACCCCCGGTCGACATCGCGCCGCAGCCGCCGAGTCCAGGCAACGTGGGGACCCTTCGGGACGCCCGGAGCCACGAGGGGACCCCTTGGGACGGGCGCGGGGGCGGTCAGGCGGAGCCCACCCCCGGTCGACGTCGCGCCGGCGCCGCCGAGCCCTGGCCGCGAGGGGACCCTCCGGGACGCCCGGAACCACGAGGGGACCCTTGGAACGGGGACGGCGCGCCAGGCCGAGCCGACGCCCGGTCGACATGGTGACGCCCGCCGAGCCCCGATTGCGAGGGGAACCTTCGGGACGCCCTGAGCCGCGAAGGGAACCTTCGGGACGGGACGGGAGGGGCGGGACGGGGACGGCGGCGGGGCCGGCAGGTCCTCGGCCGAAAGGTGGAGGTCAGGGCGCCGAGATGGCCCCGCGGGCCGATCCGGACGGTGGCGCGGCGCGTCATCCTCGATGCATGACCTTCTCGGACATCGTGACCGTTCTCGGCGCAGGCGCCGGGATCCTGCTCCTGCTGACCATCGCGGCCGCTCCGCTCCTGGCCGATCTCGACCCGAACCCGCGCGGCCGGGCCCCCGTTCCTGCCGGTCTGGTCGACCGCGCAGCGAGTACCCCGGCACGCACGGTCGACGTCCCGGCGCCGCGGTCCCCCTCCGCCGTCGAGGCGATGGCGCGGGTGTCGGGCCACGCCCGGCACGCCGCCGCGCGCTGACAGGAGCCGGCAGGCCGGATCTCGAGCCGCGCCGACGGGGCCACGCCGACGGGGCCACGCCGACGGAGCCGGACCGTCGGCGGGGCCGGACCGACGACGGGCCGAACCGAGAGGAGACCGGGCCGTGGGGAGAACGGTCGTCACGGTGGGCACTCTTCGCTCAGGCGCGGGACGTCCGCCCGTAGCGCCACCGGGCGAGCGCCGCGGCGACGACCAGCGGCACCGCGACGACCAGTGCCACCCGGAACACCGATCCGAACTCACCGGCGTCGGCCAGCGGCGCGGCGAGAGCCGTACCGGCGGCGCTGCCCAGGAACAGGACCGTCGCGAACAACGCCACCGCCGACGCCCGGGCCTGCGGCACCACCTGCGTCGCCCAGGTCTGCAGCGTCGAGTGCAGGAACGCCCAGGCCCCGCCGAGACCGATCCCGGCCGCGAGCACCGTCCCCAGGTTCACCGTGACCGACGGACCGGCCCACGCCGCGACCAGGAACGCGCCGCCGACCGCGGCCAGGCCGGCCGGCGGGACGCTGCCGACCAGGCGTCGCACCAGGCGTGAGAACACCAACGCCCCGACGCCGAACCCGCCGGAGACGAGCCCGGCCACACCGGCCGACGAGCCCAGCGACTGCAGCGCCGGTGCCAGGAACGTCAGCGCCGCGAGCACGACCACGCCCTCGACGAACGCGAGCAGCAGGACGATCCGCGCCCAGCCGTCGGCCAGCACCGTTCCCAGCGGGCGCAGCGCCCCGACCAGGCCGGACGCGGCGGCGGGACCGGTGGACGGGGTCGGCTCGGGCAGGCGGCGCAGCGCGACGAACAGGACGGCACCGGCCGCGGCGGTCAGACCGAACACCGTCCGCCAGCCGACGAGGTCGGCCAGCAGGCCCGCACCCGCCGTCGCGACGGCGGTGCCGAGCGCGGACGCGGCGAGCACGTCGGACAGCGGTCGCTGGCGGACCTTCTCGGGCCAGGTGTCGCCCACGTACACCAGCGACGCCGGGATGAGCGCCGCGAAGCACCCGCCGGTGACCACCCGGGCGACCAGCAGGACCGTCACGGTCGGCGCCAGTGCCGAGGCCAGTCCCGCGGCGGCGGCCCCGCACAGCGCCACCCGCATCACCCGGACCCGGCCCAGCCGGTCGCTGAGCACGCCCCACACGGCCTGCATCAGGCCGTAGGCCAGGAAGTAGCCGCCCGCCACCCCTGCCGTGACGCCGAGCGAGACGTCCAGGTCGGCCGCGATCAGCACCAGCAGGGGTGCGATCGCGAACCGGTCACACGTGCTGACAAGCGACGCGACCTGCAGCAACCGGAGGCGCCGCACACCGTCCGGGACCCCGGCGGCGTCCGGGACGGCACCGGAGGCCGGTGAGGGATCGGACGCGGAGGGGCGCGGGGGACGATCGGGCACGCCGTCACTGTCCCCCGGCGCCTCGCTCCCCGGCGACGCCGGGCCACCACGCCGGCCCCGCAGAGCATTCCCCGCGGCGGGGAACCTGGGACCCGGACCGGAACCCCGGCCCTGTGACGGCGGACCTGTGGCGGCAGACCTCTGGCGGCGGGTCCCGGGTTCGGGCGGGCCCCGCCGCCTCTTGCCGCCCCGGGCGCATCGGGGGAAGAGTGGGCCCGTCCGGCTGAGCGGCCGGCGGACCGTCGACGACGATGGACGAGGAGTGCCGTGGCGAGCAGCGGATCCGCGAACGAGACCGGCCGGGTCACCGGACGCGGGATGACCATGAGCGACCTGCTCGCCCGCCACGCCCGGACCCGCCCGGACGCGGTGGCGCTGCGCGACGCGCGGGTGTCGCGCAGCTACACCGAGCTCGACGACCGCGTCACCCGTCTGGCGAACGCGCTGCTCGAACGCGGTGCCGGACACGGCGAGCGGGTCGCGGTGCTCGGCCTGAACTCGGTCGAGGTGGTCGAGGCCTACCTGGCCACGCTGCGGACCGGCGCGATCTGCGTCCCGGTCAACTTCCGGCTCGTCGCCGACGAGATCGCCTACGCGCT
This sequence comes from Pseudonocardia sediminis, assembly GCF_004217185.1. NCBI lineage: Bacteria > Bacillati > Actinomycetota > Actinomycetes > Pseudonocardiales > Pseudonocardiaceae > Pseudonocardia > Pseudonocardia sediminis. The sequence continues at coordinate 3,100,319 of NZ_SHKL01000001.1, read as the reverse complement.
CGACGACAGCGGCGCGGTCGTCGTCGTCTGCGACACCGCGTTCGGGCCGTCGGTGGAGAAGGCGCGGGAGTCGGCGCCCTCGGTCCGCTCGGTGATCACCATCGGGGACGGGCCGGAGCCGCTGGAGAACGTCCTCGCCACCGCGTCGGACGTCTACTCCGAGGCCGACGTGGCCGACGACGACCCCGCGTTCATCATGTACACCTCGGGCACGACCGGGCGCCCCAAGGGCGCTGTGCTCACCCACCGCAACCTGCTGCTGCACGCGTTCTCCCAGATCGCGCACCTGGGCATCGGCTCCGACGACAAGGTGTGGCTCTCCGGGGCTCCCCTGTTCCACATCGCCGGGCTGGCCGGGATGATCCCGCCGCTGATCACCGGCGGGCGCACGATCATCGCCTCGTCGGGCGGGTTCGACCCGGCCGGGACGATCGCGCTGCTGGAGCGCGAGTCGGTGTCGTCGTGCTTCTTCGTGCCGGCCCAGTGGGCGGCGATGTGCGCGGTCCCGAACATCGGCGACCGGGACCTCTCGGCACTGCGCCGGATCTCCTGGGGCGCGGCCCCGGCGTCGACGTCGCTGCTCCGCACGATGATCGACACGTTCCCGCAGGCCAACGTCATCACCGCCTTCGGGCAGACCGAGTGCAGCCCGGTGACGTGCACGCTGCGCGGCGAGGACGCGATCCGCAAGATCGGCTCGATCGGCACCCCGATGGTCAACGTCGAGGTGCGGGTCGTCGACGACGAGATGAACGACGTCCGGCCCGGCGACGTGGGCGAGATCGTCTACCGCGGCCCCACGGTGATGAAGGAGTACTGGAACAAGCCCGCCGAGACCGCGGAGGCGTTCCGCGGCGGCTGGTTCCACTCCGGTGACCTGGTCCGCGAGGATGCGGACGGCTACTACTACGTGGTCGACCGCAAGAAGGACATGATCATCTCCGGGGGCGAGAACATCTACTGCGCCGAGGTGGAGAACGTCCTGGCCGGGCACCCGAAGGTCGCCGACGTCGCGCTGATCGGCGTGCCGCACCCGAAGTGGGGCGAGACGCCGCTGGCCGTCCTCGTCGCGGCCGACCCCGCCGACCCGCCGACCGGGCCGGAGATCGAGGAGTTCTGCCGCGAGCGCCTGGCCGCCTACAAGCGACCGACGCAGGTCACGGTCCTGCCCGAGCTGCCACGCAACCCGAGCGGGAAGGTCCTCAAGACCCGCCTGCGGGAGGAGAACCGGGCCGGTTCACTCGTGTCGGAGCCCGCCGTCTGACCCTTACTGAAAACTGTTATCGTTTCGGACATGACCGATCGCGTGCCCGTCACGGTCCTGTCCGGCTTCCTCGGCGCCGGGAAGACGACCCTGCTCAACCACGTGCTGGCCAACCGCGAGGACCGGCGGGTGGCGGTCGTGGTCAACGACATGAGCGAGGTCAACATCGACGCCGCCCTGGTCGCCGGCCAGGGACGGCTGCACCGCACGCAGGAACGCCTCGTCGAGCTGACCAACGGCTGCATCTGCTGCACGCTGCGCGAGGACCTGCTGGAGACGATCGGCGCGCTGGCCGACGAGGGCCGCTTCGACCAGATCCTCGTCGAGTCCACGGGGATCTCCGAGCCGATGCCCGTCGCCGCGACCTTCGAGTGGGAGTTCCCCGACGGCACGCACCTGTCCGAGAAGGCCCGCCTGGACACGATGGTCACCGTCGTCGACGCGTCGACGTTCGGCACGGACATGACCACGGAGGACGCGCTCGCCGACCGCGGGCTGCAGGCCTCCGACGGCGACGAGCGCACGATCTCGGACCTGATCGTCGAGCAGGTCGAGTTCGCCGACCTGCTCGTGGTGAGCAAGACCGACCTCGTCCCGCACGGGCGCCTGCTGACGCTCGAGGCCCTGCTGCACAAGCTCAACCCCACGGCGCGGATCGTGCGGGCGGTGCACGGGGCGGTCGCGCTGGACGAGGTGCTCGACACGGGCCGTTACGACCCGGACGCCGCCGCCCGGGCGCCCGGCTGGGCCCGCGAGCTCAGCGGTGACCACACCCCGGAGACCGAGGAGTTCGGGATCAGCTCGGTCACCTACCGGGCGTCGCGACCGTTCCACCCCGCCCGACTGTTGGACGCCCTCGGCGACTGGCCGGGCCTGCTGCGCAGCAAGGGCTTCTGCTGGATCGCCACCCGCCCGGACGTCGTCGGGCTGTGGTCGCAGGCGGGCCCGAACGTCGCGCTGGACCCGACGGCGTACTGGTCGGGCTTCGAGGGCACGCGCGGGCAGGAGATCGTGTTCATCGGCCTCGGGGTGCGCGCCGACGCCGTCCACGCACGCCTGGACCCGGCCCTGCTCACCGACGACGAGCTGCTCGGCGGGCCGGCGTCCTGGCGACGGTTCGACGACCCGCTCCCGGCGTGGGAGGACGACGCGCTCCATGAGCACTCCCACTGACCCGGCCGTGCCGCGGGCGGGCGTCGGCGACGCCTTCGACAGCGCGGTCGCGGGGTTCGCGACCTGGACTCCCCTGCTCTGGGACCCGGTGGGGGCGGCGACCGTGGACGCGGCGGGTCCGCGCCCCGCGGACCGGGTCCTCGACGCGTGCTGCGGCAACGGCTCGGCTGCGATCCCGGCCGCCCACGCGGTCGGGCCGGAGGGGCTGGTGGACGCCGTCGACCTGTCCGCGAACCTGCTCGCCGCAGGTCGGGAACGCAGCACCACGATGCCCTGGCTGCGCTTCCACCACGCCGACGCCGCGACCTGGCCGGGAACCGGATACGACGTCCTCACCTGCGTCTTCGGGGTGTTCTTCCTCCCGGACCCGGACGCGGGAACGCGTCACCTGGTGGCCGGCGTGCGGCCCGGCGGACGGGCCGCCGTCACGGTCTGGGCACGCGGCTCGGTCGACCCGCTGATCGTCCCGTTCCTGACCGCGGTGGGCCGGGAGCGGCCGCTGCCGCCCCCGGGCCCGCTGCAACGGACCTCCGAGCAGCTCGCCGACCCGGGTCGCTTCGCCCGGTGGTTGGGCGAGACCGGGCTCGTCGACGTCGACGTCGTCACCCATCGCGCCGACGTACCGGTCGACCCGGACCTGTGCTGGGCGCTCGTCACCGGCTCGGCGACGGCCGGGCTGCTGCTCGGCCTGGACGACCCGGCGGTGGCCCGGGTGCGCGACGCCTACCGGGAGGCCGTCGCGGGCGTCGAGGTGTTCCGGGTCGCGGCGTCGATCGGCACCGGCCGGCGCGCGACGAGTGACCGGACGGGCTGAGCCCGGCGGGATACCGTCCGGCCCATGCCCGACCTTGATCCCGAGGAGTTCCGCCGTCTCGCCCACCGCTACGTCGACTGGGTCGCCGACCACCGCGCCGGGCTGGCCTCGCGCCCGGTCCGCGACGACGTCGTCCCCGGCTCGGTACGCGCGGCCTTCGCGGCAGAGGCGGCCGAGGAGCCACAGGAGCTCGAGGCGCTGCTGGACCGGGTGGACGACGTCGTCGTCCCGGCCGACACCCGCTGGCAGCACCCCGGGTTCCACGCGTTCTTCCCGGCCAACGCCTCGCTGACGTCGCTGCTCGGCGAGATCGTCGCCGGCGGTCTGGGCCCGCAGGGGATGCTGTGGTCGACCTCGCCGGCGTGCACCGAGGTCGAGCAGGCGGTGACCGACCAGCTCGCCCGCGCGCTCGGGCTCGGCGAGGCGTTCACCCACACCGGCGGGGGCGGCGGGTCGATCCAGGACTCGGCGTCGTCGGCGGCGCTGGTCGCGTTGCTCGCCGCCCTGCACCGGGCCTCCGGCGGGACCTGGCGCGACACCGGCGTGTCCGGCACCGAGCGGGTCTACGTGACGGCGGAGACGCACTCGTCGCTGGCCAAGGCGGTGCGGGTGGCGGGCCTGGGCGAGCGGGGGCTGCGGGTCGTCCCGTTCGCGCCGGGGACCCGCACGATGGACCCGCTCGCACTGGCCGCGATGCTGGAGGTCGACGCGTCGCAGGGGCTGGTCCCGGTGATGGTGTGCGCGACCGTCGGCACCACCGGTACCGGCGCGGTCGACCCGGTCCGGGAGATCGCGGTGGCCGCCGCGTCGCACGGCGCCTGGACCCACGTCGACGCCGCCTGGGCCGGGGTGGCCGCACTGTGCCCGGAGTTCCGCCACCTCGTCGACGGCGTGGAGCTCGTCGACTCGTTCTGCACCGACGCGCACAAGTGGCTGCTCACCGCGTTCGACGCGTCGCTGTTCTGGGTGCGGGATGCGACGGCGCTGCCGGCCGCGCTCTCCCTGACCCCGGCCTACCTGCGCGACAGCGCGTCCGACTCCGGCGCCGTCGTCGACTACCGGGACTGGCAGGTGCCGCTGGGACGTCGGTTCCGGGCCATGAAGCTCTGGGCCGTGCTCCACGGGCAGGGGCTGGAGGGGCTGCGGGCCCACCTGCGCGGGCACGTCGCGCTGGCCGCGGAGCTCGCCGGCCGGGTCCGAGCCCACCCCGGGCTGGAGCTGGCCGCGGAGCCGTCGCTGTCGCTGGTCTGCCTGCGGGTGCGCGCCGACGACGACGGCCCCACCCGGCAGCTGCTGGCCGAGGTGAACGCCACCGGCCGGGCGTTCCTGTCGCCGACCGAGATCGACGGGCGGTTCGTGATCCGGGTGGCCTTCGGCGCCCTGACCACGTCCGGTCAGCACCTCGACGAGCTCTGGACGATCCTCACGCGATCTCCGGCGATCGGCGCCGCCCGGTAAGGTTACCCTGCCCGCATGACGGGGTCGGGGACGCGAGCGGTGACGGGTGCGTCCGTACTCCGGGCGTCGGTGGGGGCGTTCCGCGGGAGGCTGACCGCGGCGTCGGTGTTGTTCGGGCTGCACCAGGCCGGTGAGGCGCTGGTGCCGGTGCTCGTCGGCGTCGTGATCGACCAGGCGGTGGGCACCGGGGACGTGGGCGACCTCGTGCTGTGGCTGCTCGTGCTCGGCGCCGACTTCGCGATGCTGTCCTACAGCTACCGCTTCGGGGCCCGCCAGGCCTGGTACGCCGACGTGCACGCCGACGTCCGGCTGCGGATGCAGATCGCGCAGCGGCTCCTGCACCCCCGCGGCGGCGCCGAGGCCGGACGGCTGCCCGGCAGCCTTGCCAGCATCGCGGTGGCCGACGCCAAGCGCGTCGGCGTGGTGAACTTCGCGCTCCCGCTGGGCGTCGCCGCGATCACCGCCGTCGCCGTCGCCGCGATCTCCCTGCTCACCATCTCGCTGCCGCTGGGCCTGCTGATCCTGCTCGGCACTCCCCCGCTGCTCTGGCTCGTGCAGCTGGTGGGCAAGCCGCTGGAACGGCGCAGCGGCCCGGAGCAGGAGCGCGCCGCCCAGGCCTCCGGCGTCGCGGCCGACCTGGTGACCGGGATCCGGGTGCTCAAGGGCATCGGGGCGGAGGCCTCCGCCGTGCGCCAGTACGCCGCGACCAGCCGCAACGCACTCGGCGCAACACTGCGCGCGACCCGGGCCGAGGCCGGGTTCCTGGGTACCGTCCAGCTCGCCAACGGGTTGTTCCTGGCCCTGATCGCGCTGGTCGGCGGCCGTCTCGCCGCGGACGGGGAGCTCAGCATCGGCGGACTGGTCGCGGCCGTCGGGCTGGCCCAGTTCCTGGTCGGGCCGCTGCAGGTGTTCGGCTTCGTCAGCGCCCGGATCGCGCAGGGCCGCGCCTCGGCGAACCGGATCGCCGAGGTCCTCACCTCTGAGCACGCCGTCGGAGCCGGGCGGGACACCACCGACGACGCGACCGTCGCATCCGCCCTCGTCGGAGGCGTGCTCGCGGTGCGCGACCTGACCCACGACGGCCTCGACGGGCTGGATCTGGAGGTGCACTCCGGCGAGCTGGTCGGGGTGGTCGCCCGGGACCCCGCGCACGCCGGGGCCCTGCTGCGCTGCCTCGGCCGCGAGGTGGAGCCGGAGTCCGGGCGGGTGGAGCTCGACGACGTGCCCCTGGAGGCCTACCCGCCCGAGGTCGCCCGCGCCGCGGTGCTCGTCGCGGCGCACGACGCGCACCTGTTCTCCGGGACCCTGCGCGACAACGTCCTCGCCGGCGGCCCCGCGTCGCGGGACCTGGAACCGGCGATGGCCGCCGCCCAGGCCGACCAGGCCGCGGACTCGCTGCCCGACGGACGGGACACCGAGATCGCCGCGCGCGGCAGCTCACTCTCCGGCGGCCAACGCCAGCGGGTCGCGCTGGCCCGCGCGCTCGCCGCGGACGCCCCGGTGCTCGTCCTGCACGACCCGACGACGGCCGTCGACGCCGTCACCGAGGCCCGGATCGCGGCCGGGCTGCGCGACGTCCGGGCGACGCGCTCCACGGTGCTGCTCACCACCAGCCCGGCGCTGCTCGCCGTGACCGACCGGGTCCTGCTGATCGACGGCGGCCGGGTCACCGCCCGGGGCACGCACGACGAGCTCATGGCCGACCCCACCTACCGCGCGGCGGTGACCGGATGAGCGCCGGGAAGCTTCTGCCCACCGCGGACGGGGCCCGGATGCGGGCCGTGCTGCGCGAGCTGCTGCGACCGCACCGCCCGGTCGCGGCCGTCGCACTGGTCGTGCTCGTCGCCGGTGCCGCGGTCAGCCTGCTGACCGCACCACTGCTCGGGCGGATCGTCGACATCGTCGCGCAGAACCGGGGCGCCGACGCCGTCACCGGGCCGGTGCTCGCCCTCGTCGGCGTCGCGCTCGGGCAGGGCCTGCTCGCGGTGCTCGGTGTCGCGCTCGTCGCCCGGGTCGGCGAGACGATGCTGGCGCGGCTGCGCGAACGGTTCGTCGACCGCGCCCTGCACCTGCCGCTGGAACAGCTGGAGCAGGCCGGGTCCGGCGACCTGACCTCCCGGGTCACCGACGACGTGAAGGTCGTCGGCGACGCCGTCCGCGAGGCTCTGCCCGAGTTCGCCCGCGCCGCCCTGCTGATCGGGCTGACACTGGTCGGCCTGGCCGCGCTGGACTGGCGGTTCCTCGTCGGCGCGCTGCTCGCGGTGCCGATCCAGGTGGTGACCGCCCGCTGGTTCCTGCGCAACTCCGGCCCGATCTACGCCGAGGGACGCATCGCCAGCGGCGCCCAGCAACAGCAGCTGCTCGACACTGCGGGCGGGGTCTCCACCGTCCGGGCGTTCCGCCTGCACGAGCGGCACCTCGGCCGGATCCGGGAGCGCGCCGACGCCGTCGCCCGGCTGGCGATGCGCACGGTCCGGCTCCGGACGCGGTTCTTCGGACGGCTCAACGGCGCCGAGTTCGTCGGCGTCACCGGGGTGCTCGTCGCCGGATTCCTGCTGGTCCGCTCCGGCGGCGCGACGATCGGCACGGCGAGCGCGGCGGCGCTGTACTTCATCAACCTGTTCACCCCGATCAACATCGTGCTGTTCCAGCTCGACGCCGCGCAGCTGGCGACGGCCGGGCTGCGCCGGATCATCGGTGTGGCCGACCTGCCCCCGGAGCACCGCCCGGACGAGCCCGCCCGGCCCGCCGACTCCCGGCTGCGGGTGTCCGGGCTGGGCCACGCCTACGTCGAGGGCCACCCGGTGCTCAGCGAGGTCGACCTCGACCTCGCACCGGGGTCACGGGTCGCGCTGGTCGGGGCGAGCGGTGCGGGCAAGACGACCCTGGCCAAGCTCGTCGCCGGGATGCACACCCCGACGACCGGCTGGATCGACGTGGGCGGTGCCCGGCTGCAGGACCAGGGCCCGGAGACGGCACGCGAGACGGTCGCCCTGGTGACCCAGGAGGTGCACGTCTTCGCCGGCCCACTGGCCGCGGACCTGCGCCTGGCGCGCCCGGACGCGACCGATGACCAGCTCCGCGACGCCCTCGCCACGGTCGGGGCCCTGGACTGGGCGACCGCGCTGCCCGACGGGCTCGACACCGTCGTCGGCGACGGCGGGCACACGCTGACCGTGGTCCAGTCCCAGCAGCTCGCCCTGGCGAGGCTCGTGCTGGCCGACCGTCCGGTGGTGATCCTCGACGAGGCGACCGCCGAGGCCGGCAGCTCCGGCGCGCAGACCCTGGAGGCCGCCGCCGACGCCGCCCTGCGCGGGCGGACGTCGCTGGTGGTCGCGCACCGGCTGACCCAGGCCGCGGGCGCCGACCTCGTCGTCGTGCTCGACGGCGGCCGCGTCGTCGAGCAGGGCACGCACGCCGAGCTCGCGGCGGGCGACGGCCGCTACGCCCGGCTGTGGTCGGCCTGGTCCGGACTGCGGGACCCGCTCCCCCCGTCAGAGGTGAACGTCACTCCGCCGTGACACGGAGGCTCTTGTCCCGCAGCCGGTCAGAGGCGAAGCTCCCCCGGGTCCGTCCGACGGGCCCGAGGGAGGCGGATCTCGATGGCGCGGATGGGCTGGACGCTGGTGCACGGTGGCGCGACGCCGCCGGCGGGCGAGGTGGTGGCCCCGGACGAGCGGTTGTCCTGGCCGCGGACGATCGGCCTCGGCGGGCAGCACGTCGTCGCGATGTTCGGGGCGACGTTCGTCTTCCCGGTCCTGATGGGACTGAACCCGAACATCGCGATCCTGTGCTCCGGCGTCGCGACGGCGCTGTTCCTGCTGATCGTGCGCGGCAAGGTCCCCAGCTACCTGGGGACGTCGGCGTCGTTCGTCGGGGGCGTCGCGGCGATCCGGGCCCAGGGCGGTGACTCGGCCGCGGTGACCGGCGCGATCGTGGTCGCCGGGCTGGTGCTGCTCGTGGTCGGGATCGTCGTGCACCGGCTCGGGACCCGCGTGGTGACCGCGCTGCTGCCGCCGGCGGTGACCGGCGCGGTCGTGATGCTGATCGGGTTCAACCTGGCCTCGGTCGCGGGCACCGTCTACTGGCCGCAGGACCGGTGGGCCGGTCTGGTCACGATGGTCGTCGTGATGGCCGCAGCCGTGCTGCTGCCCGGGTTCTGGGGCCGGATCGGGGTGCTGATCGGACTGCTGGCCGGGTTCGCGTTCTCCCTCCTGCTCGACGTCACCGCCGGGCCGATCACCGGTCCGGACGCCGACGGCGTCGTGTCCACCCACGCCCGCGTCGACCTCTCCGGCGTCGCGGGCGCGGACTGGTTCGGGCTGCCGCCGGCCACCATGACCGGCCCGGACGGCATGGAGATCACCGGCTGGCACCTGCCGACGTTCTCGTTCGCGTTCGTGCTGCTCGTCCTGCCCTCGGTGATCGCGCTGATCGCGGAGAACACCGGTCACGTGAAGGCCGTGCAGGACATGACCCGCACCGACCTCGACCCCTACCTCGGCCGCGCCCTGGCCGCGGACGGCCTGACCACGGCGCTGGCGGGCTCGGTCGGCGGCTCCCCCACCACCACCTACGCCGAGAACATCGGCGTGATGGCCGCGACCCGCGTCTACTCCACGGCCGCCTACTGGGTGGCCGCGGCGTTCGCGGTGCTGCTCGGGTTCTGCCCGAAGTTCGGCGCGATCGTCGTCGCGGTGCCCGGCGGGGTCCTCGGCGGGCTGACCGTCGTGCTCTACGGGATGGTCGGGCTCCTCGGAGCGTCGATCTGGGTACGCAACGCCGTCGACCTGAGCCACCCGGCGAACCTCATCCCGCTGGCCGCCGGGCTGATCATCGGCATCGGCGGGGCGAGCCTGGAGATCGGCTCGTTCGAGCTGTCGGGCATCGCCCTCGGCACGATCGTCGTCCTCGTCGGATACCACGGCCTGCGCCGGGCCCTGCCCACCGACCGGCGCCCGCCCGTGGACGCCGGCCGGGCCGAGGAGGCGCCCGCCCGGGACTGAGACGCGGCGGTCTACGGGGCCGGGTGCGAGGTCAGGTAGCCGCCCATCTGCGTGAAGTACTCGGTGCCGTCGAGCTCGGTGCCGTCGTCGAGGCGGACCCGCTCGATCACCAGGCCCCGGTTGCGGCCGCGGCGGGCGTCGGCACCGGCCACGATCGCGACGCCGGTGCCCTCCCGCAGGAAGATCCGGCCCGGGGTGCCCCCGTAGACCTTCTCCGAGACCCGCGCCCGCAGGATCCGCAGCCGGGTCGTCCCGTGGAAGCAGTAGGCGTTGGGGTACGGGTCGGTCTGGGCGCGGACCAGGTTGAACACCTCCCGGGCCGTGTCGTCGAAGGTGATCCGGTTCTCCTCGTCGGTGCGCCGGTGGAAGTGCGACGCCGCGCGGCGGTCCTGCGGGGTCCAGTCGGTGCGCCCGGCCGCGATCAGCTCGAGCGCGTCGACGGTGATCGGGCCGAACATGGCCAGCGTGCGGTCGAACAGGTCGGTGACCACGTCGTCGTCGGTGATCGGGGTGGTGCGCTGCAGGACGATGTCCCCGGCGTCGAACTCGTCGTTCATCATGTGCGCGGTGACGCCGACCTCGGGCTCGTCGTTGACCAGCGCCCAGTTCAGCGGCGCGAAGCCCGCGTAGGCGGGCAGCGGCGCGTCGTGCACGTTCAGCGTGCCCAGGCGCGGGATCGAGAACACCTCCGGCGAGAGCCACGTCCGCCAGTTCGACACGACCATGATGTCCGCGCCGGCGTCGGCGATCGCCTTCTTCACCTCGTCGTCGTCGGCCCGGTTGCGCACCAGGGCCGGGATGCCGCGTTCGGCGGCGAGCTCGGAGACGGACTCGTTGAAGATCTTCTCGTAGGGGTTGTCGCTGTCCGGGTGCGTGACGATCAGCGGCACCTCGTGGCCCGCGTCCAGGATCGCCTCGATCGTCCGGCGTCCCCACGTCATGAATCCGAACGCGACCACCCGCATGTCCCGACACCCCTCGTTGCGTCCTGCTCCGCCGATGTCCGAAACATGTGGTTTCGGCGAAATGTGTACCTGACTTCACATCCTGGTCAGGTGAACCTAACCGAAGCCCGCGACGGGAGTCACGCCGATCGCCACCCGTCCGCAAGATCGACATACGCTGCCCCTGAGCCGAGGTCAGGTTAGACTCACTTAACTGACCGAAATGTCTGCTTCACGACCCCATGTCGCCTCCGCGACACGAGGAGGAACGCGATGACAGTCGGACGGACCGGGCCCGCACTCGGGCTCCGACCCCCGCTGCCACGGTCCACCGGAGCCTGGACCTTCCGCACCGCCCAGCCGGTCACGCCCGACCTGGACCTGGTGCACGCCTGGATGAACGACCCGGACGTCGCGCGGTTCTGGGACCAGGCCTGGTCCCGCGAGGCGTGGCGCGAGGAGCTCTCCGCCCAGCTCGCTGACGGACCGGCGCACCCCTGCATCGTGGAACGGGGAGGGCTGCCGTTCGCCTACCTGGAGCTGTACTGGAGCGCGCAGCACGCGATCGCGGCGCACTATCCGGCCCGCGACGGCGACGTCGGCGTGCACATCGCCCTCGGTGACCCGGCCGCACGCGGCGCCGGACGGGGCAGCGCGCTGCTGCGCGACACCGCGCGGGGCGTGTGCGCGGTGACGCCCGGGTGCACGCGGGTGTTCGCCGAGCCCGACGCCGGCAACCGGGCCGCCCGGGGCGCCTTCGGCCGGGCCGGTTTCCACGAGCTGGGCGAGATCGAGCTGGCCCACAAGCGTGCCGCCCTGGTCGTGCACACGACCGACCCGGCCGAGGTGGCGGCGCTGCGCCGCGAGGTCGTCACCCACCCCCGGTGACGGGAGCGGACCGGCGACCCGGTCAGCGCCAGGCCGCGGCCGCGTCCGGATAGAAGTCCTCGAACATCCCGAGGTCGGTGGCGCGCTCGTAGTTCGGGTTGTCGCGGTGCTCCGGCACCGCGGCGACCGCCTTCGAGCCGTAGTAGGCCGACGGGCCGTCGGGCTGCGGCCGGGCGACGAGCGTCCCGTCGACGGCGGCGTCGAGGTGGTCGGTGAACAAGGCGTGGCAGGCCTCCATCAGCTCCACCATGACGTCCTCGAACACGTCCTCGTCGTCGATCGGGAAGCGCTGCACGGCCACCACCGGCCCGGTGTCGATGCCCGGGTCGACCCGGTGCAGGGTGGCGCCGAACTCGCTCTCGCCGTTGAGGATCGCGTGCGCCACGGTGGCCAGCGGGAGCCCGCGGTAGCCGGGCAGCGGGCCGCCGTGGATGTTGTAGACGGTCAGATCGCCGTCGAGCACCTCCGGTCCGAACAGGAACCGGTTGTCGATCGACCAGACGATCCCGTCCGAGCAGGCGCTGTGGATCTCCGGGCCGAGCGGGCCGATCGCGTCGACGGTCCGTACATCGAGATCGCCCAGACCGGATGGCGCGGTCGCCCGTCCCCCGGTGCAGACCATGTCGACCGTCTTCCCGCCGTCGACGGCGTGCCGTACGGCCCGCCAGAGCAGAGCCCCGTCGCCCACGAAGATCACTGTCGTTCCTCCCTGCGGCGCATGCGCCGGTGACCGGGCCGGACGGCATCTCGAGACGATCTTGGTGCCCGGCCCGCGGATGATCGATCGCCGGGATGAGGTTAGCCTGCGTTCATGAGCGATCGCACCGCCGTGGTGACCCCGACGACGGTGCTCCGCAACACCGTTCGCGCCTTCCGCGGACGGGTGGTCGGCGGCACGGTCCTGCTCTGCAGCCACCAGGCCGGCGAGGCCCTCGTCCCCGTCCTGGTCGGCGTCGTGATCGACGAGGCCATCGCCACCGGTGACGTCACGGCGCTGATCGGCTGGCTGCTGGTGCTCGCGCTCGACTTCGTCTGGCTGTCCTACAGCTACCGCTTCGGAGCCCGCCTGGTCCTGCACGCCGACCTGCACGCCGACGCCCGGATCCGTCTCGACGTGGCACGCCGCCTGCTCGACCAGCGCGGCGGCGCCGAGGCCGGCCGCCTGCCCGGCGGCATCACCTCGGTCGCCGTGGCCGACGCCAAACGGGTCGCGGTGGTCAACTTCTGGATACCGACCGGGCTGGCCGCGCTCGCCGCCGTCGTGGTCGCCGCGATCTCGTTGCTGCGGATCTCGGTCCCGCTGGGGCTGCTGATCCTGCTCGGGACACCGCCGCTGCTCTGGCTGGTCCAGCTCGTGGGCCGGCCACTGGAACGGCGCAGCGGCGCCGAGCAGGAGCGCGCCGCCCGCGCGGCCGGGACGGCCGGCGACCTGGTCTCCGGGATCCGGGTGCTCAAGGGCATCGGCGCGGAGCGGGCCGCCGCCGACCGGTACGCCCGGACCAGCGGGACCGCGCTGAGCGCGACCCTGCGGGCCACCCGGGCCGAGGCCGGGTTCCTCGGGACCGTCGAGCTGGCCAACGGCCTGTTCCTGGCCGTGATCGCGTTCGTCGGCGGGGGGCTGGCGCTGTCCGGCTCGATCACCGTCGGCGGTCTGGTCGCCGCTGTCGGACTGGCCCAGTTCCTCATCGGCCCGCTGCAGACCACCGGCCTGGCCGGGGCCCGCCTCGCCCAGGCCCGGGCGTCGGCGGGCCGGCTCGCCGAGCTGCTCGACTCCCCGCCGGCGGTCGGCCCGGGGCGCGGGACCCCGGCGGCGTCGGCGTCGGAGGGCGCCGGGCCGGTCGGCGGGCTGGACGTGCGCGACCTGCGCCACGGGACCCTGGACGGCTTGAACCTCGACGTCGGCGCGGGCCAGATGCTCGGGATCGTGGCCGCCGACCCGGCGGACGCCTCCGCGCTCGCCGCCTGCCTGGCCCGCGAGGTCGAACCCGGCGGCGGGCGGATCGCGGTCGACGGGTCCGCGCTGGAGGACCTGACCCCGGACGACGCCCGCGGGCGCGTCCTGGTCGCCGCGCACGACTCGCACCTGTTCACCGGGACGCTGCTGGACAACGTGCTGGCCGGGCGGCCCCGGAACGACGACACCACGAACCACGGCACCGGGAACGACCACACCGAGACGGCGATGCGGGCCGCGCGGGCCGACCAGGCCGCGGACACGCTGCCGCAGGGACGCGACACCGAGGTCGCCTCCCGCGGCAGCTCGCTGTCGGGCGGGCAGCGACAGCGGGTCGCGCTCGCCCGCGCGCTCGCCGCCGATCCCCCGGTGCTGGTGCTGCACGACCCGACGACGGCCGTCGACGCCGTCACCGAGGCCGAGATCGCCGCCGGGATCCGCGCGATGCGCGGCGGCCGCACCACGGTCCTGCTCACCACGAGCCCGGCGCTGCTCGGCGTCACCGACCGCGTGGTCGTGCTGAGCTCCGGGCGCCTGCACGCCGACGGCACGCACGAGTCCCTGATGGACGACCCCGGCTACCGCTCGGTGGTGACCGGATGACCGCCCCCACCACCTCCGGGCCGGACGAGGTCACCCGGCTGCTGCCGATCGCCGACGGGGCCCGCGTCCGGACCGTGCTCCGGGACCTGGCGCGGCCGCGCCGCGGGGTCGCGGTGCTCGCGATCGCCGCGCTGGTGGCCGGCTCCGCGGTGAGCCTGCTGGCCGCTCCCCTGCTCGGCCGGATCGTCGACGCGGTCGCCTCGGCACAGGGGGGCGCAGCGACCGGGAACGGGACCGGCGTCCTGCTCGGCCCGGTCCTGGGACTGGTCGGGATCGCCCTGGGCCAGGGCCTGCTCGCGTTCGTCGGGGTCGCGCTGATCGCGCGGGTCGGCGAGACGATGCTGGCCCGGCTGCGCGAGAGGTTCGTCCAGCGTGCCCTGGTCCTGCCGCTGGCCCGGCTGGAACGGGCCGGCTCCGGGGACCTGACGTCGCGGGTCACCGACGACGTCAAGGTCGTCGGGACGGCGGTCCGGCAGGCGCTGCCGCAGTTCGCGCGCGCGGCGTTCCTGATCGTCCTGACGCTGGTCGGCCTGGCCGCGCTGGACTGGCGGTTCCTGCTCGGCGCGCTCCTCGCGGTGCCGATCCAGATCGTCACCGCGCGCTGGTTCCTGAACTGGTCGGGCCCGCTCTACACCGAGCAGCGGATCGCCGGCGGGGCCCAGCAGCAGCAGCTGCTCGACACCGCGGGCGGGGTCGCCACCGTGCGCGCGTTCCGGATGCGCGACGAGCACCTGGAGCGGGTACGCGAACGCGCCCACGCCCTCGTCGCGATCGGGCTGCGGCTGGTGCGGCTGCAGACCCGCTTCTTCGGACGGCTCAACGCCGGTGAGCTGGTCGGGCTCGTCGGCGTACTGGTGGCGGGGTTTCTGCTGGTCCGCAGCGGCACCGCCACGATCGGCGTCGCCAGCGCCGCGGCGCTGTACTTCATCAACCTGTTCACCCCGATCAACATCGTGCTGTTCCAGCTGGACGCCGCCCAGTCCGCGATCGCGGGCCTGCGCCGGATCATCGGGGTGGCGGACCTTCCCGACGAGGACGCCCCGGCCGATCCGGCCGTCCCGTCCGGGGGCGCCGTGCGGGCCGGGGCTCTCGCCTACTCCTACGTCGACGGCCACCCGGCGCTGTCCGGCGTCGACCTGGACGTGACGGCGGGGACCCGCGTGGCGCTCGTCGGCACCAGCGGCGCGGGCAAGTCGACGCTGGCCAAGCTCGTCGCCGGGATGCACGACCCCTCCGGCGGGACGGTGGAGATCGGCGGCGCGCCGTTGGCGCAGCAGAGCCCGGACGGTCGCCGCCGCACGGTCGCCCTGGTGACCCAGGAGGTGCACGTCTTCGCCGGCCCGCTCGCCGACGACCTGCGCCTGGCCCGCCCGGACGCCACCGACGACGAGCTGCGCGCCGCCCTCGACACCGTCGGCGCGCTGGGCTGGGCGGACGCCCTGTCCGACGGCCTGGACACCGTCGTCGGCGACGGCGGGCACACGCTGACCGTCGTGCAGTCCCAGCAGCTCGCCCTGGCCCGGCTCGTGCTGGCCGACCCGCCGGTCGCGATCCTCGACGAGGCGACGGCGGAGGCGGGCAGCGCCGGCGCCCGCGTGCTGGAGGACGCCGCGGCGGCCGCGCTGACGGGCCGTACCGCTCTCGTCGTCGCGCACCGGCTGACCCAGGCCGCCGACGCCGACGTCGTGGTGGTGCTCGACGGCGGCCGCGTCGTCGAACAGGGCCGGCACGACGACCTGGTCACCGCCGGTGGCCGCTACGCCGATCTGTGGCGGGCCTGGTCCGGGGCCCGCCACGACCCGCGGAGCTGAGCGGAACCTCCTGTTCGGCCGATTCGTCCGGGTGACTTGACGGGGTTGGTGAGGGTAGGCGAACCTGACCCGGCCAACATCGTCTTCCGCGCGTCGGAGCCGGCGGTTGGCACTCACCTCCGTCCGCCTCCGAGAACAGGGAGCTCATGCACCCGACGCCAGACCGACCCCGGCGCCGTACCGGCCACCGTCTCCGCGTGCTGCTGACCGCAGTCGTCGCGACCGTCGCGCTCGCCGCGTGCGGGTCACCCTCCGGGGGCGAGGCGGAGCAGTCGTCGGGCGGGCAGGCGGACGGCGCCTTCCCCGTCACCGTCGAGCACGCCTACGGCAGCACCGAGGTCGCCGCCGCGCCGAAGCGCGTGATCACCCTGGGGTACACGGACCCGGACCCGCTGCTGGCGGTGGGCATCGCCCCGATCGGGATCGTCAACTGGTTCGTCACGCCGCCGCCGAACAACAAGTGGCCCTGGCAGGAGGCCGCCTACGGCGCGACCGTGCCGGAGGAGGTCGGCAAGCGCGACGAGTACAACCTGGAGAAGATCGCGGCGCTGCAGCCGGACCTGATCATCGCCGCGTACTCCGGCATGACCCAGGCCCAGTACGACCAGGTCTCGAAGATCGCCCCGACGGTGGCCCAGCCGAAGGACTACCCGCAGTTCACGGCGCCGTGGCAGGTGTTCACCCGGCACATCACCAAGGCGGTCGGGCAGGAGCAGCGCGGCAACGAGCTCGTCACCCAGACCGAGGCGAAGATCGACGAGGTCAGGACGGCGCACCCGGAGTGGGCGCAGCAGACCGCGGCGGTCATGCAGTACCAGGCGCCGGACTACCGCGTGTTCTCGAAGGGCGACCTCAAGGCCGACCTGATGAGCGCGCTCGGGTTCCAGGCCCCGCCGGAGATCGCCCAGCTCGCCGCGGGCAAGAGCGACGCCTCGGTCAGCCCGGAGCGCGCCGACCTGTTGAACGTCGACAAGCTCCTCGTCTTCGCCCGCAGCCCGCAGGTGCAGGCGGAGATCTCGGCCCGGCCGGAGTTCGCGGCCCAGCCGGTCGTGGCGCAGAAGCGCGTCCGGTTCCTGAGCACCACCGAGCCGACGTCCGCCGCGATCAGCTACGGCAGCCCGATCAGCTTCCCCTACGCCCTGGACAAGCTGGTCCCCCTGCTGGAGGGCATCCCCGCCCCCACACAGTGATCCCCGCACGCTGAACGGACGGCGCCCCCGTCGGAACCTTTCCGACGGGGGCGCCGCTCGTTCGACGGGGTCAGAGACCGGCGAGGGTCCGCAGCACCCGTGACCAGGTGCCCGCCAGGTCGGTCACCGCCTCGTCGTCGAGGACCGCGTCGGGGCGGATCCAGTCGGCGTGCAGGACCGGGCCGTCCGGGCCGTCCACCGTGCGGACGATCACCGCCAGCGGGAAGCGCTGGCGCATCCCCGGCTCGACGGCGATGTCGAGCGCGTCGGACTCGTCGGCGAAGCCCCAGTCCCGGCGCTCGCGGCGGTCGAACCGGCCGAGGTAGTTGAACTCGATCTCGGGCAGCGGCAGCGCGGCCAGCACCGGCCCGGTCTCCGGGTTGAGGTGGCGCAGCAGCCCGTAGCCCAGGCCGTGGTCCGGCTCGGCGGCCAGGTGCTCGCGCAGCCGCTCCACCACCGTCGACGCGGTCCCGCCGTCGGTCACGGCGTCCGCCGGGTCCAGCCCGGAGGTGTCCACCGGCACCGGGCGGAACGAGGTGAACCAGCCGACCGTGCGGGACAGGTCGGCCCGGGGACGGACCGCCTCCTCCTCACGGCCGTGCCCCTCGACCGCCACCGGCAACAGGCCGGATCCGCCGGAGCCGCCGTGGCGGCGGCCCCAGTCGGTGACGGCGATGCCCAGGGCGGCGAGCAGGATCTGGTCGACGCTCGCCCCGGACACCCGCGGCACCGCGTGCAGCACCGCGTCCGAGACCGTCACCGGCAGCGCCGTCGAGTACACCCGGTTCGTGCCGTGCACGTCGCGTTCCGGGTCGAACGGCACCCGCAGCGGCAGCGTCTCCCGTCCGCCGGAGAGGACCTGTTCCCAGCGCGGCAGCTCGGCCACCCGGTCCGGGCGGACCGACTCGGCGGCCAGCAGCTGCGCCCACGTCCGGTACGACGTCGGGACCGGCGCCGGGTCCGGCTCGTCGCCGGCCCGGAGTGCGGTGACCGCACCGGCCAGGTCCTCCAGCAGGATCCGCCAGGTCACCCAGTCGACCGCCACGTGGTGCACCACCAGCAGCAGCCGTCCGGGTTCGTGGTCGCCGGAGCCGCAGAACACCGCGGAGAGCAGCATGCCGGTCCGCGGGTCGAGCCGGTCGCGTGCGACGAGTGCCTCCCGCGCCACCACCTCGCGCAGGTCCTCCCCCGCCGCCGGGACGACCGTCAGCGCGACGTCGGCCGGGTCGACGGCGCCGTCGGGGATCTCGAGCACCGCCCCGGAGCCGGGAGCCGCCCGGCGTGCACGCAGCATCCCGTGCCGCTCCACGACGGCCGCCAGCGCGGCCCGGAGCGTCGCCTCGTCGAGCCCGGCCGGGGTGTCGACGAGCACCGACTGGTTGAAGCCGTCGGTGTCGCCCTCGAGCTCGCGCAGCCACTCCAGGATCGGGATGCCGGGCACCGGGCCCGTCCCGGGATCGTGCGTCACGGGCTCGGCGACCGGCTCGGCGACGGCGGCCAGCGCGGCCACCGTGCGCTGCGTGAACACCGTGCGCGGCGTGACCACGAGCCCCGCCGCACGTGCGGCGGACACCAGGCGGATCGCGATGATCGAGTCCCCACCGAGGGCGAAGAAGTCGTCGTCCGCCCCCACCTCGGGCAGGCCCAGCAGCTCGGCGACGACGCCGGCGAGCACCCGCTCCCGCTCGGTCTCCGGAGCGCGGCCCCGTGTCCCCGAGTCCTCCGGCTCCGGCAGCGCGGCCCGGTCGATCTTGTTGTTCGGGGTGCGCGGCAGCGGGCCGTCCAGCGTCACCAGCGCCGCGGGCACCATGTGCTCGGGCAGCCGTTCACGCAGGTAGGCATCCAGGTCGTCCGGTGCGGAGCCGACCGGCACCACGTACCCGATCAGCCGGGTCACCGGCCCGCGCCGCTGCACGACGACCGCCGCCTGCGCGATGTCCGGGTGCCCGGAGAGCACGGACTCGATCTCACCCGGCTCGACCCGGTAGCCACGGATCTTGACCTGCGCGTCGGCCCGTCCGAGGAACTCCAGGGCCGGCCCGCCCGGCGAGTCGCCGTCACCGTCGCCCGGGTGCAGACGCACCCGGTCCCCGGTGCGGTACATCCGCTCCCCCGGCTCCCCGAACGGGCAGGCGACGAACCTCTCCGCGGTGAGCGCGTGCCGCCCGAGGTAGCCGCGGGCCAGGCCCGCCCCGGCGATGTAGAGCTCGCCGGGCACGCCCGGCGGGACCGGGACGAGCGCGTCGTCGAGCACGAACATCCGGGTGCCGGGGTCCGGCTGCCCGATCGGCGACCGGAACGGCGTGCCCGGCTCCGCGCGCCAGAGCGTCGAGTTGACCGTGGTCTCGGTCAGCCCGTAGGCCACGAACAGGTTCAGACGCTGCGACCACCGGTCGATCAGGTCCGGGGGCACCTGCTCGGTGCCCGCCAGCACGGTCATGCCCTCCGACAGCTCGGCGCCCTCGGGCAGCGCGGTGACCAGCGACGGCGGCAGCGCGCCGACGGTCACGCGGTTCTCGGTGAGGAAGTCGGTCAGCGCGTGGTCCGGGCGGCGGACCTCGTCCGGGGCCACGACCAGCGTGCCGCCGAGGCCCATCGCCATCACCACCTCGAACACCATCACGTCGAAGCCGGGCGAGGAGAACTGCAGCACCCGGCTGTCCTCGTGCACGCCGAGCGTGGTGTTCGCCAGAACGGCCAGCTCCTCCAGGCCCGCGTGGGTCAGAACCGTCCCCTTCGGACGACCGGTCGAACCGGACGTGTAGATCACGTAGGCGGCCCGCTCCGGGTCCGCCGGGACGGCCGGTGCGGGCGCCCCGTCCGCGGGGAGCGCGGCGGGGTCCAGGTACAGGTGCTCGACGCCGTCGACGTCCGGGAGGTCCGCTGCCGCCTCGGCGGTGGTCAGCACGAGCGGGGTCCGGGAGTCGGTCAGCTGGTGGCGCAGCCGCTCCGGCGGCAGCGCGAGGTCCAGCGGCAGGAACGCCGCACCGGCGCGGACCACGCCGATCAGCGCGGTCACCATCGCGGCCGAGCGCGGCATCGCCACGCCGACGATCGCGTCCGGGCCGACCCCGTGGGCGGCCAGGACACCGGCCAGCGCCGCCGAGCGGCGGTCGAGCTCGGCGTAGGTGATCTCGCCGTCGGCGTCGCTCAGAGCGACCGCGTCCGGACGACGGGCCACCTGCCCGGCGACCATCTCCGGCAGCGTGCGCGCACGCGGCGCCGGGTCCCCGGCGTCGAGGACCTCGGTCACCAGGTCCTGCTCCGCGGCGGAGGCGACCTCGATCCGGCGCACCGGCCGGGCCGGGTCGTCGACGACGGCGCGCAGCACCGCCGTCAGGCGCTCGCCGAGCCGGGTCACGGTGGCCTCGTCGAACAGCTCCGTGCGGTACATCAGCCGGCAGCGCAGCGGTTCGTCCGCCGCACCCTCCTGGAACTCGAAGACCAGGTCGAACCGCGCCTGGCCGACGGCGGCCGGCTCGTCGCAGACCTCTAGCCCGGGCAGCTCCAGTATCGGGGCCCCGGCGGCCTCGTTGCGGCCGCGGTAGGCGACGACGGCCTGGACCAGCGGCGTCGTGTCCAGCGTCCGCTCCGGGTTGACCGCGCGGACGACGGCGTCGAAGGGCACGTCGGCGTTCGCGAAGGCGGACAGGTCGGTGGCGCGGACCCGGCCCAGCAGGTCGGCGAAGCCGGGGTCGCCGGAGAGATCGGTGCGCAGCACCAGGGTGTTGACGAAGAACCCGACGACGTCGTCGAGGGCCTCGTCGGTGCGCCCGCTGATCGGCGCGCCGAGCGGGATGTCGGTCCCGGCACCGAGACGGTGCAGCAGCACCGCGACCGCGGCCCGGGTGAGCATGAACATCGTCGCGCCGTGCGCGCGGGCGAGCCGGCGCAGGTCCTGCGCCAGGTCCGGCTCGATGACCAGGTCGACGTCGGCGGCCGCCATCGTCGGGGTCGCCGGCTCGGCGCGGTCGGTGGGCAGCTCGATGCGTTCCGGGACGCCCGCGAGCGCGCCGGTCCAGTACGCGAGCTGGCGGGCCGAGAGGCTCCCCGGGTCCGCCGGGTCGCCGAGCAGGCGCTGCTGCCAGATCGCGTAGTCCGCGTACTGCACGGGCAGGGCCGGCAGTTCCGGGGAGCGCCCGGCCGCGCGGGCGGCGTAGGCCGCGGACAGGTCGCTCAGGAACGGCCGGTCGGAGCGCTCGTCGGTGGTGATGTGGTGCAGCAGCAGCACCACGACGTGGTCGTCGGTGCCGGTCACGTCCAGCAGGGTGACGTGCAGCGGGATCTCGGTGCCCAGGTCGAACGGCCGTCGCACCGCGTCGCGCACGACGGCGGCGACGTCGGCCTCGGCGACCGCGCGCCGGGTGAACGGCACGACGACGTCCCCGGCCGGGTGCACGACCTGCACCGGCTGCCCGTCGACGTCCGGGAACACCGTGCGCAGGGCCTCGTGCCGGGTGACGACGTCGCCCACCGCGGCCTGCAGAGCATCCGCGTCGAGGTCGCCCCGCAGGCGCAGCGTGAGCGGGAAGTTGTAGGACCCGCTCCGGCCGGCCTCGGTGTCGAGGCGTTCGACGATCCACAGCCGCTGCTGGGCCGGTGAGACCGGCAGCGGGTCCGGGCGCGGCATCGGTTCCAGGGCCGGCCGCGCCGGGCCCTGGTCCTCTTCGTCCGGGGCGCCGAGCGCCCGGGCGAGCGAGGCGACGCTCGGGTGGTCGAAGAGCTGGCGCGGGGTGAGCCGCACGCCCTTCTTCCGGGAGCGCCGGGCCACCTGGATCGAGCTGATCGAGTCGCCGCCGAGGTCGAAGAAGTCGTCGTCGACGCCGACCTCGTCGCGCCCGAGCACCTGCGCGAAGATCTCGCACAGCGCCCGCTCGACGTCGTTCGCCGGGGCCCGCGACGGGCCACCACCGGCCCGGGTGTCCGGCTCCGGCAGCGCGCGGACGTCGAGCTTGCCGTTCGCGGTCAGCGGCATCTCGTCGAGGACGACGAACGCGGACGGGACCAGGTAGTCCGGCAGCGCCGTCCGCAGGTCGTCGCGGACGGCGGTGACGACGTCGGCGTCGTCCCGGTCGGCGGCGACGAGGTAGGCGACCAGGCGGGTCGCCCCGCCGTCCTTCGCCGCGATCACGGCGGAGTGCGCCACCCGCGGGTGCTCGTCGATCTTCGCGGTGACCTCGCCCGGCTCGACGCGGTGCCCGCGGATCTTCACCTGGTCGTCGGTGCGGCCGAGGAAGTCGATCACACCGGTGCCGTCGGTGCGGCGTTGCACCAGGTCACCGGTGCGGTACATCCGCCCGCCGGTGGTCCACGGATCGGCGACGAAGCGCTCCGAGGTCTGGCCGAACCGTCCGGCGTAGCCGCGGGCGAGCCCGCTGCCGGCGATGTAGAGCTCGCCGGGCACCCCGTCCGGGACCGGGCGCAGCCACGCGTCGAGCACGTGCGCGACGGTGTTGGTGATCGGGCGCCCGACCGTCGGGGTGACCGAGTCCTCGGTGCCCGCGCCGAGCGTGTTGATCGTGTACTCGGTGGGCCCGTAGAGGTTGTAGCCGAGCACGCCCGGCGTCTGGCGCAGCGCGTCCCACACCGCGTCGGAGACGGCCTCGCCGCCGAGCAGCACCAGCGGCGGCGGGTGCGGGC
The DNA here is from genome assembly GCF_004217185.1 of Pseudonocardia sediminis. Taxonomy (NCBI): domain Bacteria; kingdom Bacillati; phylum Actinomycetota; class Actinomycetes; order Pseudonocardiales; family Pseudonocardiaceae; genus Pseudonocardia; species Pseudonocardia sediminis. Next base: position 3,077,574 of record NZ_SHKL01000001.1, on the reverse strand, counting down.
CGGTCAGCAGGCCGGTCTCGAACAGCACCGTGGCGTAGGTCGGGGTCACGTTGACGACGTCGACGGCGTGCTCACCGCAGTAGGCGACGAGCGCGTCCGCGTCGCGGCGCAGCTCCTCGTCGCAGACGTGCACCTCGTGGCCCTCGACGAGCCAGAGCAGCTCCTCCCACGACATGTCGAACGCGAACGACACCGTGTGCGCGATCCGCAGCCGGCGCCCACCGGCCGAGGCGACGACCGGGTCGAAGATCTCGCGGCGGTGGTTGAGCTGCATGTTCGTCAGGCCCCGGTACGGGGTGACGACGCCCTTCGGTCTCCCGGTCGAGCCGGAGGTGTAGATCAGGTACGCGGGCCGGTCGAGGCGGTCCGGGACGTCACGGGCGAACGCGCCCAGCTCGTCGTCGGTCAGCGGGCCGGGGTCGAGCGCGGCCCTCGTGTCCGCGGTCGCGGGGTCGTCGAGCACCAGCGCGTCGACGCCGGACGGGGCCAGCGACCCCGCCATCGCGGCCACCGTCACCAGGCACACCGGGGACGCGTCGGCGAGCGTGCCGAGGAGGCGCTCCGCGGGGTGGTCGAGCTCCAGCGGCAGGTACGCCGCACCCGTGCGCAGCACCGCGAACAGCGCGACGACGGTCTCCACCGAGCGCGGCACGGCCAGCGCGACGACGGTCTCCGGCCCGGCTCCGTGCGCCCTCAGCAGGCGTGCGGTGCGGTTGATCGCCGCGTCGAGCCCGGCGTAGGTCAGACGGTCGTCCCCGCACACGAGCGCGAGGTCGTCCGGGATCAGGGCGGCGCGGTCGGCGAGCAGGTCGGCGACGGTCTCGGTGCCGACCTCGATCGCGCCGCCGTCACGGACGGCGGCCAGCGCCGCGCGCTCGGACTCCGGCAGCGGGTCCAGCCGTCCGGTCGGCGTGCCGGCGTCGTCGAGGACCTGGCGCAGCAGGGCGAGGTAGCGGTCCATGACGGCGGAGGCCGCGTCGTCGTCGAGGGCGTGCGAGAGCATCAGCTCCATCCGCTCGCCCGGGGTCACGATCATGTTCAGCGGGTAGTGCGTGCGGTCGACGACGTTCAGCGACCGGACGCCGTGCTCGTCGCGCAGCGCCTCGGTCCGCTCGTCACCGCCCTCGAGGCGGTAGACGAACAACGTGTCGAACAGCCGCCGGTGCCCGGAGATCCGCTGGATCTCCCCGAGCCCGACGAACTCGTAGGCCACCGTACGCAGCCGCTCGTCCTGCAGGCGGGCGAGCGCGTCGCGCACCGGCTCACCGGCGCGGAACCCCATCCGGACCGGCACCGTGTTCATGAACAGCCCGACCGCGGTCTCCACGTCGGGCACCTCGGACGTGCGCCCGGCGACGACGGTGCCGAACACGACGTCGGTGCGCCCGGTCAGCACACCGAGCGTCATCCCCCAGACGGCGCTGAGCACGCCGTTCGCGGTGACGCCGTGGGTGCGGGTGAACTCCCGCAGCCGCGCGGCGTCGTCGGAGGGGAGGTCGACGTGGAGCTCGGAGGTCGCCTCGACGTCCGGTGCGTCCGAGGTCGTATCGCCGACGAGGGTGGCCCCGTCGAGCCCGTCGAGTGCCTCGCGCCACGCCGCGGCGGCGCGTTCGGAGTCCTGCCGGGCGAGCCATCCCAGGTAGTCCCGGTACGTCCCGACCGGGCCGATCTCCCGTCCGGCGTAGGCGGCGAGCAGCTGCTCGATCACCAGCCACCCGGACCAGCCGTCCCAGAGCAGCTGGTGCCGGTTGATCACCACCCGGTCACCGTCGCCGGTGCGGATCACCAGGATCCGGAACAGCGGCGGGCGGGCGATGTCGAACGGGACCGCGCGGTCGGCGGCCAGTGCCTCCTCGACCCGGGCCTCGCGCTCCCCGGCTCCGACGTCGGACAGGTCGATCTCGGTGATCGGCGGGTCGAGGTGCCCGGCGACGATCTGCACCGGCCGGTCCAGGCCCTCGCTCGGGAACGCGGCCCGCACGGCCGGGTTCGCCGCGAGCACCTGCGCGCACGCCGCGTGCAGGCGCCCGGCGTCGACCGGGCCGGAGAGCTCGATCGTCTCCTGGATCGTGTAGACGTCCCGGCCGTCCTCCATCGAGGCGTGGAAGTACAGCCCGTCCTGCAGAGGGGACAGCGGCCACACCTCGGCGACCGGCACCGGGGAGTCGCGCCGGAGCCCTTCCAGCTGCTCGGCCGGCAGGTCGACCACGGGTGCGGGGATGGCCGCGTCGGAGCCGGAGAGCTCCCCCGCGGCAGCGGCGATCCCGGCCGGCGTCCGGCCGGTCAGCACGTCCTGCGGGCCGACGCCCAGCCCGGCGCGCCGGGCCCGGGTGGACACCGAGATCGAGGTGATGCTGTCGCCGCCGAGGGCGAAGAAGTCGTCGTCGGGTGCGCAGTCGTCGCGGCCGAGGACCTCGGCGAACGCGGCGCACAGCGCCCGCTCGGCGTCGTTCGCCGGTTCGCGGGCGGGCCCGGAGCGGGCCTGCTCCGGGGCGGGCAGCGCGGCCCGGTCGAGCTTGCCGCTGGGGTTGAGCGGCAGCGCGTCGAGCAGCACGACCGCGGACGGGACCATGGGCGGCGGCAGCTGCCCGGCGAGTGCGTCCCGGAGGTCGTCGGGATCCGTCTCCGGAGACGACGGGACGACGTAGGCGACGAGCACGTGCCCGGCGCCCTCGCGGCGCGCGACGACCGCCGAGCGCGCGACGCCGGGCAGGCCGGCGAGCACGGCGTCGATCTCGCCCGGCTCGACCCGGTTGCCGCGGATCTTGACCTGGTCGTCGCTGCGCCCCAGGTACTCCAGGACGCCGTCGCCGGCGCGGCGCACGACGTCCCCGGTGCGGTACATCCGCTCCCCCGGGCCACCGCGCGGGTCGGCGACGAACCGGTCCGCGGTCAGCCCGGCGCGGCCGTGGTAGCCGCGGGCCAGCTGGACACCGGCCAGGTACAGCTCGCCGGGGACCCCGTCGGGGACCGGGCGCAGGGCCGGGTCGAGCACCTGGACCCGGGTGTTGGCCACCGGTCGTCCGATCGGGACCGGCTCGTGCGGCGTCGCCTCCACCGCGTGGTGGGTGACGTCGACGGCGGCCTCGGTCGGCCCGTAGAGGTTGTGCAGCACGACGCCGGTCAGCTCGCGCCAGCGTGCCGCCGCGGCCGCGGGCAGGGCCTCGCCGCTGCAGAACACGCGGGTCAGGTCACGCGCCCACGAGACGTCGTCGGTCACGGTGCCCGCGGCGAGGAAGCCCTGCAGCATCGAGGGCACGAAGTGCATGGTGGTGATCTGTTCGCGGCCGATCAGCCCGGCCAGGTACTCCGGGTCGCGGTGCCCGTCCGGGCGGGCCAGCACGACCCGCGCGCCCTGGATCAGCGGCCAGAAGAACTCCCACACCGACACGTCGAAGCTCGCCGGGGTCTTCTGCAGCACCCGGTCGTCGGAGGTGAGGCGGTACTCGTCCTGCATCCACTCCAGACGGTTGACGATCGCCCGGTGACTCACCAGCACGCCCTTGGGGCGCCCGGTCGAGCCGGAGGTGTAGATCAGGTAGGCGGCGTCGTCCGGGTCCGGCTGATGACCGTCGTCGGACGACGGCGCCGGGCCCTGGGCTGCGGTGGGGACCAGCTCGATCCCGTCGGGGTCGACGCCGTCGAGCTCCGGGTGCACGGTGTCGACGACGACCGTGTCCACGCCCGCGTCGGCGACCATGAACCCGAGCCGCTCCGGCGGGTAGTCCAGGTCCAGCGGCAGGTAGGCCGCGCCGCTGCGCAGCACGCCGACCAGCGCGACCATCAGCTCGGCCGACCGCGGCACGGCCACGCCGACGACCCGGCCCGGACCGGCGCCGCGGGCGCGCAGCCGTGCGGCCAGCTCGGCGGTCCGGGCGTCCAGCTCGGCGTAGGTGAGGGTGGCGTCCTCGGCGACGACGGCCGTCGCGTCGGGGGTGCGCGTGGCACGGGCGGTGATCAGACCGGGCAGCGTCGTGGCCGGGACGTCGAGGTCGGCGCCGCGGTCCGGCGCGGTGTCGGGTCGCAGCGCGATCGAGCCGACGGTCGCGCCGGGGGTGCGGGCGAACGTGTCCAGGTGGCGGTCGAGCAGCTCCAGCAGCAGCTCGGCCGCCTCGCCGGAGACGCGGTCGGCGTCGAACTTGAGCGTCAGCCCCAGCTCGCGGCCCGGCGCGGCGAGCAGCGCGAGCGGGTAGTGGACGGCGTCGCGGACCTCCTCGCCGTGCAGGACCAGCCCGCCGTCGACGGACGTGTCCTCCGCGCGCGGGTAGTTCTCGACCACGACGAGGGTGTCGAACGGCTCGTCGCCGCCGGTCAGGCGCTGCAGCTCGCCGAGCCCGACCTGCTGGTGGTCCAGCAGTGCGGTGCGCGAGGTCTGCAGTCGGCGCAGCGTCGCCGACAGCGGCTCCCCCGCACGCAGGCGCACGCGCACCGGGACGGTGTTGATGAACAGGCCGACCGCGTCCTCGATCCCGGTGACGGGCGCGTCGCGGCCGGAGACGGTGCTGCCCAGGAGCACGTCGGAGGACCCGGTGAGCGCCCCGACGACGATCCCCCACGCGCCGTGCAGCAGCGTGGACAGGGTCAGCCCGTGGGCCCGGGCCTGTTCGGTCAGCGCGGCGGTGCGGCGCTCGTCGAGCTGCAGCTCCCGCTGCTCGTGCAGCCCCTCGCCCCGCCTGCCGGTGTCGTCCACATCGGACGACGGCGGCGGCAGGGAGGGCAGGAGGCGGGTGGCCTCGTCGATCCCGGCGAGCTCGTCGCCCCAGGCCGCCAGCGCCGCGGGGCGCTCGGCCGCGATCTCGCCGAGCCGGTCGAACCACGCGCGCAGGCCCTCGGCCGGAGCGTCCCCGGTGGGCTCGGCGCCGGCGGTGCGTTCCAGGATCTCGCGGACGAGGAGCGCGACCGACCAGCCGTCGAGCACGGCGTGCTGGAACGTCAGAGCCAGGTCCGCCCGCCCGGGTCCGGTGTGGACCAGAGCGGCCCGCAGCAGCGGGGGCTGCGCGAGGTCGAAGCGCCGGACCCGCTCGGCGTCGAGGAGGGCGGCCCGGTCCGCGGCCGGACGGCCCGTGAGGTCGGCCTCGGTCCAGGGCAGCTCGACGTGGGCGGCGACCGCCTGCACGATCCGCCCGTCGGCGCGCTGGGCGAACCCGGCGCGCAGCTGCGGGTGGCGGTCCAGCGACGCCTGCACCGCGGCGCGCACGACGGCCCCGTCGACCGGGCTCCCGCCGGCGGCGCCGAGGTGGAACACCTTCTGCACGGTGTAGACGTCCGGGCCGGACGTGCCCAGCGCGGCGTGGAAGAAGAAGCCCTCCTGCAGCGGCGACACCGGGCCGACCGCGACGATCTCGCCGAGCCCGGCCAGCGCCTCGCGCGCGGTGTCGTCGAGCTCGACCGCGGGGACGGCCGGGGCGGCCGCCCCGTCCGGCCGGGCCGGGGCGCCGCCCGTGCGTCCACGGGCCTTGCGCGCGGTCGCGACCCCGGCCAGCTCCTGCACCGTCGGGTGGTCGAAGACCTGGCGCGGGGTGAGCCTCAGGCCCGCCTCACGGGCGCGGCGGGTGAGCTGGATCGAGCTGATCGAGTCGCCGCCGAGGGCGAAGAAGTCGTCGTCGACGCCGATCCCGGGGAGGTCGAGCACCTCGGAGAACAGCGTGCACAGCAGCTCCTCGCGCGGCGAGGACGGCGCCCGGCCCCGCACGAGGGAGGTCAGGTCCGGCTCGGGCAGCGCGGACCGGTCGATCTTGCCGTTGGTCCCGACCGGCAACGCGTCCAGCAGCACGACCGCCGCCGGCACCATGTGCTCGGGCAGCCGGTCGCGCAGGTGCTCCCGCAGCTCGCCCGACAGGTCGCCCGGGTCCGCCGCCGTGCGCGGAACCACGTAGGCGACCAGGCGCCGCTCCCCCGGCCGCGGCTCGCGGACCTGCACCGTGACCTGGTCGACGCGCGCGTGGGCGGCCAGTACCGACTCGATCTCACCGGGCTCGATCCGGAACCCGCGGATCTTGACCTGGTCGTCGGTGCGCCCCAGGTACTCCAGCGAGCCGCCCTCGTCGGAACGCACGACGTCACCGGTGCGGTAGAGGCGCCCGCCGGGCGGGCCGAACGGGTCGGCGACGAACCGCTCCGCGGTCAGGTCCGGGCGTCCCAGGTAGCCGCGCGCCAGACCGGTCCCGCCCAGGTAGAGCTCGCCCTCCTCGCCGGCGGGCACCGGGCGCAGCTGCTCGTCGAGCACGTGGACGTCGGTCTGCGGGTCGGCCACGCCGATCGGCACGGTCGGCCCGCGACGGCCCGGGTCGCACTCCCCGAGCGTGGAGTTCACGGTGGCCTCGGTCGGCCCGTAGGCGTTGAGCATCACCCGGCCGTGCCCCCAGCGGGCCACCAGCTCCGGCGACACCCGCTCGGTGCCGGCGAGCAGCGTCGCCGGCGGCAGCGTCACGTCGTCGGGCATCGCGGCCAGCAGCGCCGGCGGCAGCGCCATGACGGTGATCGCGTGCGCGGTGATGTACCCGGCCAGCTCCGGGCCCGGGGCCCGCAGCTCGGCGGGCACCATCACCAGCCGACCGCCGGAGAGCAGCGCCATGCACAGTTCCCAGAACGCCAGGTCGAAGCCGGTGGCCGCGAACGCCAGCACCCGGGCGTCCGATCCGACCTTCAGCCGCTCGGTCTGGGTGGCGACGAGCTTGGCCACCCCGGTGTGGGTCAGCACCACGCCCTTCGGACGGCCGGTCGACCCGGACGTGTGGATCACGTAGGCGGCGTTGCGGACGTCGAGCTCGGGCAGCGGGTGCGGCTGCGCGGAGGCGATCTCGGCCGCGTCCTCCCTGTCGTCCAGGACGACGGTGACGACGCCGTCGGCCAGGTCCCCCAGCGCGTCCACGGTCGCGGTGGTCCCGACCAGCACCGCCGGCCGGGCGTCGTCGAGGACCAGCCCGGTGCGGGCGGCGGGCTGGTCCGGGTCCACCGGCAGGTACGCGGCACCGGCCCGCAGCACCGCGACCATCGCCACCACCAGGTCGATCCCCCGCGGCACCGCCAGCGCCACCGTCCGCTCCGGCCCGGCACCCCGGTCGGCGAGCACCGCGGCGAGACGGGCCGTCCGGTCGTCGAGCTCGGCGTAGGTCAGCTCGGCGTAGGGAAGGCCGGACGGCGTCGGCGCCGACTCCGTACCCGCCGGCGAGGAGCCGTCGGGTGCCGGGGTTCCGAAGCACACCGCGACGGCGTCCGGTGTCGCGGCGACCTGTTCGGCGAACAGCCGGGGCCAGGTCGCGATGTCGGTACCGGGGTCGGACGAGGTGGGCAGGGTGCGGGTCACGACAGCGCTCCTGGGCGGTTCGGGGGCGTGGTGGCGGCGGAGACGGCTCAGCTGCTGCCGGCCTCGGTGCGCTCGACCAGGCTGCGGGGCCGCAGGTCCGTCCAGTTCTGCTCCACGTACTCCAGGCAGGACGCCTTGTCCGCCGGGCCGTGCACGACCGTCCAGCCGGCCGGCACCTCGGCGAACGTCGGCCAGAGCGAGTGCTGGCCCTCGTCGTTCACCAGCGCGTGGAACGTGCCGTTCTCGTCGTCGAAGGGGTTCGTGGACATGGCTTCTCCCGGGATGTCGTGACGTGAGAGGTGGAGGCGGGCCGTCAGCGGCCGGTGTGCGCGACGCCCGGCAGCTCGGCGGCGACGCCGTCGGTGGCGGGCACACCGGCCGGGCGGCCCGACCCGGAGTCGCCGCCGGTGACGATCGACCCGGCGATCTCGCCCGAGCGCACGGCCACGTTGGACAGCAGCGTCGAGGAGATGCCGTGGGTGTGCTCGGTGGGGCCCTGCAGGTAGATGCCCGCGGTGACCGGGGTGCCGTCGGCGAGCGCCTCGGTGCCCACCCGGTAGTCGCGGCGGACGTCCAGGCGCCCGGCCACGTCGCGCCCGCAGGCCTCGGGCAGGCCACCGCCGAGCAGCCAGAGCGGGTCGCCCGCCCGGTAGCCGGTCGCGTAGACGACGACGTCGGCGGTGATCACCTCACGCTCGCCGTCGATCAGCGACTCCACGGCCAGCTCGACCCGGTCGTCGACCTCGACGACGTCGGCCACCCGGGACACGTTGCAGAACTTCAGGCGCTCCTTGCCGGCCACCCGCTCGTGGTAGTGCGTCCGGTAGAGGCCGTCGATCAGCTCCGGGTCGACGACCGAGTAGTTCGTGTTCGCGTGGTAGCCCAGGATCATCTCCTTGACCCCGTCCGGCGCGGTGTAGAAGTCGTCGACCGCGCCCGGGTCGAAGATCCGGTTCGCGAACGAGCTGTCGTCGGCCGGGCTGTAGCCGTAGCGGGCGAACACCGCGTAGACCTCGGCGTCGGGGAACGTCCGGTGCAGGTACTCGACGGTCTCGGCGGCGCTCTGCCCGGCGCCGATGACGGCCATCCGCTTCGGGGCCGTCCCGACGAGGTGCGGGGCCCGGTGCAGCAGGTCCTTGTTGTGCCAGATCCGGGCGCCGGCGGTGATCCCGCGCGGCAGCGCCGCGGTCAGCCCGGTGGCCAGCACGACGTTGCGGGCGCGACGGCGGACCGTCCCGCCCCCGTGGCGGTAGACGACCTCGACCTGTTCCACCGAGCCGCCCTCGGACCGCACCGGCACGATCTCCTCGACCTCGGAGCCGTAGTCGACCCGGTCGGTGAACCGCGACGCGGCCCACTCGAGGTAGTCGTGGAACTCCAGCCGGGTCGGGAAATTGCTCCCGTAGTTGATGAAGTCGACGAGGCGGTCGCGCTCCTTGAGGTAGGACAGGAACGAGAACGAGCTGTTCGGGTTCCGGATCGTGACCAGGTCCTTGAGGAAGGAGACCTGCATCGTCGCGTCCTCGATCAACATGCCCCGGTGCCAGCCGAACTTCTCCTGGCGTTCGACGAACCGGGCGGTGATCCTGTCCTCGGGGGCGGCGGTGGCGTTGTGCTCCTCCAGCGCGATGGCCAGCCCGAGGTTCGACGGTCCGAAACCGACACCGATCACGTCGAGTACCTCGTGCCCGGGCCGGGCGGTCACGTTCACCATCGTCATCCTCTCGAGCGCCGGTGGGTCGACGCATGGTCGGCATGCCTCTGCTAAGGCCAGGCTAACTGGATCATGCCGACGGGCGTGCCGCCTAGAGGGTGAGGAACATTGGGCCCAACGGAGCAGAATCCTCGCAGATCGGAACCGGTGGACGTCGTCGACGTCACATTCCGTTAACGACGCGCGGAGGGTCTCCGAGGCTCAGCCGGGGTCGTCCGCGAGCAGGACCCGGGCCAGGTCCTTCCACTGCGCCAGCATCGAGTCGCCGGCGGGGTCGCGCGGGTCGAAGGTGTAGGTCAGCGCCGTACCGCGCATGGACGTCAGCAGCAGGTCGCGTAGTTGCTTGAAACGCGGACGCGCGGCGAGCTCGTCGCCGAACATGCGGGCCATCGACGCCCGGATACCCGCGCCGAGACGGCGTTCCTCGGGGCGCAGCGCCTCGGCGATCTCGCCGTTGGCCCGGGCGGCCGTCCACAGCTCGACCGAGGCCCAGAAGTGCGGTTCGGAGAAGCTCTCCCAGAGCAGCTCGATCACGCGGTCCGCGCGTTCCCAGGGGCCCACGGGAACCGGACCGCCGTCGAGCAGACGGGTGATGCGGTCCTCGGTGTCGGCCACCCGTTTGACCGCGAGGTGCTGTGCCGCGGCCACGAGGAGCCGGTCCCGGGACGGGAAGTGGTGGAGCAGCCGACCGCGGGAGACTCCGGCGGACCCCTGGATGGTCAGGGTGGTCGCGCCGGAGTACCCGCCGTCGATCAGGCACGCGACGGCGGCGTCCAGGATCCGGGCACGGCTGTCGGAGGACCGCTGCGCCCGGGTCCTGGGGACCGACACGTCGTTCGTCGCCATCGTGGAGATCGGTCTACAGCCCGAGGCCGCGACCGATCACCTCCTTCATGATCTCGGTGGTGCCACCGTAGATCCGGGTGATGCGCGCGTCGGCGTAGGCCTTCGCGATCGGGTACTCGTTCATGTAGCCGTACCCGCCGTGCAGCTGCAGGCAGCGGTCGACGACCCGGCCCTGCAGCTCGGTGCACCAGTACTTCGCCTTCGACGCGTCGACCGCCGTCAGCTCGCCGGCGTTGAGTGCGCGCACGCAGTCGTCGACGTAGTGCTCGGCGATGTCGATCTCGGTGTCCATCTCGGCGAGGACGAACTTGGAGTTCTGGAACGAGCCGATCGGCGAGCCGAACGCCTTGCGCTCCTTGACGTAGGCCAGCGTCTGGTCCAGCGCCGTGCGGGCCGCCGCGACACCCGCGACCGCGATCGACAGGCGCTCCTGGGGCAGGTTCGTGACCAGCTGCGTGAAGCCCTGGCCCTCCTCGCCGCCGAGCAGGTTCGCCACCGGCACCTTGACGTCGGTGAACGAGAGCTCCGCGGTGTCCTGGGCGTGCTGGCCGAGCTTGTCCAGGTTGCGGCCGCGCTCGAAGCCCTCCATCCCGCGCTCGAGCACGAGCAGGCTCATGCCCTTGTGCTTCTGCGACGGGTCGGTCTTCACCGCGGTGATCATCAGGTCGGCGTTGATCCCGTTCGTGATGAACGTCTTCGCGCCGTTGACGACGTAGTGGTCGCCGTCGCGGATCGCCGTGGTCGACATCGATGCCAGGTCCGAGCCGATGCCGGGCTCGGTCATCGCGATCGCGGTGATCAGCTCCCCGGAGGCGATGCCGGGCAGCCAGCGCTTCTTCTGCTCGTCGTTGCTGTAGGCGAGGAAGTACGGCAGCACGATGTCGGTGTGCAGGGTCAGGCCCAGCCCGGCCGCGGACGCGTTGGCGCGCATCAGCTCCTCGACGATGACGGCGTTGAACCGGAAGTCCTTGATGCCGCCGCCGCCGAACTCCTCGGGGATCTCCATCCCCAGGAAGCCGGAGCTGCCCGCCGTGGTGAACAGCTCGCGCGGAACGATGCTGTCGCGTTCCCACTGCTCCAGGTTCGGAGCGATCTCCTTCTCGACGAAGGCGCGGTACGCCTCGCGGAAGTCGGTGTGGTCGGACTCGTAGAGCGTGCGCTTCATGGTGGGTGTGCCTCCTACCGCGGGGTCATGCGGATGGCGCCGTCGAGACGGATGGTCTCGCCGTTGAGCATGGGATTGGCGACGATGTGCGCCGCGAGCTGGCCGTACTCCGACGGCTGCCCCAGGCGCGAGGGGTGCGGCACCTGCTTGCCGAGCGACTCCTTGACGTCGTCCGGGAGCCCGCCGAGCAGCGGGGTCTCGAACAGGCCCGGAGCGATCGTCACCACGCGGATGCCGATGTTCGCCAGGTCACGCGCGATGGGCAGCGTCATGCCGACGATCCCGCCCTTGGACGCGGAGTACGCGGCCTGACCGATCTGGCCCTCGAACGCCGCCACCGAGGCGGTGTTGACGATGACGCCGCGCTCGCCCTCGACCGGGTCGGACTGCGAGATCCGCTCCGCGGCGAGACGGATCACGTTGAACGTGCCGATCAGGTTGACGTTGATGACCTTGGTGAAGTCGGCCAGCGGGAACGGGCCGTTCTTGCCGACGGTCTTGATGCCGTTGCCGATGCCGGCGCAGTTCACGGCGACGCGCAGCGTGCCCAGCTCGGCGGCGACGTCGAGCGCGGCGGAGATCTGCGCCTCGTCGGTGACGTCGGCCGGGGCGAAGCGGACGCTGTCGCCCAGCTTGTCGGCGACGGCCTCACCGGCCGAGGAGGGCAGGTCGACGATGACGACCTTGCCGCCGGCCTCGACGAGCTTCTCGGTGGTGGCCAGGCCCAGGCCGGACGCGCCACCGGTGACGAGCGCGACGGCTCCGTTGATGTCCATGGGTGCGGGTTCCTCCAGTGATCGGGGAGCACACGCGGGCCGCCGCCGCGACGACGGCCCACGTGCAGAGGGTGAGGACTTACAGGAGCTCGAGGATGGTGGCGTTGGCCTGGCCGCCGCCCTCGCACATGGTCTGCAGGCCGTAGCGGATTCCGTTGTCGCGCATGTGGTGCACGAGCGTGGTCATGATCCGCGCGCCGGAGCCGCCGAGGGGGTGGCCCAGCGCGATCGCGCCGCCGTTCGGGTTCAGGGCCGAGGCGTCGGCGCCGATGTCGGACAGCCACGCGAGCGGGACCGGCGCGAACGCCTCGTTGACCTCGAACGCGCCGATGTCGCCGAGCGAGAGGCCCGACTTCTTCAGGGCCTTCTCCGTCGCCGGGATCGGCGCGGTCAGCATGATGACCGGGTCGGCGCCGGCGAGCACCGCGGTGTGGATGCGCGCGATCGGGGTCAGGCCCAGCGCCTTAGCCTTCTCGCTCGTCATCATCAGCAGTGCGCCGGAGCCGTCGGAGATCTGCGAGGAGTTGCCGGCGTGGATGACGCCACCCTGGTCGGCGTCCTTGAACACGGTCTTGAGCTGCGCCAGACCCTCGAGGGTCCCGCCGCGGCGGACGCCCTCGTCGGCGGTGACGCCGGCCAGCGGGGCGATCTGGCCGTCGAAACGGCCGTCGTCCTGCGCGGCGGCGGCCTTGGCGTGCGACTCCAGCGCGAACTCGTCGAGCTGGGTGCGCGAGTGGCCCCACTTCTCGGCGATCATCTCCGCGCCGACGCCCTGGTTCGGGGACGCGTTGTAGCGCTCCATGTACGACTCGCCGTACGGGTCCATCCCCATGGTCCCGGAGAACATCGGCACCCGGGTCATCGACTCGACACCACCGGCGACGGCGACGTCGTACTGCCCGGCGATCAGGCCGGCCGCGGCGAAGTGCACGCTCTGCTGGCTCGACCCGCACTGGCGGTCCACGCTCACGCCGGTCACCGTCTCCGGGAACCCGGCGGCGAGCGCGGCGTTGCGGGCGATGTCCATGGTCTGCTCGCCGACCTGCGACACGCAGCCCCAGATGACGTCCTCGATCTCGGCCGGGTCGATGCCCGAGCGCTCGACCAGGGACCTCAGCACGTGCGCGGAGAGGTCCACCGGGTGCGTCCCGGCGAGACCGCCCTTGCGCTTGCCCACCGGGCTCCGCACCGCTTCCACGATGACTGCGTCTCGCATGTGCCCACGCTCCTTCGCGACGGGTGCGGCGCCCGTACGGCGCCGTCGACTCGTCCGCGACGGTATCACCGAAACAGTCAGCACTGACTGTCACGGTGGGTGCGAGCCACGTCACGACCCGATCACCCGGGCCGACCACCCGGGCCGACCACCCGGGCCGACCACCCGGGCCGGCCGGGCGCTCAGCCCGCGATCGCGTCCAGCTCGGCGACGATCTCCGGCGTCAGCTCCAGGTCGGCCGCGGCGACGTTCTCCCGCAGGTGCGCGACCGAGGACGTGCCCGGGATCAGCAGCATCGTGGGCGAGCGCTGCAGCAGCCACGCCAGCGCGACCTGTTGCGACGACGCCCCGACCCGCGACGCGACGTCGTCGAGCACGCCGGACTGCACGGGGGTGAACCCGCCGAGCGGGAAGAACGAGACGTAGGCGATGCCGTCGCGGGCACAGCGGTCGACCAGGGCGTCGTCGCCGCGCTGAACGAGGTTGTAGAGGTTCTGCACGCAGACGACCGGTGCGATCAGCTCCGCCTCGGCCAGCTGGATCTCGGACACGTTGCTGACGCCGAGGTGGCGGATCAGGCCCTTGCCCTGCAGCTCGGCGAGCGCGGCGAACGGCTCGCCGAGCGAGGTGGCGCCCTCGTCCATGACCCGCAGGTTGACGACGTCGAGGGCGTCGACGCCGAGGTGGTCGAGGTTGTCGTGGACGGCCCTGGTGAGGTCCTCCGTCGACAGGGCCGGGTCCCACGAGCCGTCGTCGCCGCGGAAGGCATCGACCTTGGTGACGATCCGCAGGTCTGACGGGTAGGGGTGCAGCGCCTCGCGGACCAGCTCGTTGACGACGTAGGGGCCGTAGAAGTCGCTGGTGTCGATGTGGGTGACGCCGAGCTCGACGGCCGTGCGCAGCACCGCGATCGCCTCGTCGCGGTCACGGGGCGGGCCGGACACACCGGGTCCGGCGAGCTGCATGGCGCCGAATCCCATCCGGGTCAGGGTGAGGTCGTCGGCAAGGGTGAGCGTCGGTGTCATGACCCCACTGTCACCCTTTCGTGGACCCTGCGCCCGACACTCCCCTCCCCCTCCCTCCGGACCCCCGGGCCCCGACCTCCGGCACTCCGAAGGGAGCCCTCGGGGCGCCCCGAGCAGCGAGGGGACCCCGTGGGACCGCCCCGCTGGCGCCGATCCCGCACCCGGCTCCACAGGGACGCGCGGCCCGTCGACGCGAGGGGACCCTTCGAGACCGTCGAGTGCACGAAGGGATCCTCCGGGACCCGACGCCGTGCCGGTCACCGGCCGCGCGGGTGCCCGGCGACCGGCTTCGTGATCGGGCACACAGCCCGCTACCCCGTGCGTAATCGATTTCGCAATGCAACACTGATCTTGAGCATTGCTCACGACTTTGGAGGTTCGCGATGACATCCCCGACGACCGGGCACACCCCGACCGGCGGCAACTCCGTGGCCGGACCGTGGAACATCACGACCAGCGTCGGACTGACCGCCCTCGCGGTCTCGGCGGCCCGCGCGGTGGAGAACACCCGCGACGACGCGCTGGTGCACGACCGCTACGCGACCGACTTCGTGCACGCGGCGAACCCGAGCCACCCGCTGCCGACGACCACGGCGGAGGTGGACAGCGAGGCCTGGGTCTCGATGGTCGACTTCATGGCCGTCCGGTCGCGGGCCCTCGACGACCTGCTCCTCGACGCCACCCGGAGCGGGATCGACCAGGTCGTCGTCCTCGCCGCGGGGCTCGACGTCCGGGCCCAGCGGCTCGACTGGCCGGCCGGCACCACCGTCTTCGAGATCGACCAGGACCAGGTGCTCGACTTCAAGCAGCAGGTCCTCGACGCCGACGGCGCGACACCGTCCTGCACCCGCCGCGCGGTCCCGTGCGACCTGCGCGACGACTGGCCCGCCGCCCTGGCCGACGCCGGGTTCGACCACGCGAAGCCCACCGTGTGGCTGGCCGAGGGCCTGCTGCCCTACCTGCCCGCGCAGGCCGAGGCGGACCTGTTCGCCGCGGCCGACAAGCTCTCCGCCCCGGGCAGCCGGATGGCGGTCGAGGCACTCGGCCTCGACGTCGCCGACCGCTTCCTGGACAGCCCCGAGGTCGCACAGATGGGCGCGTCCATGGGCTGCGACATGCGCGAGCTGTGGAACACCGAGCGCCGGACCGACGCCCCCGACGAGCTGCAGGGCCTGGGCTGGACGGTGAGCCACCGGACCCTCGGCGAGCTGGCGTCGTCGTTCGACCGGACGCTGGGCGGGTCGTTGCGCGACATCATGGCCGCGAACCGGATCATCGACGCCCGGCGCTGAGCCGCTACCAGGTCCCGGCACCGGCGAACGACGTCGGTGCCGGGACCAGGCCGAGACGGGTGCGCGCGGCGCCGAGGTCGAGCGTGCGCTCGCGTCCGAGCTGGCTGACCGCGTAGCGGGTCAGCCGCGGCGGGCGGGGACGGCGCAGCGCCCGCGCGGCCCGCTCGGCGGCGGTGGCCACCGGCCAGACCGCCGCGACCGGGACGAACCGGGCCGTCACCGGTTCGCCCAGCTCGGCGAACAGCTCCCGGACCAGCGCGTCGAGGGTGAGCGGCTCCGCGTCGCCGACGTTGTAGACCCCCGGTGGCGCGTCCGGCGAGCAGGCGCGCAGCACGGCCTCGACGAGCGTGTCGACGGCGGTGAGCGTGTGCCGGGTCGATCCGTCCCCGGGCAGCAGCAGCGTCCGCCCGCGCACGGCCTCGCGCAGGCGGGGCAGCAGCGTCGGGTCGCCGGGGCCGTACACGGCGTGCGGTCGCAGGACGACGGTGTCCGGGCGGTGGGTGAGCACGCGCTCGGCGGCGGCCTTGGACGCGGCGTAGGCGTTGAGGTGCCGGGTGCCCGGCCCGTCGGACTCGCGCGCGTGCACGGTCGCGACGAACGGGTCGTACACGCTCGCGGTGGAGACGTGCACCAGCCGGACGCCGGGGAACGTCGCGGCGACGTGCCGGGTGCCCTCGACGTTGGCTATCCGGATCGGCGCGGACGGCCCCCAGTCGGTGACGGCGGCGGCCGCGTGCACGACGGCGTCGACGGCCGGCGGGTCGGGCAGCGGCCCGCGCGCGATGTCCCAGTATGTGGCGTGCTCGGATCCCGTGACACGGCGGCCGTAGGCGTGCACCGTCCATCCCCGTCCCCGGGCGGCGCGGGCGACGGCGCCCCCGACGAAACCGGTCGCCCCGGTGACGGCCAGCCTCACCGTCGCGCCCGGAACCTCGACCCGGCCCGGGGTGTGCGCGGCGCCGGGACCGGTGCCTCCAGCTGGTGCGCGGCCAGGCGGGTCATCGCCGTCCGGTCCGGCTTGCGGGTGCGGCCGTCGCGCGGCACCGCCGTCACGGTGAGCACCCGGTCCGGCAGCGCGGACGCGTCCATGATCCGGGGCAGGACCTCGCGCACCCGGTCGGCCAGGTCGGCCGGCGCGCCCTGCGCGGGCCGCAGCAGCAGCACCACACGCTCGTCGCCGATGCCGTCGGGCACACCGACGAGGTAGGCCTCGGCGACGCCGGGCAGGTCGGCGATCCCCGGCTCGTACAGGCCGGGGTAGATGTTCGTCGCCCCGCGGATGATCATGTCCTTGGCCCGTCCGACGAGCACGATCCGTCCGGCCTCGATGCGGGCGAGGTCGCCGGTGTCGTGCTCGGTCAGCTCCGGCCCGCCGAGGTGGCCGCGTGCCATGTTCGGGCCGCGGACGAGCAGGTGCCCGTCGTCGTCGACCCGCACCCGCACCCCCGGCAACGGGGCGCCGAGCAGGTCCCCGTCGCCGTCGAACGCGAGCTTCTGGGTCGCCGTGGCGACCGCGACCGGGAGGATCTCGGTCATCCCGTAGACGGCGAGGATCTCGACGCCGGGCAGCAGCGACGACGCCCGGCGCAGCAGCGGGGCCAGCACGGGGGCGGCGCCGACGAGCACCTGGCGCAGCCGCGGCGGCACCGGCAGCACGCCGTCGGCGATCCGGTCGAGCAGCGCGGAGAGGTCGGCCGGAACGAGGAACGTGTGCGTCGCGTCGGTGAGACCGCGGGCGATCTCGTCCGGGTCGCTGCCGGGCGCGAGGCCGTAGGGCGGCATGCTCCAGTGCCCGCTGCCGGTCAGGGCGGGCAGTCCGAGCAGGAACTGGTCGGTGTGCACGCGGCTGCCCGGCCCGAGCGTGCAGCGCGCGGCCAGGATGTCGAGGGCGGAGCCGAGCGAGCCGCGGGTGTGCACGACCGCCCGCGGCGACGCGGTCGTCCCGGCGGTGAAGACGACGACGGCGTCCTGCTCCGGCGCGTACCGCACGGGCGTGCCGGGCGGCTCCGGGATCCCGACCGGGCGCTGCAGGTCGGACAGGGCGAGCGCCCCGCGCGGGACGCCCGGCAGCCACCGTCCGGTGTGGACGTGCCGGACGGGCAGCGCGGCGTAGTCCGGCAGCAGCACGCCGCGGCGCCGGGCCAGCGGGCGCAACGGGCGTCGTCCCACGGTGTAGAGCATCGACTCGGCCGCGGCCCACCGGGCGCGGGCGAGCCCGGTCCGGGCGGCGAACAGCTCCGGTCCCACGCCCGGGTCGAGGAACACGACGCAGCCACCGGCGGCGACCACGCCGAGGGCGAGCACGACCGAGTCCGGTCCGGGGCGCACCGAGAACAGCATCCGCTTGCCCGGCGCGAACCCGGCCTCCCGCAGACGCGACGCCACGGCGACGATGCGCGTCGACAGCTCGCGGTGGGTCAGGGTCGCACCGTCCGGGCCGGTCAGCGCCGGTGCCGCCGGGTGCTCCCGTGCCGCGTCGAGCAGGGCGGCGACGACGTCGGGCCGGTCAGCCATGCCCGACCACCAGCTCCCGGTAACCGGGCACCAGCACCTGCCGGGCCACGCGGCGGCGCAGCACCCGCACCGGTCGTTCCCGGTGCGCGTCGAGGACGGCGGTGCGCAGTGCCCGGATCTGCGCCGTCGCGAGCGGCATGCCGAGGCAGAAGTGGGGGCCGGCGCCGAACCAGAGGTTCCGGACCGCGGGGGGATGCGGGCGCTGCGGATCGAAGCCGCCGGTGGCCCGGGCCGCGGACACGGTGGCGATCACGACGCGGTCGCCGGGACGGACCTCGGTGTCCCCGACGACGCCGGGCCGGGCGACGCTGCGCAGCATGACCGGGGATGGTGCCACGACGCGCAGGGCCTCGGTGGTCACCGTCTCGGCCGTGTCGGGGTCGGCGGCCACCGCGTCCAGGAGACCCGCGTCGTGCACGAGCGCGACCAGGCGCGGGACGAACGACACGACGGTCTCGGTGCCGGTCAGCGCGAACGCCGCCACCGCGCCGCGGGCCTCCTCCTCGTCGAGGCCCAGCGCCCGCATCCGCCCGGGGACGGTCGACGGGTCGCCCTCGCGGTAGGCCGCGACGGCCGGTGCGGTCAGCGTCGCGAGCGCGGCCCGGGCCCTCGTGACCTGACGCGTGGTGAGCGACGGACGCCCGAGCCGCACCATCCCGGTCAGCGCCCGGGCGGCGTCCAGGGCCGGGCCGGGCGGCCCGAACCCGCCGCTCCGTGTGTCCGCCCGCGCGGGTCCGGCCGCCGTGCCGCCGCGCCCGGATGCGCCGGTGCGGGTCTCGGCGGGCTCCCCCAGGCCGACCAGCTCCGCGATCGCCGCCCCGGCCATCGACGCGGTCGCGGCGACCAGGTCGACCTCCTCCCCCGCGACCAGACGCCGGCGCACCAGCTCCGGCACCGCGGACGCGGCGACCAGCTCCTCGACCGCGCGCGGCGTGAACAGCTCGGACAACGCCGTGCGCAGCCGCGCGTGGTCGGGTCCCTCCATGTTCAGCAGCACCGACGGCCCGACCACCGGCGTCCACAGCGCCGCCGGCGACCCGGGGCCGGTCTTGCGGAACGCCGACGGGTCGCCGAGCACCGCGCGCGCCACGGCGGCGTCGCTGACCACGACGCCGACCCGCGGCACCCGCACCACCGGCCCGAGCCGGGCCAGCCCGCGCAGCAGCGGGTAGCCGAGGGGGTGCGCGGCGAGCTGGACCCGGCGCTCCCACCGGTCCGCCCGCCTCGTCGGGTGAGCCGTCACCGGATGTCCACGTGCGCGGGCCGGTAGCGGTGGTCGGCGTACCAGCCCAGCGTCCGGACCAGCCCCCACGCGCGCACCCGGCGGCTCGACGCGGACACGACGACGTCGCGCCGCGACACGACGTGCGCACTGAGCGGGCGCGCGGCGTTAACCAGTGCGCGGTCCTCGTGCAGGTCCTGGATCCGGGTGCGCGGGAACCCGCCCGCGGCGAGGTAGAGCTCCGCGGTGACGGCCATGTTGCAGCCCGGCGCCATCACGTACCCGCCGCGTGCGCCGGGGACCCGGTTCCCGGGGCGGAGGCGTCCGAACGCCGCCGCCAGCTCCAGCGCGCCGGTCATCGCCGTCCGCCTCCACCACGCCACGCCCTCGTCGGTGCGCGGGCGCAGGCGGCCGCCGACCAGCTCGTCACCGCGGGCGAACGCGGCCCGCACGCGGGCGGTCCAGTCCGGGGCGGGCAGGCAGTCGGCGTCGGTGCGCGCCAGCCACCGGGCCCCGGCGGCGATCGCGTGCCGCATGCCGGTGTCCGCGGCCGCGCCGGTCCCCCGCTGCGGCTCGTGCACGACGTCGACCCGCACCAATGGGTGCGCCTCCGCGAAGCGCCGCACCACCCCGGCCGTGCCGTCGGTGCTGGCGTTGTCCACCACGACCAGCGCGAACCCGCGGTCGGTCTGCGCGGCCAGCGCGGCGAGCGTGGCGCCGATCCCGGCGGCCTCGTCGAACGCGGGGACGACCACCCAGAGGTCCGGGCCACCGGGGCCGGGCGTCACAGCCGCACCACGATCAGCCCGAGGCTGACCCCGCCGGCCAGCCCGACGAGCCCGACCAGGTCACCGGGGCCGGCCCGTCCGGACTCGCGGGCGCGGGCGAGCTGCAACGGCAGGCTCGCCGCGGCGCAGTTGCCGTGCTCGGCGACGGTCACCACGAGCTTGTCGCGCGGCACCCCGGCCCGGTCGGCGAACACCTCGAGGTAGGGCAGCGACACCTGGTGCACGCCGACGACGGCGAGGTCGTCCCATCCCAGGCCGGCCCCGGCGAGGGTGCGGTCGAGGATCCCGGTGCCCAGAGCCAGGAACGCCTTCTTCAGCGCGGCGGCGTCGAGGGTGAAGTAGGTGTGCTCGGGGTCGCGAGGGTGCATCGAGCCGCCGGTGGCCAGCGTCCCGGCCGCCCAGTGCCGGGAGTCCGCGGCGAACCCGGAGGCGAGGATCCCGGGCGTCTCCGCGGCGGTGAGCAGGACGGCCGCGCCGGCGTCGGAGAGCGTGTAGCCGGGCAGCGCGCGCAGGAACTCCCGCAGTGACGCGACGTCGCGCCGCACCGCCCGCGACGGCGACTCCCCGCACGCCACCAGCACCGTGCGGTAGCGCCCGGTGGCGATCAGCGCGTCGGCGGTCTCGATCCCGTTGAGGACGCTGTTGCAGGCGTTCTTGACGTCCATCACCGGGCAGGACACGCCCAGCTTCGCCGCGACGATGTGCGCGGTCGCGGGCTCCACCAGGTCCTGGCTGGCCGCGGCGAAGATCAGGAGATCGACCTCGTCCGGCGACGTCCCGGTCGCGGCGAGGACCTTCCGGGCGGCGGCGACGGCCAAGTCGGACGCCTGCTCGTCGGCGTCCATGACGTGCCGCGCGGCGATCCCGGTGAGCCGGTGCAGCAGGCCGGGCGGCGGCCGGAACGGGCCCACCCACGCCTCGAGCTCGGCGGTGGGCACCCGCCGCGACGGCAGGTGCACCTCGACCCCGGCCACTCGCGCGCCCACCGCCACCCCCGTCGGTTCCTGTGCCACACCCCGACTCTAGGAAGCGTGATCCTCTCCACGCCTGCGTCGAACTACCGATACCGGGCGTTACGCCCGTACTCGTGGAGCCTCCGTGCGGCGGCACCGCACGGAGGCTCCACGAGTGGGGTGACTCAGCGGTCGGCGAGCTCGCGGGTGGGCTCGGCGGCGGCCGTCGGACCGCCGGGCGTCGAGCCGGTGACCGGAGCGGCGTCGAGGTCGGCCGGCTCCACCTCGCCGCGGGCGACCCGCTCGTCGAGGAGGCCCTCCTGGCTCGCGACGACGACCGGGACGGTGATCTGCCCGGCGACGTTCGTCGCGGTGCGCATCATGTCCAGGATCGGGTCGATGCCGTAGACGACGGCGATCCCGACCGCGATCACCTGCGGCGGCATCCCGATCGCGCCCAGGGTCAGCGTGAGCATCGTGAACCAGCCGGTCGTCCCGGCCGTGGCCAGCGCGCCGAACACGGCGACGGCGACGATCACGAGGTACTGCCACGCGGCCAGCTGCACGCCGGTGACGTGCGCGATGAAGATCGTGGCCAGCGCCGGGTAGATCGCGGCGCAGCCGTCCATCTTCGTGGTGCTGCCCAGCGGGACGGCGAAGCCGGCGTAGCCCGGGTCCACCCCGAGGTCGACGGCGGCGCGGCGGGACAGCGGCAGCGACGCGCTCGACGAGCGGGACACGAACGCGAACTGCAACGTCGGCCAGGTGACGGCGAAGAACCGGCGCGGGCTGACGCCGGCGACGTAGCGCAGCAGGATCGGGTAGACGACGAACAGCACCAGCGCGCAGCCGACGTAGACGGTCACGATCAGGCCCAGCAGCGACTGCACGAACCCGGTGCCGTAGCTGGCGAACGCGTTGCCGATCAGGCCGAGCACGCCGATCGGGGCCAGCTTCACGATCCAGCCGATGATCTTCTGGATGATCTCGAACGCGGAGCGGGTGAACGCCACGAAGGGCTCCGCCCGGTCACCGAGCGCGTAGGCCGCGATGCCGATCAGCAGCGCGAGGAACACGACCTGCAGGATCTCGCCCTCGGAGAAGGCGCTGAAGAAGTTCTCCGGGATCAGCCCGGACAGGACCGAGTCCCAGGACCCCTGCGTCCGGCCCTGGACGGTGGCCAGCGACTCCGGGTCGGCCGCGACGGTCACGCCCGCACCGGGACGGGCGATCAGCCCGATCCCGATGCCGATCAGGACCGCGATCAGCGAGGTGCCGGCGAACCAGGCCACGGTCCGGCCGCCGAGACGGGCGGCGGTGCGTCCGCCGCCGAGGTTCCGCAGGCTGACGATGCCGACGACGATCGCGGCGAACACCAGCGGCACGACCGTGAGCTGCAGCAGCCCGGTGAACAGGGTGCCGATCGTGTCCAGGCTCGAGGCCAGCCACTCGGCGCCGGTGGCGCGGGCGACCAGACCGAGAACGGCGCCGAGCACGAGCCCGGCGAGGGTGAGGAGGGCGAACGTGCGCGGTCGGGACCAGGCACGGGCCGCACGGGTGATGACAAACATCGGGCAGGCTCCGGAGATCGGATGCGGTCAGGGACGGGGCGGTGACCCCGGACAGCCGCTCGACCGCCGTCGTCCGTAATCGATGACACGGCGACGCGTCAGACCCTCACCCACAGCACTCCCCCACACTCCCGGCCACAACATCCCGCTCGCCGGCTCCCATTCCAGCCTGTAACGAGCGGCACTCTCGTCGGATCGGTTGCGACGAGAGTGCCGCTCACCGGGGTGGAACGGGGTCAGCGGGCCAGGAAGCCGCCGTCGACCGGGTAGTAGGCGCCGGTCACGAAGGACGCGGCGTCGCTGGCCAGGAACGCGGTGACGGCGGCGACCTCCTCCGGGCGGCCCAAGCGCTGCGGCGCATGGCGGGCCTCGATGTCGGCGCGCGCCGCGGCGTCGATCCGCCCGGCCAGGAGCGGGGTGTCGATGTAGCCGGGCCCGACGGCGTTGACGCGGATGCCGTCGGCGGCGTGCTCCCACGCGGCGGCCTTCGTGAGCCCGACGACGCCGTGCTTGGCCGCGACGTAGGACCCGCTGTTCGGTGAGCCGACCTGCCCCAGCACCGACGCGATCGAGACGATCGACCCGCCGGCCCCGGCCGCACGCATCGCCCGCACCGCGGAGCGCATCGTGTGGAACACCCCGTCCAGGTTCACACCGATCACGTGCTGCCAGGACGCGTCGGACCCGTCACCGGTCGGCGCCGGGTCGCTCGCGACACCGGCGTTGAGCACCGCGATGTCGAGACGTCCGAACTCGGCGGCGACGGACCGCATCGCCGCCTCCACCGCGTCCGGGTCGACGACGTCGACGACCGCCCCGTGGTGCCGCGCGCCCAGCGAGGCGCGCGCGGACTCGACCCGGCCGGCGTCGAGATCCCACACCGAGACCGCGGCTCCGGAATGGGCCAGGGCCTGCGCGCAGGCGAGCCCGATCCCGGACGCGCCACCGGTCACGACGGCCACCCTGCCGCCGAGCTGAAAGTCGATCATCCGATTTCCCTCTTTCCCCGGGCCTCGCCGCCCGACCGATTCCGGATCATTCCGGCATGACCTTTTGGTCTGTTTCGCACGACGACCGACGACGCGTCAATGCCTTCCGCCGGGAATTCCCGAGGGTGGATGTGCCGTTGTCGACAGCGACGCCGAAAAGTACTGGACCTGAACCGCGGTCGAGGTCATACGGTCGTTCGACGAACCGGGCGACACCGTTGTCGTCCTTCCCGAGTACGTCCGATCGAGAAGGACCCCCATGACCACTTCGGCCCGCCGCTGGTGGATTCTCGCCGTGATCGGTATCGCCCAGCTCATGGTGATCCTGGACAACACCATCGTGAACATCGCGCTGCCCTCGGCGCAGATGGACCTGGATTTCAGCGACCCGCAGCGGCAGTGGATCGTCACCGCCTACGCGCTGTCGTTCGGCAGCCTGCTGCTTCTCGGCGGGCGCCTGGCGGACGTGTTCGGACGCCGCGGCGCGTTCATGACCGGGCTCGTCGGTTTCGCCGTCGCGTCCGTCCTCGGCGGCCTGAGCCCGAACTTCGAGGTGCTGGTCGCGGCTCGGGTGCTGCAGGGCGTGTTCGGGGCCCTGCTCGCCCCGGCCGCGCTGTCGCTGCTCACGACGACGTTCCCGGGCGGTAAGGACCGGGCCACGGCGTTCGGCGTGTTCAGCGCCCTCGCCGGCTCCGGCGCCGCGGTCGGGCTGCTGCTCGGCGGCGCACTCACCGAGTACGTCGACTGGCGCTGGTGCATGTACGTCAACGCCGTCTTCGCCGTCGCCGCGCTGGTCGGCGCCCTGACCTTCATGCCGAAGGTCCCGGCACCGGAGAACCGGCCCCAGCTCGACATCACCGGCACGATCCTGGCCAGCGCGGGACTGTTCGGCCTGGTCTACGGGCTGGGCAGCGCCGAGACCGACGGCTGGTCGTCGCTCCCGGTGTACGCGTTCCTGGCTGCCGGGGTGGTGCTGCTGACCGTGTTCGTCATCGTCCAGCGCCGCGTCCGGTCCCCGCTGCTGCCGTTGCGGGTGCTGCTCGACCGCTACCGCGGCGGGTCGTTCCTGACGATCCTCACGCTCACCCTCGGCATGTTCTCACTGTCGCTGTTCCTGACCTACGTGCTGCAGCAGAACCTCGGCTTCTCCCCGATGCTCTCCGGCGTCGCGTTCCTGCCGATGGTGGCGAGCATCGTGCTCACCTCGACGACGCTGCCGCGGGTGGTGCTGCCGCGGACCGGGCCCAAACCGTTGATCATCGTGGGCCTGCTGCTCGCGTCCGGCGCGATGTTCTGGCTCTCGTTCCTCGACTCCGGCTCCACCTACGCCGGATCCATCGCCGGACCGATGGTCATGATGGGCCTGGGCATGGGCACCGCGATGTCCACCTCGATCAACACCGCGACGCTGGGCGTCGAGCCGCGGGACGCCGGGGTCGCCTCGGCCACGGTGAACACGATGCAGCAGGTGGGCGGCTCGGTCGGCACCGCGCTGCTGTCGAGCGTCGCCGGCACGGCGGGGGCGGCCTACGTCGTCACCGCCGGGGAGTCGCCGCTGGACGCGACGCTGCACGGCTACGCGGTCGCGTTCCTGGTGACGTCGGTGGTGTTCGTGGTCGCGGCCGTGGTCTGCGGCTCGATCGTCCCGTCCGGCCGCCCGCACCGGGTCCGGACCGACGCTGAGGAGGCGGCGGACGCCACGGCCGCCGCAGCCACGAGCGACGCAGCCACCTCCGACGCGGCGACGGCCGACGGTGGCGGCACCGACGGCTCGACGGCCTCGCCCGCTCCGGGCCCGGACCCGGCGTTCGAGCCGGTCGTGCCCGGACGTGTCACTGAGCCCGGTCCGGCACTGGTCGGTCAGGTGCACGGGACGACCGAGGCCACCGCCGGCACGGTGCTGACCCTGATCGACGCGACGAACGGTCGTCAGGTCGCCCGCGCCGTCACCGAAGCCGACGGCCGCTACCGCCTCGACGCGCCCCGTCCGGGCAGCTACACCGTCGTCGCCCGGGCACCCGGGCACCGGCCGGTGGCCGAGCGCCACTCGCTGACCGCCGAGGCCCAGGAGGTCCCCGTCCGCCTGGAGCCGCTCGCGACGCTCCCGGCCTGACCGCACCGACGATCCGCACCCGCTGCACGGGGTGCGGATCGCGGTCAGGGGTGCGGATCGCGCCGGGTGACCAGCGCAGGGGTGATCGGGGCCGGGGTGATCGGGGCCGGGGTCAGAACCACTCGTCGCGGACGTCGAGGGTGGTGCGGTCCAGGGACGCCAGCAGGTCCAGCTGCGGGCCGACCTTCGGAAGTTCGTACCGCAGGAAGTAGCGGGCGGCGGCGCGCTTGCCGTCGTAGAAGTCGCCGTCGTGACCGTCCGCGGCCAGGAACTGCTCCACCCACATCCACGCGACGACGACGTGCCCGACGGCCTCCAGGTAGACCGAGGAGTTCGCCAGCGTGACGGCCGGGTCCCCGGCCGCCCACAGCGCCGCGGTGACCTCGCCGACCCGCGCCACGGCGGCGTCGAGGGCCCCGGCCAGCTCCTCGGACTCGCCGCCGGCGCCCCGGGCGCGGGCGACCGTCTCGCCGATCGTCGTGGTGAGCAGCTCCAGCCCGGCGCCCCCGGACATGACCACCTTGCGTCCCAGCAGGTCCAGGCCCTGGATGCCGTGCGTGCCCTCGTGGATGGCGTTGAGCCGGTTGTCGCGGTAGAGCTGCTCGACGTCGTACTCGCGGGTGTAGCCGTAGCCGCCGAGGATCTGGATGGCCAGGTCGTTCGCGGCCAGGCACCACTGCGACGGCCAGCTCTTCGCGACCGGGGTCAGCACCTCGAGCAGGAGGTTGGCCCGGGACCGGTCGTCGTCGGTCTCGCCGGTCGTCTCCTCGTCGAGCAGCCGCCCGCAGTACAGGTTCAGCGCCAGGGCGCCCTCGACGTAGGACTTCGCCGCGAGCAGCATCCGCCGGACGTCGGCGTGGGCGATGATCGGCACCTGCGGCGACGTCGGGTCCTTGGCCCCGGCGAGGCGGCCCTGCGGACGGGTACGGGCGTAGTCGAGGGCGGTGAGGTACCCGGCGTAGCCGAGCGCGGTGGCGCCCGCCCCGACCCCGACGCGGGCCTCGTTCATCATGTGGAACATGTAGGACAGGCCCCGGTGGGGCTCGCCGACGAGGTACCCGACCGCGCCCGGCTCGCCACCCGGCGTCGAGCGTCCCTCACCGAAGTTCAGCAGCGTGTTGACGGTGCCGCGGTAGCCCATCTTGTGGTTCAGCCCGGCCAGCGCGACGTCGTTGCGCTCCCCGTTCTCCAAGATCCTGGGGACGACGAACAGCGAGATGCCCTTCACCCCGGCCGGTCCGCCGGGGATCTTGGCCAGCACCAGGTGCACGATGTTCTCGCTCAGGTCGTGCTCTCCGCCGGAGATCCACATCTTGTTGCCGGTCAGCCGGTGGGTGCCGTCGTCGCGGGGCTCGGCGCGGGTGGTGACGTCGGCCAGCGACGACCCGGCCTGCGGCTCGGACAGGCACATCGTGCCGAAGTAGCGGCCCTCGACCATGGGCGTCACCCAGGTCTCGATCTGCTCCGGGGTCCCGTGCGCGCGCAGCAGGTTCGCCGCGGCGATGGTCAGGAACGGGTAGGCCGCGGTGCCGACGTTGGCGGCGTGGAACCAGGCGAAGCACGCCTGCGCGACGACGGCCGGCATCTGAAGCCCGCCGACCGAGGAGTCCATCCCGGCACCGACGATCCCGGTCTCGGCGAACACCTCGAGCGCGGCCTTGACCTCGGACGGGATCGTCACCGTCTCGCCGTCGAACGTCGGCTCGGCCGAGTCGGAGATCTTGCGGTGGGTGGCGAAGTGCTCGGTGGCGACGTCGGTGGCCAGGTCGAGCGCGGCGTCGAACGTGTCGCGGCCGTGCTCGGCGAAGCGTTCCCGCTTGGTCAGCGACTCGACGTCGAGCCACTCGTAGAGCAGGAAGTCCAGGTCACGACGGGAGAGCAGCAGCGAACGCACCCCTCAACGATGTCACGGCGGCGCCGGGATCGCCTCGCCACATCGCTCACACACCGTCGGCGGATCCTCGACCGCGAACAGCCCGCACTCGGGGCAGACCCGGCTCGACCAGCAGGCCGGGTCACCGCCCTCGTCGTCCGGTGCTGCCACCCGTCCACGGTAGGGCACGGTCGTGCGCGGATATCGCTGCCGGAGCGGTGATATCCGCGCACGGGTGTGTCAGCGCGGTGTGCCGGGCCGGCGCCAGCGGCCGGTGATCGCCAGGACGTAGCCCGGCGTCTGGATACCGGCGAAGAGGATCTTCCCGTCGGTGGAGAACGTGGGTCCGGCGAACTCGCTGTCGTTGAGGTCGTTGCGCGCCAGGGCGTAGGACTTCCCCTGGTCGGTGACGCCGACGAGGTGCTGCACGCCCTCGCCGTCCTCGGAGACCACGACCCCGCCGTACGGCGAGACGGTGATGTTGTCCGGCCCGTCGAAGTTCGTGCCGTCGGAGTCCGGGTCCTCGTTCACCGTGAAGATGGTCTTGAGGGTGATCTGCCTGCGCGCGGGCTCGTAGAACCAGATCTGGCCGTCGTGGGCGTTCTTGCTGCCGTCGTCGAGGCGGGCGTAGCTGGAGACGATGTAGGCGCCGCCGTCGCCCCACCAGGCGCCCTCGAACTTGCGGGCGCGGGTGACGCGGTCCTCGGGCAGCTGCTTGCGGGTCGACGTCGACGCGGCGAGGCGGTCCGGCACGTCGACCCACTCGACGCTGTAGCGCGTGCCCGGCTGGGTGGCCTCGGACAGGTCGCGGACGTGCTGGCTGCCGCGCAGGCAGCGCATCGCCTGCAGGGTGCCCGCGGTGTCGCCGACGGTCTCGGCGAGGTTCTTGAGCTCCCACTTGCGGCCGCGGAAGCCCTTCGGCGGCTCCCAGCGGTAGAGCAGGCCGTTCGGGCCGGACGCGTCCTCGGTCAGGTAGATCGACTTCGTGCGCGGGTCGACGGCGACGGCCTCGTGCGAGAACCGGCCGAGGAACTTCAGCGGGACGGGGCTGTTGCCCTTGTTCTCGGCGCCGACCGGGCTGACCTCGAAGACGAACCCGTGGTCCTTCGTGAGCGCGCCGCCGGCCTTGGCCTCGGTCTCCTCGCACGTGAGCCACGTGCCCCAGGGAGTCTCGCCGCCCGCGCAGTTGTTGTGCGTCCCGGCGACGCTGACGTACTCGCCGGTCCGCTTCCCGGAGCGGTCGACGGTGATGTTGGTGGTGCCGCCGCCGGCGCCCGGGTCGTAGGTGAGCCCGTCGCGGGTGGGGACCCGGTGCGGCTCGTCGCCGCCGATCTCGTGGTTGTTGACCAGCACGAACCCGCCGCGGTCAGGGAAGCAGGCGGTGCCGTCGGTGTCGCTGGGGGTCGGCTCGCCGCCGTCGGTGAGCTTCGTGACGCCCGCCTGGGCGACGACGGTGTAGGCGAAGCCCGCCGGCAGGGCCAGGACGTTCTTCGGGTCGTCGACCAGCGGGCCGTAGCCGGCCGGGGCCCGGGTGGGTGACGCGGACGCCGTCGTCCCGGCGATCGCGTCGATGCTGCCGGCGATGGCGATACCCATGCCGGCGACGGCGGAGGCGCGCAGGACATTGCGGCGCGTGGTGCCCGACGCCGTCGTGTCCGGAGTGGTGGTGGTGTCCGGTGTGGTGGAACCGGACCGATCGTGCAGGGAGGTCATGCGTCCTCTTTCGGGTGAATCGGAGGCGACGCGTGACTCCACCCCACCCGGCCGAACGCCCGGCCTCCCGGCGGTGAACCTCCGGTGGGCCCGATCATGAACAGCTGGGGTCGGCCCGCGCGCGCCCGACACGCGGACCGACCCGGCACCTCACCCGTCCGTGACGGTGTGGGCTCAGCCGGTGGCGACCACGGGCGCGCGCACGTCGCCGAGCGCGTCCAGCACGCGCGACGACACGACCTCGCGGTAGGCCTCCGCGCTGCCCAGCAGGGCGGCGTCGGCGATGGCGCGCTTGTAGTACAGGTGCGCCTGGTGCTCCCAGGTGAACCCGATGCCGCCGTGCATCTGGATCGCGTCCGCGGCGATCCGGTAGCAGGCCTCCGAGCACGTCGACTGCGCGATCGCGACGGCCAGCTCCGGGTCGTCGAGCGACGGGTCCTGCACCGCCCAGGCCGCGTGGTAGGCCGTCGAGCGGGCGTGCTCCACCGCGACCAGCATGTCCGCGCAGCGGTGCTTGACCGCCTGGAACGACCCGATCGGACGGCCGAACTGCAGCCGCTCCTTCGCGTAGGCGACGGTGATGTCGAGCAGGTGCTGGGCGATCCCGACCTGCTCGGCGGCGAGCAGCACCCCGGCGACGGCGTAGGCGTGCCGGATCGCGCGGTCGGCTCCGGCACCGGAGGCGACCACCCGGCCCTGGGCCCCGTCGAGGTCGACGCGGGCATGCCGGCGGGTCAGGTCCAGCGACCCGCGCACGGTGATCCGGGCGTCGGCGGACTCCACCGCGACCAGTACCGGGCCGTCCGGGCCCGATGCGGCGACGAGCAGGACGTCGGCCGCACCGGCGTCCGGGACCTGCTCGACGGTGCCCGAGAGCGTCGTCCGCTCCCCCGCACCACTGGACGCGATCGTCGTCGCGGACGGGTCGTAGGGCGCGAACAGCGCACCGACGAACGCCGCGGTGCGGGTGCCCTCGGCCAGCGCGGGCAGCAGCTCGTCGCGCACCGGGCCGGCGGGTGCCGCGACCAGGGCCGGGATCGCCAGCCCGACGGTGCCCAGCAGCGGGCCGCAGAACAGCGCCGCGCCCAGCTCCTCGGCCGCGATCGCCTGGTCCACCAGCCCGGCCCCGGCGCCGCCGAGGTCCTCCGGCACGGCCAGCGCGAGAGCGCCCAGCTCGGAGCCGAGACGGCCCCACAGCGCGCGGTCGTAGCCGAGGTCGGTCTCGATCAGGCGGCGCACGGTCGCCTCGTCGCTCTGCCGTTCGACGAACCGGCGCAGGCCCGTGCGCAGCTCGTTCTGCTCGGCGGAGAAGTCGAACTCCGGGGTCGACGGCACGGTCGCCTGCACCGTGGGCTCCTCGGGCACGGCGGGGCGCACCGGCTCGTCGCCGCTCGCCGGGACGGAGGGGGTCTTGTCGTCGTCGTTCTCAGCCACGGGGCACCTCGCGCCAGGGTCGGTCGGAGTCGGCACGCATGTCGCCGGGCAGGCCCAGCACGCGTTCGCCGAGGATGTTGCGCATCACCTCGGACGTGCCGCCCTCGATGGTGTTCGCGCGCGAGCGCAGGAAGCGCTGCTGCAGGGTCGCGCCGGGGTCGTGACCGATCCGGTCGGCGCGGCGCAACGTGTAGTCGTCGTAGAGCAGGGCCTCCGGGCCGAGCAGGTCCATGCAGAACTCGTAGACGTCCTGGTTGAGCTCGGCCGCGACCAGCTTGGACACCGAGCCCTCCGGGCCGGGCTGACCTTTCGTCGCGGTGCGGCGGGCGCGGGCCAGGGTCAGCCGGTGCGCCTCGGTCTTCGTCCAGAGGGCCGAGAGACGGTCACGCAGCACGGGGGTGCGCCGCTCGGGCATCGCCGACCAGAGGCCGAGCGCCTCGGCGATCGGGCCGGTCCCGCGCTTGCCGGCGACACCGCCGATCGCAGTGCGCTCGTTCATCAGCGTGGTGATCGCGACCTTCCACCCCGCACCGACCTCGCCGAGCCGGTTGGCGTCCGGGATCCGGGCGTCGTTGAGGTAGACCTCGTTGAACTCGGCCTGCCCGGTCATCTGCCGCAGCGGGCGCACGTCGACGCCGGGCTGGTGCATGTCGAGCACGAAGTAGGTCAGCCCGCGGTGCTTGGGCTGGTCCGGGTCGGTCCGGGCGACGACCATGCCCCAGCGCGAGACGTGCGCCAGCGTCGTCCAGACCTTCTGGCCGTTGAGCACCCACTCGTCGCCGTCGCGGACGGCCGTGGTCGCCAGCCCGGCGACGTCGGAGCCGGCGCCGGGCTCGCTGAAGAGCTGGCACCAGATGTCCTCGCAGGTCGCGAGCGGGCGGAGCCAGTCGCGGGCCTGCTCGGTGCTCTGCGCGTACTCGACGACGGTCGGGGCGCCCATGCCGTAGCCGATCGGGTTGAGCGCGAAGCCGCGCGGCCCGCCGGCGTCGACGACGATGCCGTCCACGATGGACTGCAGGCCCCGCGACAGTCCGAGCCCGCCGAGTCCCTCCGGGAAGCTGACCCAGGCCAGCCCCGCGTCGAACAGCGCGCCGAGCAGCTCCTCGCTGGGCACCGACCGGGGGTCGTGCTCGGCGACGACCTTCCGTGCGGCCTCCTCGACGCGCAACGCGTCGGAGGTGGTTGTGGACGTTCCTGGGCTCATCGTCGAACTCCGACCTCACGTCGCCTGCAGTACGTCGTCGAACCTATGCGACAGCACCGCTGTCACGCGAGGGCGCCGGTCTCGTCATCAATTTAGACCAGAGGGGGTAATGCAAATTGGTCCGTCTGCGAAACGCGAGGTGACACCACCGGCGGGACCCGCCGGGACGAACACCGCAGCGGCAGAACGGGATCCCAACATGACGACGCAGTGGCACCAGGGACAGGGCGGAGCTCCGTACGGCCCGCAGTACGGGTACCAGAACGCGCCCTGGCCGCCGCCTCCGCGGCGCGGCGCCCCGCGGTGGGCGATCGCCGTGATCGCCACCGCGATGGTGCTCGTCCTCGGGCTCGGCGTCGTGATCGTGCTGGCGCTGCTTCCCGGGACCGCGTCGGCGTCCGAGGTGACCCGCGAGCCGGTCGCCACCGCCGGGGCGAACCCGTTCATGCCCGCCGTCG
The DNA here is from genome assembly GCF_004217185.1 of Pseudonocardia sediminis. Classification (NCBI taxonomy): domain Bacteria; kingdom Bacillati; phylum Actinomycetota; class Actinomycetes; order Pseudonocardiales; family Pseudonocardiaceae; genus Pseudonocardia; species Pseudonocardia sediminis. Next base: position 3,045,402 of record NZ_SHKL01000001.1, on the reverse strand, counting down.
GCACCGACGCCACCGGCGTCACCGCCCCGACCGGCACCGGCGGCACGTTCCGCGCCGACACCGCAGGCCTCTACGGCGGTACCCGCGACGACAGTGCCTGCGACGGGGCGAAGCTCGTCCGCTTCCTGGAGTCGCACCCCGGCGAGGCGGCGGCCTGGGCCGGCGTCCTCGGGATCCGGACCGCGGAGATCGCCGACTACGTCTCCGGTCTGACCCCGGTCGTGCTGCGCGCCGACACTCTCGTCACCAACCACGGCTACGCCTCCGGGCGGGCGACGGTCATGAGTTCGGTGCTGCAGGCCGGGTCCGCGGTGTTCGTCGACGTCTACGGCTCGCCGGTCGTGCGCTGCGCCTGCGGCAACCCGCTGACCGCGCCGACGCTGCTCACGTCCCCGATCTACGTCGGCCCGACCTGGGTGTCGTTCAACCAGACCAACGTGACGGTCGTGCAGACCAGCACCACGATCATCAACGACTACACCCTCGTCGACCCGTGGGAGCGTCGCCCCTTCACCCGCCCGAGCCGCTCCGACGGCACCCGTGACGGCGACTCCACCTACTCGCCGGAGACGTTCACCGGCGGCGGGTTCGACGGCCGTCCGTCCACCGGCGGCGACCCCGGCACCTCGTCCGGTCCCAGCACCTCCCGGGACTCCGGCTCCTCCTCGGACCCGTCCACCACCTCCGGCGACCCGGCCGTGCCGTTCGACCCGAGCACCGCGCGCTTCGTCTGCGACACCTCCGGTCCGGCCCTGGCCCCCGACGGCGCCTCCGGTGGCACCCCCGCCACGGTCGCCGCGACCTCCGCGGCCGACCTGACCAGCGACGGGAAGGACGACACCGCGGTGCTGCTGGAGTGCGCCTCCGGTACGGGGTCGGGGTCGGGCGAACCCATCCAGGACGTGCAGGTCTTCGGCTCCGACGGCACGCAGCTCGGCTCGCTCGGCTCGCCGCAGGCACCCGCCGGCAGCACGGTCACCCCGCGGTTCGACCCGTCGACGTTCACCCTGTCGCCCGGCTCGCTGCAGACCGGCATGGACGTCTTCGCCCCGGCCGACACGACCACGCCGACGCTGTCGCAGACCTGGACCTGGGACTGGAACGGGTCGTCGTTCACGCTCGACCAGTCGACCGTGACGCCGGTCGAGGCGAGCGAGGCCCCGGTCCCGTCGACCCTGCCCGGCACGATCGAGCCGATCGCCCCGGTCGCCCCGTCCTCGTCGTCGGCCCCGAGCTCCTCGCTCGAGGTCCCGACGAGCAGCTCCGGCGCACCGGTCGGCTGAGCCGCCCGCGGGCCGCGGCGAGTGAGCTGTGCTCTGCACACACGGACGCGTCCGGAGACCGGCGACGGCCGTGGACGCGCAGGGGTGCGCAGAGCAAAGGACGGCCCGGTGTATGCCGGTCGGGGGTTCCCCCGACCGGCATACACTGCGTTCCGCGATGCCCCAGCTGCCCGATCTCCCGGTCCGACCCGCCCTCGGCGACGTCACCGACGCCCTGCAGCGACGCGGTGGGGCGGTGCTCGTCGCCCCGCCCGGCACCGGCAAGACCACCCTCGTCCCGCTCGCGCTGGCCGGGCTCGACGGCGGCGACCCGCGGCCCGGCAAGGTCCTGGTCGCCGAGCCGCGTCGGGTCGCGGCGCGGGCGGCGGCGAGCCGGATGTCGTCGCTGCTCGGGACGCCGGTCGGTGGCGCCGTCGGCTATGCGGTGCGCGGGGACGCGAAGAGCTCGCCCGACACCCGGGTCGAGGTCGTCACCTCGGGGCTGCTGCTGCGCCGGCTGGCGAGCGACCCGGAGCTGGCCGGGGTGCACACCGTGGTCCTCGACGAGTGCCACGAGCGCCACCTCGACGCGGACCTGCTGTTCACGCTGCTGCTCGACGCCCGCGACGGGCTCCGGCCGGACCTGCGGCTGCTCGCCACGTCGGCCACCCTCGACGCGGCCCGCCCGGCCGAGCTCCTCGCCGATGCGGGCGGCCCGGCGCCGATCCTGACCGTCGAGGCGAGGACCTACGGCGTCGAGACCCACCACCTGGCGCCGGCCCGCGGGGAGCGCATCGAGGCGACGGTGATCCGGGCGGTGCGAGCCGCCCGTGCGCACGGCAGCGTGCTCGCGTTCCTGCCCGGGGTCGCCGAGATCAACCGGGTCGCCTCCGCGCTGCGCGACGACCCCGGCCTCGACGCCGACGTCCTCACCCTGCACGGGCGCCTGCCCGCGGCCGAGCAGGACGCGGCGCTGCGCGAGGGCCCGCGGCCGCGGGTGGTGCTGGCGACGTCGATCGCGGAGTCGAGCCTGACCGTGCCCGGTGTGCGCGCCGTCGTCGACGCCGGGCTGGCGCGGACCCCGCACACCGACCACCGACGCGGGATGTCCGGGCTGGTCACCCGGCGCGTCTCGCAGGCCGTCGCCGACCAGCGCGCCGGGCGGGCGGGCCGCGAGGCGCCCGGGCACGTCTACCGCTGCTGGGGAGAGGGCGAGACGCTCGTCCGGGCGCCGGAGCCGGAGATCCGTACCGCGGACCTGACCCGGCTCGCGCTGGACCTGGCCGCGTGGGGCACCCCGACCGGCGAGGGTCTGCGCTGGTGGGACGCCCCACCGCCGGGTCCGCTGGCCGCCGGGCGGGACGTCCTCACCGCGCTGGGTGCCCTCGACACGCAGGGCGCGGTCACCGGCCGCGGTACCCGGATGGCCGGGATCGGGCTGCACCCGCGGCTGGCCCGTGCCCTGCTCGACGGCAGCGCGGAGGTCGGCGCGCGGGCGGCGGCGGAGATCGTCGCCGTGCTCGACGACGACACCCTCGCCGGCTCGGAGTCCGACCTCGGCACGGCGCTGGCGCGGCTGCGGTCCGGCGACGCCCGCGGCACCGGGCGGTGGCGCGGGGAGATCGGCCGGCTGCGGTCGGCGGTCCGCGGCGACCGCGACCGGCCCGCGCGCGGGTCCCGCACCGACGACGCCGCACTCGTCACCGCGCTCGCGCACCCCGAGCGGCTCTCGCGGCGCCGGGCGAACGAGCCGGGGGTCTACCTGATGGCCGGGGGCACGGCCGTCGAGGTGCCGGCCGGGCCGCTGCGCGACCACGAGTGGCTGGCCGTCGCCGTGGCCGACCGCCGTCCGGGCCAGATCCACGGGCAGGTCCGCCTGGCCGCCGTCGCCGACCAGGAGCTCGCCGAGCACGCCGGAGCCGCGCTGCTGTCGGAGTCCGTCGAGGTGGAGTGGTCCGGCGGCGACGTCCGGGCCCGGCGGGTGCGACGGCTCGGCGCGCTGGTGCTCGGCGAGCGTCGCGTCACCGACCCGGCGCCGGACGCCGTCCGCGCCGCGCTGCTCGAGGGCATCCGCACCGAGGGCACCGGGCTGCTGCACTGGACGGCCGGGTCCCGCTCGCTGCGGTCGCGGCTGGACTTCCTGCACCGCACGCTCGGCGACCCGTGGCCGGCCGTCGACGAGGAGTCGCTGCGCGCCGGTGCCGCCGACCCCGCCGGGTGGCTCGCCGGGCCGCTGGCCACCGCGCGCCGTCGTAGCGACCTCGCCCGCGTCGAGGCCGGGGCCGCGCTGCGCTCGCTCGTCGCGGCGCACGCGGGCGGGCTGGCCGGGCGGATCGACGAGCTCGCCCCGGAACGGCTGGAGGTCCCGACCGGCTCGAAGATCGCGCTGGACTACTCCGGCGACGCCCCGGCGCTACCGGTCCGGGTGCAGGAGGTGTTCGGCTGGACCGCCTCACCCGCCGTCGCGGGCGGACGGGTGCCGGTGGTGCTGCACCTGCTCTCCCCCGCCGGACGCCCGGCCGCGGTCACCGCGGACCTGGAGTCGTTCTGGCGGGGCGCCTACCCGCAGGTGCGCGCCGAGCTGCGCGGGCGCTACCCCAAGCACGCCTGGCCGGAGGACCCGCTGACGGCGGCCCCGACCCGGCGCACCACACGTCGCCGGGACTGACCGTCGACGGACCGATCGCGACCTGTTCGTGATCAGGGCGTGCAAAGGTGGCGGCTCCGAGATCGGGGGCCGATGGGATCGACACGACGCGCGACGACGGCGTGGGCGGCGGTCGTCGCCGCGCTCCTGCTCCTGCCCGGCTGCGCGACCGCACCCGCGCCCCCGCCGGACGCCCCGCTCGCGCGCACGCTCGCCGGTCAGGTCGGCGCCGAGGGGGCGACGGTCCACCTCGAGGCCCTGCAGACGATCGCCGACGACAACGGCGGCGACCGCGCCTCCGGTGGCCCCGGGTACGAGCGCAGCGTCGACTACGTCGCCGGGGCCCTGCGCGACGCCGGGTTCGAGGTCACCACCCCGGCCTACGAGGTCGCGCCCGGGCAGGTCCTGCGGAACGTCGTCGCCCAGACCCGCACCGGCGACCCCGCGGCGGTGGTGATGGCCGGGGCGCACCTGGACTCCGTCTCCGACGGGCCGGGTCTCAACGACGACGGATCCGGGGTCGCGGCGCTGCTGGAGATCGCCGAGGAGCTCGGCCCCGACCCGGACGTCCGCCACGCCGTGCGCTTCGGCTTCTGGGGTTCGGAGGAGGACGAGCTGCAGGGCTCGACCGGCTACGTCCGGAGCCTCTCCGCGCCGGAGCAGGCGTCGATCGCGCTCTACCTGAACCTGGACATGCTGGCCTCTCCGAACGGCGGCTACTTCGTGCAGGGCGGCGAGGGGATGCGGCGGTCGAGCTCCGGGCCGTCCGGGTCGGAGACGGTGGCGCGGGTGCTCACCGAGGAGCTCGCGCGGACGGGTGTGACGGCCGAGACGATCCCGTTCACCGGCGACGACGAGTCCGCGTTCGTCGAGGCGGACATCCCGGTCGGCGGCGCGGTCACCGGGGACGACGAGACCAAGACCGCCGAGCAGGCCCGGGCCTGGGGCGGTGAGCCCGGCGCCGTCTACGACCGCTGCTACCACGAGTCCTGCGACCGGCTCGGCAACGTGGACGAGACCTCGCTGGACCGTTACACGCGCGCCGTCGCCGGCACGCTGGCGCGCTTCGCCACCGCGCCGGACCGGCCGCTCCCCTGATCGGAGTGCCGGCGCTCAGGCGCGCAGGTCCGCGAACACCACGACGTTGGACCGGTAGCTGTGCGCGTCGCCGTCGAACTCACCGCCGCAGGTGATCAGCCGCAGGCCGGCGTGGTCGAGGTCGCCGTAGACCTCGTCGGTCGGGAACACCGACTTCGGGTACTGCCGCACGCGCGTCACGTCGAACACCGCGGTACTGCCGTCGGCGCGCTCGATGCGGATCTCCGCGCCCGGCGCCACCGTCTCCAGCGCGGCGAACGCGCCCGGCTTCCCGCGCCAGTTCACGTGCGCGGCGACGACGGCCGGTCCGAGCTCGCCGGGGGTGGGCCCGCCGGTGAACCAGCCGCTGGTCGGGCCGTCGGAGGGAACCTCCATGCCGCCGTCGGGCTTCAGGCCCAGGCCGATCACCGGAGCGTCGATCCCGGCCGAGGGGACCGTGATCCTCGTCGGCTCGGACTCCTCCAGGACCGTCGCCGGGGGCGCCTCGGCGACGGACGGGCGCGTCGTCGCCGAGGCGGAGCGCAGCGCGTCGGTGGTGGGTGCCGCGGCCGGGTCGGCGACGACGAGCGCGAGGCAGGCCACGACCCCCACCCCCGCCGCGCGCAGGGCGAGGCGGAGGTGGGCGGGACGTGGCCGGGCGCTCACCCCGTCAGGAGGTGCGGCGCGCGACGCGGCGCAGTGCCACCGCGCCGACACCGCCGGCGACGACGGCACCCGCGATGATCGGCAGCGGGTCGGTGCCGGTGTCCGACAGCGGCCCGTCACCGGCCTCGACGCCGCCGACCGGCTTGGCCGCGACCTGCTCGGTGCTGTCGTCGTCGCTGCTGCTCGAGGCGGCCGCGTAGCCGTCGTAGTCCTCGCAGGCCTGCCCGTCCTTGTCCCGGTCGAGACGCTCCGGGTCGCCCGGCTGCAGTGCAGCCTGCGCTTCCGCCTGGCTGGAGAAATCGGGGCAATCGCGATCGGCGGACTGCGCGAACGCGACGCCGGCGAGGGGGAGGCCGAGACCGGCGGCGAGCACGGCCGAGGCGGCCAGGGTGCGGATGCGCATGGGGAGAGGGTCCTTTCGGGAGGACTGAGACCGGAGAGCCTCAGACCGTTAACGCCCCGTTCGTGACATCGGTGACGCTCCGTCCCGATATTTCTCGATCGGGTCGTACAAATGATCACCGGAACGGGTCGAACCACGGGGTGGCCACCACGGTGTGTGGGGGCTCACTGATCTGGACGTCCGATATGCGACGTGGTTCCGTCATGTACGGAGCAACCGGTTCGTCCGTTCGCCGGTAAGGGTTGAACGGCCCCACGGCCGCGACGGAGGCTGGGCCCATGACCGCCGCCGCACCCACCTCCGCCGACCCCCTCGACCTCCCGACGATCGACGACGTCCGCGCCGCCGCGGTGCGGATCCGCGAGGCCGCGCACCGCACACCGGTCCTGACCTCGCGGCTGGTCGACGCCGAGGTCGGTGCACAGGTGTTCGTGAAGGCGGAGAACCTGCAGCGCTCGGGCAGCTTCAAGTTCCGCGGCGCGTTCAACACGCTGTCCCGGCTCTCCGCCGAGCAGCGGGCCGCCGGAGTCATCGCGTTCTCCTCCGGCAACCACGCCCAGGCCGTCGCGCTGGCCGCGTCGATCCTGCACGTCCCGGCCACGATCGTGATGCCCACCGACGCCCCGGCCACCAAGATGGCCGCGACCCGCGGCTACGGCGCCGAGGTCGTCACCTACGACCGCTACACCGAGGACCGCGAGGCGATCGCGACCGCGCTGGCGGGCGAGCGCGGGCTGACGCTGGTCCCGCCCTACGACCACCCCGACGTCATCGCCGGGCAGGGCACCGCGGTGCTGGAGCTGCTCGAGGAGACCGGCCCGCTGGACGCGCTCTACGTCTGCCTGGGCGGTGGCGGGCTGCTGTCCGGGTCGCTGCTCTCGGCGCGGTCGCTGGCCCCGGACTGCACCGTCTACGGCGTCGAGCCCGCGGCCGGTGACGACGGGCAGCAGTCCCTGCGCGCCGGCCGGATCGTGCGGATCGAGCCGCCGCGCACGCTCGCCGACGGCGCCGCGACCCCCTACCTGGGCACCCGCACGTTCCCGATTATCCGGGACCTGGTGACCGACATCCTCACCGTCACCGACGACGAGCTGGTCGACGGGATGCGGATGTTCGCCTCCCGGATGAAGGTCCTCACCGAGCCGACCGGCTGCCTGGCCTACGCCGGGATGCGCGCGGCCGCGGCGGCCGACCCGGAGCGCTTCGCGGGGGCGCGGATCGGTGTGGTCGTCTCCGGCGGCAACGTCGACCTGGACCGCTTCGCAGCACTGGTCGGCTGACGTCCGGCCGCCGCACCGCGGAGCACGCCACGCGGGAACCGCCGTCGTCGTCCCGACGACGTGTCGCACCGGCCGCCGGGTAGGTTCCCGGGCGTGGGCACGCGCGAGGATCCCGGGGCGGAACGGCAGGCACTGACCGGGGTCGTCGTCGGTGCGGTCGCGATCGTCGGGGCCGTGGTGCTGGCCGTCCTGGGCTGGGCCGGCGGAGCGGTCGCGGTGATCCTCGGGCAGGTCGCCCGCCGGCGCGGCGCCGGGAGCCGCGCGACCACGGCCGTCGTCCTCGGGGCGGTGGCGATCGTGCTGGGCATGGCGAACGCGGTGTTCGGCGCCTACCTGTTCTCCCGGTGATGCGGGACCGGGTCCGGCGGGCCCTGCAGCGTCCGGGCACCGCGGATCTGAGCCACCACCGTCGTGCCGTGGCCGCCGCGGGCGAGGCCGAGGCGCGGTGCGAGGCCCTGACCGACGCCGAGCTGGCGGACACGGCCCGCCGTGCGGCGACGGCGGCGCCCGGACGGCGCACCGACGGCCGGGCCGACTTCTGCGCCGCGGCCCGGGAGTCGGTGCGGCGCACCTGCGGCGTGCGGCTCTTCGACGAGCAGCTCTACGGCGTGCTCGGCCTGCTCGACGGGCTGGTCGTGCAGATGGCGACCGGCGAGGGCAAGACGCTGTGCGGCGCGGTGGCGGCGGCCGGTTTCGCGCTGCAGGGCCGCAGCGTGCACGTGCTGTCGGTGAACGACTACCTCGCCCGGCGCGACCGCCTCTGGACCGCGCCGCTGACCGACCTGTGGGGCGTGACCGGGGACTGGATCGAGCAGTCGCACTCCCCCGATCGGCGGCGCACCGCGTACGCGACGTCGGTGGTGTTCGGCTCCGCCACCGAGATCGGGTTCGACGTGCTGCGCGACCGCCTGGTCCGCGACGTCGCCGACCGGGTGCTGCCACACGCCGACGTCGCGATCGTCGACGAGGCCGACTCGGTGTTGATCGACCAGGCGCGGGTCCCGCTCGTGCTGGCCGGCAGCGCCGACGGCGAGGCGTTCGACCGGGCCCTGACCGACCTGGCCGCCACCCTGCGCCCGGGGACCGACGTCCGGACCGACGCCGAGCAGCGCAACATCGAGCTCACCGACCGCGGCGTCGACCGGGTCGAGGCCGCGCTCGGCGGGATCGACCTGTACACCGAGGAGCACGCGCCGACGCTGGCCGCGGTGCACGTCGCCCTGCACGCGGAGTTCCTGCTGGCGCGCGACGTCGACTACATCGTCCGCGACCGGGCCGTCGAGCTGGTCGACCCGACCCGCGGACGGGTCGCGATGCGCCAGCGCTGGCCGGACGGTATCCAGGCCGCCGTCGAGGCCAAGGAGGGTCTGGAGGCGAGCGCCACCGGCGCGGTGCTGGACCAGACGACGGTCGGCGGGCTCGTCGAACGCTACGACAGGGTCGCCGGGATGACCGGCACCGCGGTCGCGGTCGCCGAGGAGCTGCGCGAGTTCCACGCGCTCGAGGTCGCCGTCGTCGCGCCGCACCGGCCGTGCGTGCGCGACGACCTGCCGGACCGCGTCGTCGACACCGCCAGCGAGCGCCGCGACGCCGTCGTCGCCCGGATCGTCGACGTCCATGCGGGCGGGCGTCCGGTGCTGGTCGGCACGCCGGACGTCGCCGCGTCCGAGGACCTGGCCACGGCGCTGCGCGCCCGCGGCGTCGAGGTGGCGGTGCTCAACGCCCGCAACGACGGCGACGAGGCCGCCGTCGTCGCGCGGGCCGGGGAGCCGGGGCGGGTCACCGTGTCCACCCAGATGGCCGGGCGCGGCACCGACATCCGGCTCGGCGGCGTCGACGGCACCGGCCCGGCGCACGAGCGGGTCGTCGCCGACGGCGGTCTCTACGTCCTCGGGTACGGGCGTCACACCAGCAGCCGCCTCGACGACCAGCTCCGCGGCCGCGCCGGGCGCCAGGGCGATCCCGGTGTGAGCGAGTTCTTCGTCGCCCTCGACGACGACGTCATCACCCGCTTCGGCGACGGCGCACCGGTCGCTGCCGACGACCCGCAGGCGGCACGCGTCGTGGACCGTGCACAACGCGTCGCGCAGGCCGACGAGCTGCAGGTCCACCGCACCACCTGGAACTACCACCACCTGCTCGACCAGCAGCGGGCCCGGCTCCTGGAGCACCGCGAGCAAGTCCTGACCACCGCGCTCGCCTCCGACGACCTCGCCGGCCGGTACCCGGAGCAGCACGCCGCACTCGTCGCCGCGCACGGCACCGAGGCGGTGACACGCGCGGCCCGGCTGATCCGGCTGCACCACCTGGACCGGCGCTGGAGCGAGCACCTGGCCGTCGTCGCGGAGCTGCGCGAGGGCATCCACCTGCGCGGCCTCGCCCGCGGGATGACGGCGCTGTCGCCGCTCGACGAGTTCCACCGCGACGCGATGGCCGCGCTCACGACGCTCACCGAGGACGTGGACCGCGACACCGGTGACGCGTTCGCCGCCCTCGACCCGGACGGCCCGATCGAGCCGGACGCGGTCGTGCCCCGGCCGTCGAGCACCTGGACCTACCTGGCCACCGACACCCCGTACGGCTCGGACGCCGAACGCGCCCTGAGCGGGCTAGTCCGGGTCGTGGCCGGCAGGAAGGCCGCCACCCGTCCCGGCTGGTCGCCGGTGCGGATCGTCCTCGGGCTGGCCGTCGTGGCGATGGTGGTCGCGATCGCGTTCCTGCTGGTCTTCGGCTGACCCGGCGCCGACCGCCGGGGCTCAGCGCACCCGCAGGACCGGCTTGCCCGGCGCCCGGTCCGGGGAGTCGACGTAGGCGTGCGCCGCGGCGACGTCGTCGAAGTCGAAGACCCGGTCGACCGTCGGAGTGAACGCCCCCGACGCCAGCCCGGCGCGGACGAAGTGCTCGGCACGGCGCAACACGGCCGGGTCGCCGGTGACCTCGAACAGGTGGAAGCGGCGCAGCCAGACCGGTGCGTAGGTGCCGCCGGGCAACGGGGTCGGCTGCCCGGACAGACCGCCGTGCACGATCACGGTCGCGCCCGGCGCGCAGGCGGCCACCAGCTGCGTGACCTGCGGCCCACCGTCGGCGTCGAGCACCAGGTCGGCGCCGTGGCCGTCGGTCGCGGCGAGCAGGTCCGCGGTCAGGTCCTCCCCCGGCACGACGACGTGTGCGGCGCCGGCGGCACGCAGCGCCTCGGCGTGGTCGAGCGTGGCCACGGTCGCGACCGGCTCCGCGCCGAGGTGGCGCAGCACCTGCAGGGCGGTGACGCCGATGCTGTTCGACGCCGACGTCACCACCACCCGGTCGCCGGGCCGCACCCGGACGGTCTCGGCGACCATCCCGTACACCGTCACGTACGGCATCCACACCGCGGCACTGCTCACCGCGTCCAGCCCCTCCGGGCGCGCGACCAGCGCGGACGCGGGCACGACCGCCTCCTCCGCGTAGACCGGGTAGTCGTTCTGGGAGAACGCCGGGACGACGCTGACCTCGTCGCCGACACTCCAGCGCGGCACGTCCGGACCGATCTCCAGGACCACCCCGGCCGCCTCCGAGCCCAGACCGGCGGGCAGGCGCGGGGCCTCCAGGTAGGTGCCGCGGCGGAAGTTCACCTCCGCGCGGTTGAGCCCGATCGCGTCCACCCGGATCCGCACCTCACCCGGTCCGGGCGCGCGCACCGGCACGTCCTCGATGCGCAGCACCTCGGGCCCGCCGAGTGAGTGGAAACGGATCGTCGACACCATGGCGCCCAACCTACGGCGGAGCGCACCCCGATAGGTTCGCCGACGGCGACGCGCGAGGGGGTCCGAGGTGGACGAGGACGACACCGGTCTCGACCGGTTGACGATGTTCAGCGACGGGGTCTTCGCGATCGCGATCACCCTGCTCGTGCTGCCGCTGACCGACACCGAGATCCCGGACGGACGGGTCGGCGAGTCCCTCGCGGCGCTGTGGCCGCAGATGTTCACGTTCGCGCTCAGCTTCGCCGTGATCGGCCGCTACTGGATGATCCACCACAAGATCTTCCGGAAGATCGTCCGCTCGGACGCGCGGCTCCTGGTCCTGAACCTGCTCTACCTGTTCTGCATCGCGTTCCTGCCGTTCCCGACGTCGGTGCTGGGCGAGCAGGGCGAGGAGGCCGCGGTGGTGGTGCTCTACGCCGGCAACCTGATCGCGATCGGGCTCGTCTCGGTGACGCTGTGGTGGTACGCCTCGTCCCGGGGGCGGCTGGTCACCGACAAGGTCTCGCCGCGGGAGGCCCGGGCCTCGATCGCCGCCGGGATCGCCCCGACACTGGGGCTGGTGCCCTCGATCCCGCTCGCCTTCCTCGCGCCGGACTGGGCGAAGTACTCCTGGCTCCTGATCATCCCGTTCTCGATCGTCGGCGAGCGCCTGTTCCCGCAGTCCGACGACTGACCCCCTCGCTGCGGTCGCCCGATCGGGCGACCCGGGATACCGTCGACATCACTGACAGTGGTCGCTCTGGTCCTCGGTGACCGCAGACGGACCGTGCTGTGCTCGGATCCTGCAGGGAGGACCTGAACGTCATGACCGACCGTGGCCGGAACCTGGTCGACGACGACGCCGGGAGCGACCCGGGGAACGACGCGGGCGGCACCGACGTCGCCGGCGTCCCGCTCCCCCGCCGCAGCCCCCGGCCCGGCCGCAGCGAGATCGCGCAGGCCCGGTCCGAGCTGTTCGGCGACGACGGCGACGTCCTGTGGACCGACGCCACACGCACCGATCCGGACCCGGCCGGCGAGCCACCGGTGACCGGCGCCGAGAGCCCCGACGACGCCACAGGCCCCGGCGACACGGCACGGGCCGCGTACCCGGCGGACGCACCCGCCGGGCTCACGCCCGCGCAGGACCCGCCGACGGTGTTCCTGACCGCCCCGCCGTCGCCGCCCACCGGGCCCGGCTACGTCCCGCCGCCACCGCCGCCGAAGGACCCGGAGCCCGCCGGGCGCCGGTCGTGGCCCCGGATCGTGCTGGCCGTGGTCGTCGCGGCGGTGCTGCTCGGGCTCGCCTTCGGCATCGGTCGCGCCACCGGGACGGCACCCGTGCAGGACACCGCGGCACCGGCCCTGCCGTCGCGGCCGACCATGATCGGCCAGGTGCTGTCGGTGCGCAGCGCCGACACCGTCACGGTGCGGGTCGCCGACCAGACCTTCGACGTGTCGGTCCTCGGCCTCGACGCCCCGCAGCCGGCGCGCCCGGCGGGACCGGACGGACCCGCCGTCCCGGCCGAGTGCGGCGCCGACGCGGGCATCGCCTACGCCTCCGACCAGCTGATCGGGCGTCAGGTCACGCTGGTCCCGGACCCGACGGTCGACGAGTTCGACCAGCAGGGCCGCCGGCTGGCCTACCTCGTGCTGCGCACCGAGCAGAACTACACCGACCAGGCGCTCGTCGCGGGCATCGCGCGGGCCAGCACCGATCGCCCCCTCTGGTACAGCGACGTGCTCGCCCAGGGCGAGACGACCGCCCGCGCCGCGGGGGCCGGCATCTGGGGTTTCCCCTGCAACGAGACGCGCTGAGCCCGGCGTACCCGGTACCGCCGGTCCGTTCCGCACGCTGCCCTCACAGGGCGTTGCTGATCTCCACCAGGTTCGCGTCCGGGTCCCGGACGTAGACGCTGAGCAACGGCCCGCGGGCGCCGGTGCGCTCGATCGGGCCCTCCTCGACCGCGACGCCGTGCTCGGCCAGCTCGCGCCGCACCTGCTCCAGCGGGTCGAGCGTGATCAGGCAGACGTCGGCACTGCCCGGCGTCGGACGCTCGGCCTTGGGCTCGAACTCGTTACCCGCCCGATGCAGGTTGATCTTGCTGGAACCGAACGCGAGGGCCCGCCGTCCCTCGCCGAAGGTCACCTCCTCCATGCCGAGCACGTCGCGGTAGAAGGCGACGGTCCGGTCCACGTCGGCGACGGTGAGGACGAGGTGGTCGAGCCGGTCGATGCGCACGCCGACGATCCTGTCAGCCCGCTCCGGCCCCCAGCGGGCGGGTTTGCCACCCCACCCTCCGGGAAGGCGGCACCGGACACCGACCCCCACCGCGAGGAGACCACCGTGCCCGCCGAGACCCGCAACGGACCCGAGCTCCACCCGATGACCGAGAACCTCGCGACCGGGAAGAACTACGCCTCGGTCGCGACGATGCTGCCCAGCGGCCACATCCAGAACCAGATGATCTGGGTGCACGTGATCGCCGGGCAGATCGTGCTCAACACCGAGACCCACCGGGTGAAGTACGTCAACGCCACGACCGACCCGCGGATCACGGTGCTGATCCGGGACGAGGACGACCCGTACCGCTACGCCGAGGTCCGCGGCACGGTCACCGACTTCACCACCGGCGACCGGGCCCGCGCCCAGCTCGACGAGGTCTCGCGCAAGTACACCGGCGCCGACTACCCGCCGGAGGCGATCAAGTCCGAGCGCGTGCTCATGTGGGTCACCCCGGACCGTCAGACGGTGATCGACCAGAACCACGACATCGCCGACTAGCAGACGTGGCGGGCGCCGGGCGAACCCCAGGGTCGGCGCCGTCGAACGTCTGTTCTACCCTCACCCTGGTTGCGCGACATCGCAGCGACGAGCGAGATGAGGGAGCACGTGGACGAGGCCCAGCCTGGCACCCCCACCACCGAGCCCACCGGCAGCGGGATCGGTGACACCGCCCCGGCGGACGGCGTCACCGCCGCGCCGACGACCGGCGGTACCGCGGATGCTGGCTCCCCCGCGGAGGGAACGCCGTCGACGTCCACGTCCCCGGAGCAGGCCTCCGTGGAGACCCCGGAGAAGCCGAAGCGCGGGCGCCCGAAGGGCTCTTCGACGGCCAAGACCACCCGCGTGGTCAGTCTGACCCTGACCGTCAGCGGGTCGGCGGACGGCGAGTGGCAGGCCGAGCTCAAGAACGGCGCGACCTGGGTCGCTCGTGGCCTGCCGGTCACCGCGGCCGCGGTGTCGCAGGCCGCCGCCGCGCTGCACGCCGACCTGGCCGGCCCGATCGACGAGGTGATCGAGACCGCGCGGTCGGCGAAGGCCGCCCGGGTGGCCGAGCTCGAGGCGGAGCTGGAGCAGGCGAAGAAGGCCCTCGCCGAGATGGAGTAGCTCCTCAGGCGAGGAGCGGTTCCAGACGGCGGGCGTGGTCGCGCAGCGCCTCGACGAGCTCGGGGTCCGGGTCGGCGATCCGGTGCGCCGGGCCGGAGAGCGCGAGGCCCGCGACCAGCCGCCCGTCGCCGGGGGCCCGCACGGCGACGGCCAGACAGCCGCGGTCGGCACGTAGCTCCCCGCACTGGCGCGCCAGGCCGTCGCGGGTCACCTCGGCCAGGCGCGCGGTCAGCTCGTCCGGCGAGGCGACGGTGTGCGCGGTGAACGTGCGCAGGTCGCGGACCAGGGCCCGCCAGTCCGGCTGCTCGGCCAGCAGCAGCCGTCCCAGGGCGGAGACCTGCGGATAGCGGGCGAGCAGGTCGGCGTCGCTGGGCGGGTGGTCCGGGTCGGGGTCGACGATCCGCAGCTGCCCGCCGTCGAACGATGCCAGGTGCACGCCCCAGCGGACCATCCCGCGCAGGTGCTCCAGGACTCCCCGCGCTGCGGTCGGCAGCGTGGTCACCGCGGGCAGCGCCAGACGGGCGGCGCGGCGGCCGAGGGCGAAACCGCGCAGGTCCGGCAGCCGGACCAGGTACTCCTCGGCGACGAGCAGGTTGAGCAGCCGGTAGGTCGTGGCCGGGGGCAGCCCGAGCGCTCCTGAGATCTCCTTCGCCGTCACGCCGGGCCCGGCCGCGACGACCTCCTCCAGCACCGCCAGCGTGCTGCGCACGGCGCGGGGCTGGCGGCCGGAGAACGGCGGCGGGCCGCCCTGCCGTCCCGGGGACTCGCCGGGACGGTCCTGCGGCGGGCCGGTCACGCGGCCCGGCCGAGCACGTCGTCGGCCACCGTCTCGTCGTAGACGCCGATCCCGTCGAGGGTGTCGCGGCGGCGCAGGCGCAGCCAGCCGTACCAGCCCAGGGCGAGCAGCGCCGTCGCGCCGAGGACGACGGCGGCCCGCGGCGACCCGGACAGGAACGCCACCAGCACGACGACGAGCACGGGCGCGATCACCGCCGTCGTCGCGACGGCGGGCCAGGTCAGCTCCCCGATCCGGCGCAGGAACACCGGCGCGGCCACGCACACCAGCAGGTAGGCGACGAGGAACCCGGCGGTGGCCAGCGTCAGCAGCGCCACCAGCACCGTCCACGACGGGACACCGAGCGCCACCGGTACCGCGAACGCCGCGACCGCGACCGGCACCGACGACGTGATCGCGACGTGCGGGGTCCGGAACCGGGTGTGCGTCCGGCCGAGCGCCCGCGGTGCGACACCCTCGCGAGCCAGCGAGAACAGCACCCGGGCCAGGGCGTTCGCGGTCGCCGCGGCGCAGGCGAAGAACGACATGCTCAGCGCGAGGTCGAGGACGGTCGGGATCCAGGACCACCCGCGCGCGGAGGCCAGCACCAGCACCGGCTCGGTCTGCCCGGCGAGTCCGCCCGGGGTCCCGGCGAACCCGACGACCTGGGTGTAGGCGGCGAACAGGTACAGCACGCCCGCGACGGCCGCCGTCGCCCCGACCGCGCGCGGCACCGTCCGGAAGGGACGGCGGGCCTCCGCGCCGAGCGACGTCGCGATCTCGAACCCGATGAACGCGGCCACCGCCGGCAGCACGCCGGCGGCGATCCCGGACAGGCCCGGGTCGGGTGCGGCGGGCACATCGCCCGGCCCGGGCAGCGACCCGCCGGCCAGCAGCAGCGCGAACACCACGACCAGCACGGTGATCGCGACCGTCTCCACGAGCAGCACCACCCGTGCGGCGACCCGCACCCCGCGCAGCGCCAGACCGACGACCACGACCCCGACCACCAGCGCCGCCGCCACCGTGACCCGGCGACCGCCGCCGAGAAGCACCGTCAGGAACGTCGACGCCCCGGCCACCGCCGCCGCGCAGAGCAGCCCGTACCCGAGCAACGACGCCACCCCGCAGGCGAACGCGGCGCCCGGCCCGAGCCCCTGCGCGGTGAGGCTGTACAGCCCGCCCGGCGCGGCCATCCGCCGGGTGAACCGCCCGATGCAGGCCGCGACCAGCAACGCGAGGACGGTCGCGACGGCGAACGAGACGATCGTCGCCCCGCCCGCGGACGCCGCCACGATCACCGGGGTGGCCGCCATCGCCGCGGACGGCGCGGCCCCCGAGACCGACTGCGCGAACACGTCGAGCACGCCGAGACGACGGCGCTCCAGGCCGTGCACCGGGGAGCGCTCGCGCAGTGACGGGAGGTGGCGCATCGACGTCCTCTCAGGAGTTCCGCGAACAGTAGGAGCGCCACGTTAGACGCCGATCCCGGCGCTGTGACCAGCGACGACGAGCCGAATGAGAATTTCTCCGGGACGTTTCCCGCGGCGTGGGAACGCGCCGGCACGTGATTCGCACCACCGGGGAGCGGCCTTTGACCGGCCCGTACTGGCCGGGCGACGGTCACCGGGCCCGTACCTCGCACCCCTTCCCGGGAGACGCCCGTGAGCGCACCCCCTCAAGCCCCCGCCGGCACCCACCGCACGCTCACCGGCTCGCTCGGCGTCGGCTCGATCGTGTTCATGGTCGTCGCCGCGGCCGCACCGCTGACCGTCATCGCGGGCACCGTCCCGCTGGGCATCGCGGCCGGCAACGGCGCGGCGTTCCCCACGACGTTCGCGCTGTGCTGCGCGATCCTGCTGCTGTTCGCGGTCGGGTTCTGCGCGATGAGCCGCCACGTCCCGGAGGCCGGGGCGTTCTACTCCTACATCGCCCGCGGGCTGGGCCGCGCGCCCGGCCTGGGCTCGGCGTTCCTGGCCCTGGTCACCTACACCGCCGTGCAGCTGGCCGTCTACGGCTACGTCGGCGCGGTGATCGACGGGCTGGTGCAGCACTGGGGCGGCCCGGAGCTGCCCTGGTACGTGTGGTCGGTGGTCGTCCTGGCGGTCGTCGGGACGCTGGGCTACCGGCACATCGAGCTGTCCGGGCGGGTGCTGGGCGTGCTGCTGGTCGCCGAGGTCGCGATCGTGCTGGTGTTCGACGCCGTCGTCATCGGGTCCGGCGGCGGGTCGGCGGAGGGGCTGTCGAACACGTTCCTGGTGCCGAGCCGGTTCGTCTCCGGGTCGCTCGGCATCGCGATCATGTTCGCGATCGCGTCGTTCATCGGGTTCGAGGCGACGGCGGTGTTCCGCGACGAGGCCCGCGACCCGCAGCGCACCATCCCCCGCGCCACCTACACCGCGCTGATCCTGATCGGGGTGTTCTACACGCTCTCGGCGTGGGCGGTGATCTCCGCGTGGGGCGACACCGAGGCGATCGCGCAGGCCGGCGCCGACCCGGGGAACATGATTGTCACGACGATCACGAACACGCTCGGCCCGGTCGGCGGCGACATCGCCCAGGTGCTGCTGATGACGAGCCTGATCGCGGCGATCCTGTCCTTCCACAACGTCCTGGCCCGCTACTTCTTCGCGCTCGGCAACTCCGGCGCGCTCCCGGCCCGGTGCGGGCACAGCCACCCGCGGCACGCCTCGCCGCACGTCGCCTCGCTGACCCAGTCGGTCACCGCCCTGGTGTTCGTGGCCGTGTTCGCGATCGCCGGGCTGGACCCGGTGACGCAGGTGTTCGCCTGGATGGCCGGCACCGCCACGCTCGGCGTCCTCGCGCTGATGGCCCTGACCTGCGCCGCGGTGCTGGTGTTCTTCCGTCGCTCGCGAGTGGACACCCAGCCGTGGCACACGCTCGTCGCCCCTGCGCTGGGGCTGGTGGGCCTGGTCGTCTGCCTCTACCTGACCGTCTCGAACTTCACGACCCTGATCGGCGGCTCGCCCGTGCTGGCCGCCGGGATCGGCGCCGTCCTTGTCGTCGCCTTCGTCCTGGGCGCAGTCTGGTCGCGCCGCCGTACACCCCCGCCCGGGCCCACCGCCCCGGCCGCCGACGCCGCCGTCGACGCGGCCTGAGAGGAGAACGACGATGACGACCCTGGAGTCCCGCACGGGACACCCGCTGGAGATGACCACCGAGGCCGAGGTGACCGCCGTCCGCGAGGTCCTGGCCGACGCCGGGTTCCTCGGCGAGCACGTGCGCTACGCGTTCTTCGCGCCGGAGGAGCCGGCCAAGAACGACGTCCTCGCCCACTCCCCCGAGGACCGCCCGGACCGTCGCTTCCGGGCGGTGCTGCTGGACCTGTCGACCGGCCGGTCCTGGGACACCGTGGTCTCGTCGACCGACCGGGTCGTGGTGTCGAGCCTGGAGCTGGACCCGCCGGTCGACGGCCAGCCGCCGATCATCGACAGCGAGTTCGAGTTCATCGAGGACGTGCTCAACGCCAGCCCGGACTGGCTCGCCGCGCTGGAGGCTCGCGGCATCGAGCCGGCGTCGGTGCGGGCGGTGCCGCTGTCCGCGGGCGTCTACGACTACCCCGACGAGTCCGGGCGCCGGATCGCCCGTGCGTTCGGGTTCCAGCAGGACCACGAGAAGGATCACGCGTGGGCCCACCCGATCGACGGGCTCGTCGCCTACGTCGACCTCACCGCGCGCAGCGTCGACCGCGTGATCGACACCGGTATCGTCCCGGTGCCCGCGACCAGCGGGAACTTCGACGACCCCTCCGTGCAGGGCGAGCACATGACCTCGTTGAAGCCGATCGAGATCACGCAGCCGGAGGGTCGTTCGTTCACCGTCGACGACGGGCACGTGCGCTGGGGCAAGTGGGACCTGCGGATCGGGTTCAACGAGCGCGAGGGCCTGACCCTGCACCAGATCGCGTTCGACGACCGTCCGATCTGCTACCGCGCGTCGGTGGCCGAGATGGTCGTCCCCTACGCCGACCCGGCGCCGGTGCGGTTCTGGCAGAACTACTTCGACTGCGGCGAGTACATGTTCGCCCGCTACGCCGACTCGCTGCAGCTGGGCTGCGATTGCCTCGGCGACATCCACTACGTCGATGCCACCATCGCCGACGACCTCGGCAACCCGAAGACGATCTCCAACGCGATCTGCATGCACGAGGAGGACTACGGCGTCCTCTGGAAGCACTCCGACATCTTCACCGGCTCCCGCGAGGTGCGTCGCCAGCGCCGTCTGGTGATCTCGTTCTTCACCCCGATCGGCAACTACGACTACGGCTTCTACTGGTACCTCTACCTCGACGGCACGATCCAGCTCGAGGTGAAGGCGACCGGCATCGTGTTCACCGCCGCCTACCCCGAGGGCGGGAACCCGCACTCGTCCGAGGTCGCGCCCGGCCTCGGCGCGCCGTACCACCAGCACCTGTTCTCGGCACGGCTGGACATGACCGTCGACGGCCCGCGCAACGCCGTCGAGGAGGTCGAGGCGCAGCGGATGCCGATGGGCGAGGGCAACCCCTACGGCAACGCGTTCCGCCAGTCCCGCACGCGCCTGCGGAGCGAGTCCGACGCACAGCGGGCGAGCAACCAGGGCGCGGTCCGGACCTGGCACATCGTCAACCCGGACAAGCAGAACGCGCTGGGCCAGGACGTCGCGTACGCGCTGCACCCGGAGGGCAAGGCGACCCTGCTGGCCGACGACGCGTCGTCGATCGCCGCCCGCGCCGCCTTCGCGCGGAACACCCTGTGGGTGACGGCCTACGACCCGGCGCAGCGCTACCCGGCCGGTGACTTCGTCAACCAGAACGCCGGCGCCGGCCTCCCGGCCTGGACGCAGGCCGACCGCCCGGTCGACGGCGAGGACATCGTCCTCTGGCACACCTTCGGCACCACTCACTTCCCCCGCCCGGAGGACTGGCCGATCATGCCCGTCGACTACACCGGCTTCACCCTGAAACCGGTCGGCTTCTTCGACAGAAACCCCGCCCTGGACATCCCGCCGTCCCCCGGCACCTGCCACTGACCGCTCTCGCAGCCGAAACGGTGCCCTCGCACGTGACTTGTCGCGTGCGAGGGCACCGTTTCCTGTGCGACCTCAGAGGCCTAGGAGGTGTGCTATGCGGTTGGCCGGCCAGGTGAGGTCGGGAAGGTCCTGCCAGGTCCACCGGACGACCGTGTAGTGCTCGGTCCGGATCGTGTCCTCGCGCTGCTTCTCGCGGAACACGGCGTCGCCGGAGCGCTCGCCACGACGCACGAGGCGGCCGTACTTGATCCGGCCGTCGAACTCGGCGACCACCCGATGCTCCGGCCAGGCGAAGTCCACGGTGGCCAGGACCAGGCCGGACGGTCCGGCCACCTCCCACTGGAGCTCCGGCGCGGGAAGACCGGCTGCGGCGAGAGCGACCCGGCTGCGGGACTCACCGACGCTGCCACTGCGCCCGTCGGCGAACGCCATCACCCGGCGGGCGGCCGCAGTGCCGGGACGTCCGGCCGCCGCGTCGAGGGCGGCGGACAGTTCGGCCCGGGTCACCAGCGGCGGCCGGTCCCGGTCGGGACGACGCAACGCGGCGTCGGCGACGACGACGGCCTGGACGAACCCGGCGGAGCGGGCGATGTCGACGACGGTGCGGGCCGGTGTGGTGACGGCGACCGTGTCCTGCTCACCACGAGCGGAGTCCTCCCCCGCTCGGCGCGCACCTGTGTCGCGGTCGGCCGAGACGTCCTCCACGTCCTGTGCAGGCAGAGGAGCGACGTGCAGGTGGACCGTGCCGGTCCGGCGAGCACCCGAGCGGCGGTCCCGGGTCAGATGCGCACGGTCCAGCGGCAGGCCCCAGCACGGGAGGCCGTGGACGAGGGCAGCCGAGACGTGGCTGACCACCACCCCGGGGTCCGCGCGGCGTACCGCGGCCGCGGCCCGCAACCGGTGCTCGGTCTCGAGTCGGGCCCAGTGATCGCCGGCGTCGGATCCGTCCGGCGCCGCATCGTCGACGGCCAGGTAGGCCCCGTGACCGATCCGGCGGATCTCGCCCCGCCGGCACATCCGCCGCAGCTCGTCCTCGGTCCAGCCTGCCGCGAGCAACTCGGCCCGCGTCGCCACGCCCCGCCACCGCATCCCGTCCCGCATGCCCGGCACCCCACCACCCGCCCCGGCGCACCCGTGCCCGATCCTCCGGTCTCGTTCGCGGTCGCATATCGGTCGTCGCACGCGAAACCGTGGCCTCGCACGTGACGTATCGCGTGCGAGGCCACGGTTTCCGGTGCGAGATAGGTCAGAAGCTCGCCTTCGGGACGCCCTGGCCGGGGTCGATCTTGTGCGGGCCGTTCGGGCCGGGGCGGACGTCGAAGTCGAAGATCGCGGTGGGGATGTAGACCGTGGAGCAGCTGTTCGGGATGTCGACGACGCCGGAGAGTCGGCCCTCGATCGGGGCGGCGCCCAGGATCATGTACGCCTGGATCGGGCTGTAGCCGAACGCGGTCAGGTAGTCGATCGCGTGCAGGCAGGCGCGCTGGTAGGACAGGTGCGAGTCGAGGTAGCGCTGCTCACCGTCCAGGGTCACCGACGTGCCGGAGAACGCGAGCCACTGGCTGTACTGCGGGTCGGTGTTGCCCGGCATGAAGATCGCGTTCTCACCGACGCCGTAGGTGTCCATCCCGCCGCGGATGACGTCGACGTGCAGGTCGATGAACCCGCCCATCTCGATCGCGCCGCAGAAGGTGATCTCGCCGTCGCCCTGGGAGAAGTGCAGGTCGCCGACCGAGAGGTTCGCCCCGTCGACGAAGACGGGGTAGAAGATCCGGGTCCCCTTCGTCAGGTTCTTGATGTCCTGGTTGCCGCCGTTCTCCCGCGGCGGGGCGGTGCGGGCGGCCTCCGCCGCGGCCCGGTCGAAGTCGGCGCCGGTCAGCGACCCGAGGATCGCGGAGTCGGCCAGCGGGGGTAGGGCGAGCGGCGGGACCCGTTGCGGGTCGGTGTCGATCAGCGCCTGCTCGCGGGCGTTCCAGCGGCTGAGCAGGTCGGCCGACGGCGCGGTGCCCATCAGTCCGGGATGCACGATCCCGGTGAACGACACCCCCGGCACGTGCCGCGACGTCGCGGTGCCGCCGGTGAAGTCCCAGATCACCTTGTAGGCGTCCGGGAACTGCTCGGTCAGGAACCCGCCGCCGTTCTCGGTCGCGAACACCCCGGTGTAGCCCCAGCCCTGCCCGGCCAGTGGGCCGGAGTCCTCCTGCGGGATCGGGCCGACGTCGAGGATGTCGACGACCAGCAGGTCACCGGGCTTCACGCCCTCGACGGCGATCGGCCCGGACAGCACGTGCACGCCGTTCAGCGGGGCGTTGAGGATGTCCTCGGCGGAGTCGTCGTTGTGGATGGCGCCGTCGAACCACTCCCGGCAGTGCACCCGGAACGAGTCGCCCGGCTTGACGTGCACCTGGGCCGGGACGTCCGGATGCCATCGGTTGTGACCGACGATCCGCTGGTCGGTGAAGGTCTTCGTGGAGTCCAGGGGGAACACGAGCTCGGGCACGACGGTGTGTCCTTCCTTCTCGGCGGAGCGGGGTGCGGACGTGCGGTTCAGGGGCGGGGCAGGCGCGACCACGCCGGGTTCGTCGACGGAGCGGGTCCCCGACGCGCCGCGGGAGGAGGTGCGGACACGACGTCCGGACGTTCCCGGGAGCGTTCGGTGCGCTCGATCAGCGACCGCGCCGAGGAGGAGCCGAGAGCGAGCATCGGTACCGCGAACACCCGCGGCATCGCGACGCCGCACTCCGGGCAGTCCAGTGTGCCCTCGGCGGTGCCGATCGGGCGGACCACGTCACGCGGGCCGTCGGTCTCGCAGCGGTACCGGTAGGTCGCCATGGGCCGCCTCCGCGTCGTGGGAAGACCGATGGTGGCACTCGATGCGGTGCAGGTCGATCGGCCGTTCGCCGGTGCCGGGGGCGGGCAGATGCTCCCCTGTGGACCGGGGCGAGGGGCGCGGTACGGCCGAACGGGGTCTACGCTCCGCGCAGATCTTCATCCACCCGAGGTACCTCCCGAACCAGGAGCTCACGTGGCCCTCTCCGCCGGTGACACCATCCCCGACGTCACCCTCATGACCATGACCGCGGACGGCCCGACGCCCGTCCAGAGCAGCTCGGTGCTCGGCAGCGGCACCGTCGTGCTGTTCGGCGTGCCCGGAGCCTTCACCCCGGCATGCTCGGACAACCACCTGCCCGGCTACGTGCTGCGCGCCGACGACCTCAAGGCCAAGGGCGTCGACACCGTCGCCTGCATCGCCGTCAACGACGCGTTCGTCATGAACGCCTGGGGCGAGGCCCGCGAGACCGGTGACACGGTCCTGATGCTCGCCGACGGCAACGCCGACTTCGCCAAGGCCGCCGGCCTGGAGCTCGACGGTTCCGGCTTCGGCCTGGGCACCCGCTCGCAGCGCTACGCCGCGATCATCAAGGACGGCGTCGTCACGGAGATCGGTGTCGAGGACGTCCCGACGAACGTGACCGTCAGCGGCGTGGAGTCGGTGCTCGAGAAGCTCTGACCGCTCCAACCGCACGGCTCCTCGTCGTCGCGCCACGGCGCTAATCTGGGCGTCCACCCGCGACGACGAGGAGGTGCACCCGTGCCGAAGGTGATCGGTGGTTCGCTCGTCGCCCACCGCGGTGAGGTGCGCGCGCGGGTCTTCGCCGCCCTGCGCGAACAGCTCTACGAACGCGGCTTCGCCTCCGTGACGCTGTCCGGGATCGCCGCCGACGCCGGCGTCGGGCGCTCGTCGATCTACAACCACTTCCCGGACCGCCAGTCGCTGCTGGTCGCGTTCGTCGAGCACGAGGCGGAGCGCTACGTCACCGACCTCGACGCCGGGCTGCAGGCCGCCGGGTCACCCACCGAGCGCCTGGCCGTGTTCGCCCGGATGCAGCTGCAGCGCCTCGCCGAGTTCCACCTGCCGCCCGGGCAGGCCCTGGCCGGGGCGCTGGACCCGTCGGCCTACCGGCGGATCGCCGCGCACGCCGACCCGATCACCGGACGCCTGACCGCGATCGTCGCCGACGGTATCGCCGCCGGTAAGATGGCCGGTCGGGATCCGGACGTCCTGGTCGCGATGGTGGCCTCGGCGCTCTCGGCCCGCCAGATCGTGGATGTGCCTGCCGACGAGCTGCCGGCATCGATCGAGTCCGCGGTCGGGATCGTGCGCCGGATGGTGTCCACGGAGCCCGGTAAAGGCTAGCCTTACCGACGAGGGTGCCCTAGCCTCGATCTGACACCGTGTCAGAACGATCGGCGAGGGAGCTCACGTGACGGGTACCGGGACCGTTCCGCTGTCGACCAGCCTGCGCCAGGCCACGATGGACGTCCACGAGCGGGCGCATCATTCGACCTACATGGCCGCCCTGCTGGGCGGGCACCTCCCGCTCGACGGCTACACGCTCCTCGCCGAGCAGTACGGCGCGATCTACGGCGCCCTGGAGGCCGCCTCGGACGCCCTGGCCGACGACCCGGTGGCCGGCCCGTTCGTGATCGACGAGCTGCGACGCCTGCCCGGCCTGCACGCCGACCTCGACGCGCTCGACAGCGGCATCCCGCGGATCCTGCCCGCGACGCACGCCTACGTGGATCGGTTGCGCACGGCCGCCGGAGACCCGCAGCTGTTCGTGGCCCACCACTACACCCGCTACCTCGGCGACCTGGCCGGTGGGCAGATGGTCGGGAAGCTGCTGGACCGCACCTACGGCATCACCGGTCCCGGCGCGCTGTTCTACGACTTCGCGACGCTGGGCAGCCCGTCGAAGTTCCGCGTCCGCTACCGCGCGCTGCTCGACGCCGCGCCGTGGGACGAGGTCGCCCGCGCCCGCGTCGCCGCCGAGGCGGTGCACGCGTTCGAGCTGAACATCGCCGTGCTCGGCGAGCTGGCCGACGAGGTCGGGGTCGGTCTGGCGGCCTGAGCGCCCCCGTACACTCGACGGGTCCTTTCTGACCAGACCCCTCAGGAGCGCACGGTGACCGCCACCGAGCCGTCGACCCGGCCCGCCGCGAGCCCGCTCTCCGGGATCGACCCCGAGGACCTGCAGACCTGCCTACGCGTGCTGGCCCAGGTGGACACGCTGCCGACCGAGCACCCGGACGCGGTCGCGGTGCGCCGGGCCACGGCCGGGATCTGGAAGTCGCTCAAGCTGCGCCGCCGCGCCGACAAGCGCCGCGAGATCGTCGAGAACGACGCCGCCGTCACCGCGGCGACGGCGACCGGGGCGACCGGCCGGATCGACGACGAGACCGCCGGGATCCCCCTGGTGTCGACCGCGCCCGGCGCGACCGCCGGGGTCCTGCGCGTCGCCCGCGGCTGCTACGTCTGCAAGCAGCGCTTCACCGTCGTCGACGCGTTCTACCACCAGCTCTGCCCGAGCTGCGCCGCGACGAACCACCGCCACCGCGACGCCCGCACCGACCTGACCGGCAGGCGCGCGCTGCTCACCGGCGGCCGCGCCAAGATCGGCATGTACATCGCGCTGCGGCTGCTGCGCGACGGCGCGCACACCACGATCACCACCCGCTTCCCGCGCGACGCGGCACGCCGGTTCGCGTCCCTGCCGGACAGCGCCGACTGGCTGCACCGCCTGCGCATCCTCGGGGTGGACCTGCGCGACCCCGGGCAGGTGGTGGCGCTCGCCGAGGACGTCGCGGCGCAGGGGCCGCTGGACATCCTGGTCAACAACGCCGCCCAGACCGTGCGCCGCTCCCCCGGCTCGTACTCCGCCCTCGACGAGGCCGAGCGGGCTCCACTGCCGTCCGGGCCGCTGCCGGAGATGGTCACGTTCTCCGCCGCTGCGCGCCTGCACCCGGCGGCGCTGACCGGGGTGCTGGACGCCGCCGACGCGGCCGACCTCGCGTCGCTGGCCACGACGGCCCGGAGCGCGTCGCCGGAGCGGATCGCCGCGGGCACCGCCGTCGACGCGGGCGGGCTGCTGCCCGACACCGCCGTCGCGAACAGCTGGGTCGACCACGTCGAGCACGTGGACCCGCTCGAGCTGCTCGAGGTGCAGCTGTGCAACCAGACGGCGCCGTTCATCCTGATCAGCCGCCTGCGCACGGCGATGGCGGCGTCGACGGCGCGGCGCAAGTACGTGGTGAACGTGTCCGCGATGGAGGGCGTGTTCGGCCGCGGCTACAAGGGCCCGGGGCACCCGCACACGAACATGTCCAAGGCCGCGCTGAACATGCTCACCCGCACCAGCTCGCAGGAGATGTTCGACGCCGACGCGATCCTGATGACCGCCGTGGACACCGGCTGGATCACCGACGAGCGCCCGCACGCGATGAAGCTGCGCCTGGCGCAGGAGGGCTTCCACGCCCCGCTCGACCTCTCCGACGGCGCCGCGCGGGTCTACCACCCGATCGTCGCCGGCGAGGCGGGCGAGGACCTGCACGGGGTGTTCCTCAAGGACTACGTCCCCGGCTCCTGGTAGTACTCACGGCCCTTTCGTGCGGCGGCGCGGCACGAAAGCTCCCTGAGCACACCGGCCGGTGGCCGGGAGCGGGCGGGGCGCCCCGGTTCTGTCGGGGGGCGCCGATAGCGTGCGGGTCGTGCTGGAACTGCATCGGGCCGAGCGCGCGGACACCCTCGTGGACGCGCTGGCCGCCGTGCTGTCCGGGCCCGCCGAGGACCCGTTCGCCGCCGAG
This sequence comes from Pseudonocardia sediminis, assembly GCF_004217185.1. Taxonomy (NCBI): domain Bacteria; kingdom Bacillati; phylum Actinomycetota; class Actinomycetes; order Pseudonocardiales; family Pseudonocardiaceae; genus Pseudonocardia; species Pseudonocardia sediminis. The sequence goes on along the minus strand of NZ_SHKL01000001.1, from coordinate 3,018,503 downwards.
GTGGTGGCCGTTCCCGAGCGCGGCGTGGAGCGCTGGCTCGCCCAGCGGCTCTCGCACCGGCTCGGCGCGGGCTCCGGGTCCGGCGGGGTGTGTGCGAACGTGCTGTTCCCGGCCCCGGCGGGACTGCTCGGCGAGGTCGTCGACACCGTCACCGGGACCGACCCGGAGCAGGACCCGTGGGCTCCGGGACGGGCGGTCTGGCCACTGCTGGAGCTGATCGACACCGCCGTCGCCTCCGGTGACGGGCGGTTCACCGGCCTGGCCGCGCATCTGGAACGCGGAGGGCACGGCCGTCGCTACGCCCTGGCCCGCGCGCTCGCCGGGCTGTTCGGCAGCTACGCCACCCACCGCCCGTCGCTGCTGCGGGCCTGGCAGGAGGGCCACGACCGTGGCCCGGCCGACCTCGCCTGGCAGCCCGAGCTGTGGCGGCGGCTGCGCTCGGGTCTGGGCGTCCCGGGTCCGGCGGAACGGCTCGACGCCGCGGTCACCGCGCTGCGCGACGGCGCCGACCCCGGCCCGGTCCCGGCCCGGCTGTCGCTGTTCGGGCCGACCCGGCTCGCCGCCGAGCACCTGGCGGTCCTGGAGGCGCTCTCGGCGCACCGTGACGTCCACCTCTGGCTGCCGCACCCCTCCCCCGTCATGTGGGACGCCGTGCGCGCCGACCGCCACAGCGAACCGCCGGCCCGTGCCCTCGATGACAGCGCCGCGCTGGTGCGCAACCCGTTGCTGCGCTCGCTCGGCCGGGACGTCCGCGAGCTGGCGCTGCGGCTGCCCGCCGCCGGTCCGGGGGTGCGCGACACCCACCACCCGTCCGGCGAACCGCCGCCGGCCGCGCCGACACTGCTGCGCCGGCTGCAGGACGCGCTGCGCGACGACTCCCCGCCCGTGCCGCCCGCCGACCGGCCGCTGCTCGACGGGGCCGACCGCAGCGTCGTGCTGCACTCCTGCCACGGCCCGGACCGGCAGGTCGAGGTGCTGCGCGAGGCCCTGCTCGGACTGCTCGCGGCCGACCCGGAGCTGGAGCCCCGCGACATCGTGGTGATGTGCCCGGACATCGAGGTGTTCGCCCCGCTGATCACGGCGTCGTTCGGGCTCGCGCCGGACCCGGTGGCGGGCGGCGTGGGCGACCCGCAGTCCGGGCCCTCGCGCGACGAGCTCCACCCGGGACACCTGCTGCGGGTCCGGCTCGCCGACCGTGCGCTGCGCCAGGCGAACCCGCTGCTGGGAACGGTCTCGACGCTGCTGGAGCTGGCCGGGTCGCGGCTGAGCGCCTCCCAGGTGCTGGACCTGATCGCGTCCGGACCGGTCCGGCGCCGCTTCCGGCTCGACGACGACGCCCTGGAGCGCATCTCCGAGCTGGTCACCGCGGCCGGGGTGCGCTGGGGGCTCGACGCCGAGCACCGCCGGCCCTACAAGCTCGACGGCGTCGAGCAGAACACCTGGCGATCCGGGCTGGACCGGATGCTGGTCGGGGTGACGATGGCCGAGACGCCCGGAGCCCCCGCCTGGCTGGGGTCCGCGCTCCCGCTGGACGAGGTGGACTCCTCCGACGTCGACCTGGTCGGTCGGCTCGCCGAGATCGTCGACCGGCTCGGCACCACGCTCGACGCGCTGAGCGGGCCGCAGCCGCTGTCGGGCTGGATCGACGCGCTGACCGAAGGCCTCTCCGCGCTCACCGACACCGCGCCGTCCGACGACTGGCAGGCCGCGCAGGCGCGGTCCGAGCTCTCCGACGTGCTGCACTCCGCGGGGCCGCAGGCCGGGACCGTCGACCTGGACCTCACCGACGTCCGCGGCCTGCTCGCCGAGCGCCTGCGCGGGCGCCCGAGCCGGGCGAACTTCCGGACGGGGACGCTGACGGTCGCGACGCTGGTGCCGATGCGCGCGGTGCCGCACAAAGTCGTCTGCCTGCTGGGGTGCGACGACGGCGTGTTCCCCCGCGCGGGCGCCCCGGACGGTGACGACGTGCTGGCCCGCGACCCGGTCGTCGGCGAGCGGGACCCGCGCGGCGAGGACCGCCAGCTGTTGCTCGATGCGATCGGCTCGGCCACCGAGCACCTGGTGGTGGTGTGCTCGGGCGCCGACGAGCGCTCCGGGGCCGAGCGGCCGCCGTCGGTGCCGATCGGGGAGCTCTTCGACGCCGTCGACGCGTGCGTCCGGACCGGGACCGTCACCTCCGACGGGACCGAGCTCCCGGCGTCGGAGGCGCTGCGGGCACGGCACCCGTTGCAGCCGTTCGACCGGCGCAACTTCGTTGCGGGCACGCTGCTCACATCCGGCCCGTTCAGCTTCGACCGCGCCGCTCTGCGCGGGGCCGAGGCCGCCGCCGGGGACCGCGCACCGGTGCCGCTGTTCCCGGCCGAGCCGCTGGAGCGCGCCGACCTCGGGAGCACCGTCGAGCTGGACGACCTGGTGACCTTCGTCGAGCACCCGGTGCGGGCGTTCCTGCGCCAGCGCGTCCGGGTGCTGCCGCCGCAGGAGAACGCCGAGCCCGACGACGCGCTGCCCGTCGAGCTGGACGGCCTGGACACCTGGAAGATCGGCGACCGGCTGCTCGCCGACCGGATCGCCGGAGCCCCGCCGCAGACCGCGGCCCGGGCCGAGACGCTGCGCGGTGACCTGCCGCCCGGCGGGATCGGCTCCCGTGTGCTGTCCGAGGTCGGGCAGAACGTGGAGCCGCTGGTCGCCGCGGCCGTCGCCGTGCGGACCGGGGAGCCCGGATCGCAGGACCTGCTGGTGTCGCTGAGCGGGACGTCGCTCGACGGCACGGCCCTGGACGGGGTCGAGGTGTCCGGGACGGTGCCCGGGATCCACGGCGACACCGTCGTCCGGGTCGAGTACTCCCGGCTCAAGGCCAAGCACCGCCTCCGGGCCTGGGCGCAGCTGGTCGCGCTCACCGCCGCGCACCCGGACCGCCGGTGGACGGCGGTGACGGTCGGGCGCGGGACCGGTGGTGTCGCCCGGTCGACGCTCGGCCCGGTCGACCCGGGCCGCGCCCGCGGACTGCTCGCCGACCTCGTCGCCCTGCGCGCCGAGGGCCTGCGCGAGCCGCTACCGCTGCCGACCGATGCCTCGGCGGCCTACGCGCGTGCCCGGTCGAAGGGCGTCGTCGTCGCGAACGCGCTGGCCACCGCGGAGGCGGAGTGGTCGAAGTTCGAGAGCTCGGACGCCGCGCACGTGTTCGTCCGGGGTCCGAAGGCACCGCTGATCCTGCGCGACGAGCCCGGCGCCGGGGCCGAACCGACCCGCTTCGGCATGCTCGCCGCCCGGCTGTGGGCCCCGCTGCTCGAGCACGAGAGGCAGGACGCGCCGTGACCGCGCTGCTCAACGCCCCCACGTTCACCGTCGACGGGCCGCTGCCGTCCGGGACCACCGTCCTGGAGGCCAGCGCCGGCACCGGCAAGACCTACACGATCGCCGCCCTGGCCACCCGCTACGTGGCCGAGGGCGTGGCCGGCCTGGACCGGTTGATGCTGGTCACGTTCGGCCGCGACGCCACCCAGGAGCTACGCGAACGCGTCCGGGAACGGCTGGTCGGCACCGAGCGGGGTCTCGCCGCGGTACTGGCGACCGGGATCGCCCCGGACGGCTCGGACAAGGTCCTCGCGCTGCTGGCCGAGGGCGACCGGGCGGTCGTCGAGCAGCGTCGCGAGCGGCTGGCGACGGCGTCCGCGGCGTTCGACGCGGCCACCATCGCCACCACCCACCAGTTCTGCCAGCAGATGCTGGCCGGGCTCGGCGTGGCCGCCGACAACGACCCGGACGCCGAGTTCGTCGAGCACGTCGACGACATCGTCACCGAGGTCGTCGACGACTTCTACGTCCGCAAGTACGCCTCCGCCTCGGCCGGGCGGCCGATGTTCAAGCGGGCCGAGGCGCTGAGCCTGGCCCGGCGCGCGGTCGCCGACCCGCAGGCCGAGCTCGAACCCCGCGACGCCGACCCGACCTCGCCCGCCGCAGTCCGGTACGGGTTCGCGGTCGCCGTGCGCCGCGAGGTGGACCTGCGCAAACGCCGGCTGCGCGTCTACAGCTACGACGACATGCTCTCCCGCCTGGCCGCGGCGCTGCGCGACCCGGACCGCGGGCCCGCCGCCCGCGATCGGCTGCGGTCGCGGTTCTCGGTGGTGCTGGTCGACGAGTTCCAGGACACCGACCCGCTGCAGTGGGAGATCCTGCGTCGCGCGTTCCACGACGACCCCGACACCGCTGCGGCCGACGGTGACGACCCGGCCCGGGCGCTGGTGCTCATCGGCGACCCGAAGCAGGCCATCTACGCCTTCCGCGGCGCCGACGTGCACAGCTATCTCGACGCGGCGAAGGCCGCCTCGGACCGGCAGACCCTGGAGACGAACCGGCGCAGCGACGCCGACCTGCTCCGCGCGCTGGAGGGCGTGTTCGACGGGGCCGCCCTCGGCGACCCGGAGATCGTCGTGCACCCGGTCGAGGCGCACCACACCGGACGGCGGCTGTCCCGCACCGGGCAGGACGCGCCGTTGCGGCTGCGCCTGGTCGACCGGGACCGGCTCGACCTCACCGGCCGCAAGCTCGGCCGCGCCCCCGCCGCGCGGGAGGTGGTCGCGCGCGACGCCGCCGTCGACCTGTCCCGGCTGCTCGACGGCTCGGCGACCTACGAGGGCGCCCCGCTGCGGCCCGGGCAGGTCGCGGTCCTCGTGCGCACCAACGCCCAGGGCGTCCTGATCCGCGACGCGTGCGCCGCGGCCGGGGTGCCGGCCGTGCTCACCGGCAGCACCAGCGTGTTCACCACCCCGGCCGCACAGGACTGGCTGACCCTGCTCGAGGCCGTCGAGCAGCCGCAGCGGTCGTTGCGGCTGCGGGCGGCGGCGCTGACCCGGTTCGTCGGGCACACCGTGGAGCAGCTGTGCGGGCCGGAGTCCGACCGGCTCGTCGACGCGCTCGGTGCTAACCTGCGGATCTGGCACACCGTGCTGGCCGAACGCGGCGTCGCGGCGATGCAGGAGGCGGTGTTCGCCCGGTACGGCCCGACCGAGCGGCTGCTCTCGCGCCCGGACGGCGAGCGCGACCTCACCGACGTGCGGCACGTCGGTCAGGCGCTGCACTCGGCGGCGCTGGAACGCCACCTCGGGCCGACCGCGCTCACCGAGTGGCTGCGGCACCGGATCGGCGAGGCGCACCGCGACACCTCGGCGGAGCGGAGCCGGCGTCTGGAGTCCGACGCGGACGCGGTGCAGATCGTCACCGTACACCGGTCCAAGGGGCTGGAGTTCCCGGTGGTCTACCTGCCCTTCGCCTGGGACAGGTGGGTTCCCGACGCCCCGGACGTACTGCTCTACCACGACACCGCTCCCGGTTCCGCGGGCGAACGGCGGCTGCTCGACGTCGGTGACTCCACCGGACCGGACCGGCAGGAGCGGATCGCCAAGCACCAGGCCGAGGAGGCCGGCGAGGACCTGCGCCTGCTCTACGTCGCCCTGACCCGGGCCTGCAGCCAGATCGTCGCCTGGTGGGTCCCGGCGACGACGGCGGCGACGTCGTCGCTGCACCGGATGATCGTCGGACGTCCCGGTCCGGGCCGGGAGCCCGCGGCCGCGGTGTCGGTGCCCGGTGACGCGAACGCCCTGGCGTTCCTCCGCGAGAACCTCGGCCCGTACGGGGTGGTCGTGGAGACGCTCAGCGACCGCGACCCCGTGTCCGCGCCCGCCGAGGCGCCCGGGGCCGCGCCGGAGGCCGCGGTGTTCCGCCGGACCCTGGACACCGCGTGGCGGCGTACGTCCTACACCGCCCTCACCGCGCAGGCGCACGCCGCACACGGGGCCCACCTGGCCGCCATGACCGGCGCCGACGAGCCGGACCCCACCCCGGCGCCCGGGGTGCTGAGCGAACCCGAGCGGGAGGGCATCGTCGACGAGCCCGACGCCGCCGGGTCCGCGGCCGGGACGGCCGTCCCGGGTACGTCGGGGACGGCCGCAGGGCCGGATCCGGCGGCCGTGCCGTCGCCGATGGCGGACCTGCCACTCGGGGCCGGGTTCGGCACGCTCGTGCACGCGGTGCTCGAGCACGTCGACACGACGACCGCGGCCGACGACGGCGCCCTGCGCGCCGAGCTGGTCACCCGCACCACGACGGAGCTGCGACGACAGCCCGCCGACGTGGATCCCGAGGAGCTCGCGGACGCCCTCCTCCCGGTCCTGCGCACTCCCCTGGGCCCGTTGGCCGGCGGCCGGTCGCTGGCCGACGTCGCCCCGCACGACCGGCTCTCCGAGCTCGACTTCGAGCTGCCGCTGTGCGGCGGGGACACCCCGGCCGGGCGGCTCACGCTGGCCGGGCTCGCCGCGGCGATCCGGCGCCACCTCGGCCCCGGCGACCCGCTGCACGGCTACGCCGACCACCTCGACGCCCCCGACCTGGCCGGCCAGCCGCTGCGCGGCTACCTCACCGGCAGCATCGACTCGGTGCTGCGCGTCGACGGGCGCTTCCTGATCGTCGACTACAAGACGAACTGGCTGGGCCCGCACGGACCGGCCGGGCGGGAGCCGCTGACCGCCGCGCACTACACCTTCCCCGCCCTGACGACGGCGATGATCGAGGCGCACTACCCGCTGCAGTCGCTGCTCTACGCGGTCGCGCTGCACCGCTACCTGCGCTGGCGGGTGCCCGGATACAGCGCGGAGGAGCACCTCGGCGGTGTCGGCTACCTGTTCCTGCGCGGCATGTGCGGGCCCGGCACCCCGGTCACCGGGGACGGGCCGCTGGCCGCCCCGTGCGGCGTGTTCGCGTGGCGTCCGCCCGCGGCGCTGGTGACCGATCTGTCGGACCTGCTGGACGGAGGGACGTCGTGACCACCACACCACCGGGCACCGCCGCGGCGCCGGAGACGAGCCCGACGACCGTGACCGGCCCGGGTGCCGGCGGCACCACGGCTCCGGAGCGCGACCCCTACGGCGCGCGCGCCGCCCGTACCGCCACCGGGGTCCTGGCCGCCTTCAACTCCGCCGACGTCCTCGCTCCCGGAGACGTGCACGTGGCCCGGCGGCTGGCGCGCCTCGGCGGGCGCGGTGACCCCACCGGTGTAGTGGCCAGGTGCGTGAACGGCGGAGCAGCCGGCAGCGGAGCGGGCGGCAGCGGGCCGACCGGCGACGCGGCAGCGGGCGGCGCCGGCGGTGTCGGCGCAGCGTCCGGGGACGCCGAACCGGAGGCGGTCGTGCTGGCCGCCGCGCTCGCCGTGCGGGCGATCCGCAACGGGTCGGTCTGTGTCGACCTCGCAGGCGTCCGTGACACCGCGGCGGCCGAGGGCGAGGTCGCGGTCGACGTGTCCGGCCTGCCGTGGCCCGACCCGGTGACGTGGCGGGCGGAGTGCGTGGCGAGCCCCCTGGTCGCCGACGGCGACGCCGCACCGCCCGGTCTCCCGTTGCGCCTGGTCGGTGACCTGCTCTACCTGGAGCGGTACTGGCAGGAGGAGGAACTGGTCCGGACCCAGTTCGAGGCCCGCTCCGGGCCGGTCGCCACGGTGGACCCGGCGCGACTGTCGGCCGCGCTGGACCGGCTCTTCGGCGAGCCCGGTGCCGAGCGCCAGCGCCTCGCGGCCGCGGTCGCGGCGCTGCGCCCGGTCAGCGTGATCGCCGGCGGTCCGGGTACCGGCAAGACGACGACCGTCGCCCGGCTCCTCGCGCTGCTGCACGACCTGCACGGGGCACGGACCGGGCGGCCACCTCTGCGGGTGGCCCTCGCCGCCCCGACCGGCAAGGCCGCGGCACGTCTGACCCAGTCGGTGGCCGACGCGGTTCCGCGGATGCCCGGCGACGAGGGATCCGTGCTCAGCGGCACCGCCGCCTCCACCCTGCACCGGCTCCTCGGGTCCCGCGGCTCGTCCGGACGGTTCCGCCACCACCGCGGCAACCGGCTCCCGCACGACGTCGTCGTGGTCGACGAGACGTCGATGGTCTCGCTGACGATGATGGCCCGGCTGCTCGACGCCGTCCGTCCGGACGCGCGGCTGGTGCTGGTCGGCGACCCCGACCAGCTGGCATCGGTCGAGGCGGGCGCGGTCCTGGGCGACCTGGCCGCCGCCGACGGCCGGGAGGAGCCCGAGCTGCAGGCCGCGTTGCTGGCCTGTGGTGCGTTCCGCGCGGACCGACGCCCGACGGCCACCGCCGGCTCGTCCACCGGCGTCCCGTCCACCGGCTCACCGGCCGTCGCGGCCCCGGGCACGGCCGGCACGGTCGCTCCCGGGCCGACCGGCGCCGGCGAGCCGGGAGAACCCGAGACGGTCCGGCACGGCGTGGTGCGGCTGACTCGGAACTGGCGCTTCGCCGGTGCGATCGCCGAGTTCGCCGCCGCGGTGCAGGACGACGCCCCGGACCGGGCGATGGAGCTGCTGCGGACCGGGTCGGCGGAGCTGTCGTTCGTCGACGCGGACCCGGCCGAGGTCGGCCAGGACCGGCTCGCGTCGTTGCGCGAGGACGTCGTCCGGGCCGGGACCGATCTGATCGGCGCCGCGGACGCCGGTGACGACGAGCAGGCCCTGCGTGTGCTCGACCACCACCGTCTGCTGTGCGGTCACCGCCGCGGCCCGCACGGTGTCGCCCGGTGGACCGTCGAGGTCGAGCGCTGGCTCGCCACCGCCCGTCCGGGTTACGACGCCGAGGGCCCCTGGTACCCGGGCCGCCCGTTGCTGGTCACCGCGAACGATTACGACCTCGGGCTGTTCAACGGCGACACCGGCGTCGTCGTCCGGACCCCGCGGGGCAGGCGAGCGGTGTTCTCCCGCGAGGGCGTGCCCACCGGTTTCGAGCCCGCCCGGCTGGGTGCGGTCGGCACCGTCTACGCGATGACCGTGCACCGCAGCCAGGGCAGCCAGTTCAACCGGGTCACGGTGGTCCTGCCGCCGCCGGACTCGCCGCTGATGACCCGCGAGCTGCTCTACACCGCCGTCACGCGGGCACAGACGTCGGTGCGGGTGATCGGGACCGAGGCGGCGGTGCGGGCTGCAATCGCCCGTCCCGCCGGGCGGGCCAGTGGACTGCGGGGCCGGTTGGGCCGGGTCTGATCGGCAGGGGGAGGAACCCTCAGGCGGATGCGCGGGCCTTGGCCTGCGCACGTCGTCCGGACAGGAACGCGACGACGACGACCAGCCCGAGACTGATCCACAGCGCGTACTTGTCCACGAGCAGCACCACGTCGACGGCGGACTGCCCGAGGCCGTAGCCGAGCCCCGCGACGAGACCCGTCATCAGGGCCGCGCCGATCGCGTCGAACAGCAGGAACACGCCCAGGCGCATCCGGCCGAGCCCGGCCAGGGCGAACACCGCGACCGCCGGGACCCCGGGCAGCGCCGCGGCCACGACCACGAGCCGCTGCGCCCAGGCCGGCCAGGACCGCACCGTCGCGACGAACTTCCGGGCTCGCTCCCCCGGGGCGAACATGCCGACGACCTTGGCGCCCCACCGTCGTCCGGCCAGCCAGAACAGCCAGTCGAACTTGATCATCCCGACGACCCCGGCCACGATCACCAGCCACAGCGGTGCCTCGCCGATCCGCGCGAACGCCGCGCCCGCGCCGATCGCCGACAGGCTGCCGGTCACGAACTCCAGCACGATCGGGTGCGAGGCGAGCAGGAACGGGCGCAGCGGGATCGTCGCCATCAGGACCAGCAGGATCCCGCCGATCAGACCCAGCAGGACCTTGTCCCCCCGCTGTGCGGGGCCGTCCCAGGGCAGCGCGTCGCGCCATGTCTGCGGCGGGGTGGCGAACGGGTCCAGGGCGTCGACGGCGGGCGTCTGCGCGGACGTGTCGTCGCGCTGCGTCCCGCCGGCGCCGGTCGGTCCCTGTCGGCCGGTCCCCCGCGCCTCGCCGGTTCCCGTGTCACTCGTCGTCACGTCGGTGCCCGTCACGTCGCTCCCTCTCCGATCGCTGCCCGTCATCGCGTCCCTTCCGTGGCGCTGACCCCCCGCCATCGCTGTCGCCGACGCTATCGGCGGTCGCGACGTCCGCGCGTCCTCACAGCGACGGAGATCGACATCTCGTCCTCCTCCCCGAGGAGGAGGCGGGAAGCGACGGGCACGTCGTTATCCTCGCCCGTACCGACTTCCGAACTCACCCCGAGGAGCCCCGTGCCGCCCGTGACCAGCGCCGGCCTGCTGCTCTACCGGCGCGGCCCCGGAAACGCCCCCGAGGTGCTGCTCGGGCACATGGGCGGCCCGTTCTGGGCGCGCAAGGACGCCGCGGCCTGGTCGATCCCGAAGGGCGAGCACGACGCGGACGAGGCCCCGCTCGACGCCGCGCGCCGCGAGTTCACCGAGGAGATCGGGCTCGCACCCCCCGACGGCGACCCGTTCGACCTCGGCACGGTCACCCAGTCCGGGCGGCGCAAGACCGTCACCGCCTTCGCGCTGGACGGGAGCGGGTTCACCGGCGCCGAGGCCGTCGCCGACCGCCCCGACGACGGCAGCTGGGTCGAGGTCGAGTGGCCGCGCGGCTCGGGGAGGACACTGCGGTTCCCGGAGATCGACCGGGCGGAGTGGTTCGACCTGGACACGGCGCGGGAGAAGATCGTGCGCGGGCAGCTGCCGCTGCTCGACCGGCTGGCCGAGCTCCTCGACGGGTGAGAACGGCCGCGCATGGTCCATCCGACGCCGGGGTACACCCTCACATGCCCGATCCCAGCATCAAGGACGAGAAGACCTACGAGGCGCTCCGCGACGAGGGTGCGTCGAAGGAGAAGGCCGCCCGCATCGCGAACGCCGCGGCCCGCGACGGCCGCTCGACCGTCGGTGAGCGCGGCGGCGAAGCGGGGAACTACGAGGACATGACCAAGGACCAGCTCTACGAGCGGGCCCAGCGCGTCGGCATCGACGGCCGGTCGGACATGTCCAAGGACGAGCTGATCACGGCCCTCCGCAACCACTGACCGGTAGCGCTGCGTCACTGTCTCGCGGACATACCGGACGCCGTGGAGGTCCGGCGGATCGGATGTGGGACACCGTGTCACTATTTACCGGTTCCGTCGTGTGCCACGTCACGCGCTACCGTCCGTCATGCCGGTCCGGGTCCGCAACGGCGCGGTCCGGCCGGCCCCGAACCCCTCCCGCGCCGCCGCAGAAGCAGCCGCCGCAGAAGCAGGAGCGACACCGTGTCCCGCCGCCACGACCACGACGCCGGTGGCGATCCGGAGGTCCTCGCCCGCAAGGCGGAGCTGCGCGACGAGGTCTGGACGGCACTGACCGAGGCGAAGGTGGCCCGGTTCCCCGGCGCCCGTAACCGGATCTCCAACTTCACCGGTGCCGAGGCCGCGGCACGGCGACTCCGGGAGACCGGCGCCTGGGCCGGCGCCCGCACGGTGAAGTCGAACCCGGACTCCGCGCAGCTGCCGGTGCGGCAGTACGCGCTGGAGGACGGCAAGACCGTCTACATGGCGGTGCCGAAGCTGGCCGAGCCGGACCCGTTCTTCCTGCTCGATCCGGACGACCTCGCCGACCCGCCCCGTCGCGCCGTCTCGATCAAGAACGCCACCCGCTCGGCCCGCCGCGTCGCGGTCGCCGACCTGGAGCCGGTCGGCCTGGTCGTCACCGGCTGTGTGGCCGTCGGCGCCGACGGAGCGCGCCTGGGCAAGGGCGGCGGGTTCGCCGACCTGGAGTTCGCCCTCGCCCGCGAGGCCGGGCTGATCGGCGACGACACGCTCGTCGTCACCACGGTGCACGAGCTGCAGCTGCGCGACGCCGGCGAGATCCCGGTCGCCGACCACGACGCGCCCGTCGACCTGGTCGTCACCCCGGACCGGATCGTCGACTGCCGGGAGCACCGGCGCACCCGGCCCTCGGGTGGGATCCTGTGGGAGTCCCTGACCCGGGACAAGATCGCGGCGATCCCGCTGCTGGCGGCACTCGAGGAGGCGCGGACGTGACCGACATCGTCACCGTGCGGGGCGACATCACCGAGGCCGCCGTCGACGCCGTGGTGAACGCGGCCAACTCGACACTGCTCGGCGGTGGCGGGGTGGACGGCGCGATCCACCGGGGCGGCGGGCCGGAGATCCTCGCCGAGTGCCGGGCGGTCCGGCGCGACCGCTACCCCGACGGGCTGCCGACCGGGCAGGCCGTCGCGACCACCGCCGGACGGCTCCCGGCGCGCTGGGTGATCCACACCGTCGGTCCGGTGTACGCGAAGCGCGAGGACCGTTCCGCCCTGCTGGCCTCGGCGTACGCGACGTCCCTGGCGGTCGCCGACGAGCTCGGCGCGCTGTCGGTCGCGTTCCCCGCCATCTCGGCCGGCATCTACGGCTGGCCGATGCCCGACGCCGCCCGGATCGCCGTGCAGACCGTGCGCGAATCCGGGACGAAGGTCGAGCAGGTCCGGTTCGTGCTGTTCAGCCTGGACGCGCTGACCGCGTTCGAGGCCGCGGTCGCGGACTGAGTCCCGGCCGGGATCCACACGGTCTCATGCGGCACGATCGAGCCGTGTCCTTCCGTGTCGCGTTCCTCGACGACTACCAGGACGTCGCGCTGTCGCTGTCCGGGTTCCCCGCCGACGTCGACGCCGTCTCCTTCGCCGACCACGTCGACGAGCCGTCCCGCCTGATCGCCCGCCTGCAGGGTTTCGACGCCGTCGTCTGCATGCGTGAGCGGACGCCGGTCACGGCACCGATCCTCGACGGCCTGCCCGACCTGAAGCTGCTGATCACCACCGGGATGCGCAACGCCTCGATCGACGTCGCCGCGGCCCGCGAGCGCGGCGTCACCGTCTGCGGCACCGGCAGTGGCGCCGGGCGCGCGTCGACGACGGAGCACACCTGGGCGTTACTGATGGCCCTGGCCCGCAACCTCCCCGCGCAGGACGCCGCGATCCGCGCCGGCGGCTGGCAGCGCGGCCTGGGCACGGTGCTGTCCGGGTCGACGCTCGGCCTGGTCGGACTCGGCAAGCTGGGGGCGGCGATGGTGCCGGTGGCCCGCGCGCTGGGCATGCACGTCACGGCGTGGAGCACGAACCTCACCGCCGAGCGGGCCGCGGAGGTGGGTGTCGAGGCGCTCGAGCACGACGCGTTCTTCGCCGGCGCCGACGTCCTGAGCGTGCACCTGGTCCTGTCGGAGCGCTCGGTCGCGACGATCGGGCCGCGCGAGTTCGCGCTGATGAAGCCGGGTGTTCTGCTGGTCAACACCTCGCGCGGGCCGATCGTCGACGAGGCGGCTCTCGTCGACGCGCTCTACGCCGGCCGGATCGGTGGCGCCGCCCTGGACGTCTACGACACCGAGCCGCTGCCCGGCGAGCACCCGCTGCGGACGGCCCCGCGGACCGTGCTGGCCCCGCACACCGGGTACGTGTCGTGGTCGTCCTACCGGGAGTACCACGCCGACGTCGTCGAGGACGTCGCCGCGTTCCGCGCCGGTGCCCCGGTCCGGGAGCTGACCCCATGACCGAGAATGGCGCGATGATCGAGATCAACGGGAAGCGCCCGACCGTGGACCCCGGCGCGTGGGTGGCCCCCGGTGCGGTCGTGGCCGGCGACGTGACGCTGGCCGAGCAGGTCAGCATCTGGTTCACCTGCGTGCTGCGCGGCGACTTCGACGCCATCCGGATCGGTGCCCGTACCAACATCCAGGACGGCACGGTCGTGCACGCCGACCCCGGGTTCCCGTGCTCGATCGGCGAGGGCGTCAGCGTCGGTCACCGGGCGGTGCTGCACGGCTGCACGGTGGAGAACGACGTGCTGGTCGGGATGGGCGCGATCGTGATGAACGGCGCGACGGTCGGCGCCGGGACGATCGTCGCGGCCGGCGCGGTGATCACCCAGGGCATGCAGGTGCCGCCGGGCTCGCTGGTGGCGGGCGTGCCGGCGAAGGTCCGCAAGGAGCTCGGCGAGGACGAGCGCAACGCGATCGGACTCAACTCCGCCGGCTACCTGTGGCTCGCCGACCAGTACCGCGAGGCCACCACCTGACCCCTGCCACCGGGCTCTAGGAACGCACGAGCCGACGGTCGACGGCGAACAGCAGCGTCATCAGCAGGAACGTCACCACCTCGCCCGCGATCCAGACGCCCCAGGACAGCGGGCCGAGCCACCACCGCGGGTCGGCGACGTCGACGACCGCGACGACGATCCCGGCCGTCAACGACGCCAGCACCCCGACCACACCGAGCCCCTGCGGGATCCCGCGGCGGGCCATCGGGGTGGACGGTGCCCCGTCGGCGGTCGCGGCGACGAGCATCAGCACCAGCGACACCGCTCCCCCGACGACGACCAGCGTCGCGAGGTTCGTCCAGACCGACCAGGCGTCCATCCGCACACCTTGGCCCATCGCGGACCCGCGCGACAGATGTGACACCCGTAGAACCGACGAGCTGAGGCGGGCACCCCCGTCTAGGGTCGGGGCGCTGGCGTGAACGACAGCCCACCGCCCACCACCGGAGGCTCCATGACCGTCGGTCTCATGGTCACGTGCATCAACGACGCGCTGTTCCCGGACACCGGGAAGGCCGTCGTGACACTGCTGCGACGCCTCGGCGTCGACGTCGCGTTCCCGTCCGCGCAGACCTGTTGCGGGCAGCCGATGGTCAACACCGGCTACCTCGACGAGGCGGTGCCGCTGCTGCGCAACCACCTCGACGCGTTCGCCGGGTACGAGGCGATCGTCGCGCCGTCCGGGTCGTGCGCCGGGTCGGTGCGCCACCAGCACCGGATCGTCGCCGAGCGCTCCGGTGACCCGGGCCTGGTCCATGCCGTGGAGGCCGCGCCGCCGGTCCACGAGCTGTCCGAGTACCTGGTCGACGTGCTCGGGGTGACCGACGTCGGCGCGTACTTCCCGCACCGCGTCACCTACCACCCGACGTGCCACTCCCTGCGGATGCTCGGCGTCGGCGACCGGCCGCTGTCGCTGCTGCGCGCGGTGCGCGGGATCCGCCTCGAAGAGCTGCCCGGTGCTGACGAGTGCTGCGGCTTCGGCGGGACGTTCGCCATGAAGAATGCGGAGACCAGTATCGCGATGGGCAACGACAAGGCCCGCCACGTCCGCTCCACCGGCGCCGAGGTGCTGGTCGCGGGCGACAACTCGTGCCTGATGCACGTCGGCGGGCTGCTGTCGCGGCAGCGGTCCGGGGTGCGGGTGATGCACCTGGCCGAGGTGCTCGCGCAGACCGAGCCGGTCGTGCACAGCGTCACCTCCGCCGGCAGCGCGCCGACGCGCGAACCGGCCGTCGGGTCCGGCGCGCCGACCGAGGGAGGTCCGCGATGACGGCGACGTTCGTCGGCATGCCCGCCTTCCCCACCGCCGCGAAGGCCGCCCTGGCCGACACCCAGCTGCGCCGCAACCTCGCCCACGCCACCGGCACGATCCGCACCAAGCGGGCCGGCGTCGTCGGCGAGGTCGACGACTGGGAGGAGCTGCGCCTGGCCGGCGCGGCGATCAAGGACCGGGTCCTGCGCCACCTCCCGTACTACCTCGAGCAGCTGGAGACGTCGCTGCAGGCCGCGGGCGCGACCGTGCACTGGGCGCGCGACGCCGCGGAGGCCAACGCGATCGTCGTCGGCATCGCGCAGCAGCACGACGCGCGCGAGATCGTCAAGGTCAAGTCGATGGCGACGGCGGAGATCGGCCTGAACGAGGCGTGCGAGGCCGCCGGGATCGACGCCTGGGAGACCGACCTGGCCGAGCTGATCGTCCAGCTCGGCGACGACCTGCCCAGCCACATCCTGGTCCCGGCGGTCCACCGCAACCGCGCGGAGATCCGGGAGATCTTCCTGCGCGAGATGGGCACCGCCGGCCGCGCCGCCCCCGAGGGCCTGACCGACGAGCCGGCCGAGCTCGCCGCCGCCGCACGGGCCCACCTGCGGGAGAAGTTCCTGCGCGCGAAGGTCGCCGTGTCGGGCGCGAACTTCGCCGTCGCCGAGACCGGCACCCTGACCGTCGTCGAGTCCGAGGGCAACGGGCGGATGTGCCTGACCCTGCCCGAGGTGCTCGTCTCCGTCGTCGGCATCGAGAAGATCCTCCCGACCTGGGACGACCTGGAGGTCTTCCTGCAACTGCTCCCCCGGTCCTCGACCGGTGAGCGGATGAACCCCTACACCTCCACCTGGTCCGGGGTCACCCCCGGCGACGGGCCGCAGGAGGTGCACGTGGTGCTGCTGGACAACGGCCGCACGAACGTGCTCGCCGACGAGGTCGGGCGCCAGGCGCTGCGCTGTATCCGCTGCTCGGCGTGCCTGAACGTGTGCCCGGTCTACGAACGCACCGGCGGGCACGCCTACGGCTCGGTCTACCCGGGCCCGATCGGCGCGATCCTGACGCCGATGCTGCGCGGGGTCGGCCACGACAAGCAGACCGACTCGCTCCCCTACGCCTCCAGCCTGTGCGGGGCGTGCTTCGAGGTCTGCCCGGTGCGGATCGACATCCCGGAGGTGTTGGTGCACCTGCGTGCGGAGGTCGTCGACGCGCACAAGGCGGCGCCGGGACTGCCGTCGGTGCAGGACATGGCGATGAAGGCGGCGTCCTGGACGCTGAGCTCGTCCGGCCGGATCGGCGCGGCGGAGAAGGTCTCCGGGCTCGGCGGCCGCCTGATCAACAAGCTGGGTGGGCACGCCGCCCCGGGCGGAGCGCCGATGCTGGGCGCGCTGCCGGGCCCCGCCGCGGCGTGGGCGGGGTCGCGCGACGTCCCGGTCCCGGCGGAGGAGTCGTTCCGGGCCTGGTGGGAGCGCACCGACGGAGGACGGGCCGAGACCGGCGACGGGCCCGGGGTGAACGGGCACGGCACGAACGGGGTGGGAGACCGATGAACGCCCGCGAGGAGATCCTGGGACGCGCCCGGCAGGCCCTCGGCGACGTGACGGTGGCCGACCCCGCCACCGACGTCCCGGTCACCCGTCCCGCCCCCGCGACCGGACCCGCCACCCCCGCTCAGGTCGACCTGTTCGCCGAGCGCGTCGCCGACTACCGGGCCGTCGTCGAGCGCCCGACCGTGCTCACCGCAGCGGACGCCGTCCTGGCCGCGGTCACCGGCGCCTCCTCGGGCACCCGAAGGATCCTCGTCCCCCCGGGCTTCCCGGACGCCCTGGTCCCCGTCGACGACCGGGTCGAGATCATCCGCGACGGCCCGACCGTCACCACCGCCGAGCTCGACACCTGCGACGGGGTGCTCTCCACCGCCGCGATCGGCATCGCCGAGACCGGCACGATCGTGCTCGACCACGGTGAGGGCCAGGGACGGCGGGCGGCCACCCTCGTCCCCGACCTGCACGTCTGCGTGGTCCGGGTGGACCAGGTCGTCGCCGGCGTCCCAGAGGCGGTCGCGGCGCTGGACCCGTCCCGCCCGCAGACCTGGATCAGCGGACCGAGCGCCACCAGCGACATCGAGCTGGACCGCGTCGAGGGCGTGCACGGCCCCCGCACGCTGCACGTGCTCCTGGTCGGACCGGCCTGATCACCGGGATCGTGCGGAGACCTGCACCGGTGCAGGTTCTCGCACGATCCCGGCGATCACGTCGTGGGCTGGCGGCGCCGAGGTGGTCGGCCCGGACGTCGCGGTCGGGCACGTGAGGTTCCCGGTCGAGTCCCTCGGCGCGGCCGCCCGGTACGCCGCGTCGTTCGCCGCCGGGCCCGCCTGATCCCGGTCCTCGTAGGACTCGACGGCGCGAGCGCCTAGCATCGCGCCCATGTGGAGCGGGCGCAGGAGTGGCTGACGCACAGGACGTCCGACGGCTCGCCCTGTCCCTCGACGGCGTCGAGGAGGCCGACAGCGACGGGTTCGACTTCAAGGTGGGCGGGCGCGGGATCGTCTGGTCCTATCCGGAGCGCGTGGGCGGGAAGCCGAGGGTCCTGCGCACCGACATCGCCGTGCTCTACGTCGGCGACGAGGCCGAGAAGCAGGCGCTGGTGCTGGGCGAGCCCGATCTGTTCTTCACCACCCCGTCCTACGACCGCATGCCGCTGGTGATGGTGCGGCTGGAGAAGGTGGGGGTGGAGCGGCTGACGGAGCTGGTCACCGACGCCTGGCACATGCGCGTCACGGACTGATCCTCTGATCGTAGGCTGACCGCATGTCCGAGAACCGGTTCACCTTCTCCGACTCGATCCGGATCGAGGCGACCCCGCAGGCCGTCTACGACACGGTGTCCGACATCGCCCGCACCGGGGAGTGGAGCCCGGTCTGCATCGGCTGCGAATGGGACGACGACGGCGGTCCGCGCGTCGGCGCCCGCTTCACCGGGCACAACCGCAAGCCCGACCGCGAGTGGAGCACCAGCAACGAGGTGGTCGCGGCCGAGCCCGGCCGGGCGTTCGCCTGGGAGGTCAACGGCGGTCTCGTCCGCTGGGGCTACGAGATGGCCCCGGACGGGGAGGGCACCCGGCTCACCGAGACGTGGGAGTTCCGCGAGGCCGGCCGGGCGTTCTTCGGGGAGCGCTTCGGCGAGTCCGCCGACCACGAGATCGAGGTCCGGGTCGCCGACGCGCGCTCGGGCATCCCCGCCACCCTCTCCGCGATCAAGAGGGTCGTCGAGACGGCCCGGTGATCACGGCGCAGTGGTCACGGTGCAGTGGTCACGGTGCAGTGGTCACGGTGTGGGGATCACGGGCGCAGGACCCGGACGACCACGGTCGCGACCTGCTCGGCCACCTGCTCCGGCGGGTGGCGGGGCAGGACGATGTGGCTGACGGTCAGGCGGGTCGCGGTCTCGGCCGCGAGGTCCACCGCGGACGGGTCGAGATCCGGGAAGGCCCGGCGCAGGTAGGCGACGCTGCGGTCGGTGGCCGCGGCGACGATCGGGCCGGAGTCGGCGCCGAACAGCTCCGGCGCGGCGCCCTCGCCCGTCAGCAACGCCTTGGTCAGCGGGTTCGCGGCGGACTCGGTGAGTGCGGCCCCGACGGCGGCGACCCACGCGGCGTGCAGGTCGGTCTCGGCGGCGAGCGCGGCCTCGATCCGGGACAGGAACCGCTCCGTGCAGCGCAGGACCAGCGCCGAGGCCACCCCGCCGCGGTCGCCGAACTCGCTGTAGAGCGTCTGCCGGCTCACCCCCACCCGCTCCGCGAGCTCGCGCATCGACAGCCCACGCGGGCCGGAGGCGACCATCAGCTCCTCGGCGACGTCGAGCGCGTCCGAGCGCAGCACCTCACGGCTGCGCTGCACCATCGACCGTCGCTCCACCATCGGGCCAGCCTGGACGATTCCGGAGCGATGGTCAACGATCTGGACACTCGATACCGAGATGTCTAACGTGACGGACGTGACCGTCATCGAACGCAGCCCCCGGGGTCTCGTCCGCGCCGCGCGGGAGCGCTGGTCGTCCGTGCTCACCGTGCCCGCCCCGGACCGGTTCGACGCGGCGCTGCTCGCCCGCGGCGTCGACGGCCGTCACCCCGGGCCGTTCGCCCCGGTCCCCGAGGGACTGCGGCCGATCCCCGGCGACGAGGGCATGCCGCTGCTCGGGCACGCCCTGAGCTACGTCCGGTTCGGCTCCACGTTCACCCGCGCCCGCTCGGAGAAGCTGGGCCCGCTGTGGTGGATGCGCAGCCCCCTCGGGCGCGCGGTCGTCGTCACCGGCCCGGCGGCCACCCGCGAGGTGCTGACGAACCGCGACAAGGCGTTCTCCCAGGAGGGCTGGCGCTCGACGATCGACTCGTTCTTCCACCGCGGCCTGATGCTGCTCGACTTCGACGAGCACCGGGCGCACCGGCGGATCATGCAGGAGGCGTTCACCGCTCCGCGGATCGAGACCTACATCGCCGAGACGACGCCGGTCGTGCGCGAGGTGCTCCCCACGTGGGACTCGCAGCTGCGGCTCTACCCGGCGTTGAAGAGCCTGACCCTGGACGTCGCGCAGAAGGTCTTCATGGACGGGCGCAGCGGGCCCGAGGCACAGGCCGTCAACCAGGCGTTCGTCGACTGCGTGCGCGCGGCGAACTCGTTCGTCCGCAGGGACCTGCCCGGGACGCGCTGGCGCAAGGGCCTGCGCGGGCGCGCCTACCTGGAGAACTGGTTCCGCTCCAACCTCGAGGCGAAGCGCGCCGGTGACGGCGAGGACCTGTTCTCCGCGCTGTGCCACGCCGTGACCGACGACGGCGAGCGGTTCTCCGACGACGACGTCGTCAACCACATGATCTTCCTGATGATGGCCGCGCACGACACGTCGACGATCACCGCGGCGTCGGCGGCCTATCACCTGGGCCGGAACCCGGAGTGGCAGGAGCGCTGCCGCGCCGAGTCCGACGCGCTCGCGGCATCCTCGGGCGACGCGACACCGGACGTCGCCGCTCTCCGGTCGCTGACCAGCCTGGACCTGGTCATCCGCGAGGCGCTGCGGATGGACGCCCCGGTGCCGATCGTCATGCGGACCGCGGTCAAGGACACCAGCGTCGCCGGCTACCACGTGCCGGCGGCGTCCCGGGTCGTCGTCGCGCCGGCGGTGAACCACTACGACCGCTCCTGCTGGACCGACCCGGACACGTTCGACCCCGAGCGCTTCGGCCCGAACCGCCGCGAGGACCGCTCCGACCGCGACGCGTGGGTCCCGTTCGGCGGCGGGGTGCACAAGTGCATCGGGCTGCACTTCGGGACGCTGGAGGTCACCGCGATCCTGCACGAGATGCTGCGCCGCTACCGGTGGGACGTCGAGCCCGGCTACCGCCTGCGCTGGGACAACACCTCGCTGCCGGTCCCGGTCGGGGGGATCCCGGTGCGCCTGACCCCGCGCTAGGAGATCGACCACTCCCCGCGGGCGATCCGGCCGGAGAGACCCAGCAGACCGACCGCGGCCTCGTGCAGCTTCCGCCCCATCTCGGCGGGGGCCTTGCCGGCCGCGGCGCGGGCCTGCGTCCCCTCCAGGACGATGCCCATCTTGAATCCGGCCAGTGCGGTGTACCAGTCGATCCGGGACGTGTCCCGGCCCCCGGCATCGGCATAGGCCGCGACGAGCTCGGCGCGGGTCGGCAGCCCGCCCAGCGCCGAGAGCGCCGGCCCGGCGCTCATCCCGATCGGCTCCTCGGGCCAGGTGACCATCAGCCAGCCGAGGTCGAGCAGCGGGTCGCCGACGGTGCACATCTCCCAGTCGATGACGGCCGCGACCCGGGGCTCGGTGCGGTGCAGCATCACGTTGTTCAGGTGCAGGTCGCCGTGCACGACGCCCGGTGCGGCGTCCGGCGGTCGGTGCTGCTCCAGCCAGTCCGCGACCAGGTCGACGTCCGGCAGCGTCCCGGACTCGTAGTCGGGCACCTCGTCGTAGCTCGCGAGGTGCTTGGTCCACTGCGGGACCTGACGTTCCAGGAAGCTGCCCGGGCGTTGCAGCTCCCCGAGCCCGATCGCGTGCGGGTCGAGCCTGCCGAGCCGGGCCGCCGCCCGTGCCATGTCCAGGGCACCGCCGTGGCGCAGCTGCTCCGACGCCTCCTGCTCCGGGCTGACCGCCTCGCCCGGGTTGAGCCCGTCGACGTCGGTCATCAGGTAGAACACGACGCCGAGCACGCCGGTGTCGGTGCACCCGGCGACCAGCTCCGGGTGCGGCACGTCGGAGCCGGCCAGCGCGCCCAGGACGGTGATCTCCCGGGCGATCGTGCGGTCGGAGTTCGGGCGCGGGTGCGCCGGTGGGCGTCGCAGCACCAGACGGCGGCCGTCGACGACGACGCGCACCACGACGTTCTGGGTCCCGCCGGCGAGCGGGGTCACCTCGGTGATCTCCCCGTCCATCCCCTGCGTGCGCAGCCAGGAGGCGAGGGCATCGGTGTCGACCAGCTCGGTCACGTCGACCACGCGAGGCCTCCGTCGATCTTGATGGTGGAGCCGGTGGTGTACGACGCGGTCGGTCCCGTCAGGTACAGCACGGCGCCGACGATCTCGTCGGCCTCGCCGACCCGGCGCAGCGGGATCGTGCCGTCCTCGAAGCGCTGCAGGACCTCCGGCGGCCAGTTCTCCGCGATGTCGGTGCGGAACGGCCCCGGCATGACCGTGTTGACCCGGACCTTTGGCGCGTAGGCGCGGGCCAGGCCGACGGTCAGCGCGTTGAGCCCGGCCTTGGCGGTGGCGTAGGGCAGCTCGACCGGGCTCGGCTCGACGGCGGCGATGCTGGAGATGTTGACGATCGACCCGCCGTCGCCGTCGGCCATCAGCTTCCCGACGCGCGAGCCCAGCCGGAACGCACCACGCAGGTTGACGGCGATGACCTTGTCGAACAGCTCCTCGGTGACCTCGTCGAGCGAGGGGTAGAGCGGCGACATCCCGGCGTTGTTGACCAGCACGTCGATCCGCCCGAACTCGTCGAGGACCCGGTCGACCAGGGCGTCGCAGTCCGCCCAGCGGCCCACGTGGGCGCCGACACCGAGCGCGGTCGCGCCGAACTCGTCGCGCAGCTGCGCCGCGAGCGCCTCGCAGGCCGGTGCCTTGCGGCTGGCGACGACCACCCGGTCGCCCTGTGCCGCGAACCCGCGGCACATCTCCCGGCCCATCCCCCGGCTCCCGCCGGTGACCACCACGACCCGTCCCGCGTCTCCTGCGACATCTGCGTCGACCACGACGATCACCCTGCCACGCGCGACGGCGCCGTGGGACCGCTACGGTCACGTGGCGATCACGAGGAGGCCCTGATGGACGTGTTCCTGGCGACCCGGCTCGCGCGGCTCGACCACCGCGGACGGATCGCGCACCGGCGCTACCTGGACGCCCGCGACGCGGCCTTCGCCCAGATGACGGCGACCGCCGAGGGCCGCGGCGACCGCACCGCCCTGATCGGCGCCATCCGCACCGTGATCGTCGCGCTGGAGGAGGAGCTGGGCTTCCAGCTGCAGGCGGCGTGGATCGTCGAGCAGGAGGACCCGGCGATGTCCGCGCGCCTGCAGGAGGCCGCGCAGGACACCCGGCTGCGCCTGAACCTGCAGTACTCCTCGTTCGCCGAGGACAGCATCTACGGGCTGACCCCCGACGACCTCGACGAGCTGGCCACCACCCCGGAGTGACCCCGGGTCAGCCCTTCCCCTGGTTCCACTCGCGGTCGGCCTTGTCCTGCGCCTCGGTCCGCTCGCGCGCGATCTCGAGTGCCCGCGCGGCGGTCTCCTTGTCCGGGTAGGGCCCCAGACGGTCCGCGGCCCGGCAGCCCGCACCGGGCTCGACCGTCTTGTGCACCAGGCAGTAGAACCATTGCTCGTCGCTCATGGGAGCAGGGTGCCAGCTCGCCGCTCGCGATGTGCCGCGGGGAGGACCACGCCGAGCCGGCGGCCGTGGCGCAGCCCTGTCGCCGCCGTCATCGAGACCCGAGGTCCGTCGTCGAATGCGGTAGTTGCGACCACGCGCGGGCCGCGGCGACGAGCTCGGCCGCGTCGGCGGGATGGGTCATGCGCCGGCCGGTCTCGGACTCGAGCCGCCGAAGGCGGTAGCGAACGGTGTTGGGATGGCAGAACAGGACCGTGCTGGCCTCCTGCGCCGACCCACCGGCGTCGACCCACGTCTCGAACGTGGTGAGGAGGAGATCCCGGTCGTCGGGCGGCAGAGCGAGAAGGCCGCCGAGCACCACCCGGGCCGTCTCGAGTGCGGCGTGCGGTGCTGCCGCCAGCAGAAAGTTCAACGGACGGTCACGGAACTGCTCGACACCGACGCCACCGTCCGGCCGGCCTTCCAGGGCGAGGCGGGCGAGTCGTAGCCCCCAGGCGGCCTGGCTGAGCTCGCCGAAGACCGGACTCACCCCGACCGGCCCGCCGGCGTGCTTGTCCAGGACGGCCAGCGCCGACTGCTCACGACTGCGGTCGGTCAGGGACAGCACGCCGATGCCCAGATCGGTCTCCAGGCGCCAGACCGATCTGATGTCGTGCACAGCGAGCGCGGACTCCACCCGGGGCATCGGGTCGTGGCCCAGGTCCGCGCGCGCCGCGACGATCATGAAGGCACCGTCGAGCGGGAGTCGCAGGGCATGCGCGACGTCCCAGAGGGGCCCGGCGCCGGCCGGGCCGGTCAGGATCGCCTCGACCAGCACGGCCCTCTCGCGTTCGTGGGCGCGGACCATCTGCTGCGCCTCGTCGCGGTAGGCGACGATGGCCGCGTCGCAGTACTCGTTGAAGAGCGCGAACAGCGGGCCGCCCAGGGCGACGAGGACGTCGTCCGGAGCGCCGGGCAGTGCGCGGGCGGTGGCGACGAGTCCGGAGCACACCTCGGCGAACCCCACGCGGTAGGCCGAGAGCATCTCGACGAGCGGTGCCCCCTGGGCCGCCCGGGCTCGTCCTGTGGCGCGCGGAGCCCGGAGATCGGAAGGGTCCGCGCCGGTCAGCCCCTTGATGATGTGGTCGACGTTGTCGGCGACCGAGGAGCGGAGCTCGTCGATGCCGACGATGTCGGTCCGGCCGTAGGACGGAACCTCGCGACGGATCCGCCGGACGACCCGGTCGAGCAGCGAGGCCATGTCCGCCTGGACGCCCGCGGCGATCTGCGTGGCGACAGCCTGGTGTTGTGCCGACCTCGGCGGACTCATGCCCGCACCGTAGACCGGTTGTGCGGGGGGACAAATCGGATATTGCGACGTTGTTCCGGCGCACGTTCGGATATCGACGCACGGCCAGCAGGCTGGGGCAGCACCACAGGATGCCCCCGAACACCGACGGAGCAGCCATGACCAGCCTCGCCATGCTGCTGTCCGAGGCCGCAGCCCAGTACCCCACCCGACCCGCCGTCCGCCACGACGGGCGGGTCCTGACCTACGCCGAGCTCGACGAGGCGTCGGCCCGGGTCACCGCCCTGCTCGTCTCCCGGGGAGTGGGTCCCGGCCCTCCGGTGGGGCTGATGATGCCAACATCCCCGAGTTCCCCGTCCTCTACTACGGGATCCTGCGGGCCGGAGCGGTCGTCGTGCCGATGAACCCGTTGCTCAAGGAGCGCGAGGTCGCCTACAACCTGGCGGACTCCGGTGCCACGGTGCTGTTCGCCGGCCCGGCGTCGGGTCCGCACGCCGCCGCGGCCGCCCGCGCCGCGGGCGTCGAGCTCGTCGAGGTCGACGAGGAGTCCCCCGCCCTGTTCACCGGGCCCCGGCCCGTCTCGTGGCTCGTGCACCGCGCCGACGACGACGTCGCCGTCCTGCTCTACACCTCGGGGACCACCGGGCACCCGAAGGGCGCCCAGCTCACGCACTCCAACCTGCGGCACAACGCATCGGTCAGCGCGACGACCCTGCTCCTGCTGGGGCACGAGGACGTGCTGCTGGGATGTCTCCCGCTGTTCCACGCGTTCGGTCAGTCCTGCGTCATGAACGCGGCGGTGTGCAGCGGCGCCTGCCTCTCCCTGCTCTCCCCCTTCGATGCGGCGTCGGCCCTGTCGGTGATGGAACGGGACGGGGTCACCGTGTTCTCGGGTGTGCCGACGATGTACTCCGCGCTGCTGCGGCAGCCGGCCGGGTCCGCCGACACCTCGACGCTGCGGCTCTGCATCTCCGGCGCCTCGGCACTTCCCGTCCAGGTCCTCGAGGACTTCGAGGCCGCCTACGGCGCGCCCGTCCTGGAGGGTTACGGGCTGTCGGAGACCTCACCGGTCGCGTCGTTCAACCATCCCGGCCGCCCCCGTAAGGCCGGATCGGTCGGGACGCCGGTGAGCGGGGTGGAGATGCGGCTGCTCGACGACACGGGCCGGGAGGTCGGCGGCGACGAGATCGGCGAGATCGCGATCCGCGGGCACAACGTCATGCGCGGCTACCACGGTCTCCCCGCGGCGACGGCCGAGGCGATCCCCGACGGCTGGTTCCGCACCGGCGACCTCGCCCGCAAGGACGCCGACGGCTACTACTTCCTCGTCGACCGCAAGAAGGAGCTGATCATCCGCGGCGGGTTCAACGTGTACCCGCGCGAGATCGAGGAGGTGCTCCACCAGCATCCCGCCGTGAGCGAGGCGGCCGTCGTCGCCATCCCGCACCCCGAGCTCGGTGAGGAGATCGGCGCAGCGGTGGCACTGTGCGCCGACGCCGATCCCGCCGAGATCCGCGAGTTCGTCCGGGCCCGCGTCGCGGCGTACAAGTACCCGCGCCGGGTCTGGGTCGTCGACGAGCTGCCCAAGGGGCCGACCGGCAAGATCCTTCGCCGCGACGTCGTCGTCCCGGCCGGGGCACGGTCGTGAGAAAGGGCCCGAGACCGGACGACGCGACGACCGCCGGACCGGATGTCCCCACGTCCGGGGTCGTCACACCGGCCGGCACGGACGGGGCCGACAACGCGGCCGCACTGGACACGCTGATGGTCGACGGCGCCCTCGGGCCCGGGCACCGGCTGATACCCGTGGGGTCCGGCGCACGCCTGGCCGGCCGCCTCCTCCGGCGGCCCGGCGCGGTCGCCAGCCGCACACGCGAGCTCACCGCCGAGCTCGCCGAGGTCGCCGTGGGCCGCTCGACGCGCACATCGGCGAAACGGGACCGGCGCTTCACCGACCCGGCCTGGAGCTCCAACCCGGTGTTGCGGCGCATCGTGCAGGCCTATCTGGCCGCGGGCGGCAGCGCCCGGGCACTGCTCGCGGACGCCGGGCTGGACTGGCGCGACCGCACCCGGCTCGAGCTCGCCGTCGACAACGTGATCGCCGGCCTCGCTCCCAGCAACAACCCGCTGGTCAACCCGTCCGCGTGGAAAGCGGTGATCGACTCGGGCGGCGGCAGCATCGTCACCGGGCTGCGCAACCTCGTCACCGATCTGGTCAGCGCGCCCCGGATCCCGGCGATGGTGCGACCCGACGCGTACGAGGTCGGCGTCGACCTGGCCGTCACCCCGGGGGCCGTCGTCCTGCGGACCGAGACGTTCGAGCTCATCCGGTACGCCCCGCAGACGGCGACGGTGGCGACCAGGCCGGTCCTCGTCGTGCCGCCAGTGATCAACAAGTACTACCTGGTCGACCTCGCGCCCGGTCGGAGCCTCGCGGAGTTCCTCGTCCAGGGCGGCCAACAGGTGCTCGTGGTCTCCTGGCGGAACCCCGACGCCCGGCACCGCGAGTGGGATCTCGACACCTACGGCCGGGCGATCGAGGATGCTCTCGACGCCGCACTCGCCGTCACCGGCGCCGACGCGGCCACCCTGCTGGGCTTCTGCTCCGGGGGCACCTTGCAGTCGATAACGCTGGCGGCGCTGGCGCACCGCGGGCAGCTCGGCAAGGTCGCCGGATTCGCCGTCGCCGTCTGCGTCCTCGACCAGACCCGGGCCGGAGTGGGCGCGGCGCTGGTCGACGACACGACCGCGAAGGCCGCCGTGGCGGCCTCCCGGGCACGCGGCTACCTCGACGGACGGACGCTGGCCGAGGTGTTCGCCTGGCTGAAGCCCGATGACCTCGTGTGGAGCTACTGGGTCAACAACTACCTGCTGGGCCGTGACCCGGCCCGCTTCGACATCCTGTTCTGGAACGCCGACACCACGCGCATGGCCGCCGGCCTGCACCGCGACTTCATCGAGCTCGCCCTGACCAACGCCCTGGTCTCCCCCGGTACGGCGACCATGTCGGGCCGACCGGTGGACCTGTCGGACATCGACGTCGACGGCTACGTGGTCGCCGGGGCAACCGACCACATCTGCCCGTGGCAGAGCTGTTACCGCAGTGCGGGGCTGTTCGGCGGGACGACCCGGTTCGTGCTGTCGACCGGCGGCCACATCGCTGCGACCGTCAATCCCCCGGGCAACCCCCGGTCGTCCTTCCAGGCCGGCGAGGACGTCGGCGACCCGGCTGTCACGGTCGTACGCTTCGACCCGCCCGGAGCCGGTGGGTCGCCGCTGCCCGGCCGGCCCTACCGGATGCGTGGCCTGGCGCTCGCCATGACGGGACTGCTCGACACGCTCGGCCACGAGCGTGTCGACGTACTGGGCATCTCCTGGGGCGGAGCGGTGGCCCAGCAGTTCGCGCACACGGCCGGTGACCGGTGCCGGAGGTTGGTGCTCGTCGCCACCGGCACGGGATCGCTGATGGTTCCCGCCGGGCCCGGTGTCCTCGCCACGATGGCGACACCGCGCCGCCACCTCGATCCCGGGTTCCTCCGCCGCGTCGCCCCCGGAATCTACGGCGGCGTCGCACGAGACGACCCCGAACGCGTCGTCGCGATCATGCGCCGGCACAGCCGCGGCGGATCGTGGCGGGGCTACGCGTGCCAGCTGCTGGCCGGTGCCGGGTGGACGAGCCTGGCGTTCCTGCCCCGGCTGCGGCAGCCGACCCTCGTCCTCGCCGGCGACGACGACCCGATCATCCCGCTCGCCAACGCCCACATCATGACCACCCTCATCCCCGGAGCGCGCCTCCACGTCTACCGCGGAGGCCACATCGACCTCGTGGCCGCGCCGGAACGCCTCGCCCCGGTCGTCGAGGAGTTCCTCGGTCACCGCACCCCGACGCCGGACTCCCCCCGGCCACGAGAGGACCTCACATGACCAGCGGACCACAGGTGGGGTCCAGGACCAGCGGCACGCGGATCACGGTCATCGATTCCGACCCCGACGGCTGATCATGGTGCTGCCCACGGTCGGCGACACGGTGTCGATGTGTTCCTGTGCCCTGTTGCTGCCTGCGGTACTGCTGGCACTCCTCGCCGTCCTGATCACGACGGTGGCCTCGGTGCGGCAGGAGCACGAGAACCACGTCGGGACGGGCCGGGTCCGGGACCAGGACCTGGTCGCCTCGTACGTCCATGAGCTCGCGTTCGTGGCGGACGTCGACGGTTGGCTGCGCTACGTCTCCCCCGCCGGGACGGCGTCGCTGGGACTCCACCCGGACGACCTCGTCGGCTACGGCTGGCGGCAACGGCTGCACTCCGATGACCTCGACCATGTCACAGCCGCCTTCGAGCGCATGACGCTCGGCGATCCGACGGTCGAGTGCACGGCCCGAGTCCGCCACACCGACGGCACCTGGCGGTGGTACGCCACCCGCCTCGGTACCGGAGGCATCGCCGGGCGGACGCCCGACCGGATCATCGGCGTCGCCCACGACATCACCGCCAGTATCGTTCGCCAGCACTGGCTCGAACACACCAACGCCGAGCTCGAACACGTCGCCGCGACCGACGCGCTGACCGGCCTGCCCAACCGTCGCCGCCTCGACGAGGTCCGGCGGGCGACGTGGGCGCAGGCACGACGGAACTCGGAGCCGATATCGATGCTGGTCATCGATATCGACAACCTCAAGGCCTATAACGACCGCTACGGCCACGACGCCGGCGACCGCTGCCTCGTCACGGTCGCACGGACCGTCGCTGCCGCCCTGAGGCGGGCCACCGACGTCGCGGCGCGGTACGGGGGCGAGGAGTTCGTCGTCGTCCTGCCGAGCACCACGTCGGACGGAGCGCGACGGGTCGCCGAGTCCCTCCGCGACGCCGTCCGCGCCGGCGCGCTACCGCACGCCGGTGTGTCGGCGGGCATCGTCACGGTCAGCGTCGGCGTCGCCACCACCACCCCGGACCGTGAGGACGACGGCTCGTTGTTCACCCGCGCCGACGCCGCCCTGTACCGGGCGAAAGAACGTGGCCGCGACCGCGTCGAGACGGCGCCCCCGATCCCCGGCAGCCGGTGACGGTGCGCTCATGGCCGGTGAACGGCGCCACCGTTCCCATCGATGGCAGGGTGGACCCCATGGCGCTGGTGCTCGGAGTGGACTCCTCGACGCAGTCCTGCAAGGTCGTCGTCCGTGATGCGGAGTCCGGGGAGCTGGTCCGGTCCGGGCGGGCGTCGCACCCTGACGGGACCGAGCTCGACCCCGCGCACTGGTGGACGGCATTGCAGACCGCACTCGACGACGCCGGCGGAACGGACGGCGTCGAGGCGGTCTCGGTGGCCGGCCAGCAGCACGGCATGGTCTGCCTCGACTCCCGCGGCGAGGTGGTCCGCCCGGCACTGTTGTGGAACGACACCCGCTCCGCGCAGGCCGCCACCGACCTCGTCGACGAGCTGGGCGCGGACCGCTGGGCGGAGCTGACGGGCGTCGTCCCGGTCGCGTCGTTCACCGTCTCCAAGCTGCGCTGGCTCGCCGGGAACGAGCCGGAGAACGTCGCGCGGACGGCGGCGGTATGCCTGCCCCACGACTGGCTGACCTGGAAGCTGCGGGACACCACGGACCTCGACGCCCTGGTCACCGACCGGTCCGACGCCTCCGGCACCGGCTACTTCGACGGCCGCACCGGCGAGTACCGCCCGGAGCTGCTCGCCCGCGGTCTCGGCCGCGAGGTCGCACTCCCCCGTGTGCTCGGACCGGCGGAGTCGGTCGACGGGCCCGGGTTCCGGCTCGGCGCCGGGGCCGGGGACAACGCCGCCGCAGGGCTGGGCGTCGGGGCAGGCGACGACGTCGTCGTCTCGCTCGGGACGTCGGGCACCGTGTTCGCCCGCGCGGACCGGCAGGCCCGTGACCCGTCCGGGATCGTCGCCGGGTTCTCCGACGCGACGGGTGCGTTCCTACCGCTTGTCTGCACGCTCAACGCGGCCCGGGTCCTCGACGCCGCCGCGCGCCTGCTCGGCGTCGACCTCGACGAGCTGTCCCGGCTCGCGCTGGCCGCCGAACCCGGCGCGGATGGGCTGACCGTCGTCCCGTACCTGGAGGGCGAGCGCACGCCGAACCTGCCGGACGCGACCGGCGCCGTGCACGGCATGACCCTGGCCAACGCGACGCGGGAGAACCTCGCCCGCGCCGCCGTCGAGGGGATGCTGTGCGGGCAGCGGGTCGGGGTGGACGCGCTCGCCGGGCAGGGCGTGTCGGTGACGGGGGTGCGGCTCGTCGGCGGGGCGGCGCGCTCGGAGGCGGTGCGCACGATCGCGCCGTCGGTGTTCGGGGTGCCGGTCACCGTGCCGGAGCCGGGCGAGTACGTCGCCGACGGCGCCGCCCGCCAGGCCGCGTGGACCCTCCTCGGGGGCGCCACCCCGCCGGAGTGGAGCTCGTCGGGCGCGCCCGCCCGCTTCGACGGCGCCGAGACACCGGGCCTGTGGGACCGCTACCGCGAGGCGGCCGACCTGCACCTGTCCCGCAGGTAGAGTGCCCCGCGTGGCGGACGGGAACGAGTCTCGGCACCGGCCGCTGCTGGTCCTGGGCAAGATCACCGACATCCTGGACGCGTTCACCCTCGCCCGGCCGGTGCTCTCGCTCGGCGAGATCCAGCAGGCCACCGGCGTGCCGGCGTCGACGGTGCAGCGGCTGGTATCGAACATGGTCGCCGAGGGGCTGCTGGACCGGGTCGGCGACCGGGTCCGGATCGGCGTCCGGATGGCCTACTGGGCCGGGGCGGCCGCGCGCGGCGTCGACGTCCTGGAGCTCGCCGCACCGGTCCTGCGGGAGATCCGGGACGCGACCGGCG
Organism: Pseudonocardia sediminis; assembly: GCF_004217185.1. Taxonomy (NCBI): domain Bacteria; kingdom Bacillati; phylum Actinomycetota; class Actinomycetes; order Pseudonocardiales; family Pseudonocardiaceae; genus Pseudonocardia; species Pseudonocardia sediminis. Next base: position 2,987,294 of record NZ_SHKL01000001.1, on the reverse strand, counting down.
AGACGGCCGCGTTCTTCCGCGTCGAGCAGGGCCACCGGGTGTGCGTCGCGGTCGCCGAGACCCGGCACGCGCTGCGCCGCGAGATGCACGTCGGCAAGATCCTCCCCCTGCACGCCGGCTCGGCCGGGCGGGTCCTGCTGGCGTGGGACGACGAGCTGGCCGAGCAGGTGCTGACCGGCCCGCTGGAGACCCTGACCGACCACACGGTGACCACGCCCGAAGTGCTGCGCGAGCTCGTCGGGCAGACCCGCCGCGACGGCTTCGCGATCACCTCCTCCGAGCGCGACGACGGCGCGTCCGGACTGTCCGCGCCGGTGTTCGCAGCCTCCGGCGAGCCCGCCGGGGCCCTGACGATCAGCGGCCCGACGATCCGGATGCCGCGCGACCAGTGCGAGAAGTGGGTCGACCTCCTGGTGGCCCAGTCCGACCGCCTGACCCGCACCCTGGGCGGCCGTCCCCCGGCCTGACTCGTCCGCGCCCGACCGGCCACCACCCGGCCCGCGCGATCCGCACCCCTGGCCTCGATCCGCACCCCCTGCAGGAGGTGCGAACCGGCGAAAGGGGTGCGAACCCACTGTGGCGCGGGCGTCCCCGGCGCGGTCGTCCCGGCGCGGTGGCCGGGTCACCCGTCTGCCTACCTCGCGTCGCGGTCGTCGGCGTCGTCGGGGTGTCACGCTTTCGTGGTGCACTCCGACGAGGTCCCCCGGTGGTCACGGCGCACGGTTCTGGGGGCGGCCGGAGCCGTCGCGCTGGGCGCGGTGGCCGGGTGCAGCGCCTCCGCCACACCGCCTCCGGCCACTCCGGCCCCGGCGCCTGCCGCACCGACGACCACCTCCCCGGCCCCGGCCCCGGCGAAGATCGACATGGCGGCGCCCGCGGCGGCCGTCCTCCCCCGCGCGACGGTGCCCGTCCTGTGCTGGCACCAGCTGCGCGACTGGCGCTCCGACGACTCCGCCTACTCCCGCGGGTCCCTGATCTGCCCACCGGCGATGTTCCGCGCGCAGCTCGACGGGATCGCTGCCGGCGGGTTCACCGCGATCGGCCCCGACGACTACCTCGCCCACCTGACCACCGGCGCCGCGCTCCCGCCCCGCCCGGTCCTGCTGACCTTCGACGACTCGCAGGGCAGCCAGATCTCGGTCGGCCTCCCCGAGCTGCGACGCCGGACGCTGACGGCCACGTTCTTCGTCATGACGGTGCCGCTGGGCAAGCCGGACTGGATGCGCCGCGACGACGTCCGGCGCCTGCACGGCGAAGGCATGACGATCGGGGCGCACACCTACGACCACCACCGCGTCGACCGTTACTCCGGCGCCGACTGGGCCACCCAGCTCGACCGCCCGCGCCGCGAGCTGGAGACGCTGATCGGAGCCCCGGTCCGGCACTTCGCCTACCCGTTCGGCGCCTGGAACCCCGCCGCCTTCCCCCACCTCGACCAGGCCGGCTACCGGACCGCCTTCCAGCTCGGCGACGAGCCGGTCGACCGCACCCGCCCGCTGCTGAGCCTGCGCCGCATCCTCGTCACCTCGACCTGGACCGGCCCCGAGATCACAGCCGAGCTCTCCCGGCCGGTCTGATCGGCGGGTCGGACACCATCCGTGACCTCATCCGACCCACAGCACGTCCAGCAGGTCGACGCGACGGTCGCGTTCCTGGACGAGGTAGAACACCGCGCCACGGTCATACGGACCAAACGTCCGGAAGCGCACCAGGGCGTCCGGGGCAGCCGTGTTGACCGAACGTCCCGAACACGGTGCAAGCTCGAGAACTGCACGCGTCTCGACGAAGCCGACAAGAGCATCGGCCGGTAGGTGGGTGATCTGGTCGTCGACCTGATCACTGGAACGGATTGTGTACACCGGCAGGCGAGACGGTCACATGCGGGCTTTGGCGCGGGTGACCGAGAGCGGTTCGTCGTCCGGGCTCGGCTCCCCGGTCAACAGCTCCGCGGCGCGACGGGCCACGGCGTGAAACCGCGACGGATCCTGCTGGAGCAGGGCCAACCCCCGCCAAGTCTCCAGCATCTCGAACAACGCGGTCAGGTCGAGACTGACCTTGGCCTCGGTCAGGGCTGACTCGTATGCAAGGTCGAACCTGCGCCGGTCTTCCGCGAGCAGAGCCGATCGGATCGCCTGCGGCGAGGCACCTCGACGCAGCGAACCCCCGCCCGTGCTCGAATCACCCACCGAGTACGTCGCACCCATGCCCGGGAGGATAGCGGCCGGCACCGACAATCACGGGTCGATCAGGCGCGCGGCCCCGCGGTCCAGGCGAAGGCACTGGCCTCGGACCGGACGCCCTGCACGGCGCGGGAGCGGTTCGGCTCCCCCAGCTCGGCCAGCAGGTCCTCGGACCGCTCCACGAGCCCGGCCAGCACCTCCGGCGTCAGCCAGTCCGGGCGCAGGGCGAACAGCAGGTCCTCCGACGCCGTGTTCCCGCTCGCCCCGGGCGCGAACGGGCAGCCGCCCAGGCCGCCGAGCGCGCCGTCGACCATCTCCGCACCCGCACCGACGGCGGTGAGCGAGTTGGCGACGCCCTGGCCCCAGGTGTCGTGGCCGTGGAAGACCATCCGCCGGGCCGGCGAGTCCTCGCGTACCCGGGTCAGCAACGCACCCACCTGCGACGGGATCGCCTGACCGAGCGTGTCGCACAGGACGATGTCGCAGGCGCCCTCGGTGCGCGGGTCGTTCGCGATCTGCAGTACCCGGTCCGGGTCGACCGGGCCGTCGAACGGGCAGGTGAACGTCGTGGCCAGGCACAGCTCGATCCGCCCGCCCGCACCGAGTGCGTGCTCGACGGCGGCCGGCATGGCGGCGAGGCTGACCTCGGTGTCGCGGCCGATGTTGGCGCGGTTGTGGGCGTCGGAGACCGAGAAGCAGTACTGGACGTTGCGCGCCCCCGCGGCGACCGCCTTCTCCACGTGCCGCGGCGTCGCGACCCATACCCAGCAGCGCTCCAGCTCTTCCGGGGTGAGCGCGGCGACGACGTCGAGGGTGTCGGCCAGCGGCGGGACCATGTCGCCGCGGGCCAGCGAGCCGATCTCCAGCTCGGGCACGCCCGCCGCCAGCAGGGCCCGGACCAGGTCCACCTTCGTCTGCGTCGGGAGGAGCTTTCCGGTCAGCTGCAGGCCGTCGCGCAGGGTGACATCGCGCAGCAGGGTCATGACGTCTCCGTTCCGGCCGCCGCGGCGACCTGCTCGTCGGTGTAGCCGAGGAGTCCGTGCAGGATCTCGGTGGTGTCCGCGCCCAGGTCCGGCCCGACGCTGCGGACCGGCACCGACGTGCCGTCCAGCACCGGCACGACACCCGGGAAGCCGACTCGCTGCGGAGCGGACCCACCGGTGTCCACGTCGAAGTACTGGATCATGTCGCGGGCGTTGAACTGCTCGTCGGCGACGATGTCGGGCGCGGCGTAGATCGGCCCGGCCGGGACGCCCGCCTCCTCCAGCCGTTCCAGGACCTCAGCGCGGGGCAGGGATCTCGTCCAGGCCTCGATCGCGGCGTCGAGCTCGTCGCGCCGCGCCCACCGACCGGCGTTGGACGCCAGGTCGGGCTCGGTGCCCAGCTCCGGACGTCCGATGACCTCCATGAACCGGCCGTAGATCGAGTCCCCGTTCCCGGCGATGACGACCGAGCCGCCGTCGGCACAGACGTAGGCGTTGGACGGGGCGATGCCCTCCATCCGTCCGCCGACCCGCTGCCGCTCCACCCCATAGGCGAGGTGGTCGGGGATCAGCGACTCCATCATCGACAGCACGGCCTCGTTCAACGCCACGTCGAGGCGGCGGTGCACCGGGCGGTCGGTGCCGCGGCGGGTCTCGCGCTGGAACAGACCCATCATCGCGCCGAACGCGGCGTAGAGCCCGGCGATCGAGTCACCGATCGACACCCCGGTCCGCGACGGCGGCCGGTCCGGCTCCCCCACCAGCTCGCGCAGCCCGCCCATCGCCTCGGCGACGGCGGCGAAGCCCGGGCGGTGCGCCAGCGGCCCGGTCTGACCGAACGCCGAGACCCGCACGAGCACGACGTCGGGGTTCGCCGTCTCCAGCGCGTCCGGACCCAGACCCCACTTCTCCAGCGTGCCGGGCCGGAAGTTCTCCAGCACCACGTCGGACTGCGCGACCAGCGCGAGGACGGCGTCGCGTCCGGCGTCGGTGCGCAGGTCGAGGACGACGGAGCTCTTGTTGCGGTTCAGCGTGCGGTAGAGCATCGACGTGTCGCCGGCGTAGAGGCGCCAGTTGCGCACCTCGTCGCCGGTCCGCGGCCGTTCGACCTTGATCACCTCGGCGCCGAAGTCGGCCAGCAGGCGACCGGCGGTGGGGGCGGCGATGTAGTTGCCCAGCTCCAGCACGCGGACGCCGGACAGCGGCAGGTCGGTCGTCATGACTCCTCTTTCGACGGACATGGTCAGAACACCAGCGACATCGGCAGGATGATTCCGATCGCGACCACCGAGGCGACCGAGACCCCCACCGAGCAGGTCTTCAACGCTCCACGGGTGGTCTGCCCCATCAGCGACTGCAGCAACCAGAACGTGTTCGACGTGACGTGCACGGCGAACAGCGATCCGGCCCCCGCGGCCAGCGCGACCAGCACCGGGCTGAGCCCGATGATCGGCGCGACCGGGGCCAGGACGCCGGCCGCGGTGATCGCCGAGATCGTCACCGATCCGATCGCGACGTGCAGCACGGCGGCGATCACCCAGACCATCAGCAGCGGGGCGACGGTGGTGGCGGAGAAGTACTGCCCGAGGATGTCGCCGAGCCCGGCCTTCTGGATGGTCGTGGCCAGCGAGCCGCCGACGCCGGTCAGGATCAGGATCTGCCCGCTCTCCCGGAACCCGCCCGCCACCGACTCCTCGACGGCGGTCCGCCCGGTCGCGTAGGAGCACACGACGGTGGTGCCGATCAGCCCGATCAGCAGCGCGATCACCGGCTCGGCGACGAACGCGAGCACCGGGACCGACACCTCGGCCACCTCGAGCACCGCACCGGCGGCGATCAGGAGCAACGCCACGAGCAGCGGGGTGAACAGCAGCAGCAGGGAGACATCGCGCCGCATCGGACCGGCGTCGGTGAGCGTGGTCGACGACGGTGCCGCGGCCGCCGCGAGGGGCTCCCGGTCCGGGGCGGCCGCCGTCGCAGCGGGCCCGGCATCGTCGGTGGACGGCCCACCCGCCGGGCTGCCGCCGGTGACCGGGCCCGCGGCGGCGAGCTCGGCCTGCTCGTCCCGGATCGGATCCCACCAGCCCCGGCGGAAGACGAACGTCATGATCGCGGTGGCGATCAGCACCGTCGGCACGACCAGCACGAACCCGGCCAGCAGCATCGTCCCCAGCGGCACCCCGAGCAGGCCGGCCAGCGCGAGCGCCCCGACGCCGGGGACCATCAGCACGATTCCGCACTCCAGGCCGATCGCCAGGGCGGTCGCCATCCGGGGGAGGCCGTGGTCACCGATCCGGGGTGCGAGCCGCCGGGCCAGCGGGGCGGAGATCACGAGCAGGACGTCGACGAAGATCGACTGCAGGACCGTACCGACGGTGACGGCCGTCGCGTACGGCATCCCGCGCGGGCCGCAGACCCGCAGCAGCATCGCGACCAGCCGCTCGATCGCGCCGGCCCGTTGCAGCATTGCGCCGGTGAGCACACCGAACGCGATCAGCAGCCCGACCTCGGCCAGGATGTCGCCGAACCCGCCCGTGATCGCCTCGACGGTGCCCTCGACACCCAGCCCCGCGGTCAGCCCGAGATAGGCCGCGCCGATCACGAGCGAGACCACCGGGTTCAGCCGGAAGCGGACGATGAGCAGGACCGTGGCCAGCACGGCCACGACCGTGTTGACGATGATCGCGGTGTCGGACAAGAACGCTCCACGGGGCGGGACGGCCCTCGCGGGTCACGTCGACGACGTCGGTGTCACCCGCATCATGAACTCTCACCCACGATGCGGGCAAGCGCGCGGCCCCGGGTCTTGATCAGGTACACACCACGGCACCGGGTTCGCCGAAAGGCAGCGATGACGCGTCAGTCGACGGCGAGCGCGGCTCCGAAGCCCAGCAGCGCGACGCCGGAGACCGCGTCCCCTGCGCGGCGCACCCGGCGCCGGGAGAACCACTCCCGGGCGCGGTGCACGAGGAGCACCAGCCCGACGAACCAGAGCCCGCCCAGCACGGCGACGGTCAGCGCGAGCAGCAGCGCGTCGCCGGTCCCGGTCACACCGGGCACCAGGAACTGCGGAAGCACCGACAGGTACATGATCAGGATCTTCGGGTTGGTGACGTTGGACAGGAACCCGCGCCCGAACGCCTTCCCCGCTCCGGCGACCGGCGCCGCGCCGTCGAGCGAGGGGTAGTCGCCGCGCCGGGCGGCCCGCAGCGCGCCGAACGCGAGGACGCAGAGGTAGGCGACACCGGCCCAGCGCAGGATCGTGAACAGGGTGTGCGACTGCGTGATCAGCACCCCGAGCCCGAACGCCGCGGCGCTGCCCTGCACGGCGTTGCCGGTGAACACCCCGGCCGTCGTCAGCAGGCCCGACCGTCGCCCGCCGGTCAGCGACGAGCGCAGGAGGACGAACGTGTCCGGTCCGGGGACCAGCACGAGGACGACGACGATCAACAGGTACGCACCGTAGGAAGCCCAGCTCACGAGCGACCACGCTAACGACCGGCGCGGCCGAACCCCAGGGAGAATCGGGTCACGCCGCCCGTAGCCTGGACCCGGTGCGACGCCGGCTCCGATCCCCGCTGCCGCAGCGGCACGGGCTGGACCCGGCACGGCTGCGGACCCCCGACGACGGCAGCACCTGGCCGTCGATGCGGGCGCACCTGATCGAGCGGCTCCCCCGCGTCGACCCGGTCCGGCTCGACGAGATGCTGGCCGGCGGCGAGATCGTCGGCACCGACGGCCCGCTGGGTCCGGACAGCCCGTTCGCGCCGGGGACGTTCCTGTGGCTGCACCGCGACCTGCCCGACGAGGTCGCCGTCCCGTTCGGGATCGGGATCGTGCACCGTGACGACGACATCCTCGTCGTCGACAAGCCGCACTTCCTGGCCACGATCCCGCGCGGGCGCCACGTCCTGGAGACGGCGCTGGTCCGCCTGCGCCGCGAGCTCGACCTGCCCGCGCTGAGCCCCGCGCACCGCCTCGACCGGGCCACCGCAGGCCTGTTGCTGCTGGTCGTGCGCCCGGAGCTGCGTGGGGCCTACCAGACGATGTTCGCCAAGCGTCGCGTCGCGAAGACCTACGAGGCGATCGCGCCGTACGAGCCGTCGCTGGAGCTGCCGCGGACGGTCCGGTCCCGGATCGTCAAGGAGCGCGGCGTCTTCCAGGCCGTGACCGAGCCCGGTGAGGTCAACGCCGAGACGCTCGTCGAGCTCGACGGGCACCGCGACGGCCGCGGCCGCTACCGCCTCACCCCCTACACCGGGCGCACCCACCAGCTGCGCGTGCACATGAGCGAGCTGGGCGTGCCGATCCTGGGTGACGACTTCTACCCCGACCTCCGCGATCGCCCGCTGGACGACTTCGCCCGCCCGCTGCAGCTCCTCGCCCGGACACTGGAGTTCACCGACCCGGTCAGCGGCGAGCCCCGCCGGTTCGAGAGCCGCCGCACGCTGCAGGCGTGGGACGACCGCGCCGGCTGGTCAGGCGAGCCGGACCGGTAGCCGCAGCAGGCCGCGGATCAGGGTGGACTCGCGCCAGGCCAGCTCCTGCGGCTCGGCGGCGAGGGACATGTGCGGGAAGCGGCCGACGAGCGTCCGGAACTCGATCTCACCCTCCAGCCGGGCCAGCGCCGCACCCACGCAGTGATGGATGCCGTAGCCGAACGCGACGTGGTTGCTCGTGTCGCGGGTCAGGTCGAGGGTGTCCGGGTCCGGGTAGCGCTCAGGGTCCCGGTTCGCGGAGTCCAGGGCGATCATGACGATCTCGCCCTCGCCGATGTCGACGCCGCCGATCGTCACCGGCTCGGCGGTGAAGCGCAGGGTCGCGAGGTTGATCGGGCCGTCGTAGCGCAGGAACTCCTCGACCGCCTTCGGGGCCAGGTCGAGGTCCTCGCGCAGGCGAGCCATCTGCTCGGGGTGGGTGAGCAGGGCGCGCATCCCGTTGCCGATCAGGTTCACCGTGGTCTCGTGCCCGGCGACGAGCAGCAGGAACGCCATCGACGTGGCCTCGGTCGTGCTCAGCCGGTCCTCGTCGGCAGCGCCGATGCTCGTTCCGCCGGCGCTGCTCTCGGTCTCCGCCACGATCGCCGACAGCATGTCCTCACCCGGCTCGGCGCGCTTCTGCTCGACGAGCCCGGACAGGAACGCGCCCATCTCCCGGCTCGCCGTCGCGCGGACGTCGGGCTCGCCCTGCGAGAGCAGGGTGCTCGACCAGCGCCGGAAGTCGTCACGCCGCTCCTCGGGCACGCCGAGGATCTCGCAGATGACGGTCATCGGCAGCAGGAACGCGAACGCGTCGAGCAGGTCGACCTCCCGCTCACCGGCGTCCAGGCGGGCCTGCATCGCGTCGGCCAGGCCGGTGGCGATCTCGGTGATCCGCTCCCGCATCCGGGCGATCGCGCGCACCGTGAACGCGCGGCCGACGAGCTTGCGCAGCCGTGTGTGGTCCGGCGGGTCGGAGTTCAGCATGTGCTCGGAGAAGACCTCGGAGAACTGCACCAGGCGCTCCGGGGCGACCGAGTGACGCTGGATGATCTCGCCGAAGCGGCTGCCCTGCTTGGACAGACGCGGGTCGTTGAGCGCGGCCCGGACGTCGGCGTAGCGGGTGACGACCCAGACGTTGAGCCCCAGCCCGGTGACGGCCCGGGTCACCGGCCGTTCCTCCCGCAGCAGCGCGTAGGCGGCGTGCGGATCCTGCAGGAACGCGTGGTCGAGCTCGATCGGGACGGTGGCGCCGGCGGTCATCTCCGGTCCTCTCCGGACGGCGGCTCGCGGTCTGGTTCCCGAACCTACGCCCGCCGCACCGGCGACGTCCCACCGTTTCAGCCGACGTTGCGGCCGTCCTCGCCGAAGGGCGCGGCACCGTTGGTGCCGTTGTCGCCCGGGAAGCCGTGCGCCTCGGGACGCCCGTGACCCGGTACCGGTGCCATCGGCTGGGCGGTCGGCCACGGAGCGGATCCGTTGCCGTTCGCGGCGGCACCGTTGGTGCCCTGCTGCTCCTCGGCCGCGCGGTGCCGGCCCTCCCGCAGGCCGCGCTGGTAGCTGGCCAGGCGGTTGCGGACGCGGTCGGGCTGGCGCTCCATCGAGCTGGCGTGCCGGGAGGCGCCGGCGTCCCGGCGTGACGGCGGGACCATCTGCTGCCCCGGACGGCGCTGGGGCAGGCCCTGGGCCGTGGTCGGGGACTCGACGACACGGTTCGCGCGGATCCGGGCGGCCTCGAACTCGGCGTCACCGACGGTGGACCAGTTCTCCGGGCCGCGGGCGCCGTTCGTCCCGGCGGTCGGCAGCGCGGTGGTCCGGGCGGACCCCGCGGCACCCTCCGGGTCGCGGAACCAGGCGGACGCGACGGCGGCGAAGATCGGCGTGCCGTCCATGTCGTCGACGGCCACCGGCACGTCCGTGTCGAACGGCCCGAACAGCTCGACCGGCGGGGTCGTGCCGGGGACCGGCAACGCCTCGGTCACCGGCGGCGTCTCGGCGACCGGCTGCTGCTGGAACGGCGGCCGCGCGCCGGGCCCCTGCGGCGATCTCGTGGGCAGCGGCGGGACCGGGAGGGACGGCGGCCGCGGACCCGACTGCCCGGAGAGCGCCTGGCCGGAGAGCGGCTGGCCGGGGACCGGCGGGCCCTGCGGTGAACGCGGCGGACCGGCCGGGCCGTCGGGGCTCGGACCGGACTGCGGTGCGTTCGGGTGCCGGCGCCACGCGCCGAGGGGCATCGGCCGCACGGGGATGCGCGACGGCCCCTCCCCCGGCGGTACCTGACCGACCGCCGGGTCCCCCGGAACGAGCGGGGCGTGCCCGTTCGGGGCCTGCGCCGTCGGGACCTGCTCGGTGGGGACCTGCCCGGTCGGGAGCTGACCCGCCGGGGCCGGGCCCGTCGGCAACCGGCTCGTCGGGACCTGACCCGTCGGGAGCTGGCCCGTCGGGAGCTGGGCGGACGTACTACCGGCCCCGGTCCCGGCCGGGATCGGCGGCCACGGCGGGACGGGCGGCTCGGCGGACGGGACGGACGGCGCCGGCGGCTCGGACGGTGTCTCGGCGACCGGGGCGAGGTCCTCGGGACCGGGCGCGACGACGTCCTCGGTGCGGACCGAGTCCTGCCCACCCCCACGGCCCCCGGCCAGCAGCGACGGTGGGAGATGCAGCACCGCGACCGGCGAGAGCCCCGGCACCGACTGCGTCCCGGCGGAGCTGCGGGTCCCGAGCCGGGCACCGATCGCGCGGGCCAGGCGGGCCGCGACATAGAGCCCGATCTCGTTCGGAGCCACCGCACCGTCCGGGCGGCCGGCGGCCAGCATCCGGTCCAGGTCCTCGATCGGGGCCCGGTTCTGCGCCGGCTGGGCGCAGAGCAGCTCCAGCACGACGCCGCCGTCGGGCGCCCAGCGGATGTGCAGCTCGAGACGCTCACCCGGCCCGGTCGTCGTGACCGCGTGGGCGAGCAGCTCGGCGAGGATCTGCCCGAAGACGGGCTCGGCGGCGCCGTCGAGGGACACGCTCGGCGTCGGCGGCACGACGGTGCGGGAGGCTGCTTCGCTGGCGGCGACCGCCGTCGACAGGGCCTGCCCCAGCGGCACCGCCCCGGTGCTGCGCGGCGTCGGCGGGGTGCCGGACATGACGAGGATGTGGTCGCCGTCGCGCACCCCGCGACGGGCTGCGGCGGCCAGCTCGGCGAGGTCGGCCAGGGCGCCGGGGCGCAGCTCACCGCTGCGCAGGCGTTCGGTCAGCAGCTGCTGGCGCTCGGAGCGGGCGCGGAGCCGGTGGGCCAGGGCGGCCATGACGGCGTCGCCGTCGGTCCCCGGCGCAGCGCCCTCCCCGCGGGAGCCGGCTGGCGCGGGACCGCCCGGCCGGGTGCCCGACGGGTCGTCTCGCTGCACGCGATGTCCTCCGAACGACTCGTGCGACGCCCGTGCCTCGGACGCCTCCGGCCCGGATCGGATGGACCCGGGCACGCTCGGAAAGGGAATCTACCGGCTGGTTGCCTACGAGCCGCCCCGGATGCGGTGGGCGGTGCCCCACACGGGGCCGGGCGGCTCCGGCACGGAGGCGTCCACCCCAGGTCCGGGGTCCGACACGCCCGGCGGACGACCGTGCGCGACGGGCCGCGCTTGCACCGGCCGGACGGACCTGGTCACGTGAGACCGGGAGGGGCCGCCCGCGCCCCGGCTCGACTGGAGGTCACCCCCGTGCCCCGCAACCCGATCCGGATCGGCAACTTCTCCGGCTACCTCGGCGACCGCTTCACCGCGATCGACGAGGCGCTGGCCGGTGACCCCGTCGACGTCCTGATGGGCGATTACCTGGCCGAGGTCACCCTCGCCGCGCTGGCCGTGGGCTACCGCAAGGACGCGAGCGGCGGGTACGTCGCCTACTTCCTGCGCCAGCTCGAGCCGCATCTGGCCACGATCGCCGAGCGCGGGACCAAGGTCGTCACCAACGCCGGCGGCTTCAACCCCTCCGGCCTGGCCGACGCGCTGCGGGAGCGGATCGCCGCGGCCGGGCTGTCGCTACGGGTCGCCCACGTCGAGGGCGACAACGTGCTGGACCGGCTCGGCGAGTTCCACACCGAGGGCCACGGGATGGAGCACCTCGACACCGGCGCGCCGCTCAAGGACTGGGGCGTCGAGCCGATCGCGGCGAACTCCTATCTGGGCGGGTTCGGCATCGCCGCCGCGCTGGCCGGGGGTGCCGACATCGTCGTCACCGGCCGCGTCACCGACGCCTCGCTGACGGCCGGGCCCGCGGCCTGGTGGCACGGCTGGACCCCGGACGACTGGGACGCCCTGGCCGGCGCCGTCACCGCCGGGCACGTCATCGAGTGCGGCGCGCACGCCACCGGCGGCAACTTCTCCGGGTTCACGCAGGTCCCGGGCATGGTGAAGTGCGGCTTCCCGATCGGCGAGATCGCCGCCGACGGTTCCAGTGTGATCACCAAGCACGCCCGCGACGGCGGCATGGTCACCGTCGACACGGTCACCGCCCAGCTCGTCTACGAGATCCAGGGCCCGCGCTACCTCAACCCCGACGCCACCGTGCACCTGGACACGGTGACGCTGGAGCAGGTCGGGCCCGACCGGGTCGCGATCGGGCCGGTCACCGGATCTCCCCCGCCGCCGACGGCGAAGATCGCGGTGTTCGCGCCGATCGGCTACGAGATCTCCCAGATGCTGTTCTGCACCTCCCCGAACGTCGCCGAGAAGGTGGACCTGCTGCGCGAGCAGCTGCGCGCCCAGCTCGAGGGCCACGTCGACCAACTCGACGTGACGCCGCTGGGCACCGCGGCGCAGGACCCGTCCGACCAGTGGGAGGCGACGGTCCCGATCCGGGTGATCGCGACCGCCCGCGACCCCGAGCCGTTGCGCCGGTTCGTCCCCGCCGTCGGCAGCCTCTACCTGCAGGGATTTCCCGGCTTCCACCACGACGGGCACGCCCAGCGGGTCAGCGAGCCGTGGCCACGGATCGACTACTGGCCCGCGCTGCTGCCCGCCGAGCTCGTCCCGCACCGCGCCGTGCTCGACGACGGAACGGTGCTCGACGCGCCCGTCACGTCCCGGTTCGCCACCGTCGAGGAGATCGCCCAGCCCCCGCAGGACGGGTCCGCCGGCGCCCCCCGGGCCGGTGGGGGCCGGGTGATGCTCGGCGACCTCACCTACGCGCGGGCCGGGGACAAGGGCGGCAACTCCAACGTCGGGATCTGGGCGCCGGACCCGGCGCACTGGGAGTGGCTGCGCACGACCCTGAGCACCGAGAAGATCCGCGAGCTCCTGCCGGAGGCGAAGGACTGCGAGGTCGTCCGGCACGAGCTGCCGCACCTGCGGGCGGTGCACGTCGTCCTCAAGGGGCTGCTCGGGACCGGGGGTTCGTCGAACCTGCGCGTCGACCAGATCGGGAAGTCGGTCGGCGAGTACCTGAGGTCGAGGTACGTCACAGCTCCGTAGACGCTTCTCGCAACGGGTCAGTGATACATTTGTTCCACTATCCCGGCTGTGAGAACGAGGTCCGACCATGCCCGCCGCCGTCCTTCTGGCGTTCGCGATCCTGCTCGAGGTGGCCGGGACGGTGAGCCTGCGACTGTCCGAGGGGTTCACGAAGCTGGTCCCCTCGATCGTCGTCGTCATCGGCTACCTCGGTGCGTTCGCGCTGCTCTCACAGGTGCTCAAGATGGGCATGCCCCTGGGCGTCGCCTACGGCATCTGGGCGGCAGCCGGGGTCGCCCTGGTCGCGATCATCGGCGCCGTGTTCCTCGGCGACGGCCTGACCGGCGTCCAGATCGGCGGCATCGTGCTGGTCATCGGCGGCGTGCTGGCCCTGGAGCTGGGGGCGGCGCACTGATGGCCGACGACGCGCCCCCCACCGGCGAACCCAGGATCGACGGGCGCCGGGCGCACGGTGAGCGTCGCCGTCGCAAGCTGCTCGACGCCACGCTCGAGGTGATCGCCCGCGACGGGGCCGGGCACGTCACGCACCGGTCCGTCGCCGCGGCGGCCGGCGTCGCGCACTCCTCGGTGGCCTACTACTTCACCGACATCGACGACATCCTGGTCTCGGCACTGACCCGGGCCGGAAAGCGCTACGTCGAGGCCGGGGACCAGGTGTTCGCCGCCGTCCGCGAGGGGGCCGACCTTCCGACGGCCCTCGCCGAGTCGATCATCGGCTGGGACGTCGTGCCGGGCAACGCCCTGATGGCCGCGGAGTACGAGCTCTACCTGATGGCCGCGCGCCGCCCGGAGCTCGCACCGGTCGCGCTGGAGTGGGCGGACCGGCTCGCCGAGATGATCGGCGGGCACGTGGCCGATCCGGGGCGTGTGCAGGCGGTGGTCGCGCTCGTCGAGGGGACGTTGCTGCAGGCGCTGCTCGGCCGGCCCACCACGGTCGAGGACCTGCGCTCCGCGCTGCAGCGCCTGCTCGACGCCTGACCCCGGCCCGGAGGGACCGGCTCAGAACAGGCGAGCCAGCCAGCGGGAGTAGGTCTCGTCGTAGCGACCGTCGGCGCGGGAGTCGGAGCGTGCTTGCTCGGCGGCGATGGCCGGGCGCAGGCGCGGGGCCCACTCCGGCTCGGCGTAGACGAGCTGCCAGTAGTCCTCCCGCATCTGCACCGCGGCGACCTGCTCGTAGCCACGGGTCGCCGCCGGGACGTCCAGCCCGTACGCGGTCACCGGCGGGACCGGGTTCGTGCTCGTCACGACCACGACGGTCGGTCGCTCGGCACCGACCACGTCCGTCGGGGAGGCGCCGCGGGCGATCGCCTCGTCGTTGAGGCCGATGTAGTCGATGGCCTGCCAGTCGCTGTAGTAGGGGATCGCGCCGGCGTCGGAGGTGGCCAGCGTGCGCGCCGGGACGGGCAGGTCCGCGTCGGCGAGGCCCCGCCCGATCGCGGCGTGGGCGCGGTCCAGGTCGACCCCGTAGTTGACGATGACGCGGGCGTCGTTCGCGGTGACGCCGGCCAGCGCGGTCCAGCCGACCGCGACCGCCCCGACCACCGCCGCGAGACGCCGGGGCATCACCGTGTCCAGCGCGAACCCGGCCGCCAGGCACAGCACCGGCACGGCGTGGAAGGCGAACCGGTGCAGGTAGTCCATCGACGGGCCGGACAGCGCGTACGTCACGTAGGTCAGGCCGACCGTCACGCTGATGAGGACCCCTGGCCGCCACGCGTCGCGCCGCAGCGCCAGGGACGCGGCCAGCACGATCAGCGGCAGCAGCGCGGCGCAGGTGACCTCGAGCCAGCGCTGCCCAGCCGCGAGGTGACCGAACTTCACGTAGAACGTGTTCGGCAGCAGCTGGCCGTAGTACGACCACCGCCAGAGGAAGTAGACGGCGCCGACGACGGCGGCGCCCCCGGTCCACAGCCAGGTGCGCCGGTCGGACCGGGTCGTCCAGGCCCACACCGCGAGCGCCGGGACCACCGCCACCGCGCCCTCCGGACGCAGCATCCCGCCGACGAGCAGGAGCACCGGCAGCTCCCAGGCCCGCACCCCGACACCGCGCAGCACCCGCACGCCGAGCACCACCACGCGGAGCAGGACCAGCGCGAACGCCGCGGTCTCCAGACCGGCGACGACGTGCAGGTACGTCGGCAGGAACAGCAGGTAGGCCCCGACGGCGGTGGCCTTGCCGGTCCGGGTCGCCGGCTCGCGCAGCAGCATCCACGCCGTCGCGGCCGCGCAGAGCGCCGACGTCAGCTTCGAGACCAGCGGGAGCGGCACACCGAGCGCTGCGAACGGGACGTGCCAGGCCATCCAGGCGAAGTTGGTGAACCCCTCCACCGGGTCGGCGCCGGGGTTCCATGTCGGGCCCACCCCGTCGGCCGCGTGCAGCGCGTAGCGGTAGGTGATGAACGCGTCGTCGATCGTCGTGCTCCACGTCGCCCAGATCCCGATCGCGAGCACCACCAGGATCCCGGCGAAGGCGGCGATCGGGAGACGGTCGCGACGCACGGCGCGTTCCCGTTTCCCTCGGCTCGGCCAGGGCGGGGACTGCTGCTCAGGGGCGGTCAGCACGGCCCCCAGTGTGCCGGGCCCGACCCGTACGGCTCACCGCGGGTGACGGTCCCCCGGGCTACACGGCGGGAGAACCGCGCAGCAGCGTCGCCGACGATCCCGCCAGGAAGTACGCCCCGCACCCCAGTCCGGTGACGGCCGCGATCACGGGCGCCGACGCGCCGAGCAGCCCCACCAGGACGCCGACGATCCCGATCCCCAGGATCACCGCACCCACGGTGTAGAAGCGCCGCTGGAACACCCGGCCGAAGCCGAGGAAGTGCACGCCGACGACGATCGCCGTCCAGCAGATGACGTACTGCGCCAGCCCGAACGCCTGCAGGACGACGTTGCCGGCGAACAGTCCGACCAGCTCGGCCAGCACCGTCAACCGGTAGGCACGCGAGGCGAACATCGAGCCGCCCCCGGAACCGGCACCCGGCGGCGCGGACCGCAGCAGCGTCACCGCCCGCACCAGCAGCGCGACCGCGACGACGACCGCCACCACACGCACCACCAGCGGCACCGGCGAGGCGAGACCGCCCGACCCCCAGAACACCCAGGCCACGCCGAACACGGCGCCGACCGCGACACCGACCAGTGCGTCCCGGGGCAGTACCGGAGCGCTCACGCGGCGAAACGGGAGGGATCACCGGCGCCGGCGCGGATGATCTCGGGCTCGTCGCCGGAGAGGTCCACGACCGTCGTCGGCTCGACGCCGCAGTCTCCGGAGTCGATCACCGCGTCGACGACGTGGTCGAGCTCCTCCTTGATCTCCCAGCCCTGCGTCATCGGCTCGGAGTGGTCGGGCAGGAGCAGGGTCGACGACAGCATCGGCTCGCCGAGCTCGGCCAGCAGTGCCTGGGTGGTCGCGTGTTCCGGGATCCGCACGCCGACGGTCTTCTTCTTCGGGTGCAGCAGCCGGCGCGGGACCTCCTTGGTCGCCGGGAGGATGAACGTGTAGCGGCCCGGGGTCGAGGCCTTCACCGCCCGGAACACCGCGTTGCTGATCTGCACGAACTGCCCGAGCTGGGCGAAGTCGGCGCACATCAGGGTGAAGTGGTGCCGGTCGTCGAGGTGGCGGATGGTCCGGATCCGGTCCAGCCCCTCCTTGTTCCCGAGCGAGCACCCGAGGGCGAAGCACGAGTCGGTCGGGTAGGCGATCAGCCCGCCCTCCCGCACGAGGTCGACGACCTGCGTGATGCTGCGTCGTTGCGGGTTCTGCGGGTGCACGTCGTAGTACCTCGCCATCGGGCGAGCCTACGACGCGACGCCACCCCGCGGGGCCTCCGGACGCCGACGATCATCGAACGCGGTCCGGTTGTCGCTCCGGTGATCCATGCGGCATGCTGCATCGGCCGGTGTAACCCCGATCACCAGGGCATACCAACTCGACGAGGAGAGCGATGTCCGACTCCGACAAGATCAAGGTCACGATCCTTCCGACCGGCGTCATGCACGCCGACCTGACCTGGCTGCTGATCGACCCCAGCCGCATGGCGACCTACCAGCAGCCGGACAAGAAGAAGGACTGGGTCGAGGTCCCGACCCACGTCGTCTACATCGAGCACCCGTCGGGCAAGAAGCTGATCTGGGACTCCGGGGTCCCCCGCGACTGGGAGACCCGCTGGGCCCCGTCCGGGCTGGGCCAGTTCTTCCCGGTCGACGCGGCCACCGAGGACATGTGGCTCGACTCGCGGCTCAAGCAGCTCAACCTCGAGCCGAACGACATCGACTACCTGCTGCTCTCGCACCTGCACCTGGACCACGCGGCGAACGCGCAGATGTGGGCCAAGACCGACACCAAGATCATCGTCGACGAGAAGGAGAAGGAGGGCGCGTTCTCCTTCGACGGCCACAACCTCGGCGCGCACATCAAGTCCGACTACGACGGGCTCGAGCTCGACACGATCAACGAGGACACCGAGATCCTCCCCGGGATCACGCTCCTGCGTACCCCCGGTCACACCTGGGGCACCATGAGCCTGCAGGTGGACCTCAAGGACGAGGGCACGATGATCTTCGCCTCGGACTCGCTGTACCGCTCGGAGTCCTACGGCCCGCCGCCGATCGCCGCCGGCATCGTCTACGACACGGTCGGCTGGTTCGCCTCGGTCGAGAAGATCCGCGGCATCCAGGAGAAGACCAACGCCAAGGTCATCTTCGGCCACGACGCCAACCAGATCACCGAGCTGCGCACCGGCCCGGGCAACTCCTACACCTGATCCACCCCGCTCACCTCGCGGTCCCCGGCACGGGTGCGGCGTTCGTCGCGTGCGACGCGACGAACGCCGCTCTCGTCCACCGCGGCCGCGGTTCGCACGACTCGGAGGAGAATTCCGGTGCCCCTGTACGACTACGCCTGCGCCTGCGGGGCCCGCTTCGAGCTGATGGTCCCGTCCTGGAGCTCCCCCGCGCCGGACTGCCCGTCCTGCGGGGGCGCGACCACCCGTCGCCCACCCTCGCCCGCGGTGCACGGCCGCGGCCGCGCCACTCCCCCGCCGGCGATGTCGAAGGCCCCGCAGTCCTGGGAGGGCCTCAACAACGGCGACCGGGACACGATCACGCACTGGCGACGCACCGTCGAGGCGCGTCAGGAGTTCGAGGCGAACAACCCCGAGCACAAGGAGCACCGCGACGCCGTCGCCGCGCACGAGGGCGTCTTCGAGCGCAAGCCCCTGACCTACAAGGAGCTCGCCTCCCGCGCCGCGACCAGCAAGAACGCCACCGCGGCCGCCGCCGAGGCGAGCAAGGACCGGGTGAAGCCCACGGCGCCGAAGGACTGAGCCCGGCGCCCCTGCAGGTCCTGCGCGACCCCGCCGTCCGGTGACGCCCGCGCGCTTGATCGGATCCTCGGAGGCGATGTGCGACATCGTTGTCGCGTATCGCCGCCCGGCTACCGATCACCGGCCCCTTGCCGTGTCGAGCCGCGATGACGAGGATCGCCCGATGCAGGTCGTCGAGTACCGCCCCGAACCCGGCCAGTACGCCTGGACGTTCGGCGGCGTCGCGCCCACGCACCGGATCTCCCCCGGCACGTGCCTGCGGCTCTGGACCGAGGACGCGTTCTCCGGGCGGCTGACCCGCACCACCGACCGTCCGAGCGACGTGCTGAACATGGCCGAGGTGAACCCGCAGACCGGGCCGTTCTTCGTCGAGGGTGCCGAGCCCGGCGACACCCTGGCCCTGCACATCGTCGACCTGACGCCGGCGCGGGACTGGGGCGCGTCGACGCTCATCCCGTTCTTCGGGGGGCTGTCGGTCACCGACCGCACCGCGCTGCTGCACGACCCGCTGCCCGAGCGGACCTGGATCTACCAGCTCGACCGCGCCGCCGGCACCGTGCTGTTCGAGGCGCAGAGCACCGAGATGCGCCTGGAGCTGCCGTGCAACCCGATGCTCGGCACCGTCGGCGTCGCCCCGCCCGGGCGTGAGGTGCGCAGCTCCCTGGTGCCCGACGTGTTCGGCGGCAACATGGACACGCCGGAGATGAAGCCCGGCGCCACCTGCTATCTGCAGGTCAACGTCGACGGCGCGCTGTTCTCGGTCGGGGACGGGCACTACCGCCAGGGAGAGGGCGAGAGCTGCGGGACCGCCGTCGAGGGCGCGATGGACGTCGTATTGCTCGTCGAGCTGATCAAGGCGTCCCCGGAGAACCCGGCCCCGGCGTGGCCGCGGATCGAGAGCGACACGCACTACACCGTCGTCGGGTCGTCGCGGCCGCTGGAGGACGCCTGGCGGGCCAGCCAGATCGGCATGATCGCCTGGCTCGGCGAGCTGTACGGGCTGGACCGGCTCGACGCCTACCAGCTGCTCACCCAGATCTCGGAGTCCCCGCTGGCCAACGTCGTGGACACCAACTACAGCGCGGTCACCAAGGTCGCGAAGGGGCTCCTCCCGGCCGGTGCCGCGTACGGCGGCGTGCACCGGCACCTGCGCGAACAGTCCCGCTCCCTGTAGACCCCCGACCCAGGAGACATCCCATGGACATGCTGCTCACCGGACGCGTCGTGCTGGTCACCGGCGGATCGCGCGGGATCGGCCGCGCCGTCGTCGAGGGTCTGGTGGCCGAGGGCGCGCGGGTCGCGTTCTGCGCCCGCGGCGAGGACGGTGTGCGCGCGGCCGAGGCGGAGATCCGGGCGAACGGGGCCGACGTCGTCGGGACGGCGGTGGACGTCGCCGACTCCGCCGCCGTCGCGTCCTGGGTGGAGGCCTCGGCGCAGCACTTCGGGCAGGTGGACGCCGTCGTCGCCAACGTCAGCGCGCTGGCGATCGGGCCGGGCGAGGAGAACTGGCGCAACAGCTTCCAGGTCGACCTGATGCACACGGTCGCGCTGGTCGAGGCCGCGCTGCCGCACCTGGAGCGCAGCGACGCCGCGTCGGTCACGGCGATCTCCAGCGTCTCCGGCCGCGAGATCGACTTCGCCGACGGCTCCTACGGGGTGATGAAGGCGGCGCTGGTGCACTACGTCTCCGGGCTGGCCTACGACCTGGCGTCGAGGGGCGTGCGGGCCAACGCCGTCTCCCCCGGCAACGTCTACTTCGACGGCGGCGTGTGGCAGCAGACCGAGCAGGGCTCCCCCGACTTCTTCGCCGACATCCTCGCGATGAACCCGACCGGCCGGATGGGCACGCCGGAGGAGACCGCCTACGCAGTGGTCAGCCTGGTCAGCCCGCGGGCGAGCCGGATCAGCGGGACGAACCTCGTCGTCGACGGTGCCCTCACGAAGGGCGTGCAGCTCTAGCTCGACCGGCGACCCCCGACCGCCGTGGGCCCCGCAGGGCGCTCAGCCGGGGTTCCATCCCTCCCTGAGACGTCCCCCGAGCGTCACGAAATGGTTGTTCGACGACCCCTTCGTGGCGCTCGCGTCCGAGGACGGCAACCTCGCCCATCGAGCGTCACGTTATCGCTCGACGCCTCACGATCTCGTGACGCTCGGCTGGTCGCCGTCTTCATGGGGTCGATCACCGACGTCGGGCATCGAGGTGACGGTCGAAGCCGAGGCGGACGGCGCGCTCGACCGGCGAGTGGGCGCCGTCCGGGCGGTCGAGGTCCAGGTCGGCGACCGGTTCCAGCGGCGGCTGGGCCATGAACCTCGGCCGGGTGCCGCGGTGCGGCTGCACGGAGTGCACGACGAACGGGTGCACCAGGTAGACGTCGCCGGCGGAGCCCGTCGCGTCGACGACCGGGTGCCCGTCCGTCGCCGGGACGGCCTCGCCGGCGAAGGCGAAGAACCCCGCGCCGGCCTCGCCGTACGGGGCGAGCAGCGCCGCGACGTCACGGTGCGAGCCGACGCGGATCCGGGTCGGGGCGTCGTCCGGGCCGACGTCGGAGTAGAGGAACAGCATCAGCAGTGCGCGGCCGTGGGAGCGGAGGTTCAGCCGCATCTCGCCGGCGGGTCCGGCGTAGCTGCCCTCGACGTGCCAGCCCGCGTCGCCGGGGTCGCCGGGGTGCGGGAAACGGATCGGGAACGTGCCCATCCCACGCCGCGGCCGCCAGCGTCCGGGACCCACGAGCGAGTCGAAGGCGGTGTGCAGGGCCGGGGTGTTCGCCGAGGCGGTGAACGGCTCGTCGGACATGCCCTCGATCCGCACGACCGGGCGGGTCCAGGTCGACGGGTCGCCGGGGTCGGCGCCGGTCCGGGCCCACAGCAGATCGCGGCAGGTGGCGGCCAGGTCCCGGTCGAACGCCTCGGGAACGCGGACGAAGCCGTCCCGGACGAACGCCTCGGTCCGCTCGTCGGACCATGTGGTGTCGGACATCGGGGGAGATCCTGCGCGGTGGCCGCGCGGCGGTCCACCCGTTTCCGTACGGACCGGTGTCTGCCGATCACCTGCGCGACATGTGGATGTCGGCCTGCGGCCATCCTCACGGCGCATGTTGTGCAGCGTGGACGACGAGACGCCCGAGACCCCGGCCGAGCACGACACCCCGACCGACGCCTCCGGGAGCACCGACTGGCCGACGTCGCGCGTCGCACATCCGGCGCACCTGGACCCGCGCCTGGCCGACCCGTCGCGCTACCAGGTCGACGACTCCGACGACGACGACCCGACGCTGCTCGGCCCGGACGGCGCGAAGGTCGACACCTGGCGCGAGGGCTACCCGTACGACAGCCGCCTGAGCCGCGACGAGTACGAGCGCACCAAGCGCCTGCTGCAGATCGAGCTGCTCAAGCTGCAGAACTGGGTCAAGGACACCGGCAGCCGGATCGTCGTGCTGTTCGAGGGCCGCGACGCCGCCGGCAAGGGCGGGACGATCAAGCGGTTCACCGAGCACCTCAAC
Organism: Pseudonocardia sediminis; assembly: GCF_004217185.1. Classification (NCBI taxonomy): domain Bacteria; kingdom Bacillati; phylum Actinomycetota; class Actinomycetes; order Pseudonocardiales; family Pseudonocardiaceae; genus Pseudonocardia; species Pseudonocardia sediminis. The sequence goes on along the minus strand of NZ_SHKL01000001.1, from coordinate 2,965,373 downwards.
CCGCGCGGCGCCCGCGTCGTCGCGCTGGAGAAGCCGTCCGAGCGCGAGGCCGGGCAGTGGTACTTCCAGCGCTACGTGGCCCACCTGCCGAGTGCGGGCGAGATCGTCCTGTTCGACCGCAGCTGGTACAACCGCGCCGGCGTCGAGCGGGTCATGGGGTTCACCGACGCCCGCAACTACATGGAGTTCCTGCGCGCCACCCCGGAGCTGGAGCGGATGCTCGTCCGCAGCGGGGTGCACCTGGTCAAGCTGTGGTTCTCGGTCTCCCGCGACGAGCAGCGCACCCGGTTCCTGATCCGCCAGGTCGACCCGGTGCGGCAGTGGAAGCTCTCGCCGATGGACCTCGCGTCGCTGGACAAGTGGGAGTCCTACACCGAGGCGAAGGAGGCGATGTTCTTCTACACCGACACCGCCGACGCGCCGTGGACGGTGATCAAGAGCAACGACAAGAAGCGCGCCCGGCTCGAGGCCATGCGCCACGTCCTGAGCCTGTTCGACTACCCGAACCGCGACCCGGAGATCGCGACGGCGCCGGACCCGCTGATCGTCGGCCCGGCGGCGTCGATGTTCGAGCACGACGAGGCGCCGCACCGCTTCCCGCCGCTGTCGGACCACCGCAACCGTCAGTAGGGCTCCACCAGCAGTGTCGCGGTGAACGAGTGGCCGACGCCGAGACCGGCGTCGGCCGCGTCGCGCTCGCAGGCCAGGAGCTCTCCCGCCAGAGCGGCGGCGTCGGCCGCGGACAGAGCGCGACCGGCGTAGGGCTCCAGCGCGGCGTTCCACCGCCCCGCGAACGACGCCAGGTGCGCGAGGACCGGCTCCGGGGCGCCGTCGACGGCCGGGCTGAAGCGCAGCTGTTCGGCGCGGACGTCGCCCGGGTCACGGACGAGGGCGTTGACCAGGCTGCGGAAGCGCGGGACCTCGGGGTGGAACGTGCCGGTCGCGGTGTGCCGCCCGAGGAGCACCGACCGGTCGGTGAAGGCGCGCCGGGTGATCGGTGCGCCGGTCGCGGCCGCGGCGTCGGTGACGATCCGGTCCAGGGACGGGCGGTCGTAGAACGTCATCGGCTCCTCGATGTGCTCGCCGCCGCCGGCGAAGAAGCTCATCGCGTAGTCCCAGCGGTCGAGGTGCCAGCGCGGGCGCCACTCCACCGAGTAGCGGCCCAGCACGTCGACGATGACGACCGCCCGCCGTCCGGAGGCGGTGATCGACCCCAGCACCGACTCCAGCGCCTCGCCCAGCTCGCCGGTCGTGAGATGCGAGTACGGGACGCCGCAGGACAGGTAGAGGTCGAACTCGCCGTCGGGCAGGTCGTCGCGGACGTCGCCGAGGACGAACGACGCCTGCGGTGACGTGACGACGGCGGACGCGGTGGTGACCATCTCGGGGTCGACGTCGAGGCCCACGTAGCGGCAGCGGGACTCCGGCAGCACCACGACGCCGTCCTCGTCGGGTGCGGTGAGCAGCGAGAACCCGTCCGCCGTGCCGCTGCCGACGTCGAGGACCCGCACCGGCGCGTCCTCGGGCAGCTCCAGCCACGACAGCGCGCGGGCGATGATCCGGCGCGAGACCGGCTCCTCGGACCCGACCTTCACCGGGTCCCGGCGCTGCGGGGACAGGTAGTGCTGCGCCGCCCCTTCGTAGGAGGCGGTGGCGCGGGCGGGCTCGGTGTCGTGTCCGTTCGGGCTCACGATCCTTTTCCTACACGCCCGGGCCGTCCGGGTGGGGCGGGAACGATCTTTCCCACGTGGACGCCGGGTCCTCAGCGCCCCTGGTAGCGGTCGGCGAGTCCACGCAGGCCGGCCGGGAGGTCGAGCGGGCCGGTCCGCACGTGCAGGACCGCGAGACGACCGGGGTCGGAAGCCGCCCCGGACAACGCCGCGTCCAGCTCCGACGGCGTCCCCGGCTGCGACGTCAGCATGTCCACCCCCGGCGCGAAGGCCCGGGCGAGCGCACACCAGTCCCACGCCGCGACGTCGTTGTAGACCGCCTGCGGGCTCTGCAGCGCGCGTTCGATCGTGTAGCCGGAGTTGTCGACGACGACCACGATCGGCGGGTGCGGCAGCCGCGCGACGGTGCTGAGCTCCTGCACCGTCATCTGCGCGGCGCCGTCGCCGATCACCAGGACCGGGCGGCGGGACGGGTCGGCCACGGCACAGCCCAGGCTCGCCGGGAGCGCGTAGCCGATCGAGGACCACACCGGCTGCGCGACGACGTCGGCGCCGGCGGGCAGGACGATCCCGGCCGCTCCCCAGGACGAGGTGCCGATGTCGGTGACCAGGCGGTGCCCGCTCGGGAACCAGTCCTGCAGGTGCGCCCAGAGCGTCGCCTGGTCCAGGGTCTCCCCCGCGACCGGGCCCTCCGGCGCCGAGTCGGGCAGCTCGCGGCGCAGCGCGTCGCCGTCGACCAGTCCGGTCAGGACCTCCAGCGCGGTCGCGAACGGGACGCCGTCGATCACCCGTCCGGCGACCGTCGCGGTGCGCACGCCCAGGTGGATCGTGTGGGCCGGGTCGTCGCGGTGGGAGAACATGCCGGTGACGGCGTCGGCCATCAGCGTCCCGGCCTCGATCACGACGTCGGCGGTGTCGACGGCGAGGATGGCACGCTTGGCCCCGATCGCCCCGCAGTAGACGCCCGCGAAGTGCGGCGACGCCGGGTCGACCGCGCCGCGGCCCGACGTGAGGGTGACGACCGGTGACGCCGCCGCGTGGACGAGCCGGGCGAAGGAGCCGACGGTGCCGGTCCGCTCCACCAGGTGCCCGGCGACCAGGACCGCACTGTGCGCGTCGGCGAGAAGGGCGGCGGCCGCCCGGCGGAACTCGGCGACGGCCGGCGCGTCGACGCGGGGACCGGGCAGCGGTGCCGTCGGCTCGGGGACGAGCGCGGTGGCGACGTCGACGGGCACGGCCAGGTAGACCGGACGCAGCTCGCGCACCGCGGTGGCCAGGACCTCGTCGATCCGGGCGGCCGCGTCGGTGGCGGTCAGGACGGCGCCGTCCGCGGTGACCTCGGCGTAGGCGCGGGCGAAGCGGCCGAAGTCGCCGTCGCCGAGCGTGTGGTGCAGCAGCGCGCCCCGCTCGGCGAGCGCCGACGGCGGGGCACCGGTGATCTGGACCAGCGGCACGTTCTCCGCGTAGGCGCCCGCGACGGCGTCGATCGCGCTGAGCTCGCCGACCCCGAACGTCGTGACCATCGCGGCCATCCCGCGGGTCCGGGCGTAGCCGTCGGCCGCGTACCCGGCGTTGAGCTCGTTCGGCGACCCGGCCCACTCCTGGCGCCCCTCGGCCAGCAGGTGGTCGAGCAGGGTCAGGCTGAAGTCGCCGGGAACCCCGAAGAGGTGCTCGACATCCAGCTCGCCGAGTCGCCGGGCGAGGTACTGCGCAACGGTCAGCATGGCCCCAGGACACGCCGACACATCGTTCTGCGCAATACTCGTCTTCGAGACTGCGCAGGATGCGTCATCCGACGCCGGACGGCAGAGCGGAAGTGGTCACGATGCGTCCCCTGGACCGGACCGACGCCAGGATCCTGCTGGCCCTCGACGACGACCCGGCCGCGACCGTCGTCGCCCTCGCCGAGCGGCTGGGCCTGGCCCGCAACACCGTCCAGTCACGACTGCGCCGACTCGAGGCCGACGGCGCCCTCGCCCCGCCCAGCGTCCGGGTCCGGCCCGGTCACGCCGGGATGCCGGTCCTCGCGTTCCTGACGCTGGCGATCGACCAGAACGACTCCGCGGCCACGATCGCCGAGATCCGCGCGGTGCCGGAGGTCCTGGAGATGCACGCCATCACCGGTGACGGCGACCTGCACGTCCGCGTGGTGGCCGCGGACAACGCCGACCTGCACCGCGTCACCGGGTGCCTGCTCGGCTGCACCGGGGTCGTCCGCTCCAGCACGGTGATCTCGATGGTCGAGGTGGTCCCGATGCGGACGGCACCGATGCTGGGGCTGATCGCCGGAGCGGACGCACGCCCCCGGACCTGAGCACCCGGCGCGCGCGGGGGCGACTGCGCGCGCCGGGGCCGTCGTCAGGCGAGGTCGTCGAGCTCGCCGTTCTTGATGGCCCCGAGGAACGCGGCCATCCCGGAGGCGGAGAAGGCCAGGATCGCGCCGTGCGGCTCACGCGAGTTGCGCATCGCCACCTCGCCCCGGCCCAGGAGGGCGGAGCCGTCGGTCGTCGCCAGCTCGACGCAGTTGCCCTGGTAGCCGCTGCGACGGCTCTTGCGCCACGCGAGCTCGTCGCGGCCGTCATCTGCTCGCTGCATCTGAGCCATGCGAACGCCCACCCCACTTGCATATGCATCGACATTCGGTCGTGCACAAGCTAACAGCCGGGGACGACGGGAGCCGACCGAGACCGTTCGTCTACGACGGGCGGGTGATTGTCAGCGCTCGGCGCGCACCTTGGCCAGGTGCTGCTTGGTCTGATCGGGTGTCAGGGCGTCGATCGTGAGCCTGTCCATCACCCGGGTGTAGGACTCCACGTCGGCACGACGGTCGAGGTAGGTCGCCCCCGTGTGCTCCTCGAGGTAGACGATGTCCGGCAGCTCCGCCTCGGCGAATCGCAGCATCGTGAACGCGTGCTCGGCGGAGTAGCCGCTCAGGCCCCACGGCAGGATCTGCAGCACGATCGACCGGTTCGACGCCAGCTCCAGCAGGTGGTCGATCTGGGCGTTGAGCACCCGCGGCCCGCCCACCGGCCGGTGCAGTACCGACTCGTCCAGGACGGCCCAGAACGTCGGCCCGTCGCGGCGCTGCAGGAGACGCTGGCGCCCCAGGCGCAGCGACAGGCGGTGTTCGACGTCCGGGTCGTCGACGTCGGGACGGCCACCGCTGACGGCGGCGCGTGCGTACTCGGGGGTCTGCAGCAGGCCCGGGACGAACAGCAGCTCGTAGGTCTGGATCCGGGACGCGGCGCTCTCCAGGCCGACGAAGTCCTCGAACCAGCTCGGGATGACGTCGTTGTAGCGCTGCCACCATCCGCTGCGGTTGCTCTGCGAGGCCATGCCCAGGACGTGCTCACGCTCCGGCCCCTCGGGCAGGCCGTAGAGGGTCAGCAGGTCGGCGACGTCGCGGTCCTTGAAGCCGACCTTGCCGGCCTCCAGCCTGCTCATCTTCGAGTCGGAGCCGCGGATGTGGTACGCCGCGTCACCGCGGGACACGCCCGCGCGCTCGCGCAACCGCTTGAGGTGTACTCCGAGCAGAATCCGGCGCGCCGTGGGTCCGGTGTCGTTGAGCTCGTCGTCGTCGGCCGGGGTCTCCTGCGACGGGTTCGAGGCCACGGGGGCTCCTGCACTGTCGGTCGCGGCATGATCGCGCCCGACGGCCGTCCAGGGGCGGTCACCGGGCTGTCAGACCGTACACCGCGGTCACCGCGCGTGTCTGCGTCCTGATCACCTGCGACGGACGGCGGACGCCCGCCCCGGACGACCGTGGCCGTCGCTCACGGGTCACCGCTACGCTGATCAACGATCGGTGACGGCCCGTCACCGGACGGTACGACGTGAGGACGACGATGGCCGAGACCCCGACGGACGATCGCGTCCCCAGCTACATCGACACCACCAAGGCGAGCATCGCCCGGGTCTACGACTACGCGCTCGGCGGCAAGGACAACTACCCGCCCGACCGCGAGACGATCGAGGCCGTCCGCAAGGTCTCCCCGGAGGTCGAGCTGCTCGCGGTGGACAACCGTGCGTTCCTGATCCGGGCGCTGCGCTTCCTCGCCACCCAGTCCGGGATCACGCAGTACCTCGACTGCGGCTCCGGGTTGCCGACCGCCGAGAACACCCACCAGGTCGTGCAGCGCCTGCAGCCCGACGCCCGGATCGTCTACGTGGACAACGACCCGTCGGTGATCGCGCACGGGCGCGCGCTGCTCGAGGACAACGAGCGGACGATGTTCAGCCCGGCCGACATCTTCGACCCGCGTCGCGTTCTCGAGGACCCGGCCACGCGGGCGTTCCTCGACTTCTCCGAACCCCTCGTGCTGATCCAGAACGGCACCCTGCACCACTACGCCGACCCGGCCCGGTCGCCGCAGGACATCATGGCCGAGTACGTCGAGGCGCTGCCGTCGGGCTCCTACGTCGTGCTCGCGCACTTCTTCGACCCCGAGAACGAGGACAGCGACCTCGCCCGCCGGATGGAGCAGGTCTTCATCCACAGCCCGATGGGCAGCGGGAGCTTCCGCACCCAGGCCGAGATCGAGGGCATGTTCCCCGGCCTGGACTTGGTCGAGCCGGGCGTCGTGCCGTGTGCGACGTGGTGGCCGGACGGCCCGCAGCTGCAGCCGCTCGCCCCGGCGCAGCGCTGCATCGCCGGCGGGGTCGGCCGCAAGCCGTAGAGCCCGCCGATGAGTCGCGGCCACGGGGACGGTCCGCCCTGACGTAGACCACTCCCCCGAGGCCGCCGTGCTCGCCACCGCACGTCCCGACATCCGTTCGGTCCTGGCCCGGCACGTCGACGCGGGCACCGTTCCCGGGGCGTCCCGGTCTCCCGCGCGGCCGGCACGACGGTGGAAGAGGTGCTCGACGAGCGCGTCCTGCGCCCGCTCGGATGTCCGACACCGCGTTCTCGGTGCCTCCGGAGAGCTCGCCCGCTTCTGCCCGGAGCACGACGTCACATCCGTCCTGCTCACCCAGGTCATGTGGACGAGCCCGGCCGGCCCGCGGACGCTGCAGGACTTCCGCCGCGCCGCACATGTCGGGACCACACACCCCTGAGCCCGTCGGCTTGACGCCGTGAACGGGCCGGGAGCACACTCGTCCCATTGAATTCATCACGTGATGAATAACGGGGAGATGGTGGAGATGGAGCACACGACCTGCTGCGTGGTCGGCGGCGGACCCGCCGGGATGATGCTGGGGTTGCTGCTGGCCCGCGCCGGCGTCGAGGTGACGGTGCTGGAGAAGCACTCGGACTTCCTGCGGGACTTCCGCGGCGACACCGTGCACCCGACGACGCTGGACCTGCTCGAGGACCTCGGCCTCGGCGAGCGGTTCGACGCGCTGCCGCAGAGCCGCCTGACCGAGGTCGCGTTCCCGGTCGACAGCGGGCAGACCATGCAGGTGTTCGGCGACCTGGCACAGCTGCGCCGCTTGAACGTCCGGCACCCCTACATCGCGATGGTCCCGCAGTGGGACCTGCTCGACCTCCTCGCCGACGCCGGACGGGCCGAGCCGACGTTCACCCTGCGGATGGACACCGAGGTGACGGGCGTCGTCCGCGAGCACGGCCACGTCGCAGGCGTGCGCTACCGGACCGCCGACGGCGGCACCGGCGAGCTGCACGCCGACCTCACCGTCGCCTGCGACGGACGGGGTTCGGTACTCCGTGCCGAGTCGGGCCTGCCGGTGACCGAGTACGACGTGCCGATCGACGCGTGGTGGTTCCGCCTGCCCCGCCACGCGCACGAGACCGCGTCGGCGCTGTCCCCGCGGATCGGCGACGGTCGTTTCGCCGTCGTCATCCCGCGGGAGGGCTACTTCCAGATCGCCTACCTGGGCCGCAAGGGCACCGACGCGCAGCTGCGCGCCCGCGGGCTCGAGGCGTTCCGCGCCGACGTCGCCGAGCTGGTCCCGGAGTTCGCCGACCGGATGGACGCGATCACGTCGATGGACGAGGTCAAGCACCTCGACGTCCGTCTCAACCGGCTGCGCCGCTGGAACACCGAGGGCCTGCTCTGCATCGGCGACGCCGCGCACGCGATGTCGCCGATCGGCGGCGTCGGGATCAACCTCGCCGTGCAGGACGCCGTGGCCGCGGCGACACAGCTGGCCGGGCCGCTGCGCGAGGGGACGCTGACCACGAGCGACGTCGCCCAGGTCCGCAACCGGCGGCTGCTGCCGACGGTCCTGGTCCAGGGCCTGCAGCGGCTCATGCACAAGGCGATCGCGGTGCCGGCGCTGCAGGGACGGCTCGACGGCCCGCCCGCACCGATGATCGAGCTGATGCGGCGCGTCCCCGCGGCGCGGGTCGTCCCGGCCTACCTGATCGGCGTGGGGTTCCGCCCGGAGCGGGCGCCCGAGTTCGCCCGCCGCAAGCCGGTACCGGCGGTCTGACCTTCCCGACACACGGTCGGATTCACCTACGGGGAGTTGGTGGGTCCGGCCGTTAGGCTTTCCGGGTGACGTCCGGGATCCCAGAGCTCCCCGGGTTGGCCGATCTCTCGCCACTCGGGCAGGGCGGGCTGGCCGACGTCTACCTGGCCCGGCAGATCCACCTGGAGCGGTGGGTCGCGGCGAAGGTGTTCCGGGTCAGCCTCGACGACGAGCAGGCCGCCGACCGGTTCCGCGCCGAGTGCCGGGCGCTGGGCCGTCTCGACCAGTACCCGAACATCATCACGGTCTACGACGCCGGCGTGCTCCCCGACGGCCGTCCGTACCTGATCTCCGAGCGTTGCGACGGCTCGCTGGCCGACCTGGTGTCGGTGCGCGGGCCGCTGCCCGCCGACCGCGTCGCCGATCTGGGGCTGACGCTGGCCCGGGCACTGCACTACGCGCACGCCGCCGGTGTCCTGCACGGCGACGTCACCCCGCAGAACGTGCTGCTGCGCTCCAGCGGGGCGCCGGTCCTGGCCGACTTCGGCCTGGCCGTACTGCGCGACCACTGCACCGCCACGGCGGCCGGGTTCACGCAGGCGCACGCGGCACCCGAGACGCTCGGCGACACCCGCGCGATCGACGAGCGCAGCGACGTCTACGGCCTCGGCTCCACTTTGTACGCCGCGCTGACCGGGCAGGCGCCGTTCCCGCGCGAGCCCGGTGAGGACGACCCGGAGCACGTCGACCGCATCCGCACCGAGCCGGTGACCGAGCCGGCCGGACCGCCGCCGCTCACCGGCCTGATCGTCGCGATGCTGGCCAAGGACCCGGCGCGCCGGCCCGGTACCGACGAGATCACCGACCGGCTCGGGGCCGTCGTCGACGGCGTCGCGACCCAGGCGATGCGGCTGCCCGGCGTCACGACCGTGGCGTGGAGCGACCCGGGCGACACGGTCGCGGGCAGCACCGCGCACGTCCCGGGCCCCACCGAACGCACCCGCATGCACCACGGCCCGCAGCGCACACCGGCGACGGCGGCCCGTCCCCTCCCGCGACGACGGCGCAAGGGGCTCGTGCTGGGCACCGTCGCCGGGGTGCTCGTCCTGGCCGCCGGCGGTGCCACGGCCGCGGTCTGGCAGGCCTCCCGCGACACCCCCGCGGCCGCACCCGCCGCCCCCGCGACCACGTCCGCCCTCCCGGCTCCGGCACCGGTCACGCCCCCGCCGACGACGACCACCGCGGAGCCGGCACCGACGACGTCGTCGCGCAGCAGCACACCGCGCCGCACGGCGACCCGCGCACCGGTGACCTCGGAACGCGAGGAGCCGCGCAGCAGCGCGCCCGCCGCGCCGGTCCCGACCCGGGCACCGTCGAGCAGCAGCGCGGCCCCGACGCCCGACCCCGGTCCCGACCCCGCCCAGCCGGGTGTGGTGGGCCCCGGTACCCGGTCCGGTGCCGGGCAGCGGGGCCCGTCCGGGACCGGGAACAACGCGCCGACACCCGAGGCCGGTCGGCGCAACGCTCCCGCAGCGGCCGGCGTCGCGCCGGCGTCCGCTCCCCCGGAGGGCGCCCCGTCCGAGAACAGCGCGCAGCGGGCCGCGTCGTCGCCGGAGTCCGCCGCCCGTCCGGCGGCAACGCCCACCCCGGCGCGCTGATCACGCCGCACTGATCACCCCGCACTGATCACCCCGCGCCGGCCCCGCCGGCGGACCGCTCAGCTGTGGTGCGCGGCCCGGTGCTGGGTCAGGGCGTCGAGGCCGAAGTCGGTGGTGGGGTCGCGCCACACCGAGTGCGCGTGGTTCGCCTCGCGCTGGGTGTTGTCCCACTCGATCAGCAACCGCGGGCCCTGCACCCGGTAGTAGTGCGGCGCACCGGGTTCGGTCGGCCCGGCCCAGGCCAGGTGCACCGCGTCCAGCGCGGCGTCGTCGGCGTAGCGCCCGATCGGTGACAGCGCCTCGGGCACACGCTGCAGGTAGGTGCCCAGCAGCAGGCGCAGCTGCTCGCGCTGCCCGGCGTCCAGCGCCGAGGCGGGGACGCCCTTGGGCTCGTCGGACAGCTCGACGGCCCGGTGGTCGTCCTCGGTGAGCCCGGCGCGTTCCTCGATGCCGTCGCTCATCTTGTCCAGCTTGGCCTGCTCGACGGGGTCGGCGAACGGGGCGCGCCAGATCCCGGCCAGCGGGATGTGCCGGTCACCGGCCTTCGGCGTGGTCCGGTTGGCGGCCTCCAGGTCCGGCGGCGCCTTGTCCAGCAGCACCGCCTGCGACGCGAGGTCGGCCGGCAACGAGCGCACGATATCGCGCGCGAGGTCCTCGACCTGTCCGAGCGGGCGCAGCGACACCCCGCCGAGCAGGTCCGAGGTGGCCGGGTCGGCGCCCAGGAAGCACGGCGTCGAGGAGACGACCACGCCGTCGACGACGAGGAAGTTCAGCGACACATGATGCCCGCCGAAGCGCCAGCCCCAGGCCCCGGTCGGGCCGGGCTCGCCGAAGACCCGCAGGTAGTACATGTGCGGGTCGCGGCCGCGGGTGCGGTCGAACATCGTCACGAAGCCCTCGGTGTGGTCGAGGACGTTCTCCAGCCCCATCACCGTGGAGACCGTGACGTAGGCGGCGCGCGTCAGCCCGGAGGCGACGAGCTTCATCGCGCCGCGCTGCTGCGGCGGGCGCTGCTCGTGGAAGGTCAGCCCGCCGTGGTCGGTCGGGGTGTAGAACCAGCGCCTGCGCTCGGCGTCGGGGCCCTCGCCGTCCGGGTCGTCGGCGACCGGTGCGTGCCCGGTCGCGGTGCTCCGCTGCTCGGCGTCCAGGCTCTCCAGCCACGCCCGCGCCGCCTCGGCCATGCCCGTGGCGATCTCGGTCGTCCCGGCGCCGTCCGGAGTCTCGATCATGCGGGCGAACCTACCGGCGGACGCGTGCCTCGGCAGCCCGGCCACAGGAGCCGGTCCGTGGTATCCAGTGATCGCAATCCGTTTCCCCGCACCAGGAGGACCACCGATGGCCACCCCCACCGACGACAACCGCGACCTGCTCACCGTGATCGCCCGGATGAAGGCGAAGCCCGGCAAGGAGGCCGACCTGCGCCGCGAGCTGGAGGCGCTGATCGAGCCCACCCGGGCCGAGAAGGGTTGCGTCAACTACGACCTCAACCAGGGCACCGACGACGACGGCGTGTTCTTCTTCTACGAGAACTGGACCTCTGAGGCCGCCCTCGACGAGCACCTCGCGACCCCGCCGCTGCAGCGCTTCGTCGGGCTCATCCCCGAGCTGCTCGACGGCGAGCTCGTCATCCAGAAGCTCCGCCGGATCGCCTGATCCCCACCTCGCAGCCGAACCGGTGCCCTCGCACGTGACATTCCCCGTGCGAGGGCACCGTTCTGCGTGCGAAGTCATGGCGGTGCCCGTGCGGAGCCGCGCCGGTCAGCGGTCGCGGAAGCCGCTCGCCAGGCGGGTGAACGCGTCGGGGTCCACCAGGGACGTGGTGTCCCCCGGCTCGCGGCCGGCGGTGACGTCCAGCAGCAGCCGGCGCATGATCTTGCCGGAGCGGGTCTTGGGCAGCTCCTCGACGACGATCACCTCCCGCGGACGCGCCACCGGTCCCAGCTCGCGACCGACGTGCGCGCGCAGCTCCGCGTTCAGGTCCTCCCCCGGCGTCGCCTCCCCCGCGGCGATCACGAACGCGACGACGGCCTGCCCGGTCGTCGCGTCCGGGGCCCCGACGACGCCGGCCTCGGCCACGCGCGGGTGGCTGACCAGCGCGGACTCCAGCTCGATCGAGCTCAGGCGGTGCCCGGACACGTTCATCACGTCGTCGACGCGGCCCTGAAGCCAGACGTAGCCGTCGGCGTCGATCCGGGCGCCGTCGCCGGCGGTGTACCAGCCCTGGTCGGCGAACTTCTCGAAGTAGCTGCGCCGGAAACGCTCCGGGTCGCCCCAGACCGTGCGGGCCATCGCCGGCCACGGACGGTCGATCACCAGCAGGCCGCCCTCGTCCGGGTCGCAGTCGCGGCCGTGGTCGTCGACGACCCGCACCGAGAGCCCGGGCAGCGCGTGCGTCGCCGAGCCGGGCTTCAGCGTGGTCGCGCCCGGCAGCGGCGCGACGACCGCGGCACCGGTCTCGGACTGCCACCACGTGTCGACGATCGGGCACCGGCCGCCGCCGATGACGCGGTGGAACCAGCGCCACGCCTCCGGGTTGATCGCCTCGCCGACCGAGCCGAGCAGCCGCAGCGACGACAGGTCGTGCGCGGCCGGGACGTCCTCGCCCCACTTCATGTACGTCCGGACCAGCGTGGGTGCCGTGTAGTAGACCGTCACCCCGTAGCGCTCGATGATCTCGAAGTGGCGGCCCGGCGCGGGCGAGTCCGGGGTGCCCTCATAGATCACCTGCGTGACGCCGTTGGACAGCGGGCCGTAGACCTCGTAGGTGTGCGCGGTGACCCAGGCGAGGTCGGCGGTGCACCAGTAGACGTCGTCGGGCTTGTGGTCGAAGCACGCCCACGCCGTCCACGACGCCTGCGTCAGGTAGCCGCCCATGGTGTGCAGCAGGCCCTTCGGCGTGCCGGTGGTGCCCGAGGTGTAGACGAGCATCAGCGGCGACTCGGCCCCGAACGCCTCCGCCGCGTGCTCGGACGGCTGGCGGTCGACGACGTCGTGCCACCAGACGTCGCGGCCGTCGGTCCAGTCGACGTCGTCGCCGGTGCGGCGCACGACGAGGACGTGCTCGATCGACTCGACCCCGTCGACGGCGGCGTCGGCGTTCGGCTTGACCGGCACCGACTTCCCGCGCCGGTACTGCCCGTCCGTGGTGACCAGCAGCTTCGCGCTGCCGTCGGTCACCCGGAACCGCAGCGCGCTCGCCGAGAACCCGCCGAAGACCATCGAGTGCACGGCACCGATCCGGGCGCAGGCCAGCATCACCACGACCGTCTCGACCAGCACCGGGAGGTAGACGACCACGACGTCGCCCCGGCCGACGCCCAGCTCCGTCAACGCGTGCGCGCAGCGCGAGACCTCGGCCTGCAGGTCGGCGTAGGTGACGGTGCGGATGTCACCGGGCTCGCCCTCGAAGTGCAGCGCGACCTTCTCCCCGCCGCCTGCCTCGACGTGGCGGTCCACGCAGTTGCGGGCGACGTTGAGGGTGCCGTCGGCGAACCACGTGACGTCCGGGAACGCGGAGCCGTCGTAACCCTGCGCCGGTTCCTTCGTCCACTCCAGCCGCTTCGCCTGCTCGGACCAGAACGCCTCGGGATCCGCGGCGGCGCGGGCGTAGGCCTCCGCTCCGACGTTCGCGGCCGCGGCCAGCTCGGTGGGCGGGGGGAACGTCTCGTCCGGCGTACTCACCGCACCGAGCCTGCCATCGCCGGCGCGCACACCCCGAGCCGGAACGCGGTGAATGCGCTCACGCACCGGGACCGGACCGGTGAACGAACGGAGCTCTGGTCCAGCCAGGTCGCACGAACGGAGCTCCCACCCAGCAAGGTCGCGGGCCACGGGCCGGGCCCGCTGAGCCACATGACTGCACGAGCGGAGCTCTGGTCCAGCCAGGTCGCACGAACGGAGCTCTCGACCAGCGAGATCGCGGGCCACGGGCCGGGCCAGCTCAGCCACATGACTGCACGAACGGAGCCCTCGTCCAGCCGGGTCGCACGAACGGAGCTCTCGACCAGCGAGATCGCGGGCCGCGGGCCGGGCCAGCTCAGCCACTTGACTGCACGAGCGGAGCTCTCGTCCAGCCGGGCCGCACGAACGGAGCTCTCGTCCAGCCGGGCCGCACGAACGGAGCTCTCGTCCAGCCGGGCCGCACGAACGGAGCTCTCGTTCAGCCGGGGCGGGACGTCGCCGGGGTCATCCGGGCAGGAGGTCGTGGCCGTCGTGGGCGCGGGAGGGGGCCGGGGCGGCGTCGAGGGCGTCGGTGACGCGGACCGCGAACGCCGGCGGCATGGCCTCGACCACCCGGTCGCGGGTCCACCACTCCACGCGTTGCGACTCCTCGGTCGGGTGCGGGGCACCGCCGACCGCGCGGCAGCGGAACGCGATCACCACGATGTCGCGGACGACGTTGGTGTAGACGCCGGTCAGCGGCCCGGCCTCGACCCGGACGCCGGTCTCCTCCTCGACCTCGCGGCAGGCGGCCTGCGCCGGGGTCTCACCGGTCTCCAGGTGACCGCCGGGCGGCTCCCACCGGCCGTTGTCGCGGCGCTGGACGACCAGCACCCGCCCGTCGTCGCCGACCACGACCCCGACCGCTGCCACCGCGTACGCCATGTCCCCATCAGACCCACCCGGTCCGGACACCGACCGGCCGGGGTGCCCGCTCGAAAGCGGTACCGGCGCGAACGGGGTACCGGGCGCGGACGGGGCCTCAGGCGCGGGCGGTCACCCGGGTCGCGCGCGGGACGACGTCGTCGCGGTGCCGGGCCTCGTCCCCGTGGGCGCGGACCGGCGGGCCCATCTCGGGGAACCAGCGGAACGCCTGCGCGTGCCGCTCCCATCCGCACTCGCAGCGGCCGGTCGAGTCGTCGTCGTGGGACATCCGCACCTCATCTGCTGTTGCCTAGTTATTGCATCAACAGTGTGCGGCGAACAACGCCCGCTGTCGACGCGGACGGGCCCGGTCCCCGCCGAACGCCCAGGAAAGCCGACCGCACAGGAGCCGTACGCCTGGGAGAATCGGCGTTCCACCGGGCGGTCCGGCCGGTAGCGTCCCCACCGTGCGCGACGCCGACCACGAACCGTCCGCCGGTGTGCCGGACGAGCACCCGGACCACAACCACCCGGACCACAGCGAGCTCGGCCCGATGGACGCCCGGGTCCGGGCGCTGGAGTCGATCCTGGTCGACAAGGGTTACGTGCAGCGCGAGGCGCTCGACGAGATCGTCGAGGCCTACGAGACGCGGATCGGACCGCACGGCGGCGCCCGGGTCGTCGCCCGCGCCTGGACCGACCCGGACTACGCGGCACGTCTGGCCGCCGACGCCACCTCCGCGGTCGCCGAGCTCGGCCTCGGCGGGCGTCAGGGCGAGCACATGGTGGCGGTGTTCGACGACGCCGGCACCCACCACCTCGTCGTCTGCACGCTGTGCTCCTGCTATCCGTGGGCCGTACTGGGCATCCCGCCGGCCTGGTACAAGTCCTCGGCCTACCGGGCCCGCGCCGTCTTCGAACCCCGCGCCGTGCTCGCCGACTTCGGCACCGTGCTCCCCGACGACACCCGCATCCGGGTGTGGGACTCCACCGCGGAGATCCGCTACCTCGTCGTCCCCCGCCGCCCGGCCGGCACCGAGGGCTGGGACGCCGAACGCCTCGCCGAGCTGGTCACCCGGGACGCGATGATCGGCGTCCGTCTCGCGGACGAGCCCGCGGCGGTCGGGGCGCGGTCGTGAACGGCGCGCACGACCTCGGCGGGACGATGGGGTTCGGCGAGGTCGTCCCCGAGGTCGACGAGCCGGTGTTCCACACCGACTGGGAGCGCCGCGCGATGGCGGTGACGCTCGCCGGGGCGATGCTCGGGCGCTGGACCCTCGACGAGTCGCGGCACGTCCGCGAGAACCGCCCGCCCGCGACGTACCTGACCTCGGCGTACTACCGGATCTGGCTCGACGCCCTGGAGTCGCTGCTCGTCGCGCACGGGCTCGTCGGCGCCGACGAGCTCGCCGACGGGCGCGCCCACCGACCCGGCGACGACGGCGTCACCGCGGTCTCCCCCGGCACCGTCACCCGGGTGCTGGCCCGCGGCGCCCCGACCGAACGCCGCGCGGAGGGCACCCCGGCGTTCGCGGTCGGGCAGGCGGTGCGGGCCCGCAACATCCACCCCGGCGGCCACACCCGCCTGCCCCGCTACGTGCGCGGGCACCGCGGCACCGTCGAGCTGGTGCACGGCGCGCACGTCCTGCCGGACACCAACGCGCACGGGGGCGGCGAGAACCCGGAGTGGCTCTACACCGTCCGCTTCGCCGGGACCGAGCTGTGGGGCGAGGCCGCGGACCCGTCGGTGGAGGTCTCGGTGGACGCGTGGGAGAGCTACCTTGAGCCGGCCTGACCCGCCGTCCGAGCTCCCGCCGCGTGACCGTCCACCGCCGGAGCCGGTGTTCGCCGAGCCGTGGCACGCCCAGGCGTTCGCCCTCGCCGTCGCGCTGCACGAACAGGGTCGTTTCGCCTGGCCCGAGTTCGCCGACGAGCTGGCCGCGGCCGTCCGTGCCCAGCCGGACCGCGAGTACTACGCGAGCTGGCTGACCGCGCTGGAACTCGTCGTCGTCACTCGTGGTCTGACCTCGGCCGACGACATCGCCGCACGTGAGGACGCCTGGCACCGGGCCGCCCACGCGACCCCGCACGGCGAGCCGATCACCCTGGAGCGGGCCGGCTGAGCAGCTCGCGCATCGCCGGTCGGTCGCGGGTCTCCACCGGGTGCTCGGTCGGCAGCCACTCCCCTCCGAGCTGGGTGAACTGCACGATCGACCCGCCCGAGTCGGGCACCTGAACCCGGTTCAGTACCGCCGCCAGGATCTGCCGCGACATCACACCCAGCTGCAGCAACGACCGGTTCCGGTGCTTGCGGACACCCAGGTTGACCTGGGCCAGCGCGTCCAGGCCACGGCTGCGCTCGGCGTCGATCAGCAGGCCGAGCTCGACGCCGTAGCCGGCGGCGAAGGGCACCGACTCCAGCAGCTCGCGGGTCGCCGCGTACTCCCCGCCGAGCGGCTGGACGATCCCGGCCAGGCGCGGGCACAGCGCGGTGATCACGGGCCGGGCCAGCAGCTCGGTCACCCGCCCGCCCCCGGTCTCCAGCTCGGCGGTCTCGAGCGCCGGTGTCCGATCTGCCTGCGCTCCTCTGAGCCGCAGCGGCCGCCGGTAGAACCCCTTCACCAGTTCGACCCCGTGATCGGTGAGCAACGGACCGAGCAGGGACGTGACGAACCGGGTGTCGACGTCGACGAGGTCCGAGTCCAGGAAGACGATCACGTCGCCGGTCGTGGCGGCCAGGGACCGCCACAGCACCTCGCCCTTGCCCGGACGGGGCTCGACGCCGGGCAGTGCGCATTCCCGGGTGACGACCCGCGCTCCGGCGTCGGCGGCGATCCGCCGGGTCGCGTCGGTCGAGCCGGAGTCGAGCACGACCAGCTCGTCGACCAGGGGTGACGGTCCGCGGGTGAGCGGGACGACCGCGGCGACGACCGCACCGACCGTCTCCTGCTCGTCGAGCGCCGGCAGCACGACCGACACCGTGCGGCCGCGTTTGGCGGCGACCAGGGAGGCGGCGTCCCACCGGGGGTCCTGCCACGTCCGCCGCGCGAACCAGTCCTCGAGCTCGGGAAGCATCCGTTCCTCGTCGCCGCGCACGCGCCGAGCACGCCCGGCCGGTCGATCCGACCCTACGTGGACGGGTCGGATCCGCTCCCGCGCAGGGCCGTCCGCACCAGGGCCCGGCCCAGGACCCCGGCCGCCAGCACACCGGCGCCCGTCAGCACCGTCGCGACCGGCAGCGCGAACGCCAGGGCGAGGCAGCCCAGCAGGCCCAGCACCGAGAGCGGGCGCAGCCACCGCCGGGACGGGCCGTCGAGGGTGAGGGCCGCGGCGTTGGTGACCGCGTAGTAGACGAGCACCGCGAAGGCGGAGAACCCGATCGCGCCGCGCACGTCGGCGACCAGGACGATCACCACCACGACGGCACCGAGCAGCAGCTCGGCGCGGTGCGGGACGCGGTACCTCGGATGCACCGCCGCCAGCGCGCGGGGCAGCTCGCCGTCGCGGGCCATCGCCATCGTCGTCCGCCCGATCCCGGCCATCAGCGACAGCAGCACCCCGGCCGAGGCGACCGCGCCGCCGATCCGGACGGCCGGCGTCAGGAACCCCAGCGTCCCGGACGACGCGACGGCCGCCAGCGGAGCCGCGGCGGCCGCGAGCCCCTCAGGGCCGACGGTGAGCAGCGCGGTCGTCGCGACCAGCACGTACACGGTCAGCACGATCCCCAGCGCCAGCGGGACCGCCCGCGGGATCGTCCTCGCCGGGTCGCGGACCTCCTCCCCCAGGGTCGCGACCCGCGCGTAGCCGGCGAAGGCGAAGAACAGCAGCGCCGCGGCCTGCCCGATCCCGGGCACGTCCGCGTCGGCCCACCCCGCCAGGTTCGCGGTGTCGACCGCGCCGCCACCCAGACCGGCGACGACGACCGCGGCCAGCGCGAGCAGCGTGACCGCGACGAGCAGCCGGTTCAGCCCGGCCGTCCTGGCCACCCCCAGGCAGTTGACGACGGTCAGCGCCACCACAGCGGCCACCGCCGGGACGGCGGGGTGCGACGGCCACGCGTACGCCCCGAACGTCAGCGCCATCGCCGCGCAGCTCGCGGTCTTGCCGACGACGAACCCCCACCCGGCCAGGAATCCCGGGACCGGGCCCAGCCGGCGTCGCCCGTAGACGTAGGTGCCGCCGGACTCCGGATGCACCGCGGCCAGGCGGGCCGAGGCGGTCGCGTTGCAGTAGGCGACGACGGCAGCCACCCCGAGTGCCACCAGCAACCCGCTGCCGGCGGCCGCGGCGGCGGGGCCGACCGAGGCGAACACCCCGGCCCCGAGCATCGAGCCGAGCCCGATCAGGACGGCGTCGCCGACTCCCAGACGTCGACGAAGAGCCGCATCCGTCACCGGCGCAGACTATCGGGCGCGTGCGGCGGGATCAGACGAGCTGGGTCAGCCGGAGCAGGGCGAACACGATGAGCAGGACGCCGATGATGGCGAACAGGTCGATCGGGCGCGGCGTGTACGGGACCCGCTCGGGAGCCCGTACGACCGGAATCGTGCGGTAGCCCCTCGGCCCGGACATCGTCACCATGAACTCAGAAGATAGACGAGACTATCTTCCGGCGCCAGCCCCGTCGTCGAACGATGTCACCCTGGATGCAGGGCCGTCGTCGCTCAGTGCACGGGCGTCGGCCAGCGGGTGTGGTTGTCGTCGATCACGATCCGGTGGGTGTGGGTCCACACCGCGCCGTCCCACTCGGCGTGTGCCAGGTGGTCCTCGTCCTCGGAGCCGTCGTGGACGTGCCGGAACTCCTCCGGCAGGCCCCGCGGCCACACGCGCACGGCGAGGACCGACGCGGCCGCGACCAGGACCGCCAGCACGGCCCACGCGGTGGTGAACCCGGCCAGGGACCCCACCCAGCCCGTCAGCGGGTAGGTGAGCAGCCAGCAGGCGTGCGAGAGGGAGAACTGGGCGGCGAACGCGGCCGGCCGGTCCCGGGCGCCGGTGGAGCGGCGGACCACCCGCCCGGTCACCACCATGATCGCGCCGGGCCCGGCCCCGACCAGTGCCCACACCGCGGCGGCGAGTCCCGGCCCCGGGACCAGCGACAGGACCAGCGCCCCGGACACGGCCGCCACCGACACCGCCGCGCCGGCGAGCATCACCGACCTCTCGGTGTGCCGGCGCAACAGCCACGGCGCGCTCAGCGCCGCCACCGCCGTCCCGGCTCCGCTCACCGCCAGCAGCAGCGCGACGTCGGTCTGCGACCCGCCGAGCAGGTCCCGCCCGACGTTCACGGTGCTGACCAGAGCGATCACCCCACACGCGGCCACCACCATGTTCAGCGCGAGCACGCCGCGCAGCCGCGGGGTCGCGGCGAAGATCCGCACGCCGACGACGAGCCGGTCCCGGAAACGGTCGTGGGTACTGCGCCGTCCGGCCGGCACGACGGCGCCGACGACGAGCGCCGCGGAACAGAGGAATCCGGCCGTGGTGCCGAGGAACAGCGAGTGGAATGCGACGACGGTCAGCAGAGCGGCGGCCAGCAACGGGCTCAGAATGTTCTCGGCGCTGACCGCGAACTGTGACGCCGACAACGCCCGGGTGTAGTCGTCCTCGTCGGGGAGCACGTCCGGCAGCACCGACTGGAACGTCGGCGTGAACGTCGCCGACGCCGCCTGCAGCAGCGCGATCAGCAGGTACACCTGCCACACCTGCGTGACCACCGGCAGCATCAGCACGACCGCGGCCCGCACCAGGTCCGCGCCCACCATGAGGACCTTGCGGGGGACACGGTCCGCCCACGCGCCGACGACCGGGGCGATCGCGACGTAGGCGACCATCTTGATCGCCAGCGCGGTGCCCAGCACCTCCCCCGCCCGCTCACCGGCCAGCTCGTAGGCGAGCAGCCCCAGCGCCACCGTCGCCAGACCGGTCCCGACGAGGGCGAGCATCTGGGCCACGAACAGCCGCCGATAGGCACGATTCTGCAGGAGAATGCGCATGGCCGGTTTCTGTCGCCTTCCGTCGAACGGTCCGAGAATTTCAGAGTAGGTGCCGAATTCGATTGCGACAATCGCGTCACTGCCAGTTCCTGGCAGATGGATATCGCTGGTAGAAATGGGCGTACCGAGACGGACGGAGATCCGATGCCCCACCCCGGCCTGACCGACGGACCGATCTACCTCGACTACAACGCCACGACACCGGTCGACCCGGCCGTGCTCGAGGTCGCGCTGCCCTACCTCGCGACACATTTCGGCAACCCGTCGTCGAGCCACCACTACGGCACCGCCCCGTACGAGGCCGTCTCCCGTGCCCGCGCGCAGGTGGCCGCACTCCTGGGCGCGACGGCCGGCGAGATCGTGTTCACCGGCGGCGGGTCCGAGTCCGACACCCTCGCCGTACGCGGCGCCGTCCTCGCCGCGCCGCCGTCACGCCGGAGGGTGGTCACGCTCCCGACCGAGCACCCCGCGGTCCTGAACGCGTGCCGGAGCCTGGAGGCCGGCGGCGTCACCGTCACCCGTCTCCCGGTCGACGGGCACGGCCGCGTCGACCCGGCCGTCCTGCGGGAGGCGATCGGCGACGACACCGCGCTCGTGTCGATCGCCTACGGCAACAGCGAGACCGGCACGCTGCAGCCGATCCGCGAGCTGGCCGCGGTCGCCCACGGGCACGGCGCGCTGTTCCACACCGACGGAGCGCAGGCGGTCGGCAAGGTCGCGATCGACGTCGAGGAGCTCGGCGTCGACCTGCTGACGGTGGTCGGGCACAAGATGTACGCGCCGAAGGGTGTGGGCGCGCTCTACGTCCGCGACGGCGTCGTGCTGACGCCCACCGTGCACGGCGGCGGGCAGGAGAACGGCCTGCGTGCCGGTACCGAGAACGTCGCGTTCGTCGCCGCCCTCGGCGAGGCCGCCGCGCTGGCCGGGGCCGAGCTGCCTGAGAGCGCCGGACGGCTGGCCGGCCTGCGCGACCTCCTCCACGACGAGCTGGAGCGCCTGCTGCCCGCCCGGGTACGGCTCAACGGCCACCCCGAGCACCGGCTGCCCGGGACCCTCAACGTCAGCATCGACGGGGTCGCGAGCAGCCGGGCGCTGCTCGCCGGCCTGCCCGGGATCGCGGCCGCGACCGGGTCGGCGTGCCACGAGGGCGTCGACGCGCCGTCGGAGGTGCTGCTGGCGATGGGACTGTCGCCGGAGCGCGCGAACGGGGCACTGCGCCTGTCGCTGGGCCGGTGGACGACCGAGGGCGAGCTGCGCGAGGCTGCCCGCCTGGTCGCGGACGCCGCCGTCGCCGAGCCCGCGGTCGCCGGGTAAGAGGAGGTCGCCGGGAGGTCGTGGGGCGGGCCCGGGTCAGACCTCGTCGGTCTCGATCACCATCTCCGAGGTCAGGGTCCGGTGGACCGGGCAGCGGTCGGCGATCGCGATCAGCTTCGCCCGCTGCGCGTCGTCGAGATCGCCGACGAGACGGACCTCGCGCACGATGCGATCGACGTGCCCTGTCGACGTCTCGCACTCCTCGCAGTCCCTGGCGTGCAGGCGGTCGTGGGTGAGGGTGACCGTCACGTCGTCGAGCGGCAGACCCGCCCGGTCGGCGTACATCCGCAGGGTGATCGCGGTGCACGTGCCGAGGGCGGAGAGCAGCAGCTGGTACGGGTCCGGGCCGGAGCCCGCGCCGCCGGCGGACTCGGGCTCGTCGGCGTTCCAGTGCAGGAGATCGGTGTCGACGTCCTGGCCGTAGGGCCGTGCGTCGCTCGCGGACACGACGACCGTGCCCGGTTCGGGCCGGGCCGTCGTGTCGCCGGAGGTCGGGTGTGGGGTGCTCACGGGCACAGGCTGCCCCAGCCCGGCCGGAGACGCCGTCCGTGGTCTCCAGGCGGGCGAATCACACGCTTGGTAGTCACGCGTGTACGCAACGCATCGCCGACTCCCAGTAGTCGCACTGCACCGTCCGCCTGACGTTCCGGCCGCGCCGCGCACACAGATCGCTCACGTAGAGCTACTACGGTTCCGGTGTCGGGCCCGCCTCGCCGCGGGCCGCCGACACGAGCCAGGCCGGGTGGGGTGTGCTCCCCACATCCCACCCGGTCTGCCTGTCGGACCGGACCGATCCGGTATCGCCACAGCTCAGGGACGGTGCCATGCTCCGGCACCGCCGTTCGTCCCACTCCGCTCGGTGAGGCCTCTGAGCCGAACGGCCGAGATCACCGAGCCGTCGAGCGCATCATTCGTCCCGGTGGGGATGTCTACGGACGGTCACGTCCCGCAGAACGTGGTGTACGGGCCGAACTCCGCCGGAGCGGCGTAGTCCTCGAGGCCCGCGCGCTCCTCGAACGGGCGGGCGAGCACGTCCATCAGGCGGTGGAACGGCGCGAGGTCTCCCCCGGTCGCCGCGGTCAACGCCTCCTCGACGCGCTGGTTGCGCGGGATGTAGACGGGGTTGACGCGGTCCATCGCGTCGGCGACCGCACCGGGCTCGCCGGCGGTGGCCACGGCCGCCGTCCACCGCGCCGTCCACCCGTCCAGGGCGGAGGGGTCGACGAGCAGCGAGCGCACGGGTGCGTCGTCACCGCGCACGGCCGCCGACAGGGACCGGTAGAACGCGGTGAAGTCGACCTTCTGCGCGGCGATCAGGGCCGGCAGGTCGTCGACGATCGCGTCGTCCGGCTCGGTGGCGCCGGTCAGCCCGAGCTTCGCGCGCATCCCGTCGCGCCAGTAGCCGTGGTAGCGCTCCGGGAACGTGCCCAGCACCTCGGTGGCCGCGGCGACGGCGGCGTCGGGGTCGTCGTCGATCAGCGGGAGCAGCGCCTCGGCCAGGCGCGCGAGGTTCCATTGCGCGACCCGGGGCTGGTTGCCGAAGGCGTAGCGGGCGGCGTGGTCGATGGAGCTGAACACGGTCGACGGGTCGTAGGCGTCGAGGTAGGCGCAGGGGCCGTAGTCGATCGTCTCGCCGGAGATCGTCATGTTGTCGGTGTTCATCACGCCGTGCACGAACCCGGCCAGCATCCAGCGCGCGATCAGCGACGCCTGGGCGTCGAGCACGCGCTCGAAGAACGACAGGTACGGGTTGTCCGCCGACGCGGCGTCGGGGTGGTGGCGGGCGATGGCGTAGTCGGCCAGGCGCCGCAGCAGCGCCACCTCGCCCAGCGCGGCGGTGTACTGGAACGTGCCGACCCGCAGGTGGCTCGACGCGACCCGGGTCATCACCGCACCCGGCAGCAGGGTGTCCCGCGCGACGTCCTCGCCGGTCGCGACGACGGCCAGCGCCCGCGTCGTCGGGATGCCGAGCGCGTGCATCGCCTCGCCGATCACGTACTCGCGCAGCATCGGGCCGAGCGGGGCCTTGCCGTCGCCGCCACGGGCGAACGGGGTCCGGCCGGAACCCTTGAGGTGCAGGTCGCGGCGGTTCCCCGCGCGGTCGTGCACCTCGCCGAGCAGCAGCGCACGGCCGTCGCCGAGACGCGGTGAGTAGTTGCCGAACTGGTGACCGGAGTACACCTGCGCGACCGGCTGCGCGCCGTCGGGCACGGTGTTGCCGACGAGGACGTCGATCCCCTCCGGCGATCCCAGCGCCGCGGCGTCGAGGCCCAGCTCGTCGGCCAGCTCCTCGTTGAGGGCCAGCAGGCGCGGGGCCGGGGCCGGGGCGGCCTTCCACGGCTCGTAGAGGCCCTCCAGCTCGCGCACGTAGGTGTTGTCGAACGTGAACGAGGTCCCCAGCGCGACGGTCATGACTCCAGGCTACGACCGTCGCGCGTGCTCAGGGGCAGATGGTGAGCGCCGTGATGCGTCCCCCGGAGACGGTGAGGTGGTGGTGCAGGTCGACCGGGCTGGTGTCGCCGCCCGGGGGCGGGGCGAACTCCGGACCGGGAGCCTCTCGACGAGTCCCGGTCAGCCGCCCGCCGTCGACAGTCGCCGGGCGGCCTCGGCGCAGGTCGCGACGCGGACGGCCGCGGCGTCCTGCACGCTCGCGCCGTACTGCGTGCCGCCGTCGGGCAGACGCGCGGAGAGCCGGTCCGCCGTCGGGGAGAGACCTGCGTAGCCGGCGCCGCCGTAGACCCACACCGGCGCGACGGCCTTCACCGTTCCAGTGGCGCCGACGACGTCGGCCGAGAGGTAGGTCAGACCGCGGGCGCCCTGGATGGTGAACCGGGCGGTCGCGAAGCGGTCCCCGCTCCCCGCGAGGTGGGCGGAGAGCCCGTCGAACAGGGTGGTCTGCGCCCGCTCGCAGGAGGCCAGGGCCGCGCGCGGGTCGGTGAGCGCCTGCTGCCGGAACGCGGTCGCGTCGGCGAGGTCCCCGGCCTGCTGCTCGGACATCGCCCCGTCGGAGGCGTTCGCCGTGTCCGACGGCGGGTAGAACCACAGCGCGGCACCGACCAGCGCGACGACGGCGAGAACCGCACCGACCGCGACCGCGGCGATCGACAACTTCTGGCGCACACGAGATCCTGTCCCGGAGGCGGTGCCGCTACCCGGCCCGCACGGTGAGATTCCAGAATGCTCGCCCCCGCGGGACCGTGCCACCGACGTCTGTGTGACGGCCGTCGCGCCGGCGACCCGGACCCGCTGCTCAGGACCCCAGGGCGAGCACGTTGCAGACGTCGCCGCGTCCCCCGGTCGAGGTCAGCCCGCGCTGCGACCCGATCCGCTCGGCGAGGTACTCCGCGTCGTCGCCGACGCCGGAGAACCGGCCCGAGCCCCAGGTCCACTGCCAGGCCAGGCCCAGGAAGTACAGGCCGGGGACGCTGGTGGTGCCGCGGCTGTGCGACGGCGCGCCGCGCCCGTTGAACACCGGCACGTCGATCCAGCGGAAGTCCTGCCGGAAGCCGATGCACCACACGACGGAGGTGATGCCGGTGTCGGCCAGGACCAGCTCGGTGGTCTCGGCCCCGGGACGCCACACCGGGGTGTAGCGCTCCTCGACGGGGGCGTCGACGCCCTGCGCGGGGATGAACCTGTCGATCGTGTCCTTGATCGACTCACTGACCTCGTCGGCGTGGTCGAGGGACTCGGTGAGGTTCGGCCGGAAGTGCAGCGCGCCGTCTCGGTGGTCGGTCATCAGGCCGTAGAGGCGCATGCCGTCGCGGGCGTGGGCGCGCAGGTCGATGTCGCGTCCGCCGTCGCGGCCGGTGACGTAGTGGTTGGCCTGTGCCCGGACGGCCTCGCGGCGTGGGTGCTCGGTGACGGGCATCCGGTAGTAGCCCATCTCGTCGAGCCAGTCGGTGACGTCGCGGCCGCGGTAGAAGCGCGCGACGCGCGGCGCCTCCCCGACCACCAGGTGCACCCGGCGTCCCTCGAGGTGCAGGTCCTCGGCGATCTGCGCACCGGACTGCCCGGACCCGACGACGAGCACCTCCCCCGGCGGCAGCATCGCGCCGGACTTGTAGTCCTGCGACTGCACCTGGGTGATCTCCGGCGGCAGCGGCTCCGACATCGGCGGGGTGATCGGCGTGTGGTACCCGCCGGTGGCCACCACGACCTGGTCGGCGGTGCAGTCCCCGGCCGAGGTGCTGACGTGGAAGGTCCCCCGGTCGTCGCGGGTCACGTTCAGGACGGTGACGCCCTCGAGGATCGGCGGGTCCACGAACGCGCGGTAGGCCTCGAGATAGTCGATGATCTGCGACCGGACCATGAACCCGTGCGGGTCGTCGCCGGCGTAGGGGAAATCGGGCAGCTTGCACTGCCAGTTCGGCGTGACCAGGCAGAACGTGTCCCACCGGAAGTTCTTCCACGACGCAGCCACCGTGTCGCGTTCGAGGACGACGTGGTCGACGCCGCGCTTGTCGAGGCACCGGCTCATGGACAGGCCGGCCTGCCCGCCTCCGATCACGACCACCGACCGATGCTCGCCCGACAGGTCGGCCGGGACCGGCCTGCGCTTCGTGCCCGTCATCGAGGTCATCGCGGTACTCCTGTCGAAAGACATTCGTCGTGGAAGTACCCGACGCTTCCCGGTCCCCGTTTCCGAGCGGTTACCGACAGACCACCCCGACATTTCCTTGTGTTACGTAACCCCCGCCTCACAGTGCGCCGGTTCCGACTCGTCCCCGTAGTTCCGTCGCAACGCACCGGAAATGAATCATTGGTGTTCTTGGGGCCTTCCCGAGCCGGAACGACGGCCGGTATCCGCTCCACCCGTCCCACATCCGATCTCCCGGAGGAGACACCCGTGACCACCGTTGAGCTGTCCGACGTCGAGAAGAAGAGCCTCGAGGAGATCCCGCACCCCTCCCTGCCCGAGGGCTCGAGCATCTACGGCGGCACCAAGGTCTTCCCGGACCTGCAGGCCGAGAACGGGGAGTCCTACTTCACCCTCGTCCACGGCATCGCGCACGAGTCCTCGGTGAGCTTCGTGGCGGTGCTGCAGGCCACCCGCGCACTGCGCAAGGGGTTCGAGTCGGCGATGTACTTCTACGGCCCGGGTTCGCTGAACTGCCTGGCCACCCGCGGATTCCCCACCACCGGGACGTCCGCGTTCCCGGGTGAGCACAACATCAACGACCAGCTCAAGACGTTCATCGGCGAGGGCGGCAAGGTCTACTGCTGCCGCTTCGGACTGTCGCTGCACGGAGCGCGCGAGGAGGACCTCATCGAGGGCGTCATCCCGACGCACCCGCTCGACGTCCAGGACGCGCTCATCCACTACGCCCGCAAGGGCGCGATCATCAATTCGACCTACCAGCTCTGATCCGCCCCGGTCCGGGGACGGCCCGCGCGCCGGCCCCGTATCCGCCCGTCGAGATGCGGATCGGGGCGAGCTGCCGATCATCGAACAGCGCTGAGCTGCATCTCGACGGGTTCCGCCCCGGCCGCCGTCGCGCCCGCCGAGCATCCTGGAGGTCCGCCGCACATGTCCGACCCCGATCCGAACGACTCCGACCTCGGCCTGCACGCCCGTACCGAGATGGCCGTTCGCGGTGTGGCGATCGACCCTCCGACCTCTCCTGCGGCCCCGGCGAACGTGACCGACCTCGGATCGGTCATCCCGCTGCGCCGTCCCGGTGGCGCCGGACCGTCGGCCGACGGGCACGTGCTCGTCGACGGCCTCAGGACCACCGTCCCGATCGTCGAGTCCAGTCCGTACCGCCTGCGTGACGGGCGGCTGGTGCGCCGCGAGGTCGACGGCGGCGTCACGGACATGGGCGTCGCCGTCGACACCGTCGACCGCCCCGCCTTCTACGACCTCACCACCTCCGACGGCGTCTCCTACGAGAAGATCGCCCGCCTGCACGGGAACGACGTGCTCGCCACGACCGTCGTGCAGACCTGTGTGCGCTACGGCGAGGCCGACCGCTGCCGGTTCTGCGCGATCGAGCAGTCCCTCGACGCCGGCGCGACGACCGCCGTCAAGACGCCCGACCAGCTCGCCGAGGTCGCCGAGGCCGCCGTCCGCCTGGACGGGGTGAAGCAGATGGTGCTCACGACCGGCACCAGCAACGGCCGTGACCGCGGCGCCCGGCACCTCGCCCGCTGCGTGCGCGCGATCAAGGCCGCGGCGCCCGGCCTCCCGGTGCAGGTGCAGTGCGAGCCCCCGTCGCCGGACGACCTCGACGCCCTCACCGAGCTGCGCGACGCGGGCGCGGACGCGATCGGGATCCACGTCGAGTCCCTCGACGACGACGTCCGGCGCCGCTGGATGCCCGGCAAGGCGACCGTCCCGCTGTCGCAGTACCGGACGGCGTGGGACGAGTCGGTGCGCCTGTTCGGGCGCAGCGCCGTCTCGACCTACCTGATCGTCGGTCTCGGCGAGGATCCGGACGAGCTCGTCGCGGGCGCCGCGGAGCTGATCGACCGGGGCGTCTACCCGTTCGTCGTCCCCTACCGCCCGATCCCGGGCACCCTGGCCTTCGCCGACGGCGACCCCGCACCCGATGCCGACCTGCTCGCCGACGTCACCGCACGGGTGGCCAAGACGTTGCAGGCCGCGGGCATGCGCGGGTCCGACCAGGCCGCCGGCTGCGCGGCCTGCGGTGCCTGCAGCGCGCTGTCCGCGGTCGGGGGCTGAGCGATGACCGTCATCGACCCCCGCCCCGCCGGCGATCGCGTCGACGGCCCCGGCCCCCGGTTCACGACCGGCGGGGCGCCCTGGGCGACCCCGTCCTCGCGCTGGGTCGCCGACGAGCTGCTCGGCGGTCGCCCGCGCACCGCCGCCGACTCGGTGACGATCACCGAGGTCCCCGCCTCCGACGCCCGCGACCCGCTGGTGACGGCCTACCGCGACCTGCGCCGCGCCGTCTTCATCGACGAGCAGGGCCTGTTCGACGGCCGTCCCTCCGGCGACCACGACGACCACGACGACGACCCGCGCGCCCTGGTCCTGCTCGCCCAAGACCACGACGGCGAGCTGCTCGGCGGGGTCCGCCTGGCCCCGGCCGACGCCGGGACGCCGGACCTGGGCTGGTGGTGCGGCAGCCGGCTCGTCGTCGCACCGGGTGCCCGCCGCCGCGCCGGGGCCCGGGTCGGTGCCGCGCTGATCCGCGCCGCCTGCGCTCGGGCCGAGTCCGCGGGGGTCCTGCGGTTCGAGGCCGACGTGCAGCCGGCCAACGAGACCCTGTTCCTCCGCCTGGGCTGGGACCGGGTCCGGGACACGACCGCCGCCGGACGCCCGCACGTCCGGATGCGGTGGCCGATCGGGAAGATCCAGAAGCTCGTCGACGCCACCAAGGCCCCGCTCGGAGCCCTGGTCCGGGGTCTGGGGCCGGAGGGCTTCGTCGGTGACGACGGCGCACCGGTGCCGGGCAGCGAGATGATCGCCGCCTGCGACGCGATCGTCCCGGCGATGGTCGAGCGCGACCCCGAGTGGGCCGGCTGGTGCGGCGTGCTCGTCAACGTCAACGACCTGGCCGCCATGGGTGCGCGACCGGTCGGGCTGCTCGACGCCGTCGGCGCGCGGGACCCCTCGTTCGCGCACCGGATCCTGACCGGGATGCGGGAGGCGGCCGCCGCCTACGGCGTCCCGATCCTCGGCGGGCACACCCAGCTCGACGTCCCGGCGTCGCTGTCGCTGACCGCACTCGGCACCACACCGCACCCGGTCCCGGCCGGTGGCGGGCGGGCCGGGCACCGGGTCCGGCTCACCGCCGACCTCGGCGGCGGCTGGCGCCCGGGCTACACCGGGCGCCAGTGGGACTCGACGTCGTCCCGGACCCGCGCCGAGCTCACCGCCATGGTCGGCGCGATCGGCCCGGCCGCCGCGCACCGCCCGGCCGCGGCCAAGGACGTCTCCATGGCGGGGCTGGCCGGCACGCTCGGCATGCTGGCCGAGGCCTCCGGCACCGGCGCCGTCCTCGACGTCGCCTCCGTCCCGCGCCCGTCCGGGGCGAGCGTCGGCGACTGGTTCACCTGCTTCCCGGGCTTCGCCCTGATCACCGCCGACGAGCCGGGCGCCCCGCTCCCGGACGCCGGACCGGCCGTCTCCGCGGAGTGCGGCGAGCTCGTCCCGGGAGCCGGCGTCGCGCTGCGCTGGCCCGACGGGGAGACCACCACCGCGGTACACGGCACCGTGACCGGCATGGGCACGGCAACCGGATGGGGACGCACGACATGACGAGAACGACCTTCGCCGCGGCCGCCGCCGGTTTCGTCCGCGATCTCGACGAGGACTTCGCCCGCATCGAGACGATCGTCGCCGACGCCCGGTCCCGCGACGTCGCCCTGCTCGCCCTGCCCGAGGCCGCCCTGGGCGGGTACCTCTCCTCCCTCCACGGTGACAACGGTGGGGACCCCGACGACGTCCCCCCGCAGCTCGACGCCGACGGGCCGGAGATCAAGCGCCTGGCCTCCCTGGCCGGGGACATGGTCGTCACCGCGGGCTACTGCGAGCGCGGGGACGACGGGAGCGGCCTGCCCTACAACAGCTGCGTCGCCGTGACCGGCGACGGCGTGCTCGGGCACCACCGCAAGGTCCACCAGCCGCTCAACGAGCACAACTCCTACGCCGCGGGTGACCGGTTCGCCGCGTTCGACACCCCGGTCGGGCGGATCGGCATGATGATCTGTTACGACAAGGCCTTCCCGGAGGCCGCCCGCGCCCTCGCCCTGGACGGCGCGCGGATCGGCGTCTGCATGTCCGCCTGGCCCGCGTCGCGCACCCACCGCGCACCGGTGATCGCCGAGGACCGCTGGGCCAAACGGTTCGACCTGTTCGACCGGGCCAGAGCACTGGAGAACCAGATCGTCTGGGTCTCGGCCAACCAGGCCGGGACGTTCGGGGACATGCACCTGGTCGGCAACGCGAAGGTCGTCGACCCGGGCGGCGAGGTCCTCGCGGCCACCGGCACCGACGCCGGGCTGGCCGTCGCCTCGGTCGACGTCGACGAGGCCGTCTCCTCGGCCCGCCGGTTCATGGGCCACCTGCGCGACATGCGGCCGGCCAGCTACGCGTCACCGGCCGCCTAGCCGTCGTGGTGCGCCTCGCCGCCGCGGCGGCCAGCTTCTCCCGTGACGTCGCGTTCGACCTCGACCGGATCGGGGTGATCATCTCGCACGCGCGCGACGCCGGGGCGGCGGTCCTGGCGCTGCCCGACGGGGCGCTCGGCGGCTACCTCGACGACCTGCGCGACCCGGACCCCGGCTCGTTGCCGCCGGAGCTGGATCCCGACGGCGAGGAGATCCGGGCGGTGATCCGCCTGGCCGGGGACATGGTCGTCTGCCTGGGCTACTGCGAGGGCGGGCCGCCCGACGAACACGGGCCGGTGCGCTACAACGCCGCCGTCTGCCTCACCGGCGACGGGGTGCTCGGCCGGCACCGCAAGGTGCACCACCCGCCCGGGGTCGCCCCGCTGTTCCGTCCCGGGCACTGCTTCACCGCCTTCGACACCCCCGCCGGGCGGATGGGCATGATGATCGACCACGACAAGACGTTCCCGGAGGCGGCCCGGGCGCTGGCCCTCGACGGCGCGGGCGTCATCGCCTGCCTGTCGGCGTGGCCGACGTCGCTGACCAACCGCGCACCGCGGATGACCCAGGACCGTCAGGCCCGCCTGTTCGACCTCTACGACCAGTCCCGCGCGGCCGAGAACCAGGTCGTGTGGCTCTCGGCGAACCAGAGCGGGCGCAACGGCGCGCTGCACTTCCTGGGCCGGGCCAAGGTCGTCGGGCCGGGCGGCGAGGTGCTCGCCCGGACCTGGTCCAAGGGCGGTCTGGCCATGGCCGAGGTCGACCCGCCCGCGATGATCGGTGCCGCCCGCGCGGTGCTGCACCACCTCGAGGAACGGCGACCGGACACCTACGGCCGTTGCCGGTAACATGCCCGAAACACCACACGCCGACGTGCTGGTGCGGAGGTGGGGAATGAGCCGGCCGGACAGCGGTGTCGAGAGCTGGGACGCGTTCGTGCGGGCCCACGAGTGGCTCACCCCGGAGACCGACGTGGCACCCCCGCCGGACGTCCGCCGCCACATCACCGACCAGGCGATCGTCTCCGGCGAGCTCTGACGCGGCATACCCGGGGGTGCCGGCGACGTTGCGCCGAGGGAGTCCTGGCCACCGTCACCGGAGGAACATCGTGCCGTCCCCGTCCGTCCCGCTCGCGAAGCTGGGTTTCCTCACCATCGGCTCGTTCGACGCCGACGACCCCCGCGCCGGGCACGAGACCACCCTCGAGGTGATCGAGCTCGGCGAGCGGCTCGGCTTCGACAGCGCCTGGCTGCGGCACCGGCACCTGCAGTACGGCATCTCCTCCCCCGTCGCCGTGCTGGCCGCGGCCTCGCAGCGCACCAGCCGGATCGAGTTCGGCACCGCCGTGACGCCCCTGGGCTGGGAGAACCCGCTGCGCCTGGCCGAGGACCTCTCGACCGTCGACATCCTGTCCGGCGGCCGCGTGCACCCCGGTGTGAGCGTCGGGCCGCCGATGCACTTCGCCGACGTCCGCGAGACGCTCTACCCCGACACCGCCGACGCCGAGGACTTCACCTACGAGCGGGTGAAGCGGTTCGTCGGCCTCGTCCGCGGCGACACCGCCAGCACGTTCTCCGGGGTCGAGGGCATCGAGCAGTTCTCCGACCGCGTCCAGCCGCACGCGCCCGGCCTGGCCGACCGGATCTGGTACGGCGCCGCCAGCCTGAACTCCGCCCGGTGGGCCGGTGAGCAGGGCCTGAACCTGCTGACCAGCAGCGTCGTCAAGGCGTTCGGGCCCGACGACACCGACTTCGCCGCCATCCAGCACGGCCAGATCGAGGCGTTCCGCAGCGCCCACCCCGACGGCGCCGCCGCCCGCGTCTCGCAGGGCCTCGTCGTGATCCCGACCGACAGCGCCACCGCGGAGCAGCGGGAGAAGTACACCGCCTACGTCGACGCCCGGACGCCGCGGACCGCGAAGCCTCAGGGCCCGGCGAACATGCTCTTCGCCCAGGACCTGGTCGGGACCTCGGACGAGATCGCCGAGCGCCTCTACGCCCACGCCGCGTTCCGGGACGTCACCGAGGTCGTGTTCGCGCTGCCGTTCAGCTTCGCCGCCGCCGACTACGAGCAGATCCTGACCGACATCGCGACCAAGCTCGGCCCGGCCCTGGGCTGGTCGCCGCGCTGAGGCCCCCGGTTCAGCGGCGGTGCGGGTCGGTGACGCCGCCTCCGCTGGCGTGGGCCTCGACGTCCCAGCCGGCCCGGGTCGCGCCCGCCCGGTAGGCGGCCTCGGCGAACTCCAGCACCGTGGCCACGGGATCCGCGGCCGCGCGGGCGGTGTCGTACGGGAGCACCGCGAGGTGGCTGCTCCCGGCGGCCACCCAGCTCGCGCCCGCCGGCAGCGGCTCGTCGGCCAGGCCGGCCGGTTCCGGGGCGGTGTAGGAGTAGAACGCCGGGAACGGGTTGGCCGGGTCGCCGAACCAGAACCCGGTGCTCACGACCTCGCGCGAGTAGGCCTCGCGGGTCACCGGGTCGGTCGACGGCGGGTGGTCGACGGCGGTGTCGGCGAACCGGGTGAGCGCGATGTCGAACGTGTGCCAGAAGTGGTGCACCGGGCTGGTCTTGCCGGAGAAGCGGCCCGCGAACTCCTCGAGCACGACGTTGACCTGGCTGAGCACCTGCCAGTACCGGGTGACCGCCGCCGCGTCGTAGTGCGCGTGCTCGGTGTCCTCGGCGAACGGCCGCCCGGCGTCGGGGAGGTCGAACGGGCGGGCACCGGCGAGGTCCCCGGAGTCGATGCCGAACGCCGCGAGCCCGGCGACGACGTCGGCGTGGAACCCGGCCACCGACCGTCCGACCAGCGGGAACGATGCCGATCGTCCGTCGACGACGTCGATCCGCAGCAGATGGGAGTGGAAGTCGAAGTCGATCGCGAACGTCGGGTCCAGGCCCATCGGCCGGGTCGTCAGCCCGCGTCCGGTGAGGTGGAACGGCACGTTCCACCAGTGGTTGCGGCGTGGGCTCGCGCCGAGCCGGACCCGGCCGACCACCTGGGCGAAGCGGTGCACGGTGGCCAGGGTGTCGGCCCAGCCCGTGTACGGGATCGGTGGGAAGAGCTCCATCGCAGGCGACCTCCGGTCGGTGGCGGGCCCCGGGATGTGGGCGGGCACCGGGAGCATGATGGCAGTGACCGCCCGACCCACCTACGGCAGACGGAGGCCTCGTGCCCGACCCCGACGAAGGCGACGACACCACCCTCGAGCAGCTCGACTCCGAGGACACCCTCACCGACCCGCGGGTCGACAAGCTCGACGAGGGCTGGTCGCCGCCCGAGCGCCCGCGCGGCCTGGAGACCTGGGGCATCACCCCCGAGGAGGAGCACACCGGCGAGCCGCTCGACGGACGGCTGCGCCGCAAGGAGCCCGACGTCGACCCGTACGCGGAGACCGGCGACGGCATCGGTGACACCTCCGACACCGACGGCGAGCCCTACGACCGCGAGGTCGGCGACGACCGCGCCGGGCGTCTGACCTACGCCGACTACGGCGCGGACGACTTCTTCGACGCCGACGTCGGCCGCCAGAACTCCGACGAAGTCTTCGCCACCGACGTCGGCATCGACGGAGCCGCCGCCAGCGCCGAGGAGGCCGCCGTCCACGTGGTGCCGGACGAGAGGGTCTGACCCGGCCGGGACGGGTCTGCCGGTCGGGATCAGTGGTCGTGGTCGTGTCCGGCGGGACGCTCCGCCAGGGTCGACGAGCGGTTCAGCACGTCCCCCGGAGCGAGCTCACCTGCGGAGACCAGGACGTCCTCCAGCGCACGGAGCCAGCATCGGTAGTAGCGGAACGACGGGTTGTCGACGCCGTGCTCGGCCTCCCACCGGGCGATCCGGGCGATGAGACGGTCCCGGAAGGCGTCCCAGGTGAACGCCCCGGCGTCGGCGAGGGCGACGGCCATGCCGAAGGCGCGGCTCTCCCACGGCTCGGCGAAGACGAGCTCGCCGTTGTCGCGCGGCGGCGAGCCCGGGCCGTCGGTGTCGAGGAGGGCGGTCACGCCGCGCTCACCTCCGCGACCCCGACCATCGCGTCGCGGGTGACGATCCCGGCGAGGGCGTCGGCATCCCAGGACCCGGTGCCGGCGGGGCGTTGCGGGAGCACGAGGTAGCGCACCTCGGCGCTGGAGTCCCAGACCTCGATCCGGCGCTCCGGCGGGACGTCGAGGCCCATCTCCGAGAGCACCGTGCGGGGCTCTCGGACGACCCGGGCGCGGTAGGCCGGGTCCTTGTACCAGGACGGCGGCAGGCCCAGGACCGGCCACGGATAGCAGGAGCACAGCGTGCAGACCACGACGTGGTGCACCTCCTCGCTCTGCTCGAGGACCACGATGTGTTCGCCCTGCGGGCCGGAGAAACCCATCTCCTCGATCGCCGCCGTCCCGTCGCACAGCAGGGCGGCCCGGTAGCCGGGGTCGGTCCAGGCCCGGGCCACCACGCGGGCGCCGTTGAGCGGGCCGACGTCGCGCTCGTAGGTGGCGATGAACCTCTCCATCACCGACGGGTCGACGAGGCCGCGCTCGGTGAGCAGCTGCTCCAGCGCCTCGGTCCGCAGGGCGGGCGGGATCCGGTCGGGCGGGATGCTCATGCCGCGGCCTCCAGGTAGCTCTCGAACAGCTCGGCGTGCAGCGTGAACTCCTCGGCGCCGGGACCCCAGAGCTCGGCCGAGGTGAACGCGACGGTGTAGACGTGCTGGGCGTTCTCGCCCGCGAACACGGCGTTCGTGTCGGGCAGGACGTGCGCCGGGCAGACGGCGGTGACGGTCCCGGTACGGCGGCGCAGGTAGCCGGGGAGCTTGGTCGGCCCCACCGGGTGCAGGTCGAGGGTGCGCACGGCGTCGCCCTCGGCGAACGCCGGGGCCTGCTCCACCTCGCGCAGCGACCCGGCGGCGGTCGGCGTGTAGTCGGGCTTGTCCGGCTCGGGGACCCCCGGCTCGGTGACCGTCTCGCCGCCGTTGCGCCGGGCCCGGGCGTCGACCGCACCGGGGCCGAGGATGCTGCTGTCGGTCAGCATCAGCTCGGCGGCGTGGAGCCAGCGGCCGTAGTAGCCGTCGACGAGGTAGTCGACGGGGTGCAGGCGGGCCAGCGCATGACGGAACGCGTCGAGGTTGCGTCCCGAGATGCGGCCCATCGTCAGCACCGTCATGGCGAAGGCGCGGCCCTCCCACGGCTCGGCGAACGGGGGCTCGTCCGCGGCAGGGACCCGCACCCTCCCCCACCCCTGCATCCCGCCGAGGTCGGCGATCGAGTCCACCGGGACCAGTCCTCTCCTCGCGCGCGGTGTCGGCCGGCGACGGCCCGCACTGCGGCGAGCGAGCCGGATCGGCCGTCGACGGCCAGTGGACCACCGCACCGTTACGACGGGGTGTCAGCCGGATGTCCGCCCCGTCGCCGCGGTCGCCGGACGGCACCGCGGTCCGGTGCACCCGGGTCAGGAGCTCACCCCGCCGCCGACGACTCCGCGTCCCGCGCCGCCGAACGGCGCGACAGCCTCGACGCCCCCAGCACGGCGACCAGGCAGAACCCGAGCACCCACCAGAACGTGTCGGCGAAGGCCAGGGTGACGCCGGCGTCGCCGGCGGGTGCGCGGGCGTCGAGCCGGCTCTGCAGGACCACCGCCAGGACCGCGGTGCCGATCGACCCGCCGACCGTGCTCAACAGGTTCAGGGCACCGGACGCGCGCGGGATCATCGCCGGTTCCATCGTGCGGTACACCAGCGCCATCACCGGCGCCCCGATCATCGCGATGCCCAGGCCGCGGATCAGCAGCGACGCGGCGATCAGGCCGTCCGGCGGAGCGTGGTCGAGCTGGGTGAACACGACCGTGCCGGCGGCGATCAGGGCGATCCCGGTCAGGACCAGCGTCCGCGTCGCGAGACGGTCGACGGTCCGGTTGACGACGATCGAGCCCACGGCGGCGCCGACCCCCTGCGGGGCCAGGAGCAGTCCGGTCTCCCAGGCGCTCAGGCCCCGCCCGGTCTGCAGGTAGAGCGGCAGCAGGAACAGCGCGCCGAACATCGACGCACCGAGGATCACCAGGGCCAGTGCCGCGGCACCGAACGGGGGCCGGGTGAACAGCCGCGGGTCGATCAGCGGGGTCGCGCGGGTGCGCAGCCCGTGCACGACGAACCCGGCGAGCATCGCCGCGCCGACCACGACCCCGGCGACCGCGAGCGTCGTCGCTCCACCGCCGTCGCCGATCTCGGTCAGCCCCAGCACGAGGACGGCCAGGCCCGGCGAAAGCAGCATGGCGCCGCGCAGGTCGAAGCGGGCCCCCGCGGCCGCCGGCGAATGGGCCGTGACCACGCGCAGCCCGAGCACGACGGCGACGAGCCCGATCGGGATGTTGACCAGGAACAGCCAGGGCCAGTCCGCGACCGAGAGGATCGACCCGCCGACCAGCGGCCCGAGCACCGGGGACAGCAGCGGGACGATCCCGACGATGCTGATCATCCGGCCGATCCGGCGCGGCCCGGCGGCCCGGGCGAGCAACGCCTGCCCGGTCGGGGGCAGCAGTCCCCCGGCCAGTCCCTGCAGCACCCGGAACACCACCAGGCTGGTCAGCGACCAGGACAG
This sequence comes from Pseudonocardia sediminis, assembly GCF_004217185.1. Classification (NCBI taxonomy): domain Bacteria; kingdom Bacillati; phylum Actinomycetota; class Actinomycetes; order Pseudonocardiales; family Pseudonocardiaceae; genus Pseudonocardia; species Pseudonocardia sediminis. The sequence goes on along the minus strand of NZ_SHKL01000001.1, from coordinate 2,928,131 downwards.
CGCGCACAGCACCGACGCCAGCAGGAACACCACGACCGCGGTGATCCAGGTGCGCCGCCCGCCGAAGCGGTCGGCGAGCCACCCCGACGCCGGGACGGCGGCGACCACGGCGAGAAGGTAGGCGGTGCTGACCCACTGGACCTCGGTGACGCCGACGTCGAACTCGCGCGCCAGCGTGCCGATGCCGACGGAGACGATCGTGGCGTCCAGGGTCGCCATGAACGTGCCCAGAACCAGCACGAACGCCGTCTGCACCAGCCTCTTGTCGATCTTCTCCGGTGCCGGGGCCGGAGGCGGGTCCCCGTTCACGACGTGATCCTCCCGACGAGCTCGGAGGGCGCGGCCGACGACGCGGACGGCGCGGCGAGGGCGTCGAGGGCCCGCAGCAGGTCGTCGGCGAGACGCTGCGCCCGCTCGGCCGGCACGGACTCCGGCCGGTGCGCGAGCACCACCGTCCAGCCGTCGTCCCCGGGCACCACGGTCACGCTCACCGGGTGGTGGGTGGCCTCCCGGAACCGGGTGCCGACGACCGTCAGCCCCGGCGCCGGGCGGCGCATCGCGTCCGGGTCGACCGGGTAGTTCTCGAACACCAGCAGGCTGTCGAACAGTCGGCGACGCCCGGTCAGGCGCTCCAGCGCGGGCAGGCCGACGTCGAGGCCCTCGGCGTTGCCCTGGTGCCGTCCCTGCAGGTCGGAGAGCAGCGCGGCGACGCTCGCGTGGCCGTCGAACCGGACCCGCACCGGCAGCGTGCCGGCGAGCAGGCCGAGGATCTCCTCGACGCCGTCGACGTCCGGGGTGCGGCCGGAGACCATCGCGCCGAAGCACACGTCGGTGCGCCCGGCGTGCGCGGCGAGGACCGCGGCCCACGCCGCCTGCAACAGTGTTCCCACGGTCACCCCGGCGACGGTGGCGGCCGCGGTGAGTGCGGCGACGCGGCCCGCGGGGACCTGCGCCAGGACCGTCCCGGTGGGCTCGGCGCCCGGCGTGCCGCCGTCGCTGACGTGGTCGCCCTCGGGCAGGCCGGCGAGCTCGTCGGCCCAGTGCCGCAGGGCCGCGTCATGGTCGCACCCGGCCCGCCACCGCAGGTAGCGCTCGAACGGGACCGGCGCCGGGAGCGCGGCCGGCTCACCGGACACGCGCGCGGTGTAGAGCGCGAACGTCTCGCCCAGCATCCGCGGGGCGGACCAGCCGTCGGAGAGCACGTGGTGGGTGGTGAGCACGAACTCCGACCGTCCCGGGCCGCGGCGGATCACCGTGATCCGGACCGGCGGCCCGCCGGCGAGGTCGAACGGCTCGGCCAGGTCGGAGTCCAGCAGACGTTCCACCTCGGCGTCCTGTTCGGACGGGCCGGACCCGGAGACGTCGAGCAGGCGCGTGTCGGGGCGCGGGTCGTCGAGCAGCACCTGGACCCCGTCCGGCACGACCGGGAACACCGCGCCGAGGTTCGGGTGCCGGCGCAGCAGGTCCGCCCCGGCGGCGTGCAGGGCGTCGACGTCCAGGTCCCCGGCCAGCGAGAACGCCGCCTGCACGGTGTAGGGGTCGGCGACGCCGCGGCGTCCGCGGGAGTGCCGCAGCATCAGCTCCTGCAGCGGGGTCAGCGGCAGGATGCCGGCGACCGGGTGGACGCGTTCGAGGGCGTCGATCGTGGACTGGTCGACCGCGACGAGGTCGACGTCGGACGGGGTGAGCCCGGCACCGGCCGCCACGCCGGGATCGCCGGCCAGCGTGGTCAGGGCGCCGCGCAGGCGTTCGGCGACCTGCTCCATCCGCTCCGGCGCGAACAGGGCCGACGGCCAGGTGAACCGGATCCCCAGCGTGGTCTCGCCGTCGGCGTCGAAGGCCAGCGCGTTGACCATCAGGCTCTGCGGCAACGGCATGTCGTCGCCTCCGCCGGAGCCGAGCGGGTCCGCGTCCGGCGGGGCCTGCCACGGCGTCTCGGCGGCCGCGCCGGACAGGAACCGGCCCAGGTAGTTGAGGCCGACCCGCGGCTCGACGGTCCCCACCTCGGATCCCAGGATGCCGTAGCCGAGTCCGTCACCGGCCGCGTTGAGCTGTTCCTTGACCGACTTCAGCGCGTTCGCGCCGCCGCGCCGGTCCGGACGGATCCGGGCCGGGTGCACGGCGGTGAACCAGCCGACGGTCTGCGACAGGTCCACCGGCCCGCTGCGGTCCGGGGTGTGGTCCGGCCGGCCGTGGCTCTCCCGCGCGACGAGCAGCTCGGGGCCGCCCGCGTCCGAACGCAGGCCGATCGCCGTGGCGAGCGCCGTGAGCAGCACGGTGTCCGGGGTGGTCCGGTACGCGGCCGGCAGTGCGGTGAGCACGGCGTGCGTGGTCGCGGCGTCGAGCCGGATCTCGTGGTGCGTCGCGGTGGCGACGGTGTCGCGCCGCGGGTCCGGCTCGACGTCGGACAGGGTGGGGTTCGGTGCCTCGACGACGGCGCGCCAGTGCGCGAGCTCGTCGCGGCGCGCGTCGACGGCCCCGGTGAGCGCGGTGGCCCACGCCGGGAACGACGGCCCGCGCCGCGCCAGAGCGGGCACGGCGCCGTCGGCGGTGCGGGACTCGAACGCGTGGCGCAGGTCGTCGAGCAGGATCCGCCACGAGACGCCGTCGACCACCATGTGGTGCGCGACGAGGACCATCCGCCCCGGCGCGTCCGGTCCGGCGTCGAGCCACACCGCGCGCAGCAGCGGGCCGCGGTGCAGGTCCATCGCCTCCCGCGCGGCGGCGGTGTGCGTGTCGGCGAGGGCGCGCCGGTCGGCGCCCTCGCCCACGTCGACGACGGTCAGGACGTCGGCCCCGGTGACGGTCCCGGCGGCCGGGATCCGCAGCACCGGCTCGGCGCCCGAGGAGGAAGACGAGGAGACGAGGTGTGAGCGCAGGACGTCGTGCCGGTCCAGCAGCGCGGTCAGCACCGCCTCCCACCCGGGGCGGTCTCCCCCGCCCGGGACGACCACCTCCGTCCACTGGCAGAACCCGTCCGCGGTGGTCCCGGCCGCGGCGCAGCGGGACAGGAGGTCGCGCATCACCGGCGTCAGCGGGGCGTCGCCGGTCACGGGGCCCGTGTCGTCGCCGTCGGCGTCTCCGGAGGACGAGCCGCGGGCGGCGATCCCGGCGACCGTGCCGCCCTCGAACACGTCGCGCGCGGTCAGCACCAGGTCGCGCCGTCGCGCCCGGGAGACGACCTGCAGGGACACGATGCTGTCCCCGCCGACGTCGAGGAACGCGTCGTCGACACCGATCTCCGTGGTCCCGAGGACGTCGCGCAGGATCTCCAGCAGCGTCTCCTCGGCCGGGGTCGCGGGCTCGCGGGAGGCGGTCCCGGACCCGGCGTCGGGGACCGGGAGCGCGGCCCGGTCGAGCTTGCCGGCCGGGTTGAGCGGCAGCCGGTCGAGCAGCACGAGCGCCGACGGGACCATGTGGCCGGGCAGCACGTCGCCGAGGTCGGCGCGCAGGCGTTCCGGCTGCAGGTCGGCGCAGTCGGTGGGGACGACGTAGCCGGCCAGGCGGCGGTCGCCGGGCCGGTCCTCGCGGACCACGACCACGCAGGCCCGCACCCCCGGCTGCCGGGCGAGCACGGTCTCGATCTCGGAGAGCTCCACCCGGAAGCCGCGGATCTTGATCTGGTGGTCGGTGCGGCCGAGGAACACCAGCTGCCCGTCGCCGCGCCAGTGCACCCGGTCCCCGGTGCGGTACATCCGCGTGCCGGGCGGGCCGAACGGGTCGGCGACGAACGCGCCCGCGGTGAGCCCGGGCCGTCCGACGTAACCCCGCGCCACGCTCGGACCGGCCAGGTACAGCTCTCCGGGCACACCCACCCCGACCGGCATCAGGCCGGCGTCGAGGACGTACGCGGCGACATTGGGGTCCGGGCGCCCGATCGGCAGCGGCCCCGGGTCGTCGGGGTCGTAGCGCCACATCGTGGCGTTGATCGTGACCTCGGTCGGGCCGTAGGCGTTGAACATCGCCCGCCGCGCTCCCCAGCGCCGGGCCAGCTCCGGGTCGAGCCGTTCCGCGCCGACCATCAGGAGCACGTCCGGGTCGATGGTGCGGTCGTCGGGCATCGCGGCCAGGAACGAGGGCAGCAGGTTCACCCCGGTGCAGCGCTGCGCGGCGATGTAGTCGAGCAGGTCGTCACCGGAGAGGCGCACCTCCTCCGGCGCGATCACCGACGTCCCGCCGGAGAGCAGCGGGATCATCGTCTGCCAGAACGCGACGTCGAAGCTCGTCGAGGCGAAGTGCAGGTAGCGGATGTCGGAGGTGACGCCGACGACCTCCTCCTGCAGCGCGACCAGGTCCGGGATCCCGCGGTGGGTCACGGCGACGCCCTTGGGACGCCCGGTGGTGCCGGAGGTGTAGATGACGTAGGCCAGCGCGTCCTCGGTCAGCCCGCGGCGGGCCCCGGCCGGGTCGGTGTCCGGGAGATCGGCGGCGGGCTCGTCCAGGCGCACCAGCGGCACCGGACGGTCCGACGGCAGCGCACCCCCGAGCTGCGCCAGCGCACCGGCGGTGGTGACCGCGGCGGCCGGGGTGATGTCGTCGAGCATGAACGCGAGACGGTCGGCCGGGTAGGACGCGTCCATCGGCACGTAGACGGCCCCGGCGCGGAGCACACCGAGGATCGCGACCGGCATCTCGACGTCGCGTTCGAGCAGCACCGCGACCGCGTCCTGCGGCGCCACCCCGTTCGCGATCAGCGCGTGCGCGAGCCGGTTGGCGGCCCGGTCCAGCTCGGCGTAGGTCAGGCCGCGGTCGCGGCAGACGACGGCCTCGTGGTCCGGGCGGGCCCGCACCTGCGCCGCGAACTCGTCCAGGCACGGCCGCCGCGGGACCCGCGGCACGCGCTCGGTGCCGGTCCGCAGGAGCCGGTCGCGCTCCTCGGGCTCGAGCACCGGTACCCGTCCGGACGGCCGGTCCGGGTCGGCGACGATCTCGCGCAGCAGCGTCTGCAGCCAGCGGCCGTAGTCGCGCACGGTCGACTCGTCGAAGGCCTGGGGCTGGTAGCCCAGTCCCACCACGACGGTCTCCCCCGGGATCACGATCACGGTGAGCGGGTAGTGGGTGGCGTCGGTGATGTCGACGCCGGTCAGGTCCAGGCCGGGTGCGAGCGGCACCCGGTTGCGGCTGGAGAGCGGGAAGTTCTCCATCACCAGCATCGTGTCGAACAGGTCGCCGACGGCGGCGTCGCGCTGCACGTCGGGCAGGCCGACGTGGTGGTGATCGGCCATCGCGACGCCCTGGTCGTGCACCGCGGACAGCACGTCGGCGACGGTGTCGGCGGGCGCGCACCGGACGCGGACCGGGATCGTGTTCCCGAGCTGCCCGATCATCGACTCGACGCCCGGCACCTCGGCCGGGCGCCCGGACACCGGGCAGCCGAACACGACGTCGTCGCGGCTGGTGAGGCGTCCGAGCAGGAGGCCCCATGCGGTCTGCAGCACCGAGGTCAGGGTGATGCCGCGGTCGCGGGCGAACGCCCGCATCTCCTCGCTGAGCGTCTCGCCGAGGTCGATCCGGACCCGGCCGGGCCGGACGACGGCCTCGCCCGCGGTGGCCGGGGCGAGCCGGGTGCCCTCGTCGACGCCGTCGAGCAGGTCGCGCCAGGCCTGCCGGGAGACCCCGCGGTCGCGCCCGTCGAGCCAGCGGAAGTAGTCGGCGACTCCGACTGGCGCCGGGACGGCCGGGCCGCCGCCGAGCTCGGCGTAGATCGCGAGCAGGGTGCGGCCGACCAGGGGCATCGACCACCCGTCGAGCAACGCGTGGTGGTTCGTGATCGCGAGCCGGTGCGCGCCGGGTCCGAGCGTGCACAGCAGGAAGCGGATCAACGGCGGCCGCGCCGGGTCGAACGGGCGGCGCAGCTCGCGCCCGAGGTGCTCGGCGAGCAGCGTGGCGTCCCCGGAGGCGTCGACGTGCCGGAAGTCCGGGACGACGTCGCGGGGCACCACCTGCACGACGTCCCCGGAGGTGGTCGCGGCCAGGCCGATCCGCAGCGACGGGTGCCGGCGCAGCAGCTCGGCGGTGGCGCGGCGCATCCGGTCCGGGTCCAGGGCCCCGGCGAGCGAGGTGACGGCCTGCACGACGTAGACGTCGGTGTCGTCCTCGCCGCGGACCAGGCTGTGGAACGACAGCCCGACCTGCAGCGCGGTCGCGGGCAGGACGTCGTCGACGCGGTGCTCGCGCTCCAGGGCGTCGATGCCGTCCTGGTCGAGGTCGACCAGCGGCAGGTCCGACGGCGTGAGCCCGCCGCCGTCGGGTCCGATCCGGGCGGCGTGTGCGGCCAGGGCGTCGAGCGCGGCCGCGAAGTGGGCCTGCAGCTGTGCGACGACGTCGAGCCCGAGCACCAGGCCGGCGGCGGTCCACTCGACCGACAGCCGGGGCGCGCCGTCCTCGTGCACGAAGCAGTTCAGCGCCAGCACCTGCTCCAGAGCCTTGCCGGGCGGCTCGACGACCGCGAACGCGGCCCCCTCGGGGAGTCGCCACCCGTCGCCGGGCGACGCGGCGAAGCGGCCCAGGTAGTTGAGCAGCACGTCCGGCGACGGGCCGGCCGCCAGCTCGTCGCGGGTGCGCGGGTCGAGGTGGCGCAGCACGCCGTGGCCGACGCCGCCGTCCGGGACGGCGCGCAGGGTCTCCTTCACCGCGCGCAGCAGCCGGCCCGCGGCGGGACCGCCGGCGAGGGCGTCGGCCAGGTCGGTGTCGTCCCGCACGGCGTCGGTGGGGACGGGCACCGGGTACTCGGCGGTGAACCAGCCGACGGTCCGGGACAGGTCGGTGCCGGCGCGGTCGCGGCCGTGGCCCTCCACGGTGACGGTCGTGGCGTCGGTGACGGGACGTCCGCACTCCGCCCGCCACGTGCGCAGGGCCAGGGCGAGCGCGGTCAGCAGCACCTCGTGCACGCCGGCCCGGTAGGCGGCGGGCAGCGTCGTGACCAGCGCGTCGGTGACCTCGGCGGAGGCGGTCGTGGTCGTCTGCGTCGCGGTGGAGACGGTGTCGCGCGACCGGTCGAGACCCCGGTCCCCGAGGTGGTCCCCGGCGGTGGCCCGGCGCCAGTACGCCAGCTCCGGAGCCCGGGTGTGCTTCTCGCCCTCCTCGGCCAGGAGCGTGGCGTGCCGGCGCCAGGAGGTACCGGACGGCGCGGGCTCCGGCGCGCGACCGGCCGCCGCGGCGGTGCAGGCCTCGTGCAGGTCCGGCAGCAGGATCCGCCAGGACACCCCGTCGGCGACGAGATGGTGGGCGAGCACCAGCAGCCGGTCCGGCTCCCCGTCCGGGGTCCGCACCAGCGCCACCCGCAGCAGGTCCCCGGACCGCGGGGCCAGCTCGGAGGCCAGGTCGGCGGCGAGATCGGCGAGGACAGCGGTGTCGGTGATCTCGCCGACGACTCCGGTGGCCGCGACGGCACCACGCGGGCGCACCAGCAGCTGCGCCGGCTCCCCGCCGTCGCCGCCGGTCACCAGCAGGCGCAGCGCGTCGTGGCGGTCGAGCACCGTCTGCACGCCCGCCACGAGATCGGGCAGGGCCAGGGGGTCGTCGATCCGCAGCGCCGTCCACTGGGCGTACCCGGCGATGTCGGTGAGGTCGGGATGCGGGTCGAGCAGGGCACGCACGATCGGCGGCGCCGGGACCGGACCGGTCGGGTCGTCCGGGGCGGCCTCCGCCGCGCCGTCCACCTCACCGGCGCCGGCGGCCAGCGACGCGAGCGTCCTCCGGGCCAGCAGGTCCCGCGGGCGCAGATCCAGGCCGACCGCGCGCAGGCGGCTGCTGACGCTGATCGCGGTGATGCTGTCCCCGCCGAGGGCGAAGAAGTCCTCGTCGACGCCGACCCGGTCCAGGTCGAACACCTCGGCGACCACACCGCAGAGCAGCCGCTCCCGCTCCGTACCGGCCTCCCGGCCGCTGCCCTCCCAGCGCGGCACCGGCAGCGCGGCGCGGTCGAGCTTGCCGTTGACCGTCACCGGCAGCGCGTCCAGCACGACGACGGCCGAGGGCACGAGATGGTCCGGGACGCGCTCGGCCAGCGACTCGCGCACGGCGTCCGGGGTGAGCGGCGCCGACGACGGCACCACGTAGCCGACGAGCCGGGCGCGCCCGCCGTCGGTCCGCACCACCGCCGCGGCCGCGGCCACCCCCGGCACGGCGGACAGGCCGCTCTCGACCTCGCCGATCTCCACCCGGTAGCCGCGGATCTTGACCTGGCCGTCGTCGCGTCCGAGATGGACGATGCCGCGGCCGGGCACCCACCGGGCGCGGTCCCCGGTCCGGTACATCCGCTCCCCCGGACCGCCGAACGGGTCGGCGACGAACCGGTCCGCGGTCAGGTCCGGGCGTCCGGCGTAGCCGCGGGCCAGGTGCGGCCCGGCCAGGTACAGCTCGCCGGGCGCGCCGTGCGGCACCGGCTGCAGCGCGTTGTCCAGCAGGTAGGTGCGGGTCCCGGCGAGCGGCAGGCCGATCGCGGGATCGCCGTCGTCGACCCGGGCGAGCGTCGTGTCGACCGACGCCTCGGTCGGGCCGTAGAGGTTGAACGCCGCGATCCCGGAGGCGTGGACGCGGCGCCACAGCGCGTCCGGGGTGGCCTCGCCGCCGAGGATCAGCAGCCGCAGCGGGAGGTCGAGCAGACCCGCCTCGACCAGCGGCGCGGCCAGCGACGGGGTGGTGTCGACGACGTCGATCCCGTCCCGGCGGTACACCGCCAGCAGCGCGTCGGCGTCGCGGACCAGGTCGGAGCCGTAGAGGTGCAGCTCGTGCCCGCAGAGCAGCCACATCAGCTGGTCGAGCGCGGCGTCGAAGGAGAACGAGTAGGTGTGCGCGGCGCGCAGCGGACGCCCGATGTCAGCTGCGGCGTCGGCGACGACCGTCGAGCGGTGGTGGTGCACCAGCGACGCGAGTCCGCCGACACGTCCCAGCACGCCCTTCGGGCGACCGGTGGAACCGGACGTGTAGATCACGTAGGCGAGGTGCTCGGGATCGCGGGGCGCGGCGAGCTCCGCCGGTGCGAGCGGGTCGCCGGACCCGGCGGGCACCTCGTCGAGCATCAGCCGCGCGGGACCGCCCGGCAGGTCCAGGGCACGGTCGGTCACCAGCAGGGCCGGTCGGGCGTCGTCGACGATGCCGCGCAGGCGCTCAGCCGGGTGGTCGGTGTCGAGCACCAGGAACGCGGCCCCGGCGTCGAGCACCGCGAGCAGGGCGACGACGAGGTCGGCCGAGCGCGGCAGCCCGATCGCCACCACGACGTCCGGCCCGGCCCCGCGCGAGCGCAGCACCCGGGCCAGCCGGTGCACCCGTGACGCCAGATCCACCCTGGTCAGGCGCTCGTCGCCGGCCACCAGCACGGTCCGGTCCGGGTGCGTCGCGGCCAGGTCCGCGAGCAGCGTCGGGACGTCGGCAGGGTGGCCCGGCAAGGGCGGCACGGAGCGGTCGGCGAGTACCTGCGCGCGGCGGTCCGGGGCCAGCAGCGCGACGCCGCCGACCGGCGGCAGGCCGGGGCCGGACAGCTCCCCGACCAGCCTGACCAGTGCGTCCAGGCGCGCGTCGACCGCGTCCTGGTCGTTCGTGCGGGCGTCGACCTCGAAGCCGAGCAGCAGCCCGCCGTCGGCGGTCGGGGTGGCGGTCAGGCCGAAGTCCTCCGGCGGGCCGCCGGCGACGTTGCGCAGCACGCCGGTCGCGCCGGCCAGGTCGATCGAGAAGTCGAACGCCTTGAGGTTGACGCCGCGCCCGTGCAGCAGCGCGCCGGCCCCGGGCACGGCGAGGTCCTGCGGCAGGTTCTCGCCGCGGTAGCGCTGGTGGGTCCGCATCTCGCGCATCGCCTCCGCGGTGCGCCGGCTCAGCTCGTCGAGCCGGTCGCCGCCGCGCACGTCCACCCGCAGCGGCAGCACGTTCACCGCCATCGCCGGCGTGCGCAGGGCCGCCTTCCCGGAGCGGCACATCAGCGGCAGCGCGAACACGACGTCGGACGCGCCGGAGACCCGGTGCAGGAACGCGGCGTAGCAGGCGATCAGCACCTCGCCCCAGGTGACGTGCGCGTCGTCGGCGACGGCGCGCAGCCGGTCCAGTCCCTCGGGGCCCAGCACCGTGCGGGCGGTCAGCGTCCGGTCCGGCGGGCCGACGGCGGACCCGCCGGTCTCCCCCAGCTCCGGCAGGGGCGTGAGGCGGTCGCGCCAGTAGTCGCGGTCGGTCGCGAACCGCTCGCTCGACCGGTAGGCGAGGTCGGCCCCGACCAGGTCGGCGAACCGCCCGAACGTCGACGGCGCCACCTCGGTCCCGCCGGTCAGCGCCGTGTGGTGCGCGGCGATCCGCCGGCACAGCATCGCCGCCGAGTACCCGTCGAAGATCAGGTGGTGGCCGAGCTGGACGTACCAGACCTCGCGGTCCGACACCCGCACGAGGACCTGGTGGTACAGCGGCCGGTCCACCATCGCCCGGCAGGCCTCGGCCGCGCGGACGCGCTCGGCGTCCACCGTCGCCTGCGCGGCCGCGGACGGATCGCGCTCGGCCCGCAGGTCGACGATCCGGGGCGCGCGCACCGGCTCCGACGACACGATCTGGCGCGGCCCGTCCGGGGTGTCGAACACCCGCAGCCGCAGCGACTCGGCCTCCTCCGTGGTCAGTCGCACCGCCTCGGCCAGCGCCGCGACGTCGACGGCGTCCGGCCCGGAGACCTCCAGCACGTCGCCGACCAGGTAGTGCCGTGAGTCGGGTTCCAGCCGTTGCGCGTTCCAGATGCCGAGCTGGGCGGCGGTCAGCTCGAGGACCTCACCGGAGGGGTCGGTGACCTCCGGGCGGGACCGGACGGGTGCGGTGCTCAACTCGTACTCCCGGGACGTGCGGTGTGCGGGCGGGGCGGGCGGTGGCTAATGGCCGTGGCCGTGTTCCTCCTCGTCGTCGTCGAAGTCCGCGGTCCCGCGCTTCCAGTAACCGGTGATCTCGTGGTCGTCACCGGCGAGACCCAGCTCGTCGCGGACCCAGCGGCGCAGCGGCTTGAGCGAGCCGGCCTCCCCGGCGATCCAGGCGTAGACGCGCTCCCCGTCGGGGACCCGCACCTCGCGCACCGCCTTCTCCAGGGCGTCCGAGAGGCCCGGCGCGACGCCGCCGCGGTGCACCCAGCGGACCGAGACCCCGGCCGGTGCCGCGATCTCGATCTCCTCGGAGGCGTCGGTGACCTCGACGAACGCCCAGCCCCGCGCGTCGGAGGGGAGCCCCTCCAGCCAGCGGGCGATCGCCGGCAACGCGGTGATGTCACCGGCCAGGAGCCAGCGGTCGTAGCCGTGCGGCACGGCGAGCCCCCCGGGCGGGCCGGCCACGTGCAGCGTGTCGCCGGGGGCGGCGTCGACCGCCCAGTCCGAGGCCAGACCGCCCCGGTGCAGCGCGATGTCGATGTCCAGCTCGCCGGCGTCCGCGTCGTGGCGGCGCACGGTGTACTCCCGCGACCGCGGCACCGGGCGCGGCCAGCGCAGCATGTCGCCGTCCGGCTCGGGCAGGCGCAGCGAGCCGTCCGGCTCGGGGAAGATCAGGCGCACGTGCTCGTCCGGGCAGTGGCTGACGAACCCGGCCAGACCCTCACCGCCGAACGTCACGCGCAGCAGCGCCGAGCCGACCATCCGGCTGCGCAGCACCTGCAGCTCCCGGATCCGGATCGGGTAGGGCACCTTCTCCGACCCGGTGCGCCGGTCCCGGACGACCGCCAGCTTCTCCTCGACGCCGCCGCGGCCGCTCATGCGCCACCCGCCAGGATCTCGGTCCAGCGCCGCAGCACCGGCTCCTCGGCCAGGTCCGCGAACTCCAGCCCCGCAGCGCCGGCGCCGCGCCACCGCTCGATCAGCGACATGATCCGCACCGAGTCCAGGCCCAGGTCGAACAGGTCGTCCTCGGGCCCGATGTCCTCCGGCGGGCAGTCCAGCAGCTCGGCGACGTCGGTGCGGATCCGCTCCTGCGTCAGCCCGGTCCCGGTGGCGCTCATCGGCCCACCCCCGCCGGGGACGGCGCGAACGCCTCGAGCACCTCGGCGGTCGCGGTGACGACACCGCAGCGCTGGGCGACGTACTCGCACGCCCGGTCGTGGTGGCCGCGGGAGAAGTCGGCGACGGCGTCGGCGACCAGGAACGGCGCGACGTCGCGCATGAACGCCTCGACGGCCGTGGCCTGGCAGCCGATGTGCGCGTAGATGCCGGTGACCAGGAGCTGGTCGCGTCCGGCCTCGGCCAGCTGCTCGCCGAACGTGCTGCGCTGGAACGCGCTGTAGCGCCACTTCGTCAGCACCGTCTCCGACGGCAGCGGCGCGAGGTCGTCGACGATGTCGGCGGCCCGCGGGTCGTCGTCGATCACGGCACCGATCCCCTCCCCCCAGAACTCGGTCAGCAGCCCGCGGTCGGCGGGATCCTGGTGCCCGGGCTGGGCGGTGTAGAACACCGGCACGCCGGCGTCGCGGCACGACGTGAGCAGCGCGGCGATGTTCGCCGTCACCTCCGGGACCGGGGCGCCGGCGTAGGGCGCCAGGAAGTAGCGCTGCATGTCGTGCACCAGCAGTGCGGCGCGCGCCGGGTCCGGCCGCCACCCGACCCGCCCGGCGGGACGGTCGGACGGCGCGGGCAGTGGGTAGGGCTCGATCCGGGGCAGGGACACGGGGTCCACCTCTCTTCCTCGCTCAGTGCTCGCCGCTCCGCAGTGCCCTGCGGAGCTCGCGTCTGCTCGTCTTGCCGACGCCGGTGACCGGGAACGCCTCGACCACCCGGACCACGTCGGGGACCTTGAACGCCGCGACGCCGCGCTCGCGCACGAAGCGCCGCAGCACCGGGCCGGTCGGTGGCTCGTCGCCGGGGACCGGCACCACGTAGGCGCAGGTGCGCTCGCCCAGGAACTCGTCCTCGACGCCGATGACGGCGGCGTCGAGCACGCCCGGGTGGGCCATCAGGTGGTCCTCGACCTCCTCCGGCGCCACCTTCTCCCCACCCCGGTTGACCTGCTCCTTCACCCGCCCGACGACCTCGATGTGCCCGGTCGGGCCGCGCCGGACCAGGTCGCCGGTGCGGTAGAAGCCGTCCGGGGTGAAGGCGGTCGCGTTGTGCTCGGCGGCCCGGTAGTAGCCGCGGATCGTGTAGGGCCCGCGGGTCAGCAGCGCGCCCTCGGCCCCGGGCGCGACCTCGGCGTCGGAGGGGGCCAGCGGGTCGTCCGGATCGACGACGCGCACCTCGTCGTCCGGCGAGATGGGCCGTCCCTGGGTGGTCAGGACGAGCTCGTCCGGGTCGTCGAGGCGGGTGTAGTTCACCAGCCCCTCAGCCATCCCGAACACCTGCTGCAGCCGGCAGTCCAGGGCGGGTCCGATCCGCGCGGCCAGCTCGCGCCCGCACTTGGCCCCGCCGACCAGGACGACCTCCAGGCTCGACAGGTCGCGCGCGGTCCGCCCGGCGGCCTGCGCCCACGCCGCGGCCAGCGGCGGAACCAGGCCGGTGATCGTCACCCGCTCGGACTCGACGAGCGCGAACGCGGTGTCGGCGTCCGGGCCCGGCGAGAACACCGACGTGGCACCGGCGTGCAGCGCGCCGAGCACGCCGGGCGAGCTCAGCGGGAAGTTGTGTGCCGCCGGCAGGGCGGCCAGGTAGACGCTGTCGCGGCGCAGCCCGCAGATCCGGGCGCTCTCCCGGACGCTGTAGAGGTAGTCGTCGTGGGTGCGCGGGATCAGCTTCGGCAGCCCGGTGCTGCCGCCGGAGAGCTGCAGGAACGCGACGCCCTCGGGGTCGGGGTCGGGCAGGTCCAGCGGGTCGGCGTAGAGGTCGGCGAGACCGACGGCGCCGCCGAGGTCCACCCCGGCACCGGTGTCGAGCACGATCGCGTTCCGCACCGAGGCGACGTCACCGGCGACCGCGGCGGCCAGCGCGGCGTGGTCGAAGCGCTCGTGGGCGTCGACGGTCAGGATCGCGACGGCCCCGGTGCGCTCGGCGAAGTGGCGCAGCTCGGACCCGCGGTGCGCGGGCAGCGCGAACACCGGCCACGCCCCGAGCCGGAACAGCGCGAAGACCACCGGCAGGAACTCCGGCACGTTCGGCAGCTGCAGCACGACCCGGTCCCCGGCCCGCACGCCGAGACCGTGCAGGCCCGCGGCCAGCCGGTGCGCACGGTCGTCGAGCTCGGTGAAGCTCCAGCGCTGCGTCCGTCCCCCGGTCCGTCCGACGACGGCGGTGCGGCCGCGGTGGGCGTCGGCGAGCAGGGTCAGCAGCGTGCCGAACGTCTGTCCGCGCCAGTGCCCGGCGGCGCGGTGCCGGGCGGCCTCGTCGGCCGGCCACCGGGTGTGGTCCGGACCGGGGTCGGTGGCCGGGTCGTCGGATGGTCCGGTGGATCGGCCGGCGACGGAGGTCACGGCGCCGCCTCGACGCCGATCGCGCGCAGCAGCGTCCGGAACTTGGCGGCGGTCTCGGCCAGCTCGGACTCCGGCACCGACCCGCCGACGACGCCGGCCCCGGCGAACAGCCGCAGCGTCGCCTCGCAGACCTCGGCGCTGCGGATGGTGACCACCCACTCGCCGTCGCCGGAGGCGTCGACCCAGCCGACCAGTCCGCTGTAGTAGCCGCGGTCGACGGTCTCGACCTCGTTGATCGCCGAGCGCGCGGCCAGCGGCGGCACCCCGCACACGGCCGGCGTCGGGTGCAGTGCCTCGGCCAGGTGCAGCGCGGTCGTCGCGTCGTCGGCGAGGCGCCCGGCGATCCGGCTCGACAGGTGCCACATGGTCGCGGTGCCGATCACCGCGGGCTCGGCCGGAGCGGTGACGCCGGTGCAGAACCGGCCCAGCACCTCCGAGACCCGTTCGGAGACCAGTGCGTGCTCGTGGCGGTCCTTCTCCGAGGCCAGCAGAGCCGCGATCCGCTCCCGGTTCTCCGCCTCGTCGGCCGAGCGCGGCGCGGACCCGGCCAGCGGGTTCGCCTCCACCACTCCGCCGCGACGCGATACGAGCAGCTCCGGGCTGGCCCCGACCAGCGTGCGGGTCGCCCGGTCACCGGGTGCGGTCACGTCCGCGGCGAAGGCGTAGGCGCCCGGGTCCGCCAGCACCAGGCGGGTCAGCAGGTCCGGCACCGACACCGGGTCCGCCGAGGCCAGCTCCAGGCAGCGGGCCAGCACGACCTTGTCCAGCACGCCGTCGTCGACCAGGTCCAGGACCTGGCGGACGCCGTCGGCGTAGTCCTCGGGGGCCGGGTGCTGCCGCACCGTCCAGTCCGACACCGGCGGGGCCGGCCGGCGCACCGCGGGCGCCGCGCCGGCGTCCCCCGGGGCGCGGCGGACCACCGCCGGCACGACCAGGCTGCTCGGTGCGTCGGGGAGGAAGCCCAGCGCCCCGACGACGACGGGGTCGCGCACGCCCGCCTCCCGGGCGTCGCGCAGCGCGTCGGCCGCGGCGTCGGCGTGACCACCCGGGCGTCCCTCGACGCTCGCGTGCACGCCGTCGGCGAGCAGGGTGCCGCGCGGCGAGCGATGGAAGAACGAGCCGGGCAGATACGCCGTCAACAGGTCGGCGGCGTCGTGCACCGGACTCGGCCGGACCAGGGCTTCGATGGTCACGGGAGGTTCCTTTCGCAGGTGTGTCAGGCGCCGAGCGTGGCGCCGCCGTCGACGGTCAGGCTCTGCATCGTGATCTGGCGTGCGGCGTCGGAGGCCAGGAACAGCACGGCGGCCGCGACGTCGTCGGCCTCGCCGATGCGGCCCAGCGGGATGCCGAGCCGGTGCTGCTCCAGCGAGCCGGCGATCACCGGCCCGGCGCCGGAGTCGTCGGTGGGGCCGGCGGTGGGGTCGGCCCACAGCCCGCGTTGCATCGCGGTGTCGGTGGAGCCGGGACAGACGACGTTGCAGCGCACGTGCGGGGCGAGCTCCAGGCCCAGGGACCGGGTCAGGGCCACCGACGCGGCCTTGGACGCGGAGTACGCGGCCATCCCGACCCGCGGGGTCCCGGCCGCGTTCGAGGCGACCGTGACGATCGCCCCGGCGCCCCGGTCGTACATCCGCCGACCGGCCGCGCGCCCGGCGTTCCACACACCGGTCGTGTTCACGGCCAGACAGTCGGCGAGGTCGGAGTCCGGGACGTCGAGGACCGCGCCGGTGCGCAGCACCCCGGCGACGTTGGCCAGCAGGCCGAGCGGGCCGAGCTCCTGTTCGGTCGTCGCCACGGCCCGTTCCACCGCGTCGGCGTCGGTGACGTCGGCGACCAGGGCCAGCGCCGCGGCGCCGCCCTCGGCCAGCGACCGTGCGGTCTCCTCGACGTCGCCGGTCCGGTCCAGCAGCGCGACCGGGACCCCGGCACCGGCCAGGGCCGCCGCGACCGCGGCTCCGATGCCCTGTGCCGCACCGGTGACCAGGGCGGCTCCGGTGACCGGTCGGGCGTCCGTGCGACGTTCTGCGGGCAGCATCGAGCTCGGCTCCTCACATGGTGTCGGAGGCGGCCGCGCGGCGGCCGGGTCGGTGGGGCGGGGCGGCTCAGCCCGTGGTCTTCGGGAACTCCTGGCCCAGGATGTCCAGGGTGGACAGCGCGGCGTCGTAGTCGGGCCGGTAGCTCGTGGCCGGTAGCTCGTGCACGCTGCCGGCCCGGAACGCCGGCAGCTGGGCCCAGACCGGGTCCTTCGCCAGCTCGGCGGCCGGCTTGCCGTTCACGTTCACCACGAACACGTTCGGCGCGTCCACGACCTGGGGCAGCAGCTCCGCGCTCAGCTCGAAGGAGTCACCGGTACTGGCCAGCCGCGGGTTCCTCGCCTTGGTCAGGACGTCGGGGTCCGGGACGATGCCCACGTCCTTCGCCAGCACCGGCAGGGCGGCGGTCGGCGGAACGACGTAGATCTTGTCGCCGGGGTAGGACAGGACGAACGTCGACTCACCGGCGGGAGGCGCGATCGAGGCCTTCACCTGGTCGAGCTTCGTCCGGTAGTTCCCCAGCAGGGGCTCGACCCGGTCGGTGCGCCCGGCCGCGTCGGCGACGGCGCGGAGCTGGTCCTGCCAGGCGGTGACGGTCCGGGGCACCAGGACGGTCGGCGCGATCGCGGCCAGGCGGTCGTAGGCCTGGGCGGCCTGCACGGCCGTGATCCCCTGCCCGCCGCCGATGATCAGGTCCGGCTTGGCCGCGGCCACCGCCTCGACGCTGAGCTGCTCACCCTTCGGCAGCTCGGTGGTGCCCTGCTTCTGCGCCGCCGCGGCCCAGGAGGGCGGGAATCCTCCCCCGGCGTTGGTGACACCGAGGACGCGGGTGTCGGTCGCGACGACCGGGGCGTCCAGCGCGTAGAGGTAGCCGGCGAGTCCCCCGCTGAGCACCACGATCCGCTGCGGGGCGGCCGGGACCTCGAGCTGCCCCTTGTCGGTGGCGATCGTGCGGGTACCCGCCTCGGAGGACGAGGCGTCCTCCCCGGAGGAGCAGCCGGCCAGGACCACCGCCGCCAGTAGCGCGGCCAGGACCGCGCCCAGGCCCCGTGACCGTCGACCTGCACCCGCCATGAGTCCCCCTCGAAGTCGAGTAACTCCGTCACCCGGAGCAACGTTGGCGGGAGTATTCATCAATTTAGGGTAGGCTATCAAGAGATGAGGCTCACTTGTTTTTCGATAGCAGTTTATGGCAACAAGGTGTCGGCAACGTGAACGTCGGCCGTCACCGGCCCGTGTGGACGATCCGGTCCAGCCATTCCCGCAGGAGGTTCCGCTCCGACGGGGTCAGCGCCTCGACCTCCGGCAGGAGCGCGCGCAGGGCGGCGGCCGCCCCGACCGGACCCGGCTCGGGCACGGCGGGGACGTCGGTGGTGATCGCGGCGATGACGGCGTCGCGCGCCGTGTGCGACAGCGCCGGGTCCCGCTCCCCCTCCGGCGTGGCGATGAGCGTCAGCGTGGTGCCGCTGCCCGCCGCGTGCACCAGCGCCGCGGCGCGCTCCTCGGGGACGCGCAAGCGCCCCGCCTCGGCGATCCGCCGGATGTGCCCGGCGAGCACGGCGAACGCCGCGTCCGCGGCCGGGGACGTCGCGCCGGGGCGGGGCCGGACGTACATCAGGGCGTAGAGCGACGGGTCGGCCAGCCCGAGACCGACGTGCAGGTCCCAGCCGGCGCGCAGGTCCTCGACCGGGTCGCCGGTGGACCCGACGCTCGCCTTGCTCTCCAGGTACGCGGTGAAGCCGTGCGAGGCGACGGCGTCGAGCAGCCCCTGCTTGTCGCCGAAGAGCCGGTAGATCGTCGGAGCCTGCACCCCGGCCGCGGCGCCCACCGCGCGGGTCGACACCGCGTCGGGCCCGCCGTCGGTCAGCAGCCGCGCGGCCGCGGTGACGATCCGGTGCCGGGTGTCGTCCCCGGCGTCGTCGATCCCCATGTTTCCGATGCTAACAGTGCTTCGTTAGCGGCCGAGCTTTTCCGGTGCTACGTTCCGAGTGTTAGCACCGAGAACACCAGGAGGACGCCATGATCATCGTCACCGGAGCGACGGGCCTGCTCGGACGGGCGGTCGTCGGATCCCTGCTCGGACGCGTCCCCGCCGGCGGGATCGGCGTCAGCGTCCGCGACCCGGACAAGGCGGCCGACCTCGCGGAACGGGGCGTCCGCGTCCGGCGCGGCGACTTCACCGAGCCGTCGACGCTGCCGCACGCGTTCGAGGGGGCGTCGAGGGTGCTCGTGGTGTCCTCGAACAGCTCGGGCACCTCCGCGGTCACCCAGCACCGCAGCGCGATCGAGGCCGCGGTGACGGCCGGTGCCGGCCGCGTCGTCTACACCGCCCACATGGGTTCGAACCCGGCGTCGCCGTTCCCGCCGATGCCCGACCACGCCGCCACCGAGGAGCTGCTGCGCGACTCCGGCGTCGCGTTCACGTCGCTGCGCAACGGCTTCTACACCTCGACCGTGCCGATGCTGCTCGGCGACGCCGCCGAGACGGGCGAGCTGCGCCTCCCCGAGGACGGGCCGGTGGCCTGGACCGCGCACGCCGACCTCGCCGAGGCCGCGGCCGTGGCGCTGACCAGCGACGACCTCGACGGCCTCACCCCGGCGCTGACCGCCGTCGAGGCGCCCGACATGGCCGGCGTCGCCGCGATCGCCTCCGAGCTCACCGGCCGCCCGATCCGCAGGATCACCGTCCCCGACGCCGAGTACCGGGCCGCCCTGCTCGCCCGCGGACTGCCGGAGTCCGCCGCGGACATGCTCGTCGGCCTGTTCGCCGCGAGCCGCGACGGTGACTTCGGACCCGCCGACCCGACCCTCACGGGCCTGCTCGGCCGTCCCCCGCTGTCGGTGCGCGACGTCCTGCGGACCGCGCTCGTCACGGCCCCGGTCTGACCCTCACCAGGTCACCGACAGCGACTCCAGCCCGTGGATCGGGTGCGCGACGTCGAACGACACCTCCTCGTCGGGCACGGCGAGGCGCAGGCCCGGGAAGCGCCGCAGCAGTGCCGGGAAGGCGATCGTCATCTCCATCCGGGCCAGCGGGGCACCCAGGCAGTGGTGGATCCCGTGGCCGAAGCCCATGTGTGCGGTGACGCGGCGGGTGACGTCGAGGCGTTCCGGGTCGTCGACCGCCTCCGGGTCGCGGTTCGCGGCCGGCAGGTTGAACGAGACGAGATCGCCCTCGCGGATGGTCACCCCGCCCAGCTCGACGTCGCGGGTCGCCAGGCGCGGTGAGCCGGAGTTGACGATCGACAGCCAGCGCAGCAGCTCCTCCACCGCGGGCCCGACCGCGGAGTCGTCGTCGCGGACGAGGGCGAGCTGCTCGGGGTGGCGCAGCAGAGCCAGCGTGCCGAGGCCGAGCATGTTCGAGGTCGTCTCGTGCCCGGCAACCAGCAGCAGGTTGGCGATGCCGACCAGCTCGTCGTTGCTCAGGTCCTCGTCGTGCTCCCGGATGAGCATGCCGATCAGGTCCTCGCCGGGGTCGCGGCGGGCGGCGGCGACCAGTCCCTGCATGTAGGCCAGCGCCTCGGCGGCGGACGCGGCCTTCTCCGACGCCGACGCCGTCATGTCGAGCTGGCGACGGGTGCGCTCCTGGAACTCGTCGCGGTCGGCCGGCGGCACGCCGAGCAGCTCGCAGATCACCAGGGACGGGATCGGCAGCGCGTAGGTCGAGACCAGGTCGACCGGGCCGCCGCGGCGCTCCAGGGCGTCGAGGTGGTCGTCGACGATCTCCACGATCCGCGGCTCGAGCCGGCGCATCCGCCGCACCGTGAACTCCGGGGTGAGCATGCGACGCAGGCGGGTGTGGTCGGGCGGGTCGAGGGAGAGCAGGTTGCCGCTGCGGTCGCCGGTGATCTGGCGGGGGTCGCGGGCGTCGCCGGGCAGGTCGGCCGGGGTCCACCCGTTCCGGAAGGACTCGGCGTCACCGAGCATCGCGCGGACGTCGGCGTGCCGGGTGAGCAGCCACGCCGACGGGCCGAACGGCGTCGGGACGCGGATGACGCCGTCGGCCTCGCGCACCGCCGCGATCTCCGGGGCGGGCCCGAAGCCGTGACGGCGGAAGTCGACCGGCCGGGGGTCGGTGGGGGCCTGGGTCATCGTTCGCTCCTCGGTGGGGGGTCTCCTCAATGTAAATCAACTGTTTGACTGAAGCGAGGGTGAGGGGTTGACTGTGGTCATGCCGGCCAAGGCGCGCACCGACCGCAGCACCGTCACCCGCGAGCGGATCCTCGACGCCGCCGAGCGGCTCTTCGCCGAGCACGGCGTCTACGCGGTGTCGAACCGGACCGTTGCCGAGGAGGCCGGGCAGGGCAACACCGCCGTCGTCGGCTACCACTTCGGCACCAAGACCGACCTGGTGCGCGCCATCGCCGCCCGGCACGCCGAGCAGGTCGAGCAGCGGCGCACCGAGATGGTCGACGCCGTCGAGGGCAGCGCCGACGTCCGCGACTGGATCAACGCCCTGGTGCGGCCCGGCGCGGAGTACCTCGCCGAGTCGGGCGAGCCGACCTGGCACGCCCGCTTCTCCGCGCAGGTCATGACCGATCCCGCCCTGCGCGAGATCATGAGCGACGACGCCCTGACCTCACCGGCCCTGCGCCGCATCGTCGACGGCCTCAACGCCTGCCTGCCCACCCTGCCGCTCGAGGTCCGTCTCGAACGCGCCGACATGGGCCGCCACCTCATGGTCCAGATGCTCGCCGAGCGCGAGCGCGCCCTCGCCGAGGGCTCCCCCACCCCGCGCGCGACCTGGTCGGACGCCGCCACCGGGCTCGTCGACGCCCTGGTCGGCCTCTGGCTCGCCCCCACCACCGCACCCGTCACCGCACCCACGAAGGAGACGACATGACGTCGAACCGCACCGGACGCATCGCGGGGAAGGTCGCGCTGGTGACCGGCGCCGCCCGAGGCCAGGGCCGCGCCGACGCCGAGCGCTTCGCCGCCGAGGGCGCCGACCTCGTGCTGGTCGACGTCTGCGGGCCGCTACCCGGCGTCGACTACGACTCCGCCGTCCCGGACGACCTCGCCGAGACCGTCGCGCTGGCCGAGAAACACGGTGCCCGGGTCGTCACCGGGCAGGTCGACGTCCGCGACCTCGACGGCCTGCGCGGCGTCGTCGACGGTGCGGTCGCGGAGCTGGGACGGCTCGACGTCGTCGTGGCGAACGCCGGCATCTGCATCCCGCGCGCCTGGGACGCGGTGACGCCGGAGATCCTGCGCGACACCCTCGACGTCAACGTGACCGGCGTCTGGAACACCGTCATGGCCGGCGCCCCGCACCTCGTCGACGCCGGCGGCGGCTCGATCATCCTGATCAGCTCGGCGGCCGGGATGAAGGTCCAGCCGTTCATGATCCCCTACACGACCAGCAAGTGGGCGGTCCGCGGCATGGCCAAGGCCTTCGCCGCCGAGCTGGCCAAGCACCACATCCGCGTCAACAGCGTGCACCCCACCGGCATGGCCACCCCGATGGGCACCGACGACATGCAGGCCGCACTCGGCACGGCCATGGGCACCGACCCGCGCCTGGGCGGGATGTTCGCGAACATGATGCCGGTCGAGATCACCCGGCCCGAGGACGTCGCCGACACGGTGCTGTTCCTCGCCTCGGACGAGTCGCGCTTCATGACCGCGCACGAGCTCGCCCCCGACGCCGGCGTCACCGAGTTCTAGACGGGCCTAGCTGACCAGGCCGGTCCGGAACGCCAGCGCCACGGCCTGGACGCGACTCCGCGACCCGGTCTTGGCCAGGACGTGCCCGATGTGGGTCTTCACCGTCGCCTCGGACAGGAACAGGTCCGAAGCGATCTCGGAGTTGGTCAGCCCCTTCCCCATCAGCACGAGGACCTCGGTCTCGCGGGGAGTGAGCTCGGCCAGGGCCGCGTTCGGGGTCGGGGCCCGCGGCGAGACGGGCTCCGCCAGGAGCGGTGCCGTCGCGCGCAGCAGGCGGCGGGTGGACACCGGGTCGACGACGGAGTCGCCCCGGTAGACCGTGCGCACCGCCTCGATCAGCGACTGCGGCGCGACGTCCTTGAGCAGGAACCCGCTGGCCCCGGCCGCGATGGCGGCGGTCACCGACTCGTCGAGGTCGAACGTCGTGAGCACGACGACCCGCAGGCCGGGGTGCGCGGCGACCGCGCGCCGGGTCGCCTCGATGCCGTCGAGGCGCGGCATCCGCACGTCCATCAGCACCACGTCGACGGTCGTGCGCTCCAGCACCGCGAGGGCCTCCTCGCCGTCGGCGGCCTGCGCGACGACGGAGATGTCGTCGGTCGAGTCGAGGACCATGGCGAAGCCCGCGCGGACGAGCTCCTGGTCGTCGACGAGCATCAGGCGGATCGGGTCGTTCGTGCTCACGGGCGGGTCCTCACGTGCCGGGGGTCAGGGGCAGGCGCAGCCGCACGACGAAGCCGCCGTCGGGGTGCGCGCCGGTCTCGACGGACCCGCCGTGCAGGGCGGCGCGTTCGCGCATCCCGGTCAGGCCGTGCCCGCCGGCCGGCGGGGTCGGACGCGGGCCGCGTGCGCCCTCGTCGCGGACCCGGACGGTCAGCTCGTCGTCGGTCCAGTGCAGGGACACGTGGGTCACCGCGGTGGTGCCGGCGTGCTTGATGACGTTGGTCAGCGACTCCTGCACGACGCGGTAGGCGGTCAGCCCGGCCCCGGACGTCAGCGGGCGCGGGGATCCGGTGACCTCGAGGTCGACCGACAGACCACCGGCACGCACCTGCTCCACCAGCGCCGGGACGTCGTCGGTGCCGGGCTGCGGGCGCGAGGCGTCGTCGGGGTCGTCGACCGGCGCGGTGTCGCGCAGCATGCTCAGCAGCCCGCGGACGTCGCCGAGGGCCTCGCGGCCGGTGGTGGCGATGCCGGCCAGGACCTCGACCGCGCGCTGCGGGTCCCGGGTCGCGGCGTACTGGCCGCCGTCGGCCTGGGCGATGATCCCGGACAGCGAGTGCGCGACGACGTCGTGCACCTCCCGGGAGATCCGCGACCGTTCGGCGAGCAGCTCGAGGCGCACCTCCTGTCGCCTGCCCTCCTCGAGCAGCCGTGCCCTCTCCCGCAGCCGCTCGACCGACGTGAGCTGGGCCCGGCGCAGTGAGCCGGCCAGCCACGTGCTGGTCCCGAACAGCGCGGCGACGACGAGGAGGAACACCAGGACCAGGAGGTCGTCGGGCAGTCCGTTGCGGACCGCGGGCAGCAGGCTCCCGACCATCATCACCCCGAGGGTCGCCGGGCCGGCCCACCGCGGCCCGTAGGCCACCACCGAGTAGCCCATGATCAGGGCGGGCAGCTCCAGACCCCGGACCCCCGTGATCGGGAGCGCGACCACCCCGACGACGGCGGCGACGATCGCGGCGGGCAACGGGTAGCGGCGCCGCCACACGATCGGAGCGGCCGCCAGGATCGCGACGACAGTGCTCGAGTCCCACTGCGCGCGCGGGCTGTAGGCGCTGCGGGCCAGCGCGACCCCGATCAGCGCGACCACCACCGCGAGGACGGCGTCGACGGTCACCGGGTGCCGGCGGCAGGCGTCCACGAACCGCTCCACCACCGACGGGCGGCGGGTCCCGGCCGGGGCGCTCATCGCCGGTCCCCGGCCGTCGCGGGCTCGGCCTCGTGGCCGCCGGGAACCTCCACAGCCGGAGATGATCCACCGGAACCGGCGGACACGACCGATGACCCCCTCCCGGGGCGACGGGTGATGCACGCAGTGATCGTCATGGCCTCGACGATGCCGTCGCGAGGACCCCCGCGCGTCGGAGCACGGTCGGAGATCGGCTCTACGACCACGGTAGGAGAAGGCCCTCCGACGGGTGATTCCCGTCGCCCCGACGGGCGATATCCGCCGTCTGTGCCGGAGTTTGCGTTACCTGCGTGAGAACGTCCCGCATCCGCCGGAGGAGAAAGCAGGTGCGGGTATGACGGCCCAGCTCGCCCGACCCTTTCCCGTGCGCTATCGGGCGCGTCGGACCGATGGGGTCGGGGTTCCGAACATTCCGGGTCTCGACGGTCTCCGGGCCGTCGCGGTCCTGGCCGTCCTCGCCTATCACGCCGATCTCGGATGGGCCGGAGGCGGTTTCCTCGGCGTCGAGATCTTCTTCACCCTCAGCGGATTCCTGATCACCCATCTGCTGGTCGCAGAGCTGCGCCGCTACGGTCGCGTCGACGGCGGGGCATTCGTCCGGGCGCGGGCACGGCGATTGTT
The DNA here is from genome assembly GCF_004217185.1 of Pseudonocardia sediminis. Taxonomy (NCBI): domain Bacteria; kingdom Bacillati; phylum Actinomycetota; class Actinomycetes; order Pseudonocardiales; family Pseudonocardiaceae; genus Pseudonocardia; species Pseudonocardia sediminis. The sequence goes on along the minus strand of NZ_SHKL01000001.1, from coordinate 2,903,560 downwards.
GCCGGCTCTCGTCGCCTGTGTGATCGCCACCGTCGCCGTTCAACGCATCGTGGACCCGGAGTCGGTCGCCGACCTCCGCGGCGACGCACTCGCGTCGTTGTCCTATCTGCAGAACTGGCATCTCGTCCTCGCCGGCATCCCCTACTCCGAGTCGTTCTCCGCTCCGTCCCCGTTCCTGCACCTCTGGTCGTTGTCGATCGAGGGACAGCTCTACCTCGTCTGGCCGCTGCTCTACGTCGGCGTGATCGCGTTCTGCCATCGGTGGACGAGGGTCGGTCTGACCGCCGCGCTCGCGATCGCGTCCGCGGTCTCTCTCGCGGCGCAGTACGACCCGGACGGCGGTGGGCTCGCCTACTACGCCACCGACGCCCGGTGTTCGGGGTTCCTCGCCGGGGCCGCCCTGGCCCTCGCGTGGCGTCCGGACACGTGGCTCCGTCCCCGTCGTCCGGCGTGGCGGATCGCGCTGAACGGCGCGGGCCTGCTCGCGTTGACCGCGCTGCTCGTCGACGTGGTCGTGGTCTCCGAGTTCGACGGCGACCTCTACCGCCACGGCGGCCTCCTGAGGACGGGGGTCCTGACGGTCGTCGTCATCGCCGCGGTCGGCCGGTCCCCGGGCCCTGTCTCACGGCTGCTCGGAGCACGCCCCCTCGTCGCGGTCGGGAAGCGCTCGTACGGCCTGTACCTCTACCACTGGCCGGTCATCGTGCTGTTCCGCGATCTTCCCTCGAGCACGGCCGTGCGCGACGTCCTCGCCCTGTCCACCACAGTCGTGGTCACCGAGGTCTCCTACCGATTCCTGGAAGCCCCGATCCGGCGTGGTGGGCTCCGCGTGGTCGGCGCCCGGCTCCGGATGGGCCCGGCGGGCCGGGTCGGGGCCGCCCTCGCGGGCGCGTTCGCCGTCGCCTCGGTGGCCGTTGCGTGCACCACGCCGGTCGCCGGTGCACCGCTCCCCCCGTCGCCGGCCCCGGTGCAGCCTCCCACCCCGTCGCCCGCCCCCACCCCCGCCGCGAGCACCTCGGCGACCCCCACGGCGACCCCCACGGCGACCCCCGCTGCGACACCGGCCCTGGTCGTCGGCGACTCGATCGCCATCGGGAGTGCCGAGGCCCTGCGCGCCGCGCTCGGGCCCCGCACCACCGTCGACGGCAAGGTCGGACGCCAGTTCGCCGCCGCACCGCCGATCGTCGAGGACTGGGTCCGCGACCACGACGGACCGGTGGTCGTCGATCTCGGGGCCAACGGCACCGTCGAGCAGGACGACGTCGACGAGGTCGTCCGCCTCACCGCGACGGCTCCCGGCGGACCGCGGCGTCTGGTGCTGGTCGGCGTCGAGGTGGATCGGCGCTGGGAGGACCCGAACAACGCGGTCCTGCGCGGGGCCGCCGAGACCGGCGCACCGGACGTCGTCTTCGTCGACTGGTCGGCCCTGGTCGGGTCCCGCCCCGGTCTGCTCGGTCCGGACGGGGTGCATCCCGGGCCGCAGGGCAGGACCGTCCTGGCCGATGCCGTGGCGGACGCGCTGCGTCGTTGATCCGCTCCACGGGCGCCTCCCGCATCCGGAGGCGGAGCGGTGCCGCGGCGAGATCACGGCAGCCCCGGCGGCTCGCGACGACGGTCGTGTCGCGCAGGGGATACTCGGCGGGAAGGAGGCCTCGTGACACTGCTCGCCGTCGCGCTCGCCCTGGTGGCCGCGGTCCTGTTCGCCGCCGCCTCGGTGGCCCAGCACCACGTCGCCGCCGCCGACACCGGCGAGCCCCTGGTGCGCCGGCTTGCCCGCTCCCCGCTGTGGTGGGTCGGCACGTTCGGCGACTCGGCCGGGTTCGCGGTCCAGGCCGCGGCGCTGGGCGTCGGGTCGTTGCTGCTGGTACAGCCGTTGCTGGTGACCACCCTGCTGTTCGCGCTGCCGCTCGGGGCCCGCTGGGCCGGACGCCGGGTGACGCGCCTCGAGTGGGTCCGGGCGCCGGTGCTGGTCGCGTCGCTGGCCGTGTTCGTGGTGGTCGGCGAGCCGGGCGGGGGCGTCGACCGGGCGCCGGCCCGGGACTGGCTGCCGACCGGCACGGTGCTGGCCGCGGTCGTCGCCGGGTGCGTCGCGGTGGCCCTGCTGCGCCGGGGCACGGCGCGGGCCCTGTCGCTCGGGGTGGCCGCGGGAGTGGCGTTCGGCGTGGCCGCGGCCCTGGTCAAGGGCGTCGTGAACCTGATCGGCGACGGGCCCCTCACCCTGCTGACCAGCGCGGAGACCTGGGTGCTGGTCGTCGCCGTCGCCGGGGGTACCGCGGCTCAGCAGTGGTCCTACTCCGCCGGTGACCTGTCCGCGTCGCTGCCCGCGGTGACCGTCGGCGAGCCGCTGGTCGCGGCCGTGATCGGGCTGCTGGTGCTCGGCGAGACGATCCGCGCCGACGGCCCGGAGTGGGTGCTGATCGGCGTGACGGTCGTGGCGATGGTCGTCGCGACGGTCTCCCTGGCGCGTTCCTCGGCCCGCCCGGCCGCGACCCCCGTCGGGCCCGGGCCCGACGACCGGGGACGGTGACCGTTCCCCGTCGCACCCGATCCGGTGCCTTCGCACGCGACATCTCCCGTGCGAGGGCACGGCAACGGGTGCGAGGACGTCCGCTGCGTCTCCGGCGCTACCGTGCTCCCGTGCCGCAAGACGTGCCCGCCGGGACCGCGTCGTGAACACACCCGTCACGACGCCCACGTTCCTGGTGATGCTGGCCGTGGCGAGCCTGCTGTTCCTGGCGGGAGTCCTCGTACTGCGGCGCGGGCGTGGCCGGTTCGTCGTAGTGCTGGCCACCGTCCCGCTGCTCGTGGTCAACGCCGCGGCCGCGACGAACGCCTACTACGACTACTTCCGCACCCTGGGCGCCGTCGTCGGCGCCGAGCCCGCCGACGAGGTCGCGCTGGCCCGGCTGCTGCGGCGCACCGACCGGCCGGACCAGGGAGTGTTCGCACCGGTGACGATCCCGGCCGGGAGGACCGGGTTCGCCGCCCGGCAGGCGCTGGTCTGGGTGCCACCCGCGTGGTTCGCCCGACCGCGCCCGCCGTTGCCGGTGATCGTCCTGCTGCACGGCACGCCGGGGTCCCCGCAGGACTGGACGGACGGCGGGATGGCCGATGAGACCGCCGACGCGTACGCCGCGGCGCACGGCGGGCGGGCCCCGATCCTGGTCATGCCCGACATCAACGGGACCCTCGACGCCGACACCGAGTGCGTCGACGGCCCGGCCGGGCGCGTCGAGACCTACCTGACGGTCGATCTCCTCGAGTTCGTCCGCAGCACGTTCCGCACGGAGCGGCCCGGGCCGGGCTGGGCCGTGGCCGGGCTGTCCGAGGGCGGCTCCTGCGCGGCGATGCTCGCGCTGCGTCACCCCGGCCTGTTCTCCACGTTCGGCGACTACTCCGGACTGACCGGGCCGCGCCTCGGCGAGACGAACGACGACACCGCGTCCACCGTCTCCGGGCTGTTCGGCGGGTCCGCGCAGGAGTTCGCCGCGCACGAGCCGGCCGACCTGCTCACGACCCGCCGCTACCCGCGGACCGGTGGCTGGTTCGAGGTCGGCTCGGCCGACGCCCAGCCGCTCGCGGCCGTCCAGAAGCTGGTGCCGCTGTCCCGCAGCGCCGGGATCGAGACCTGCGAGGTGGTGATCCCCGGTGGCGGACACACGTTCGACGTGTTCTCCCAGGCATTCGCCGACTCCCTGCCCTGGATCGCACACCGGCAGGGGCTCGACCCGGGTACCGACGTCCGGTGCCCGGCGGGCTGAGGTCCGCCGTTCACTCGTGCCGGTCGGGACCCCCGGCGACGGGAGGAGTCCGCTCCGGCGCAGTCACCGGGAGGTCGCGGACCGGAGCGGGCGCATTGTCGTCGTCGACGGCCCGCATCTCCCCTTTCAGTACCCGGGCGGAGCGGCCGATGGACCGCGCCGCCTCCGGCAGCCTCTTCGCGCCGAACAGAAGCACGAGTACACCGACGACGATCAACCAATGCACGGGACTCATTGCGCCCATACGGTTTCCCACCTTTCACACGCCACGACGACGATCCGTGGACGACGGATATGTGCAGGTCCAGACGTCGCCGGCGCGCGAGCGGGCGTGAGTGGCGGCATGACGCATCCGGCGTTCGGTACCCGCCCGGCATCGGTTCACACCTCGTCGGACCGACGATGCGGACCCGGCACCCGACGTCGGCGGAACACATATGTATCCATTCTCCGCACGGTGACGTGATACAAATCACAATCACCGATGACACTGATCCGGATCGCGAATCCGTCCGAACGAACCGGTGCATCACGGCGTGATGCGGATCATCTCCGGACTGCGTGGATGACATTCATCGACAACGCGCAGGGCGAGGGAGATCGATCATGTTCGACCGGAAGTTCATCACCGCGGCGATCAGCCGGAGTGCGGAGAACCCCCTGGACCGGCGCCGGTTCCTACGAGCGGCCGGCCTGACCGGACTCGGGGTCGCCGGCGCGAGCGTGCTCGGGGCGGGCACCGCCTCGGCCCAGGACGACGACTCCGGCCCGATCAGCGACGCCGCCGTCCTCAACTTCGCGCTGAACCTGGAGTACCTGGAGGCGGAGTTCTACTCCCGGGCCCTGACCGGGGAGGGCCTGCCCGACGACCTGATCGGCGGGACCGGCCGTCCCGGCTCGGTGACCGGCGGCAAGAAGGTGCCGTTCCAGGACGACGCCATCCGCCAGTACGCCACCGAGATCACCGACGACGAGAAGAACCACGTCCGTTTCCTGCGCACCGCGCTGGGTGACGCCGCGGTGGCCCGTCCGACGATCGACCTGCAGGCCAGCTTCAACGCCGCGGCCGCCGCGGCCGGGCTGATCGCGCAGGGCGAGACGTTCGACCCGTTCGCCAACGACGAGAACTTCCTGCTGGGCGCGTTCATCTTCGAGGACGTCGGCGTCACCGCCTACAAGGGCGCGGCACCGTTGATCTCGAACAAGACCTACCTCGCGGCCGCCGCCGGGATCCTCGCCGTGGAGTCCTACCACGCGGCGAACATCCGGACGACGATCCTGGCCAAGGGACTGGCCGACTCGGCGAACAAGATCTCCGACGCCCGCGACTCCCTCGACGGCTCCGACGACCTCGACGAGGGGGTGACCGTCGGGGGCGACTCCAACATCGTCCCCACCGACGACAACAGCCTCGTCTTCGGCCGCACGCCGGGCCAGGTCCTCAACATCGTCTACCTGACCCCGACCGCCGCGACGTCGGGCGGGTTCTTCCCGGACGGCGTCAACGGCGCGCTGAAGTCGAGCGGCAGCGGCGCGGTCGCACCGTCCGGTGGCGCCGAGACCGGCGCCGGTGGCACCGCGGGCGGCACCGACGCCGGTGGGCTGCTCACCGGTGCGGGCGGTGTCCTGCTCGGCGGGGCGGGCGTCGCCGCGGCGATGGCCGTGCGCAACCGCACCACGGGCGGCGTGGACGCGGCCGGGCCCCGCAGCACCGGGGAATGACACTCGGACAGGGACGCGGCGGCGGGCGCTCACCTCGCAGGTGGGTGCCCGTCGCCGTCCTGGCCGTGGCCGGGATCGTCACCCTCGTCGTGGGGCTGGGCATCGGGTCGTCCCCGGACGACGGCGCGGCCGCGACGGCCGCGGTCGAGGGCCCGCCCGCACCCGTGGCCGAGCCGGTCGGGACGGGCGCCGACACCGCCGTCCCCGTCTCGCTGCCCGCCTCACCGCCGGTCTCGCTGGACATCCCGTCGATCGGGGTGAAGACCGGCCTCGACCCGCTCGGGCTCAACCCCGACAGCACCGTGCAGGTCCCCACCGACTTCGCCCGCGCCGGCTGGTACACCGGTGCCCCCACCCCCGGGCAGACCGGACCCGCGGTCCTTCTCGGGCACGTCGACTCCTTCCGGGGCCCGGCCGTGTTCTACGAGCTCGGGAAGCTGAAACCGGCCGACGTCGTCGAGGTCACGCGCGCCGACGGCGTCCGTGCCCGGTTCGCCGTGGAGTCCGTGCGCGAGTACCCGAAGGACGCGTTCCCCACCGAGGAGGTCTACGGCGCCACCGACTTCGCCGGTCTCCGGCTGATCACCTGCGGCGGGCCCTTCGACTCCGACGCCCGCAGCTACCTGAACAACACCGTCGTCTACGCCCGTCTGCTCCCGCCGGAGCCGGCCGCGCAGCCGGCCTCACCGGCCGACGTGCCGTTCCCCGATGCACCCGCCGCACTGGCGGGGGTCACCGGCCCGCCCACCCTCTACGGCCGGGTGGTCTCGGTGACCGACCCGTCCACCGCGGTGGTCGAGGTGCAGCGGCGCCGGATCACCGTGCGGGTGATCGGCCTCGGCCCCACCCCGGACTGCGCCCGCGACCCGGCCACGGCGTTCGCGCGCCTGATGCTGACCGGGGAAGACGTCACGCTCGTCCCGGACCCGACGCTGCCGGCCGACGCCGCCGCGCCCGACTGGCCCGCCTATCTCGTCCTCGACAGCCAGCAGTCCTACACCGACGCCGCCATCCGGGCGGGCTGGGCGCCGGCCGGGGAGGGGCGTTACCGGTCCGGGTTCCAGGAGCGGGAACAGGAGGCGCGCGACGCCGGGAGCGGCATGTGGGGGTCGCCCTGCCGGTGATCCCGCTGCCGCTCGGAGCGGGCGGGCGGGCGGGCGTCGACAGGGACCCGACCCCCTGCGGACGTGCCCCTCCGCCTCCTCCGGAGGTCGTAGGCCGGGTGTGGCCCCGCGCCCGATGTGATCGCGGGCCCTGCTCGACAGGCTCGTCGCATGACATCGCACCGCTCGATCCCGGCGCGTCTCGCCGCGCTCGTGGGCGCGGGGGCCGTCGTGGCGCTGGTCGCCGGATGCGGCGCCCCGGCCGCCCTGCCCACCCCCGCCCCGCCGATCCCCCCGCCCGGCACCGCCGCCCTGCCCACCCCCGCCCCGCCGATCCCCCCGCCCGGCACCGCCGCCCTGACCGGCCCCGACGTCGGCGCCTGGCTCGACGGGCTGGTGCCCGCCGGGCTCGCCCGGTCGGGCATCGCGGGGGCCGCGGTCACCGTCGTGCACGACGGGCAGGTGATCGCCACGCGCGGGTACGGCTTCGCCGACTCCGGCTCCGGCGGCCCGGGACCAGACAGCACCGGGTCGGACAGCACCGGGCCCCGGCCGGTCGACCCGGACCGCACGCTGTTCCGCGTCGGGTCGGTGTCGAAGGTGTTCACCGCGACGACGGTGCTGCAGCTCGTCGAGCAGGGGCGGATCGACCTCGACGCCGACGTCGGCCGCTATCTCGACGTCGCGATTCCCCGGTCCTTCGACGCCCCGATCACGATGCGGAACCTGCTGACCCACACCGCCGGGTTCGAGGAGCGGATCAAGGGGCTCATCTCCTACGGGGAGTCGCCGGTGAACCTGCGCGACGCCGTCGCCGTCGACCCGCCGGAGCAGGTGTTCGCGCCCGGGACCGTGCCCGCGTACTCCAACTACGGCTACGCGCTGGCCGGCTACATCGCCGAGCGCGTGAGCGGGACACCGTTCGAGACGCTGGTCCAGCGAGACGTGCTCGCACGGGCCGGGATGACGTCGTCGACCTTCGCCCAGCCGCTCCCGCCGGAGCTCCGCGACCGGCTGTCCCATGGCTACGACACCGCCTCGAACCCGGCCGGACCGTTCGAGACCGTCGGGCCCGCCCCGGCCGGAGCGCTGTCGGCGACGGCGACCGACATGGCCCGCTTCCTGCAGACGGAGCTGGGCGGGACCGGACGGCCGCCGCTCCTGACACCGCAGACGCTCGCGTCGATGCGGGCACCCGCACTCGACGCGTCGACGCTGGGCACCCTCGCCGACGGCCCGCGGATGGCGCTGGGTCTGTTCGACGAGAGCCGCAACGGGCACCGCATCGTCGGCCACGGCGGTGACACCGGCTACTTCCACGCCCACCTGCAGATGTACCCGGACGACCGGACCGGTGTGTTCGTCGCCCTGAACAGCACCGGCCGCGGCCCGACCGACACCCTGGAGCTGCGGGAGTCGCTGCTCGACGGGTTCGCCGACCGCTACTTCCCCGCCCCACCGGCGCCACCCGCGCCGACGGCACCCACCGCGTCGGAGCACGCCGCGATGGCGCAGGGCAGCTACGAGAGCTCCCGCTCGCTCTACAGCACGTTCCTCTCCGCGATGGGCGTCACCGGCCAGACGACGGTGACCGCCCGCCCGGACGGGACCGTGCTCGTCGCACCCGGTCCGGGAACGGCGTATCCGGCCGTCTACCGCGAGGTCCGGCCGTGGGTGTGGCAGGAGGTCGGCGGGCAGCGGACCCTCACGATGCGCGCCGACGACGACCGCGTCACCGCGATCGGCTACCAGTCCGCGTTCACGCTGCTGCGCGCCGAACCGGGCCGCGCCGCCGGCGTCGCCCTGCCGGTGCTGCTGTCCTCGGCCGCGGTCCTGCTCGTCGCCCTGCTGGCCTGGCCGGTCGGGGCGGTCAACCGTCGCCGCCACCGCCTGCCGGCACCGGCGTCCCTGGGCCGCCTCGGCGACCTCGCACGGCTGCCGACCCGGATCGCGACCGCCGCCGCCGTCCTCGCCCTGGCCGGATGGACGACGGCGATCGCCACGATCGCGGGGCTGCAGGAGTTCCCGGACGTCGTCGTCCGAGTCCTGCAGGTCGCGCAGTGGACGGCCCTGGCCGGGGTGGCCCCGGCCGCGGTGCTGCTGATCGCCTCTGTCCGCCACCGGGCCGGGCGCGGACGGGTCCTCGGCGCGGCGCTCGTCCTGCTGGCCCTGGTCGGGGTCGCCTGGTTCGGGACGATGTTCGGGCTGTTCTCCGCGTCGGTGTCGTACTGAGATGCTCTCCCGCATCGGCCCTCCTCCCCGCCCCTCCGACGATCCGGTGATCCCATGAGCCCGTCCCGCCCGGACGCCCCGGCCTCCGCCGAGGTGTCCGGGTGGCCGGACCGGCTCGGGGCCCGGTTCGACGAGCGGCTCACCCGCCTCGGCCTCACCGGCGAGTTCCGGCGCGACGCCGCGCTGGCGGTCGTGGTGGCGGTCGTCTCGACCGGGCTGATCGCCGTCCTCGTCACCGTCCCGGCTGCGGCGATCATTCCGGGGCTCACCCCGTTCCAGACGGTCACGGCGATCGTGGTGACGGCCGTCCAGTCGCTGCTGCTGTGCCTGCGGCGTGTGCATCCGGTGCTCTGCCTGGCGGGGATCGTCGCGCTGGAGGTGCCCCTGGTGGCGGTGCTCCCGGCCGGGCAGAACCTCAACGGCCTCGCCGTGTTCGTCGCCGCCTACACCTGCGGCACACGCCTGTCCGCCCGCCGGACGGCGGAGGTCCTCGTCGTGGCCGCACTCCTGGAGGCCATCGGGTTCGCCGTTCTGAACCTGGGCCCCGCCCTCCGGGCCGGGTCGCCGCTGGTGGAGGGCGGGCCGCCGTTGACGACGGCCGCGCTGTGGGCGGTGCTGGCCGGTCATCTGGCCTCGACCCTCCTCACGTTCGGCGCGGGCGCGATGATCGGCGCCTACGTCGCGACCCGTCGCCGCTACGTCGACCTGGTGCGGGTCCGCGCGGCGGAGGCCGTCGAGGCGCAGCGGGCGCGGGCGGACGCCGCGATCGGACAGGAGCGCTCGCGGATGGCCCGGGAGCTGCATGACATCGCCGCGCACCACCTGTCCGGGATGGTCGTGCAGGCGGCGGTGGTCGAGCGGCTGATCGACCGCGACCCGCAGGCGGCGAAGGAGGCCGCGGCGTGGGTCCGGGGGCAGGGCAAGGAGACGCTGCACAACCTGCGGCTCGTCGTCGGGGCGCTGCGCGGGTCCGACGACGACGCACTCGACGACGGCGCGCCCGTTCCGGGCCTCGGCGTCCTCGACGCCCTGGTGGGCACCGCCCGGGACCTTGGTACCCCGGTCGAGCTCGTGCGTGAGGGCGAGCCGCCCGAGCTTCCGCCGATCGCCGACGTCACGTTCTACCGGGTCGCGCAGGAGGCGCTGGCGAACGCGCGGGACCATGCGCCGGGCGCACCGGTCCGGGTCCTGCTGCGCGACGACGGGACGGCGGTCGTCCTGGACGTGGTCAACGAGGCGTCCGGCACCCGCGCCGGGGCCCCGGCGGAGCACCGTGGGCTGGGCCTGGTCGGGATGAGGGAGAGGGCACAGATGATCGGGGCATCGTGGGAAGCCGGGGAGATCCCGTCCGGCGGGTGGCGGGTCCGCCTGAGCCTGCCGTCCGAGACCCCGTCGCCCGAGACCCTGCCGTCCGACACCCTGTCCTCCGGGGCCCTGCCGCCGGGGACGCTGCCGTCCGGGCCGGGGGCGACCGCGTGATCAGGGTCGTGCTCGCCGACGACCAGACGATGGTCAGGACCGGGTTCCGCGTCATCCTCGAACTGGCCGGCGACATCGAGGTCGTCGGCGAGGCGTCCGACGGCCCGGCCGCCGTCGCGCTCGCCCGCCGCCTGAACCCCGACGTCATCTGCATGGACGTCCGCATGCCCGGCGGCAACGGGCTCGCCGCCACCCGCGAGATCGTCGACGGCGCGGCACCCGGGGCGTCCCCCGCCGTCCTCGTGGTCACCACGTTCGACCTCGACGAGTACGTCTTCGGTGCGCTGGAGGCCGGCGCCAGCGGGTTCGTCCTCAAGGACACCGAGCCGGACAACCTCGTCGACGCCGTCCGGCGCCTGGCGGGCGGGCACGGTCTCCTCGACCAGACCGTCACCCGCCGGGTGATCGCCGAGTTCGCCCGCCGGCGTCCCGCCCCGATCGCCGAGCCCGTCGCGGCGCAGCAGCTGACGGCCCGCGAGACCGACATCGTCCGGCTGCTCGCCCGGGGTCTGTCGAACGCCGAGATCGCGGCCGAGCTGGTCATCGAGACGACGACGGTCAAGTCCCACCTCGGCCGGGCCATGACGAAGATCGGCGTCCGGGACCGGGTGCAGACCGTCGTGTGGGCCTACCGCAACGGGATGGTGCCCCGCGACGGCGGCTGAGCCGGCCCGGACGACTGGCACACTCGGGTCGATGGGCTGGTTCCTGACTCCCCTCCGCCGGTACGCGGACTTCACCGGACGGGCCCGGCGGACCGACTACTGGATGTTCGTCCTGTTCGTGGGCCTGGGCGCCGTCCTCCTGCGCTTCGTCGACGAGAGCCTCGGGGCGACCTACGCGGACGCCGGTGTCGAGGGAGGGATCCCGTTCGTGGCCGGATCCGGGGTGCTCGGATCCATCTACTCCCTGTTCCTGCTGGTCCCGACGTTCGCGATCGGAGCCCGTCGCCTGCACGACATCGGTGTGAGCGGCTGGCTCCAGCTGATCGCGATCATCCCGGTACTCGGGATCATCGCGCTGCTCGTGTTGTGGGTGGTGAACGGGACCCCCGGGCCGAACCGCCACGGCCCAGATCCGAAGACCCCGGCCGGGCCGGAGGACGTCGACCGGGGCTGAACCGCCCATGATCGGCGAGCGGGTCCCGATCCCGGCCACGTGCGGCGCCGATCGGTACCCGTCCGGTGATCATGCTCCGGGATCGGAGGCACCGTCAGCCGATGTCGCGCCGGTCCAGGACCGCCGCGCTCACCGCGACCACCGCCGCCGTCAGCACGACCGACGCGACCACCAGCACGGCGACGACCCCGGCGGTGACCGGCCCGGTGTCGGCGAACGTCCCGGTGCCCAGCTGCGTCGTCCGGGTGAGCAGGGCGTAGGGCACGACCACGGCGCCACCGCCGGCGGTCATCAGCAGCCCCACCGACGCGGCGGCGCCGAGCAGCGCCACCGCGACCGGCGCGGCGAACGAGCGCATCAGCATCGACAGGGCGGACTGCAGGGCGGCGACCGGCAGGCACGCCAGGACGACCAAGACGCTGACGAGCAGGTAACGGGCGGGCAGGAAACCCGGGAGCCCGAACGCCGTCTTCCCGGCCAGGACCGTGCCGGCCACCAGCACCACCTGCATCGCCGCGACCAGCGCGGCCAGGACGGCGGCCTTGCCTGCGACGACGCCGAGGCTCGACGTCGACCGGCCCATCAGCGCGTTCCAGTTGCTCCCCCGGTGCTCGACCCGCCACACCAGCGACGCCAGCACGGCGATCCCGGCCGCCAGCGGGAACAGGCCGTGGAACACCACCACCCGCAGCCACAGGGTGTGCCAGCCCTGCGCGAGCGCGGCCCCGGAGGCGAGCGTCGTGGCCGTGCCGGAGACGATCGCCGTCAGCGGCAGCAGGACCACCACCGCCCAGCTCAGGGACCGGCGGAGCTTGCCGAACTCGGCTCGGAGCGAACCCATGGTCAGACCTCCCGGCGGTCGAGACGACGCGAGACGAGCAGGAACACCACCGTCGCGGCGACGCCCAGCGCGACGACGCTCCCGTGCGACGGCGCCAGCGCGACGAGCTCCCCGTCGCGGTGGTCGACGGGCGCTGCGAGGGAGTAGTAGCCCCACGGGGTGAGGTGCGCCGCCCACGCCGGCATCGCGGGGGCGGTGGCCGCGGCGAACACGCCCAGGACCCCGATCCCCGTTCCGACCAGCTGGTTCTCGACGACGGCCGCGACCAGCACGTGCAGCGCGAGCAGGACCAGGTTCACGACGACCACCGACGCGGTGTGGGCCGCCCAGACACCCAGTGGCAGGTCCACGGTGATCCCGGCGAGGACTCCGGCCCCGACGACGAGCGCCGACGCGGTCACGGTCGCCGGGACCAGCACCGCACCGGTCGCGACGAGCTTCGCCCGGCACAGCCGCCCGGCCGGCAGACCCGCGGTGGCCGAGGACAGCCAGCCGTTGCCCTGGTGCTCCAGGTCGACCTGACGCCCGGCCAGCACCGCGATCAGCACCGGTGAGACGAGCGGGACGGCGAACCCTAACCCCAGCAGCAGGCGGTGCCACGGCAGGCCGGCCGAGTCGTCCATCGCGCCGGAGAACCCCGGCGAGGCCAACTCCACGCAGGACAACGCGACCACGCCGGCCACCATCGCGGCGACGACCGGGCCGACCCGCAGGCGTCGCATCTTGGCGAGCTCGTTCACCACGGCGGGGGCGGTCACAGTCCCCGCCCGCCGGTCAGCGCCATGAACACGTCCTCGAGGGACTGTTCCTCGCGACGGACCCCGTGCACGCCGACACCCGCCGTGACCAGGGCCGTCACCATCCGGGCCGTCGAGGCGCGGTCCAGGCCGGAGACCCGCACCGTCGCGCCGTCGAGTCGGGTGGGGTGCGCGCCGGCCGTCACCGACGCGGCGCGGCGGGGATCGGAGGTGTCGACGAGGACGTCGGGGACCGACCGCGCGAGCAGCTGCTCGCGGCGGCCCTGGAACAGCAGGCGTCCGCCGCCGAGGATGCCGAGGACGCCGGCCGTCCGGTCGATCTCGCCGAGCAGGTGACTGGAGACCATGACGGTGGTCCCGCCGGCGGCGAGGCGGGTCAGCAGGTCGCGGATCTCCTCGATGCCGGCCGGGTCGAGTCCGTTGGTGGGCTCGTCCAGGATCAGCAGCCGGGGCTCGCGGGCCAGCGCCATCGCGATCCCGAGGCGCTGCTTCATGCCCAGCGAGTAGTCGCGGACGCGCTTGTCGAGATGGCCCTGCAGGCGCACCGTGTGCACGGCGCGGGTGACCTGGGCGTCGGTCAGATCCAGCAGCCGCTGCAGCAGGCGCAGGTTCTCCCCGCCGGTGAGGTGCCCGTAGCCGGGCGGGGACTCGATCAGTGCACCGACGTCGCGCAGCAGCGTGCGGCGCGTGGAGCGGAGCATCGGACGCCCCAGCAGGTGGATCTCGCCGCGGGTCGGGCGCACCAGCGAGAGCAGCATCTTCATCGTGGTCGACTTGCCGGACCCGTTCGGGCCGAGAAAGCCGTAGACGCATCCCTGCGGGACGTGCAGGTCCAGGCCGTCGACGACCGTGTGCCCGCCGTAGGTCTTGCCCAGCTCGTGGGTGGTGATCACCGGATTCACACCGCCGACGATGCCGGGCCGGCGGTCACCGGTCGTCTGTCCCGAGGGGGATCTCCGCGTACGACCCGAGGCGTACCCGCTACTGCTCCCCCGCCGTGACGACGCCGGACTCGTAGGCCAGGACCACCGCCTGGACCCGGTCGCGCAGGCCCAGCTTGGTCAGGATCCGGCCGACGTGGGTCTTGACCGTCCCCTCGGAGAGCACGAGGTGCCCGGCGATCTCGGCGTTCGACAGGCCCTGCGCGACGAGCACCAGCACCTCCCGCTCGCGCGCGGTCAGCCGGTCCAGCCCCGCGGGTGCGGGCCGCGTCCCCTCTCCGGCCGGCCTCCCGTCGACGAAGTGGGTCAGGAGCCGTCGCGTCGTGCTGGGGGCGACCACCGCGTCGCCGGAGTGGACGTGCCGGATCGCCGAGACCAGGTCGTCGAGCGGTGTGTCCTTGAGCAGGAACCCGCTCGCCCCGGCGCGCAGGGCGTCGTAGGCGTACTCGTCGAGGTCGAACGTGGTCAGGATCAGCACCCGCGGTACGTCCCCGCCGGCGCGGATCCGCCGGGTCGCCTCCACCCCGTTCAGCCGCGGCATCCGCACGTCCATCAGGACGACGTCGGCCTCGACCGTCTCCAGCAGCGCCAGCGCGGTCTCCCCGTCGGCCGCCTCGCCGACGACATCGATGTCGGATCGGGCGTCGAGAACCATCCGGAAGCCCATCCGGATCAGCTCCTGGTCGTCGACCAGGACGACGCGGATCGTCACGTGTCCTCCCCCACCGGCAGCGTCGCGGACACCGTGAACCCACCGCCCGGCCCCGCCCCGGTGTGCAGGGTGCCGCCGTGGGTCGCGACCCGTTCGCGCATCCCGGCCAGCCCGTGCCCACCGGCGGGCCCGTCGACGGGTCCCCGGCCGTCGTCGACGACGTCGACCCGCACGGTGTCGTCGTCGATCCGCACGTGCACGTCGACGCGGGTCAGGTCGGGCCCGGCGTGCCGGCGCGCGTTCGTCAGCGCCTCCTGCACGATCCGGTACACGGCCAGGTCGGTACCGGCGGGCAGGTTCCCCGGCGTCCCGTCCACGGTGAGCATGACCGGCGTGCCGGAGGTGCGGGCGTCGCCGACGAGCTGCGCCAGCTGCGCGACCCCCGGCTGCGGTGCCTCCGTACCCGGCGGCGGGGACCCGGGCTCGCCGTCGCGCAGGACGCCGAGCATCCGCCGCATCTCGGTCAGCGCGGACCGCCCGGTCCCCTCGACGGCCGCCAGCGCCTCCACCGCCCGGTCGGGGTCGGTGCGCACGCTCGCCGACGCACCCCGGGCCAGCACCACGACCACGCTCAGGCTGTGCGAGACGATGTCGTGGATCTCCCGCGCGATCCGGGCCCGCTCGGCCTCCACGGCGGCCCGGTCCCGCTGGTCGCGTTCGCGTTCCAGGGCGGCGGCGCGCTCGCGCAGCGTCGCCACGTGGGCCCGCCGGATGCCGATCATGGAACCCCACATCCACACCGTCACCACGGACACCGCGGCCGTCAGCAGCTCGGAGACCCGCCCGTCGCCCCACCGCGCCGACGCCAGGAGCGCACACGCCGCCAGCACCGCGGCGGCCCCGACCGAGACCGCCCGCCTCCGGTGGACCGCCACGGCGTACAGCGCGAGGAACAACATGACGTCCGCCGGCACCGGGCCCATCCCGATCGCGAACTGGACCAGGAAGACCGCGACGACGGCGCCGAACACACCGAGCGGGAACGACCGGCGCACCACCCACGGGGCGCACAGCCCGACCGAGACGAGGACCCCGGTGCCCGCGGGCAGGCCCGCCGGGACGTAGGCGCCCTGGATGGGGAGGGTGTAGGCGAGGACCACGACGGCGACCGCCGCGTCGACGGCCCGCGGACGCCCACGCACCCAGGAGCCCGCCGCCGCGATCACCCGGACATCGTGCCAGGCGTCCCCGGGCGCGGGCGCCCGTCCGTGATCGGCGGACCGGTCCCGAGCCGGGCCGCTCGTGGCTCCGATCGGGACCCGACCGACGATCATGACGCCGTCGCCCGGCGACGCACGGGCGTGGGGACACGGTCCGCGGGTAGGCGACGGGCATGGATCGCGACCCGAACGAGGAACCACGCCCCACCACGACACCCGACCGGCGTGCGGCCTACCGCGAGGGGCTGCCGGGCTACCACGACCCGACGGCCGGGTTCGACGGCTCGACCCCCGCGCGGAGTGCGCTGACCCTGCGCGCGGCACTCGCCGCCTTTGGGCTCGTGGCCGGCGTCGTCGGTGCGGTGCTGATCTTCCGCATCCCCGCGGTCTCCGCCTTCGGGTGGGTGATGGTGGCGATCGCGGTGGTCGCACTGCTCGACCTGGCCTGGGTGCTCTACCGCAAATGGCGGGGCGAGCCGGGCTGACCGGCCCGCCCCGGGGTCACTCCAGCAGGCGTCCGGCGGTGGTCAGCTCCCCGCTGGCGTCGACAAGATCGAGGACCTCCGGCGACGCCGTCCCGACCGGCCGCGTCGTGACGCCGTCGGGGGTCCAGAGCAGGTTGTGGACCTGGGCCGGGTCGAGGTCGGGGTGGTCGGAGCGGACGTGCGCCCCGCGCGTCTCGGTGCGGGCGAGCGCGCAGTCGAGCGTGGCGCGGGCTGCGAGGAGCGAGCCACGCAGGTCGAGGGCGTGCGCGAGGTCGTCGTAGCCGGAGATGTCGGCGCGCACCGTGATCGACGCCGCGCGGGTCTCCAGGTCGTCGAGCTCGGCCAGCCCCCGGCGCAGGCCGGTCTCGTCGCGGACGACGCCGCACCACGTCGAC
This sequence comes from Pseudonocardia sediminis, assembly GCF_004217185.1. Taxonomy (NCBI): domain Bacteria; kingdom Bacillati; phylum Actinomycetota; class Actinomycetes; order Pseudonocardiales; family Pseudonocardiaceae; genus Pseudonocardia; species Pseudonocardia sediminis. Next base: position 2,886,852 of record NZ_SHKL01000001.1, on the reverse strand, counting down.
ATCAGGTCCCGCACCGCGCGTTGAAGCGGCCGGGGGAAGTCGTCGGTGGCGCTGCCGTCGCCGAGCAGGCCGTCGATCTCGGCGCGGGCGGCGTCGATGGCGGCGCGGTCGCGTACGTGAACGTCGACCTCGGCGGAGAACCGGGCGGCCTCGCGCCCGACGGTCCGGCCGAACACCACGCACTCACCGAGCGAGTTGCCACCCAGGCGGTTGGCACCATGCACCCCCGACGCGCACTCGCCGACGGCGTAGAGCCCCTCGACGTCGCTGGCGTGGGTCTCCGGGTCCACCCGCACCCCGCCCATCGAGTAGTGCGCGGTCGGCGCGACCTCCATCGGCTCGCGGGTGATGTCGAGCATGACCAGGTCGATGAACTGGCGGTACATCCGCGGCAGACGCTCCAGGATGTGCTCGCGGTCCAGGTGCGTCACGTCGAGCCACACCCCGCCGTGCTCGGTGCCCCGGCCCTCGGCGATCTCGGTGTGGTTGGCCAGCGCGACGCGGTCGCGGGTGGAGAGCTCGCGGCGCTCCGGGTCGTAGCGCTCCATGAACCGCTCGCCGTTCGCGTTGACCAGCCGCCCGCCCTCGCCGCGCACCGCCTCGGTGACAAGCGTGCCCTCGGCGCCGTCGGGGTAGACCATGCCGGTCGGGTGGAACTGGACCAGCTCCATGTCCTGCAGGCGCGCCCCGGCCATCGAGGCCAGCCGCATCGCGTCGCCGGTGTTCTCGTCGCGCCGCGACGACGACCGCCGCCAGATCCGCGTGTGCCCGCCGGCCGCCAGCACGACCGCGTCGGCGAAGATCAGGTGCCTTCTGCCGGTCTGGATGTCGAACCCGTAGGCGCCGAACACCCGGTTGTCGTGGACCAGCAGCCGGGAGATGTAGAGGTCGTCGCGGAAGGGCACCTCGAGCTGCTGGGCGCGAGCCAGCAGGGTCTGCTGGATGATCCGGCCGGTGTAGTCGCCGGCGAAGCAGGTCCGGCGCCACTTGTGGGCGCCGAAGAAGCGCTGGCTCAGACGGCCGTCGTCCTCGCGGGCGAACTGCGCGCCCCATTCGACCAGCTCGGCGATCGCCTCCGGCGAGTGCTGCGCCAGGTACTCCACGGCCTCGGGGTCGGAGAGCCAGTAGCCCTCGCGCAGGGTGTCGGCCGCGTGCTGGGCCCACGAGTCCTCGGGGTCCATCGTGCCCAGCGCGGCGTTGATCCCGCCCGCGGCCAGCGTCGTGTGGGCGTCGTCGCGACGGCGCTTGCCGACGCAGAGCACCTCGACGCCCTGCTCGGCCAGCTCGATGCTCGCCCGCAGGCCACCCGCTCCCGCGCCGATCACCAGGACGTTCGTCGCGGACCGCTGCTCCATCGACCGCTGCTCTGTCGTCACCATGGAGGTCGACTACCCGGCCCGGCACGGCGGAACCGGCGCGTGGAGGGTCACCCCACGGCGGTGACGGTCAGGCTCCCCGGGGCCGCATCGCACACGGTCCGGATCTGCCCGAGGAGCTCGGCCAGACCGGGCCCGTCGGAGGCCGACCAGTCGTCCAGGGCGACGTGCACGACGCCGACCAGCATCTCCAGGCACAGACGCAGCCGGTGGTCTCCGGGGTCGAGACCGGTCCGCCGCCCGATCGTCTCCAGCAGGACACGGGTCGTGCGCTGGCAGAAGTAGCGGCCGTGGGCCTCCATCGACGGCACGGCCCGGGTGAGCCGGTGCTCGGCCAGGACGCCGGGACGCCGGTCGTCACGTTCGGGCTGGGCGGCGCGTGGGCGCAGCTGCGCGCGGTGGACACCGGACGCACCGGGACGGTCCCCGAGGGCGCCGACCCGCTCGACGGCGTGCTGGACACGATCGGCGGGCCCACGCTCGTCGCGGCGTTCGACCGGCTCGCCGAGGGCGGCACCCTCGTCGCGCTCGGGCACTCCTCGGGGGCCGGGGAGACGTTCGGCTACGGCGCCCTGTTCGGTGGCCCCGGCACCGCCGACCGCTCGATTTGGACGTTCTACCTCGGCGCGCACCCGGACCTGTCCGCCGACCTGACGCGGCTCGCCGCACAGGTCGCCGCGGGCGACCTCGACCCCGGCATCTCCTGGCGCGGCGACTGGCACGACGTCACCACCGCCACCCGCGCCCTGCTCGACCGCACCCTCGCCGGCAAGGCGGTCGCCGACGTCACCTGAGCGGCTCCCGCTCCCGGGCGACGGCCTGCGCGGCGTCGACGAAGCCCTGCGCCGCCTCACCGATCGTGCGGGTCCCGCGCCACGCGATACCGACGATCCGACTCGCTGCACCGCGTCACCCCGGTCGGCGGGGACCGGACGCGCATCAACGCGGTGCCGGCCCACTCCGAGCGGCCCGGCGACACGATGAACGCCCTGCCCCAGGAGCTGTTCTACGGCCGCAGCGCTACTTGAGGAACCCGCCGATCAGGCCGCCGACGCCGCTCTCCTCGCCGCTGCCGCCTCCGGCCAGCGCGTCGAGCGGGACCTCCTCGGAGGCCTGGACGATCACGAACCCGTTCCCGGAGAAGGCCATCGTGTAGCGCTCGCCGGTGCTGCGGCCCAGCAGCGTCTTGATCCCGAGCGACTCGGCGCGGTGCATCCCGACCCGCAGCCCCGCCGACCAGGCGATCGCCGCCTGTGGGTCGGCGTAGGTCGGCACGTCGACGTTGAGCACGACCGGCGCGCCCTTCGCGGTGATCGCGAGCCGTCCCCGTCCGCGGAAGATGCAGTTGAACAGCCCGGCCCCGCCCATGGAGCCCGCGCCGGAGGTCATCTGGACGTCGTAGGACAGCGTCGGCTCGAAGGCCAGGACGTTCTTCCCGTTGATGGTCAGGGTGTCGTCGGGGCCCTCGAGGTCGATCACGTGGACGTCGGCGGCGGCGTCGGCGAGGAACACGTCCCCGCGGCCGACCACCTTCATCAGCGGCACGCCCTCGCCGGTCAGCTTCTGCTTGATGAACCGGCCGATGCCGCCGGCGCCCTTGGCCTCGAAGCGGACGTCGCCCTGGTAGGCGACCATCGAGCCCTGGCGGGCCATGACCTCGCCGTTCAGCTCGACCTTGAGCATCTTCGAGTTCTGCAGCCGCAGTCCCGGCTGCGCCGACTCCTGCTCCTGGTTCTCCGGTGCGAAAAGGTTGCTGCGCATGTCCTGGTTCCTCCCCCGTGTTCGGGTGCTCGGATCCCCCGCCGAGCACACCTGGAGAACGACCGTGTGATCGCCGCGGTTCCCGAGTACTCGACCGGAGGGGAAGCGGTGTTTCTCCGCGGACCCGTTCCTCAGCCGGTCGCCGTCCCGGACAGGGCCCGGTCGAGGATCTCCAGGCCGCGGTCGATCTCGGCGTCGGTCGCGGTCAGCGGCGGTGCGATGCGGAAGGTCCCGCCCATGCCGGGCAGCTGCACGATGTTCATGTGCAGGCCGAGCTCGGCGCAGCGGCGGGTCACCGCGGCGCCGAGACGGTCGACGTCGGCGGTGTCCCCGGCGTCGGTCAGCTCCAGTCCGACCAGCAGTCCCCGACCGCGGACGTCGCCGATCACCGGGTGCCGGTCGGCCAGCTCGAGGAGCCCCTTGCGGAGGCGTTCGCCCAGGTCGCGGGCGCGCACGTCGAGACGGTCGCGCTCCAGGACGTCCAGGACGGTGTTGCCGACCGCGGCCGGGAGTGGGTCGTTGACGTGCGTGGTGAAGAACAGGAACCCGCGTTCGTGGGCCCGCTCCTCGATCTCGGCACTGGTCAGGACGGCGGCGAGCGGCAGTCCGGCGCCGAGGGTCTTGGACAGGGTGAGGATGTCGGGGACGACGCCGTCGCGCTGGAACGCGTACCAGTCGCCGGTGCGGCAGAGACCGGTCTGGGCCTCGTCGAGGATCAGCAGCATGCCCCGCTCGCGGCACTTGTCCCGCAGCGCGGCCAGGTAGCCGGGCGGGAGGTCGACGACGCCGCCGGAGCTCAGGATCGGCTCGACCAGGCACGCCGCGAGGCTGCCGACCGACTGCGCGTCGACCATGGCGAAGCCGAGGTCGAGCTGGCGGCGCCAGTCGAGGTTCCCGTCCGCGTCGACGATGTCGGGCCGGAACCGGTCCGGGACCGGTAGCGCGAGGTTGCCCGGGGCCGCCGGCCCGTACCCCGCGCGCCCGGCGACGTAGGTGGCGTTCGCCGCGCCCTGGGTCATGCCGTGCCAGGACCGGGCGAACGAGACGACCTCGAACCTCCCGGTGACCAGCTTCGCCATCCGCAGCGCGGCCTCGTTCGCCTCGGCCCCCGTCGTCAGCAGCATCGACCGGTCCAGCGGCCCGCGGTCCGAGGGCACCGGCAACGTCCCCGCGAGCCGCCGGGCGAGGTCGAGGACGGGGCGGCTCAGCATCCCGCTGTAGAGGTGGTCGAGCCGTCCGATCTGCTCCCGGACGGTCGCGACGATCTCGGGGTGGGAGTGCCCGAGGATCGCGCTCATCTGCCCGGAGGTGAAGTCGAGCAGCTCGCGACCGTCCTCGGTGAACACCGAGCTGCCCTCGGCACGGACGATGAGCTCGGGACTGAACCCTCCCCGTCCGGAGTAGCGGATCAGGTGCCGGGCGGTGCTGTGGTCGAACATGTGCGGTGACGCTACGAACGACGTCAGCGCACGTCCAGAGCGTCTCCGGCGACGCCGTGGGTGGCGGCGTGGAGAGCCTCGGCGAGGCGGGCGCCCGGGTCGGGGTGGCGCGTGCCGTCGAGGAGCGCGGCGGCGAACTCCTCGCTGGTCAGGCGCAGGGCGCCGGCGATCGCGGCCGCCTGCACGCGGATCGCGAGCTCGTCGGGCGAGCGGCCGAGGCGCTCGGCGACCAGCTCGGCCACCGCGGCCTCCGCCCGTTCGGAGACGACCAGCCAGACCGCGCGCAGGGCGGGCTCGTCGCGGGACAGGCCGATCACGACCAGCGCCGCCTCGGAGTCGGCGGCCGCCTCGGAGTCGTCCCGGGCACCCCCGACCAGGTGCTCGTCGAGCGTGCGGTCGGCGGGCCAGTGACGCAGGGACTCGACGAAGGAGTCGACGCTGCGGGTCAGGACCGGCTCGACGCACTCCTCCTTGGCCCGGAAGTAGCGCCACAGCGTGCGCGAGGACAGGCCGACCTCCTCGGCGATCCGCTCCCCGCTGGTCCCGGCCACGCCGTGCTCCCGGAACAGGCGGACCGCGACGCGCGAGATCTCCAGCCGCAGCCGGGTCCGGCGCAGCGGGCTCATCGGCGGGCGGCCCGGATGGGCCCGTTCCCGGTCCGACGCGGTGGCAGGGGCCGTCATCGGAGCTCCTGTCGTCGGGGACGTCGTGGTGCGGTCAACCTACCGGCACCGGGTCCGGTGCGGACCGAGAGCATTGTCTCTCGCTGTCTAATTGGCACTACGCGCCATTAATTGGGTATGGTGATCTTGTCGGCCCGCGAGTCCGGCGACGCCCGACCCGACTGCCGCGGAGGAGACACCGTGACCACCACCCAGCCCAGCAGCGCCGCGACCGGGGGATGCCCGGTCGCCCACTCCTACCCGCTCGGCGAGTCGGCGCAGCTCGACTTCGCGCCCGGGTACGCCGAGCTGCGCCGCGACGAGCCGCTGACCCGGGTGCGCCTGCCCTACGGCGAGGAGGGCTGGCTGGTCACCCGCTACGACGACGTCCGCACCGTCATGTCCGACCCGCGGTTCAGCCGGGCCGCCGTCGTCGGCGCCGACGTCCCGCGCGCGCTCCCGGAGCGCCCGGCCCAGCCCGACTCGATCATCAACATCGACCCGCCCGAGCACGGCCGCCTGCGCCGGCTGGTGGCCTCGGCGTTCACCGCGCGCCGGGTGGAGAAGCTGCGACCGCACGTCGAGGAGATCGCCCGGAAGCTGATCGACGACCTCGTCGCGAACGGCGAGCCGGCCGACCTGGTCTCGGCGGTGTCGATGCCGCTCCCGGTCGTCGTCATCTGCGAGATGCTCGGGGTGCCGCTGGAGGGCCGCGACACGTTCCGGGCCGGTGCCGACGCCGCGCTGTCCACCTCGGACGTCCCCGTCGAGCGCCGCCGGCAGGCGTTCACCGACCTCTACGCCTACATCGCGTCGCTGATCGCCGAGCGCCGTGAGCGTCCCGAGGACTTCGGCGACGACCTGCTCGCCGCTCTGATCACCGCCCGCGACACCGACGGGGACAAGCTCTCCGAGCCGGAGATGGTCTCGCTCGGCGTGGCCATCCTGATCGCCGGCCACGAGACCACGATGAACATGACCGGCAACATGGTCTGGACGCTGCTCTCCGAGCGCTCCCGCTGGGAGGCGCTGGTGGCGGACCCGGACGGCATCCCGGCCGCGGTCGAGGAGATGCTGCGGTTCACCCCGCTCGGCCGCCAGGCCGGCCTGCCGCGGATCGCCACCGAAGACGTCGAGCTCACCGGCGGCACCGTCCGCGCCGGCGAGGCCGTGCTGGTGTCGACGAACGCCGCCAACCGTGACCCGGAGGTCTTCGACGACCCCGAGGAGCTGCGGCTCGACCGCGAGCCCGGCTCGCACGTCGCGTTCGGCTTCGGCCCGCACTTCTGCCTGGGCGCCTCGCTGGCCCGGATGGAGCTGCAGACCGTCCTGCGCGCGCTGGTGACGCGCCTGCCCACGCTCGACTTCGGTGGTGAGCCGGAGTGGCGCACGACGTCCGCCGTCCGCGGCCTGTCGCGCTTCCCCGTCACCTGGTGAACCCCGAACCCGCCCCGGCACGCACACGGAGGAGCCCCACGGTGACGACCACCGACGACCGCTCGACCCCCGCTGATCCCACGGCGGCGGACATGGATCGGCTGCGCGAGCGCTACCGCGCCGAGCGCGACCGCCGGATCCGCACCGACGGCACCGCCCAGTACCAGGCGATGACGGGCGAGTTCGGCTACTACGCCGACGACCCGTGGTCCGATGTCGCCGGTCGCGAGCCGGTCGCCGACCACGTCGACGCCCTCATCGTCGGCGGCGGGTTCGGCGGGCTCGTCGCCGGGGCCCGCCTGCGCGACGCAGGCCTGGACCGGATCCGGATCGTCGACGCCGCGGGCGACCTGGGCGGCACCTGGTACTGGAACCGCTACCCCGGCATCGCCTGCGACATCGAGTCCTCGATCTACCTGCCGATGTTGGAGGAGATCGGGACGGTCCCGAGCCGCAAGTACCCGCCGGGCGAGGAGATCCGCGGGCACGCCCGGGCCATCGGCGAGCGCTTCGACCTCTACCGTGACGCCCTGCTGGGCACCGAGGTCACCTCGCTGGCCTGGGACGACGGGGCCGGGCTGTGGCGGGCCCGCACCGACCGCGGCGACGCGTTCTCCGCGCGCTACGTCGTGATCTCGTCGGGGCCGTTCAACAAGCCGAAGCTGCCCGGCATCCCGGGCATCGCCGACTTCGCCGGGCACACGTTCCACACCAGCCGCTGGGACTTCGGCTGGACCGGCGGCGACGCGAACGGCGGCCTGGACCGGATCGGCGACAAGAAGATCGCGGTGATCGGCACCGGCGCGACGGCCATCCAGTGCGTGCCGCACCTCGCCGAGGGCGCCGAGCACCTCTACGTGGTGCAGCGGACGCCGTCGTCGGTCGACACCCGCGACGACGAGCCCTACGACGAGCAGTGGTGGGCCTCGCTGGAGCCGGGGTGGCAGCGGCGCCGTCGCGAGGACTTCCTGAACCTGATGAACATGCTCCCGCCCGTGCACGGAGTGGACGGCGTCAGCGACAAGTGGACCGACACCGCCCCGATCCGCGGCGTGGCGCGCTACGCCCGCACCCACGACACCGAGAGCCTGGCCGACGCCCTGGAGATCGCCGACGCGGAGAAGATGGACGAGATCCGGGCCCGGGTCTCCGAGATCGTCCGCGACCCGGCGACGGCGGCCGCGCTCAAGCCCTGGTACCGCCAGATGTGCAAGCGGCCGACGTTCTCCGACCGCTACCTGCAGACGTTCAACCGCGAGAACGTGACGCTGCTCGACACCGGCGGACAGGGCGTCGAGCGGATCACCTCCGGCGGCATCGTGGTCGGCGGCACCGAGTACCCGGTCGACGCGATCGTGTTCGCCACCGGCTTCGAGCTCGGCGCCGACCCGGCCACCCGCGCCGGAGCCGACATCCGTGGCCGCGGCGGGCTCGCGCTGGCCGAGAAATGGTCCGACGGCCTGAGCACCCTGCACGGCTGGGTCAGCCGCGGGTTCCCGAACCTGTTCCACGTCGGCGCGCTGCAGAACTCGGCGTCGGTGAACTTCGCCCACGTGCTGGAGGAGCAGGCCACGCACATCGCCACGGTCGTGACCGAGGCGGAGAAGCGCGGCGTGGACGCGATCGAGCCGACGGCGGAGTCCGAGGACGCGTGGGTGGCCACGATCCGCGAGCGGGCGGTCGACCAGCACGGGTTCCTCGCCGAGTGCACGCCCGGCTACTATAACTTCGAGGGCCGGCCGCGGAAGCGCAACGAGCAGTTCGGCGGCGGACCGGTCGAGTTCCACCGGATCCTCGGCGCGTTCCGCGAGGGTGACATGAACGAGGTCCTGGGGGGCGGCCGATGATCGCGCGTCCCCGGGCCGGGGGCGGCGCCGGCCCCCTGTGGACCGCGCCGGGTGTGCGAGCCGAACGCCTCGTCCCGCCGAACCTGCTGTGGGCCTCCAACGGGATCGCGTTCGGGCCCGACGGGCGCCTCTACATCGCCCAGTTCCTCGGCGCGACGATCAGCGCGCTGGACGTGGACACCGGCGAGCTGGAGACCGTCCTCGGCCCGGACGGTCCGTTGACCGCACCGGACGACATCGCGTTCGCCGACGACGGCGCGATGTTCGTCGTGGATCTTCCGGCGGAGCTGGTCTGGCGCCGCGACCCCGACGGGACGATGTCGGTGGTCGCGGAGGGGATCGTCGCCCCGGACGGCGTCGCCTGCCACCGCGGGCGGCTGTTCGTCAACGAACTCGCGGTCGACGGCCGTCTGCTGGAGATCGACCTCGCCGGTGGGCCGCCGCGGGTGATGGCGACCGGGCTGGTGCTGGGCAACGCGATGCAGGTCGGCCCGGACGGACTCCTCTACTACCCGCACCTGATGGGCGGCGAGGTCTGGCGCGTCGGTCTCGACGGCGGCGAGCCGGAGCGCGTGCTCGACGACATCGTGATGCCGGTCGCGGTCCGGTTCGACCCCTCCGGCGGCCTGCGGGTGCTCTCCGCGCGGAACGGGCAGCTGCACCGGATCGACCTGCGCTCGGGAGAGCGTGACGTGCGCGAGTCCGGCGTGATCGGGGCGGACAACGTCGCGTTCGCCCCGGACGGCACCGCCTACGTCTCCGGTGCGTTCCGCGGCGGGCTGCGCGCTCTGTCCCCCGACGGCGGAGTGCGCGTCGTGATCCCGGAGGGGCTCAACGGCCCGTTCGGCATCGCGGCCCTGGCCGGCGGGGACCTGCTGCTGGCCGACCACTTCGGCACCGCGCGTCTGCCCGGCGGCACCGGCGAACCCGTCCGCGAGGACTGGCTCGCCGAGCTGCACGAGGCCGGGATCCGCGGGCTGGCCACGGCCGGGGACGACGTCGTCGTGACGACCGAGAACGGCAACGTCCACCGTGGCTCCCCCACCTCGGGCTGGTCCACCACACGCGGGCTCGACGACCCCGGCGGCGCGGTGACCACCCCGGACGGCCGCGTCCTCGTCGCCGAGATCGGCGGCGGGCGCGTGGTGGAGCTCGACGGCGACGGCGGGTTCCGGCCGGTCGCCGAGGGCCTCGACCGGCCGGTCGACCTCACCGTCGACGACCACGGCGACGTCTGCGTCTCGGTCACCGGCGGCGGGCGGGTCGTGCGCCTGCGCGACGGACGCGTTCTCACCGCGGGGCTCTCCCGTCCCGAAGGGCTGGTCGCCGCGCACGGCGCGCTGTGGTGCGTCGCCGCCGGTGAGGGACGGCTGTACCGGATCGACCCGGACACCCGGGCCGGCTCGGTCGTCGCGAGTGGACTGGCCACCGACGTCCGCCCGCCGCACGTGCCCGACCGTGCCGCCAGCGGCGTCGCCCGGCGGCCCCGCCCGTTCGCCGCGGTCGAGCGCGCCGGCGACGACCTCGTCGTCGGCCTGGGCGCCGAGGGCAGCCTCCTGCGCCTGTCCGGCCTGGCAGCATCCTCCGGGTCCCCGACGAAAGGAACCCGATGAACGACCTCACCGGACTGCAGGCGCAGCGCGACTTCGACGTGACCGACGCCGACACCGCCGCGGCGCTCGGCAGCGGGACCGTCGGCGTCCTGGGCACACCGCGCCTGCTCGCCTGGCTCGAGGCCGCCACCGTCTCCGCACTCGACGGCCGGCTCGGCGACGGCGAGACCTCCGTGGGCACCCGGGTGGACCTGAAGCACCGCAAGCCCTCCGCGGTGGGCTCGACCGTCCGCTGCGCCGCCGAGGTCACCGGCCACGACGGCCGCAAGCTGGAGTTCCGGGCCACCGCCCACGCCGACGACGGCACGCTCCTGGCCGAGGCCGCCATCCACCGCGCGATCGTGGACGAGTCCGCCTTCGCCTGAAGCCCTCCGACCGATCATGATCGATCTGTGTGGTCGGGTTCGTGCCATCGGTGGCACCGATCGTCCCACAGAGATCGATCATGAAGTCTGGACCCGTCCCGGGGGCTCGGCACCGCGGGGGCGCGCGGTCGTCTCACCCCGAGGCCCGGTCCCGGATCCAGTCCGACGTCCCGGTGATGAGCTCGCGGGCGAAGCGGTCGATCAGCGACTCGAACGTCGCACGCTCCTGCTCGGTCCACGACGCCAGGACGTGCTCGTAGACGGCCTGCCCGGCGCGGTTGATCTCCTCCCAGGTGTGCGTGCCCGCGGTGGTCGCGCTGAGCCGCACGGCCCGCCGGTCGCCGGCGTCCGGACCGCGCTCGACCAGGCCTCGGCGCTCCAGGCGCTGGACCTGCGGGGTGACCGTGGACTTGTCGACGCCGTGCAGCTCGGCCAGATCCGAGACCCGCACCGGCCCGGACACGACGATGCTGCGCAGCAGCGCGATGTCGTTCGCCGACAGGTCGCGCCCGGCCTCCCCCACCATCGCTGCGCGCACGTCCCCGCGGTTGCCCCACCGCACGATGTCGGCGACCGCCGCGGCGGCCGGGCTCTCGTCCGTCCGGTTCGTCATCCTGTGACCGCCCCCACGAAGGTTGGTTGGTACCACCCAACGACTATACAGTTGGGTGGTACCAACCAACATAGAACACCGACTCAGGGAGACGACCATGACCGCGTCCGACATCACCGCCCCCGCCCCCGGACCGGTGCCGCCCGCCTTCGGCGCGGCGACGGTCGCGGAGTACGACGACTACCTCGGTGCCCACCGCCTGGTCGACGCCCTGTCCGACGACGACTTCCGGTCGAGCGCGTGCGCATCGTCGGTACCGGCATCCGCACCGTCGAGCAGGTCACCGGCCGGATGACGACCGGTCGCGCGGCGCTGGCCGGGGCCGGCTCCGGCGCCTGGATCGGCCTGCTGTTCGGGCTGCTGTTCACGCTGTTCACGATCGGCCCGTGGGTGGGCGCGGTCCTGGGCGCCGTCGTGATCGGTGCGGTCTGGGGTGCGCTGTTCGGGTTCGTCGCGCACTGGGCGACCCGCGGACGCCGTGACTTCTCCAGCGTCCGCGGCGTCGAGGCGGCCCGCTACGCCGTCGAGACCGAGCCGGCCCTGCTCGATCGGGCCCGCGCCGTCGCCTCCCGCATCTGACACCGACCACCGCAGCAGGAGGAGTACTCGCGATGGACGTCCCGGGCATCGTCTGGGGCCTGACGGTCCTGGGCATCGTCGGACTTCTGGTCTTCGACTTCGTGTTCCACGTGCGCAAGGCGCACATCCCGACGCTGAAGGAAGCGGGCGCGTGGTCGGCCGTCTACGTCGGCATCGCGATCGTGTTCGGCCTCGGGGTGTGGTGGTTCGGCGGCGCCGACATGGGCACCGAGTACTTCGCCGGCTACGTCACCGAGAAGGCGCTCTCGGTCGACAACCTGTTCGTCTTCCTGATCATCATGGCGAGCTTCTCGGTACCACGGGCCGACCAGCAGAAGGTCCTGCTGTTCGGCATCGTGTTCTCCCTGATCGCGCGCACCGGGTTCATCTTCGTCGGCGCCGCGCTGATCAACTCCTTCGCCTGGGTGTTCTACATCTTCGGCGCGATCCTGCTGCTCACCGCCGTCAACCTGCTCCGTCCCGACGACGGGAACGAGGGCGAGAACATCATGGTCCGCCTGGCGCGGCGGCTGTTCCACACCTCGGAGCACTACGACGGCGACCGCCTGTTCACCCGGGAGAACGGGCGCCGGGTGATGACCCCGATGCTCCTGGTCATGGTCGCGATCGGCGGCACCGACATCCTGTTCGCGCTCGACTCGATCCCGGCCATCTTCGGGCTCACGCAGAACACGTTCATCGTGTTCACCGCGACGGCGTTCTCCCTGATGGGCCTGCGCCAGCTCTACTTCCTGATCGACGGCCTGCTCGACCGGCTGATCTACCTGTCCTACGGCCTCGCGGCGATCCTGGGCTTCATCGGCGTCAAGCTGATCCTGCACGCCCTGCACGAGAACACCCTGCCGTTCCTCAACGGCGGCGAGCCGCTGGGTGTGCCGGAGATCAGCACCGGGCTCTCTCTCAGCGTGATCATCGGGGTCCTCGCCGTCACCGTCGTCGCCTCGCTCATCAGTCCGAAGGGGCGCGCGACCGCCGCGGCCTCGGCCGTGCGCCGCAGCGCCACCGCCTACCTCGAAGCCGACGAGCCGGCCGAGCGCGAGAGGACCTGGAACGACCTCGTCAGCTCGGAGCACTCGCTCGAGGGCCTGTCCGAGGAGCAGCGGGCGACGTTGCGCGCCGACGAGGAGCTGACCGACCTCCTGGATCGGGCGCATGCCCGTCAGGGGTAGGGACTACCGCGAGAACAGGTCGCCCTTGAGGTAGATGTTCCAGTCCGCGGCCAGCAGGCCGTGCCCGCCGGAGCGCAGGTGGTAGCTCATGGCCGGACCGCGGAAGTCCTTGTCGGTCGCCGGCTTCCAGCTCGTCGACGGCAGGCCGGTGTCCCCCAGCCCGTAGAGGTCGTAGACCTTCGACGCGGCGACGTAGGACAGGAACTCGCCCTTCGGGTCGGCGTTCGAGTCCTCCGTCGCACTGCCCACGACCACGCGTCGTGGTGCGACCAGGGCCAGCAGCTCGTGCTGGTCGACCGGCAGCGAGCTCTCACGACCGTTGTAGGCCTTGTAGGTCTGCGGGAACCAGTGCGGGAAGGAGCTGTTGATGCGCGAGACCGTCTCGGCGCCGACACCGCCGTCCCCGCGCCGGGCGAGCTTGGTGCCGGTCGACCCGGAGTCGTTCGTGATGACCGCGGCGAACCGCTGGTCCTGGGCACCGGCCCACAGCGACGCCTTGCCGCCCCGGGAGTGACCGATGACCGCCACCTTCGACGGGTCGATGTCGGGGTCGCTCTGCAGGTAGTCCATGGCGCGGCTGGCGCCCCACGCCCAGGCGCTGATGGTCCGGCCGGCGTCGGAAGGCAGGCTCTGCGAGGACGGGTGGAACAGGTTGATCATCTTGCTGCGGTAGCTGCCACTGTCGTCCGGTGCGATGGAGCCGGCGTCGATGGAGGCGAACGCGTAGCCGGCGGCGGTGATCTTCGAGACCGGCGCGTACTCCGACGACTGCGTCGGCGAGTCGGTGACGGCGCCGCGGTGGTCGATCATCAGGAACGTCCCGCGCGGCGTGGTGCCGGTCTTCGGGACGAACAGCCGCAACGTGAAGCTGCCCGTCCCCTGCGGCCCGGTGACCGTGATCTTGACGATCTTGCGGGTGACCCCGGAGGTGCTCGTGGGCGTCACACTGAACGTCTGTCTGGTGGGCTTGGGCAGGGTCTGTCCGTAGACGTTCTTCCGGAAGCCGGCCAGCAGCTCCGCGCGGCGGGTGCCCTCCCACGACGACGTGCCGGTCACGGCGTCGCCGTTGTCCAGGCGCAGCGGGTCCGGGTACTCCTTCCCGTCGATCGTGATCGACTCCGCCGCCGGCGCGCTCGTCGCCGACACGGCGGCGGCCGTCCGGACGGCCGCCGTTCCGCCGTCCGTCGTGGACACACCTCCGGTGGCGACGGCCAGGGCGACGAGCCCCGTCGTCACACCCCGGGTGATGACGTGGCGTGATGCGCTTCGGCTTCCCACGGGGACACCCTGACCCGAAAGGCCGGTCCGGCGCAGCGTTTCGGAGGAATCCGTACCCGACCGTGCAGACGGCTCCACGGAGGAGTGAGGTGCCGACGGCCCGGCGGGGACACGCCACGACTCGCCCGGACGCGTCTCCACGGGCACGCTGGAACCAGAACCCCGTTGATCCACCGGCACCCTCGACCCGGCACGGTCCGGTCGTCGGATGTCGATCGCCGACGAGACGAGACCATGACTGACACCGCCTCTCCCCTCCCCCCGCGCACGACCGTCGGCGCCTACCTCGCGACCCGGCTGGTCCAGCTGCAGGCCACCCACGTGTTCGGCCTGCCCGGCGACTACAACCTCTCGCTCCTCGACGAGATGCTCACCGTCGACGGGTGGACGTGGGTCGGCTCGACCAACGAGCTCAACGCCGCCTACGCCGCCGACGGCTTCGCCCGCGTCGGGCGCCGGCCGGCCGCGATCCTGACGACCTACGGCGTCGGGGAGCTCTCCGCCCTCAACGGGGTCGCCGGCAGCTACGCCGAGGACGTCCCGGTCGTGCACATCGTGGGCATGCCGTCCCGGTCGTCGATGGAGAGCGGGGCGCCGCTGCACCACACCTTCCTCGACGGCGACTTCCGCCGCTTCGAGCGGATGTCGCGGGAGATCACCGTGATGCAGACCGTCGTCGGGCCGGGCAACGCCGCCCAGGAGATCGACCGGGTGCTGCGCGGGGCGCTGGAGGCGAGCAAGCCCGTCTACATCGGGGTCCCCCTCGACGTCGCCACCGCGACCGTCTCCGCCGAGCCCCTCGCGACGCCGCTGCTCACCCCGGAGAGCGAGCCCGGGGCCGTCGAGGAGTTCCGGGACGCGCTGCGGTCGCGGCTCGCGGGCCGGTCTCGCGTCGTCGTGCTGGCCGGTCCCCGGGTGCACCGGCGCGGACTCGAGCACCTGGTCGCCGCGCTCGCCGAGCTGCCCGGCGTGCAGGTGGCGTCGCAGTCGAGCGCGAAGGCGATCCTGGACGAGGACCATCCCGCCAGCCTGGGCACCTACCTCGGCGCCACCACGCAGTCCGACGCCGCCCGCGAGATCGTCGACACCGCGCCGCTGCTGGTCATGCTCGGCACCGTCCACAGCGACTTCACCACCGGGTTCTTCACCCACGGCTACGACCCGGCCTCGGCGGTGAACCTGGCGATCGACCAGGCCCGGATCGGGCGGGCGGTCTACCCGGGCGTCCGGCTGGAGGACTCCCTGCAGGTCCTGCACGAGCTGGTGGCCGGGAGCGCGTTCGAGGCCGTCGAGACACCGCCGATCCCGGCGCCGCGGCCCGGTCCGGAGGCCTCGGCCGGTGACGCGCTGGACCAGGAACGGTTCTGGGCGGAGATCCAGCGGTAAATCGCGCCGTCGACGACCGTCATCGCCGAGGCCGGGACGGCGTTCTACGGGGCGCTGGACCTGCGGCTGCCGCGGGAGTCCGACCTGCTGGGCCAGCCCGTCTGGTCCTCGATCGGCTACACGCTGCCCGCGATGCTCGGCGCCGGGCTCGCCCGCCCGGACCGGCGGCCCGTCCTGTTCATCGGCGACGGCTCCGCGCAGCTGACCGTGCAGGAGCTGGGCACCGTGTTCGCCCGCGGCCTGACGCCGGTCGTCTTCCTGCTCAACAACGACGGCTACACCGTGGAGCGGGCGATCCAGAGCCCGGACGCCGAGTACCAGGACATCGTCGGGTGGAACTGGACCAAGGTCCCGGCGGCGCTGGGCGCGGACGCCGTCGTGTGCACGACCGTGCGAACGGTGGGCGAGCTGCGCGGCGCCCTCGATACGGCAGGCGATCCGGGGACGGCGTTCCTCGTCGAGGCGGTGCTGCCCCGGCTGGACTCCCCGCGGCTGCTCACCGAGCTGGCCCGCGGCATCTCCGCCGCCAACGCGAAGGACTGACCCGGTGCCCCGGCCGCACCCGGCGGGGTGCGGCCGGGGCGGGTCCGGTCAGCCGCTCATGCCGCCGTCGATCGCGAACGTCGACGACGTGACCATCGCGCTGGCGTCCGAGGCCAGGTAGAGGGCGGACTGCGCGATCTCGTCGACGGTGGTGTGGCGCCCCAGCGGGATCATGGCGTCGAAGTCCAGGGCGGCGTCGGCCTGGGACTTGCCGGTCGCGGTCATCTCGATGTCGTCCTGGAACGGGGTGGACGTCGGCCCGGGGTGCAGGGTGTTGACCCGGATCCGCCTTGGGGCGAGCTCCTTGGCCGCCGAGCGCATGAGTCCGACCTGGCCGTGCTTCGCCGCGACGTAGGCCGACAGGTCGCCGAACCCGACCAGCCCGACGACGCTGGAGGTGATGATGACGCTGCCGCCGTCGTCGACGTGCGGGGTGCCGTGCTTGAGGACGTGGAACGCACCGAGCACGTGCACCGCGAGGGTCTTGGCGAACACCTCCGACGGGTAGTCGACGATCTTGCTGACGGCGCCGCTGATGCCGGCGTTGCTGAACAGGACGTCGTAGTGCCCGAAGCGCTCGACGCCGGCTCGGACGGCCTCGGCGACGGCGTTCTCGTCGGTGACGTCGGCGACCGACGCGAGCGCGTGCTCCGCCCCGATCTCCTCGGTGGCCGCCTTCAGCTTCGCCTCGTCGATCCCGACGAGGTGCACCCGGGCGCCCTCGGCGACGAAGAGCTTGGCACTGGCCAGCCCGATGCCGCTCTCGCCGCCGGTGATCAGCGCGACCTTGCCCTGCAGTGTGCCCATCGTGAGTACCTCTCCGTCCGCGGTGACGACCCGGGACCCGGACGACGTGGGGTCCCGGTGTTCGGGGCCCATCGTCCCCGATCTTCGTCCGCCGTGCGGTCTCGACGTCTTCGCACGTCACGGCCGCCGGGACGGGTCGGAGCACCGTGTCGGAGGCGCGTCAGCGGCATCTCGGCGTGGGGGCCGGTGGTCGGCTGATGCGCGGCCGTCCGGGCGTCACGTGTACTGCCTGCGGAACTGCTCCTCGAGCTGCTCGAGCGAGCGTCCACGCGTCTCCGGGACGGCGCGGTGGACGAACAGCAGTGCGGCCAGCCCGAGTGCCACGAAGACGAAGAACGTGCTCGCGATGCCGATCGCCTCGACGACCGGTGGGAACACCAGCGCCACCAGGGCATTGGCCAGCCACAGCGCGAGAACGCTGATGCCGATGGCCAGGCTTCGGATCCTCAGCGGGAAGATCTCGGAGAGGATCAGCCAGACCAGCGGGCCGATCGTGCCCTGCATGCAGAACACGAACAGCACGACGAGGACCAGGATGACGTAGGCCTTCGCGGTGCCGTCCGGCAGCAGGAGCGCCGACAGCCCGACGAGCAGGTGGAACGTCGTGGTCAGGGCGAACCCGCCGAGCAGCATGGTCCGCCGGTCGATCTTGTTGATCAGCAGGATGCCGGCCGTGATGCCCAGGACCGAGAACAGCCCGTTGAGTGTGTTGGCGATGATCGCCGCGCCGGCGGAGAACCCGACGTCGCCGAGCAGCTGGGTACCGTAGTACATGATCGAGTTGATACCGGTGAACTGCTGGAACACACCCAGACCGGCTCCGATCCAGATCAGCCGCCGGATCCAGCGCACGCTCAGCTCGGTGGCACCCGCGGCCGTCGAGAGCTGTTCCTCCTCGGCGAGGCGGCGGACCTCGTCGACCTCGGCGCGGGCCCGTTCGGGTGAGCGGACCTGCTCCAGCACGGCCAGCGCCTCGGCCTCGCGGCCCTGCGCCATCAGCCAGCGCGGACTCTCCGGCATCCGCAGCATCCCGGCGAACAGCGCGATCGCGGGCAGCAGCGCCACCAGCAGCATGAACCGCCAGACGCCGGACTCGTCGCCCCAGACGGTGAAGATGACCGCGTTGACGACGAACGCGGCGAACTGGCCGGACACGATCATCACCTCGTTACGGGTGACGATGCCGCCGCGTCGTTCCACCGGCGCGGTCTCGGCCAGGTAGACCGGCACCGTCGCCGACGCGCCACCGACCGCGAGCCCCAGGACGAACCGGAAGGCCGCCAGCGCCTCCCACCCGGGCGACAGGACGCAGCCGACGGTGCCGATCGAGAACACCACGGCCAGCAGCAGGATGTTGTGCCGGCGCCCGTAGCGATCCGACAACACCCCGCCGACGACCGCACCGAGTGCCGCACCGAAGATCAGCATGCTGACGACCAGGCCCTCGGTGGACGACGTCAGCCCGAGGTCGGCCCTCAGCGGCTCCAGCGCGCCGTTGATGACCCCGGTGTCGTACCCGAACAGGAGCCCGCCGAAGGTCGCGACGACGGTGATCAGGCCCAGGCGCCGCGAGTGCGGGCCCCTGATGTCCCGAGGCAGATCGGGCGAGCCTGCGTTCCCGGTCGTCACGGCGTGCCTCCCCCCGGTGGGTGGTCGTGCTCGGCCATTCGGATCAGGTGTTCTGCGGGAACCCGAGGTCGAGCCCCCCGTGCGACGGATCGAGCCAGCGGGTGGTGACGACCTTGCCGCGGGTGAAGAAGTGCACGCCCTCGACACCGTGGGCGTGGGTGTCACCGAAGAGCGAGTTCTTCCAGCCGCCGAAGCTGTAGTAGGCCGTCGGGACCGGGACCGGCACGTTGACGCCGATCATCCCGACCTCGACCTCGTTCTGGAACCGCCGCGCGGCGCCGCCGTCGTTGGTGAAGATCGCGGTGCCGTTGCCGTAGGGGTTGGCGTTGATCACCTCGACGGCCTGCTCGTAGGTCTCGACCCGGACCACCGACAGGACGGGTCCGAAGATCTCATCGGTGTAGACGCTCATCCCGGTGCCGACGTGGTCGAGCAGGGTCGGGCCGACGAAGAAGCCCTCCCCCTCCGCGTCGAACTCACCGGTCCGGCCGTCCACCACGACCCTCGCGCCCTCGGCCTCACCGGCGTCGACATAGCCGGAGACCCGTTCCTGCGCGGCCCTGGTGACGAGCGGGCCCATGTCGCAGCCGCGGCGGCCGTCTCCGGTACGCAGGCCCCGGGCCCGCTCGGCGATCTTGTCGACCAGTGTGTCGGCGCAGGAGCCGACGGCGACGAGCACGGAGACCGCCATGCAGCGCTCGCCCGCCGAGCCGAACCCGGCGTTGACGGCCTGGTCGGCGGCCAGGTCGAGGTCGGCGTCGGGCAGCACGACCATGTGGTTCTTCGCCCCGCCCAAGGCCTGCACGCGCTTGCCGTGCGCGGTGCCGGTCTCGTAGATGTAGCGGGCGATCGGGGTGGACCCGACGAAGCTGACGGCCTTGATGCCGGGGTGGGTGAGCAGGCCGTCGACGGCGGCCTTGTCCCCGTTGAGGACGGTGAACACGCCCTCGGGCAGCCCCGCCTCCTTCCACAGCTCGGCGATCCAGAGCGCAGAGGACGGCACCTTCTCCGAGGGCTTGAGCACGACCGTGTTCCCGGCGGCGATCGCGACGGGGAAGAACCACATCGGCACCATGGCCGGGAAGTTGAACGGGCTGATGATCGCGACCGGGCCCAGCGGCTGGCGCACCGAGTGCACGTCGACGCCGGTGGAGGCGTTCTCGGAGGCGCTGCCCTTGAGCAGGTGCGGCATCCCGCAGGCGAACTCCACGACCTCCTGGCCGCGGGCGACCTCGCCGGCCGCGTCGGAGAGGACCTTGCCGTGCTCGGCGGTGATCAGCGCCGCCAGCTCCGGAGCCTTAGCGTTGAGCAGCTCGCGGAAGCGGAACAGGATCTGGGTCCGCTTGGCCAGCGACGTGTCGCGCCAGCCGGGGAACGCGGCGGTCGCAGCGGCGACGGCCGCCTGCACCTCGTCGTCGGAGGCGAACGGCACCCGGGCGCTCACCGCCCCGGTGGCGGGGTCGGTAACGTCGCCGAAGCGGCCGCTCGTGCCCGGACGGGCGGCCCCGCCGATCCAGTGGGTGAGCTCCGGCGTGCCGTCGCCGGTGGGGGTCCGGGCGGTGCCGGTCATCGTGCTGCTCATCGTCGAAGTCCGATCTCGGCTCGGCCGCGCGGGGGCGGCACGGATCTGGTGGTGGACGCCGGTCGGCGTCAAGGTGCTTGCGACGAGCGTGACCGGTCGCGTCGTACTCGGCGACCGGGAGGCACCTCTCCACGAACGACAGGACACGGGGCCCTGTCGTCGCGGACGCCACGTGCGGTGCGGGCCCACACCGGCGATCAACCGGGGGCGGGCGTCGACGCCATGGCCAGATAGGCGTCGACGGCCTCCACCGCCCACGCGGTCCGGTCACCCCGGGCCCGGCGGACGACGTGCAGTGCGAGCCCGTCGACCAGCGCGTGCAGCTGGTCGACGTCGACCTCCGAGCCCCGGCCGATCGCGGCGCAGGCGCGGGCGCAGATCTCGCGCACCGCGGCGTGCATGGCCTCGTTGGCCGGGACGAGGACCGGGTCGGTCATCGCCGCGGCGCCGAAGGCCAGCGTGAGCTCCATCTCGGTCCGTCGTTCGTCGTCGAGCGGGAGGAGTTCGAGCACGGCCCCGCGGGCCCACCCCCGCCCGTCGACGGCGTCGGGGATCGCGGCGACGCGCGCCCGGAGGCGGTCGAGGACGGCCTCGACGGCGCGTTCCCGCAGGCTGGCCTGGCTGGGGAAGGTATAGCGCAGCGAGCTGGGCGGGAGTCCCGCCTCTGCCGCGACGTTGCGCACCGACAGCGCGGCCAGCCCGTCACGTGTCAGAACCGTCCACGCCGCCTCGACCACCACGCGGTCGCGCTCCGCGGCGTCCATCGTTCTCGGCACCACGCCATTCTCGCACAGTCGTACGAACTGTGGTACGAACGTACTCGTACAGTCGTACGAACAATGCGGGGAGCGGGACATGGCCTGGGCGGTACTGATCGCGTCGGGGGTGCTGGAGGCGGTGTGGGCCACCGCGCTCGGCGCCTCGCAGGGGTTCACGAGGAGACGGCCGACGGTCGTGTTCGTCGTCGCGATCGTGGTCAGCATGGTCGGGCTGGCGTACGCGATGACCGAGCTGCCCACCGGCACCGCCTATGCGGTGTGGGTCGGCATCGGCGCCGTGTTGACCGTGGTCCTCGCGGTCGCCCGGCGGCAGGAGCGGCTCGTCCCCGCCCGCGCGGCGCTGCTGGTCGTCCTCATCGGGTGCGTCGTCGGACTCAAGGCGGTGAGCTGAGGTGTCGTGGATCGCGTTGTTCGTCAGTGCCGTGCTCGAGGCGGTGTGGGCCACCGCGCTGGGTCAGAGCGACGGGCTCACGCAGCTGGTGCCCTCGCTGATCTTCCTGGTCGGGCTCGTCCTGAGCATGCTCGGGCTCGGCTACGCCGCCCGGCACATCCCGATCAGCACCGCCTACGCGGTCTGGACCGGCACCGGCGCGGCGCTCACCGTGACGTGGGCGATGGCCACCGGCGAGGAGACCGTCACGGTGCTGCGCGTGCTGTTCCTGGCCGGCATCGTCGCGAGCGTGGTCGGCCTCAAGCTCGTCAAGGCGCCCTCGCGACCGAAGGACGCCGAGACGGCGCGGGCGGGGAGCTAGGAAGCGTCCGGCGGCTGGACGAACACCCCGCCGACCGCGACCTCGTTCTCCCCGACCTCGAGGAACCGGATCCGCGTCCGCTCCGGCGTGGCCCCGAGATGCACGACCGCCGCCTCGGTCACCGCCTCGACGAAGGCGCGTCGCTGTTCGACCGTGCGTCCGCGCAGGATCTCGACGGTGATGTTCGGCATGGGGACCTCCGGGTCGGCTTCACCTTGATCTCCACGAGTCTGCCCCGCGGAGCAAGGCCGGCCGGACGCCGGTTCTCAGACCGAGCCCTGCTCCACCGGTCCGATGTAGCTGCCCGGCCGCGTCGCGCCGTCCTGTCGCTGCACCGGGCCCCCGCGCCACGGCACGGTCTTCGAGACCGTCTCGTCGGGCGCGGTGACGACCACCTCGGTGGGGGTCCAGTCGCCGCCGGAGAGCGTGGTGATCGTGGTGATCCCGGTGCCGCCCGGCTCGAGGGTGACCGTCGTCGGCTGCGCGGACGAGCGTGGCAGCGAGTACGACGACCCGAACATCGGGTCGTCCGGGCCGCGCAGGTCGACCCCGCCGAATCCGGCCAGCGTGCAGGGACGGTCCGAGACGTTCCGCCAGGCCAGGATCGTGTTCTGCTGACCGCTGCCGGTGGGCTGGGCGAGGGTCGCCGTCAGGTCGGCGTCGGTGCAGCGGCCCGTCACGGCCGGCTCCGCGGAACCCTCCTGTGCCGGTGCGGCCGGTGCCGGGGCCGACGCCGAGGACGGCTGGGCCATCTGTCCCGCCGCCGTCGGCCCCGGGTCCCCGCCACAGCCGGTGAGCAGCAGACCGGCTGCGACCAGCCCCGTCACGAACGATGCACGTCTCATGCGGACACCCTTGCGCCGGTACGGGAACCCGCGCACGGGATCGCGCCCGACTCCACCCGTCCGTGACGGGGCCGGCGGTCTGCCGCCGCTCCCCGGGCTCCCGGGGATCAGGCCGCCTCGCCCGCGGCGCGGGCCTTCTTCTCCTTGTCCTCCTTGTAGCCGCGGTAGCCGGCCCGGAACGAGACGAGGACGACCAGCGTCAGGGTGATCCACAACGCGTACTCGTCGATCATCAGCACGACGTCGACCGCGTACTGGCCCACCCCGTAACCCAGGCCCGCGACCAGACCCGTGATCAGCGCGGCACCGATCGCGTCGAAGATCAGGAACCGGACCAGGCCCATGCCCCCGAGTCCGGCCACGGCGAACACCGCCGGGGCCGGGATCCCGGGCAGCGCGGCCGCGATGACCACCAGCGGCATGGCCCAGGCCGGCCACGACCGGATCCGTGACACCACCCGTTTCGCGACGTCACCCGGCGCGAACATCTCGACGACCTTCGCGCCCCACCGCCGTCCGGCCAGCCAGAACAGCCAGTCGAACTTGATCATCCCGAACACGCCCGCGGCGACCACCAGCCACAGCTCGCCCTGCCCGATCCGCGCGAACGCGGCCCCCGCGCCGATCGCGGACAGGCTGCCGGTCACGGCGCTCAGCGCGATCGGGTGCGACGCCAGCAGGAACGGCCGGAACGGCATCGACGCCAGCATCAGCACGATGACGCCGAGCGTGGAGAAGACCAGGACCTTGTCGCCCCGCGACATCGGGTGGTCCCACGGCATGGCGTCACGCCACGCCTTCTTCGCCTCCGCCATCTCCTCCGGCGAGTAGTCCTTGCTCCGCCATCGGAACCGCGAGGGCTTCTCCTGCTTCGTGGTCTCCGGCGGCGTCGCTCCGCCGTCCGCCGTCTCCTCGTTCGCCCCCGTCATGGCTTCCCCTCCGCAGTCGATCCGTCCGATGTGGCACATCGTTCGCCACGTACCGGAACGAGTCGACACCATGCCGCAGCGGCACAGTCAACTGCCACTCCGGGAACCGGCGACGGGGCGACCGGAGAAGAGGGTCAGGGCATGGACAGGATCGTCACCACACAAGCGTTGCCGTCCATGCCGGCGCACCGCCGCCCATCGTCTCCACCATCCCGACGCGGTGCCGCGCCACCTGCCGGGCCCCGCCACGGCCGCGCAACGCCAGACGATCTCGGCCGGTGCGCCTGTTCTCCACCGCGCGATCGCGGCGAGCTGCTCGGGCGTCATGCCGAACTCCCGCACGTAGCGCTGCGCGCCGAGCGCGGAGAGCCCGGGCAGAGGCAGCGAGGACGCTCCCTCCGAGTCGTCGTCTCGGGCACGATCGCGCCGTCGAACAGCGTCGACATCTGGTGGCCGGATGCACGTGCCGGTAGCGGGCGAGGGCATCAGTGCGCTCAGGGCGCAGGCGGGACTGGTCCCGGTCGCGCACACGATCGGCACCGACTTCCGTCCCGCGCCCCGGGTCGGGGTCGACGAGGTCCTGCGGTGGGACACGTGGTGAACGACCCCTTTCCTCTTGACTCCACAGGCGTTGAGCGAGTTACAGTGATTTCGCTCAACACGTAATGAGCGAGATACCGACGTGACCGCAAGGAGTACTCGTGACCACGAACCACAGCCATGACCCGGCCCCCACCGTCCTGATCGTCGGGGCGTCGCGGGGCCTCGGCCACGCGATCGCCGCCGAGCTCCTGACCCGGGGATGGGACGTCGTCGGCACGGTGCGGGACCCGGACGTCCGCACCCCTCTGCACGACCTGGCCGACGCCCATCCCGGCAGGGTCGGCATCGAGACCCTCGACATCAACGACCCGGCCGAGCTCGACGCGCTGCACGCCCGCCTGCGCGGCCGGTCGCTGGAGATGCTCTTCGTCAACGCCGGCACCACGAACAACCAGGGGACGCCGATCGGGAGCGTCCCGGCCGAGGACTTCACCACCGTCATGCTCACGAACGCACTGAGCCCGATCCGCGTGGTGGAGACCCTGTCCGACGTCGTGTCCCCGACCGGACTGATCGGGGCGATGAGCTCCGGCCAGGGCAGCATCGGCAACAACACCTCGGCCGGGCGCGAGGTCTACCGCGGCAGCAAGGCGGCGCTCAACATGTTCATGCGCTGCGTCGCCGTGCGGCAGTCCGACACCGAGCGGGCGTTCCTGCTCCTGGCCCCCGGCTGGATCCGCACCGACCTCGGCGGGTCCGACGCGCCGTACACGCTCGAGGAGACCGTCCCCCTCCTCGTCGACGTCATGCTCGCCAAGCGGGACCGGCCGGGCCTGGAGTACCTCGACCGGTTCGGGAAGACGGTGCCGTGGTGAGCACCCGGTAGCGCAGGTGACGGTCGGACGGGCACGACCGCCCTCCGAAGTCCGCGACCGCCGTCCAGGTGTCGGCGACCCGCAGCCGGGTAGCCGCACCTCAGGGTTAGGCGGGTCCGACCGCTCGACCGACGATCCGGTGCCCTGCGCCGGGGTCGAGGGGACGAACCGCATGAGTTCGAAGACGACGTCGACCCGGGCCGCCGGCGCCGACCGCGCCGCGCACACGCTCGACGAGCTCGACCAGCGCTACCACCCCGCCGGGGGCATGCGGAAGCAGTTCAACAAGGTCTTCCCGACGCACTGGTCGTTCATGCTCGGCGAGATCAACATGTACAGCTTCGTCGTGCTGTTGCTCACCGGCACCTACCTGGCGTTGTTCTACGACCCGTCGATGGCCGAGGTCGTCTACGACGGGCCCTACGACAACCTGCGTGGGATCTCCATGTCACGGGCCTACGCGAGCACCCTCGACATCTCGCTGCAGGTCCGCGGCGGGCTGTTCGTCCGACAGGTGCACCACTGGGCCACCCTGATGTTCCTGGCCTCGATGTTCGCGCACATGTTCCGCACCTACTTCACCGGCGCGTTCCGCAAGCCACGCGAGTCGAACTGGGTGCTCGGCGTCGTCCTCGTCCTGATCGGCACGTTCGAAGGGTTCATCGGCTACTCGATGCCCGACGACCTGCTCTCCGGCACCGGCCTGCGGATCGCGTCGGGCATCACGCTGTCGGTCCCGGTCGTCGGCACCTGGGCGCACTGGGCCCTGTTCGGCGCCGAGTTCCCCGGCACCGAGATCATCCCCCGGCTCTACATCGTGCACGTGCTGATCTTCCCCGGGCTGCTGTTCGCACTGATCGCCGCGCACGTCGGCCTGGTCTGGTACCAGAAGCACACCCAGTTCCCGGGCACCGGACGCACCGAGACCAACGTCGTCGGGGTCCGGATCCTGCCGCAGTTCGCGGCCAAGGGCGGCGCGTTCTTCCTCGTCACCGCAGGCGTCATCGCGATCATGGGCGGGGTGCTGCAGATCAACCCGATCTGGACCATGGGCCCCTACGACGCGGCCCGTGTCTCGGCGGGCTCGCAGCCCGACTTCTACATGATGTGGTCCGACGGCATGGCCCGGATCTTCCCGCCGTGGGAGTTCTACCTCTTCGGCGAGTACACGATCCCCTCGGTCTTCCTGCCCACGGCGGCGTTCCTGCCGGTCCTGTTCGTCATCGCCGGCGCCTACCCGTACCTGGAACGGTGGTTCACCGGGGACGACGCCTTGCACAACCTCCTGCAACGGCCCCGTGACGTCCCGGTGCGCACCTCGCTCGGGATGATGGGCATCGCGTTCTACATGGTGCTGGTCGCGTCGAGCTTCAACGACTGGATCGCCTACTTCGGCAAGCTCTCGCTCAACGCCACCACCTGGGCCGGACGGATCGGGCTTCTCGTCGTCCCGCCGGTGGTCTACTTCCTCACCTACCGGGCGTGCCTGAGCCTGCAGAAGTCCGACCGCTCCGTCCTGCGCCACGGCATCGAGACCGGCATCATCAAGCGGCTGCCCAACGGCGAGTTCATCGAGGTCCACCAGCCCCTCGCCGGTACCGACGCCCACGGCCACCCGGTCGAGCTCGAGTACCAGGGCGCCCCGGTCCCGAATCGGATGAACCAGCTCGGAGCGAGCGGCGCACCGGTGCCGGGATCGCTGATGCGCCCGGACCCGGTGGAGGAGACGCGCGCGCTGAACCGGGCCCGCCTCACCGCCGCCGAGCAGGAGACCCGACGCGCCACCCACGGCGACGCCCCCGACGAGATCAGCCCCGCCACGATCGACGAACCGGTCCTCTCCGGCCGGCCCGTCGACGGACGACCAGCCCCGCCCACGGAGTAGGAACCGGGGCCGGTCCGTCACCGACGCGTGACGCCCGGGGTCACCGTCATCACGCCGACGGTCGGTCGCGCCACGGGTCGGACGCGGTGTCCTCCCCGGCACGGACGCGGGCGGCCGCGATCGAGATCGCCGTGCCGTTGCAGCGGTACCAGCGGCGCAGAGCGGCCCGATGGCGACGACCGACCCGCCGCACCGCTCCCCGGCTGCACCCGCTCACGGGCAGGGCGCACAGGTACCGGTAGGCCAGCGTCTCGGCGTCGGCGGACTCGGTGATGTCGAGCCAGAGCGACGACCGCACGGTCTCGAGCCACGCCTGGGCGATGCGGTGGGCCGCCCGGTCCTCCGACTGCAGCTCGCCGCTGCTGGCGGCGAACCTCGTGAGCGCCGCCAGCGCCTTCTCGATCTCCCCCGGCGACGACCGCACGTCCCGTCGACGACTGCGCTGGACCTCGACGAGCAGTCCGCGGGCCACGCCCGCGCGGGTGACCAACAACGATCGTCCCGCATCCCGTGCAGAGTGGTCGCTCACCGGTCAGCGATACCCCCGGCCGGGGGACCTACACCACGTCGGGCCTCCGCCGACGAGTTCCGGTGCCGGTGCCGGTCGAGACGGACAACCTGGTCGGCGCGGCGTCGTCCACCACACGTACTCCGCCTACGACCGCGGGACCGGGGCGTTGAACGCGATCCGGCAGCAACTGGACCGCGCGCCGCTCGGCCGCGGCGAGGACTTCTCCGGGTGGCCGCGCAAGCGCGACGAGTACCCGGCGCAGGCGCTACCGCGTCGGGATCGGGTTGTAGCCGTCCAGCACGTTGTGCCCGGCGTCGACCGGCAACGCGACGCCGGTGATGTTGACGGCCTCGTCGCTGACCAGCCAGAGGATGGCGTTGCTGACCGTCTCCGGCGGCATCATCGACCGGCCGTGCAGCAGATGGAAGTGCCGGACGGCCTCGAGCGCCTCCTCGCGGGTGCTGTCCGCCCTGCCCGCCATCCGCTCGTAGAGCGGCGGGTTGTTGACCATCCTCGTGTCGATCACGCCGGGGCAGACGGCGTTGACCCGGATGTCGTAGGGCGCCAGCTCGACGGCGTAGTTGCGCATCAGCCCGAGCACGCCGTGCTTGGCCGCCACGTAGTGCGAGAGCTGGTAGCCGGGACTGAACCCGTTCACCGACGCGGTCAGCACGATCGCGCCGCTGCGCCGTTCGATCATGTGCGGGGCCACCGCCTTGCAGGTGCGCCACACCCCGGAGAGGTTGACGTCGATCATGTCCTGCCACATCTGCTCGGTCAGCTCCCAGAAGTTCGCCTGGGAGTAGATGCCGGCGTTGGCGCTGAGGATGTCGATCCGCCCGAACTCGGACAGGCCGCGGGACACGGCGTCGTCGAGCGAGCCCTGGTCACGGACGTCGGCCTGCACGAAGAGTGCGCGCCGGTCCAGGTCCTCGACGTCGCGGGCCGTCTGCTCGAGCTCGTCGCGGGTGGCGAGGCCGTAGGGCACGGTGTCGATGTCCTGCAGGACGTCCACGCCGATGATGTCCGCGCCCTCCCGGGCGAGGGTGAGCGCGTGCGCCCGCCCCTGGCCGCGCGCGGCCCCCGTGATCAGTGCGACCTTGCCGTCCAGCCGTCCCATGACCGGCTCCTCCCCGTCGAGGTGTCCATCCTCGACGAGTAGACACGCCGCTCCGGGACGGGCGCCAGACCCTTCTCGCGCTCCAGCGGTCGGTGTCTCGGCCGGACCGATACCGCGTCGGAGCGTCGCGGGCCACCACCGGTAACGCCGCACCCCGGCCACACCGAGTCCGCTCCGGGAACGTTGGAGGGAGGCCCACGTGAGCTCGGATGCGGCCGACGCAGGGCAGTGGCGGATATCGGACGCGATCGCGCGGCTACATGCGTACCTCGACCGGCTTCCGGACGACGCCGACCTGCCCGCCGCCCTGCTTGAGGCCGCCCAGCTGATGATTCGTCACGGTGAGTACGGGGAGGCGACACGGCTCACCGAGCGATCGAACGAACTGGCGCTGCGTCGGGGCGACGAGGCGGGCGCACTGGTCGCCGAGGGCACCCTGGGCCAGTTGCTGCGTCGGGGCGGTGACCTCCGCCGAGCGCTGCTGGTCGCCCGCACCGGCTTCGACCGCGCCACTCGCCTGGGGCTCGACCACGAGCGGTCCACCTTCATGATCGACGTCTCGCTCGCACTCCACCTGCTGGGCGACCTGCCCGGCTCGCTCGACGCCGCCCGCAGCGCCGAACGGATCGCCGACGAAGGCGGCGACCCGTCGGGTGGTCTCCACGCCGCCGGTCGGATCGGGGTCGCGCTGCGTGCGATGGGCCGGATCGACGATGCGCACCGGACGACGCTCGACGGGATCCGACGGGCACGTGAGCTCGGCGACCACCGCGAGGAGTTCGCTTTTCAGACCGATCTCGCGCAGTGCCTGCTCCTGCTGGATCGGCCGGCCGAGGCGCTGGAGGCCTACCGCGCGGCAGTGGTGCTCGCGTTCGACCACAACGAGCGCGACTCCGCTGTCCGGGTCGCGGAGACGATCGGCGACGAACCACTCTCGCAGGCGCAACCCCCGATCCTGTGGCTGGGCACCGTCGCCGCGGCGTCGGTCGCCATGCAGGGCGGGGAACTCCGGTCGCGGGCCGCGCAGGCCGCGGTACGGGCTGCAGCAGTTGCGACGGCCACCGACTCACCGACCGGAGTCGCGTCCGGCCTGGTCAACCTCCGCAAGATCGTCCCGAGGGTGGGTGACGGGTCGCCGCGCTCGCTCCTCGACCTTGCTCTGGAGGCGATCATGAGCTGGTATATGGGCGCCGACCTGCGCGGGATCCGCGACTCGATCGCCGATCTCGACCGGGATCTGGGCACCGAGCCCCTCCTCACCGACCTGCTCACCGGTCCACGACCGGCCGGGGCGGAGACGTTCGACGGAACGCCACACGACCCGACGGACGCGGTCCGGGACACCGGATCGGAGTAGGCCGCGGCGAGCACGACCACGCAGCCCGGGTCGCCGGGTCGGGGCACTCCCCCGGGCTCGCCCGAGGGATCAGAACCGGTGTTCGGACCTGACCATCCGCACCGTGTCCGGCGACGAGCACAGCACCATGGACTCCGTGGTGAGGCGACCCGAGCGGTTCCGGACACCGCGCAGCAGCTCGCTGGTGGTCACCCCGGTCGCGCAGAACAGGACGCGGCCGTCGCGCACCAGGTCGCCGGTGTGGAGGACCTCGTCGAGGCGTCCGCACCGCAACCGGACCTGCAGGGACCCGCCCAGGCAGGACAGGGCGGCCGCGGCGATCGTCCCCGCCTCCGCTCCCCCGGTTCCCAGCAGCATGTCGACCGAGCTCTCCGGACGTGCCGCGGCGATCGCCCCCGCGACGTCACCCCCCTGCAGCACGTGGACCCGCGCACCGGCGGCGCGGATCTCGTCCACGAGCACCCGGTGGCGCGGCCGGTCGAGGACGGCGACCACCACGTCCGACGCCCGCATCCCCTTGGCCGCGGCGACCGCGCGCACGTTCTCGGCGACGGGCCGGGTGACGTCCACGACGTCGGCACAGTCGGAGCCGACGGCCAGTTTCTCCACCACGACGGCCGGCGGCGGCGCGTACAGCACCCCGGGCTCGGCCACGACGACCGCGGTCAGGGAGTTCGGCACGTCGTTGACCGGGGTCCGGGCGCCGTGGCCCACACCGATCGCGACGTCGCACACCGGCCCGTCGCCGAACCCGACCTCGTCACCCGTGCAGAGGGCGGTCCCGCCGTCGAGCTCGCCCGCACCGATCACCACGGTGCCGCGCACGGGCACGGACGTGAGGTGCTCGTCCAACGCGATGGTGGCGGCGGCCCGGCCGCTGTTGCGCTCACCGCGCCCGACCCACCGGCCGGCCGCGAGCGCCGCGGCCTCGGTCACCCGCACGAGCTCCAGCGCCAGATCCTCGTCGGACCCTCCGGACAACCCGGTGGCGAACCGTTCCTGAGTACTCATCACTCTCGATCCACTCGAGCGGGCCGGGACACGAGCGGGGGAAGTCGAGGGCGGCCGGGCTCCCGGCAGATCCGGCCGCCCTCGACAGGTCGATCGCTCAGCGCGCGGCGGCGTTGGCGACGGCTCGCACGGACAGCGCCTCCTGCCCGGCGGCCCGGTTGTTCTCGTCACCCCGCCACGCCTCGAGCGCCGGCCCGACCAGGGCCCGGCCGAACGAGTACGTGAGCTCCCAGGGCAGCGGGTCGAGCTTCTGCATCGCCCCGAGGTGGTGCGTGGCCACCTCCGGGTCCTGTCCACCGGAGAGGAAGGAGATCCCCGGGACGGAGGAGGGCACGGCCTCCCGCAGCGACTCCACCGTGGCGGTGGCGACGTCCTCCACCGAGGGCTGCTCCCCGCTGCCGGTCCCGGCGACCACCATGTTGGGCTTGAGGACGATGCCGTCCAGCTCCACCTTCATGAGCTCGAGCTCGGCGAACACCGTCTTGAGCACGGAGGTCGTCACCTCCCGGCAGGTCGCCAGCGAGTGGGAGCCGTCCATGAGCACCTCGGGCTCCACGATCGGCACCAGGCCACCCTCCTGGCAGAGGCCGGCGTAGCGCGCGAGCGCGTGCGCGTTCGCGTGCACCGCACGCTCCGACGGCATGTCGTCGCCGATCGTGATCACCGCACGCCACTTGGCGAACGTCGCGCCGAGCCGCACGTAGTCCGCGACCCGCTCCCGCAGCCCGTCCAGGCCCTCGGTGATCTTCTCGTCCGGGGATCCGGCCAGCGGCTTCGCCCCGGTGTCGACCTTGATCCCGGCCAGGATCCCGATGTCCTGCAGGTACTCCGGGAACGTACGCCCGTTGTCCAGCTTCTGGTAGAAGGTCTCGTCGGCGAGGATGACCCCGCTGATCGACTCGGCGAGCTTCGGGGTGGTGACGATCAGCTCCCGGTACACCCGGCGGCTCTCCGCGCTCGGCTCGACGCCGACGCCCTCCAGCCTGGCCGACATCGTCCCGATGCTCTCGTCGGCGGCGAGAATGCCACGCCGGTTGGACACGAGAGTCTGTGCGATCTTGTTCAGAGCTGACATCGTCGTTGATTCTCCTGTGGTCGCTACGGATTCGACAGTCATGCGATCGCCTCGTGGGCGTCGATCGCCATGGATGTGCGTGGCCGTGATCCCACGCGCTTGCGCGAAACGGCCTGTCTGGATTTCTGGCCCGGCCCGATGACGGGTACCGAGGAACCCTTCGAGGCGGCGATCTCCACCAGCTCCGCCGCATATCTCGGAAGGCCCCGGGACTCGCTCCAGGTCGCATGGATGGACCTGGCGGGCATCTCCTGGTCGACGGCCACCAGATGCAGCCGCCCTTCCGCGAGCTCGGCCCGCACGGTGGAGACGTTCAGCACCGTCGCCCGCCGGCTGGTCGTCACCGCCTGCTTGATCGCGCTGGTGGACGGCAGCTCGAGGTAGCCCCGACCGGTGTCCGCGGCCCCCAGCAACTCGTCGGTGAACTCGCGGAGCCCGGAGCCGCGCTCGCGCAGAGCCAGGGGCGCGGCCGCCAGCTCCGACACCGTCAGAGGGGTGCTCCGCATCGCCCACGGGTGACCCGAGCCGACCACGACGGCCAGCTCGTCGTCACAGATGTACCGGGCCACCAGTCCATCGCGATGCTGTTGCCCCCCTTGATTTCCCGACTGGCACCAACCGTCGATGAACGCGAGGTCCACGTGGCCCGCCAGGATCGACTGGCGCAGCTCGTCGACGCCGCCGGTCTGCACCTCGACCCGTGCTTCGCCGAACGAGAAACCCGAACGGTTGAGCCACTCGGGGATGAGATGCTCGGAGATCCCCGGGCTGCCGGCGACCCGGAGCCGTCGCACCTCGGAGGACCGCGCGCTGGAGCCGAACTCCAGCAGCTCACGCGCCGCCTGCATCACGTTGCGGGCGTACTTGGCCAACATCTCGCCGTCCTCGGTGAGCTTCGAACCGGTGGGCGAGCGCTCCAACAACCGGAGGCCGAGCCGCCGTTCCATCGCGCTGATCCGAGTGCTGGCAGCCGGCTGGGAAAGGCTGTGCGCCTGCGCGGCCTTTCCCACACTGCCGTAACTTTCGACCGACAGCAGCAGATCGAGGTCGGCGAGCTGAGGCATTTTGGACGGAAGCACCATTGATTTCACCCTCTCGCGCTGACCCTTTCGGATCGCGGTACCCACCGAGCCTGCGCAACGCGTGTTGCAACGGTCAAGCCGCCGGATACGAACGCACGCCGTTCGCGCATGAACGGCGTGTGTCGGGCCATCTACGGGGCGGTTTCCGAATGATCAGCGGTGACGGCGTTCACATTCCCTCTCGTGACGCCGTAGCCGCCGTTCGTCACCGCCGGCCCGCCGTTCGTCCGGCCCACCGTCACCGCGGTGCCGGCCGCACCGGTCACCGTCCCGGTGTCGTCACCGTCGGCCGGCGGTGGACGAGCTGCCCGTCGGCCCCGCGATCGTCCTGGTTGGCCCGGACCAGCGCGTCGGTCACGAGGTGGTGGTCCGGCGAGTGCTGGCAGACCGGGTCGGTGCGTCCCGCGTCGCCGGTCAACGCGAAGGCCTGGCAACGGCAGCCACCGAAGTCGATCTCCTTGCGCGAGCAGCTGCGGCACGGGTCGGGCATCCACTCCGTGCCCCGGTACGCCTCGAAGGCGGGGGACTTCGCCCAGATCCATCCGAGGTCGTGCTCCCGCACCGAGGCGAACTCCATCGTGGTGATCTCCGCGGCGACCGGGCACGGGTACACGACGCCGTCCGGAGCGACGGTCAGCGCCGTCTGCGCCCAGCCACCCATGCACGGCTTGGGATAGGGCTCGTAGTAGTCCGGGAGGATCCAGAGCATCTCCATCTGCTCGGCCAGCTCGGCCTTCCGCCGCTGGTAGACCGCGACCGCGTCGTCCAGCTGGGCCTTGCCGGGCATGAGCTGGTCACGGTTGCGCAGCGCCCAGCCGTAGTACTGGGTGTTGGCGAGCTCCAGGCGTTCGGCGCCCCACCGCGCGCAGACGTCGATGATCGCGTCCAGCCGCGACAGGTTCAGCCGGTGCAGGACGACGTTCATGTTCAACGGCAGCCCGGCGTCGCGGATGATGCGCGCGGCCGCCTCCTTCTTGTCGAACCGCTTGCTCGCCGCGACCAGGTTCGTCGACTCGGCGGTGTCGCCCTGGATGCTCAGCTGGGCGCTGTTGAGTCCTGCGGCGACCAGTGACTCCGCCCTGCTCTCCGTGAGCCCGAGCCCGCTGGTGATCAGGTTGGTGTACATGCCCAGGCGTCGGCACTCGGCGACCAGCGTCTCCAGGTCGCCGCGGACGAGTGGCTCCCCGCCCGAGAGGTGGACCTGCAGGACACCGAGATCCGCGGCCTGGCCGAGCACGCGCAGCCAGTCCTCGACCCCGAGCTCGTCCTGGCGTTCGAGCAGCGCCAACGGGTTCGAGCAGTAGACGCAGTGCAGTGGGCACCGGTGGGTGACCTCGGCCAGCAGGCCGTAGGGCTGCGGAGTCACGTTCACGAGACCACGACCCAACCACGCCCGCGGGCGTCCCGGAGGAAGGACATGACGTCGTCCGTCAGGTCGGTCGCGTCGAACTCCTCCTCGAGCCGGTCGACCAGCTGCCGCACCGTCCGGTTGCCGTCACACAGGCCCAGGATCGCGGCGCTGGACATGTTGAGGAGCACGACCCGCTCGGGCAGCAGCAGCATCTCCACGTCCCGGACGCGGTCGTGCTTGAGCATCGCCTTGGTCGCCAGCCGGGGGGTGGCACTCAGATCGTCGCCGTCCGTCATGAACTCGTGCCGTTTTCCATTGATGGCGCCCCTCCGCAGGATCTACCCCGGTCATCCACTTTTCGGCCACTGTCTTCACTGCCGTCACGCCCTGGCAAGCGATCACGAACGATCGGGGGCACACCACGGACGAACGGTGACCGGCCCGTCATGAGCGGCCCGGCGCCGGACCCGGGGATTGCTCGTGGCTATTCGTGGTGTGTATCCGGGGATTGTTTTTGCGGATGTGCTCGGGTGTTGCCGGTTTCTGTGGGGGTCGGTGATGGTGGTGGGGACTCTTGGCAGTGCTCGTGGTGAGGAGATTGTTGTGAAGTTGCAGGTTGCTCTGGACGTGTTGGATCTGCCGTCGGCGTTGACGCTGGCGGGTCAGGTGGCCGAGCACGTGGACATCCTCGAGCTGGGTACGCCGTTGGTGAAGTCGGCGGGTATCGCGGCGGTGACGGCGATCAAGGCGGCGCACCCGGACAAGCAGGTGTTCGCGGATCTGAAGACCGCTGATGCCGGTGAGCTGGAGGCGACGCTGGCGTTCGAGGCCGGCGCGGACCTGGTGACGGTGATGGGTGCTGCCGACAACGACACCATCAGTGGTGCGGTGGCGGCGGGGAAGAAGTACGGCAAGCAGGTCGTGGCGGACATGATCAGTGTCGTCGACGGGCGGGTCGCGCGGATCCAGGAGGTCGCGAAGCTGGGTGTGGACTTCGTGGAGATCCACGCGGGTCTCGACGAGCAGGCGCGTCCGGGTTACACGATCAAGCAGCTGCTCGAGGACGGTCGCGCCGCGGGTGTGCCGTTCTCCATCGCCGGTGGCGTGAAGGCGGACACGATCGGGTCGGTGCGTGATGCCGGCGCGGTGGTCGCGGTCGCGGGTGGGGCCATCTACGGCGCCTCGGACCCCGGTGCCGCCGCCGCCGAGCTCAAGAAGCGCGCCACCAGCTGAGAGGAGAGCCGGCGTGGACGACCGAGGATCCCGGCGGACGACGATGGCCGCGAAGGACACCTATGCGGCCCTGATGCTGCAGGCCGCCGGCGTGATCCGGTTGCGCTACGTGGTCTGCGGCCGGAACGACCAGCTGCCGCCCGTCGCGGCGGACGAACTGGCGAACCTGTTCGAAGGCCTCTCCAACGGGGACCCCGCCTTCGACCAGATCGATCCGAACGAGGCGATCGCGCTGGCTCATCGGCTGCTCGACGACGACCACCCCGAACAGTCGAGACTGTGGCCCCATAACCCCTGAGAATCGGAGGTCCGCCGGGAGGCGGGCCTCCGATTTTTTCGTCACCGGCCGGAGCGGCCCGCGGTTCGCGGGCCGCTCCGGCCGGTCTTCCCGTTCCGGGACCGCCGATCCGGGTGCATCCCGGAGGAATGAGACGACCTTGCCCGCCAGCGACGGCATCCGATCGCTTCTCGCCGAAGCGCCGCTGATCGACGGCCACAACGACATGATCTCGAAGATCCGCGACCAGGCCGGTCTGGACTTCGGGAGGCTCGACATCGCCGTCGCGCAGCCCGAGGCGCTCCAGACGGACCTGCCCCGGCTCGAGGCGGGCGGGGTGGGAGCCCAGTTCTGGTCGGTGTGGATGCCGTGCTCGGCGACCGGTGAGGCACTGGCCACCGGGACGCTGGAACAGTTCGAGGGGATCCACCGCATCCAGGCGCTCTACCCGGACCGGACCGCCCTGGCCCTCACCGCCGACGACATCGAGAAGATCAACGGCGAGGGCCGGATCGCGTCGCTGATCGGGGTGGAGGGCGGGCACCAGATCCTCGGCTCGCTCGACGTCCTGCGTCTGTTCCATCGGCTCGGAGCCCGCTACCTGACGCTGACGCACACCCGGAACACCGGCTGGGCCGACAGCTGCGCCGACGTCGTCGGCACCGGCGGCCTGAGCGACTTCGGACGCCGGGTCGTGGCCGAGCTCAACGACCTCGGGATGCTCGCCGACCTGTCCCACACCTCACAGGCGACCATGCACGCGGTCCTCGACGTGACGCGCGCGCCGGGGTTCTTCTCCCATTCCGGGGCCCATGCCGTGTGCGGGCACGCCCGGAACGTCCCGGACGCCGTGCTCCACCGCGTCCGATCGAGCAACGGCATCGTCATGGCCGTGTTCCTGCCCGAGTTCCTCAGCGAGGATCTGTGGAACTGGGAGAAGGCCAGGACGGCGTTCCGGGCCGGCGCGGCGGACACAGGATCGCCGGTCGAGGACGCCGTCGCCGAGTGGGAGCGGGAACATCCGTGCCCCGCGGTCGGGATCACGGACATCGTGCGGCACCTCGACCACCTCCGCGAGGTCATGGGGGTGGACCACGTCGGGATCGGCAGCGACTTCGACGGCATGACTCCCCCGTCCGACATCCCGAGCGTCGAGTACTACCCCCACCTGTTCGACGCGCTCGAACGCGGGGGCTGGAGCCACGCCGACCTGCGCAAGCTCGCCCGCGACAACGCCCTGCGCGTCCTGCGCGACACGCAGGACGTCGCTCGCTCCCGGGCATGACGACGACGGGGCGAGGGCGGATTCCCGCCCTCGCCCCGCCCGTGTGCAACCGTCAGCAGAAGCCCGCGCTGACGGCCTTCTCCCGGTCCGACACCGGGCCGAAGTCGGCCGGCTGACAGGTGGTCTCGAGCACCGACAGCCACATGTCGCCGTTGGGGTCGATCTGGTTGCGCCGGCTCGTCATCAGCGACAGCGGGACGTGCACGAAGCGGCGCCGCCAGCGGGCCACGGCCGAGGCCGTTCGGCCGGCCATGGCCGCGTGCACCGCGGCGTGGGCCAGCCGCAGGCAGTAGACACTGTCGTAGGCGTTTGCGGCGATGCTGCGGATCGCGTAGCTCGGGTCGATGTAGCGGATCGTGGGCGCGAGGCCGACCGAGGTCAGGTGGTCGGTGATGGCCTCCTTCAGCCGCTCCTCGATGTTGCCGAGCCGGACGTTGCCCGACGCGTCGGTGGCGCGGCCGTCGCGCGGCGGCAGGCCCGCGCCGTCCAGGAGGTCCTGACCCGCCCCCTCCGCGAGGACGATCACGATGTACCCCTTGGTCCGGACGTGCTGCTCGACGTAGGCCAGCACACCGTCGTCGCCCTCGAGCGCGAACGGGACCTCGGGGATCAGGACCATGTCCGCGGCACTGGCGGCCAGCGCGGCGTAGCTGGCGATGAACCCCGAATGGCGGCCCATCAGCTTCACGATCCCGACGCCGTTCGGGCTGGCCGCGGCCTCGACCGCGACCGCGGAGATGAACTCGGTGGCCCGCGCGAACGCGCTCTGGAACCCGAACGACTGGTCGGTGAAGGGCAGGTCGTTGTCGATCGTCTTCGGGACCCCGATGACGGCGATGTCGAGACCGCGCGCCCGGACCGCATCGCTGATCGCCGTCGCGGCGCGCATCCCGCCGTCGCCGCCGATGACGAACAGCATGTCGATACCGCGGTACACGAGGGTGTCGACCATCTCGTCGGCGTCCTGCCCGCCGCGCGAGCTGCCCAGGATGGTGCCGCCGGAGGTGTGGATGTCACGGACGCCGTTCACCGTCAGCTCGACGGTGTCGTCACGATGGTCGGCCGTCAGGCCCCGGAGGCCGTGCTGGAAGCCCAGGATCCGCTTGGCCCGGTAGTGCACGACGAGCTCCTGGACCAGGCCGCGGATGACGTTGTTGAGGCCCGGGCACAGTCCACCGCAGGTGACCACACCCGCGGTCACCTCGGTGGGGTCGAAGAATATCTTGCGGCGCGGGCCGGCGGCTTCGAAGCTCGGGACCTCGACGGGCGGGAGATCGTGCTCGGCCAGCATCGAGACGGTGTCCTCGAGCAGGACCCGGTCGCCCTCCGCGACGTAGTGCGGCGAGGTCTGCTTGACCGCGAGCATCTCGGCCAGCGGCGAGTCGTGACGACACTCGCCGAGGTCGCGGACGCGGAGGTCGTTCAGGTGCAGCACAGAATCTCCTTGGTCATCCCGGCGCGGTCATCCGAAGGTGGTGTGGGTGATGTGGCGGATCTGCCCCTTGGAGACCAGCAACGACTCGACGACGGTCGTCCCGCCGCCGATGCGCGGCCGCCCGAGCAGGGGTCCGCCGTTGACCCCGCTGGCGACGAAGAAGGCCTCCCCGGCCACGAGCTCCTCGCAGTCGTAGACGCGGTCGAGGGACATGCCCGCCGCGCGGATGGCGTCCGCCTCCTCGTCGCGCTGCGGGGCCAGGCGGCCCACCATGCCGCCGCCCAGTGCCCGGACCGCCGCCGCCGTCATCACACCCTCCGGCGTGCCGCCGATCCCCAGGAGGAGGTCGATGTCGTGGGTCGGCAGCAGCACCGCCAGGCTCCCGCCGACGTCGCCGCCCGCCGGAGTCTGGACCGACGCGCCCGCCTGCAGCACGCGGGAGATCAGGTCCTTGTGCCGCGGCTTGTCCATGATGACCACGCGCAGGTCACGGACCTCCTTGCCGAGTGCCCTCGCGACGTTCGCCAGCGTCTGCTCGGGAGGATCGTCGAGGTCGACGGCGCCCTTCGCACCCGGGGGGACGACGATCTTGTCCATGTAGAACCCGGGCTCGGGCGACCACATGGTGCCGGCCTGCGCGAACGCGATCGTCGCCAGCGAGCCGGGCAGGTCCCACGCGCAGAACGAGGTGCCCTCGAGCGGGTCGACGGCGATGTCGAAGTCGGGCCCGTTGCCGTTGCCGACCACCTCGCCGTTGAACAGCATCGGGGCGTTGTCCTTCTCCCCCTCCCCGATGACGACGGTCCCCCGACCCGGCGCGTCGGCCAGCGCCGCACGCATCGCCGACGTTGCCGCCCCGTCGGCGGCGTCCTGGTCGTTGCGGCCGACCCAGGCGTAGCCGGCCACCGCGGCGCTGCGGGTGGCTTCCAGCGCCACCGCTTCCAACGTGCTGATATCGGTGTCCGGCATCTCTGGCTCCTCGGGGGATCGTGTCATCGGGGTGGGACGGGCGCGAAGGTCACTCGAGGTTCGCGTGCAGGCGCCACAGCTCGCGGGCCTGGGCGCCGGCGGTCTTCCACAGCGTGTGGAAGAGCGCGTCCGAGTTCAGCAGGACGGACTGCTCGAACAGGCTGCCCGCGTACTGGACGGACGCGTTGCCGTCGAAGTCCTGCTTGTCCGCGGCCGGGATGATGAGCACCTCGGTCGCGAGCCCGGCCAGCGGCGACTCGGCCGCCGTGGTCAGCGCGATCACGCTCGCACCCTGGTCACGGGCCTTCTCCGCGGCCTTGACCACACGGCCCGTCGTGCCCGAACCCGAGGCCGCCACCAGGACGTCGCCCTCGCCGATCGCGGGGGCGGTGACCTCACCGACGACGTGCGTCGAGAGTCCGAGGTGCATGAACCGCATCGCGGCCATCTGCAGGGCGAGCCCGCTGCGCCCGGTCCCGAGGGTGAACACCTTCTGCGCGTTGAGCAGCAGCTCCCCGGCACGCGTCCAGGCCTCGGGCTCGACCGCGGCACTCACCCGCTCCACCTCCCCGACGACCGTACGGGTGGCGTCTGCGAAGGTGCCGGCGTCCAGCTTCTTCGATGTCGACTGCGTCAACGAAATCTCCCTTTCTGATGATCGAGGCGGCGGCGGGTCATCCCTGCCGCACGGACTCCACGCTGCGCCGCGCCGCGGCGGCCACGGCCTCGGAGGTGATGCCGAACTCCCGGAACAGGGTCTTGAAGTCGGCCGAGGCGCCGAAGTGCTCCAGGGACACGATCTCGCCGGCGTCGCCGACGTACCGGTGCCACGGCTGGGCCACGCCCGCCTCGACGACCACCCGCGCCCGCACGGCCGGCGGCAGCACCTCGTCGCGGTAGGACCGGTCCTGCCGGTCGAACCACTCCACGCACGGCATCGACACCACGCGGGTCGCGATGCCCTCGGACTCGAGGACGGTCCGGGCCTCCACGGCCAGCTGGACCTCGGAACCGGTGCCGACCAGCACCACGTCGGGAGATCCCGAGGACGCCTCGGCGAGCACGTACCCGCCGCGGGCGACCCCCTCGGCGGAGGTGCCGTGCAGCGTCGGCACGTTCTGGCGGGTGAGCGCCAGCCCGGCCGGACCGCTCGTGTCCTCCAGAATCGCCTTCCAGGCGTGCGCGGTCTCGTTCGCGTCCGCGGGGCGCACCACGGACAGGCCGGGGATGGCGCGCAGCGTCGCGATCTGCTCGACGGGCTGGTGGGTCGGTCCGTCCTCGCCGAGGCCGATCGAGTCGTGCGTCCACACGTAGACGACCGGCAGCTTCATCAGCGCCGCCAGGCGCACCGCGGGGCGCATGTAGTCGCTGAAGATGAGGAAGGTTCCGCCGTAGGGGCGGGTGCCGCCGTGCAGCGCGATGCCGTTGAGGATCGACCCCATCGCGTGCTCGCGGATGCCGAAGTGCAGCGTGCGGCCGTAGGGCTGGGCCGTCCAGGCCGAGGTGGAGATCGTGGCGGGGCCGAACGAGTCCGCGCCCTTGATCGTGGTGTTGTTGCTCTCGGCGAGGTCCGCCGACCCGCCCCACAGCTCGGGAAGCACGTCACCGACCGCGGCCAGCACCGCGGCCGACGCCTTGCGCGTGGCGACCCCGGCGTCGTCGGGCTCCCAGGTCGGCAGGGTGTCGGCCCAGCCGGCCGGGAGTCCGCGGACCGCGAGGCGGTCCAGCAGCGCCTTGCGCTCCGGGTTGGCCTGCGCCCAGGCGTCGAAGTCGACCTGCCACTTCTCGTGGTCGGCCCGTCCCCGCTCGGCCACCTCGCGGGTGTGGCGCAGGACGTCGTCGTCGACCGGGAAGCTGCGGTCGGGGTCGATGCCGAGAGCGCGCTTGACCGCGGCGATCTCCTCGGCGCCCAGCGCGGCGCCGTGCGCCTTGCCGGTGTTCATCAGGTTCGGTGCCGGGAAGCCGATCACGGTGCGCAGCACGATCATGGTCGGGCGTGCGGTCTCGGTCCTGGCCTGCTCGACCGCTTCCAGGAACGCGGAGACGTTCTCGCCGCCGTCGACCGTGACGACGTGCCAGCCGTAGGCGCGGTAGCGCATCGCCGTGTCCTCGGACAGCGCGATGGCCGTGTCGTCCTCGATCGAGATCTCGTTGGCGTCGTAGATCACGGTGAGGTTGCCCAGCTGCTGCGTGCCGGCCAGGGACGACGCCTCGGAGGTGACGCCCTCCTCGATGTCGCCGTCGGAGGCGATCACGTAGATCTGGTGGTCGAACACGCTCTTGCCCGGCTCGGTGTCCGGATCGAACAGCCCGCGCTCGCGGCGGGCGGCCATCGCCATGCCGACCCCGTTGGCCAGGCCCTGGCCGAGCGGGCCGGTGGTGGTCTCCACGCCCTTGGTGTGCGAGTACTCGGGGTGGCCCGGTGTCTGCGAACCCCACGTGCGCAGGGCCTTCAGGTCGTCGAGCTCCAGGCCGTAGCCGGAGAGGAACAGCTGGATGTAGAGGGTGAGGCTGGAGTGCCCGGCCGAGAGCACGAACCGGTCCCGTCCCGGCCACAGCTCGTCGTTCGGGTCGTGCCGCATGACGCGCTGGAACAGCGAGTAGGCGACCGGCGCGAGGCTCATCGCCGTGCCGGGGTGCCCGCTCCCGCACTTCTCGACCGCGTCAGCGGCCAGCACACGGACGGTGTCGACCGCGCGCCGGTCCAGATCGGACCAGTCCTCGGGAACTCGCGGGGTGGTCAGGCGTACGACCTCGTCGGCGGAATGGTGTGGTGCCATGAACGGAGGAGTCCTTAGTCTCGCCGGGCGGGTGGACGGAGCGGGTCAGCTGGTGGCGCGCTTCTTGAGCTCGGCGGCGGCGGCACCGGGGTCCGAGGCGCCGTAGATGGCCCCACCCGCGACCGCGACCACCGCGCCGGCATCACGCACCGACCCGATCGTGTCCGCCTTCACGCCACCGGCGATGGAGAACGGCACACCCGCGGCGCGACCGTCCTCGAGCAGCTGCTTGATCGTGTAACCCGGACGCGCCTGCTCGTCGAGACCCGCGTGGATCTCCACGAAGTCCACACCCAGCTTCGCGACCTCCTGGATCCGCGCGACCCGCCCGTCGACGACACTGATCATGTCCGCCACGACCTGCTTGCCGTACTTCTTCCCCGCCGCCACCGCACCACTGATGGTGTCGTTGTCGGCAGCACCCATCACCGTCACCAGGTCCGCGCCGGCCTCGAACGCCAGCGTCGCCTCCAGCTCACCGGCATCAGCGGTCTTCAGATCCGCGAACACCTGCTTGTCCGGGTGCGCCGCCTTGATCGCCGTCACCGCCGCGATACCCGCCGACTTCACCAACGGCGTACCCAGCTCGAGGATGTCCACGTGCTCGGCCACCTGACCCGCCAGCGTCAACGCCGACGGCAGATCCAACACGTCCAGAGCAACCTGCAACTTCACAACAATCTCCTCACCACGAGCACTGCCAAGAGTCCCCACCACCATCACCGACCCCCACAGAAACCGGCAACACCCGAGCACATCCGCAAAAACAATCCCCGGATACACACCACGAATAGCCACGACCGATCCCGCGCGCCTTACGGTCGGAGCCGTGTCGAATCAGCCCCTGATTGCGCCGTCCATCCTTTCCGCCGACTTCGCACGGCTCGCCGACGAAATGGCCGCCGTGGACGGGGAGCCCGGCCGCGGTGCGGACTGGCTGCACGTCGACGTCATGGACGCGCACTTCGTGCCGAACCTGACCCTGGGCCTGCCGGTCGTGACGTCGATCCTGGCCGTCACCGAGATCCCGGTGGACTGCCACCTCATGATCGAGAAGCCGGACCACTGGGCGATCGGCTACGCCGAGGCGGGCTCACACAACGTCACCGTGCACGTCGAGGCGGCCGACGACCCGGTCATGCTCGCGAAGAACCTGCGCTCCGCCGGCGCGAAGGCCGGGCTGGCGATCAAGCCGGGCACGCCGCTGGAGCCCTACGTCGACGTGCTCAAGCACTACGACACCCTGCTCGTGATGTCCGTCGAGCCCGGCTTCGGCGGACAGTCGTTCATCGCCGACGTCCTCGGCAAGGTGCGTACGGCACGGAGGCTCGTCGACACCGGCCACCTGAACCTGATGGTGGAGATCGACGGCGGCATCAACGCCGAGACGATCGAGCAGGCGGCCGAGGCCGGCGTCGACTGCTTCGTCGCCGGCTCGGCCGTCTACTCGGCCGCGGACCCGGCGCAGGCGGTGGAGGACCTGCGCCGGCGTGCGGCCGCGGTGTCCGGACGATCGGGCTGATCAGATCCCGAGCATGCGCCGCAGGTCCGGGGCGTGGCGCCGGGAGACGGGGACGAGCTCGTGGTTGCGCGAGTCCATGATCAGGAACAGCTCTCCCTTGATCCCCCGCTCGACCTCCGCCACCCGGCGCAGGTTCACCAGGTACCGCCGGTGCACCCGGCGGATCCCGTACGGCGCCAGCGACCGCTCGACGTTGTCGAGGCCACGGGTCGCGGCCTGGATCCGGCCGCGCTCGGTGACCAGCCAGACGATGTTGCGGTCGGCCTCGGCGTAGCGGATCTCCGACGGCGACAGCAGGACCAGCCGGTCGTCGCGCATCCCGATGATGCACCGGGGCAGCGGGCCGACCGACTCCTCGTCCTCCTGCTCGTAGGCCTCGCCGTCCTGCACCCCGAACGAGCACAGCATGCCCACGACGTGGTTGGCGTCGACGACGGACCGCATCGTCAGCGGCACGGGCTCCTCGCCGGGACACACCGGCAGCCGCGCGTAGCCGCTCCACTCCGTGTTCCCCTCGGCCCGCGCCTTGGCCCACCGCACGACGTCCGGCAGCCCGGGGATGTCCGGGCTCCAGCGCTCCGCCGGTTCGGTCGCCCCGGCGACGATCGGCGTCTCGCCGGCCAGCCCGAGCATCGTCACGGCCGCGTCGGTCGCGGCGATCACGTTCCCGCCGCGGTCCATCGCCATCAGCGCACCACCGTTCTGCGCGCTCCTCCTGGTGAACTCGGCGACCACCTTGTCGGCCTCGTAGATGGCACGCCGGTAGATCTCCTGCTCCACGCACGAGACCGCCTTCGTCAGCCACGGCGGCACGAGCTTGGGCAGCGACGCGTTCCACCGCGAG
Organism: Pseudonocardia sediminis; assembly: GCF_004217185.1. NCBI lineage: Bacteria > Bacillati > Actinomycetota > Actinomycetes > Pseudonocardiales > Pseudonocardiaceae > Pseudonocardia > Pseudonocardia sediminis. The sequence goes on along the minus strand of NZ_SHKL01000001.1, from coordinate 2,842,285 downwards.
ATGTTGATCGACGCGACCGGCGCGCCGGTCACCACGTCACGGATGGAGATGCCCGCACACGCCCACTGGTGGAACGCCTGGCACCAGTGTTCCGGCCCCGTCACGGTCACCGGGCCGGACACCTCGAGCGACGTCCCCATCCCGTTCGTACCGGTGCACGCCTCCGACCACGACGACCACGGCGCGAGGTTGTGCAGCTCGGCACGCCGCTGCGCCGACGGGTCGCCCCAGGCGCCGAGTACGCGGCCCTTGCCGTCCGCCACGGTGACGACGGCGCCGTCCTGCGCGACCTCCTGGCCGGCCAGCGCACCCAGCCCGCCGAGCCCGGTGAAGATCACGCTGTTGTCGACCCGCTGGGCGTCGTCGCCGCGGGCCCCCGGAGCGACGTCCAGGGTGCGGTCGACCTCGTACTGGTCCCGGCACCGGTACCACGACGCCAGGATCTCGGGCCGTACACCGGTCTCGATGTCCTCACCCGAGGCGAAGTCCTCCCACGCGCGGGCCACCTCCTTGGCCGACGGGGAGGCCACCAGGGAACCGGCGGGCACCCGCTCACCTCCGCCCGGCCGACTCGGCGCGATCACCAGCGGTGGCACTCGTCCAGTCATGTGACCTCCTCGTCGACTGACACACCGGAGATCCTTCGACCGCCTGGGTAACAGAATCGCCAAGCTAACTCTACGCCGCCGAACACATCAACCTGAGTTTTTCCGCGCTCGGCCATATGGCGGAAGAACCACCCGAAAGGCGAGGTAGGCCACCATAACCTCACAAATTCCAACACACGACGAACTTTCGGCTCCTCCTGCGCGGCAGGGCTTCCCGCCGCTCAAGGGTGTGTTTCCGTCCGCTTATCATCGATTCACCGCCGCTCGTCAACCGCCGGCCCACGTCGCTTGCCCTTGATCAGAGTCGGCGATTAGCGTTCGGAGAAGGTCGCATCGCCGCGCCCGGCCCGACAGACCGAAGGCGGTCTCGCATTGTCCCAGGTACGCCGTCCCGACCCCGGCTCCAGCAGCCGAGGTGACACGGCGGTCCGCCGAGCGTGGGAGCGGTTCGCCGGGGGCGAGGACGAACTCAACGGCGTGCGGCCCGAGATAGCGATCTCCTGGCACCGGTGCCGGGACCAGTACCGGGTCGACCCGAACCTCTCCAAGGCCCCGGCGGCTGTCGCCGAGGCCGACCACGCGCTGGAGCACGACGTGGTGATCGCCGAGCTCGGGTTCCGCGCCGCGGCGATGGCGCACGAGGTCAGCACCACCGGCGGCATCGTGACCATCACCGACGCCATCGGGCGGGTCCTGGCCCAGTGGGGCGACCCGGAGACGCGCACCGTCGCCGACGAGGCCAACCTGGCCCAGTGGTTCTGCTGGTCGGAGGGTGCCGCCGGGACGAACGGCATGGGCACGGCGCTGATGTCGCACGGCCCCGTACTGATCCGCGGCGCCGAGCACTGGTGCCAGGCGTTCCACGACTGGACGTGCGCCGGCGTGGCGGTCCGGGACGTGGTGACCGGGAAACCGATCGCCGTACTGAACGTCTCCTGCTGGCGCACCGAGCTCCCCGGAACCGTGGGCGCCTGGCTCGGCAACGCCGCCACGATGACCCAGCGCGTCCTGCGCCAGCGCGCCCGGAACGACGGCGCCGAGCTGATGGCCGCCTTCGCCCAGGCCAGGTCGGGTTCGAGCGCGACGCTCGCGGCCGTGGACCCCGCGGGCCGGGTCGTCCTCGCCGACGACGCCGCGGGGGTGCTCCTCGGCATCCCGGGCTCCTCGCCGGTGCCCGATCCCGCGGTGCGCTGGAGACCGGAGCTGCCCGAGTTCATCCAGGCCGCCCGGTTCGCCGCCGAGCAGGCCGCACGCGATCCCGACTGGACAGGCTCCACGCAGATCGTCACCCGGCTCTCCAACGAGCCGACGTCGATCAGCTTCCGGCCGGTGTTCCTGGCCGGGCACCTCGTCGGCAACGTGGTCTCGTTCGGCGTCTCGGAGGGCAATCCGCTCCCCCGTACGGCGGAGGACGTACCGCCCCGGACGCAGCCGCGCCGGATGGTCGCCACGCGCGAGAACCGCATGGTCCTGCTCCGGACGCCCGAGGTGTCGTTCGCCCAGTCGGACGGCAACGACGTGTGGCTGTCGACCGACGAGGGGCTGTTGCGGTCGACCTCGCCCGGACTCGACCGGCTCGAGACCGAGCTGTGCGACTCCGGCTTCCTGCGGGTGCACCGCCAGTACGTCGTGAACCTCAGCCGCATCCGGGAGGTCGAGCGCCGGGACAAGGGCGAGCTGGTCCTGGTGATGGACGACCAGGCCAGGACGATGGTGCCGGTCTCCCGGCGGAACACCCCGACGGTCCGCCGGGCACTGGAGATCTGACCCGGCGGCCGCGGGGCCCGCGGCGTCAGCCCCGGTACTGGTGCACGTCACACACGCAGTACATGAGGCGGCAGTCGAAGCATGCGGGCTTGTCGACGCACGTGATGCACCGCCCGCAGTGCACCGGCTCGGTGTGCAGCGCGACGTCGTCCGGCCCGTAGCGCTGTCCGCAGTACAGGCACGGCAGGTACTCCTCGCGCCGGGTCTCCGTGGACCGGGTCATCACATCACCATCGTTTCCGTCGCCGTCGGCTGAAACACCGAACCGGTGGCCGGGCCGTTCCGCGTGGGAACGGCCCGACCACCGGTCGGCAGCACGTCAGAGGAACGTGTCGATCAGAGGGAGAACACGATCAGCGAAGCACCGTGTCCCTGGCCGGACAGACCCGGGACGATGCCCTCCAGCCAGCCACCCCAGCCGACCGGCACGGCCACGTACTGCTTGCCGTCGATCATGTAGGTGCTCGGGCTGCTGTGGTGACCGCTGCCGCACTGGAAGCTCCAGAGCTTCTCGCCCGTCTGGGCGTGCAGCCCCAGGAAGTCGCCCGCCGGGGTGCCGGCGAACACCACGTCGCCCGCGGTGCTCAGGGTCGAGGCGGCCATCGGCATGTTGTCGAGCCGGTAGCGCCACTTCTCCTCACCGTGGGAGTCGAACGCGCTGACCGAGCCGGCCATGTCGTCGATGTCGACCTCGACGGCGGCACCCCAGTAGGGCATGCCCTCCTTGAACTCACGGCGACGCCGGGTGGCGGTGGCGCCCACGTCGGCGACCGGCACGTAGAACAGGTCGTGCTCGGGGTTGTACGACGCGTGGGTCCATTCCTTCGCACCGGCCGGGCCGGGGAAGAAGTGGCAGGGCTCGCCCTCCTTGTCCGGGTACTTCCGCGGGGTCACCTTGCCGTCGCGGGTGATGACCCCCCAGTCGATCCGGTCGACGAACGGCGTGACGTCCTGCAGCTCGCCGTTGGTGCGGTCGAGGACGAACATGTACCCGTTCTTGTCGAAGTGGGCCATGAGCTTCTTGCCGTCCCGCTCGAAAAGGGTCATCTCCATGGTGGAGTCGTAGTCCCAGAGATCGTGCGGGGTGAACTGGTAGTGCCACTTGATCTCGCCGGAGTCCACGTCCAGCGCGACCACGCTGTCGGTGTAGAGGTTGTCGCCGGGGCGGACCTCGCCGTCGAAGTCGGGAGCCGGGTTACCGGTGCCCGCGAAGTAGAGGTTCAGCTCCGGGTCGTAGGTGCCGGTGACCCAGTGGTTCGCGCCGCCACGCTGCCAGGCCTCGCCGTCGTCGGGCCACGTCTCCGAGCCCTTCTCCCCCGGCTTCGGCACGGTGTAGGTGCGCCACTTCTGCTCACCGGTCTCCAGGTCCCACGCGTCGATGTGACCGCGCACTCCGTACTCGCCGCCGGCGGAACCGGTGATGAGGAAGTCCTTGATGACCAGAGGAGCGATCGACGCGCTCTCGCCCGCGCGGACGTCGCCGATGGTCTTCTGCCAGATCTTCTGACCGTTGGTGGCGTCGAGGCAGACCAGCTGCGCGTTCTGGGTGACCATGTAGACCTTGCCGTTGGCCACCGCACAGCCGCGGTTGACGTTGGCGCAGCAGAGCGTCACGTCGATCGGCACCGCGTGCTTGTAGCGCCACAGCTGCTCGCCGGTCTTCGCGTCGAGGGCCCAGAGCCAGCCGTCCCAGCCCGTGACGAACATGACGCCGTCGACGACGATCGGGCAGGCCTCGAACGCGTAGGTCGAGGTCGACGCCATCATGCCGGTCGCGCTCGCCTGGAACATCCAGGCGACCTTCAGGTTCTCGACGTTGCCGGCGTTGATCTGGTCGAGCAGGCTGTGCCGCTTGCCGTCGTAGTCGCCGTAGTAGGTGATCCAGTTCTGCGACTCGCTACGGGCCTGCAGGATCCGCTCGTAGTCGAGCCCGCGGGTCACGTCCGGCGCGGTGTGCTTCAGGGTGGACAGCTGGCTCTGGTTGATCGCCTTGCCGGCGTCGGTGTACTCGATAGTCATGTGGTGCTGCCCTTCTACGGTCGCGGCTGCGCGGGTCGGTCGAGCTTCGCCTCGGGCGGCACCTCGCCACTGACGACGATCGCCGCGGTCAGACCGCGGCCCTCGTCGTTGCCGGCGGGCGAGCCGTAGTAGTAGCAACCGGGGCCGTCCAGCTCGAGGGTCGCAGTGCCCTTGGAGTGGTTCAGCAGGCCGATGAACTGCTTGTCGCCGTTACTGGGCAGCAGGCAGGCGTGGGTGTTCGTGTCATCATTGATGATCGTCAGGTTGAGGATGCCGGCGTGCGGCATGATCAGAACCGACGGCTCCCACACCATGGCGTCCTCCGGAATCCGGATGGTCGCCTCCATCGTGCCGTCGGGCAGGACGGTCGCCTTGGCGACCTGCCCGGTTCCCAGCACAGCACCGATGGTTGCCCTGTTCTGTCCGCCGAGTTCGGACAGGAGTTCTTCTCTACTCTGTGCAGTCGTCATCGGACGTCACCTCCTCGTCATCGAGAAATGAGAATCCCGGCCGATATCGCAGCATTTCCCGCACATGGACGGTAATGATGCGACGACCGCGATGAAACGGCATGGCGTCTACAGATCCTGATGTCGGCTCAATCGTTGCCGCCGAACCTGTAACACGTGTTGAGCGTAACCATGTTCGAGCGTTTCCGGTATATCTCTCCGCTAACTGGTCGACATCCGCCGTTCGCACGGCGGAAGGTACCGTTCGTATCGGCCACCTCGGCGGTGTGGCACATTTCCCCTGGTCGCGCGGACAAGTCCGATTCCCCGCGGCATGAATCGGTCCCGGGGACCGGATCGAACACGGTCCCCGGGACCCGCTCCGGGGGGGGTGCCTCAGCCCAGGTCGAACCGGTCGAGCTCCATGACCTTCACCCACGCCGCGACGAAGTCCCGGACGAACCTGCCGCCCGCGTCGTCGCTCGCGAAGACCTCGGCGAGCGCCCGCAGGTCGGAGCTCGAGCCGAAGACGAGGTCGACCCGGCTCGCGGTCCACCTCACCTCACCGGTGGACACGTCACGACCCTCGTAGATCGGGCCGTCGCCGCGCGGTCCCGGTGACCACTGCGTCCCCATGTCCAGCAGGTTGACGAAGAAGTCGTTGGTCAGCACTCCCGGCGTCGCGGTCAGCACCCCCGCCGAGGATCCCCGGTGGTTGGCTTCGAGCACCCGCAGCCCGCCGACCAGCACCGTCATCTCGGGCACGTTCAACGTCAGCAGGCTCGCCCTGTCCACCAGGAGCTGCTCCGCCGGAACCCGGCCGTCCTCGCCCGCGTAGTTCCGGAAGCCGTCCGCCCGGGGCCGCAGTGCGTCGAACGACTCGACGTGGGTCCACTCCTGGGTCGCGTCGGTGCGCCCGGGCCGGAACGGGACCTCGACCTCGTGGCCGCCGGCCGCGGCGGCCTGTTCCACCGCGGCGCACCCGCCGAGCACGATCAGGTCGGCCATCGAGATCCGCGTGCCGTCCGTCCGGGAGTCGTCGAACCGCTGCCGAATCGTCTCCAGTGTGGACAGGACGACGTCCAGCTGCTCGGGGTCGTTGACCTCCCAGCTGCGCTGCGGTTCGAGCCGGATCCGCGCCCCGTTCGCCCCACCGCGCTTGTCGGTGTCGCGGTAGGTCGACGCCGACGCCCACGCCGTGGCGACGAGCTGCGCCACCGTCAGGCCGGATCCGAGGATCTCGCGCTTGAGGGCGGCGACGTCGTCGGCGGACACCAGGCCGTGGTCCACCTCCGGCAGCGGGTCCTGCCAGATCAGCGCCTCGTCCGGGACGAGCGGACCCAGATACCGCTGGACCGGGCCCATGTCGATGTGCGTCAGCTTGAACCAGGCGCGGGCGAACGCGTCCGCGAACTCGTCCGGGTGCTCGAGGAAACGCCGTGAGATCGCCTCGTACTTCCGGTCCTCGCGCAACGCGAGGTCCGTGGTGAGCATGACGGGGTGGTGCTTGACGTCGGGATCGAAGGGGTCCGGCACGGTGCCCTCGCCCTCACCGTCGCTCGGGATCCACTGCCACAGGCCGGCCGGGCTGAGCTCGACGTCCCACCCGTACTTGAAGAGCGTCTCGAAGTACGAGTTGTCCCACTCGACGGGGGTTTCCGTCCACATCCCCTCCAGCCCGGTGGTGACCGTGTCCGCCCCGACGCCGCTGCCGTGCCCGCCGCGCCAGCCCAGGCCCTGCTCGGTGAGCGGCGCGCCTTCCGGCTCGGGGCCCGCCGTCTGGTGCGGGTCCGCCGGGCCGTGCATCTTGCCGAAGGAGTGCCCGCCCGCGATGAGCGCCACCGTCTCCTCGTCGTTCATCGCCATCCGCGCGAAGGTCTGGCGGATGTCGCGGGCCGAGAGCCTCGGGTCCGGGTTGGTGGCCGGGCCCTGCGGATCGACGTAGATGAGCCCCATCTCGCTGGCCGCCAGCGGCTCGTCGAGCTGGCGCAGGCCGCTGTACCGCTGCTCGGCCAGCCACTTGCTCTCCGGTCCCCAATACGTCTCGTCGGGTTCCCACACCTCGGGGCGGCCTCCGGCGAACCCGAAGGTCGTGAAGCCCATCGACTCCAGTGCCCGGTTGCCGGCGAAGATCATCAGGTCCGACCAGGAGATCCGGCACCCGTACTTCTGCTTCACCGGCCACAGCAGCCGGCGGGGCTTGTCCAGGTTCCGGTTGTCCGGCCAGCTGTTGAGCGGGGCGAAGCGCTGCATCCCGGCGCACGCGCCGCCCCGGCCGTCCAGGGCGCGGTAGGTGCCGGCGGCGTGCCAGGCCATGCGCAGCACGAGCGGGCCGTAGTGCCCGAAGTCGGCGGGCCACCAGTCCTGCGACGTCGTCAGCACGTCGTCGATGTCCCGGGCCAGCTCGTCGAGATCCAGAGACTTGAATCGATCGGCGTAGCCGGGGTCCGCGGGCCGGTTCCGGCGCAATGGCGACAGGTCGACCCGCTGGGGCCACCAGTCGCCGGCGCGACCACTGCCCGCCGGCTTGGCCGTCAGGCCGGCCAGGACCTTGTCATAGGTGCGGTAGACGTGGGTGTCGGGATTTTCGGGCATCGTTGTCCTCCCGGTCGACCGCTACCGGGTCAGCCGAGGACCGGCGGCAGTGAGACCACTCGCCAGCTGATCTGAACCATTCGGACCGCCACTGCCGGTGGGCCGGCGCAGGGCGGGTGCCCTACGCCGGCCCGGACGAGCAGAACGAGTCCGAGAACGGACCGTCAGCCCCGGTGGAAGTACCCGGTGGCCTCAGCGCAGACCTCGACGATCGTGTACTCCGGAGTTTCCCAGTTCATTTCTTCCTCCTCATGTCGTGATCCGCGCAAACCCGAGCGTGTCGTCCCGGTTTCCGCGGTCCGGATGATCCTGAGTGAATTTCCGGAGTCGTCGCAACCGGGGTCGCACCAGTGGTCCGCGATCTGTGCCGAACGGCGCTCCGGAGTTCACGAGTGGGGTGGACGCGGACACCGACGGACAGACCACGGTCACCCCCTGCTCCGACCCTGCTCCACCTCCGTCCGGGTGCCGTCTCCCCCGCGTCCGGCGACGGCCATAACAGAATCGGCCGCGGTCATCACGGTTTCCGATGCCCGTCGTCCGAATCCGCCGTGCATAGACTGCCGACGTGCGCATCTATCTCGGTTCCGACCACGCAGGGCTCGAGCTCAAGAACCATTTCGTCGGGCGGCTGGCCGAGCTGGGTCACGACGTCACCGACGTCGGCCCCCACGCCTACGACGCGGACGACGACTACCCGCCCTTCTGTGTCGAGACGGCGCGGCGCGTGGTCGCCGACGGGGGCAGTCTCGGCCTCGTCATCGGCGGTTCCGGGAACGGGGAGCAGATCGCCGCGAACAAGGTTCCCGGCGCCCGCGCCGCCCTGACCTGGAGCGTCGAGACCGCCCAGCTGGCGCGGCGGCACAACGACGCCCAGCTGGCCGGGATCGGCGCCCGGATGCACGAGGTCGAGGAGGCCGAGCGCATCGTGGACGCGTTCCTCACCACGGAGTTCGAGGGCAGCCGCCACCAGCGCCGGATCGATCAGCTGGCGGACTACGAGCGCACCGGCGAGCCGCCGGCGCTGCCGCAGGCCTGACCGGGCCGTCCGGTCACACGGGCGGGCTACCGATCGTCGGAGTCGGTGCCGGGGCGATGAGTCCCGCGGTCGCGTCCGGTCTATCGGGGGACCACTTCCCTCGAGCCCGGGAGCCACGATGACCGAACCGACCGCACCGGCCCCGTCCCGTAGCGGGCACCTGCGAATCGACGGCCTGAGCCTCTACCACGAGGTGTACGGCGAGCTCGGTGTCCCGGGCACGACGCCGCTGCTGCTCGTCCCCGGTGCCTTCATGGACACCGGCTCGATGTCCACGTGGGTGGCCCGGTTCGCGGCCGGCCGCACGGTGATCGTTTTCGACCAGCAGGGACACGGCCGGACCCCGGACACGACGCGCGTGATGTCCTACGAGCGCTTCGCCGACGACGCCGCCGCGTTGCTGCACGCGCTCGGCGTCGATCGCGTGGACGTGATGGGCTACTCGCAGGGCGGCGGGGTCGCGCTGCAGCTCGCCCTGCGCCGCCCGGCGCTGGTCGGGAAGCTCGTGTCACTGTCCGCGACGTTCCGCAGGGACGGGTGGTACCCGTCGGTCGGGACGGCCGTCGCCGGGCTCGACGCCACGATGTTCGCCGGTACGCCCGTCGAGAAGGCGTTCCTGGAGCACACCCCGGACGCCGCGGCGTTCGATGCCTATCTCGAGAAGATGAAGGTCCTCAACGTCGAGGACCAGGAGATCACCGACGCGCAGATGCGGTCGATCACGGCGAAGGCCATGGTGATCATCGGCGACGCGGACGGCGTGCGGCCCGAGCACGCGGTGGAGATGTTCACGCTGCTCGGCGGCGGTGACGAGGACGCGGCGGCCTCGGGAGTGCTGCAGACCGTCCCGGCGGCGCGGCTGGTGATCCTCCCGGCGACGTCGCACGTCGGCATCTCCGGAGAGTCCGACGTCCTGGTCCCCATGATCACCGCGTTCCTCGACGACGCGACCCCGTCGACGCCGGAGCTGTTCTGACGTCCCGACCCGCCGGCCGGTCGGCGGACGGTCAGCCGGCCGGCCGGGCCTGTGCACCCTGGCGGGCGGCCTTCTCCGGCTCGGAGGTGGCGCGGTTGTCGAGGAATGCCTGCTTGGTCGCCTCGTCCCCGCCGACGACGTGGTCGTCACCGGCGAACAGCGCGTCGATCCCCTGGCGTCCCACGAGGCGCTTGTCGTTCTTCCAGCTGTTGTCACCGAACCTGGTGTTGCCCATGCCGGCATTCGCGTGGAACTCCGAGTCGGTGGCGCCGGGCAGCAGGGCGGTCACGGTGATCCCGGACCCCCGCAGCTCCTCGCGCAGGGACTCGGCGAAGGAGAACCCGAACGCCTTGGTCGGACCGTAGACGGTCTCGTACGGCGTCGGCGTGGAGGCCGAGATCGAGGAGACGATCAGGATCCGCCCCCGGCCCTGGGCGAGCATGGCGTGGGTGACCCGCTTGGCCGTGTGCACCAGCCCGGTGCAGTTGATGGCGATCATGCGGAACTCGTCGGCGAGGTCGGTGTCGGCGAACCCCGCCCCTCCGACGCCGATGCCGACGTTGAGGCAGGCCACCTCGACCGGACGGCCGAGGTCGGCGACGAAGGTCCAGAACGCCTCCACGCCGTCGTAGGTGGAGGCGTCGGCCTGGAACGGATAGGCGTCGACGCCGAGGGCCTCGAGCTCCTTCGCCGAGTCGTGCACCCGCCCGCTCTGCCCGGAGATCGCGACGTCGTGGCCGCGTCCGGCGAGCTCGCGGGCCAGTTCGAGCCCGATGCCCGACGAGCCTCCGGTGACCATGGCGAGGGGGCGGTCGTGCGTCATCTCGTTCTCCCGGTGCGGTTGCAGGGACCGCGGACGTGCCCGCGGAACTGCGCCCGGGTACCCGGAACCGGCGACTACGATGTGCACCCGGTCGTCCCGTCGTTGCTTCTACGAATCGGTAGAAGTAGCGTGGCGGTATCCCCTCCGGTACCGCTCGTGGCGGAGGGCTCCGCGGAACGGGTCCTCCCACGCGAGACGACGGTTCTGCGCAGGAGGTCCTCGGCCCGTGGCGATCCGACGGCCTCAGGGCGCGCGACGGCCTCAGGGCGCGCGACGGCCGGTTCTCCCGGCCGGGAGGCGGGTGGGGCCGGGCCGCGCGTCGCCGCGGGAGCGGACTCTCGCCGGCTGGGCCGGGATGGCGGGAGCCTGTTGCTACAGCTGGTATCTCGCCGCCCCGCTGTTCGGAACACGTCTGGACCCGACACGGGCGTACGTCAGCGAGTTCGCGGTACCGGGCTCTCCCGGTAGCGCCTGGTTCCGGATCGCCGACGTCGCGGCGGGCGTATTGATCATCCTGCTGGCCGCGGGTCTGCAGCGGTCGGCGGTCCGGCCCGTGGACCGCCGGGAGACCGTGGGGGCCGCCGCCGTCGCCGTCGTCGGCCTGACGGCGGTCGTCGACGGCCTCCACCCGATGGAGTGCGCCCCGTCGGCGGACCCGGCGTGCCGTCTCGCCGAGCAGGCACAGCCACTGATGGGCCAGCTCACCGACCTGCACACGCTGTCCGGGCTGGCCGGTGTCGCAGCCGCCACGACCGCGATGGTCACGCTCTCACGGCCCCGGGCCGGAGACCGGCCCCGGCGCACGGGAGTGCGACCCGGACAGGTGTGCGCGGCGGCCCTGGTGCTGCTCGCCGCCGTGGTCAGCGTGCTGGCCCTGACGGGCGCCGACGGCGTCGGCGTCGTGGAGCACCTTCAGCTCATGCTCGTCGCCGGCTGGGTCGCCGCCGTGTCGGCGATGCTCGTCGGGTCCCGGCGATCTCGCCGGGAAGTAATGGATCGAGCACGTTGAGTAGTAGTTCAGCCGGCACTTTGCTTCTACTGCTTCGTAGAAGTAACGTCGGTCCGGCCGGTCCGGGATCCTCCGGAACCGTCACCCCCGTCCGACGACCCGTCACCGGGTTCCGGGCCGGGCGGACGGGGCTCCGGCGCCCGTCGACCCGGAAGGGCACTTCCGGGAGCGAAGGGTCCCTCCTGCACGGGCGGGGGTCCGCGCAGGAGGGACCGGCGCACGGCGGCGGTGTCACCGGTCCGGCCCCGGGCCCGGCGGATCGGCGACCTCGTCGGCCGCCGCGGCGCGGCGACTCCCCCGTGGTCTCGCCTCGCCGACGGTCGTGTCGCGCACGGTCTGACGTTCCGCCTCCGCGTTGATCTCGGCCCCGAGCAGCACGATGTAGGCGGTCAGGTAGAGCCACAGCAGCAGCACCACGACCCCGGCCAGCGCGCCGTAGGTCTTGTTGTAGCTCCCGAAGTTGTTGACGTACAGGCTGAACAGCAGACTGCCGAGCAGCCACAGCACCGCGGCGAGCAGGGCCCCCGGACTGACCCAGGCGAACCGTGGCGAGTCCCGGTCCGGGGCCACCCGGTAGACCACGGCCAGGCTCCCGACCACCAGGGCCACCAGCAGCGCCCAGCGCACGACCTGCGCCAGGACGGTCCCGACGATCCCCAGCGGTATCGCGTCGAGGACCGGCGGGACGACCGCCACCAGCGCCAGCGTGGCCAGGACGAACACGACCGCGCCGACGGTGAGCAGCAGCGCGGTCCCGCGCAACGCGACGAACCCACGCCCCTCCTTCTCGTCGTAGGCCAGGTTCACCGCCTGCATCAGGTTGCCCACCCCGCTCGAGGCCGACCAGACCGCCGCCAGCAGCGACACGACCAGACCGATCCCCAGGGCGCTCCCGCCACCGGAGGCGATCGAGGTCAGCTGATCGGTGATCAGGGGCTGCGCCTCCTGCGGCAGCAGCGCGGTCAGGTCCTGCACCTGCCGGGTCACCGTGGCCGGATCGGCGACGAGCCCGTACAGGGTGACCCCGGCGATCAGCGCCGGGAAGATCGCCAGGAAACCGAAGTAGGCCACGCCGCCGGCGAGCATCGACACGTTGTCGGCGGAGCTCTCCGCGAAGGCGCGCCGCAACACCTGCCACCACCCGCGCGGCGGCACCCCCGTGGGTGTGCGCGCCTGCCGGCCGGACAGCGACGACTCCGCCGTCACGTCCGCTCCGCCCGAATCACCGGACAGACGTGCCGGTCGTGCGACATCGAAACCTCCACCAGAGCGTCGATCCGGACGGTGGTTCCGCCCGATACGGGTACTCGTCACACCGGGGTGCCCGGATCCGGATCGTTCAGTCCTGCAGCGACTGCCTCCCCGTCTCGTCTCCCCGGACGGGCCGGGTGAGCCGTCCGACACAGGTGGTCCGGCCCTGCCACCGGCCGGCCCACGGCTGCGCCGCGAGGCCGACCGGCGCGTCGGTCTGGGCCTGCGGCTGTGGGAGCTGGGCTCCCGCGCGTCCACGGCGTTGTCGCTCCGGGAGGCGGCGATGCCTCTGATGGAGGACCTGCACGCGGTCGTCGGCCACCACATCCAGCTCGGGGTGCTCGACGACGCCGAGGTGCTGTTCCTGGAGCGGCTCTCGGCCCCCGCCGCGGTCGTCAACTACACGCGCATCGCGGGACGGCTCCCGCTGCACGTGTCGTCCTCGGGTCTGGTTCTCCTGGCCCACACCGACGCCGACGTCCAGCAACGGACCCTGGCGGGACCGCTGCGCGCCTACACCCCCGACACCATCACGAACCCAGGCCGGCTGCGGGCGATGCTCGACCACGTTCGTCACGAGGACGTGGCGTTCTGCCCGGGCTTCATCCACCCCGACGCCTGCGGGATCGCCGTCCCGGTGCGCTCGCAGGCGGGTGCGGTCGTCGCGGCCCTGGCCGTGATCGTTCCCAACGACGGTGACGCGAGGGCCCAGGTACCCGCCCTCCGGGCGGCGGCGCGGGGTATCGGCCGACGCCTCGCTTCTCACTGAGCGAGAACGCCATGGTCGGGGTGACGCGGTGACGTCCACTCTCGGGGACATGTCGGCAGCCGTACCTCCCCGCGTCGATCCCGGTCGTGGGCTCAGCCTGCGCGTCACGTCCAAGACCCCGGCGGCGGACGGTGTGGTCGCCCTGACGCTGACCGACCCGACCGGCGCGAGGCTGCCGGACTGGACGCCGGGCTCGCACATCGACCTGATCCTCCCCTCCGGCGAGAGCAGGCAGTACTCGCTCTGCGGGGACCGCTGGGACGCCCACACCTACCGGGTCGGGGTTCTCCGCGAACCCGGGGGACGCGGTGGCTCGGCCTGGATCCACGACGAGCTCGCGGTCGGCGACCTGGTCGGGATCGGCGGGCCGCGCAACCGGTTCGGCCTGGTCCCGAGCTCGCGCTACCTCTTCGTCGCCGGCGGGATCGGCATCACCCCGCTGCTGCCGATGATCGCCGCCGCCGACCGGCTCGGCACCGACTGGAGGCTGGTCTACGGCGGCCGCACCCGCGGCTCGATGGCCTTTATCGACGAGCTCGCCGGTCACCGCGACCGGGTCTCCGTCCTACCCCAGGACGAGCACGGGCTCCTGCCCCTCGCCGACCTTCTCGCCGAGGTCGACGCCGACACCCGCGTCTACTGCTGCGGGCCCGCCCCGCTGCTCGACGCCGTCGACGACGCCTGCGCGCACCTGCCGTCGCAAGCACTGCGCACCGAGCGCTTCGCGGCCAGGGAGCAGGGCGCACCGGTCCGCGACACCCCGTTCACCGTCGCGCTGGGCCGCACGGGCACCGAGGTCGAGGTCACCCCCGACATCACCGTGCTCGAGGCCGTGCGCTCGGCCGGGGTCGAGGTCCTGTCCTCCTGCCGCGAGGGGACGTGTGGCACCTGCGAGACGACGGTCCTGGCCGGCGATCTCGACCACCGTGACTCGATCCTCGACGAGGACGGGCGCGCCGCCGGGGACTGCATGTTCGTCTGCGTCTCCCGCTCCCGCGGCGACCGCCTCGTCCTCGACCTCTGACTCGCCCGAGTCCCATCCGAGCCGTGCCGACACCGCAGTCGAGGAGCGTTCCGTGACCGCTGTCCAGACCCTGCCGACCCTCGATCTCGACCCGTTCGATCCCGAGGTCCTGCGCGACCCGCTCCCCGCCCACGCCGCTCTGCGCGACGCCGGGCCGCTGGTGCGCCTGCCGCGCTACGACACCTACGCGATCGCCCGGTACGACGACGTCCGCGCGGCGCTGTCGGACTGGCAGTCCTTCGAGTCCTCCGCCGGTGTCGGGCTGACCAACTTCCGCACCGAGACGCCGTGGCGACCTCCGTCGCTGCTCCTCGAAGCCGACCCGCCCGGGCACGACGCGCCCCGTACCGTCCTCGCCGGGATCCTCGGGCCCCGCGCGCTACGACGGTTGCGCGAGGACTGGGCCGCCGACGCCGAGCGGCTCGTCTCCGACCTGCTCGCCGGCGGCTCGGCCGAGGTCGACGCCGTCCCCGCGCTGGCCGAGGCGTTCCCGCTGCGCGTCTTCCCCGACGCCGTCGGCCTGGGCCGCGACGGGCGGGAGCACCTGCTCCCCTACGGCGACCACGCTTTCAACGCCTTCGGCCCCACCGACAACGCGCTGGTGCTCGCCGGCAACGCCGACGTCGCCGAGCACTCGGGATGGGTCGGCGAGCAGTGCCGGCGGGAGAACCTGGCGCCGGTCGGGTTCGGAGCCGACATCTGGGCCGCCGCCGACCGCGGCGACCTCACCCACGCCCAGGCCCCGCTCGTGGTCCGGTCGCTGCTCACCGCCGGGGTCGACACCACGGTGCACGGCATCGGCGCCGTCCTGCACGCCCTCGCCACCACACCGGGCGCCTGGGACCTGCTCCGTGCCCGGCCCGAGCTCGTGCGCGGGGCGTTCGACGAGGCGGTCCGCTGGGAGTCCCCGGTGCAGGCCTTCTTCCGCACGACGGTGCGCGACGTCCCGGTCGGCCGCGACGGCGCCGTCCTGCCCGCCGGGCAGAAGGTGCTGGTCTTCTTCGCCGCGGCCAACCGCGACCCCCACCACTGGACCGACCCCGACACCTTCGACCCCACGCGCGACCCCTCGGGTCACGTCGGGTTCGGCATGGGCATCCACCAGTGCGTCGGCCAGCACGTCGCCCGGCTCGAGGCCGAGTCCCTCCTGACCGCCCTGCTCACCCGGGTGACCCGGCTCGAGCTGACGGGCGAGCCGGTCCGGCACCTCAACAACACCCTGCGTGCGTGGGCCTCGCTCCCGATGCGCCTCACGATCTGAGAGTCCCGAGCCTCATCGCCCGTCGCCGGCACGACTCGGAGTCGCTTCGTTCACGGATCCTCGACGGAGGCGATGACGTAGCGCCTCACCTCGGCTCCCAGGATCCGCGCCGCGGTGTCCGAGTCGGGTCCGGAGCCGCGGAACGTCAGAAGCTCCTCCTCGGACTCCCAGCGCTCGAAGATGTTGATCCGCGCCGCGTCGACGGTGTCCGCGGTGATGGAGAAGTCCAGGCAACCCGGCGCGGCGCGCGCCATGGAGACCGCCTTCGCGCCATCGGCCACGAACGCGTCCCGGTCGGTCGGTTCGGCGGTCAGGTAACCAGCGATGATCAGCATGTAGGTCCAGACCGTCCGTGGGATCGGAACTCATCGCCGACGATCCGGACCGGCGCCGGGCGGGACCTACTTCCGCGACCCGGTTACTGCCCGGCCGGCTGGAGGCACCGCTGCAGCAGGCACACGGGCTGACGCTGTTCGAGTACCTCACGCTCAGCCACCTGTCGGAGGCGCCGGGACGCAGTCTGCGGATGAGCGAGCTGGCGTTCCTGACCAACGGCTCGCTGTCCCGGCTGTCCAACGTCGTCAAACGGCTGGAGGGTCGCGGCTGGATGCGACGCTCCCCCGACCCCGACGACGGCCGCTACACCCTCGCCGCCCTCACCGACGACGGGTTCGACGTCGTGCACGCCGCGGCGCCCACCCACCTGCGCGCGGTCCGGGCACTGGTCCTCGACCGGCTCGACGCCGACAACCGGGCGGCGCTGGGGCGGATCGCCGTGGCGTTGGGGGTGCAGGACTTCCCCCCGTCCTGAGGACACGGCGCTGTCCCCTCGGTCACACCGGACCGCCGTCGTCCCTGCTCCTCCGCGTGTCCGGCGCCAGGATCCGGATCCGGGTCCACCACGACGGAAGAGCGAGCGCCCCCGCGTCGTTGAAGGTGAGGTCACCGTGTCGATCGTGAGGTGCCTCAATGCCGCTACCGCTGCCGTTGTCGATCCTGGACCTGGCCACCGTCGCCCGGGGCGAGACCGTCGCCCAGGGCCTGGAAGCCACCACGACGTTGGCGCAGCGCGCCGAGGACTGGGGTTTCCGGCGCATCTGGTACGCCGAGCACCACAACATGGGATCGATCGCGTCGGCGGCGACGAGCGTGCTCATCGCCCACGTCGCCGCACGCACCGAGCGCATCACGTTGGGCTCCGGCGGCGTGATGCTGCCGAACCACTCGCCGTTGCAGATCGCCGAGCAGTTCGGCACCCTCGCCGAGCTCCACCCCGGCCGGATCGAGCTCGGGCTCGGCCGCGCGCCCGGCACCGACCAGGCGACCGTGGGCGCGCTGCGGCGCGATCCGCGCGCCTCCGACCGGTTCCCGCAGGACGTGCAGGAGCTGCAGGCGTTCCTCGGGTCCACCAGCCTCGTCCCGGGTGTCGAGGCCCATCCCGGCCGCGGCACCGGGGTCCCGCTGTCGATCCTCGGGTCGTCGCTCTACGGCGCCCAGGTCGCCGCCGCGCTCGGACTCCCCTACGCGTTCGCCTCGCACTTCGCGCCGGAGGCCCTCGAGCAGGCCGTCGCGCTCTACCGCCGGGAGTTCCGTCCCTCCGAGCAGCTCTCCGCCCCGCACGTCCTGGCCGGGGTGAACGTCATCGCGGCCGACTCCGACGAGGAGGCCGAGCAGGTTCAGCGCGAGGTGCAGCGCTCCCGGGTCCGGCTGTTCACCGGACGTCGCGGCGCATCGCTGACCGACGCCGAGGCCGACGCCGTCCTGGACAGCGCCTCGGGCGCCCAGATCCGGTCGATGACCCGCTACACCGCCGTCGGGACACCCGACACCGTCGCCACCTACCTGGACGACTTCGCCACCCGCGCCGACGCCGACGAGCTGATCGTCACCGGGCCGGCGCCGCGCCGGGAGAGCTGGTGGCGCAGCTGGGAGCTGCTGGCGACGAAGGTGCAGAACGCGCACTGACGCCACCGTCACGGAGGCCGTAGGGGCCGCCGAGACGCTCGCCGCGATGCTGCCGACGGCACGGGCCACCGCGGTCGACCGGCACCGTCGTGGTCACCGCGTATCGTCGCCGCCTGCCGAGGGGCCGCGTTCGCTGGACTCGTAGACCCGGCTCGGCGGCCCGGCGATCAGCGGGTCGGGTGTGCCGACGACGTCGACGTCCTTCGTCGGGTAGTCCAGCGTGGACAGGACCCAGCGCAGGGCCGCGATCCGTCCCCGCTTCTTGTCGTTGCTCTTGACCACCGTCCACGGCGCGGCGGCGGTGTCGGTCCCGGCGAACATCGCCTCCTTGGCGGCGGTGTAGTCGTCCCACCGGTCCAGGGCGGCGAGGTCGACCGGGCTGAGCTTCCACTGGCGCAACGGGTCGATGACCCGGATCGTGAACCGGGTGCGCTGCTCCGGCCGCGACACCGAGAACCACAGTTTGATCAGATGGATCCCGTTGTCCACCAGCGCGTTCTCCAGGGACGGGACCTGCGACATGAACTCGGCGTACTCCGCGTCGGTGCAGAAGCCCATCACCCGTTCGACGACCGCGCGGTTGTACCAGGAGCGGTCGAACAGCACGATCTCCCCGGCTGAGGGGAGCTGGCAGAAGTAGCGCTGGAAGTACCACTGCGTGCGTTCCCGGTCGTCCGGTTTGTCCAGGGCGACCACCCGGGCCCCGCGCGGGTTCAGGTGCTGGGTGAACCGCTGGATGGTGCCGCCCTTACCGGCCGCGTCGCGCCCCTCGAACAGGACCACCACCCGCTGGCCGGTGTCCTTGACCCAGGACTGCATCTTCAACAGCTCGATCTGCAGGGCGCGCTTGACCGCCTCGTACTCCTCGCGCGCCATCCGTTCGGCGTACGGGTAGTCCTCGCGCCACGTCCCGACCTCCACGCCGTCGCGATCCACGAGCAGACCCTCGTCGTCGTCGACGTCGACCACCGACCAGTTGTGCAGGCCGTCGAGCAGGTCCGCCGACCGCAAGGCCTCCCGGAGCTCGTCGCGGGTGCGCTCGGAGTGCCCGGCTCCCTGCGGTGTCCGCCGGAACGCGTTGACAGCCTGCTCGACCGATGTCATCGACTTCTCTCCGAACCTCGCCCGACGGTTCATGGTGACACGGCGGAGGGCCCCGAGGGCGAACGACGCGGCAGACGAGGCGGTCGGACCCGTGCCGCACCACCGGCTCCACGACGCCACTCGCTCCTCCGTCGGTTCAGCTCTCTCCGTCTTCGGTCGGACGGCGCCGGTCGCTCGACCGATGTGCCCGGCCGCACGGCATACCTAGCGTCGACCGCATGTCGAGAGCACTCCCGTCCGTGCCCGGACCGGTCGCACCGACCCCCGACGGCGAGCGCCTGCTGGCCCCGGACCTCGCGCGCGGTGTGATGCTGCTGCTCATCGCGCTGGCCCACTCGCGGATGCTGCACGCGGGCGGGAACGCCTACAACGTCCCCGCCGGCGGCGGCCCGCTCGACGTCGCGGTCCAGGCACTGCTGACGTCGCTGGTCGACGGCCGGGCGGCCCCGCTGTTCGGCCTCCTGTTCGGGTACGGCCTGGTGCAGATGACCCGGCGTCACTCCGGCCCCGGCCAGGATCCGGCCGGGGCCCGACGGCTGATCCGTCGGCGCGGCTTCTGGCTGGTCGTGTTCGGTGTCGTCCACGTCGCACTGCTCTACAGCGGGGACGTGATCGGCTCCTACGGAGTGCTCTCGCTGCTGTTCGCCGGCGCGGTGGCCTGGTCCGGACGCCGGCTGTGGACGGTCACGGCCGTGGTCCTCGCCGCCGGCGCCTCGCTGGCCGCGGCGATCCAGCTGGTGGGCGGGGCCGAACCGCCCCTGCCGGTGGGAGCGACCCTGATCGAGAGCGCGCTGGTGCGCACGATGGCGCTCCCGCTGTTGCCGGTATCCGCATTTGCCTCGGCGGCGCCCGTTCTCATCGGCATCTGGGCAGCGCGGATGCGGCTGCTCGAGGAGCCCGGCCGGTTCCGGCCGCTCCTGCGCGGGGTGGCGCTGATCGGGTTCCCGGTCGCCGTGCTCGGCGCGCTACCGGTCACCCTGCAGGCGGTGGACGTCTGGCACCCCCGGTCCTCGACCGTGATCGCCGCCGCGTTCGCGCTGTTCAGCGCGACCGGCATCGCGGGCGGCCTCGCCTACGCCGCGGTGATCGCACTCGTCGCGCTCCGGATCGGCGATCGGCGCGGCCGGGTGACGACGGCGCTGGTGGCCTGCGGGCGGCGGTCGATGACCTTCTACATCGCCCAGTCCCCGGTGTGGTTGGTGCTCACCGAACCCTCGCTCGTCGGCCTGCACGGCGGGCTCGGCGCGGCGGCGGCCGCCGGGATCGGCGTCGCGACGTGGGTCGCGACGGTGCTCGTCGCCGACCTTCTGCACCGCAACGGACGGCGCGGACCGGCCGAGGCCCTCGTGCGACGACTGACCTACGGCCACCGGACCCCACGCAGCCGCGGACAGGGCGTGACGACACCGACCTAGTTCGCCGACCTGCCCGGCGAACTCGACGTCGACGCATCCGAGATCCCTGCGACCGTCCCGTCGTGTTCCCGGGCTCCGGCACCCTATGATAACTTTGTTATCACCAACGACGCCGGCATGTCCTGGCCAGGCGTGGAGAGGAACTCGATATGCCGCTCTGGAACCTTTACCACCCTCCAGGAGTCTGGTCTGCGGAGGACAAGAAGCAGCTCGCCGAGGAGGTCACCGCGCTCTACACGCCGTTCGGGCTCCCGAAGTTCTACGTCGTGACGCTGTTCCACGAGGTGGGGCCCGACAGCTTCCTCGTCGGCGGTGAGCCCCGGTCGGCCTCGGTGCGGATCCAGGTGGACCACATCGCACGCCAGCTCGAGGGCACGGAGATGCGTGCGGCGGCGATGGCGGCAGCGAACGAGGTCCTCCGCCCCTTCACCGAGGGCAGGGGGCTCGCGTGGGAGATACACGTCGACGAGACGCCGATGGACCTGTGGACCATCGACGGCCAGGTGCCTCCGCGAGGGGGATCCGAGCAGGAGCGACTCTGGGCTGCCGAGAACCGGCCGCTGCCGTCGTGACGCCGTGTGTCCACTCCGCGGTGTGGGAACGTCGCGACGTCGAGTTCGTCTCCGGCGCGGATCGTTGTCGCGGCTGGCTGTACCTTCCCGCCGGCCGGCCCCGCCCGCCCGTGGTCGTGCTCGGGCACGGCGCCGGCGGTACCCGGGAGATGGGGCTGGACGCCTACGCCGAGCGGTTCGCGGCCGCCGGTCTCGCGGTCCTCGCGTTCACCTACCGGTACTTCGGCGACAGCGGCGGGGAACCTCGCCAGATGCTCTCGGTGCGCCGTCAGCTCGAGGACTGGGATGCCGCACTCGCATTCGTCACGACGCTTTCCGAGGTCGACGGTACATGCCCCGCGATCTGGGGCTCGTCGCTCGGCGGCGGGCACGTCCTGCGGGTCGCGGCGCGTCACCGGGAGGTCCGCGCAGTGGTGAGCCAGTGTCCTTTCACCGACGGTGTCGCCAGCGCGCTGGGGCTCGGCCCGGGCACCCTGCGTCTGCTCCCGGCGGTGGCCCGCGACGTCGTGGCCGGACTGCTCGGTCGTCCCCCGGTGACCGTCCCGTTGGCCGGGACGCCCGACTCGCCGGGTCTGATGAGCACCCCGGACGCCCTGCCGGGATACCTCGCCCTGGCACCACGGGAGGGCGGCTTCGTCAACGCGGTGCTCGCCCGCGCCCTGCCGCAGCTGGTGATCTATCGGCCCGGACGCGGCGCCCGGTCGGTCGCTGCTCCGCTGCTGGTCTGCATCAGTGAGACCGACAGCGTCGCCCCACCGCGCGCGACCCTGCGCCACGTCCGCCGAGCGCCGCACGTCGAGCTGCACCACGACCGGGCCGGGCACTTCGACTTCTACCTCGGCGAGGCCTTCGAACGCCTTGTCGCCCGGCAGACCGACTTCCTCGTCCGGCACCTGGCGGTGCCGGCGTGACCGTCTCGCGGCCCCCGCGCGCTGCGCGCGCCGGCCCCCTCCGGCTGCTCCCCGGCGTGCTCGCGCGCCCCCTGCTCCGTGCGGTGCTGGCCACCCTCGCCCTCGGGCTGCGCCTGACCCGGCGTCGAGCGCGTGTACGCGACCAGGTCACCCGCACCCTGTCGTTCACCCTCGCCACCGAGGACGGCGTCGCTCGGACGTGGTGGTTCGACGGCGTCCGGCGCACGGTCCGCTCGGCGCCCAACACGATCCCCGACCCCGACCACGGCGCGTACTTCGAGAGCAGCGCGAGAGCCCTGGCAGGTCTGGTCTCACCCCGCGCGGTGCCGATCATCGTGGCCGACGTCCACCGCGGACGGGTCCGCATCCGGGGCAGCATGCTGATCCTGCTGTGGTTCTGGGGACTGACCCGGACCTTCCTGCCGCTGGGCCGCACCCCCGGCCCGGGCTCCCTGCCCGGCGCCTACCTCGCCCACGACCCCGCCACCCACGGCGCGGAGTCCATCGTCGTCGAACCGGCGCGCGACGAGCTCGACCACGACTGGCCCGCCGCCTGGGCGGCGCGTTCCCGGCTGTGGCTCGTGCGCGGCGGCGCCGGCGAACCCATGCCGGAGCCGTGAAATGAGCAACCCGACCCTCAACGACCGGTCCCTGGGCTGGCTGCGGTTCCTCTGGGACAAGGCCACCACCCCCGACGACTGGAGCGACCAGGGAGAGCCGCACGTCTGGTGGGACCGCTACAGCCAGCCCCCGATGTGCGCGTTCCCGCGCTTCGACCTCGCCGAGACGGGCTACGTCCTGCCCGTCATGTGCGAGGCGACCCCGGCGTGGCGCGAGGTCTACGTCCGGATCGCCGACGAGCTGATCCGCCGCTACGTCTCGTTCTGGGGCGCGGTCGACTGGTGCACCCTGATCGGGCCCGACCCCTACGTCGACCGCTACCCGCCCGAGTGGCTCGCGGTGGTGCCCGAGTCGATGCGGGGCCGGTACGCGATGCCGGGGTGGACCGCGAACGGGGTCGAGCCGTGGGGCTTGCAGCCCGACCCGGTCGGCGCCGACGGCAACCTGTTCTACCGGGGCTGGCTGAACCTGCTGCTCGGCATCCGCCGCTACATCTCCGGCGAGGCGAGAGAGCACGAACCCTTCGAGGTCACCGGGTACCGCAACCGGCAGTTCACCTGGACCCACGCCCGGATGGCGCGCTACCTCTCCGCACAGTTCGCCGCCCGTCCGCAGGGTCCGCACTGCGAGAACACCAAGATCTGGCCGTTCTGCTGCAGCGCCGCCACGCTCGGGCTCCAGCTCTACGACGGCCTCGTCGGCGAGGACACCCACGCGCCCGTCCCGGACTGGATCGACTACGTCCGCCGCCACTACACGGCCGAGACGGCCGACGGCGAGCTCGACTGGTTCGCCCTCTACTACGACCCCATGATCGCCGAGGCCATGATCCTGCCGGGTCCGGTCAGCGCCTACAGCGCACTGACGGTGCTGCACTACCTGCAACCCCAGGACCGGGCCTGGACCGAGCGGCTCTACGGCCAGGCGGTGCGCCGGCTGGGCTGGAGCGACCCGACGATCCCGGTCACCCAGCTCGCCGACGACCCGCAGATGCTCTCCACCGCTTACTGGATGGCGCGCGAGGTCGGCGATGACGTCACCGAGGCCCGCCTGCGCGAGGTCGTCGAGACGACGATGAGCCCGCGCTTCTTCGGCGCGGAGAACGACCGCTTCGGATTCTTCTACGGCCACGACGAGCCGTGGCCGCGCGGCCAGCTCAGCGCCACGCTGATGCTCACCGAGTGCGGAGGGCCGGGGGCCTGTGCACGCGTGTTCACCGCCCCGAACACCGCCATGCACACCGAGCCGACGCTGACCGGGGTCGACTACCCGCGCCTGGCGATCCGGGGCGCCCGCTACGACCCGGCACGTGCCGTCCTCGACATCGACACCGCAGCCGGAAGCCCCTCGTCCCGCGGTCAGGTCACCACCGTGACCGTCGAGCAGCTTCACGACCCGGCCGCCGTGACCGTCACCGTCGACGGCCACCGCTGCGATCGTTGGCGGGTCACCGCACCCGACGCCCTGAGCATCGACATCGACATCGACACCCACCACGTCGAGGTCGCCACCACGACCCACCGGAGCCGTCCATGACCTCCTCCGACCTCACCGGCGCGCTCGTCGACCTGCTCGGGCTCGAGCATCCCCCGGTCGCCGTCACCATCGCCGACGACGCCCCGAGCGCCCCTCGGGCGCCGGTCGTCGACCAGCCGGCCGGATGTTGCTTCTGGGCGCCGGCCCAGGACGCCGTGCTCGACACCCGGGCAGCCGACCACGCCCACTGCAGCGTCGGCAGTTACACGCACGGATTCCTCGACCTCGAGGACGCGGCAGCCGGCGCGGACACCGCCGCGCTGCTCGCGAGCGGCTGGGTCACCGGCGACGACCTGGCCGCGGCGCCCCGCCTCGCGACGCGCCCCACCGCGATCCGCTACGAGCCCTTCGACGGCGCCGCGGCCCCCGACGTCGTCCTCATCCGGCTCTCGCCGGCCGCGCTCACCACCCTGCAGAGCGCCGTCCCTGGACTCCGGCTCACCGCCAAGCCCCAGTGCCAGATCGTCCCCCTCGCCGCCGCGGGCACCTCCGCGGTGAGCCCCGGCTGCGCGGTCAGCCGGGTCCGGACCGGGCTGCCCGCCGGAGAGCTGACCGCCGCCCTCCCGGCGGCCGACGTGCCCGCGCTCGTCGAGCGCCTGAGGCACACCCGTGCCGCCGACGACGCCGTCGCCGCGTTCGCCCGCGACGACCTCGCCGCGTTCACCACCGCCTGAGAACCAGGAGCCACGATGACCGAGCACACCCTGTCCGTCGAGGGCCACGGCCCCGTCCTGCTGGCCCGCTTCGACGGACCGCCGCACGGGCTCGTCGGACCCGACCTCGCCGAGCAGCTCGCCGCGCTCGTCGACCGGGCCACCGACGACCCCGGGGTGCGCGCCGTCGTCCTCACCGGCGCCCACCCGGACCGGTTCATCGCCCACGCCGACGTCCGGTGGCTGCAGGAGGGCGGAGCCGCCAGCCCCAAGGCCGGGCCCGGACTGGCCGGCGGGATCGCGCGCGCCGGCGCCGCAGCCCGCCGGGTCGGACCGGAGTCCGTGGTCTCCCGGACCCCGCTGTGGGGCGCGGTCCAGCTCGACAAGCTCCACGACACCCTGCTGCGGATGAACACCAGCGGCGCGGTGTTCGTCGCCGCTCTCAACGGCTCCGCGCTGGGACTGGGCCACGAGATCGCCCTGGCCTGCGACCTGCGCATCGCCGCCGACGGCGACCACCAGCTCGGACAGCCCGAGATCCTGCTGGGCTTCAACCCCGGCGGCGGTGGCACCCAGCGCCTCCCCCGGCTCGTCGGGAACCACCGCGCCCTCCTGATGATCCTCGAGGGACGGGCCCTCACCCCGGCCGAGGCACTCGAGGCCGGGACCGTCGACGCCGTCGTACCCGCCGACGAACTGCTCGACACCGCCCTCGCCCGGGCCGCGCACCTCGGCGCCCGCGACAAGGCCGCGATCGCGGCCTGCAAGCGCGCGATCTACCTCGGCGGCTCGGCGACCCTGCCCGAGGGCCTGCACGCCGAGCGGCGCGAGTTCCTCTCGGTCCTCACCGGCCACCACGCCCAGGCCGTCATGCGCTCCTACCTCGCCGACACCGACACCAGCGGTGACCTACCGCTCTACGACACCGACGCCTACGCCGCCGCGCTCTCCTCGGGTAGCTTTCCTACGATGCCCACGACAGGACTGCACTGAGCGCGACACCGCCCTCCGGCGACACCGTCATCCGGACGGGGCGGCCCACGCGCGAGGAGCTCGTCGACGTCGTCATCGAGCTGCTACGCACCGTCGGCCCACAAGCGGTGCAGGCGCGGCGGATCGCGGCGGAGGCCGGCGCGACGACGATCGTCGTCTACCGGCGCTTCGGCGGGATGCCGCAGCTCGTGACCGCGGTGGTGGAGGCGGGCTTCGACCGGCTCAGCACCGTGTTCGCCGACCGGCCGGAGTTCGACGACCCCGTCGCCGGATTCTGCGACCTGGCCCTGACCTACCGTGGAGCGGCCCACGCGAACCCGCACCTGTTCGACCTCATGTTCGGGCTGTCCAACCCCGGGGGATACCGCGCCGACCAGTGGGCGTCGGCGCCGGACGGCGCAGGTGTGCCCGGCCGACGATCGAGCTACTTCGACCGGGCGTACGAACCCCTCGTGCGGTACGCCCGGCTCGCGATCGCGCAGGGTCACCTGCGCGAGGGAGACCCCGAGTCGATCGCGGCGCAGCTGTGGAGCTTCTCCCACGGATTCGTCGTGCTGGAGCTCGCCGGGCACTTCGCGCCGTTCGCCGACCCCTTGCGGGAGGTGTTCGCGCCGATGGCGACCAATCTCGTCGTCGGCCTCGGGGACGACCCCGGCCACGCCGCAGCGGTCATGCGCTCCGCGCTGACCCCGGCAGCGGACGACGGCTCGGTCCGGGAAGCGGGCAGGACGTGGCCGACGCACGACTGACGCGGGAGCCGAGCCCTCGGATCCCGCCGACCCGGCGGGGACACGCATCCGTCAGGGTGGGCGACCCTGGCCAGCGTGCCGCCGAGGGCGGTCCGCTGCCGCAGTATCGGGCGGGGTCGGCGCGACGACGGTTCGCGTTGCTGTACTCCGAAGCGGTACGAACGGTCTGCCCCACTCACCCTCCGCTGAGATCGACCGGGGGCCGCTCCCCAGGCTCCCGGGTCCGCTCGCCACCCGGGACAACCGCGGGAATCCCGCCTGGCAGCGACTGGGGTCCGCTCGTGCCCGACGCCCCGCCGACACCACTCAGGACATCGCCGGACGCTTGGAGTCGTTGCCCTCCGGGATGATCGAGCACCTCCGAGGGGACTTCGACTGGCGCTCACCGTCCTGGATCCTGATGTCGGCGTGGCCGAGCACAAGCTGCACGATCTCTCGAAGGGCCTCACGAGCCCTCGAAGATGGCGAAGACCTTGTTCGAGTTGAAGACGTCGGTCTCGACCATCTCCGACCAGCGCAGCGGCAGGCCGAGCTCGTCCATGGCCCCGACGAGACAGAACCAGTTGAGCATCTCGTGCTGGCCGTCGCGGACGATCTCGGCGCCGGTGGTGCGCCGCCAGCGCTCCCGGTCGCCGTCGACGAACGCGCGGTAGAGCTCGCGGTCCGAGTCGGTGTCCGGGCGCAGGTGCCAGTCCTTGTCGTTGAGGAACGCATGGGACCAGCTCGACGACGCGACGAAGGCGACGCGCATTCCCCAGCCACGCATCGCCCGTGCGACGGCCGCCCCCAGCTCCATGCAGCGGGCCGGCGTGGGGCCGGTGGGGTCGAGCTCTTCGGTGGCGATGTCCGCGAACCTCGCGAGGCCGCCCTTGCGGGCGATGGCGTGCTGGCCGTAGCAGTTCACGGTGATCGGCAGGATCGTGTACGGGAACTCCGTGCCGGCGTTGTCGTAGTCGAGGAAGACCTGGGTGTTGGCGATCGCGTGCGGGAAGTGCGCGCCCTCGCGCTTGCGGTACGAGTAGGCCATGTCGAAGCCGTCGTCCATCAGCTGGTTGGTCAGGGTCCGGCACCACTGCTTGTTGCCGTGCAGCGTCATGGTCATGTCGTCGGGACGGCCCCAGGCGTTCGGGTTGCCGTAGTCGTTCATCAGCGAGAACGGGTGGATGTCGATGTCGTCGTAGGCGAGCACGCAGAACGGCGGGACGACCTCCTCGCGGAAGTTCTCGTACTGGTCGTCGCCCCAGACCACGACGACGTCGGGCGCGAACGCGTCGAGCCGCTCCCGGCAGCGGGCCAGGCCCTCGACCAGGGCCGTGCGGTGACCCGGCGCAGCGGCGCGGCCCTCGTCGTCGCCCCACTCGGCCCGCATCAGCTCGGGCCAGCCCGCCGGATCCTTCTCCGCGGCGGGGATGTCCGGATCCGTCAGCGTGCCGCGCAGCAGGACGGCCATCATGTCGTCGCGGCCGCCGAGCAGGGGGTAGTGCGTCAGGCCCAGTCCGAGGACGTCGCTCATCGGTGCTCCGTTCCGTTCCATCAGCTCATGCTGCTTCCGCCGTTGACCGACAGGGTCTGGCCGGTGACGAACCGGGAGTCCTCGCGGGCCAGGTAGGCCACCGCGGCGGCCACCTCGTCCACCTCACCGGGGCGGCCCAGCGGGATCAGGGCCACGGCGTCGTCGACGACGGTGCGCAGGCGCCCGGGCACGCGGCCGGCGGCCATCGCCGCGTCGAGGGCGTCGGTGCGAATGTACGACGGCGCGACGGTGTTGACCGTGATGCCGTCGCCGGCGAACTCCCGGGCCAGACCGGTCGCCAGCGCGTGCACCCCGCCCTTCGCGGCGTTGTAGACGGCGTGGTCGGTGAGCCCGTTGCGCACCGACTCCGCGCCGATGTTGACGATGCGGCCGTACCCGCGTCGTCGCATGTGCGGCAACACCGCCAGCGAGCAGCGCAGGGTGGTCCAGAGGTTGTTGTCGATCGTCGCGCGCAGGGTGTCCTCGGTGTGCTCCAGCGTCGGCCGGATGACACCTCCCCCGGCGTTGTTGACCAGCACGTCGACCGCGTCGAACGCGGCGAGCGCCTCGTCGCACAGCCGGTCCGCCGTGCCCGGCTCGGCGAGGTCGCCGGCGAACCCGGCGGCCCGCCGGCCGTCGTCGAGAAGGGCCGCGACGACGACGTCGACCTCCTTCTTCCCCAGACCGGCGACGACGACCGCGGCGCCGTCCGCGGCGAGGCGCCGGGTGATCGCGTGGCCGATGCCGGTGGCTCCCCCGGTCACCACCGCCACCCGCCCCGCGAGCGGGTTCACAGGATCACGGCCACGTCGTTCGCCGGCCGCAGCGACGACATGTCCAGCTCGACCCGCTTGCTACGGATGCGCAGCGCGCCGTCGCGCTCCACCAGCCGGTAGGTGTAGCCGCCGACCCAGGTGGAGTCCTTCCCGTTGCGGGTGCGCCAGACGATGAACGACGCCCGCACCGGGATCTCGTCGCCGTCGGGCTCGCCGACCCGGACGTTGGTGACGAGGTGGCGGCACTTGGAGTGCGGGTACTCGCGGTGGGCCTTGCGGCTGTTCAGCCGCTCGACCCGCAGCGTCATGCGCAGCCGGTCGTCGTCGATCAGCACGAGGTCCGTGGTCGGGTCGCCGTCCGGGACGTCGGTCGCCGGGACGACGTAGCGGGAGTCGGAGGTGTAGAGGGTCAGCCAGGTGTCGAGATCCCAGGCGTCGAGCAGCTCGGCCTCTGCGAACAGGAGATCCTCGACCTCGCTGCGGGTGGGCCTGCGGACCCGGGCGGGAGCGCTCACGGGTTCACCGTCCGGTCCACGCGGTCCATGTCCGCGCGCCACCGTCGCCAGAACGCGCGCATCTGCGCCTCGTCGTTGGCCCGGGGCTCGCGGGTCATGCCGCGGGAGATGTCGTTCCACTCGACCCCGCCGCTGGTGAAACCCTGCTGGCAGGACTCGAGCGCCTCGATGTCGTCGGGCGTGGCGAACCCGCCCGGGCCGAGGAACGTCAGGAAGCTGTCCAGCCGGCGCTGGCGCACGTCGGGCTGCTCCTCGCGCGGGGCCATCTCCCAGGCCGTGACCTCCATGTGGTCCGGCGCCGTCGGGACGAACGTCCGCACGGTCAGCGCCATGATGTCGTTCACGATCAGGTTCGGGTAGATCAGCATGTTGCGGTTGAGGTCGGCCATGCGGTGCGCCCGCTCCTCGCCGAACCGCTCGACCAGCCCGGCGCGCAGCCCGTCGACCGACGCCTTCGCGTCCTCGCCGAACAGCGGCTCCCACTTCGCGACCGGACGGCCCCACGGTGCCTCGTACTCGAGCACCGCGTGCCCGTTGCCCAGGTCGTGCGCGGTGCCGGTGACGCCGACCGACAGGTCGGTGCCGAGCGCGACCAGGTACTTGAAGTACGTGTCGTGTGTGGACACCGCGTGGTAGCCGTCGATCGAGTTCTCGACCAGCAGCTTCCAGTTGGCGTCCATGCCGTACTCGTTCGTGCCGCGGACGATCTCCATGTCGGCCGGGGCGGCGTCGATGATCAGGTCGAGGTAGTCCTTGGCGCCGGCCAGGTACTCGACGAGCCCGACGACCTCGGGGTCGTAGCAGCAGAAGACGAAGCCGCGGTAGCTCTCCACCCGCGCGACCGACCGGAGCGCCAGGCCCTCCCAGTCCAGCGTCCCGCCGTAGGCCTCGCGGTCAGGGACACCGGACAGCGTGCCCTCCGAGTCGAAGGTCCAGGCGTGGTAGAAGCACTGGAAGACCTTCGCGTTGCCCCGGTCCTGGCGGCACACGACGGCGCCGCGGTGGGTGCAGGAGTTGTGGAAGACGTTGACCTTCCCGCTCTTCGCGCCGCGGACCATGAACACCGGCCGGCCGCCGACGCGGCGCCGAACGTAGTCGCCGGGGTTCGCGATCTCCGACTCGTGCCCGACGTAGAGCCAGTTGTGCTCGAAGATCTTCGCGTGTTCCTCGGCGAGGATCTCCGGGGACATCATCGAGTCCCGGTGGACGCGGAAGCGCTCGGGCTCCTCGACGACGAGGCGGGAGCCGGTGCCGACGAGGCCGTCGAGAACGGTCATCTCACTGCCCCCGGCCCAGGAAGTCCGCGACGGTGGCGTTGAACTCGTCGGCGCGCTCGATCTGCGTCCAGTGCCCGCAGCGGGCGAACACCCGCAGGTCGGCGTCGGGCAGCAGGTTCACCATGGTCCAGGAGACGTCGGCGGGGACGACGCGGTCCTCGCGGCCGTGCACGAGCAGCGACGGCGTCGCGGTGGCCCGGACCTGCTCCTCGGTGATGCCCAGGTTACCCCCGTCGTGGCGCGAGTCGGTGAACATCGCGGTGTAGGCCTCGTGCACGCCCGGGGCGGCGCTGGCCTCGTACCGGATGCGGACCAGGTCGTCGGTGATCAGGTCGGGATCGACGGCGAAGTAGGTGCGGAGCAGGTCGCGCATGTTCTCCGGCGACGGCGTGTAGGCGCGCAGGGCGCGCAGCCCCTCGGTGATCGTCATCCCGACACCGGGCGAGCCCATGAGCACCATGCGGGCGACACGCTCGGGCCGGTCGTTCGCCATCTCCAGCGCGATCCGCCCGCCGAGCGAGTTGCCGACGACCGAGAACCGTTCGAGCCCCATCGCGTCGGCGAAGTCCCACACGTGGTCGGTCCAGGAGCGCAGCGAGTAGCGCACGTCGGCGGGCCGCTCGGTGGCACCGAAGCCGACGACGTCCGGTGCGAGCACCCGGAACCGGTCCGCGAGGACCGGCAGGTTGAGGCGCCAGTTCGCCCAGCCCGAGACACCGGGCCCCGAACCGTGCAGGAACAGCACGGGGTGCCCGGTGCCGGCGTCGTGGTAGTGGGTCCGGACCCCGCGCGCGTCGGCGTACAGGCCCTCGGCGAGGTCGGTGGTGGTGGCGGTCATCGGCGCTCCGTGGCGGGTCGGCGGGCGGAGGTCAGGAGTGCGCGGGGGTTGTCGACGCCGACGGCACGGCGCCGCTCGGGCGGGCAGGGCGGCGCGAGGACGGCGCCGGCGGGCTGCTCGCGGGCGGCGAAGGGGTAGTCGGTGCCGAGGACGACGTGGTCGTCGCCGACCCGGGCGGCGGCCAGGTCGAGGCCCGCGAGGTCGTAGGTGAGCGAGTCGACCCAGAGGCCGCGGGCACGTTCCAGAGCCGTCGGCGTCCCGCCGGCGAGGGTCTGGCCGTGGGCGACGCGCGGCAGGATCGACGGCAGCGCGCCCCCGCCGTGCGCGAGGCATACCCGGACGTTCGGGCGGTCGACGAGGGTGCCCGCGGTCAGCAGCGCGGCCGCCGCGATCGCCGTCTCGGTGGGCATGCCCGCGCCGAACGCCAGCCCGGCCCGGACCAGGCGCGGATCGAGCATCTCGTCGACGGGGTGGACGAACACGACGGCACCGAGCTCGTCGGCGGCGTCGAAGAACGGCGCGAACCGCGGGTCGGCCAGCTCCAGGGACCCGACCCGGGCGCCGACCTCGACGCCGTCGAACCCCAGGTCGAGCACGCACCGTCGCAGCTCCGCGACCGCGGCCACGGGGTCCTGCAGCGGGACCGCGCCCAGCGCGCGGAACCGGTCGGGCGCCTCGGCGACGAGCGCGGCGAAGAATTCGTTCTGTGCGCGGGCCTGCTCGGCGGCACCCACCGGCGGCGCCGTGTGGTCGAGCGTCACCGGGGTCGGGGAGATCACCTGAACGGCGATGCCCTCGGCGTCCATGTCCCGCAGCCGCGCCCCGGCCGACCAGCACCGGGAGTCGACCGTGCGGTACCGCCGCTCCCCCACGTGGATCGTGGCGACGTCGTCGCCCTCCCGGAGCACCCACGGCCAGGCGTGGCCTTCCGCGGACGGCGGCACGGCCAGGTCCGGGGCGATCGCGTGCGTGTGGACGTCGACGAGCATCTCCGACCTCCCTCGCAGCGCTGTGATCCCGGCCACCGTACGAAACCTTCATGAACAATGACAAGGGTTCCGGCTGCAGTTGCTGCATTGCTGGTGGATCAGCCGTTAATGTTTGTGCACATCGTCGTTGGAGGTGCCATGAGCGAGGCCGACGTCCCCGTCGTCCGCCGGGGCCGCTCCCGGGCCGAGTCCGTCGCGGAGGCCGTGCAGTCCGACATCGTCGAGCGGGGCGCGGTCACGGGCGACCGGCTCGGACTGCGGACCGACCTCATCGACCGGTACGGCGTCAGCCCCTCGGTGATGAACGAGGCGCTCGGCCTGCTGCGCGACCGCGGCCTGGTCACCGTCCGCCCCGGCCCGTCCGGCGGCGTGTTCGTCGCCGAGCAGCCGGCGCAGGTCCGCCTCGGAGCGATCGACCTGTGGTTCTCCGCCGCCGTTCCGAACCCGCGCGAGCTGTTCGAGGCCCGGACGTTCTTCGACGACGCCTTCGGCGCCGTCGCCGTCGACCGCGCCGGCCCGAACGACATCCGGGCCATGGAGTCCGCGCTGCACGACATGCGCACACACACCGACGACCCGGCCGCCTACATGCGCGCGACCGTCGCGTTCCACGCCGCGATCGCGTACGCCACGGATCTGGCGGTCGTCGTGGGGCTGTACGAGACGGTGCTCGCGCTGCTGCGCGGCGGCATCGTGCGCGCCGCGTTCGTCGAGCCGCGGGACGAGATGGTCGCCCACGCCCTACAGATCCACGAGGGCATGACCGCCGCGATCCGCGACCGGGACCACGACGCGATGACGAAGCTTCTGGCCTTGCACGCCGCCGACCTGGAACGGGTGCAGGACGAATCGCCATAGCAACAACGGGCGGGCGCACTCGCCCGCCCCGGGGCAAGGATGCAGCCGCCACCGTCGCCTCGTAAGTGAGACGTTCGCTGATCCTGCCGCCGGTGACCGCGATGCCCGACATGATCAGATCGTGCGTGACCATGCCGCCCGGTTCGGAGCTCCGACCCTCCAGCACTACCGGCGCGTCTACCTCACCGCCGGCCGTGAGTGGCCGGGCGAGGACCACATCCGGGCTCGCTACTCCCTGTGTGCCAACGCCCGGCCGGTCTCGACGCGCTGCAACCGCCCTGCCTCAGAACTGACTGACGCATGTTCTTCGAGGTCACGGCAGCGACGTCTGGCTGAGCAGACGACCAGCTAGTAGCTGTACCAGCACAAAACCCGGTTCGAAAGATCTCGAACCGGGCCTCTGAACTGCGCAAACGGTGGGCGATACTGGGATCGAACCAGTGACCTCTTCGGTGTGAACTGTTGGCGGCGCGATCGGTCACGGCATATCAGCAGGTCAGAAGACCCGTAGCTGACGTTGAAGGTCGCTGGAGACGGGTGGCGTTGCTGTACTCCGGGGCTGTACTTGACCGGCCGGGGTAGCCATTGCGTTCGAAGACAAAGTCACGCCGGGTTCGGAAGATGGTTCCTGGAGCGTCGCGCGATGACCGCCGTACCGCGGAAGGCATCAGGACAAGACCTCCGAGGAGGAACGAGTAGCTCGCGACTCCAGGCAGCAAGCGAGAATCGCCGCCAGGAGGAAGTTGCGCCCCGCGTCGTGGGTGAAGATCTCGTCGACGGCGACGGCCTCCGAGATGACCGCAGACACGGCGATCTTGAGTTGCCATGTTACTCACGAACGGCACGCGACCCTGTTCGAGGCAGACCTCGATGCGACTGATCAGATCGGGCATGCGGGGAACGAGATCGGGGCCGCCGTGGCGATGGGCGATGGGCGGTAGCCAATGGACAGGTTCATCCGTGTCAGCGTCCTGAACCAGACTCGCCGCCCACCACATGGCTGTCGCATAGCGCGGCGGGAGGAAGTTGGGTTCGTCGCCGAACAACGCCACGAAGTCCGGTACGGGTATAGGTGAGGTCGGCGTAGCTCGCCGGCGATGCAAGCAGTGCTCGACAACGGTCGGGGTGATGGTCAGGCTGTCCCGGACTTGGCGGCGCACTACCCCGCCGGGTGCGCGGCCGTGAGATCGCTGCCGCAGTTACCGCACGCGTCAGGCACATGGTCCACGATCTCGTCCGGGGTGCCGATCTGGAGCTACGCCGACCCGCCCTTACCGGGCTGCTTACCTGGGTTGCAACCCCTGCGCCGCCGCGCCCCGCGCGAGCGCGATACCGCGGAGCCCCTCCGCAGAGGGCGGCTGCGAGGAGTTGCCGAGTTGCGGCCCGGCCAGGG
Organism: Pseudonocardia sediminis; assembly: GCF_004217185.1. NCBI lineage: Bacteria > Bacillati > Actinomycetota > Actinomycetes > Pseudonocardiales > Pseudonocardiaceae > Pseudonocardia > Pseudonocardia sediminis. Next base: position 2,808,017 of record NZ_SHKL01000001.1, on the reverse strand, counting down.
CTTGGACTCAGCGACCTCGGCCTGCAGCCCCACCATCACCCGAGCCCGCGACTCGATCAACGCGAGGAGATCTTCGCGCAACGGCCCGGTTGCGTGATCAACTCCGCCTCTCGGGGAGACGCGACCGCCCGACCGGACGATTCTGTCGGTGGGTTCGGGCAAACTCAGGTGCTGGCATGCGGAGCGATGCGATTGGCGATCATGGAAATCACGGGCGACCTGATCCGGACAGCACTGAGCTCGAACCCGACCTTGGCGCTGCTCAAGGCATACTCGAGAGACTGGGTGCTGCCGCTATTCGCTGAGCATCTCGGGCAGGTCGATGGGTCCGTGTCCGCCGAGTGGTTCCACGAGCGCGTCACCGAGGCTCTCGAGCTGATCCCGGAGTGGCGAGGCGATGTCTCGCCGGCCGACCATTGCCGCGACTGGATCGAGAAGCGTTGGCTGGAGACCGAGAAGCTAAACGGCCGCCTGCGGTACCGCCTGTCGCCCTACTCCCTTCGGGCGCTGCGGTTCGTCGGCGAACTCGTGGAAGGTGAGACGACTGTCAGTAGCGCTCGGCTCGGCTCCATCTCGCACGCAGTGCGGCTCCTGGCCGACATGACCAGTCCCGACCGGCAGGTTCAGCTGCGCCGGATCGACCGGCAGATCGTTGAGCTGAAGCAGCGGCGCAACGACATCGCCTCCGGCCAGGTGCGGCTGGCGAACCTGGAGGAGATGAAGCTGCAACTGCGCGAGATCCTCGCCATGACCCGGTCCTTGCCTGCGGACTTCCGGCAGCTCCGGACGATGGTGGAGGACCGGCACCAGGAGGTGGCGCGGCGGGCGATGGTCGACGGGCCACCCAAGGCCGACCTGGTCGAGGAGTACCTACGCGAGAACGACATGTTGTCCAGGACGAGCCAGGGCTCTGCATATCTCGGGTTCTCCCGGCTGCTGTCGTCCAGACAGACCGAACAACTGCGCGTCGACATCGACCAGATCCTGGCGCAGGAGTTCGCACGCCTGCACATGTCTGCCGCGCAGCGCGACGAACTCGACTGCATGCTTTCGACCCTTCTCACCGCCGAACTCGACGTCCAGAACAGCTATGTGCGTTGGACTGCGTCGCTGCGCCGCTTCCTCACACGCGCCGCCCACGGCCGCCACCAGCGACTGCTGAGTCTCGCCGACCGTGCCCTGCACGCCGGCGCCCTCTGGACACAGGCCGAACCCGGGCAGCGGTACTTGCCAGACGACACGCTCGGTGTGGGCGCGCTTGCCGTCGTGGATATCTCCCAGACTCAGCTCTGGCGAGAGCACGGCCCGCAGGAGGTCGTGGTCAAGGTCGCCGAGCAGCGCAAGACACTCCCCGGCGAGGACCGGGCAGCTCTTCGGCTGGCGGCCGGTACCGCACCCCGAGCTATCGGACGAACCATCAACATGCTGCTTACCAGCCGCCCGGCGGTAACGGGCGCTGAAGTGTTTGCAGCCACCCCGGCTGAGTTTCAACACCTGGGCGCTCTGGTGAGCCTGCTTGACCTCGCGGTCCTGCACGGACAGATCGACACCGACCTCGACGAGAGGGTGCAGCTGTCCGGAGACCGAGCAACCGCCCTGATTGCCATCCTGCCGCACCTGGTCTTCGACTCGCCCGTTCCCACCAAGGAGCTTTCATGAGCGAACCCGTCGAGACCGCCTACACGCCGTCCGAAGACGATGTAAACGAGCACGACTTCGACGGTGACGACTCGACGGAGTCAGGTGGATCGCGGCTGCCGGCCGCGGCGCGCCGGGCACTGGCGACACTGCTGACCAACAGGTTCATCACCCGGTCTCGCCACCGCTCGGCATGGGATGCGCTGCTGACCTACGAACTCGAGATCCGCGAGCGACTCATGGACCAGTACATGATCCTCGTCGTCGATAGGGACTACGAGGTGGCGTTCAAGCGGCAAGACCCGGCTGAGGATGCCCCGAAAATGCTGCGTCGCGACAAGCCGCTGACCCGTGACGCCTCGCTGCTGCTGATCCACCTGCGTAAGGAGCACGCGTACTCCGACGCGGCCGACGACTCAGTGATGATCACCCGGGTCCAGGTGTCGGAGTTCCTGCGCCCGTTCCGCGAGGACGGCGACGGTGACGAGGCCAGGTTCGAGCGCCGGGTGGAGGCTGCGATCCGCGCTGTAGCCGAGCTGAAGCTGATGACACCGGACCCCGACGCAGACTACCTGTACGTCATCTCGCCGGCCATCGTTCCCCTGATCGGAGCTGACGAGATGATGCGCATGGAGCGGTACTTCATCCAGGCGAACCCCGCAGCCGTTGTAAGCGAGGCTTCCACCGGCGATGGCGCAGTCGAGGAGCTCGCGTGACCGTCATACCGGCGGCAGCAACGCCGACCGATCAAAGCGGCTCGCTTCCGGTCCAACCGGACGGGCACGACGCGGCACAGTTCCGCATCAGCACGGTGCAGATCCTGAACTGGGGCGCCTACTCGGGTCTGCAGATCATGACGGCGGCGCGGTCGGGTACCGCGATCGTCGGCCCGTCCGGACGAGGCAAGTCCACATTGCTCCACGCCATGGCCTCGGTGATCCTGCCCAATCCGCAGGAGTTCAACCAGGCGGCCCGCGACGATCGTGGCAAGAAGCGGGAGCGCACCGTCTACTCCTACGCGCGCGGTCACACCGACCAGAGACAGGACGAGAACGGACGCTCCGCGACGACGAACTACCTACGCCCGCCGGGCGGGTCAGGATTCCCCAGCGGTACGGCGATCACATGGGAAACCCGAGACGGGCGATGTACTACTGCGTTCCGGATGGCGTGGGTCGGCCCCGACACCGACGGACCGGAGACGATCAACGGTGCCACCGTCTACGGGTTCGTCAACGACCACTTCGACCTAGCACGACTCAACGGAATCACCGCCGTCCGCCAGGGCGCATCCCCGCTGTCGAAGGGCTCGTTGGAACGGCTCATCGACCAGGGTCGGGGCGACGTAGTGGACACTTCGCAGGCGCGGGTGCACGCGAAGATGCGCTCCGTCATGGGCATGGGCTCCACCGACGAGTCCCAACATCTCGCAATGCAACTCCTGAGGCGGGCACAGGCGTCAAAGGGCATCTTCTCGATCAACGCCCTGTTCAAGGAGTTCGTGCTGACCGAGCCGCTCGCGCTGTCGCGGTGGGACATCGCCCTCGAGGCGTACCGGGAGGCGTCACGGCTCTACAAGGAGTTCGAGACCGCGCGTCGCCGCACTGAGACGCTGGCTCCCCTTCCCGTGATCGCCGAGAAGTACCGTTCTGCGGGCGCTGACTACGTCACGAAGCATGGCCTGCTGACCGGGGACCATGACGGCCCCGCACCTGTTGGTATCTGGCACGCAGAGAAGATCATCAAATGGGCTCAGAGCGCCATCGACGACAATCACCTCGCCAAGGCCGAGACGGACGAGGTGCACGCCACCGCCGTCACGGTTGCCAACGCCGCTGAACGGAGCGAGCAGGACACGATCACGCAGCTCACCGCGGCCGGCGGAGACCGTTCCGCGGTCATCACCGAGCAACTCAAGAGCGCGAGAAAGGACCAGAAACTGGTCGAGGAGGACCGGCGGCAATTCGAAACCCGCCTCTCGGTGTTCGAGTTGACACTGCCGACATCGTCGGGCGATGTAACGCTCACGCACGCCAGCCTGGTTGAACTCACCGCACAGGAACAGACGCTGCTGCGGGAGACGTCCGAACAGGCCAGCAAAGCAGCGGGCAGGCTCTGGCAACTCCGCCAGAACGTCACAGCGACAGAGCGCGAGATCACCGGGTTGCGGGCACGGCGCAGCCTCATCCCCGAGGACGCTGACGGACGCCGCAACCGGATCGCCTCCGCGCTCGACATTGATACTGATCGGCTCCGGTACGCCGGGGAGCTGCTCCAGCTCAAGCCCGAGCATCGTCGGTGGGAGAAGGCGGTCATCGGCCTGCTGCTGCCGTTGTCGAGCACCCTGTTGGTCGAGAGCCACGACTTCGTGCGGGTACGCCGGTACGTGCACGACCACGACATGCACGGTTCGATCACCATCACCCCCGCCCGTCCTGGCTCACCCCGGCCCGCCCCGATGGACAGCGGGATCCCTGCGCTGCTCGATATCGCCGACCATCCGTTCCAGGGATGGCTGGCCGCCGAGCTGAATGAGACCGCGAACTACTTCTGCGTGGAGACAGACGCCGATCTCGACGATCGGCACCCCGCATGGGCGCGCGGGTCGATCACCCCGGTCGGCATGCGCACCGGTTCCCGGAACCGGCTCACCAAGGACGACCGCCGCCTGCGCTACCCCTGGATCGGATGGGACACCCGCCGGTTGCTCCAGGAACTGGACAGCGAGCTTGAGTCGACCCAGCGGGAGCTGGAGGGCGCCAAATCGGTGGCCGACCAGGCCGACCTGCGACGCGAGTCGGCTCGAGCCCGACTCGACGAGCTGGGAGCGCTTAACACCGACCTGTCCTGGGACCGGATAGACACCTCAGCCACCGTTCAGCGCATCGGAGAGCTGGAAGCACAGTTAGTCCTGGCCAACTCGCCCGAGATTGCGCACTTGGTGGCGCTCTTACGCACCCAACGGGAGACGGCCGTCGTAGCCAGGGGGGAAGTGCAGCAGCTCGAGGAGCGGCAGAAGGGGCTGAACGAGCAATGGCACGCCCTCACCTCGACCCTCGAGGATGCGGAGGATCGCATCGACGACGCGCCACCACTGACAGACAACGAGCGTGCGGCACTCGCCGCCACCCCCTTTGCCGCGCCGACCGACGTAGCAGGGGTCACGGTGAGCCTTGGGGAGGCAATCGACAACCTGCGTGCGCAGATCGAACGCCACCGCGAGGACCGGGAGAAGCTCGAGCATGCGGTGGTAGGCCACCTCGCCGCCTATCGGAACCTGGACGAACGAACCTTCCGCGAGACTGACGGCACTATCGAGTCCTTGCCGTCGGTGCTGGCGATCTACGAACAGCTCGTGACCGACGACCTACCCCGCGCGAAGGATGCCTGGCTCGCGAAGGTAGACGAGGACATGAACCGTCAGCTGCGCGGGCTGCTGGTGCAGATCGACGACGATGCCCGGGCGATCAAGCGTGGGTTGGCCCCGATCAACCAGGTGCTGTGCCACGTGCGGTTCCGACAGAACGCGACGCTGAGCATCGAACCGGTAGAGCGACCAAGCAGCGATCTCAAGGACTTCCGGCAGATCATCACCCGATACACCAGTAATACCATCGGCGTGGACGCCGGACGAGACGCCGACCAGGTGGAGAAGGCTTTCACTCGCCTACGCACCCACTTGGCCAAACTCGACGAACAGTCACGATCCGGAGACGCGTGGCGGCGGCGAGTGTTCGACGCCCGCGAGCATGTCGAGTTCCGCGCCATCGAGGCCCGTCTCGACGGGGTCAAGGTCGTCCACGACGGCGTCTCGGGCATGAGTGGCGGCGAAGGACAGGAGCTGATCGCTTTCATCCTCGGAGCAGCACTCCGGTTCCGCCTCGGCGAGGGCCGGGACGGTCCGCCCAGCTACGCGTCCGTCATCCTCGACGAAGGGTTCGTCAAGGCCGACAGCGACTACACCGGCCGCGCACTGGCCGCACTGCAGGCTCTGGGGTTCCAGCTGATCGTGGGCGCACCCCGGGAGAAGGCGACCGCCTTCGAGGACTACGTGGAGTCCGTCGCGTACATCAACGTCGACGTGGACTACCCCGCCCGCGTGCGCATCTACCCGATGACGATGACTGAGGCACTGCGGCTCGAGGGCGAACGCGAGTGATGCACGATCCCGATCACGTCATGGACCAGGTTGGTGTCCGGTACGACAAGAACTGGCGCGACTGGCTGCTCAGCGGAACCGAAACGCAATTCTCCTTCGCGCTTGGGGCGCCGTCGGCGCAGGTGATTGGCCGCGACTTCGAGTCGGTCAGCCGGTGGGTAAACACCTGGCACAGCTGGGCAGAAGCTCATCCGGCCGCCCATCTGCGCAGCACCACACGCCGTACCGTCGTGGGCTCCCAAAAGGTGCCCACCCACCTCGACGTACCGACGCTGGATGACCTTGTCAGCCTCGATCCGGTACTCGCCAACCATTGGCAGCGGGCCAACGAACGTTGGTCACGGATACGCGCCCTGCCCACCGATGTGCTCGTTCCGCGGCTGCGTCCCCGGCTGCAACAGATCCTTGACCTTGCCAACCACGACTTCGAGGTTCTCCTCGAGGCCGTCAGATGGTTCGTCGAGAACCCGCGCTCCGGACTGACCACTCGGCAGGTGCCTGTCACTGGGATGCACACCAAGTGGCTCGCCCGAAATCGGGGGCTCGTCCTGGCCTGCCTTAACAGTCGCGAAGAGCATTCTGCGGATGGCTACCAAATCGACGACGAACTCGAACAGGCCGCCCTTGACCCGCTCGGGCTGACGGCCCTTCCGGTCCACGTCAACTTGATCATCGCCGACCCGGTCGAGCGCGCCCGTATTGGTGGCCTTCGGCACATCAGCGCGCCCCTGCCCGAGGTCACCTCGCTGCCCGTCCAGCCCGACACGGTCCTGATCGTAGAAAACAAGGAGTCCGCCTACCTGGTTCCCGACCGACCCCGGACAGTGATCGTCCACTCGCTCGGTAACCATCTCAATGTCTTGGACCAGATCGGCTGGCTGACCGTCGCAGCAGACCAGCTGTACTGGGGAGACCTTGACCGGGCCGGATTCACCTTGCTGTCACGGGCGCGTGCTCGGCTGCCGCATCTGGTCTCGGTCCTCATGGACCCCATGACTCTCCACCAGCACGGAGCTCTCGCCGTCGCGGACGACACCCGAGTCGACCTGCCAGAACCCAACCTCACCGATGCCGAAGCCGCGGCACTCGCCGCACTCACCACCGAGCACCGGGCGTACCTGCGCCTGGAGCAGGAACGGCTACCAGCGCCGTTCGCTCTCAACCAGCTGTTCCGCGCTCTGGAACGACACACGCGCGACGGAGCGCGATAGCGGCGGCGCTGGCCTTGTCGACACGTTGCCACGGCAGAATGTCTGCAGGGCGCGACGGACATCATCGACAGCCTCGACGGACCTGATTTCGTGTCACGTTACGTGTCATGAGCGCGTCATCGGCTCGGCAGCGTTCTCGACGCCAGTGGCTGCACCGCAACCCAGCCAACCACGGACAGCGGGCCCATGGAGGACGGCGAGCCCGGGGGCTCCCGGAGCGACGGACCTCAGGTCAGACCGTGGATCAAGATCATCTAAACGGGCTCATCCCAATCGGGGGTGTAGGAGTTGGGGTCTGAAGCCGCCGGTCTCGAGCAGGCTTCGGGCGATGTAGTTGGTCAGGTTGCGGAACCCGAGTGCGGAGCCGCGCAGGTGTTCGAGCCGTCCGTTGAGCGCCTCGGTCGGCCCGTTGCTGGTGCCGGGTCGTTCGAAGTAGGCGAGCACGTCGGCGGCTCGCTTCTTCAGGGTCCGGCCCAGGGTGGTGAGCTCGGTGAGCACCTTGGGGACGCCGGCGCTGAGGTCGGTGATCAGCTTCTCCATGAGCTCGCGGCCACGTTGCCGGTCCTCGTGGCGATAGGCGGCGATCATGCGCTGGTAGACACCCCAGGTCGCCTCGACCTCGACGTGAGCGTCATCAACGAACAGCGCGCGTAGCCTGTCGCTCTGCTTGTCGGTGAGCAGGTCCGCGCCGGTGTGCAGCGTGCGCCGCGACTTGTAGAGCGGGTCGTCCCTGAACCCACGGTGCCCGTGGATCGCGAGTTGGACCCGGCGCCGGCACCTGTCGAGGGCGTCACCGGCCAGGCGCACGACGTGGAAGGGATCCATCACCGTGACCGCGTCCGGGATCTCCTCCGCAGCGGCGGTCTTGAACCCGGTGAAGCCGTCTATCGCGACCACCTCGACCGCGTCACGGAAGGCGTCGTCGCGGTCGGCGAGCCAGGTCTTGAACGCCGCCTTCGACCGGCCCTCGACCATGTCCAGCAGCCTTGCTGGGCCGGCGCCATCGCGGACCGGGGTGAGGTCGATGATCACGGTGACGTACTTGTCGCCACGCCTGGTGTGGCGCCAGACGTGCTCATCGACGCCCATGACCTTCACGCCCTCGAACCGCGTGGGGTCGTTGATCAGCAGCCGATTGCCTTCGGCCAGGACCGCGTTGTTGGCGGTGTCCCACGCGACCCCGAGTCCCTCGGCGACACGGGCGACGGTGAGGTGTGCGACCACGATCCCTTCCAGCGCCCACCGCAACCCGGTGCGCGAGAGCTTCGCGCGTGGCTCCGCCGCGGCGCTGGTGTCTTGGCGCCACACGTGTCCGCAGTCGGCACAGCGGTAGCGGCGCACTACAACTTCCAGCACGGTCGGTCGCCAGCCCAGCGGCTCGTGGGCCAACCGCCGGATCACGGTGTCACGAGCAGCGCCTTCGCTGCCGCACCGTCGGCAAGACTGATCTGGTTCCACCACGCGGCACACGAGGACCGCACGATCCGGTTCAAGTCGTTGCCCGGTCACGCTCAGACCGAGGCCGTCGAGTCGAGCGAAGGCGGTCAGGTCAGGGCGGCCGAAGCCGGCCGGCGGGGTAGCGTCGGACACGTCGAGGTCTTTCGGATGGATGGCGTAGGAACCTCCATCGTCGGGAGACCTCGACGTCTATCTGCGGATCGACGGGCCCGGCCGACCTACACCCTCATCTGGGAAGAGCCCGCAAAGCCGACGTGATTAGGTCGTCGGTTCGATTCCGACAGGCGGCTCCGGCGAACAGCCCCTGACCTGCGCAAACGCAGGGCAGGGGCGGTTCGGTTCTGGTGGTCGCGCAATGCGCTGGCCTCACGGCTCTGCCCGACACCGACGTCGCTCTCCTCTGCGACGGACCCCTCGCCGGCTGAGCGCTCGCGGCCGGCATCCTGTCCGTGTGCCGATATGCCTCGCTCCGCTCGGCAACGCAGCGTGGCGTTGTGTCGCGACCTGGACGTGCGAGGTGTCAACGGTGCGTCGGCGCAGCGATCGTTGTGTGCGCAGCGAGATGCTCCATGCCGCACGCGCGCCGGCGCCGCACGAACGCAACGCCCCGGAACGCCAACGACCCGTCATCGCTGCGACGCGCAACGCGTCTCCCGTCACGGCAACGGATCGCAACCACGACCCGCCCACGGCGCCTCGCGGGACGGAGGGCAAGTTGACACAGTTGCGCTGCCATGGAACCGCGCTGGCTCTCTCGATGACCACCGGTGAAACAGTGCCGCTCCAGGCTTGCGCCTGGTGTTGCCTGGCCTCCTCGTGATCGGCCCGTCGGGGATCGTCAACGTGGTGCGGGTGTCGAGGCGGTCGGGTCCGACGGCTCGGCGGGGCGCGATCGTCTCGTGCGTTGGCGGACTACGGGAGCTTGGACGCGAGGACGTCGGCCGCCAGGATCTCGGGTGCTGCGCCGAGGAGGTGCTGGTTGGCCATCAGGGCTGCGACGATGGCGCCGTTGGCGTGGGCGTCGCGAGCGGCCTCGTCGGGGAATGCATCGAAGATCCAGAAGGTGTCGGCGTGGGTCCTAGCCGCGAACCAGACAATCGTTCCTACTTCTTCGTTGGCGAGTGCGACAGCGCCGGCGAGCAGATCGGCGAGCGCGTCGTGCTGTCCATCGGCCGCGACGATCTTGGCGACGAAGGCATACGGAAGTGATGCGGGTGTGGACATGAGGGGTTCTCCTTGAAGTCGGGGTTCTTCGTGGGGCGAGTTCAGCGTATGACGAGCGAGGGCCGGTGGGGAGTGGCGTATACGGCAGTATTGCTATTGTTCGCGCCATGCGTATCGGACTGATCGCGATCGACGGCTGCTTCGGTTCGGCGGTCGCGTCGGTCATCGACATCGTGCGGGTGGCCGACGGAGCCCGCGGCGATGTCGACCCGCGGATCGACCCGATCGAACTCGCCATCCTCGGACCGAAACGGCGAGTGACCACGACGGCATCGATGACCCTGTCGGTGGACCACCCGCTGTCGGAGTCCGGAGAGTTCGACGTGGTCGTCGTCCCTGCGCTTGGAACCCTCACGGCCGCCGCGACCCACGACGCCCTCCAGAGCCGAGATGCTCGTTCGGTCATCGCCTCACTCGGGCGCCTCGACGACGCGACCACCCGGATCGCCGCGGCGTGCACCGGCGTGTTCGCCGTCGCCGAGACCGGACGGATGCATCATCGGCGGGCGACGACCAGCTGGTTCCTGGGGCCGGAGTTCCTGAAGCGCTATCCGACCGTCGCCCTCGATCTCGACACCATGGTCGTGGTCGACGGGAACCTCGTCACCGCCGGCGCCGCCTTCGCCCACATCGACCTCGCGCTCTCACTCGTGCGATCGATCAGCCCCGACCTGGCCCAACATGTCGCCAAGCTCCTCATCATCGACGAGCGCCCGTCGCAGGCGGCCTTCGTCGCCTACGAACATCTCCGGCACGAGGACCCGATCGTCGTCGAGTTCGAACGCTTCGTGCGCGTCCGCCTGGACGAACCGTTCAACGTCGCCGTCGTCGCGCAGTCGCTCGGCACCAGCCGGCGCACCCTCGAACGACGAGTCCGTGCGGCGCTCAACCTCACTCCGCTCGGCTTCGTCCAACGGCTTCGCATCGAACGAGCTCGGCACCTCTCAGCAACCACGGACCTCACCTCCGCCGAGATCGCGCGACGGGTCGGCTACGCGAACGCCGAGACTCTGCGCTCCCTCCTGCGCAGGGAGCGACGCCGTTCCTGACCTATCGCCATGCCTGTAGCCGGTGTCCTAGCGCTCGGTTGGAACCACCTCTCAGCATGTCGCGTCGACGCTCCTGCGTCGCCCCTGGACGACCCACTCGACACGCCCGCAGCACAGGCCATGTGACGTGCCCCGGCTTCCCGGACGGTCGGGGTTGGGTGGCTGTGATGTCGCTGCGTTCTCGTCGAGGGGGTCAGCAGACCCGATCAGGGTCGATTGGGATGAGCCGCGAAGGCGGTCAGGTCAGGGCGGCCGAACCCGGCCGGCGGGGTAGCGTCGGACACGTCGAGGTCTTTCGGATGGATGGCGTAGGAACCTCCATCGTCGGGAGACCTCGACGTCTATCTGCGGACCGACGCGCCCGGCCGACCTACACCCTCATCTGGGAAGAGCCCGCAAAGTGCCGCTCCGGATGGATCACGAAGCGACTGGACGTTCCAGGTGAGATGTTGCTGAGAGCCGGACGTCCCGCCGCTAGCGGGACGTCCTGGTCACTGCCGCGCAAGCGGCCGAGCATGAGGAGGCAGACATGTTGCCGATGCTAGCAGCGGGACCCTGTGACTCCGGGCCTGTTCTCCTATCCGCGCGAGCTCTGAACGCACCCTGGGCCTTCTTTGAGGCGGCGGCGCCGAGGACGTCGTGACGGCAGAACGGCTCAGGCGGCACCCAGGCGCGCGTGGATGCGGAGTCTGGCAATCGGACTACGAACCGCCGCTAGCAGGCATGCGCGAGACCGCGATGACGTGGTGGGGGTGACGGTCGAGGCCGGTCGGTCACCCGAGGCTGGTCTGTCGTCGCCGCGGTAGCCGTGGTTCAACCGCGGGGGTGCTCGTCGTCCTCATCGGGTTCGACCCGCTGCTGGTCGGCCACGTCGGCAGGGTTGGCCTCGTATGCTCGTTCGGTCAGTGCGGCGGGGATCTCGTGCGGATCGGCCGTCTCGTGCGGGTGGGCTGGTGTCTGCTGGTCGGCTACATCGTCGACGGGCTGGTCGACGGGCTGATCTCGGAGGTACTCGGGGGACTGATTCGGGCTCGTTGCCATCGATGTTGCTCCTGTCGCGGGTGGGGGTGTGTTCCTGGTCGACGGGGTGCTGTGGTGTGTCGGGCAGCGGCTGGCTTCGGGTGCGATGCGCAATCGCTCGTCGTCGATCTCTGTCCCGCAGGTGTCGCAGCGGGCGAACACCCCGCGGGCGAGCCGGTCGAGCGCGCCCATGAGCTGAACGCGGCGCCGCTCGAACTCGTGCGGGGCGATCGGCGCTCGGGTGCCCGGGACCCACGGACCAGCGCGCAGGTGATCAGGACGAGGCCGCTGAGTCCGGTGGCGGCCCGGAGAGGGGATCGTGGCCGGGAGTGGGGTGCTCGAGTTCGTCGATGCGGGCGTGGGCGTCGTCGAGCTGGTCCTCCAGGGTCAGAATGCGGGCGGCCGCGTCGAGGGTGAGCCCCTGGTCGAACAGTTCCCGTATCCGGGTGGCGATCTCGAGCTGGCGGCGTGAGTAGCGGCGGTGTCCGCCGGTGGAGCGCTGCGGGGTGAGCACGCCGGCGGCGTCGAGGCTGCGCAGAAACGCCGGCTGCACTCCCAACACGTCGGCGGCCTGGCCCATGGTGACCGACGGGTAGTCCTGGTCGTCGAGACGGGACACACCCATCGCGGTTGGCTCCTGCTCGGCGGGGGTGGGCCCGCTCGGTTTCTTACTCGTGACGACGCTCCGAGGGTGCAGACCAGACATGCGGAGCGGGGCCCGGTCAGGTGTGGCCGGGCCCCGCTCCGCATCATTGTGCTGGTGGATGATCACAGTTCGACGAGGTTCCCAGGCGATCACCTCCCACAGCTGGTCGATCAGGCGCCGTCCGTGTGGCGCGTAACGACATCTCCATCTACGTGCAATCAATATTCAAGCGCGCACTGTAGATGTTGTCAATCGGCCACGGCATACACGCGCCGCTCCGCGATGTTCGTTGGGCGCCGTGGCCAGGACTTGCTCGGGCGCCGGTCCCGCTGCCAAGGGCAAGCAGCGGGACCGGACGGAGCCGACGGAGACGAGAAGTGCGCAACAGGTATCGGTGGTCGATCACCTCCCCGTTCGTCGCGTCCCGATGACTGCGCGGACCGCCAGTGGACTGCTCGTCAGCCGGAGTGCCCGAGGCCGACGCGACTCGGAGGGCTGCGTTGCCGAGCCGGACCGTCGGCGGGAGCGAGACAGTTCCCCCGCCGGACTCGAGGCCCGGCCCGCGACTCGAAGACCTCGGTCAGGACCGCCCTCAAACCTCAGCCCCGCCGCCTACGCCATGCCCCTTGCTCTGGACAAGGGCGTCCAGCATGGGCGCCGGTCGCTCACACGGCCTCGGCCCGGGCCCGGAAGTCGCCCGGCTCGAGCACCGCCGAGATCGCGACGCCCGCGACGAGCGCCCAGAACGGGCTGGAGACCCCCAGCGGCGCGACCCCGCTCATCGCCACCACCAGCGCCGTCAGCGCGCCGGTCCGGAAGCGGCCGTCGCCGAACGCGCCACGGAACGACGAGACCAGCACACCGATCATCGCGAGCCCCGCGACGACCGACACCAGCTCGGTCGGCAGTGCCGTGACCGCGGTGACGGCGAACCCGGCGAGCACGCCGAACGCGACGAACAGCACCCCGTTCACGACGCTCGCGGCGTACCGGGCGTCGGGGTCCGGCCCGGCCTGCGGGCCCGAGCAGATCGCTGTCATGGGCCCGGCGACGTTGGCGTTGTGGCCGCCCGTCAGCGGAGCCAGCAGCCCGCCGACGCCGCTGGCGACCGTCATCGCGTTGATCGGTGGGCGGTAGCCCTGGCTGAGCAGCACGCCGTAGGCCTGCGCGTTCTCCGCGGCGATCACGAGAACCGCCAGCGGGATCCCGACGGCCAGGATCGCACCGACGTCGAATGTCGGGGCCACGAGGACCGGCGCCGTCCACCCGTCCACGGCGGTGGACTGCGCGGCGAACCCATCCGTCAACGCGGCGGCGAGCAACCCTGCCAGCAGTGCGCCCAGCGCTCCGGGTACCGCCGGGACGAACCTCGACAGCAGCAGGAACCCGGCCACCGCGGCCCCGACGATCCACGGCGCGGACTCGGCCGCCGTCACCACGCCGGTACCGAACCGGATCAGCGCCCCGGCGATCATCGCCATCACGATCGGTTGCGGCAGCCATCGGGACACCGTGCCGATCAGCCCGGACAACCCGAGCACGAGCACGATGAGTCCCGCGACGAGGAACGCCCCGACGACGGCGGAGAACGGGAACGTCGCCAGCGCTCCGACCACCAGGACCGCACCCGGGATCGAGTACGCGCCGACCACCGGGATCCGGTAGCGGAGCGCGAGGATCAGCGAGATCAATCCCCCGAACACGTAGATCCCGAAGATCCACGACGAGATCACCCCGCCGGCCAGTCCGTTCGCGGCGGCGCCGTCGATCACGATCAGCGCGGGGCCGGTGCAGCCGAACACGGCCGCGACCACCCCGGCGCCGATCGTCGCGGGGTTCAGCCGTCGGGGCAGGTCGCGCAGCCCCGACCGGATTCCCGGACCCGGCTCGATCCGGCGGGGCGGCCGCGGTTCCGGGCCCGCGATGAACTCGATGGGAGTGGAGCCCTCGGCGGGCTCGTCGGTGGGTGCGGTCATCGTGTCGCCTCCTCGCGATCACTTGCCGGGCTCGGGAGCCGGGCGGCTATCGGCGCCACAGGGTGCGGGCGCCGGCGAGCCCACGGCGGGTGAGCACGCGGACGGTGTCCCGGACGGTCCCCAGCACCAGGCGGAGCTGCGCACCCCGGCCGGGTTCGGTGACCGAGCCGGTCTCCGCGGCCTCGTCGACGCTGGCCGCGAACTGCTCGAACATGCGGCGTGACACGTCCCCGGCCAACGCCCGGCCGAACTGCGCGACCCGGCCGGTGAGATGGACGTCGGCGTGTGCGGTCAGAACCGTGCCGCCGCCCGGCTCGGGCTGGGCACCCAGCACGACGTCGGCCTGGGTGGCGCTGCCGCCGGCGTCGGCGCCCTGGGCGTGGAATCGCAGCCGGTGCTCACTCGGGTCGCGCTCGATGACCTGCGCGAGGCCGTCGAAGGACAGCTTCACCGGGCCGAGCGCGACGACGGCGCGGCCGCGGTACCGGTCACCGTCGAGCACCTCGGTGAGCCGGGCCCCGGGCAGGCAGCGAGCGAGCAGGTCGAAGTCGTCGAGCACCGCCCAGACCCGTTCGACAGGTGAGTGGAGCCGGCTGGTCACGTCGACGACCGCCGACGGCGGCCCGGACGGGAGCCGCACCTCCTGCGGGAGCGCCGCCTCCGGGACGTCCGCCTCGGCCGCGGCGGTTCCGGTCCCGCCCGCCGAGGCCCGCCCGACCAGCGTGTGCGCGCCGCACGCCCGTGGCTCGGGGATACCGTCGGGATAGGTCTGCCGCACGTCGTCGACGGCCGCGAGGATGCCGCGGTAACCGGTGCACCGGCAGAGCACGCCGGACATGTGTTCGGGGAGCTCGTCGCTCTCGACGTCCGGGGTGCTCGCGAGCAGGTCGTAGCTGCTCATGAGCATCCCCGGGGTGCAGTACCCGCACTGCAGGCCGTGATGGGCGGAGAACGCCTGCTGCAGCGGGTGCTGGTCGTCGGGTGTGCCCAGGCCCTCGACGGTCACGATCTCCGAGCCCTCGCACTGCACCGCAAACATCAGGCAGGCCCGGGCTGCTTCGCCGTCGACGAGGACGGTGCACATGCCGCAGACGCCGTGCTCGCAGCCGAGGTGGGTGCCGGTGAGACCGAGCCGCTCACGCAGCACGTCACCGAGGTGCGCTCGGGGCGGCACGGTGACCGTGGTCTGGGTGCCGTTCACCGTCATCGTGATCCCGGCGGTCTCGTCGGCGGCCACTCGGGCCCGTGGCTCCGCGGGACCCGTCCGCTTCGGCTCGACTGTGGTCATGAACCCTCTTTCCGGTCCCGGGCGCGGTGCAGCGCGCGGGACAGCTCGCGGGCGGCGAGCACGCCGAACAGCCGGCGTCGATAGCCGGTGGAGCCGTGCGTGTCCCCTCCGGTGTCGACGACGGCGTCGGCGAGCGCCGCGGTGGCCGGGCGCAGGTCGCCCTCGTGCTCGGTGAGCAGCGACGTGACGTCCCGGGTCACGGCCCGGGCCGGTCTGGGTGGCGCTCGGCTGCCCACCGCAAAGTCGTCACCAGGTCCATCGGACCCCCTTGTCCTAGTCTGTTTCAGACCATACGGTTCGTACTGTACGAGATGCAAGCCCGGCGCCCTCACCCCCGGGCGGCCAGCCGGCCGCCCGGCGCTCAGGAGACGGTTCGCCGGGGGGAATGCCGCCGCCGACGACGCGCTCGGAGGATGCGCGACGACCATTCGCGATCCCGTTGTCGCAGGACACCCGACCCACGGACTTCCGGCATACGGAGACCGACGACATCGAAAGAAGGAGGAGCGATATGGCCACGGCTGCAGACCGGCCGCGCAATCCTGCTCGCGATGTCCGGGGTGCACAGAATGCTGTGGGCAGCGGTGGCCACGCCGCCGGGAAGCCGGTGCCATCCGGCCTTAGAGTTGTAGATCGCCGACTGGATGACGGAGGAGACCGGATGCGACTGTCGACGACGTCCTATCTGGTCATGGGCATGATCGCGTTACGCGGACCGTCGACGCCATACGACCTCAAGCGGGCGGTGAGCCGGTCCGTCGGCTACTTCTGGCACTTCCCGCACGCGCAGCTGTACTCCGAGCCGGAACGGCTCGCTACTGCCGGACTGCTCGCCCTGGACACCGAGGACCGCGGACGGCGACGCAAGACGTACTCCCTCACGACCGAGGGGCGGTCCGCGGTGCGCGAGTGGCTGGCGTCGCCGACACCCGAGCACTTCGAGATGCGCGACGTCGCCGAGCTGAAACTGTTCTTCAACGAGGCCGGCTCCCCGGACGATGTCGGCAAGCTCGCCAGGGAGCAGATTCGTCAACACGAGGAACGGATCGCCGACTACGAGGACATGGTCACCCGGCACGGCCGCGAAGAATGGGCCGAGCCCCGCATGATCACTCTCGAGCTGGGCCTGGAGATGGAGCACGCCGCACTGAGGTTCTGGACCGCGCTCGCCGACGACGACCTCGATCGGCTCCGTCGAGAACGGACCGAGCGCGACACGCGCGGCTGACCCCGCGACGCACTGCAACAACGGTCATGGATGCTGCGCGCTCGGCAAGCCAAGCGGTGGCCGCATCCCTGTCCGGCCGACACGCCGCACGGCCTGCATCGCCTCGACGACGGCAACGCCGGCCCCCGGAGCACCGCGACGTCGGAGGAGGGCCTACTTCAGCATGAAGCCGGCGTCCACCCGCACCTCGGTACCGGTGACGTAGCGGGCGTCGTCGCTGACCAGGAACGCGATCATCCTCGACACGTCCTCGGGCTCTACCACGTCGACGGGCATCAGGTTGCCGCGCATCGGGCCGGTGAGCCGCTCGTGGGTGCCCATCCAGTCTACGAACCACTGGTTGTTGGACATCTCGGTGTTCACGCCGGTGGGGTGCACGACGTTGACCCGGATCATCTCCGGCGCCAGCTCCCACGCCAGCGTGCGCATCAGCGCGATCAGCCCGTGCTTGGCCACGTTGTAGTGGGTGCAGCCGGCCACCGAGCGCAGGCCGCCGGTGGAGCCGGTGAGCGTGATCGCCCCGCCGCGCTTCCCGGAGATCATGTGCGGGATGAACGCCCGGCAGACCTTCCAGCCACCCGTGACGTTGATGTCGAGCATGTCCTGCCACTGCTCGTCGCTGAGCTGCCACGTGCTGTCCGCGGCGCCCATGACGCCGGCGTTGGACACCAGCGCGTCGACGCGGCCGAACTCGGCCATCGTGACGTCGGCGGCGTGCTGGACCGCCGCGGTGTCGCGGATGTCGGCCTCGATCGCCAGGCAGCGCCGGTCGTGCTTCTCCACCAGCGCCACGGTCTCGGCCATGTCGTCGGCGGTGCTCATCGCGTAGTCGATGGTGGCGATGCCGCCCGGCGCGTCGAGGATGACGACGTCGGCGCCCTCGCTCGCGAGCGTGACCGCGTGCGAGCGGCCCTGCCCGCGTCCGCCGCCGGTGATCACCGCGACCTTGCCGTCCATGCGGCCCATGTCAGTTCCTTCCGTCTTCTCTCACGCAGCGAAGAACTCACGCAGGACACCGGCCAGCTCCGCCGGCTGCTCCAGCGCCATGCTGTGTCCGCACTCGGCGATCTCGACGTAGCGCACGTCGTCGCTCACACGCTCCATCTGCCGGCGTGTCTCCTCGCCGATGAACAGTTCACTGGCCACCGCGAGCACCGGCATGGGCAGCTTGGTCCGGCCCCACTTCTCATCGAGCGCGATGTTGGTGAACGTGGCGCGGTAGACCTCGAAGATCGCCCGCAGCCCGCCCGGCGCGGACGAGCAACGCGTCCACTCGGCCACGCAGTCCGGCGTGATCGCGGCGGGGTTGTAGGTCTCGTTTTTCATCCACGTCGACCAGAAGATCTCCTCCCGACCGCTGATCAGCATCTCCGGGAAGTCCGGGACGTGGAAGAAGCCGACGTGCCACAGGAAGTGGCTGGACCGCACGTTGTCGGCGGTGAGCGCCGACCAGTCCTCCAGCCCGAAACCGGGCAGCAGCATCTCGCCGTAGGACAGCTTCGTGACGCGCTCGGGGAACGTGGCGGCGACGGCGTAGGCGAACGCGGCGCCCCAGTCCTCGCCCGCCACGGCGAACGTCTCGTGGCCCAGCTCGGTGAGCAGCGCGCCGACATCCTGGGCGATCGTGCCCATGTCGTAGCCGCCCTCGGGCCGCTCGGAGTCGCCGAACCCGCGCACGTCCGGCGCGACGACGGTGAAGTGCTCGCTGAGCAGCGGGATGACGCGGTGCCAGTAATACCATGTCTTCGGCACGCCGTGCAGCAGCACGAGCGCAGGCCCGGAGCCCGCGGTGACGTAGTGCAGTCGCACCCCGTTGACGGTCCGGCGCCCGTGCTTCACAGCGGCGCCGGTGTGGTCGGTGATCTCCAGCATCTACTGCTCCTTCGTGGCGCGGTCGAACCGGGTGACGATCTCGACCAGCGCCTCGGGGTTCTCCTCGGCGATCCAATGCCCCGACCGGGGAACGGACTCGACCGTGACGTTCTCGGCGACCTCGCGGCCCATCTCCTCGGTGACCGCGCTGAACAGGCTGACCTGCCCGTAGAGGCCGAGTACCGGCATCGTGAGCCTCCCGTTAGCCGCGAGCGCAGCACGGGTGTCTGCGGCGTCCTGCTCGAACGCGCGGTAGAGGTCGAAGCCGGCACGCATGGCGCCCGGTTCGGCGTAGGCGGTGGCGAAGTGGTCGGTGTCCACCGCGGTGGGACGGAAGCCGAGCTTGTCGTAGAAGTGCTGCAGGTACCAGCGCTCGCGCCCTGCGGTCAGCGCCTCGGGCAGGTCCAGGATCGTGTGGAACGCGAAATGGAACAGCGTGGGGTCGTTCTTCATGCGGTCGTGCACCTCTGTGCCCGGCAGCGGAGCCTCGCCGTAGCCCATGGCCCGGGTGTCGCCCGGGTAGCGCAGGGCGTACGCGGTGGCGAGCTGGCCACCGAGGTCGTGACCGAGCACGAAGGCGGGTGCGGTCAGGCCCAGGTGGTCGTGCAGCAGCTGGTGGATGTCCTCGGCCATTGCCCGCTTCGTGTAGCCGCCGCTGGGCAGGTCCTCCACGCGCGGGTCCACGGCGCGGCCGAGATCCAGCCGCGGCCGGGAGGTGTTGCCCGCGCCGCGGTAGTCCGGCGCGACGACGTGGTAGCCCGCGTCCGCGAAGAGCGGGATGACGTGGCGCCACTGCCACGAGGTCTCGGGCCAGCCGTGCAGCAGCACGAGGACGTCGTCGCCGGCCCCGGCCTCGTAGTAGTGCATCCGGACGCCGGTCTCCAGCAGAGCGGTGCCGGTCATCTCCGCGAGGTTGTTCATGCCCCCGCCGGCTTCCCGAAGAACTCCAGGTAGGTCCGCGCCAGCTCGTCGGGCCGCTCCAGGGACGGGTTGTGTCCACACCGCTCGATGACGACGCTGCGGACGTCCTGCGCGACCGGCTCCATCTGGTGGCGGACCTCGTCGCCGAAGAACGCCTCGCCGCCGACGGCCAGGACCGGGATGGTCAGCTTGTGTTCGAACTGGGGTGCGTTCTGCTCCCCGTCGAGGTCGTTGGACCGGTACACCTCGAGGATCGTGTGGGTGCCGCCCGGCGACTCCAACCAGCGGACCTGCTCGTCGACGTCCTCGTCGGTGGCCGCGCTCGGGTCGTACATCTCGCGCTTCATGAAGAACGACCAGAACTCGCGCTCCCGGCCGGGCATGAGCATCTCGGGGTAGTGCGGCACGTTGAAGAAGTCCAGGTGCCACATCGTGCGGGTGTCCTCCTTCTTCAAGGTCCGGGTACGGCCCGCGACGTCGTCGCTGCCGTACCCGAGCCCCGGCAGGAGCATCTCCTGGAACACCAGTTGCTCCACGCGGTCGCGATGGAACGCGGCCACCGCGTAGCCGATGGCGGCGCCCCAGTCCTCCCCGACGATCCGGAAGCGCTCGAAGCCCAGGTGGTCGGCGAGCGCGACGACGTCCTGCGCCATCGTCTGCGTGTCGTACCCGGTCTGCGGCCGCTCGGAGTCGCCGTAGCCGCGGCAGTCCACCGCGACGACGGTGTGGTGCGGGGTGAGCAGCGGGATCACCTTGCGCCAGAAGAACATCGTCTTCGGCACGCCGTGCAGCAGGATCACCGGGTCGCCGGAGCCACCCATCGCGTAGTGGATGTTCACGCCGTTGACCTCGGGGCGGCCGTGGGTGAGCCGCTGTCCGGCGTGGTCGGTCATGTCGTAGGTGCCCATGGGCGATCTCCGTTCCGTCCTACTTGAGCATGAAGCCGGCGTCGATCGGCACGGTCGTCCCCGTGATCCACTTGCCCGCGTCGGAGCAGAGGAAGGCGACGACGTCGGACACGTCGCGCTCGGGCAGTGCGTCCACCGGCATGAGGTTGAAGCGCATGGCGTTGCCGAGCTCCTCGTGCTCGGTGAGCCACTGCGGGAAGTAGTCGTTGTTCGACATCGGCGAGCCGACACCCGTCGGGTGGATCGTGTTGACCCGGATCGACTCCGGCGCCAGCTCGCGCGCCAGCGTCCGCATCAGGCCGACGATGCCGTGCTTGGCCGCCGTGTAGTGGGTGCAGCCGGCGACCGCGCGCAGGCCCGCGATCGACGACGTGATGAGGATCGTGCCGCCGTTGCCGCCCGCGCGGATGTGCGGGACGACGGCGCGGCAGGACTTGAACACGCCCGTCAGGTTGATGTCGATCATGTCGTCCCAGGCCTCGTCGGTGAGCTCCCAGGTGTTCTCCGACAGGCTGAGGATCCCGGCGTTGGCCAGGTGGATGTCGATGCGTCCGAACTCGCTCATCGCCGTGTCGGCGAGGCGCTTCATGTCCGCGGTCTTCCGGACGTCGGCCTCGATTGCGACGCAGCGCCGGTCGAGCTTCTCCACCGCGGCGACGGTCTCGTCCAGGTCACCGGGCCGCCCCGTCGGGAACGGGACGGTGGCCACCTGCTGCGTGATGTCGCAGACGACGATGTCGGCGCCCTCCTGGGCCAGCCGGATCGCGTGGGACCGGCCCTGCCCGCGCCCGCCGCCGGTGATCACGGCGACCTTGCCGTCGAGCTGCCCCATGTCAGTCCTTCCCGTGCTGCGCGAGCGCGCGGCGGTTGTGTTCGGTGATCGCGTCGGTGAGGTCGCGGTAGGGCTCGTCCCAGGGATCCTTCACACCCCACCCGCGACCGCCGGTGTTCTCGACGTAGCCGCACCAGTGCCAGCCCGCGAACCACGGCTCGTTCCGCACGGCGTCCAGGGCCGCGCCGTAGTCGACGCCGCGCGCGGCGTGATCAGGCAGCCCCTCGCGGTGCGGGTTGAGCTCGGTGGGCGTCCAGTTGCCGACGTCGGCGACGATCACAGGCTTGCCCCCGCACTGTTCGCGCCAGCGCGCGAGGTCCGCGCGCAGCTGCGTGCGGGACTCCTCGGTCGGCTCGGTGAAGTACTGCACCGACAGCACGTCGACGAAGGGCTCCATCGCCCGCAGCACCGGCTCGGGGATGCCCTTGTTGCCGTTGAACCGGTCGCCGAGGATCAGGTGGTCGGGGTCGTAGCGGCGAATCGCGGTCACGATCGTCTCGTAGTAGCGGCTCGCCACGTCGTAGAGCTGCCTCTCCCGTTCGGCCGGGTCGAGGCCGCGCAGCTCGGCGAAGTCGGCGCCAGAGGCGTGCGGCAGCCAGGCCGGGATGTCGACGAGGAAGTAGCCGAGCAGGTCGGGCGAGTCGGCGTGCTCGGCAGCGATGCTGCGCGCGAGGTAGTCGCACCAGACCGCGAAGTCGTCGCCTCCGTGAGCAGGGTCCATGGGCCGGAACGCGGGGTAGTTGTTCCAGTCCTCGATCTCCTGCACCGGCACCTGCGCGACGTAGGGGATGCCCGCCCCGCGCAGCTCGGCGGCCGACCACGGGGTGGAGTGCTTGAGGTCGATCGGGTCGCCGAACCAGTCCAGCGCCTCACCCCAGCCGCCCGCGACGTACTCCTGCGTCCAGCCCAGCGTGTTGAACGACCAGTTCCGCAGGTCGGCGACGGCCCCGTCGGCGATCCAACGTTCGCGGGAGCCGTAGCGCTCCCGCCAGATGTCGAGGTTGTACGGGAACTTGAGGTTGGTCTCGTCCACGTGGTTCAGGGCCAGGGACAGGAACGGTTCCCCGTCCGGGTCGACCAGCCGCCCGTCGCGGACTGCGAACGTCGCCATCTCTACAGCTCCCCGGCGAAGAAGCGCAGGTAGTGCCCGGCCAGCTCGTCGGGCGACTCCTCGGCGAGCTGATGGCCCCACGGCAGGATCTCCGCACGCACGTCGTCGGCGACCTCGCGCATCTGCCGCTCGTTGTCGGCGCCGATGAAGTGCTCGCTGCCCACGGCCAGCACCGGCATCGGGAGCCGGGTCTTCGCGGACTCCTTGTTCTGGTCGCCGTCGGTGAGCGTGGCCCGGTAGATCTCGCACATGCATTTCACGCCGCCGGGCGAGGAGTAGCAGCGCACGTACTCGTCGAGAGCGTCCGGTGTGATCGCCGACGGGTCGTGCGTCTCGTGCTTCATGAAGTAGGAGAAGTACTCCCGCTCGTGCCCGCTGATGAGCATCTCCGGGAACTCGGGCACCGAGTAGAAGTTGATGTGCCAGAGCCAGACGTAGCTGCGCACGTTGTCCGGGGTCAGGAAGGAGTAGTCCTCCAGCCCGAAGCCGGGAAGGATCATCTCCTGGTAGACCAGCTGCTGCACGCGGTCGGGATGGCGGGCGGCGAGCTGGTAGGCCGCGGCGGCGCCCCAGTCCTCACCGACCACCCGGAAACGGTCGTGCCCGAGCTCGGTCATCAGCTCGGCGAAGTCCTCGGCCACGTTCGCCATGTCGTAGCCGCCGTCGGCGTGCTCGGAGTCCCCGAGCCCGCGCATGTCCGGCACCACCACCTGGTAGTGCGGCGTCAGGAGCGGGATCACGTGCCGCCAGTGGTAGGAGGTCTTGGGCACCCCGTGCAGGAGCAGGACGGGCTCGCCCTCACCCGCGGTCAGGTAGTGCAGACGCACGCCGTTGACGGTGGCCCGGCCGTGACGGACGAGGTCCCCGTTGTGGTCGACGATTCTCATGGGCTTCCCTCTCAGAGCAGGTCGTAGACGTGGCGGTTGAAGTCCGCGATCGGGTCGACGTACTCGCCGTACGGCTCGTCCCACGGGTCCTTCATGCCCCACCCGCGCGAGAGGTTCTCGACGTAGCCGCACCAGTGCCAGCCCAGGAGCCACGGCTCGCGCACCAGGTCGGTGAACGTGTCGATGTAGTGGCGGGCGCGAGTGGCCTGGTCCGGGACGCCGTCCATCGTGCGCTGGGGGTTGAGCTCGGTAGCGGTCCAGTTGCCGATGTCGGGGATGAGGATCGGCTTGCCGACGCGCTCGTACAGGCCGCGGGCGTGGGTGATCATGTGGTCGCGCGAGGCCTGGTCGTTGCCCGGGTAGTACTGCACGGACAGCACGTCGATGTAGGGCTTCGCGGCCTCGAGCACCACCTCGGGCAGCTCGTTGTCGCCGTTGTAGCGGTCGCCCAGGATCAGGTGGTGCGGGTCGTAGGTGCGGATGTGGCGGTGGATCGTCTCGTAGTACCGGCCGGCGATCTCGAAGAGCTTCGCGTCGCGCTTGTCGCCCTCGAGGCCCTCCAGGCCGGGCCAGTCCGCGCCCGCGGGGTGGCGGAACCACAGCGGGGCGTCGACGAACGAGTAGCCGATGAGGTTCTTGCTCGCCGCGGCGTCCACGCAGATGCTGCGCGCGAGGTAGGCGCAGTGGTCGTCGAAGTCGGCGTCGAAGACGTCCGGGTAGTACGGGCGGCCGTTCCAGTTCTCGTTCTCCGCCAGGCGCATCTGGATGATGTAGGGCATCCCGGCGGCCTCCAGGTCGGCCACCGTCCACTGCGACCCGTGCTCGACGACCACGATCTGCGACCAGTCGAACCTCTCGCGCCAGCCGCCGCCGATGTACTGCTGGGTCCAGCCGATCGAGTTGAAGCCCCAGTTGCGTAGGTCGGCGACGACGCCCTCGGAGATCCAGCGCTCCCGCGAGCCGCCGTAGCGCTTCTGCCAGACCTCCAGGTTGTGCGGGTACTTGAGGTCGGAGTCGTCGATGTGGTTCAGGCCGACGGACAGGAAGCCGTTGCCCAGCGGGTCCACGAGCCACCACCGGCCGCCGTCGCGGTCGAGCCGGAACGCCCCGGTGGCGTCGAAGGTCCAGCGGGTCGAGCCGCCGTAGCTGTCGATCTCGGACAAAGGTCTTCCCCCTCAGCGCGGCAGGCACGAACGCACGTAAGCGTCGGCCTTGGCCAGTTCGTCGGTGATGTGGTGCAGGGGCCAGCCGCCGGTACCGTGGCACTTGAGGCTGGCGGGGCCGGAGTAGCCGACGCGGGCGAGCGTCCCGAGCGGGACGGCGTGGTCGAGGGTGCCGCCGACGCGGGGCAGCTGCTGCTCCCCCGCCCCGAAGTTCAGACCGTCGACGCCGTGGCGGTAGGCCCGGTCGATGTCCCAGATGTAGTAGTAGAAGAGCTTCCGGCGCTCGGCGAGCCACATGATGGCCTCGCTGATGCCCTCCTGCATGACCCACAGGTGTGGCGGGGCGAGGCAGATCCCGAGGTTCGGGTGGTCGATGTCGCGCACCAACCGCTTGATCTGCGCGAGTGTGTCGACGCCTTCGTCCCAGCGCTGCTCCTCGCCGTGACCGGACTCGAAGTCGGCGTTGAACGGCACGGTGAGGTGGTTCTCCACGGCGATCCGGACGCCGTTGCGGGCGGCGGCCTCCACCAGGGTGGGGAGGAACTTCGCGACGAAGTCGGGGTAGTTGGCCTCGCAGTCGAAGATCACGGTGTCGATGCCGAGGTCGCGGGCGAACTCGATGCGCTCGAGCATCTCGTCCTGCGTCTTCCCGTACATCGTCAGGCCGCAGGGGCGCACGCCGTAGCGGTCGAGCACCGCGCGGATCGCCGACGGGTCGTCGCCCGGGGTCACGTGGTGGGCCAGCGGCGCGGCCGAGGACCACAGGTTGACCTCGGTGAACCCGAGCCCGGCGAGCTCGCGGATCGCCACCTCGAGCGGGTAGTCGTGGTAGGGCAGGATCTCTGCGGTGTAGCGCACTTCTCTCCTCACGCCACGATCAGCGGCCGCAGGGTGCGGTGGGCGACCTGCAGGCCGGTGTGGATCCGGTCCTCGGTCCCACCCCAGACCGGGTCCTCGTGCTCGACCGAGAGCACGCCGTCGAAGCCGCCCTCGAAGAGCGTGTCGACGACCCGGCGCCAGTCCACGTCGCCGAGGCCGGGCACCCGGTAGCGCCACCAGCCGACGTCGAACGGGTCTTCGCGCGCGACGGCCTTGCCCGGCCAGCCGTAGCGGTTGCGGCGCTCCGGGAAGAGCTGGATGTCCTTGGCCTGTGCGTGCGGGATCCGGTCCACGTAGGGCTTCAGCGCCTCGACCGGGTCGATGCCCATCCACATCAGGTGGCTCGGGTCGTAGTTCAGGTAGAGCCCGAGCGAGAACATCCACTCCCACAGCTCCGGGGAGTAGGCGAGGTTGCCCGGGTAGCCGTCCGGGTGCCAGCCCTCCATCACGCAGTTCTCGACGATCAGCTTGACGCCGTGTTCGCCGGCCCGCTCGACCAGTGGTGGGAAGATCTCCTCGGCGTCGCGCAGGTTCTGCGCGACCGTCCGGCCGGGGTGGCGCCCGACGAACGTGCCGACGGTCGGGCAGCCGAGTAGCGCGGCGGCGTCGATGCAGGCGGCGAGGTGGGCGTGCACCGCGGCGCGCTCGGACGGGTCGGGGTGCAGGTTGTTGTCGTAGAACGCCAGCGAGCTCAGCGTCAGGCCGGACCGCTCGAACAGGGCGCGGGTCGCGTCCGCCTCGCGCTCGCCGAACGAGGCGACGTCGAGATGGCTGGCGGTGAACGGGCGGTCGCCGATCGCCGGCCAGGCCGCCACCTCGAGGGCCTCGTAGCCCGCTCCGGCGGCCCAGGCCGCGATCTGCTCCAGCGGCTGGTCGGGCAGGCAGGCGGTGAGCATTCCGAGCTTCACGAGGGCACCTCCACCCAGGTCGAGGCGTCCGACGAGCGGATCACCGCGTCGGTCAGTGCCGCGGCGCGCAGGCCGTCGGCGAACGTGGGCAGCCCGTCCGGTGCGTCGCCGTGGACCGCGGCGTAGGTGTCGGCCACGAACGCGTTGAAGCAGTCCTGGTAGCCCTGCGGGTGCCCGGGCGGGAGCAGCGAGTAGCGCGCCGCGGCCCCGGAGGACGCGGGCGAGCCGCGGTGCACGGTCCGGTCGCCGTCGGTACCGCCGATCCGCACCGCTTCCGGGTCCTCCTGGTCGAAGCGGTACGCCGCCCCCTCGCCGTCGAGGGAGATCCGCAGGGCGTTGCGCCGGCCGAGCGCGG
This sequence comes from Pseudonocardia sediminis, assembly GCF_004217185.1. NCBI lineage: Bacteria > Bacillati > Actinomycetota > Actinomycetes > Pseudonocardiales > Pseudonocardiaceae > Pseudonocardia > Pseudonocardia sediminis. The sequence continues at coordinate 2,781,284 of NZ_SHKL01000001.1, read as the reverse complement.
TCTGGCTGACCACGACCGAGCCGGTGGCGCCGGTGTCGGTCTCGAACTGCACGGTGGTGGCCGTGCCCCCGCCCGCGGTCGCGGCGAGCAGGCGGGTGATCCGGTGCCCGCTGGTGAACTCGACCAGGTCGCACCAGTGCACGCCGACGTCGGCGAACGCGCGGTGCGCGCCGCCCTCGGAGGCGTCGCCGCGCCAGCCGGCCGGGGCCCCGGCGGCCTGCCAGTCCTGCAGGTAGGCGCCGTGCAGAAGGTGCAGCGGGCCCGCCTCGCCGGCCGCCACCCGGGCCCGGATCTCCCGGGCCGCGGGGTAGAAGCGGTAGACGAACGGGACCGTCGCGACCAGCCCGTCGGCTGCGGCGGCCAGCGCCTGCGCATCGGCCAGCGTCGTGGCCAGCGGTTTCTCGCAGATCACGGGCTTCCCCGCAGCCAGCGCGCGGCGGGCCAGCGCGACGTGCGTCGAGTTCGGGGTGCACAGGTGCACCACGTCGACGTCGTCGGCGTCGATCACGGCCTCGCCGCTCGGTGCGCCGGCGTGGGCGCCGAGCCGGGCCGCGGCCTCCTCCGACCGGTCCGGGCGCGATGCCGCGACCCGGGTCACCTCGCCGCCGGCCGCCCGGACGGCGTGCGCGTGCACGCCGCCGATGAACCCGGCGCCGATGATCCCGGCGCGGAGCCTGTCCCCCATCGGTTCCTCCATCTCAGCTCGTCGTCCCTGGCTCAGCTCGTCGTCCCTGGCTCAGCTCGTCGTCCCTGGCTCAGCTCGTCGTCACGGTCAGCCCGGCCCGGTCCAGCGCACCGTCGAGCCAGGCGCGGCTGATCCGGGCGGCCTCGGCCGGGTCGCCGTCGTACGAGTCCAGCTCGACGACCAGCCAGTCGTCGTAGCCGGAATCGGCGACGGCGGCGAGCACGCCGTCCAGATCGAGCTCGCCGCGGCCCAGCGGCAGGAACGTGGCACCGTCGGCCCCGAGGTCCTTGAGGTGCACGTGCCGGATCCGGTCGCGGTACCGGCGGATCATCGCGGCCGGGTCACCACCGCCGGCGGCCAGGTGCGCGGTGTCCGGGCAGAAGCCGATCGAGGATCGCTCGAAGACGGCCTCGACCTGCTCCGGGGACTGGCCGATCGTCCCCAGGTGCGGGTGGTAGCAGGCGGACAGGCCGTGCTCGGCCGCGATCCCGTCCACCGTGTCGAGGGCCTGGCCGAGCCGGTCGTGGTCGCCCTCGGCGATCCCGTCCGCACGCGGTGCGCCACCGCCGACCACCAGCTGCCCGGCTCCGAACCGGGCCGCGGCCTCGGCGGCCCGGCGCACCCGGTGCAGCTCGTCGGCCAGGATGTCCGGGTAGACGAAGTTCGCGCCCGTGTAGACCCCGACCAACGACAGGCCGGTCTCGTCGAGCAACCGGGGCAGCGAGGCGGCGTCGTCGTCAGCGAACTCGGCGAACTCGCGCACGTTCCCGTCGAACATCTCGACACCCCGGTAGCCGGCCGCGGAGATCTCGCGCAGGGCCCGGTGCATGTCCCCCGGTACGCGGTAGACGAGATCCTTCACGCTGGTCACCCCGCCGGCGGCGCCGGTGACGCCGCCCCAGGTGATCGAGTGATAGCCGAGGCGCACGGCCCACCTCCTCACCGTGCGGCAGCAGCGCCGCACTTCCGATCGATACGGCGACCGTACGGTTTGATTTGCACAGAAGTCAATGGACTAATCTCAGAAGTCCGGAACGACGCGGAACGAGGAGGACCACCGAGTGGGAGCATCCGTACAGGGTGTGGCGCCGGACCAGCTGGACACGCTGGTCACCGTGCTCGACCTGGTTCGTTCCGGGCGCGCCCGGACGCGCCCGGAACTGGCGCTGCGCTCCGGGCTCGGGCGCACGGTCATCTCACAGCGGCTCGGGCAGCTGGAGGCAGCCGGCCTGGTGACCGAGGGCCCCCTCGGGGTGTCCACCGGCGGTCGGGCGCCGCGCGAACTGCGCTTCGTTGCCGATGCGGGGGTGCTGCTGGTGGCCTCGCTCGGGGCGACCGGGTTCGACGCCGGCGTGGCCGACCTGAGCGGGCGCCTGATCGCCCACCGAGGCTGCGACTGGGACATCGCCGCCGGGCCGGAGGCCACCCTGAGCCGGGTGGAGGGCCTGTTCGACGAGCTGCTCGCCGGGCGGGACACCCCCGCCGTCTGGGGTGTCGGACTCGGGGTACCCGGACCGGTCGAGTTCGCATCCGGGCGTCCGGTAGCGCCACCGATCATGCCGGGGTGGGACGCCTACCCGGTCCGCGACCGGCTGGCCACGCGCTACGACGCGCCCGCGTTCGTGGACAACGAGGTCAACCTGATGGCGCTGGGCGAGTACCGGGCGGGCCGGGTGGCCGGCTCCCCCGACCTGGTGCTGGTCAAGATCGGTACCGGGATCGGGGCCGGGCTGATCTCCGGCGGACGTCTGCACCGCGGCGCGCAGGGCTCGGCGGGCGACATCGGACACGTCGGGCTGACCGGCTCGGTGCCCGGTGCCGAACAGGTGCTCTGCCGCTGTGGCAACGTCGGCTGCCTGGAAGCGCTGGTCGGCGGCGCGGCTCTGGCCCGGGACGCGACAGCCGCCGCCCTGCAGGGCCGGGGCGAGCACCTGGTCGCGCGGCTGGCCCGGGCCGGCGAGATCACCCCGGCCGACGTCGTGCTCGCCGCCGAGTTCGGCGACCCGGTGGCGGTGGAGCTGCTGTCTCGGGCCGGCCGCCTGGTCGGCGACACGGTGGCCGCAGTGGTCAACTTCTTCAACCCGTCGACGATCCTGCTCGGCGGGCGGGTCGGAGCCTCCGGCGACCTGCTGCTGGCCAGCGTCCGGCAGTCGGTCTACCGACGGTCGCTGCCGCTGGCCACGCGCGACCTGCAGATCGTGCGGACGTCGCTGGGTGAGCGGTCGGGCCCGACCGGCGCGGGCTTCATGATCGTCGACGAGCTGTTCGGCCGGGACCTTCTTGCGCAGTGGATCCCGCACGGCAGCCCCGCCGGAATGCCGGGCCTGCGCCCGCATGCGGCGGCCGGCGTCTGATCCAATCCGATACCGGAGCACGCCTTCAGCCACGCCGTCGACAACGGTCGCGGGAACCTCGGCTAGGTGTCGTCACCGATCTCACCGATACCGCATCCGCTCGGCACTGGCGACGAACGCCGCGACCAGCGGATGCGCGGCCAGCCGCGGCCAGGCCAGCGTGATCGGCACCCGCGGCGAGTCCGCGACGAGGCGGTAGCGGATCTGCGGGTGGGTGTAGAGCCGTCCGGTGGAGGCCGGTGTCAGCCCGACACCCCGGCCCGCGGCGATCGCCTCCATCCACTCGTCGACGTTGCGGACCCGCACGACGGTGTCCGGTCGCCGGGTCGACTCCCACAGCTCGAGCGTGGTCGTGCCGGAAACCACGTTGATCACGATCGTCTCGCCCGCGAGGTCGGCCAGCACGACCTCCTCGCCGGACAGCAGCGGGTGATCGGCCGGAAGGGCCACGACGCGCGGTTCGTCGGCCAGCACCAGCGTCCCGAACCGGGGGTCCCCGGGGTCGCCCGGCAGGAAACCCACGTGGGTGCGGCCGTCGTCGAGCCCGGCCACCGTGTCGTCGTATCGCCGGATCTCCACCGTCACCCCCGGATGGGCGCGCTCGAAGTCCCGCACGATCGGCGCCGTGTACTCGGCCGTGGAGCCCCAGGTGAACCCGACCCTCAGGACGGGTGACCCTCCGGTCGCCGCGCCGACCGCCTCGTCGAGCACGGCCAGCACGCGATGCGCATGCGGCAGGAACTGCTGACCGGCCGCGGTGAGCGCCACCGTGCGGCGGTTCCGCACCAGCAGCGCCGTGCCGACCAGACGCTCCAGGGAGGCGACGGTGCGGCTCATGGCGGGCTGGGTGATCTGCAGGTTCTGCGCGGCGCGGGTGAAGTTGCGCTCCCGTGCGACGGCCACGAACGCGCGCAGATGCCTCATCTCCACGCCGTGCTCGGCCCGCATCTCACTCATGCGTCGGGAGCATAAGTGGTGCTGGATCGGCATTTCCACCCGCGCCGAACCCGGGCCTAGCGTCGTCTCATCGCCGATCCGACGAGGAGAGGCGCAACCGACGAAGAGAGGACGGGACCGACGATGGTCTCCTTCCGCGGTGTGATCCCGGCGCATCTGCTCCCGTTCACCGAGGACCTGCAGATCGACGAGCACAATCTGCGCCGCCATCTGCGTTCCCTGCTCGACGTCGAGGGCGTCGCGGGCATCACGACCAACGCGCACGCGTCGGAGGTGGCCACGCTGACCGCCGACGAGCAGCGCCGCCAGCTCGACATCGTCCTCGACGAGGTCGCCGGACGGGTCCCGGTCATCTCCGGGGTCTACCAGGACGGGTCCGCGAAGGCCGCGCGGATCGCCGCGGACGCCGAGGCGGCGGGGGCGGACGGCCTGCTCGTGTTTCCCACGGTCGTGTTCGACGGCGGCGCCCAGCTGCGGCCGGAGATGGCGGTGGGGCACTACGCCACGATCGCCGACGCCACATCGCTACCGATGATCGCGTTCGTCTATCCGGCGACGTCCGGGCTGCGGCTGGGCACCGACGCCCTGGTCCGGGTCTGTTCCGAGATCGACAACGTGGTCGCGGTCAAGGAGTGGTCGAACGACATCGTCGTCTACGAGCGCAACCTGCGGGCGCTGCGGGCGCTGGACAAACCGGTCTCGGTGCTGTCCAGCTTCAGCCGTTCGCTTCTCGCCTCGCTCGTGCTGGGCGCGGACGGGATCCTCTCCGGGCACGGCAGCGTCGTGGTGGACCTGCAGGTGGAGCTGTTCCGGGCCGTGGAGAAGCAGGACCTGACCGAGGCCCGCCGGGTCTGGGACCGCATCCAGCCCTTCGCCGAGGCCTGCTACGCCGACCCGTTCCTGGACGGGCACAACCGGATGAAGGTCGCGCTGGCGCAGCTGGGCCGGATCGACGCCGCGCACGTCCGGCCACCGCTGCAGCCGGTGCCCGACACCGAGCAGGCGATGCTGCGGGCCGCCGTCGAGCGGGCGGAGCTGCCCCGTGGGTGAGCGAGCCGGCCTGTTCGACCCGATCGAGATCGGCGGCGTCCGGCTCCGCAACCGGACCCTGCTGCCCTCGATGACCACCCGCCTCGCCGACGACGCCGGGTACGTCACCGACGCGACGCTCGCCTACTACCGGGCCCGCGCCGAGGGCGGTGTCGGGCTGGTGACCGTCGAGATGGCCTCCCCCGAGATCGCCGGCAAGCACCGCTTCCGCGAGCTGGGCATCTACGACGACATGTTCCTGCCCGGCCTGCGCAGGCTCGTCGAGACGGTCCACGAGGCCGGGGCGCGCGCGTCGATCCAGCTCGGGCACGGCGGCAGCCGGGCCCGGTCCGCGGTCTCCGGCACCACCCCCGTGGCGCCGTCGGCCGTACCCACCCCGGTCTTCGAGGTGGAGAGCGAGATCGCCGTCCCGGAGGCCATGTCGCCGGCCCGGATCCGCGAGACGGTCGACGCGTACGTGGCCGCCGCGGCCCGCGCGCAGCGGGCCGGGTTCGACATGGTGGAGCTGCACGGCGCGCACGGTTACCTGATCTCGCAGTTCCTGTCCCCGCTGGAGAACACCCGCACCGACTGCTACGGCGGATCGCTGGAGAACCGGGCCCGGTTCGGCCTGGAGATCCTGCGCCGCATCAAGTCCGAGGTCCCGGGCCTGCCGGTGATCTTCCGGATCGGGGTGGAGGACTTCTTCCCGGGCGGGCTCACCGCCGACGAGGGCATACAGGTCGGCCGGTGGTCCGAGCGGGACGGCGCCGACGCGGTCAGCGTGACCGCCGGGCACTACCGCTCGCTGCCGGCCGCCGAGCGGATGATCCCGCCGATGGCCTACCCCGCGGCGACGTTCGTGGAGTACGCGGCCCGGATGAAGCGGCTCGTCGACGTCCCGGTGATCGGGGTCGGGCGGCTCGGCGATCCCGACCTCGCCGCCCGCGCCGTGGCCGACGGCAAGCTCGACGTCGTGGCCCTGGGCCGACCGCTGATCGCCGACCCGCACTGGGTGGTCAAGGCACAGGCCGGGGCTCCGGTCCGGCGCTGCCTGGCCTGCAACCACTGCATCACGAACATGCGCTCCGGTGCCCAGCTGTCCTGCGTGGTGAACCCGGCGACCGGTCGCGAGAACGTCTACGCCGGCACGAGCGCACCGCAGAGCCGGCGGATCGTGGTCCTCGGCGCCGGACCGGCCGGGCTGAGCTACGCCTCGCTGGTCGCCGCGGGCAACGACGTCACCGTGATCGACAAGGCGGATCGCGCCGGCGGGGCGTTCCGGCTCACCGGGCTCGCGCCCCGGTTCAACGACGTCGCCGCGGCCGAACCGACGTTCGAGGCCTACATCGGCGAGCTCGAACGGGCCTGTCGGCTCGGAGGCGTCCGGTTCCGCTACGGCTCGGAGGCCACCGGCGACGACCTGCGCGGGGCCGACCTGGTCGCGGTGGCCACCGGCGCGGACTACCGGTTCGGGCTCGGCGCCGTGGTCCCCCGCCTGCTGCGCACCCGCGCCGCCCGCTCCGGGGCCGCCGCCCGGCTGTTCGCCTCGGCCCGGGTCCGCGACAGCCTCTACTACCGGCTGCGCACCGGACGCGGCGCCGCACTGGCCCGCCGTCTCCCCCTCGAGCCGGGCACCGAGGTGCTCGTGCTCGGCGACGCCGCCCGGGCCGGCAAGGCCCGCGAGGCCATCACGAGCGCGTTCGACGCCGCGCTGGCGCCCAGAACCCATCCCGCACCCACCCCCTGACACCACCGACAAGAGGTCCAGTGCCATGACAGAGACGTCAGTGAGCGCAGTACACGCCCCGCCGGGAAGCCGGCGGCAGAGCGGCAAGGTCGCCTTCGCCAGCCTGATCGGTACCACCGTCGAGTGGTACGACTTCTACATCTACGGCACCGCCGCGGCGCTGGTGTTCCCGCGGCTGTTCTTCCCCGAGTTCTCACCGGCCGCGGGCCTGCTCGCGGCGCTGTCCACCTACGCGGTGGGCTTCGCAGCCCGCCCGCTCGGTGGCATCGTGTTCGGCCACTTCGGCGACCGCGTCGGCCGCAAGAAGATGCTGGTCATCTCGCTGCTCGCGATGGGCCTCGGCACACTGGCGATGGGTCTCGTTCCCGGCTTCGCGCAGATCGGCGTCCTGGCCCCGATCCTCATCGTGGCGCTCCGGTTCATCCAGGGCGTCGCCGTCGGCGGCGAGTGGGGCGGAGCGGTGCTGATGGCCGTCGAGCATGCACCGCCGGGCAAGGCCGGCCTGTACGGGTCGTGGCCGCAGGTCGGCAGCCCGCTCGGGCTGGTGCTCTCCACCGCGGCCTTCTCCGCGGTGAGCGTGCTGCCCGACGAGGACTTCCTGTCCTGGGGCTGGCGGATACCGTTCCTGGCCAGCGCGGTACTGATCATCGTCGGGCTCGTCGTGCGGCTGCGGCTGATGGAGTCCCCGGTGTTCGCACAGATGCAGGCCGCCGGTGACACCGCCCGGCTGCCGGTCCGCGACGCACTGGCCAAGCACCCGGGCAGCGTGCTCGGCGCCGCCGGCGCGTTCATCGTGATCAACACCGTCTTCTACCTGGTCACCGTGCTCGGCCTGTCCTGGGCCACCTCACACCTGGGCATCCCGCGCGGCACCTTCCTGGCCGCCGTCCTGGTCGCTGCGCTGCTCATGTGCGGCACGGTGCCGCTGTTCGGCGCGCTGTCCGACCGGGTCGGCAGGCGCCCGGTGTTCGCGGCCGGGGCGATCCTGGTGGCGGTGTTCGCGTTCCCGCTGTTCTGGCTGATCGAGACGATGTCGACGCCGCTGCTGTTCCTCGGCGTCATCGTGATCATGGGCATCGGGCACCCGCTGATGTACGGGCCGCAGGCGGCGCTGTACTCGGAGACGTTCCCGCCGGCGCTGCGCTACTCGGGTGCGTCACTCGGTTACCAGATCGGCGGCATGCTCGGCGGACTCGTCCCGCTCGTGGCCAGCGCCCTGCTGATCAGCTACGACAACGCGTCCTGGCCGATGGCCACGCTGCTCGCCGTCACCGCCGTGATCAGCCTGCTGTCGCTGCTCACGATCCGCGCCCGCTACGCCGACCACACCCGCATCGATGACACCCCTGTGGAGGTCACGCCGTGACCGCACTCGATCTCACCGGCCGCACCGCCGCCGTCACCGGCGCGGCCCGCGGCATCGGCCAGGCCATCGCGACGGCGCTGGCCGACGCCGGAGCCCAGGTCGCCGTGATCGACAAGGACGCCGACGGCGCGCAGCTGGTCGCGGGGAAGATCGGCGGCGTGCCGGTGTCGGCCGACCTCACAGAGGCCGCCGCCGTGGAGCGGGCGTTCACCGAGGTCGTCGAGCAGCTCGGCGCCCCCGACGTGTTCGTCAACAACGCCGGCATCCTGCGGGCCGGTGACCTGGTCAGCTCCGGGATCGACGACTGGGACGCCCAGTTCGCCGTCAACACCCGGGCGGCGTTCTTGTCCGTGCGCGCCGCCGCGGGACACATGCGGGCCCGCGGCGGGCCGGGCTCGATCGTCGTGGTCACCTCGAACTGCGCCCGCACCCCACGGATGGACCTGGGCGCCTACTGCGCGTCCAAGGCGGCCACCGACATGATGGCCCGCTGCCTGGCCCTCGAGCTCGCCGGCGAGGGCATCCGGGTCAACACGCTCTGCCCGGGCTCGTGCGACACCGAGCTGCAACGCGTCCAGTGGCGCAAGCTCGGCGTCGGCCCCGAGCGCCAGATCCACGGTGACCCCGCGAAGTACCGCACCGGCATCCCGATGGGGCGCCTCACCACACCCCAGGACGTGGCTGACCTGGCCCTGGTACTCGCCTCGGACGCCACCCGGTTCGTCACCGGGCAGTCCTGGCACGTCGACGGAGGACAGACCCTGCCATGAACGACGCCACCAACTCCTTCGCGAACGACTTTGCCGGGCTGACCGCCGTCGTCACCGGCGGTGCCTCCGGGATCGGCGCCGCGACGGCGGCCCTGTTCGCCGCGCGCGGCGCCCGGGTCGCCGTCCTCGACCTCGACCCGGGCGGCGTGTCCGGCCCGTTGCTGGGAGTGCGCGCGGACGTCACCGACGACGACTCCGTCACCGCCGCCGTCGACGAGGTCGTGGCGGCGTTCGGCGGGATCGACATCCTGGTCAACAACGCCGGGGTCGGCGCAGCCGGCACGGTGGAGGCCAACGACCTCGACGAGTGGCGGCGGGTACTCGACGTGAACCTGCTCGGGCTGGTGCGCACCACCCGGGCCGCGCTGCCGGCGCTACGCCGCGCGGGCTCGGCGGCCGTGGTGAACGTCTGCTCCATCGTGGCCACCGCCGGGCTGCCCGACCGGGCGCTGTACTCGGCGAGCAAGGGCGCCGTGCTGTCCCTGACCCGGGCCATGGCTGCGGACCACGTCGGTGAGGGGATCCGGGTCAACTGCGTATGCCCCGGCACCGTCGACACCCCGTGGATCGGTCGGCTGCTCGATGCCGCCGACGACCCCGACGCCGAGTACGCGTCGCTACGCGGCCGTCAACCGACCGGTGGGCTGGTCGGGATGGACGAGGTCGCCCGGTCCATCGTGCACCTCGCCGACCCACAGATGTGCTCACTCACCGGCACCGACCTGGCCGTCGACGGTGGGATGTCGGGCCTCCGTGTCCCGCGGCGTTGAAAGACCGGCGAGGTCCGGCCAGAGCGTGATCGGCCACGAGTTCATGGGGCTACGTCGCCAGCCCCGCACGGTGCTGACGGTGACCGCGCGCAGCAGTTGTCCGGCCGGCCCGGGGTGGCTCGACCCCGGCCGGGACGGTTCGACGACCTCGCCCACTTCGGTACGGCGGTGAGGCACTCGCCGGGAACCGACCCCGCGCACTCCCACTGCGTGTCACGCCTGATCTCATCCGGCGTCGATCACGTGTCAGGTCGGTCGCTTCTCGGCGATCACGTAGAGGGTTTGATGGTGGGTTGCTCGAACAAGGTGCCGGCGCCCTCGGCGAGGGCCGGAACCGGCATCCCTGCGCCGTTGAGGGCCTTGCGACGGGCCGAGCTCGACGCGCTCCACCCCGTCGGCGGCCAGGACCGCCACCGTCCGGCGCGCAGTTCTCCGGCCATCATCGATCACGCTCGTCTCGGACCGTGCCGGCGGCCTGACGACACGCCGCGGCCCCAGCGGCCGGGGCGAGCAGGTCCTCGAGAACCTCGGTCACGATCCGGCACTGTTGCGGAAGCGCTGGTCCGCTCTCGCGGACCCTGTCGACGAAGGCGGGGGCGAGCTCGGCAATCTTGGTGTTGCTGTGTTGGGAGACCCGGGTCAGCAGCCTGAACGCCTCGTCGGCGCTGATGCCGTAGTGAGCGACCAGTATGCCCTTGGCCTGCCCGATCGCGTCCCGGCTGTGCAGGGCCCGAATCAGACCATCGACCCGATCCTGCAGCACGGTGATCCGGTACTGATCGGGCCCGACGGTCGGTCGGATCGTTTCACCTCCCGGGTGGTCGGTGGCGTGGTCCACGGCTCGATCGGAACCCGCTAGCGATGACGACATCGACGATGCGCTCCGTTCCGGTGCCCGCGGCGAACTCGTGATACGCCAGGCCCACCTCGGGACCACGACGTAGCCACGACGCTAAAGAACCCCGGCATCGGACCAGAGCCGTTTCCGGCAGGCCCGGGGATGCAGAATCGGCACTACCAACGGCTGTGCGCAGCGCAGCGGCCGGGCTCACCGCAGCGGATATCGCTGCGCTCGGAGCCGCCGTCGCGCCGCCGGATGCGGTGGCCGCGACCGCGGTCGCGCGTGGCATCCGCATGCCGCGCCGGGTGGTGGCGCTGCTGGAGGGCGAGAGCCTGTTCAACGATGCCGCGGCACTGACCGTGCTCACGGCCGCCGTCGGCGCGGTGACCGGCGAGAGCCTGTCCTTCGCCCAGGCGACCGGGGAGTTCCTGTTCAGTGCGCTCGGCGGGCTCGTGATCGGTGGGATGGTGGCGGTGGCCTGGGTGCGTCGGCGGGTCCGCAACCCCTACACCGACGTCGTGGTCTTCCTGATCGCTCCGTTGGCGGCGTTCCTGCCCGCCGACGTGGTGGGCGCCTCCGGTCTGGTGGCGGTGGTCACCGCCGGCCTGTACCTCGGCCATCGCGCGACGACGATCATGGAGCCGGGTGCCCGGGTCGTCACCGGGTCGGTCCGAACCGCGTTGTCCTGGCTGCTCGAGGGCGTCGTGTTCCTGCTGGTCGGGCTGCAGCTCCGCGAGGTGGTCGCCGGGACCGCGTCGAACCCGCTGCGTGTCGTGGTCGTGTCGTCGGTCGCGGTCGTGGTCACGTTGCTCGTCGCGGTGACTCTGGCCGCGGTACTCGCCCTGCCGGTCGTGGTCCCCGACGGACAGGCCTTCCCTCAGCGCGATCTGATCGTCTTTCTCGCCTTCGTGGTCATCCTGGCGACCCTGCAGGCCCAGACCGAGACCGCCGACTCCGACCCGAGTGCGTTCCTCGAACCCCGCTCGGCGCTCACCGCCGGGTCGGAGGAGCTCCCCAGGGACACCTACCGGCGGTACGGCCAGGCAATGATCATCGCTGAGAGAGCCCGCCTGCTCTCTCTACGCGACGAAGGGGGTCTCGGTGAGGTCGCATTCGTTCGTATTCAACGCGAACTCGACCTCGAGCAGGCCGCGTTGCTCGTGCGATGAACGCCCGAGCTCTCGGCGTCCTTATCGTGTCGGGGGTGGGCGGGCGAGATCGAGTCCAAACCGGTGCCTCGCCACGGGCTGGTCAGGATGACGAAACCGGAGACTCGCCGGTCTCCTCGTCCTGGCCGATCTCGTCGCGACGCTGACGCTCGCGGTAGCCGTAGGCCGCCCGCCGTACGGCGTCCTCGCTGTCCAGCCCGGAACCCAGCGCTCCGGCGACGGTGGCCAGGCTGGTGGCCAGCCAGACGAGCTGAAGGTGGTCGGCGAGCTCGGGTGGGCGGCCCAGGTTCGAGCCGAGAACCGAGGGTTCGAGGAGGAACAACGACCCGAGCAGGGTGAGCACGAACACCGCGACAGACATGGTCAGAACGCCGATGCCCAACGTCAGCACGGTGGAGAAGTTGTACAGCACGGTCTCCTCCTGTTCGCCCTCGTCGCGGGCGCGTTCCCACAGGTGGTGGGCGCCGATGATCCAGGCGACCATGAGCGCGACCGACACCACGGAGGTCAGGACGAGTTTGCCCACTCCGAGGCGGGTGGACAGCAGCCAGACCGTCGAGGTCGTGATGGTCAGGTAGGCGCCGGTGCCCAGGACGGCGGCCAGCGCGGTGCGCGTACCCAGGACCAGGCGCCAGGGCTGATTGGTGTGCACCATGCCGGCGAGCAGGCGAGCCCGGCCGCGCCATCGGGTCGTCACGTAGCGCCGTGTGTGCCGGCCGTCCCCGGTATGGACGACGAGGACAGGCTGTAGGTGTCTCGCGGTCGCGCGTCCGAGGCGGCTCGGGTGGTGCCGTCCCCAGTCGAGCCCGGCGTCGGCGGTTCCGGTGAGGTCGGCGACCAGGCGGACCACCGCGTTGCGGACCTTCCGGTGTTGCAGGAACGGTCCGAACCCGGGCAGCGAGAGACCGGCGACACGGCGGTCGTGGTCGAGGTCGACCAGGATCGGGAGGTCGTCGTGCTGGATCGGGAGACCGGTGAGATAGACGCCGAGGTCCCACCCGGAGTCCGCGGTCCGGTCGGCCACCGCGTCGAGCAGTTCCTCGGCGTCGTGCACCGCGGGGGTGACCGGGTGGGTCATCGTTCGCAGGTCCCACACGATGTTGGAGTCGACCTGCGCACCGAGTGTTTCGGGGAGGTCGTCGACCAGCTTCGCGGCGATCTCCGCGGGCGTGTCGGGGTCGACGAGCAAGCCCACGACGAGAGTGCGTTGATGATCCTCGACGGTCGTGTCCGAGGCTTCTCGTTGCTCGAGGTCCGCCATTGCTTCTCCTCACTGTGTGCCGCCGATTCGCAAGGGCGGCGTTGTGCAGGATCCGCAGCGGGTCGAAAGGCGACGACAGGCCCGACGCTCCGCACCACGGAGACGTCACGCCGCCGGGCTCCCTCCTGCATGGGTGTCCGTCTCGGTACGGGAGGCCCCGGCCACGTCGCGCACATGTGACATCCACGGTCCGCCCACATCTGCTCCACCGGCGGGGCCTGAGCTGACTGCGCCCTCGCAGTCAGCTCAGTTAGCCCTCGACCTCGCCGGGCGGGTGCACCGCCGCCTCGCCAGGACTGCGGCCGGCCTCCTGCAGCGCACGGCGTCCCGAGCAGATCCCAGCCTAGGTCGAGCCGGGAATCTACTGCGTCGAGGCGTTCGGATTCGTCGCTGCGGCCCTGCCGCCCGTCGCCATGCCGGGTGCGCAGGGACTTCTTCCCCCCGGCCCGACCCGACGCCGTGGCACGCCGGTCGGTGATCAGGCCGGCGGCTTCTCTGCGATCACGTCGACCGGCTCGACCGTCGGTTCGGCGAACAGGACCTCGGTGTTGTCCTTGAGCGCCTGGCCGACCTTGCCGGCGAGGTGGGTCTGGCGGCCGGAGTCGTCGGGAAAGGCGTCGTAGATGCCGAAGGACGAGGGCCCGAAGCGGATGGCGAACCACCGCACCGTGTCGGGCTCCTGCTGCACGAGGCCGAGCCCCTGCTGCAGGAAGTTCTCGACGTCGCCTTCTCGACCGGGTAGCGCCTCGAGACGCACGAGAAGCCCCACGGTCACTGGTTCAGCCATGATCCATCTCCTTTTCGAAGGACGTCGTCGCATGCTGGGTGCGGTCACGACGACAGCGGTTGCTTTCGGGTAGTCGGCGTCGCGGTGGCGCGCGGCGACTCGGTGACGAGGTGGTCGGTCAGTGCGACCACGTCGGGTGCGAGGCGACGAGTCGGCCGGAGACCGGCCAGTCGCTGCCGAATAGGACGTGTCTGGCTGGTTGGTGGGCCTGACTAGAGGGCGGCCATGGCGGCCTCGGCGACGATCTGGTCCTGCTCACCGGTGCCGCCGGAGACTCCGACCCCGCCGACGACGTTCCCGTTGCTTCCGCGCAGCGGCAACCCTCCGGCGAAGATCATCACCCGGCCGTGGTTGGAGTCGCTGATGCCGTAGAACTGCCCGCCGGGCTGGGAGTTCTTCGCGAGGTCACCGGTGGAGGTGTCGAAGGCCCGCGCGGTGAACGCCTTGTTGATCGAGATGTCGATGCTTCCCATCCAGGCGTCGTCTATCCGGATGTGTGCGACCAGGTTCCCGCCCGTGTCGACCACCGCCACGTTGCTCGGCGACCCGATCTCGCGGGCCCTCTGCTCGCCCGCGGCGATGACCCTGCGGGCATCGTCGAGGCCCACTGTCTCGACCTGTCTCATCGTCTGCTCCTTCGGAGATTCGACCGGCTCGTTCAGCTGGGCCGGGAGGGGTTGAGGACGACCTTGGTCCAGCCCTCGTCACGGGCGTCGAAGTGCTGGTAGGCCTCCGGCGCCTGGTCGAGGGTCAGGTTGTGGGACACGATCCAGGACGGGGTGATCTTGTCCTCGGCGATGAGGTTGCGCAGGTGGCGGTTGTAGCGTTTGACCGGGGCCTGCCCGCACCCCATCTGCTGGCCCTTGAACCAGAAGCTGCCGAAGTCGATCCGGGCCTTGCCCTGCTGGGCGAGCTCGTCGGGGGCGCCGGGGTCCTGCGGGATGAACACGCCGACGGTGCCGATCCCGCCGGTGAACTTCACCGAGGCGATCAGGTTGTTGATCGTGAGCGCGTTGTCCTCGTTGCCCTGGGGGTCATGGGCCTGGTAGCCGACGCACTCGGCGCCGCGGTCGGCGCCGCGACCCTTGGTCTGCTCCATGACCTGGTCGACCGGGGAGCCCTTCGAATCGTCGATCGGGATCGCGCCGACCTGTTCGGCCAGCTTGAGCCGGTCGGGGTGGCGGTCGACGACCATCACCTTCGCCGCGCCCTTGATCGACGCAGAGAGGGCGGCCATCAGCCCGACCGGGCCGGCGCCGTAGATCACGATCGTCTCGCCGGGAACCAGGCCGGACATCTCCACCGCGTGCCAACCGGTGGGCAGGATGTCAGAGAGCATCGTGTAGTCGTTCTGCTTCTCGCGGGCGTCCTCGGGCAGGCGCAGGCACTGGAAGTCGCCCCACGGGATGCGCAGGTACTCGGCCTGCCCCCCGGCCCAGCCGCCCATGTCGGCGAACCCGTAGGCGCCCCCTGCTACGCCGGGCTCGTTGGCGGCCAGGCAGTAGTTGGTCAGTCCGTGTTCGCAGTTGTTGCAGTGCCCGCAGCTGACGTTGAACGGCGCGGAGACCATGTCCCCGACCCGGATCTTGTCGACGCCGCCACCGACCTCGACGACCTCGCCGAGGTTCTCGTGGCCGAAGATGCGGCCCTGCTCGAAGTCGGTGCGGCCTTCGTACATGTGCAGGTCCGACCCGCATATGTTGGTCGAGGTGATCTTCACCAGGACGTCGGTGGGCTTCTCGATCCGGGCGTCGGGGACCTCATCGACGCTGACCTGGCGCGGACCGTGATAGACGAGTGCCTTCATGCGTATGTTCCGTTCCTGGTTTTCGGGTGCTGTGGCGTCGGTGGTGGGTCAGGCTGTAGCCGGGACGGCCGCGAACTGTTCGACGATCGCCGCGCAGAACGCGGGAAGGTCGAACGGGGACCGGCTGGTGGTGAACTGGCCGTCGATGCAGACCTCTTCGTCGACGACCTCGGCGCCGGCGTTGCGCAGGTCGGTACGGATGCTCATCCATGACGTGAGTCGCCGACCGCGGATCACGTCGGCCTCGGCGAGGGTCCAGGGGCCGTGGCAGATCGAGGCGACCGGCTTGCCGGTGGCCACGAATGCACGCACGAACTCCACCGCGGCGGGGTCGGCGCGCAGCTGGTCGGGGTTGACCGTGCCGCCGGGCAGCAGCAGCGCGTCGTAGTCGCTCACCGACGCCTTGCCGACCTCCTGGTCGACCGTGATCGTGCCGGCCGGGTCCTTGTCCCACTCCCGCGCCCACAAGGACCCGGTGTGCAGTGAGAGCACCTCGACGGCGGCGCCGGCACCGTAGAGGGCGCCGCGGGGCAGGTCGAGCTCGACGCGCTCGACCCCGTCCGCGGCCAGGATCGCGACCGTGCGGCCGCGCAGTTCGTGGGTCATGACCGTTCCTCCGTCATCATCGGGCGGGCCGGGCACGCTCAGCGGAATCGCATCGCGCTTACCCCGTCTCCCGGGTGTCTCACCATGCGGTATCTATCGAGAGTCGGATGACGCGACCATCGGTCCGGAACTCCGGTCGAACACCCTCACAACCGCCCCGTGCGACAGGCAGCAACGGAATGAGGCCACCGGCAGGTCGGGGCCCAGATCAGGCATTCCCGGGCGGTGTCGAGCGCGGTCCACGGTTCGATCGGGGCCGACCAACAATGACGACATCGACGATGCGCTCCGTTCCGGTGCCCCCGGCGAACTCCTGATACGCCAGACCCACCTCGGGACCACGACGCAGCCATGACACTAAAGAGCCCCGGCATCGGATCAGAGCCGTTCCCGGCAGGCCCGGCGATGCGGAATCGGCACTACCCAACGGCTGTGCTCAGCGCAGCGGCCGGGCTCGGCAGCCGGGCGAGCGCAGCAGCCGAACTCAGCGCAGCGGACGTGCCAGGGTCGCGGCGGGAGCCTCGCCGTAGCGGTGCCGGTAAGTGGTGGCGAAGCGGCCCGGGTGGCTGAAACCCCACCGATAGGCGACTTCGGTGACCCGCACTCCGTGGCCGCGGTCGGCAACGGCCAGGTCGGCGTAGGCACGCTCGAGACGCACGTTCTGCAGGTACTGCTTCGGGGATCGGTCGAACTCCCGGCAGAACCCCGCGTGCAGGGCCCGCACCGACAAGCCCACCGCGCGCGCGAGTCCCTCGATCGTCAACGGCTGCTCAGGATGGGATCGCATGAGCTCGGCGGCGTCGGCGACGGCCGAATGGTGCGCCGGCGCGGGGCGGTAGCACAGCGCCCGGGTCCAGCTGTTGGGCTGGCCCAGCAGCAGGGTGTACATGACCTGCTCACGCAGCTGCGCCGTCACCAAAGGATTCACCGCCTCCGGTCCGGTGTCGGAAAGCATCCGTCGCATCAGCTGGGCCTGCCCCAGCGCCGTCGCGGTGGTCACCGGGTTGTCCATCGCCGGGTCGAACTGCAGGTCGGGTTCCTCGGGCTGGTCGGTGACCAGCCGAGCGGCCAGCGAGCGCAGCGCGCCGAGGTCGATCCGCAGCACCAGCAGCCGCAGTGCCTCGCTCCAGTCCATCACCAGCTCCGAGGCCGGGGTCCCCACCACCGCGGCCCCACCGGCGCAGGCGTCGAGCCGACGCCCCTGGTGGCGCGCGGTCATCGACCCGGTCAGCGGCAGGCACACCGCCACATAGCCGGGCAGCGGATCCGCGCTCAGCCGCACCCCCATCCCGTAGTCGAACTCCAGCAACGACAGCCCGGAGGTGTGGAACCCGAAGACCTGCGCGGTGAACTCGCCCGCACGGGCCGGCGCGACCGTATGGGGCGACATGATCGCGGTGACCCGCTCCACCAGATCATCGACATCGCTGGAACGCACCAGCGGTCGGCCCCGATCGTCGCGCATACCCTCGCCCATCGGGCACCCCTGGAGTCGCACACCGGGGAAGGCGCTCGCCAAATTGGGGACGGGCTGGGACCGGCACCGGTACCTGCGAGTGTGACGCCGCGAACACTACGAACAGGGCGCCCGGTACGGAACCGCCAAATGATATGGACAGCCGAACGGGGTCGGTCCGAACGGGGCAGTCCGTGCCGCGCTCAGACGCGGACGGGGTGTCGGACGAGCCAGTCCGCCGTGGCGACCAGCGGCAACAACGTGTCCCACATACCTCTGCTCGGTCAGCACCACGACGGTGTGCAGCGAACCCCGTCGCGGTCATCCAGCTCCGCGAGCACCGAGGTCCAGATCTCCTCGGTCGCGGTGATCACCGCGTCGGCCACCGCCTCCTTGTTCGGGAAGTGGAAAATACATCGCCCCCTTCGTCACCCCGCTCAGGGCAGTGATCTCGTTGAGCGTGGCACCGTGATAGCCGACCACCGCGAACCGTTCCGCCGCGGCCACGACGATGGCCCTTCGGGTGTCCAGGGACCGCTCGTGGCTCCGCCGCCCGGCTGCACCCGCGTGGTCCGCGGCCATCTCCATGACAGGTACCCGACCCAGGCGGCAACGAGGGACCCATCGCGCAATACCTCCGGACATTGACGTCGGCTTTCCGATCTTCCTACAGGTACTGGCCGGTGCCTCTCGATGTCGAGTACATCCACGCCGCCAGGCGACCCGACCAGCGCGACTTCAGGCTGGGACTCCGCGACGGAGCGCGCACCTCGAGGTCCTGGGCTGCGCCCGGCGCCGGCCTCGCCGGCGTACGAGTAAACGTTGTTGCCACGACCCGTCGCGGCGGGACGGAATCTGACAACGAGGCGTCGCCATTCGGACGATGCGAGGTCCTGCTTCGCAGGGACCGATCCATTTTCGGAACCGTCGCCGAGCCGATTCCGCACCGCCCCGCCGCCGGTTGCGGCTCGGGAACGCCCCACGAGCTGCCTACCGTCAAACCATCCGCGAGAGAGCCACACACGGGTCGACACGTCCCCTATTCGGCAGACGTGCAGAACCACCCGGGCTCGCCCCTGCGGGTTCATGATCACGCCGACCCGGACAGGAACATCGATGCTTACCTCCCCGCACCCGATAGTGACCGCGACCGCCGGACCCCGGCCCCGAAACGCACACGATGGCGCCCCGCCCGCGGCCGACACGCTGCCCGCGGCCGTTGATACCGGCCTTCAGCGCCTGCGCAACCTCACGATCGCCGCCCAGTCCCCACAGCCCAGCGACCTCGAACATCGCCTCCGGACCGCGCTGAGCACCAGCCGACCAGACAGGCTCGGCTACATTCCCGCCCGCGTCGCGTGCGCCCACCTCGCCGCCGGCGACGTCACCGAGGCCTACTTCGCTCTGCTCGTCGCCCGCGACCAACTGTTCTCGGAGCCCCTCCAGGCCGGCTCGACGAGCAGCGCCGCACCGGATACAGCTCCACGTGTCCGGGGTTGAGGAACCAGCTCGCAGAAACCGCACGGAAGGGGACTGCGATGACGATCCACGTGCGCTCCGGCCGACGGCGCCGCCGACGGCCCGGGCGGCTCCGGCGCGCCCCTGAGAATCGACATGCCAGTGCCCGGGGTTCGCGTGATCCGGGTGACCGGGATGCTGGGCCGGGCGGGTGCGGCTCGACTGCTACGCCGGATCGACTCGCAGCTGTCGCTGGTCCGCGCCGATCATCTGCACCTGACCGCGGTGCCGGCGCACCTCGACGCCGTACACGCGATCGACTGCGGAGCATCCAAGGCCATGGCGCACGCCCGCTATGGCTGCGCGCGCATGGGCATCGCGTTCGCGTTGGCCGGAACTTGCCGCGCCCTGCAGTCGGCCGCTCCACAAGTGCGTGCGGACCTGAGATATCTCCGCGCGTTCCCGAGCACCGATGTCGCCGTCGCCGAGCTCACCCGCCGCGGCACCGCCACCGCGTTGCCACCGTTGGGGCGCGCCCACCAGCGGATTCACAACACACCAACAGGGGGAACGCCAGGGACCTGGCTTACCGCGACGCACCAACGGATGAACGGGTCTCACATCGAACAGGCCCAGTGGGTCAGGACCTCGGGAACCCCCACGTCCGACCACGTCACCTCCTGGCGCGTCGGGCGCGCGCCCGGCCCCACACCCGGGCGCGGATCCGGAGTGCCGCGGAACGCAAGGTGTCCAGCGTCGCGCCGGCCGCCATCCGCAGCGGGCTCGGCCCCGTCGACGTGGCATCCGGAGCCTGTCCGGTGCGGGCGGCCTCGTCCACCGACCGTCCGAACTGCTCGAACAGCCGCCTGCTCACGTCACCGGCGAGTGCCCGCCCGAACTGCGCGATCCGCCCGGACAGATGCAGGTCGGCATCGGCGACCAGCACGCTCCCGCCGTCCGCACCGGGCTCGACCCGCAGCCTGATGACCGCACGCGTCGCGCTGCCGCCGGCGTCGGCGCCCTGCGCCAGGACGTTCAGCCGGTGCTCGGCCGGCTCCCGCTCGACGACCTGGGCGAGCCCCTCGAACCTCAGCTTCACCGGCCCCAGGGCGATCGTCGCCCGGCCGCGGTAGCGGCTCTCGTCGAGGATCTCGACGAGCTCGGCGCCGGGCAGGCAGCGGGCCAGCAGGTCGAAGTCGTCGATCACGTTCCAGACCGACGCGACGTCGGAGCTCAGCTCGCTGCGCACCGACACCGTCGCCGACGGCGCCCCGGCGGGGATCCGCACCTCCTCCGGGACGGCCGGGCCGGCGTCGGGCCCTCCCTCCGCCGAGCCCGCGTCGGCGGGGCGGGCGCCGCCGCGGCCGACCAGGGTCCGGGAGGCGCAGTTGCGCGGGCCGGGGAGCCCGTCGGGGTGCTCGGCGGCCACGTCGGCGACCGCGGCGAGGATGCCGCGGTAGCCGGTGCACCGGCAGATCACGCCGGACATCTGCTCGGGCAGCTCCTCCGGCGCGACGGCGGTCCCCTCGGGCCCGTTCGTGAGCAGGTCGTAGCCGCTCATCAGCATGCCGGGGGTGCAGAAGCCGCACTGCAGGCCGTGGTGGGCGGAGAACGCCTGCTGCAGGGGGTGCTGGTCGTCGGCGGTGCCGAGGCCCTCGACCGTCGTCACCTCGGCGCCCTCGCACTGCACCGCGAACAGCAGGCACGCGCGCGCCGCGTCGCCGTCGACGAGCACGGTGCACATCCCGCAGACGCCGTGCTCGCAGCCCAGGTGGGTGCCGGTGAGCCCGAGGTGCTCGCGCAGGACGTCGGCCAGGTGCATCCGGGCCGGCACGGACACCGTCACGTCGGTGCCGTTGACGGTCATCGCGACGTCGACGAGGTCACCGGCGGCCACCTTGGCGGCGGCGGGTATACGGCGTTGCGCAGGCGTCCCGGCCGAGCTCGGGTCCGCCGCGCGGCGGCCGGGCGCGGTGTGGCCGGGTGCGGTGTGGCCGGGCGCGGGGCGCTGCTGGGGTGGGGTCGCGGTCACGGGTCCTCCTCGGTGGGGCACGTGCCCCGCGGTGTCGGTCACTGCCGGACGGACGGCCCGGCGCCCGGCGCACTACGTCCGGCCTTCGTCCAGGCCGTCGCCAGCTCCCGTGCGGCCAGCACCGCGAACAGCCGGCGCCGGTAGCCGGTGGAGCCGTGCGCGTCACCGCCGGTGTCGACGATGCGCGCGGCGAGCTCGGTGGTGCCCGGGCGCAGCCGGCGGGCCAGGTCCTCCCGGCCGTCCCCCGGCAGCTCGGAGGCCAGCAGGTCGGTCACGTCGGAGGTGACGGGCCGGTCGGAGATGCCGAATCCGGTCAGCCGGGCCTCGCGCAGCGTCCCGTCGTGGCCGGTGTCCAGGACCGTGACGACCCCGGCCAGGGCGAAGTCGCCGTGCCGGCGGGCGATCTCGGCGAACCCGAAGCCCTGCCCGGGCCGGGCCACCGGCAGCTCCACCCCGGTCACGACCTCGTCCGGCCCGACACCGGTGGTCATCGCTCCCAGCACGAACTCGGCGGCCGGCACCCGACGGCGTCCCGAGGGACCGGCCACCGTGACCGTCGCGCCCAGGCACGCCGCGACGGCGGGCAGCTCGGCGGCCGGGTCGGCGTGCGCGAGGCTGCCGCAGACGGTGCCGCGGCTGCGCAGCTCCCGGTGCCCCACGAAGGGCATCGCCATCCCGAGCAACGGGACGTCGCGGGCCAGCCGGGAGTGCTCGACGGTGCGCTGACGCACCGCGGCGCCGACCGCGAGCGTGTCCCCGGCGCGGGCGAGCCCGGTGAGCTCGTCGACGGCGTTGATGTCGACGAGCGTGCCGGGCCGTCCCAGCCGCATGGCCAGCACCGGCACCAGCGACTGGCCGCCGGCGAGCACCTTGCCGTCGCCGCCGGCGAGCTCGGCGAGCACGTCGTCGAGGCCGGACGGACGGACGTAGGCGAACGGTGCAGCCTTCATGCCTCCCCCTCCTGGGGTTCGCGATCGCGTGCGGGGACGGTCAGCGCCCGGTGAACTCGGCCTTGCGCTTGTCCCCGAACGCCTTCACGCCCTCGGCGAAGTCGTTCGTGGAACGCAGCATGGCGTAGGCCTTCCGCTCCAGGTCGATGCCGGTGTAGAGCGGGCCGTCGATGCCCTTGTCCAGCACCTCCTTGGCCGTGCGCTGGGCGGCCGGGGAGAAGCCGGCCATCTTCGCGGCCAGTGACTCCACCGCGGCGTAGAGGGCGTCCCGGTCGGAGTGCACCTCGGCCAGTACGCCCCAGTCGTGCGCCTGCTCGGCGCTGATCCGGGTGGCGGTCATGATGTGGTACTTCGCCCGGGACAATCCGATCAGCCGGGACAGGCGCTGGGTCCCGCCGGAGCCGGGGATCATGCCCAGGTTCATCTCGGGCAGGGCGAGCTGGGTGCGGGGCGTACCGAGGCGGATGTCGCAGGACAGCACCATCTCGCAGCCCACCCCGAAGCAGTAGCCGTCGATCGCGGCGATCACCGGCTTCGCGCTCCGGGCCGGGGCGGTGACGTTGTGGCCGAGGTCGGTGAAGTCGATCGGGTCGACCTCCATGAACCCGGCGATGTCCCCGCCGGAGGTGAAGTGCTCGCCGTCCGAGCGCACCACCACGACCCGGACCTCGGGGTCGGCGTCGATCTCGGCGAAGCGGTCCGCGACGAGCTGCCGCATCTCCCAGGTCACCACGGTGTACTTGCCGTGCGACAGGGTCAGGTAGGCGATGCGGCCGTCCTCGCTGCGGTCCAGGAGGACGTCGCCACCGGTGAGTGCCATGTCAGAAGGTCTCCTTGCTCTCGAACAGCTGGTGCAGCACCTCGCCGTGCAGCGGGATGCGGTCGATCGCGATGCCGTGCGGGGACAGGGCGTCGGCGACGGCGTTGGCGAACGCCACCGGGAAGCTCATCGACGACCCCTCACCGCAGCCCTTGGCCCCCAGCGGGGTCAGCGGCGACGGCGACACGACGTGGTCGGTGCGCAGGTCGTAGCCGGTCTCCGCGCTGGTCGGGCACAGGTAGTCCAGGAACGTCGCGGACGTCGGCTGCCCGGACCCGGCGTAGGTGAACTCCTCGTACATCGCCCCACCGAGGGCGTGGGCCAGGGCGCCGTGCACCTGGCCGTCGAGCAGCTGCTGGTTGAGCACCGTGCCCGCGTCGTGCACGGACGACACCCGGTCCACTGTGATCTCCAGGGTGTCCGGGTCGATCCGCACGGCCACGATCTCGGCCACGAACCCGTAGCAGAGCGACGAGTTGATCCTGTCGTCCATGGTGGCCGCACGGACCTCGCGCGGGGTGAACGCGGCCTCCTCGTAGAGCCGCGCCGAGGTGCCCTCCGGCAGGGCGCCCGGGTCCCAATGCACGACGCCCGCGGCGTGCCGGAACTCCACCGACCCGCCCGACCGCGCACGCACGGTGCCGTCGACGAGCTCCAGCTCGGCCGCATCGACGCCCAGCATGGTCGACGCCGCCGCCCGGACCGTCTCGGCGATCCGGTCCGCGGCCTGCACGACGGCGCTGGTCACCAGCGGCGCGAAGCGCGAGGAGTAGCTGCCGGACGTGACCGTCCACGGTGTCGTCGCGGTGTCCATGTCGATCACCACGCGGACGTGGGAGACGGGGAGACCGAGCCGGTCCGCGGCGACCTGGCGGGCGACGGTCGCGTGTCCCTGGCCCTGCGGGACGCTGCCCAGCATCACCGTGACCCTGCCCTGCAGGTCGACCGAGATCCGCACGTGCTCGGTGGAGCCGGACTTGTCCCGGCCCGGCTTGCGGTCCTGCGCGGGGGTCGCCAGCCCGACGTAGCCGATGTTGGTGCCGGACGGGTCGGTGACCAGAGCGACGCCGATCCCGTAGTGGGCACCCTCGGCGCGAGCGTCGGACCGGCGCTGCCGGAGCTCGTCCATGTCGGCGTTCTTCTCGGCGAGCTCCAGCGCCGCCGGGTAGTCGCCGGAGTCGTAGACGCCGCCGGTGGGCGTCTCGTGGGGGAAGCCCCGGATCAGGTTGCGTCGCCGCACCTCCAGGACGTCGAGCCCGGTCGCGGCGGCGACGGCGTCCATCAGCCGCTCGAGCCCGAAGTAGAGCTGCTGGCCGCCGAAGCCGCGGTTGAGACCGGTCGGCATCTCGTTCGTGACCACGGCCCGGGCCCGGATCTCGACGGCGCCGATCGTGTACGGGCCGGTGATGTTGCCGAAGCAGCGGTAGAGCGTGGAGGGCTCCGGCGGGCGCAGGTAGGCCCCGACGTTGTCCACCAGGTCGACCTTGAGCCCGTTCACCGTGCCGTCGGCGTCGACGGCGGCGGCGAAGCGCATCACCCGGTCCGCGCCCGAGGAGCTGGCCAGCAGGTGCTCGACGCGGTCCTCGGTCCAGCGCACCGGCGTGCCGGAGTGCTTCGACGCCAGCGCCATCAGCACCACGTAGGGGTAGATGCCGGCCTTGATCCCGAAGCTGCCGCCGATGTCGGCCGGCACGTGCAGGCGCACCTTCGACGTCGGGACGCCCAACGCCCCGGCCATCACCGGCACCATCGTGAACGGGCCGTGGAAGTTCGCCCACGCCTCGACGCCGGGCCCGTCGGACTCCTCGTTCCACTGCGCGATCACCGAGAAGCACTCCATCGGCACCGACGAGTAGCGCGGGAACTCGTACTCCCCCTCCACGACGTGCACGGCGTCGGCGAACACCTCGTCCACCCCACCGAAAGAGAACGTCCGGTCGGTCGCGACGTTGGATCCGGCGTCGGAGTGCAGCAGCGGGGCGCCCGTGGCCAGCGCGGCCCGGGCCCCGACGACGGCGTCGAGCGGTTCGTAGTCCACCGCGACCAGCTCGGCGGCGTCCTCGGCGGTGTAGCGGTCGCCCGCCACCACGACGGCGATCGGCTCGCCGACGAAGCGGACCTTGTCCACCCCGGTCGGCAGGTAGGGCATCGCGGCGCCGGTGGAGAGCGGGAACGGGCGCAGCGCCTCCCGGACCTCGTCGGGCCCGATCACCGCGGCCACGCCGGGGTGGGCGCGGGCCCTCGACAGGTCCACCGACACCAGGCGCGCGTGCGGCTGGGTCGCGCGCACCACGGCGGCGACGAGCGTGCCGGGCAGCGGGTCGAGGTCGTCGAGGAAGCGACCCCGCCCGGCGACCAGCGCGGCGTCCTCGACCCGGGACGGGGTCCAGCGGCCGTGCTCAGGCACGGGCCTCACCCCTCGCCTCGTACCGTCCCGCCGTCAGCGTGCGGCGCAGCGTCTTGCCCACCCCGGAACGGGGGATGGCGTCGACGGCGATCACCCGCTTCGGGCGCTTGAGCGAGGGCAGGACCTCGCGGGCGAACGCGAGCGTCTGCCCGGCCGCGCCCAGCGGGTCGGCGCCGGGGACGGGGACGACGAACGCGGTGACCGCGTGCCCCCACCGGTCGTCGGCCAGACCGACCACGCACACGTCGTCGATCTCCGGGCAGCGGGCCAGCACGGCCTCGATCTCGTCCGGGTAGATGTTCTCCCCGCCCGAGTTGATCATGTCGTCGACCCGGCCCGAGACGTGCAGGTCACCGTCGTCGTCGGTGACGGCGAGGTCGCCGGTGTAGTACCAGCCGTCCCGGATGGCCTTGGCGTCGGCGTCCGGGCGCCGCCAGTAGCCGGCGAAGGCCTCCGGGCTGTCCAGCGAGACGATCACCTGTCCCTGCTCCCCGGTCGCGACCTCGGCGTCCGGCGGGGCGCCGACCTCGGGCGAGACCAGCCGGACGCGGGAGAACACCCCCGCCCGTCCGGCCGACCCGGGCTTGGCGAGCACGTCCGGGCCGATGGTGAACGTGTAGATCTCGGTGGATCCGAAGTGGTTGACGAACGACGACGGCGCCACCGCGGCGGAGAGCTCCTCGGCCAGCGACGGGGTCATCGCCGCGCCGGCGTAGGCCAAGCGGTCCAGGCCCGTCGCGCGCTCCAGCCCGTCCGCGCGCAGCAGGGACCAGTACATCGTGGGCACCAGATAGAGCGACGAGACCGACTCGTCGACGACCAGCTCGCACGCCTGTCCCGCGTCGAACGCCGCCTGGGCGACCCAGGTGCCACCGACCACGATGGAGCACAGCAGCGTGCGCAGGCCCATCGTGTGGAACATCGGCATCACGCCGAGCACACGCTCGCCCTGGCGCTGCTGGGTCTGGACCGCGTGCGCGACGGCGGCGGTGCGCTCGGCCCGGTGCGTGCGCGGGACGCCCTTGGGCTTCCCGGTCGTGCCGGAGGTGTAGAGCAGGACGCTCAGGTCGTCCTGCGACGGCGCGGGCCCCGGCGCGGTGTCCGGCTCCCGCTCGGCGGCCGTGTCGACCTCGGTCACGGTGCGCATCGGCAGGGTCCCGGCCGCCGCCGTGGTGCGCTCGGCCTGGGCGTCGTCGGTGACCACCAGCGAGGTCTGCGCGTCGTCGAGGCAGTAGGCCAACTCGTCGACACCGAACCGGGTGGACAGCGGCACCGAGACGGCGCCGAGGACCTGGACGGCCAGGTGCAGCGAGGCCAGCGGCTCCCCGCCGGTGAGGCTCAGCGCCACCCGGTCCCCCGGCCCGACACCGGAGGACCGCAGCGCCCCGGCCAGCCGGTTCACCCGGGCCTCCCATGCGCGGTAGGTCAGGTGCCGGCCGGTGCCCGACACGGCCGTCCGGTCCGGGTGCCGCTCGGCGGTCCACCGCAGTGTGGTCGCGAGATCCATCCGTCTCCTTCGTACGATCTGAAACGGACTATACGAAACGCATGGCTGCCGGGCAAGGCCGACGGGGGATCCTTCGTTAGGCTTCCCGTGTGCCGGTGCGACTGTCGACGACGTCCTACGTCGTGCTCGGCATGATCGCGTTGCGCGGGCCGTCCACCCCCTACGACCTCAAGCGCGCGGTCGGGCACTCGGTGGGCTACTTCTGGCACTTCCCGCACGCCCAGCTCTACTCCGAGCCGGACCGGCTCACCGAGGCCGGCCTGCTGGACCGCGTCAGCGAGGAGGACGGGCGCCGGCGCAAGACCTACTCGCTGACCGGCGACGGCCGCGACGCCCTGCGGGCCTGGCTCGCCTCCCCCACCGACGAGCACTTCCAGATGCGCGACATCGCCGAGCTGAAGCTGTTCTTCAACGAGGTCGGCGACCCCGCCGACGTGCCCCGGCTGGCCGACGAGCAGATCGCGCAGCACCGCGCACGGATCGCCGAGTACGAGCAGATGGTCGAGCGGTTCGGCGACCGGCCGGAGGCCGGCCCCCGGATGATCACCGTGGAGCTGGGACTGGAGATGGAGTACGCGGCCCTGCGCTTCTGGCAGGCCCTGGCGAAGGACGACCTGGACGGCCTGCGCGCCGCCCGTCGCGCCGGCCGCCTCGCCTGAGAACGCCGCACCGCGGCCGGCACCGGGCGTGGTCCGATCAGGGGTACGGCCACCCCGGCGGCAGGCTGCTGCGGGCGAGGAAGTGCCATCCCGCCCACCACCACAGGCCCAGCAGCGCGATCCGGCCGGGCACCGTCGCCGCGACGGCCGTGACGACGTCGGAGAACGTCGGGACCGTGGCACCCGGACGCCGTCCCAGCAGCTCCAGCACCACGGCCGCGGCGACGAGCAGGAGGTAGGCCGCGATCGTCGCGGCGTAGCCGGCGCTCATCGCCGGACCAGCCAGAAGCCCGCGCAGATCCACGCGACGTACCCGGCGAAGCGCACCGCGGGCTCGATGAAGTACGGCCCGAGCAGCCAGCTCACGGTCGGGAACGACGCCCGGTCGCCCCAGGCCAGCGCTCCGAGCTCCACGACCGTGACCAGCGCGAACACGACGAACCACGGAACCGCGGTCCGCCCGAGCCGCCGCGGGACACCGGTACGCGCCGGGCGGCCGGCGATCGTCGCGGCGAGGGCCACGACCCCGATCGCGCCGGTCACCGCCGTGGACTGCCACGTGTGCGTCGCGATGGGTGCGGCGAGCAGTGCGACCACGACGGCCACCGCTCCGACGCCGAGCCGTGCGCGTCCCCCGACCGGCTCGGACGGCTCGGACGGCGGCGCGGGCACACCCCACGGTATCGGGGCCGCCGGCGGGCGATCCGGGTCTGTGTTCGGCGGCGACGTCCGTGGTGCGGCCGCCCGCCCGGACCGGGCGGGGCCGGCATCACCCGAATACGGGAGCAGGCCGACGACGGGTCCGGGGAGTCGCGGGGATGCCGGGGCCGCCGGGGCCGCCGTCATCGGGGTGGACGGCTCGGACGCGGCGCTGCGGGCCGGACGACGTCGACCGCCGACAGGGAGCGTCCGCGCTTGCGCCCGCCCCGCCCTCCTCTCCATAGTCGGCGCCGTGCAGATCGCCCTGTCGGCACGCCTGGCGGCCGTCGTCGACCGTCTCCCGATCACGCCGGGATCCCGGATCCTGGAGATCGGCTGCGGGCCCGGCGCCGCCGCCCGCGCCGTCGCCGAACGTCTCGACACGGGTTTCGTCCTCGCCGTGGACCGGTCGTCGACGGCGATCGGCCGGCTCCGGACGACCGGGGCCTCGCTCATCGCCGCGGGCAGGCTGGGGACGCGGACCGTGCCGATCGAGGACTTCGTGCCGGAGCCCGGCGAGCCGGCGTTCGACTTCGCCTTCGCCAACCGGGTGGGTGCGTTCGACGGACGCCACCCCGAGATCGAGACCGCCGCCCTGCAGGCGGTCTCCCGGGCGCTGGTCGAGGGCGGCGCGCTCTACGTCGACGGCCGGCGCCACCCACGCATCTAGGCCGCCGACCGCAGCCGCGGCGGTCCGGCGTCGGCCGTGACCGGCTCCGCGACGGCGGACCGCTCCAGCCGGGCGCACCGGTCCCGCCCGCGGCCGGCCAGCCTCGCGGCCAGGCGCAGTGCCGTCCGCGGGGCCTCCAGGTAGCCGACGACGCCGCGGTACACGGAGCCGGGCGTCGACAACGTCCGCCCGCGCGCGGCGTCGTTCAGCGAACGGCGCACCACGGTCCGCGGGTCGAGCCACAACGGGCCGGACGGGTCGTCCTCGCCCCGGATCCGCCCGGCCGCCACGGCGGTGGCCGTGACCCCGGTCCCGCTCAGGGACGCCGAGACGGTGTCGGTGAAGGCCAGCACCCAGGCCTTCGACGCCCCGTAGGCGTTCCCGCCGGACGGGAGATACCCCGCGAAGCTGGCCACGTTCAGGATCGCGCCGCGCCCGCGGGCGACCATGGCCGGGACCGCGGCCCGGCTCAGGCGCATCACCGCGGTCACGTTCAGGTCGATCTCCGCGGTCAGGGCCTCGACCGGGGCGTCGGCGAACACCGCGTCGCACTCCACGCCCGCGTTGTTGACCAGCAGATCCACCGGCCGCTCCCGGTCCGCGACCCGCCGCACGACGGCCGCCAGACCGGCCGGGTGGGTCAGGTCGGCCGGCAGCGTCTCCACGATCGCGCCGGTCGCCCGCCCGATCCGCTCCGCGGTGACGGCGAGGCGGGCGCCGTCGCGGGCGACGAGGACGAGCGAGTAGCCGCGCTCGGCGAGCTCCCGGGCGTAGACCTCGCCGAGTCCGCGGCTTCCTCCGGTGACCAGTGCAGTGGGCATGACACCAACGTACGAACCGTCCGCTGTGCGATCCCTGAGAAGCTGTGGCCCCGCTGAGAACCGGCTCCGGCCGGCGACGGCGAACGTCGCCACCGGCCGGACGAGAAGGAGGACATCGTGTTGCTCGACGGCGTCAACCACGTCGCACTGATCTCCGCCGACGTCGACCGCCTCGGACGCTTCTACGCCGAGGTGTTCGACGCCGAGGTCGGTCCGACCCGCCCGCACGGCGAGCACGGGGAGGAGACGATGACCGTCATCCGGATCGGCCCGCACACCGAGCTCAACGTCTTCGTCATCCCCGGCAACACCGAGCCCGACCGCCAGACCCCGATGTGGGGACGCGGGCGCCTCGACCACCTCGGCCTGCAGGCCGCCTCACCGGAGGCCTTCACCACGATCCGGCAGCGGCTGATCGACACCGGCGCCGCCGACGGCGTCGTAAACGACTTCGGATCGGTCCGCAGCATGTTCTTCCGCGACCCCGACGGGCTGGAAGGCGAGGTCCTGGTCGCTCAGGGCTCCTGACCGCCGCCCGCCGCGCCACACGCCCACGATCGAGAGGCTGTCGCCGATCGTGGTGGTCGGGTCGCCGTCGACGAGCACCAGGTCGGCGCGCAGCCCGGCGGCGATGCGCCCGCGGTCGTCGAGACCGAAGCGCCGCGCCGGGACCGACGTCGCCGCCCTCAGCGCGCGCACGGGTGAGAAGCCGGCCTCGACGAGCAGGGCCATCTCGTGGTGCACGCTCGCGCCGTGGGCCTGGCCGCCGGTGGTGGGGACGGCGACGGAGGCGTCGGTGCCGACCAGGACGTCCACACCCGCCGCGTCGAGGGCCGCGACGCTCGCGAGGGCGTCGTCGAACGGCGCGTCCCAGGTGGACAACGACCGACCTAGCGCCTCGGTCCAGTGTGGCGCCAGCCTGCTGCTCACCCGCGGGTCGGCGGCGAGCTCCGTGGCGGCGATGCCCATGAAGGAGCGGGCGAGGACGAGGCACGGCGTCACGAACGCGCCCGAGGAGGCGACCGTGTCGACGAGCCGGTCGTCGTGCGGACGGTCGATGAACAGGTGGACCAGGGCGTCGGCGCCACCCCGGGCGGCCTGGGCCCAGGTGGCCGCGGTCTGGGCGTGGGTCATCGCCAGGTGCCCGTGCTCGTGGGCCGCCGTGACGCCGGCGGCGTAGGCGTCGTGGGGCAGCAGCGGGAGGCCGGGGTCACCCATCACGGTGCCCTCCTCCAGGATGAACTTGACGTAGTCGGAGCCGGTCGAGACGAGGCGGTCGACCAGCGTGCGCGCCTCGTCGGGCGAGCTGGTCTGCGGGAACTGCGCGGGGTCGGGGACGCCGGGGCCGCTCAGGTTCGCGAAGAGCTGGGTGGGGTGGCCGTGCGGCGCCGTGACCGGCTGCCCGGCGCCGCGGACGTCGGCGCTGTCGTGACGGGCCGCCCACGCCGCCCGGTCCTGCGCCGAGGACGGGCCGCCCATGTCCATCACGGTCGTGACCCCGAAGCGCAGCGCCGTCGTCAGGTCCTCGGGGAGGGCGTGGACGTGGGCGTCCATCAGACCCGGCAGGAGGGTGCGGCCGCGGCCGTCGATCCTCCGGTCGATCCCCGCCGGCGGCTCGGACCCTCCGACGCGGGCGATGAGGCCGTCCTCGACGACGACCGTCGTCGAGGGGTGGACCTCCTCGCCGTCGAAGACGCGGACGTCGGTGAAAGCGGTGCGCATGGGTTCGTCGCTCCTGTCCGGTGCACTCTCGTCGGCGCTGTCCGGTGCGGGCCCGTCCGCCGTCCGAGCCGGGGCCGGGCACCGACCGGAGCGCCGTGTCGTGCCGACGCTAGAGCGCGAAGAGGTCGACTTCCGTCCTCTTCCCCCACCTGAGCGGGAAGGAGGGAGGACCCCCCGTCCCCCGCGCGTCGCGGCCGGGTGGAACACGGGGCGCGGTGGCGCCGTTGGACCAGGGGCCGCCGCACGGCCGGCAGGGCCGTGACAGGAGAAGGAGAGCCGGTATGCCGACCCCCGACGTCCCCCTCGAGAAGCTCGGGTTCCTGACCATCGGCCTGTTCGACGGCGACGACCCGGGGCCGGGGCACGAGAACGTCCTGCAGGTCATCGAGCTCGGCGAGCAGCTCGGGTTCGACAGCGCCTACCTGCGCCACCGGCACTTCCAGACCGGCATCTCCTCG
Source organism: Pseudonocardia sediminis (assembly GCF_004217185.1). Classification (NCBI taxonomy): domain Bacteria; kingdom Bacillati; phylum Actinomycetota; class Actinomycetes; order Pseudonocardiales; family Pseudonocardiaceae; genus Pseudonocardia; species Pseudonocardia sediminis. Next base: position 2,749,473 of record NZ_SHKL01000001.1, on the reverse strand, counting down.
CCCGTCGCGATCATGGCGGCGGCCTCGCAGCGCACCCACCGCATCGCGATGGGCACGGCCGTGACCCCTCTGGGGTGGGAGAATCCGCTGCGCATGGCCGAGGATCTCGCCACCGTCGACATCCTCTCCGGCGGCCGGCTGGAACCCGGGTTCTCGGTCGGCCCGCCGATCCACTGGGACGACGTCAAGAACGCGCTCTACCCCGACACCGCCGACGTCGAGGACCTCTCGTCCGAACGGGTCGCCCGGCTGCTGCGGATGATCTCCGGTGAGCCCGTCAGCACGTTCTCCGGCACCGCCGGCTTCGAGCGGTTCTCCGCTCGGGTGGAGCCGCACTCCCCCGGTCTCGCCGACCGCGTCTGGTACGGCTCGGGGAGCAGCCGGTCCACCCGATGGGCCGCCGAACAGGGCCTGAACCTGCTGACCAGCAACATCACCAAGCCCGAGCCGTCGGACCTCGAGACCGACGGCCGGTGGGACTTCGCCGCGATCCAGCAACGCCAGATCGCGCTGTTCAAGCAGCACCACCCGCTCGGTGACGGCGCCCGGGTCTCGCAGGGCCTCGTCGTCATCCCCACCGACACCGCGACGGCCGAGCAGAAGTCCAGGTACCAGGCCTACGTCGAGAAGCGCACCCCGCGCACCGCCGCACCGATGGGCCCTCCCGGCCCCGGCCTGCTCGCCGCGCCCGACATCCTCGGGACGTCGCAGGAGATCGCGGAGAGGCTCTACGCCGACGCCGCGTTCCGCGAGGTGCGCGAGGTCGTCTTCGCCCTGCCGTTCAGCTTCGACCACGCCGACTACGTCCAGATCCTGACCGACATGGCGACCTCTCTCGGCCCGGCCCTCGGGTGGAAGCCACCCGCCTGATAGTGGACCGTCCGGTCCACCACGGATACCCTGCCCGCATGCCACGTCCACGCCAGTTCGACGAGCAGCGGGTGCTGTCGGCCGTTCAGGCGACGTTCTGGGACAACGGATACGCAGGCACGTCACTCGACGACCTCCTCTCTGCCACCGGCCTGGGCAAGGGGAGCCTGTACGGGGCGTTCGGGGACAAGCAGCGCCTGTTCCTGCGCGTGCTGCGCGAGTACGACGAGGCCAACGACCGGATGCTGCGGACGTGGCTCGAGGACGCGGACCGCGGCATCGAGGTGATCCGCAGCTTCGTCACCGCGCCGGTGCGCGATCCCAGCGGGGAGCAGGCGCGCCGGGGCTGCCTGCTGGCCAACACCGCGATGGAGCTCTCCACGAACGCCGCCGAGGTGGCCGCGGAGGCCCGGCGCAGCTACACCGCGACCACCGCCGTCCTGGCCGATGCGGTACGGCGGGCACAGCTCGAGGGAGACCTCGCGCCCCACGCCGACCCGGACGAGATCGCCCGTGCGGTACTGGCCGGTCAGCTCGGGCTGATCGTCCTCGGTCGGATCGGCCAGGACCCGGCCGTGCTGTCCGCCGTCGCCGACACCCTGCTCGACGGCCTGCTCCCCGCCACCTGAGCGTCCCCACCTGAGCGTCTTCGTGGTGACGCACGACACGATGCCGTCCCTGTTCTTGACCGATCGGTCCATATCAGGTGATATGGACCGATCAGTCAAGAACCAGGAAGGGAGCCGTCATGGGGTCGCTGGAGGGCAAGGTCGCGGTGGTGACGGGAGGGAACGCGGGTATCGGGCTGGCCATCGCGCGGGCCTACCGCACGGAGGGCGCGCGGGTGTTCGTCACCGGGCGTCGCCAGGAGCAGCTCGACGAGGTCGAGGCCGAACTCGGACCCGAGGTGACCGGGGTCCGCTGCGACGTGGGCCGGCTCGAGGAGCTCGACGCGCTCTACCGGACGGTCGCCGAGCAGGCGGGCCGGATCGACGTCCTGGTCGCCAACGCCGGGATCGGGATCGCGGCCCCGCTGGGCGAGATCACCGAGGAGCAGTTCGACGCCATGGTCACTACGAACGTCAAGGGCCCGCTGTTCACCGTGCAGAAGGCGTTGCCGCTGCTCTCGCCGGGGGCGTCGATCATCCTCACCGGATCGACGGCGGCCTCGCGGCCCGAGCCGTTCCTGCCCGTCTACGGCGCGACCAAGGCCGCGCTGCGCAACCTCGTCCGCGGCGTCGCCCACGGCGCCGGGGCGGGTCGGTACCGGATCAACATGCTCTCCCCCGGCGCCACCCGCACCCGCGGTCTGCTCGATCTGCTCTCGGCCGACGAGCTCGCCGCGACCGAGGCCTCGGTCCCTCTCGGCCGGCTCGCCGAACCCGAGGAGATCGCCGCCGCGGCCGTCTTCCTGGCCTCGGAGTCCTCGAGCTTCGTCAACGGCTCCGAGCTCGCCGTCGACGGCGGCTACGCGCAGGTCTGACCGACCACGACGCCGTGGGAACGGGCCGGATCGTCGGTCGGGGCCGGTCCGGGTCGACGACCGTCGCCGGGCTCAGCTCGACGGGGCGGGAGCCGGGCCCGGCGCCGGGGCGACCGGAGGGTGCGCGGGGGCGCCTGCACTCATCCCCCGCCACAACAGGTCGATCAGGCCCTCGGCCTCGCGCCGCCAGTCGCCCGTGGAGTCGAGGAGCATCAGCCCGGCGAGCCCGCGCAGGACCGTTGCCGGATCCAGGTCGGCTCCGACCGTCCCGGCCGCGATGTTCGCGTCCACCAGGGCCGTGACGGCGCCGATCATTGCCTCCTGCGCCGCCTCGTAGACGTCGCTCGGCAGCTCCCCCTTGCCCGTGCTCGCGGCGCGCAGCGCGTCGATCAGGCCCCGCTTGGTCATCAGGTAGTGGCTCAGGTGATCGGCCGCCCAGGCCCGGAACGCCCCTTCCGGCGTGTGGGTCGCGAGCAGTCCCGGCACGACCTCCACCAGGTGTCGCAGCTCGAGGCGGTACACCGCCAGGATCAACGCCTCCGGGTTGGGGAAGTGCCGGTAGACCGTGCCGACGCCGACCCCGGCCTGCTTGGCGACGGCGTTGAAGGAGACCTCGCCGAGCTGCGCGAGCGACTCGGCGGCGACGGCGAGGATGCGGTCGTGGTTGCGGCGTGTGTCCGCCCGCCGCGGGCTCACCGCACCGGTCGTCATCGTCACTCCCCGGCGTCGACGTCGTGAGCCCTCACGGTAGTCCATGCCCGCCGGGCCGGGACCACACTCGTTGCCAAAGCGGATAAGTATCCGCTACGGTCGGCTCACCGCCGGAGGACCGTTGCCCGACCACCCCGGCGGCCTCCCACCTCACCACCACACACCGTGCTCGTCGTCGGTGACGACGGCCGGGAAGAGGCTCAGTGGACATCTCACTCCATGTGAACGGAACCACGGAGGACGTCGACGTCGAACCCGGCGCGACCCTCCTCGAGACCCTGCGGGAACGGCTCGGTGTTACCGGCCCGAAGAAGGGGTGCGACCGCGGTCAGTGCGGCGCCTGCACCGTGCACGTCGCGGGCCGGCCCGTCCTGTCCTGCCTCACCCTCGCCGCGATCGTGCGGGAGCCGGTGACCACGGTGGAGGGACTCGCCCCCGAGGGCGGCCTGCACCCGGTCCAGCGGGCGTTCCTCGACCAGGACGCCCTGCAGTGCGGGTTCTGCACCCCCGGACAGGTCATGTCCGCCGTCGCGGCGGTGGAGCAGGACGTCGCCGACGTCCGCGAGTTCATGTCGGGCAACCTCTGCCGCTGCTCGGCGTACCCGAACATCGTCGCGGCGATCGAACAGGCGAGGCAGCCCGATGCGACCGTTTGAGCTGACCGCACCGGCGACCGTCCCCGACGCCCTCGCCTCCCCCGGAGCCTTCCTGGCCGGCGGGACGACGCTCGTCGACCTGATGAAGCTCGACGTGGAGACGCCGGGCCACGTCCAGGACATCAACGCCCTGCCGTTACGGGGCCTCGACACCCGCGACGGGCTGCGGATCGGCGCCCTGGAACGGATGAGCGACGTCGCCGCACACCCCGGCGTCTACCCGATGATCAGCCGCGCACTCCTGCTCAGCGCGTCCCAGCAGCTGCGCAACATGGCCAGCATCGGCGGCAACCTGCTGCAGCGCACCCGCTGCTCCTACTTCCGCGACGTCGCTGCGCCGTGCAACCGGCGCGACCCCGGCAGCGGCTGCCCGGCGATCTCGGGATCGAACCGGATGCACGCCGTGCTGGGTACCAGCGAGGCGTGCGTGGCCACCCACGCCAGCGACCTGGCGGTCGCCCTGACCGCGCTCGACGCGCAGGTCGTGCTCGCCGGCGCGGAGGGGACCCGCACGGTCGCGCTGGCCGACCTCTACCGCCTGCCCGGGACCAGCCCCGAGGTGGAGAACGACCTGCGTCCCGGTGAGCTGATCACCGAGGTGCAGGTCCCACGGCTGGACTGGGCGCAGCACTCGACCTACGTCAAGGTGCGCGACCGCGCCTCCTACGAGTTCGCGCTGTGCTCGGCCGCCGTCGCCCTCGACGTGCGGGACGGCCGGATCGCCGACGCCCGGGTGGCCGTCGGCGGCGTCGCCACCGTGCCGTGGCGCCTGGGTGCCGTCGAGGAGGCCCTGCGCGGGACCCCGGTGACCCAGGAATCGTTCGAGGCTGCGGCCTCGGTCGCCGCCGACGGGGCGACGCCGTTGTCGGACAACGGGTTCAAGGTGTCACTGCTGCCGCGGACGATCGTGCGTGCGCTACGGGAACTGACCGAAGGGAGCCGGGCATGACCGACCGGTTGGACGGCCCGCTGAAAGTCACCGGCCGGGCGCGGTACGCGGCGGACCGCAGCCTTCCCGGCATGGCCTACGGGTACGTCGTGACCAGCACGGCCGCGCACGCCGACGTCGAGGCCATGGACGTCACTGCGGCCGGGGAGGCACCCGGCGTCCTCGCCGTGTACTCCCCCTTCGACCCGCTGACCCTGCATGCCCCGAACCACCCGATGCTGGGCCGCGCGTGGGTCCCGCTGCAGGACACCGAGGTCACCTACTACGGGCAGCCCATCGGCTTCGTGGTCGCCGAGACCTTCGAACAGGCCCGCGACGCGGCCGGGCTCGTCGGGGTCACCTACCGGCACGAGCCCGCCCGCACCTCGTTCCACGACGGCCTCGCCGACGCCGAGGACGCACCCCCGGCCATGGACGGCTCACCGCCGTCGCTGGCGGTGCTCGCGCCCGGCGTCGACTCCATCGACGACGCCCTGGCCGCGAGCCCCGTCGTGGTCTCCGCGGCCTACTCCACCGCCACCCAGAACCACGCCGCGATGGAGCCGCACTCCGCGGTCGCGGTGTGGGAGTCCGGCCGCCTGACCGTCCACAGTGGCAACCAGGGCTCCGACATCGTGGCCTCCGACCTCGCCACCGCCCTCGGCACGGACCCCGACGCGGTGCGCGTGGTCAACCCCTATGTGGGCGGAGCGTTCGGCGGGAAGGGACGCGCCTCGGTGCCGGCGTTCCTGGCCGCCGCGGCCGCCCGTGCCCTCGGCCGCCCGGTCAAGGCCGCGCTGACCCGTGAACAGGTCTTCACCGCGACCGCCACCCGGCCGGCGACCGTCCAGACGATCACCGTCGGCGCCGAGCGCAACGGGGACCTGGTCGCGCTGCGCCACGACTCGTGGTCGAGCACGCCGGCGGACCGGTCCTTCGTCGAACCGACCTCGCACGGCACGTCCAAGGAGTGGTACGCCACCCCGAACCTGGCCATCAGCCAGAAGATGGTGCCGCTGAACATCCCGCCGACCACGTTCATGCGGGCACCGGGCGAGGCGCCCGGGTCGTTCGCCCTGGAGAGCGCGATCGACGAGCTGGCGATCCGTCTCGACATGGACCCGATCGAGCTGCGCCGGCGCAACAACTCCACCGCGCCTCCGGGTCGCGACCTGCAGTGGTCGAGCAAGCACCTCGACGAGTGCTTCCGGATCGGTGCGGCCCGGTTCGGCTGGACGGGCCGCACCGGCGGGAGCAGGGTCGAGGGCGACTGGCTCGTCGGCGTCGGCACGGCCACCGCGATGTTCCCCGCCCTGCGCTTCCCGGCCACGGTCGGGATCACGCTGCACGACGACGACACCGCCGAGGTCGCCGCCAGCGGTGCCGATCCCGGGACCGGCCTGCTGACCGTCCTGGCGATCATCGGGGCCGAGTCCCTCGACATCGCACCGGAGAGGGTCCGGCCGCGTCTGGGCGACTCGTCTCTGCCGCCCGGTGGCATGTCCGGCGGCTCGACCGGTACCGCGAGCGCCGGGACCGCCATCATGATCGCCGCCCCCAAGGCCATCGACGATCTGCTGGCCCTGGCCACGGCTCCCGGCGCACCGTTCGCCGGGACCGAGGTCTCCTACGCCGACGGGCACGTGCTCGGCGGCGGCCGGGAGATGAGCTTCGGTGAGGTCCTGCGGGCGACCCGGCGTCCGTCGCTCGCGGTGACCGGCTCCTCGGCGCCCGGCGAGGAGATGACCAAGCACTCCTTCAGCTCCTTCGGTGCCCAGTTCTGCGAGGTCCGGGTGCACCGTTTCACCCGGGAGGTCCGCGTCTCCCGCATGCTGGGCGTCTTCGACGCCGGCCGGATCGTCAACGACAAGGCCGCCCGCAGCCAGATCGAGGGCGGGATGATCTGGGGCGTGTCCGCCGCGCTGCACGAGGGCCTGGAGATCGAGGCGGACGGCCGTCCGGCCAACGCCGACCTCGCCGGCTACCTCCTGCCGGTCAACGCCGACATCCCCGAGGTCGACGTCGCCTTCGTCGAGCGCCCGGACACGTTGCACAACGCCGTGGGGGCACGCGGCATCGGCGAGATCGGCACCGTCGGCGTCGCGGCGGCGATCGCCAACGCCGTCTTCGACGCCACCGGTGTGCGGGTCCGGCACATCCCGATCACGGTCGAGGACCTGCTCGACTAGGGGCCCGTCCCGGGAGCGGTACCGACGATCGGCCGCTCATCCGGCGCGCGCACGACGATGGTGCGTTACGGTCCGGATGTCGACGCGTCCGCTCCGAACCCCGGTGGGCGTCCCGCCGCTCTCCGGCGTCGGGACCAGCAGCCGAGGGAGCTGACTCCGATGCCCGGTGAGGCGCCGCGTCCACCCGTTCCGACGGATCGGCCGCCGTCGTCGACTCCCACGACGCCGGTACCGGCGTCGTCTCGACACCGCGCTCCGACCGGTCGCCGTGGCCGCCGTCGGTAGCGCCGGCTCTCGCACCTCGACCGTGTGACATCGCTGCCCGCCCCACACCGGGGGCGCGGGTGTCCCGGCGTACCCATCCGCCCGGCCCGTCGACACGACGGCGCCGGGCGGCCCAGGACGACTCATGCAGGAGACAGCCGTGACCGTTGACCCGAACATCACCGACCCCGCGGAGAGCACCTCCGCGGCACAGGAGACATCCGCACCCGACGCGACCGGACACCGGGTCGGTGTCGCCGTCGTCGGGCTGGGCGGTGCGGTGGCCTCGACCATGGTCGCCGGCGTCGAGCTGCTGCGCCTCGGCGCCGTCGGCTCCGCCGGTCTGCCCTTCGCCGACCGCACCGAGCTCACCCCGTACGAGAGCCTGCGGTTCGGGGGCTGGGACCTCGACCCGGCCGACCTCGCCAAGGCCGCGCAGGTCCACCAGGTCCTCGAACCCGCCCAGCTCGACCTGGTCGCCGGACATCTCGAGACCCTCACCCCCTGGCCGGCGGTCGCCGACCCCCGGTGGTGCCGCAACGCCGGCGGCGCGAACGTCGTGGAGATCTCCTCGCTGCGTGAGCGGATCGCCCGCATCCGCGACGACCTGCAACGCTTCCGCACCGAGCAGGAGCTGGACACGGTGGTGGTGCTCAACCTGGCCTCCACCGAGGCGGTCCCGCCGGACACGACCTTCCTCGCCGACGCCGCGGCGCTGGAGCGGGCGATCGACGCCGACGACCCGGCGGTCACCCCGGGCGTGCTCTACGCCTACGCCGCCATCTCCGAGACCTGCCCCTACGTCAACTTCACCCCGGGCGCCGGGGCCGAGTCCCCGGCTCTGCAGCACCTGGCCGAGCAGCACGGCGTGCCGATCGCCGGCCGCGACGGCAAGACCGGCCAGACGATGCTCAAGACGGTACTGGCGCCGGCCCTGCGCAGCCGCGGCCTGCACGTCGACGGCTGGTACTCCACCAACCTGCTCGGCAACCGCGACGGCGAGATCCTCAACGACCCGGACTCGATGGCCAGCAAGGTCAACACCAAGGGCTCGGTGCTGGACTCGATGCTCGGCTACGCCGTCGACGACCACATCGTGCGCATCGACTACTACCGGCCCCGCGGGGACGCCAAGGAGTCCTGGGACAACATCGACCTGACCGGGTTCCTCGGCGGGCGGATGCAGCTCAAGCTCGACTTCCTCTGCCGTGACTCCGTGCTCGCCGCGCCGCTGGTGCTCGAGCTCGTGCGCATGGTCGTCGAGGCCCACCGCCGCGGCGAGTCCGGCGCCCAGGAACAGCTCGGCTACTTCTTCAAGTCCCCGGTCACCCGCGACTCCCGGCCCCCCGAGCACGGCTTCGCGCGCCAGGAGCAGACGCTCAACGACTGGCTGGACGGCCGGTGAGCACCCGGGCCGACGCGGGGGCGGTCACCATCGGCGACCCGTCCCTGCCGGCCCGGCTGGCCGAACGCCTCGCCCTGCTCGACGAGATGGGCGACCTCAAGCGCATCCGGGTCGCGGCCGCGGCGGGCTCGGTCGCCGAGCGGGCGTTCGTCCGCGCGTGGTGCTCGATCGCCGCGGGAGCCGACCCGGCGCGGGTCGCGGTGACCGAGTGCGCGGCGGCGGCAGCGGCCACCCGGCTGTCCGGTGTGGACGCCTGGGCGCTGCTCGACGCCGGCTGCGCCGACGCCGAGGTGCGTTCGATCCTGGACACGGCCGTGGGCGACGTCGTCGGTGACGGCGCGCCCGCGACGCTGCGCGCCCTGCGTGCGGCCGTGCCCGACCTGCTCGGGCACGCGCAGGTCGGGCACGCGGGTGTGGCTCCCCTGGGCACGCCGGGGTTCGTCACCGCACTCGCGCGCCAGCCCCGGGCCGGGGCGACCGCTCCGGGGCATCGCCGCCTGATCGTCGAGCCGCCGGAGAACCACGCCGAGCACTGCTGGGCGGTGGCGGTCTACGGAGCGCTCCTGGCCCTCGACGGCGGGTCGGGCCCCGAGGACGTGGGCACGGTGTTCCTGCTCGGCCTGGCCCATCACCTGCACAACGCCGACCTGCCCGACGCCGGGTTCGCCGGCGAGCTGGCCCTGGGCGGGCACCTCGCCCCGCTCGTGCACCGGCTCACCGAACGCCGGATCGCCGAGCTGATGCCGGGCCCGGGCACCCGGGTGCGGCAGGCGCTGGCCCACGCCCGCGGTACCGGTACCGCGGTGGGCGCGGCGTTCCACGCGGCCGACGTGCTGGACCGGGTCCTGCAGGTGCACCACCACGCCCGCGGCGCCGCCTTCACCGCCGCGGCGGCGCTCGAGGACCTCGACATCGTCCACGACGGCCCGGTCGCCGCCTACCACGACGCGGTGCTGGCCGCCGCGGGTCTCGGCGCCCCGCGCCGGCGGCCGCGGGCCGGTCCGGCCGGCTCGGGGCCCGGGTCGTGACCGGGCCGTGGTGCGGCGCGGACGGAGCGACGCTGCGCCCGGACACGCCCCACACCCTCACCGACGGGACACGGCGCTGGCCGGTCGTCGACGACGTGGCGTGGCTGCGCGCCGGCGACGACGACCTCCGCGAACGCGCGGTCGCCGAGCTGGACCGCGGCGACGTCGACGGGGCCGCGGCCCTGCTGTTCGCCGACGCCGACGAATGGTGGGACCAGCGGGCGCCGTCGAACGCGCGGCTGCGGCGGGTCCGGCACACGCGCACCCTGCGCGAGGCCGTCGACCTGCTGGGGCTCGGCCGGGTCGGCACCTACTTCCTGCACCGCTGGAGCGACCCGACGTGGCTGGCCACGCTCGCCCTGACCGCCGCCCACCCGCCGGCCGGGCGCCCGGTCGTCGACATCGCGTGCGGTGCGGGGCACCTGCTGCGCCACCTGGCCCAGCACGGCCACGACGACCTGCTCGGGGTCGACGTGGTGTTCGCCAAGCTGTGGCTGGCCCGGCGCCACCTGGTGCCGCGCCGGGTGAGGCTGGTCTGCGCCGACGCCCAGGCCGCGTGGCCGGACCCGGCCGGCGGGCCGCGCTACGTCTGCTGCCACGACGCCCTCTACTTCCTCGAGCACAAGGCCGCGGTCCTCACCGCGGCACGCCGGCACGCCGGCGGGCAGGGCGCGGTGGTCGTCGGCCACGGCCACAACGCGCTGCACCCGGCCGGGCGCTCGGGGCGTCCGCTGCCCGGGCCGCAGTGGGCGGATCTGCTGCCCGGGTCGCGGGCCTACACCGAGGAGGAGCTCACCGCCGCGGCGCTCGACGGTCGCCTGCCGCGGGTCGCCGAGCCGGCGGAGCTGGCCGGCACCGAGGCCGTCGGGCTGGTCGACGACCCCGCCGGCGCGCCCGGCGAGACCCGGCTGCTCTATCCGCCGCCGCACGCCCGGCTGCGGCCCAACCCGCTCTACACCGGGCCGCTGCGGCACTGGCCCGGCGACGCGTGGGCCGCCGAGTACGGCGAGCGCGCCGCGGCCTACCTCCCGGCGCTGTGGACGGCCTACGAGGACCCCGTGCGCCGGCGGATGCTCGTCGACATCCCGGAGACCTGGTGACGGCGCGGGTCCGGTGGGGGGTGGTCGGCTGCGGCTGGGTCACCCGCGAGCACGCCGTCCCGGCCCTGCGCTCGCTGCCCGGGGCGTCCCTGGCCGCGGTGTGCGACCGCGACCGGGGCAGGGCGGCGGCACTCGCCGGGCCGGCGCGGGTCGCCACCGACGTCGACGGGCTGCTGGCACCGGGCGACGTCGACGCCGTCTACGTCGCGACCCCGCACGACGACCACGCCGCCACGGTCACCGCGGTCGCCGCGCACGGCGTGGCGGTGCTGTGCGAGAAGCCGATGGCCACCTCGCACACCGACGCCCGGGCGGTGGTGACCGCGTGCCGGGGACGGCTCGCCGGGACCGCCTTCGACCAGCGCTTCCACCCCGCGCACCGGCGGATCGCCGAGATCGTCGCCGAGGGCGGGCTGGGCACCGTGACCGCGGTGCGGATCGTCTACGGCTGCTGGCTGCCTCCGGAATGGAGCCCGCCGGGAGCCGCGCCGGGCGAGGTCAACTGGCGGGCGGACCCCGTCCGGGCCGGGGGCGGGGCCTCGGCGGACCTGGCCCCGCACGGTGTCGACCTGGTCGGTGTCCTGCTCGACGACGACCTCGTCGCACTCGAGATCATGCGCCAGCACCGGGTCCACCCCTACCCCGTCGACGACGGGAGCGTGCTCGTCGGGCGGACCGGCCGCAGCGTCCTGTTCAGCGGGCACGTCAGCTTCAACACCGGCGACGCCCTGCCACGGCGCAGCCTGCACGTCGTCGGCACGGCCGCCCAGCTCGTCGCCGAGGACACGATGGGCCAGACCGCCGGCGGCACGCTGACCCGGATCGACGCCCGCACCGGCGCCCGGTCGGGCATCGACTTCGACACCGCCACCGACCCCTTCACCGCCCAGCTCGCCGCCTACACCGCGGCCGTCGCCGGGACCGCCCCGTGGCCCTTCCCCCTCGACCGCGACCTGCGGCTGCACCGACTGCTCGACGACGCGATGACGAGGAGCGCCGACCGATGACCCTGCGCCCGTACTCCTGTGGCTCCTGCGGACACTGGCAACGCTGGTTCGCCCCTCCCCCCGCCTGCCCGGTGTGCACCGACGTGCGCAACGCGCTGCCCGACGACGGCTGGGACTTCACCCTCGACACCGACGTCGCGCGGGGCCGGACCGGACGGTGGGCCGAGGTCGCCGACGGCGTGAGCGGCTACTGGTGCGAACCGCAGCTCGGCCTGGGCACCACCGGCTGGGTGATCGAGACCGACGACGGGCCGGTCGGGTGGGAGGCCGCCGGGTACTACCCGCCGGAGTCGATCGCCCGGCTGCGCGAACGCGGCGGGCTCGTCGCACTCGGGTCGAGCCACGTGCACGGCTACGGCGCGCTGTGGCAGCTGCAGGACGAGCTCGACCCGGAGGTCCTCGCCGTCAACGTCCACGACCTGGGCTGGACCAAGGCGTTCCGGGTGACCTGGCCGACCGACGACCGCCACGAGCTCGCGCCCGGGCTGACGATGCACCGCTCCGGCGGGCACTTCCCCGGGCACTGCGTGCTGCACGACTCCCGGCGCGGGATCCTGTTCGTCGGGGACCTGCTCAAGGTCGACCTGACCGACGACGGCCGACCGGCCGGGCTGTCGTGCCACAAGGCCTACCACGCCCAGATCCCGCTCTCCCACGACGAGATCCGCGCCTCGCGCGCCCTGGTCGAGCAGCTGGACTTCGACGCCGTCGCCACACCGTTCGAGTTCGCCGCACCGGTGTCGTCCAAGCAGGTCATCGCACTGTTCGACCGCCAGCTTGCCGGCCGTCCGGTCGCCGGACCGGTCCCGCTGGAGGAGCTGTCGTGAGCGCCGCACCCGAAACCACGGCGCTGGGGACCGCGGCCGGCCTGCTCCGTGCCGCGCTGCCCGACGGTCGCCTCACGATGTTCGCGATCACCGGCGCGGACCGGGCCGGTGTCCCGACCGTGTCGGCGGACCTGTCCGGCACCGCCGACGGCCACGACGACGCCGGTATCGGCTACGGGCACGTCGACGAGCAGGCACAGGTCGGCGCGCTCGGTGAGCTGGCCGAGGTGGTGCTGACCCGCGGGGCGGCGACGCGAACGTGCCGGGCGTCCTACACCGAGCTGCGCCGCGGGACCGGGGGCTCCGGCGTCGTCGACCCCCGCGCACTGGTCCTGCCCGCCGGCACCACGGTCGACGACGACGCCCCGCGGGACTGGTCGGCCGCCCGGCGCTGGCGCACCGGTGAGGACGTGTGGCTGCCCGCCGAGTTCTGTGTCTCCGGGGGCGGCGACCTGCCGCCCGGCCCGATGACCCCGGCGCTGATCACCCCGATCACGAACGGCAACGGGGCGGGCGACACACCCGAGCGCGCCGTCTCCCACGCCCTGCTCGAGCTGCTGCAACGCGACGGCAACGGCACCCGCTTCCGCGCCCTCGACGCCGGGACCGTGATCGAGCTCGACGACGTCCGCGACCCGGTCACCCGCGACGTGCTGCGCCGCCTCGCCGACGCCGGTGTCGAGGTGCTGCCCAAGCTCGCCACTACCGCGTTCGGGATGACGGCCCTGCACGTGGTCGGCGTCGACACCGATCCCGACACCGACCCGCTGGCGATGAGCGCCTGCGGCGAGGCCGTCCACCCCGACCGGGAGGTCGCCCTGCGCAAGGCGGTGCTGGAGTACGCCGCCGCGCGGGCCCGCAAGGTGTTCATGCACCGCCCGCTGGCGCAGCTGTGGGCGCTGGCACCCGAGGACTACTGGCAACGCCGGCTCAGCCGCCCGGTACCGGCGCAGGAGACCCGCGCGCTCGAGGCGATGCGCGCGTGGTCGGGCCTCGACACCACCGCGATGGGCGCCCTGCTCGAACCGGTCGTGTGGGCGCGGCACACCACCGTGGCGTTCTCGTCCCTGCCGACCGTGCCGCCCGGCTCGCTCGACGACCCGGCCGCCCTGCTCGAGCACCTGCTCGTCGTCCTGTCCGGCTTCGACGTGCTGGTCGTGGCCCCGCCGCCGGGGCCCGCCGCCGCGGTCAAGGTGATCGTGCCCGGTCTGGAGGCCGAGACCATGTCCTACGGCCGGATCGGCGCCCGCGGCGTCGCCGGTCTCCTCGAGCGCGGCTCCGCGCTGGCCGGCCTCGGCCCGCCTCCGCACGACGGCGCGAAGGCCGTCGTGCTGACCGGAGACGGACGCGACCGGCTCGGCGACGACGCCTGGCTCGACCTCGACGCCGTGGCGGCGACCGTCGGCCCCCTCTACCCGCTCTACCGCGAACCGGCCCGGCACGTACTCGCCCGGAGCGGGGGCACCCCGTGAGCCTGCGCTGGGCCTACAACACCAACGGGCTCGTGTGCCACCGCCTCGACGACGCACTGACCCTGCTCGCGGACTCCGGCTACGACGGCGTGGCGCTGACCCTCGACGTCGCCCACCACGACCCGTTCGCACCCGACCTGGCCGCGCGCACCGCGGCGCTGGCCACCCGGCTCGACCGGCTCGGGCTGGGCTGCGTCGTCGAGACCGGTGCCCGGTTCCTGCTCGACCCCCGCCGCAAGCACCAGCCCACGCTGGTCAGCGCCTCCGCCGACGGACGCGCCACGCGGGTGGCGTTCCTGCGCACCTGCATCGACGTGGCCGCCGACCTGGGCGCCGAGGCCGTGTCGTTCTGGGCCGGCGTGCCGGACCCGGGCACCGACCCGGCCCTGTCCTGGCGCCGTCTCCTCGACGGCGTCGGCGACGTCGTGGCCCATGCCTCGGACCGCGGTGTGACGTGCGCGTTCGAGCCCGAACCCGGCATGGCCGTCGACGACCCGGACGACTGGGCCCGCCTCGCCGCCGCGGTTCCCGGGCTGACCCTGGCCCTCGACACCGGACACTGCCTGGTCTCGGGCCGCTACACGCCGGCGCAGGCCGTGCAGGCCTTCGCCGGGTCGCTCGGCGCGGTCGCGGTCGAGGACATGCCCTACGGCCGCCACGAGCACCGCGCACCCGGCGAGGGCGACATGGACCTGGCCTCGGTCGTGCGGGCCCTGCACGAGGTCGGCCACCGCGGGCTGGTGTCGCTGGAGCTGCCCCGCGACGCCCACCGCGCCGACGCCCTCGTCCCCGCCGCCCTGCAGACCCTGCAGGCCTACGAGCCCGACCGCACCGAGGTGCCCGCGTGAGGATCTGCTTCGTCTCCCGCCGCTACTGGCCCGCCGTCTCGGGCATGAGCGCCTACGCCGAGAACCTGCTGCGCCATCTCGTCGCCGCCGGGCACGAGCCCACGCTGGTCTCGCAGTACCGCGGCGACGAGGCCGGGCGCGCCGTCTACGGCGGCGGGCCCCCGCCCGCCGACCGGATCCCCGACGGTGTGCCGGTGGTGGCCCTGGAGTCCCTCGGCGAGCAGGCCGTCGCCCACGGCCACCCGGCCGACTTCGAGGCCGACGTCCGGGCCATGACCGACGCCGTGCTCGACCTGCACGCGGCGACGCCGTTCGACGTGCTGCACGCGCAGTACTCCTACCCCAACGGGCTGGCCGTGCTGCGCGCCGCGCACACCACCGGACTCCCCGCGGTGGTCTCGGTGCAGGGCGGTGACGGGCACTGGGTCGGCACCTGCTGCACCACCCACCGCGCACTCAACCGCGCGGTGATGCAGGGTGCGCCGGCGCTGCTGATCGGGTCGGACTCCTTCGCCGCCGAGGTCGCCGACCGCCACGACGTCGACCGGGCCCGGTTCGCCGTGATCCCCGGGGCCACCGACGCCGACCGGTTCTTCCCCGCGGGCCCGCCCGGCGCCGTCTCCGACCCCGCCGTCCTGCTCTACCACGGCCGGATCGACGCCCGGAAAGGCGTGCTCGACCTGCTCGACGCCGTCTCCTCGCTGCTCGAGCACCGGCGGGTGCGGCTGCTGGTGTCCGGCATCGGACCCGACACCCGGCGCGTCGCGGAACGGATCGCCGAGCTCGGTCTCGGCGAGCACGTCGAGGTCCTCGGCGCGGTGCCCTACGAGCGGGCCGAGGAGGTCTACCGGCGCGGGGAGATCTTCGTCAGCCCCACCTACGCCGAGGGCTTCTCC
The DNA here is from genome assembly GCF_004217185.1 of Pseudonocardia sediminis. Classification (NCBI taxonomy): domain Bacteria; kingdom Bacillati; phylum Actinomycetota; class Actinomycetes; order Pseudonocardiales; family Pseudonocardiaceae; genus Pseudonocardia; species Pseudonocardia sediminis. Next base: position 2,733,789 of record NZ_SHKL01000001.1, on the reverse strand, counting down.
AACACCGTCCTGGAGGCGATGGCCTCCGGGCTCCCGGTCGTCTCCACCGACGTCGTCGGCGTGCGGGACTGCGTGCGCGACGACGAGAACGGGGTCCTCGTGCCGGCGGGTGAGCCCGCGGCGCTGGCGACCGCGCTGGCCCGGCTCATCGACGACGCACCCCGGCGGCGGCGCCTGGCCGAGTGCGCGCTGGACGAGGTGCGCCGGCGCTGGTCCTGGCCCGTGGTCGCCGCGCGGATCACCGGGGTGTACGACGAGGTGATCGCCCGCGGCGCGGGCGTGGCCGCGATCGAGCAGCCGGCGATGGACCCGGAATGCCGGTTCCGCGCCGCGCCGCACCTGCTGTGACGCCCCCGGTGACCGCCGCCGGTGTCACCTCCCTGCCGGCGGGCCCGCACGGGCGGGTCGCGACCGCGGTCGCGGTCAGCCCGCACCTCGACGACGCCGTGTTCTCCGCCGGGGCCACCCTCGCCGCGCTGGCCGCGTCCGGGTGGCGGGTACTCGTGCTGACGTGCTTCACCGCCTCGGTCCCCGACCCCCGGGGCTTCGCCCTGTCCACCCAGCTGGACAAGGGGCTCGGACCCGACGTCGACTACATGGCCCTGCGCCGCGACGAGGACCGCGCGGCGTGCGCCGTGCTCGGCGCCCGGCCGGTGCACCTGCCCCTCGCCGAGGCACCGCACCGCGGCTACGACTCCGCGGCCGCACTCTTCGACGGCGTCCGACCCGACGACGACGCGGCCCGGGCGCTGCCACCACTGCTGGCGCCCCACCTCGCGGCGGCGGACCTCGTGCTCGCCCCGCAGGCGATCGGGGACCACGCCGACCACCGGGTGGTCACCGAGGCGGTGCGCGCCCTCGCCCCCGCGGCCTGGTGGTGGCGCGACGTCCCGTACGTGGCCCGGAACGACGGGCGCCCGTGGTGGGCGGTGCCCGACGGCCCGGACCGCGGCGTCGACGTGGTGGCGACCCTGCCCGGCAAGACCCGGGCGGCGCGCTGTTACGCCACCCAGGTCGGCTTCCAGTTCGGCGGCGACGGCGAGGTCGCCGCAACACTGCGGAGGATCGCCGCGGACGAGGGCTCCCGCCTCGGCGCCGGGTGCGCCGTCGAGGCGTTCCGCATCCCCGGCCCCTGACCGGGCCGGAGACGACGAGACCGCCGCCCGGTCCGGCGCCGCCCGGGGCTCCTCGTCGGGTCCGGGTTCCCGGGGCCGGTGCCGTGCACACTGGACCCATGACAGCGACGCCGAACGCCTGGACCGTGGAGCTCGACACGACCCCGGACCGGAGCCAGAGCCAGGAGGAGTTCCTCCTGCACCGTCCCGGCGCCGGCGGCGGCACCGAGCGGATCGCACTGCACGACTACGCCACCGTCTACGCGGTGCCCGGGCTCTACGAGGAGGTGGTGCAACGTCGTCTGGAGTGCTCCTCCCCCGCCACCGTCGCCTCGGCGCTGGCCGAAGCGGCCGGGGAACAGGTCACCGACCTGCGCGCCTTCGACCTCGGCGCCGGCAACGGTGTCGTCGGCGAGGAGCTGACCGCTCGCGGCGTGACCGTCGTCGTGGGCGCCGACGGCATCCCGGAGGCACGCGACGCCGCCCACCGCGACCGCCCACAGCTCTACCGTCACTACCTGGTCGGGCAGCGGCTCGACTCCGGCCGGGTACGGGACCTCATCACCGACGAAGGGCTGAACACCCTGGTCGCCGCCGGTGCCGTCGGGCAGGGCCACGTCCCGGTCGACGCGCTCGGGGAACTCTGGGACGCCTTCCCGTCCGGCTCCCACCTCGCGCTGACGGTCTCCGACGTCGACGGACGCAGTGACCTCGCCGACGTCGAGACGATGCTGGCCCGGCGGACCGCCACCCGCGTACTGATCCGCCGCCACTTCCGCCACCGCCTCAGCATGGCCGGCACCGAGCTGTTCTACGTCGTGCTGGTGGCCGTCAAGGACTGAGCACCCGGCTCGGCCGCGGGCATACGGAACGCGAGCGCGGCCCGGAACCGGTCGGTCAGCAGAGCGATCCGGCACGGCGTCACCGTCGACGGCGGGCCGATACGAGTCCCACCGCGCCGTAGACGGCGGTGTCCGGGAGCTCGGAGTGGGTGCGCCAGCGGCGGATGTCGACCAGGCCGGGGTCGACGAGGTCGAACCCGGCCAGCGCCTCGTGGAGCCGGGCGCGGCTGCGCAGGTAGGCCGGGGTGGCGCTGGTGGCCATGACCTCGGCGAGCTCACGCATGTGGGCGGCCGCGGCGGGGTCGGCGACGTCGTCGCTGCCGTGCGAGATCACCAGCGCGCTGCCGGGGGCCATCACCTCCCGGTACCGGCCGACGACCGCGGGCAGGTCGTCGTCGGGGGCCACGTAGTGCAGTGCCGCCACCGCGAGCACGGCCACCGGGGCCTCGAAGTCCAGGAGCCCGCGGACCCCGTCGGCGCTGAGGACCTGGTCGGGATCGCGCAGGTCGGCCCGAGTGATCGTGACCCCGACCTGATCGGCCAGCACGGCGCGGCTGTGCGCCACCGCGACGGGCTCGATGTCGACGTAGGCCACGCGGGCGTCGGGCAGATGACGCCGGGCGATGTCGTGGACGTTGCCGGCGGTCGGGATCCCCGAGCCGAGATCGAGGAACTGGGAGATCCCGAGCTCACAACAGAGTTCGACGGCGCGTCCGAGGAACGCCCGGTTGGCGTGCCCGGCCAGCGCGGCGTCGGGGAACCGGGCCAGCATCGCCTCCCCGGCGGCGCGGTCCACCGCGAAGTTGTGCGAGCCGCCGAGCATGTAGTCGTAGATGCGCGCCGCGTTGGGTCTGCTCAGATCGATGCCGGGGTGCTCGTCGGTCACGACACACATCGTGCCCCTCCGGTCACCACCGGTGCCCGGTCCGGTACGCGTCGGCCTCAGTCGGGTGCCGGACGGTGCAGGACGGCCCGGACCCGCCAGCCCGCTCCGTGCGGGCCGGCCTGGACCGAGCCCCCGAGCAGAGCGGCCCGCTCCCGCATCCCGACCAGGCCCATTCCCGATCCCGTGGTCGGCGGGCGGTGGCCCGGCACCGGTCCGGCGTCCTGCACGGTCACGACCACCGTGTCCGGGTCGTGACCGACCCCGACCCGCGTGGGGGTGGGTCCGGCGTGGCGGACGACGTTGGTCAGTGCCTCGACCAGGACGCGCTGGGCGAACAGGTCGGCGTCACCGGGCGGGTCCGCCGGGTTGCCGCGCACGTCGACGGTCACCGGGAGCCCGGCGCTCCGGGAGGGCTCCGCCAGCTCCGCCACCCCGGCGACCCAGCCGATGCCGGCCGTCACCGAGAACAGGACCACGAGCACGGCCGTCGCGGCCAGCTCGGGCCATCCCAGATCGGGCCGCCCCGGGCGCGAGACCCCGGGCAGCAGCCCGTTTCCCTCCGGTGGTGTCGTCATCGTCGTCCCCTCTCCTCGCCCGGTCACCGTCTGCGACCGGCTCGAACGAGACTAGGAACGATCACCGCAGCTCCACCTCCGTGACAGGGAGGACGTTCCGCGGCCCTTCTCCCCCTCAGGACGGAGACGGGACCCGGCGTCCCGCTCGAGACGCCGTACGGAAGCCGGGACGGCGCGTCACGGCTCGGACAGGCACTCGTCGAGTGCCTCGAGGGTCCGATCGAGCGTTGCGCGGCCCAGGCCCACCCGGAGGTGGGTGTCCGGGAGGTGCAGGACGCCGCTGGGGACCGCCCACACGGAGTGCTCGCGCGCCATCCGCGTGGCCAGCGCCGTCGCGCCGTGGTGTCGGAGCTCGACCATGGCGACGGTCCCGGCGCGTGCCGGTGTGTGGGCGAGGTGCTCGGAGCGCGCGGCGACGAACTCGGCGAGGCGCGCGGCGTTGGCGGTGACGAGGTTCCTGGCGCGCCCCAGCAGCGCCCGGGATCGTCGCAGCCCGCAGACGGCGAACACCTCCCCGGCCGCGTTGTTGCCGAGCGAGGTCCAGTAGCGGTAGGTCCGGAGCCGGTCGAGAAGATCGCGGTCGGAACTCGCGACCCAGCCGATCCGGGCACCGGGCAGGCCGTAGACCTTCGACACCGACCCGATGCTGATGCAGTGCGGGCCCCGGTCCGCGGCCGCGGGCAGCGGGACCCCGGCCGGGTCGAGACCGCGGTAGACCTCGTCGCTGACCAGCCGGGCGTCGGCGCGGCGGGTCAACTCCACGACGTCGTCGAACCGGGCCGGCGTAAGGGTGGCGCCGGTCGGGTTGTTCGGAAAGTTGATCACGACCACGGCGGTGCGGTCGGTCACGGCCGCGGCGAGGGCGTCCATGTCGAGGGTCCAGCCGTCCTCGGCGCGCAGATCCACGCGACGCACCGTGGCACCCGCCGCGGCCGGCAGGTCGGTCAGCAGCTGGTAGGTCGGCCCGACGACCACGACCTCGGAACCCGGCTCGACCAGGACGTTGATCAGCGCGAAGACGGCCTCGGTCGCGCCGTTGAAGGTGTGCACGTCATCGGCGCCGAGCGTGTCGTAGAGCGCGGCGACGTGCTCGCGCAGCAGCGCCGACCCGCGCGAGTCCCCGTAGGACAGGGTCGTCTCCGACCACAGCCGCCGGGTCTGTGCATCGGCCCCGTCGAAGAGCTCCCCGATCGTCACCGGCTCCACGTCGGAGCTTCCCATCGAGTAGCGGCACGACTTCTTGTGCGCGGCCACCCAGTCCTCGAGAGCGAAACGCGGTAGCGACATGGACCCACCCTGACCGATCTCTGGCATTGCTTCCCATAGCCAGATCGACGATCCTGGACCGGTGCAGATCGGAGCGGCGTCGCTCGCCGCTCAGCTCGGCGACTGGCGTGACGTGCCGGAGCCTGCGCATCGTGCGCTGGCGAACCGGCTACGCCTGCTGGTCCAAGACGGCCGGCTGCCGCTGAGCGTCCGTCTACCGGGAGAACGCGACCTGGCCGCGGCCGTCGGCGTGAGCCGGACGACGGTCGGAGCGGCGTATGCGGCACTGCGTGAGGAGGGGTACCTCTCCTCACGTGAGCGGAGCAGGAGCGCGGTGCGCCTGCCCCGGGGACCGACTGACGCGGAGCACGCCGACACCGGGAGCGACACGATCGACCTCTCGGTCGCCTCGTCCCCCGCGCCCGGGCCGTTCCTCGCCGACGCCCTCGGCCGGGCGATGACCATGCTCGCCCGTCACCTCCCCCGCGTGGGTTACGACCTGGTGGGCATCCCGGAGCTGCGCGCCGCGGTGGCGGACCGGTTCACCGCGCGCGGCGTGCCGACCACTCCCGGTCAGATCATGGTCACCTCGGGCGCCCAGCACGCCCTGTCGCTCCTCGTACGGACGCTGGCCGCGCCCCGTGACCGGGTCCTGGTCGACCATCCGACCTACCCGCAGGCGCTGGCGGCCCTGTCCCGGGCCGCGGTGCGGATCTCGCCCGTCGCCCTCCGGGACGGCGGCTGGGACCTGCCGGCACTCGCCGATGCGAGCCGTGGCTGCGCACTCGCCTACCTCGTGCCCGACTTCCACAACCCCACCGGGTACTGCATGGACACCGCGGCCCGCGAGGCACTCCGCCTCGGCTGCCCGGTGATCGTCGACGAGACGCTCGCCGAGCTCGCCCTCGACATCGACCCGCCGGCACCCGTCGCGGCATTCCTCCCGGAGGCGATCACGATCGGCTCCCTGTCCAAGGTCGTCTGGGGTGGCCTGCGCGTCGGCTGGATCCGTGCCGCCACCCCGACGATCCAGCGGCTCACCCGGGCCCGGGCGACCGGCGACCTGGGCACGTCGGTGATCGACCAGCTCGTCTCGACCGTCCTGCTCGAACAGCTCGACAGCCATCTCCCGCACCGGCGCGACGAGCTGCGCGGACGGCGCGCGCACCTGCTGCAGCTTCTCGGCGACCGGTTCCCGTCGTGGACGGTGTCGCCGGGACCGGGCGGGCTGTCGCTCTGGGTCGGGCTCGACGCACCGATCAGCTCCGCGCTCGCGGCCGCCGCCCCCGACCACGGCCTGCGCCTCGCCGCCGGGCCACGGTTCGGCCTCGGCGGAGCCTTCGAACGTCACCTCCGCCTGCCCTACGGCCTGCCCGAGCCGCTCACCACCGAGGCCTTCGCCCGCCTCCGCTCGACCGCCGACGACCTCGGCGCGCGCCGCACACGCGTCGGTCCGTCGACACCGGCCGTGTGAGTGGCCCCCGACCGTGCCGGACACGCGGCCCGCCGGTGAGGGGGCCGATCACCGGCGCGGACCGGTGGTTCCCGGCCGGTGTTCCCGGCCCGGCGGCGGCCCCGCCGACCGGATCATCCAGGTGTGCAGCGCCCGCGCCGCCGGGGACATCGACGAGCGGTGCAGCACGCCGAACGGCGGATGCGAGGTCGGCGGCACCACCTCGTGCACCCCGACGGCGGGTCCCGGCCGCTCGACGACGGAGGCGGCCATCACCGCGACCCCGAGCCCGGCGGCGACGAGGTCGCGCACCCCGTCCGGCGCCGACGCCTCGAACCGGACCGGCAGGTCCACCCCGAGCCGGGCGGCGAGGCCGTCGAGAAGCTCGCGGAGCCCGCTGCCCACCGGCAGGCACACGAACGGCTCGCCGGCGAACGCCGTGAGGTCGCCGCCGGCCCGGCCCGGTGGCGTGACGAGCACCAGCCGGTCGTCGGACAGGGGTGTGACGAGGACTCCCGACGGCGGACCGGGATGGACCGGGCCGAGCACGAGGTCCAGCTCACCGGCGGCCAGGTCGCCGGCGAGGGCGTCCACGAGCCCGGTGCGCAACGAGAGCGTGACGCCCGGGTGCCGGGCGGCGAAGCCGGCCAGCACCGCGGGCAGGTCGAGGCCGCCGAGCACCCCGGTGGTCCCGACCGCGACCGAGCCGCGCACGACGTCGGCCACCTGCGCCGCCTCGTCGCGCGCGGCCGCCAGCTCGGCCAGCACCCGCCGGGCCCGATCGAGGAACAGCTCCCCCGCCTCGGTGAGCCTCACCCGCCGGGTGGTGCGCGCCAGCAGCGTGACCCCCAGCTCCGACTCCAGCCGCCGGACCTGCGCGGAGATCGCCGTCTGCGCCACCCGCAGGTCGCCGGCGGCCCGGGTGAACCCACCGCACCGCACGACGGCCTCGAAGTAGGTGAGTTGTCGCAGCTCCACGGCATTGAGCATCGTTCGCGCTGAATCCCAGCGCAACATGGTCTTGGACCCCGAGGGACCCGGCGGCGCATCGTGGAGCCATGATCACCGTCGGCTCCATGCGTTACGACACCACCGCCGCCCTGTTCGAGGGCGCGGCGACCTTCCCGGGCCACGACATCGAGATGCGGACCGGGCCCGTCGTCCCAGACGTCTTCGCCCGCATGCTCCGCGACCGGGAGTTCGAGGTCGCCGAACTCGGGCTCGGGTTCCTCCTGCGGGTGCTGGAGGAGGAACCGGGGGCGTTCGTCGCGATCCCCGCGTTCCCCAACCGGGTGTTCCGGCACTCCTGCGTCTACGTCCATGCCGGCTCCGGCATCGAGACCCCGGCCGACCTCGTCGGACGCACGATCGGTGAGTTCGGGATGTACTCGCAGGACTCCGGGGTGTGGGCCAAAGGGATCCTTGCCGACGAGTACGGGTTCGACCCGCGGCGCAACCGTTGGGTGCTCGGAGGGCTGGACATCCCGATGGCGCCGTTCGACTTCGTACCGCAGCGCCGGCCCGAGGGCGTCGAGATCGCCGTCGAGACCGAGCGGGCCCTCGGTGACCTGCTGGCCACCGGCGAGATCGACGCGCTGTTCAGCGCGAACGTGCCCGCGAGCTACGGCGGGCCCGGCGTACGGCGGCTCTTCGAGGACTACGTCCCGGTCGAGCAGGACTGGTACCGGCGCACCGGGCTGTTCCCGATGATGCACGCCGTCGTCGTGCGCGCCGACGCCCTGGCCGCGCACCCCAACCTCGCCCGCGCGGCCTACCAGGGTTTCCTCGACGCCAAGAACGCCGCACGTGAGCACTACCTCGGCGCGGGACGACGGCTCTACCAGGTCCACACCATGCTGCCGTGGGCGAGCCGGCTGGCCGAGGACGACATCGCGCTCATGGGCGAGGACTGGTGGCCCTACGGCATCACCGCGAACCGGGCGGCACTCGAGACGTTCCTGCGCTACCAGCACGAACAGGGCCTGTCCGCCCACCGCTTCACCATCGACGAGGTCTTCGCACCCGACCTCATGGACACCTGATCGACGCAGGGGCCGAGCGACTACCCGGTGCGGCTCAGGTCGGGGACGACCTTCCCCCGCCGGGGCGCACGGGCGGACCTGGCACGGGTTCTCAGGGGGCGTCTCGGGGTCCGATCCGGATCGGGAACCTCTGGGCCCGGCGCTCGGTCCCGTCCCAGCCGGTGGCGCGCAGCCAGTCTTCGAGGTTCATCAGATCGGGGTGGATGCCGCGCAGGGCCTCCATGTCGCGGTCGCGAGCGACGATGTCGCGGTGCTGCATGAACCGGGCGAGGGCGGCGTAGTCGTGCCCGACGTCCGGGACGGACTCCACGACAGCGGTCGGCAGTGGCGCGTAGGCGGCGGGGACCGTGGTGACCGCCTCGAAGGTCGCGGCGATCTCGTCACCGGTCGGGTTGTCCCCGGCGACGGCCAGGTCCCGGGCACCCCAGCTCTGCCAGTGCTCGAACATGAAGTCGGCGAACCAGGCGATGTCGTCGAGGGCGATCAACGGGTAGCGGCCCCGGCCCAGGGGGAGGGAGAACAGGTACCCCTGCCGCCCGTCGGGGAGGTCGCCGAAGCGGGGCGCGAGCCGGAGCGTGAGGTTCTCGAAGTAGGGCGACGTGGTGATGATCGAGACGTGCTCGCGGTACCAGCCGTCGTGTTCGTGTCGCATCATCTCCTCCGAACGCTGCAGGCCGATCCAGGCGGCGACCGCGGCCTTGGAGTCGAAGTGTGGGACCTCGATGGCACCGCCGGTCAGTGCGACGGCGTTGTCCAGCGACGAGTAGACGAACCGGTCCACCCCGGCGTCGCAGGCCGCTCGCAGGACGGACAGTCCCTGCTCGTACTCGGTCAGGACGCTGCGGCTGGAGAAGAAGTCGGTGTTGCAGAAGACGCGGTCGACGCCGCGGAGCGCGCGGCGGACGTCGTCGTCGCAGGTCAGGTCGCCGGCGGCAAGCCGGAGCCGGTCGCCGCCCCGGCGGGCCAGCTCGAGCGCCTGCGCGGACCGGGGGTCTCGGGTGAGGACGACGACATCACCCCGTCCGGCACGGAACAGTCGTTCGACGACCCGGGTGCCCATGGCGCCGGTGCCGCCGATCACCAGTGTGGTGGTCATGATCGGGCTGATCCTCCGTTCCCGTCGGCTGCCGGGTCGGCCAGGACATGCTCGGCGACCTGCTGATGGGTGGCGATCCACACCGAGTCCCCGGCCTTCTGGATCTCGGTCAGGACGCGGTCGAACATCGCCGCGGGGAGCGGCCGTCCTCCGACATGTGCGTGCACGGTCACGTTGAGCACGCCGGGCCCCGGCTCGGCCAGCAGAACGGCCAGCAGGTCGCGGTGGTCCCGGTGGTAGGCGGCCGGGCCTCCGGTGCTGCGCACGTCGGTGACGTCGCTGTGCATGATCCTCACGAGCGGACCGTGGTCCGTCGCGAGCACCGAGGGCAGGTCCCGGTCGTTGTGGTCGCCCCACCAGGTCATCGCGTGCCGGGCCAGCAGGTCGGCGGTGCGGTCGGAGAACCCCGCGCGGGGGCTCATCCATCCCACCGGACGGTGGCCGGTGAGCGACCCGATGCCGTCCAGGCACCGCGTCAGGTTCGCCTCCTCGGCCTCCGCGTCGAGCAGCGCGGGGACGACGTCCTGGGTCCAGGAGTGCGCGGCGATCTCGTGCCCGTCGCGGTGCAGGGCGCGGACGAGGTCGGGGCGCTCCTCGCCGACCAGCCCGCTCACCCCGAACGTCGCCGGTATGCACCTCGAGTTCAGGATCCGGGCCAGCCGCCACGCTCCGTCGTCGATCCCGTAGCGCGACCACGAGATGCTGTGGTGGTCCGGTGCGCCGGGCAGGGGCCAGGCGGCCGCCATGGGCGCGTACGGAGGCCACCCGCCGGGCGACCAGAGCTCGACCATCACAGTGATCATCACGGCGAGCTTCCGGTCACCGGGCCAGCCGGACCACGCCGGCGCGGTGCCGTGCCACGGCCCGGTCACGACCGCTCCCGGTCGGCCCGGGCCGCGACGAGCGCCGCGGTGCAGCGCCGGAGGTCGTCCGGTGTGTGCGCCGCGGAGACCTGGATGCGCAGGCGTGCGGAACCGTGCGGAACCACCGGGTACCCGAAGGCGACGACGTGGATCCCGCGCTCCCGCAGCGAGGACGCCATCCGCTCGGCCTCGTCGACGTCGCCGATCATCACCGGGACGATGGGATGGTCCGTACCGAGCAGGTCGAAGCCCTCGTCGGCGAGCATCGCCCGGAGATCGGCCGCGTTGCGCTGCACCCGCGCACGTCGCTCGACGTCGGTCACCGAGATGCGCAGCGCCGTGGCGGCGCCCGCGACGATCGGCGGCGGCAGGGCGTTGGAGAACAGGTAGGGCCGCGCCCGCCGACGGACGACGTCGACGACGTGACGACGCCCGCTCACGTAGCCGCCGGCGGCGCCGCCGAGGGCCTTGCCCAGCGTCCCGGTCACCACGTCGACCTGATCGGCCACCCCGAGCAGCTCGGGGGTGCCTGCGCCGGTCGCCCCGACGACGCCGACCGCGTGCGAGTCGTCCACCACCACGAGGGCGTCGTGGACCGCCGCGAGACGACATATCTGCGCCAGCGGGGCGTAGGAGCCGTCCATCGAGAAGACGCCGTCGGTGACGACGACCCGGCGGCGAGCCCCGCGGGTCAGCGCGAGCTGCTCGCCCAGATCGTCGGTGTCGCGGTGGCGGTAACGGCGGCGCCCGGCACGGCACAGGCGGATGCCGTCGATGATCGACGCGTGGTTCAGCTCGTCGCTGATCACGACGTCCCGCTCGTCGAGCAGCGCCTCGAACAGGCCGCCGTTCGCGTCGAAGCACGAGGAGAACAGCACGGTCCCCTCGGTGCCCAGCAGGTCCGAGAGCGCCGACTCCAGCTCGACGTGCAGGTCCTGGGTCCCGGCGACGAACCGGACGCTCGCCATCCCGAAGCCCCGACGGTCGAGCGCCCGCTTCGCGGCCTCGATCACCCCGGGGTCGTCGGCCAGCCCCAGGTAGTCGTTCGTGGCGAAGTTCAGCACCTCGCGACCGGCGATCCGCACGTGCGACGACTGCGGTGACTCGATGACCTGCACGGTCACACCTTCTTCGAGCGATCGACGAACACTTCGTTGATCACGATGTCCCCCGGCCCCGACGAACGTAAAGTACCGGCAACCATGTCGAGACGGATGACCGCCGGTCGTGCTGCGGCCGCGCCATCCGTCTCGCGGCGGCACCGCGGCACGGTGGGCGACCGGACCATCGGCCCGATCAGGGGAGGCGAGCATGGACGACGCGGCGCGACTCGACGAGGTGGACCGGCGGATCATCGCGGAGCTGGAGGCCGACGGCCGGCTCTCGGTCCGGGCGCTGGCCGAACGGATCCCGATCTCCCGTGCCGCCGCCTACACCCGGCTCGAGCGCCTCACCGGCTCCTCCGTGGTCACCGGGTTCACCGTCCTCACCGACCCCGCCGCCATGGGCCTCACGACCTCCGCCTACGTGACGATGACGGTTCGCCAGAGCGCCTGGCGGGAGCTGCGCGAACGCCTGCGTGAGATCCCCGAGATCCACCACATGGCCCTCGTAGGTGGCGAGTTCGACGTCATCCTGCTGGTGCGGACCACCGACAACGACGCACTACGCCGCCTGGTCCTCGAACGCCTGCAGGACATGCCCGGGGTGCTCGGAACCCGCACGTCACTCATCTTCGAAGACCTCGAGAACCGCCCGAGGCGGACGGACCGGAGACCGTGACGCCGAGCCACGTCATGCATCGCACGCACATCCGGTAGGTCGCTTATACGATCCGATAATGGAGCCGACGATCACCGGTCTGCGTGTGCTCCGCGCGATCGCCGAACGCGGCACCTTCACCGCGGCGGCAGCTGCGCTGGGCTATACCCAGCCCGCGGTGTCCCGGCAGGTGGCCGCACTGGAACGGGCCGCAGGCGCCGCCTTGATCGAGCGCTCCGCCGCCGGCGCCCGGCTCACCCCCGCCGGCCAGACGCTGCTCCGGCACGCCCGCGTCGCCCTGGATGCGATCGCGGCGGCCGGACGCGAGCTGTCCGGGGCCGAGGCGACCATCGAACCGGTTCGTCTGGGCGTCTACCTCAGCGCCGGTGCGGCACTGCTCCCCCGCGCGCTGTCCACGCTGCGCCGCCGGCACCCCCACATCGAGGTCATCACCCGTGACGGCACCACCCCGGCCCTGGTCCGTGCCCTGCGCGCCGGCACCCTCGACCTCGCGGTGATCAGCTCCCGCCCGCCGCACCACCCACCGGACACCGAACTTCCCCGGCTGCGGCTGCAGACCCTCGACGAGGGCGCCCTGCGGGTGGCGGTGGCCGATCCCGGCCCGTTCTCCGGCCTCGGGGCACTGACCGTCGCCGACCTCACCGACGCCGACTGGATCGCCGGCCCCGCGACCGCGACCGAGCCGCTCCTCGGGGTCTGGCCCGGCCTGCCCGGACACCCCCGGGTGCGTCACCACGCCCGCGACTGGCTGACCAAACTGCACCTGGTGCAGGCGGGTTGCGGGATCACCACCGTGCCCGAGGCACTCGCCCCCGCACTCCCACCGGGAATCCTGCTTCTGCCCGTGGAGGACGCCGGTTCGGTCGAGCAGCGACGGACCGTGCTGGCCGAACCACCCGGACCGCGCCCCGCTGCCGTCGCCGCCGTCGCCCGGGCACTGGGCGGACCCGCCTGATCTCGAGCCCGCCGACCGGCCTGCGCAACGCCCGGGTCCATGACGAGGACGCATGGCCGGTATGCCGAAGAGTCGTTGGCCGCATGGCCACGCACCGGCCTAGCGTCGGGTTCACGACAACGGAAGGGACGGTTCACGATGAGAGCTGCAGTGCTGGAACGGTTCGGGGAACCGCTGGTCGTGAGGGAGGTCGTCGAACCGCGACCCGGCGGCGGCGAGGTCCTCGTCGAGGTGCTCGCGACGTGCGTCCTGCCCTACGCCGCAGAGGTCTTCTCCGGGCAGCGGCGTTATCCCCTGGAGCCGCCGGTGGTCCCCGGGCTGGGAGGGGTGGGCCGTGTGCTCGCCGCGGGCCCGGACGCCACCCGGCTGAGCACCGGCGACCTGGTGTGGTGCGACGCCACCGTGCGCTCACGCGACGACGCACGCACGCCGGACATCACCTTGCAGGGCTGGAGCTCGCGGGGCGAGGGCGGGCTGCGGCTGTCGCGGCACTTCCACGACGGATCGTTCACGGAGCGGATGGTCGTGCCGACCGAGAACGTCGCACCGCTCCACGAGGGTGTGGACCCCGTCGGCTTCAGTGCCGTCGGGGTGTATCTCGTCCCCTACGGCGGGCTCCTCGCGGCCGGGCTGAAGGCCGGCGAGACGCTGCTGGTCAGCGGGGCGACCGGGAACTTCGGCAGCGCCGCGGTGGCCACCGGGCTGGCGATGGGGGCCGGTGCGGTCGTGGCCGCCGGGCGCAACCGCGCGGTGCTGCAGGACCTGCGTGAGCGCTTCGGTCCCCGGGTCCGCACCGTCGTGCTCGGCGGGGACGCCGAGGCCGACACCGCCGCGCTGCGTGCGGCCGCGGGCCCGGTCGACGTCGTCCTCGACCTCCTGCCCCCGGCCGCCGACGCGGCGGTGGTGCGCGCCGCGGCGATGGCGGTGCGGGAGTACGGGCGCGTGGTGCTGATGGGCGGGGTCGGCATGCTGGGCGGGGACGACCTGGCGCTGCCCTACCCGTGGCTGATGCGGAACTCGGTCACCGTGCGCGGGCAGTGGATGTACCCGCGCGACGCCGTCACCGGGGTGGTGGCGCTGGTCCGGTCCGGGCTGCTCGACCTCGACCACGAGCAGGTCACGACGTTCGGGCTCGACCGGGCCGACGAGGCGGTCGCGCACGCCGCGGCGAACGGCGGCCCGTTCACCCGCACCGTGCTCACGCCGTGCCGGGCACGAGATGGCGACATCGGCCCCGCCCCCGCCCCCGCCTCGGACACCGACCCCGGCCGGCGCGTCACTGCGCGGTGAGCAGCACCCACGTACGCCCCGGGCTCAGAGGCACCTCCCGGCCGTCGGGCCCGGTCAGGCGGGGTGGGGGCGCCCGGAGCCGGGCGGGACCACCGCGCGGGGAAGGACCGGCCGTCACGCAGGACCTCGGCCTCGCCCTCGCCCACGGTGATCGCGATCGGGGAGACGGAGCCGGCGCTGTCCCGGATCGACGACTCCCCGACGCGGACCCGTTGCACGAGCACCGTGTCCGCCTGCACCGGTCGCCGGTCGGGACCGAACACCGCGGTCTCACCGCCGGTCGCGACCGTCCAGGCGTCGTCCCGGCCGTTCCACGTGACGGTGACCGGGGTGGAGCCCACCTGCACGGTGCGCCCCGGGACCGGCGCTCCTCCGGCCGGCACCGGACCGAAGCGCAGTCCGATGTCGCGGGCCGGGCCGGCCTGCGGGACCGATCCGCGCAGGGCCGCCAGGTCCACGTAGACGTTCACCGGCGCCGGCCGCCGGTCGTCGCGCCGGAACGCCCCCGGTACGTCGCGCGGCACGGTCGGGACCACCGGCGCGGTGAGGATCTGGTCCAGGACGGGCGGGGCGGCGCCCGAGAAGACGAGGGCCGGCCTGCCGTAGGCGCCGAGAACGCCGATGTCGGTCTCACGGGCGCTGCGCACCGGCCCGACCGACGTCGGCAGCCGGGACGCGAACACGGCCAGCAGCCGGGTGAGACCACCCTCGACCGGCTCGACGTAGACGATGTCGGCGGACTCCACGCCGTCCCACGGGCGCGCCTTCGCCGTGTTGTCGATCTTCACGGCGAACACCGGAGCACCCGGGTCCGACGGTAGCCCGGTCAGCCGCGACAGGGGCGGCGACGGTGTGGCCCTCGGTGCGGTGGCCGGTGCCGGAGAGGCAGCGCAGCCGACGGTGCCGGCCAGGACCAGTGCGACGAGGGCCATGATCGTCCGGCCCCCGTGCACCGGCGCACCGTACTCGGCCCGGCCGGTCGGACCACCGTCGGCACTCGTTTCGGGAGCGCGGTCGTCACCCCGTGCGTCGTGATCGACGTCGTGGCGGGCACCTAGACTCGGCGGCATGGAGAACAGCGCTGAGGCGTTCGCCGCGTTGCACGTCCCGGGCAGCCCACTGTTGATGCCGAACCCGTACGACATCGGCAGCGCCCGGGTCCTCGCGTCGCTCGGCTTCCGCGCGCTCGGGACGACGAGCAGCGGGCACGCGGCGACGCTCGGGCGCCCGGACGGCTCGGTCGTTCCGGGCGAGGCGCTCGATCACGCCTCGAAGCTGGTCGCGGCCGTCGACGTACCGGTCTCCGCAGACCTCGAGGACGGATTCGCGGAGGGACCGGCGGGAATCCGCGCCATCGTCGGCCGAGCCGCCTCGACCGGACTCGCCGGCTGTTCCATCGAGGACTGGGTCGGCGGCGCGATCTGCCCGCTGCCCGAGGCGGTCGAGCGGGTCACCGCGGCCGCGAACGCGGCTCGTGGGCGGCTGGTCCTGACCGCCCGGGCCGACAACTTCTTCCGCGGCAACCCAGACCTCGACGACACGATCGCGCGCCTGCAGGCGTTCCAGGAGGCCGGAGCCGACGTGCTGTACGCGCCCGGCCTGACGACACTCGACGAGGTGCGGGCCGTCGTGTCATCGGTGGACCGACCGGTGTCCGTGCTGGCCCGGGCCGGGCTACCGCCGGTGGCCGAGCTCGCGTCGGTCGGAGTCGCCCGGATCTCCGTCGGCGGCGCGTTCGGGCAGGTCGCGTACGCCGCGATGGCCCGGGCCGCGCGCGAGCTCCGCGATGAGGGGACGTACGGCTACACGTCCCTGGCCGCCGAGGGACAGGACGTGCTCACGGCCTTCAGCGCCGCGACGATCGACCGCTGAGTCGCCTGGACATCCGGACCCGGCTGTGCGCGGCCTGCGGCTCGACGAGAGCGAGCTGCCGTTCGCCGGCGAGCTGCTCGACGCTCGGGCTGCCGCCGCGCTGTCCGAGAACACCTTCCGCGTCGACGAGACGATCATCCTCAGCAGGTACCGCCGTCGTCGACAAGCGCTACGGTCCGCACGCCGTACTCACCGTCGAGGAAAGGGACGAGATGAAGCCCGAGGACCTCACCGACATCACCTACGAGGTCGATGACGGCCTGGCGTGGATCACCATCAATCGTCCCGAGCGGTACAACGCGTTCCGCGCTCGCACGGTCGACGAGCTCGTCCTCGCCTTCAAGTTCGCCTGGGCCGACGACGGGGTCGGGGTCATCGCGCTGACCGGCGCGGGCGACAAGGCGTTCTGCTCCGGCGGGGACCAGAAGCAGCGTATGGAGTCCGGGGACTACGGGCCCTCGGAGTCCGGCCTGTTCGAGGTCGAGTCCCTGCACCGGGTGATCCGGGATGTGCCCAAGCCGGTCGTCGCCGCGGTCAACGGCATCGCCATCGGTGGAGGCCACGTGCTCCACGTGCTCGCCGATCTGACCATCGCCGCCGACACCGCGACGTTCGGACAGAACGGGCCGAAGGTCGGATCGTTCGACGCCGGCCTCGGCTCCGGCTACCTGGCCCGGGTCGTCGGGGAGAAGCGCGCCCGCGAGATCTGGTTCATGCTGCGCAGGCTGTCCGCCGAGGAGGCCCTGGACTGGGGCCTGGTCAACAAGGTGGTCCCGGCAGCGGAGCTGCGCACCGCGGTCCGCGAGTGGGCGGACACGATGAACGCCTACTCCCCCACCGCGCTGAAGGTGCTCAAGCAGTCCTTCAACACCGACACCGAACATCTCATCAGCATCGGCAACATGGCCTACACAACGCTGAAGCTGTTCGGCGAGACCGAGGAGGCCAAGGAAGGCATCACCGCGTTCAACGAGAAGCGGCAGCCGGACTTCGGCAGCTACCGCACCCACTGACATGCGCTTCTCCGTGGAACAGCGTGGCTTCGCCGGCGCCGTCCGGCGCGGCAGGGAGGCACGTTCGTCGAAGAATGCCTGTTCCTCGAGGAGGTCCGCGCGCGGACGCGCTCCCACCACGGCCTACGGAACCGGGTTGACCGCCGCGCAGACCTGCCTGCGCTGGCGGACCGACGAACAGAAGCGGACCGTCGTCGAGCCCATCTGCGCAGGGAACTTCGAAGCGATCGCGTTGAGCGAGCCCGGTGCCGGATCCGATCTCGCCGCGGCTCGGATGCCCCCGGTCCGCGACGAGGACGGGTTCGTGCTCGATGGGCAGAAGACGTGGACCACCTGGACCACCTGGCCCGGCACATCCTGGTGCTGGCCCTCCCCGACTCCTCCGGCAGCAAGCACGAGGGCCTCACTCTGCTGATGGTTCCCGCGGACGCGCTCGGTGTCGTGATCCGTCCGATCGACACGATGTACGGGCACACCGTCAACGACGTCTACTTCACCGGGGTCCCCGGTGCCCGCCGAGGCGGTCGTCGGGAGCCTCGGCGGGGTACGGCGGCAGCTCAACGGCGGCCTGGGCGTCGAGCGGCCGATCATCGCCGCGTCAAGTCGCGGAGCCGCGGAGCGTTCCTCCACGTCGGCTTCACCCTGGCCCGCCACGACCTGGTCAGCATCTATCAGCGGGAGGACCGGTCGCTGGAGGAGCCGTGGCGCAAGGCGTTCGACCGGCGGCGCCGCCGCTACGTCGAACGCTGGGAGACCGCGGTGTTCCGTAGCCTGAGCCGTCAGCGCTGCAGCAAGCGGTCACGCGCGGCGGCGAGGACACGCTCGGAGACGTCGTCGCCGACGGTGGCACGGGCGACGACCACCGCCCCGACGAGGGTGGCGAGGTCGGCGAGCGCCGTGGCTTCGGGATCACCGTCGGCATCCGGGGCGCCGGACCGACCCGGCCCCGGTGGCTGCTCGCCGTGTGCGGCGGGGCCCAGCGCGACCAGTGCCTCCACCATGGCACGCAGCCCGGCGACGTAGCTGCGATGGAGAGGGTCATCGGCCTCCCGGTGGGCTGCGTCGGTCGCCAGGGCGACTGCGGCACAGCCCTGCGCAGGGTGGTCGCGATGTCCGGTCGACAGGTAATCGGAGACGAACCTCTCGCGGGCCGCGGCGCGGTCCGGGGTGTCGGCGAGCCGGGACAGTGAGGCCAGACGCTCCTCGAACGCGGCGGCGCTCGCCTGTGCCAGCAGGTCGCCCTTGGAGGCGAAGTGCTTGTAGAAGCCTCCGGGCGTCAGCCCCACCGACGCCATGAGCTCGGCGACGCTCACCCCGGAGCCACGTTCCCGAACCAGGCGCGATGCCTGTTCCATGACCCGCTCGTGGTTGAGCGCCCGCTGCTCGCGCGACACCCTGGGCATCGAACCTCCCCTGCCTGCTGATGAGGTCGCCGAGGACGGACCCCCGCGCGCCGCCGATAGATTACGCCCGTTCAGGGCCCACCCCTCCGGTGTGCCGCGGCCGCTCAGAACGGGAAGCAGGCGCCGAAGCGGAGCAGCAGGCGGGGGTCTCCACGCAGGCTGATCCTGCGGCGCAGCAGGGCCGGAGCCAGCGCCAGGACGCTCGCCACCGGGTTCGACGGGCCACGCGCGACGAACCTGAGCCATGCGTCGGTGTCGGCGACGACTGCGACGTCGGCGTCGCCCGTGCAGGCCCTCCGACACGGTCACGGCCCGGTCGTGGATGCCCACTGTGAGACGGCGGTCCGCGGCGCCGGTGAAGGTGAAGTGGTAGTCCGCCTCGAGGCCTGCGGCGGGACGTCGCTGGAACAGCAGGGACAGCCCCAGGACGAAGTCGTCGAGCGTGCCGGGCCGCATGCCGAGCCCGGCCTGTCGCACGGTCTTGTGCGGGAAGCGCTTCTCGACGTGCTCCTCGGCGTCCCCGCCGGCCAGCACGTAGACCGGCTCCTGCTTGTCCTGCAGGGGTTTGACCACGGTGTTCATGTGGGCCTTGCGGTCGTCGAGGAACGGTCCGATGACGTCCTCGCCCGCGGGGCAGACCGAGACGCAGTACCCGGCCTTGTACTGGGGTCCGAACGACAGGCTCTGCCACATCGAGACGGTCTCCGGATCGGACACCCGTCCCCGGTAGTCCTCGGGCCCCGACGCCGCCGCGACGTCTCCGACCCAGTCCCCGAAGCCGGTCATGAACTCGCGGTAGTTGTGGGTGATGCAGGCGGAGAAGTTGAACTCGCCGGTCTTGCTGATCGCGCCGGTCGGGCACGACGCGACGCAGAGCTTGCACTCCAGGCAGGGGTTGAAGTCGATCGGCCGGTCGTAGCGGTCGACCTCGGCCTCGATGATCACGGTGCCGAGCAGGATGAAGTTCCCGAAGCGCGGGTGGATGACGTTGCGGTGGATGCCCATCTTCCCCATGCCGGCCGCGACGGCGACCGGTTTGTGGCTCACGACCCAGATCTTGCCGGGCCAGTTCCCCGTCTCCATCGGAAAGGCGGCCGCGGGATTCAACGCCCGGACGCCGCGTTCCTGCAACGCGCGGCAGATGTCGTGGCCGAGGTCGTCGAGGGAGTCGACCGTGTGGTGGAGCTCCACGTTGCCCGCCGAGCGGGCCGGGGTGCGGATCGCCTCGACATTCATCCTGCGCACGAGGCTGATCAGGGTGCGCGCACCCGGCAGAGCCGCCTCGACGTCGGCCCGCTGATCGGCGATCTCCGCCCGCTCGATCTCGACGAAACCGACGTCGTCGGCACCGAGGTCGAGGCACAGCTGACGCAGCCGGTCCGCGTCGAGTGGCTCTGCCGCCTCGCCGCCGGCTTTCGTGT
This sequence comes from Pseudonocardia sediminis, assembly GCF_004217185.1. Taxonomy (NCBI): domain Bacteria; kingdom Bacillati; phylum Actinomycetota; class Actinomycetes; order Pseudonocardiales; family Pseudonocardiaceae; genus Pseudonocardia; species Pseudonocardia sediminis. The sequence goes on along the minus strand of NZ_SHKL01000001.1, from coordinate 2,713,915 downwards.
GGGCGCCGACGGCGGGGTCACCGGAGTGCACCGTGGCCCGCTGGGCACGGACCGCACGAACGGTGGGATGGTCCTCGAGTCTGCTCACGTGGTGGCCTCCTGGCCGGGATCGTGCACGGTGGACGCGTCAGTGCCCGGAGACCGGGTTCGGCTCCTGGTCGAGCTGGTACGGAATCGGGCGGTTCTGCTCGACCCACAGCTTCTCGGCGTCGCTGCCGCCCGGCGGCGGCCACAGCCCGTCGATCATCCAGAGGTCCTGGGGTGTCTCGTCGACGTGGAACTCGGTGTGGAGGCCGCGGTCGACGGTGAAGGGCGCGATCACCTTCTGGATGCTCTCCCCGATCCGCTTCCGGCTCTCGGGGTCCTTGCTGTGACGGGCGATGTGCTCGATGACGATCCGGACGGTGTCGGTGGCCGGCTCGCCTCCGACGAACAGCGACTCCGCGTCGACCTCCTGGAAGTTCACGACGACGTAGAACTTCGGCAGCCCGACGCGGGTGTAGTAGCCGGTGACGGCCGTGGCGAAGTCACGCTTGTCCTGCGCGGAGTACGCCTTCGGCGGGTGGTGGACCGACCAGAGCGGCATGGTTCCCTCTCACGTTGTCGAGCAGCCCGGCCGGTCCCGCCGTCGACGGCGCACGGCGAGCTGCTCGTGCCCTTCAGAAAACGTGCTGGTTCAGCGGCCGATCGGGACGGCCAGTCCCTCGACCGGCCCCGACAACGCCGCCTTCACCGCACGGGTGGCGTCGTCGACGAGGATCTCGGTGTCGCCGCGCTCGATGCCGTCGAGCACGATGCGTGCCACCTCCGACGGTGCGATCTTGTCCGTGGGGACCGCCGCGACCATCTCGGTGTCGGCGAAACCGAGATGCACCCCGACCACGTGGGTCCCCTGACCGGCGAGCTCACCCCGCAGCGAGTTGGTGATCGACCACAGCGCGGCCTTCGACGCCCCGTAGGCCCCGGCACCGGACCCCCAGGACAGCAGGGAGTGGATGTCGACCAGCGCGCCGCCACCGTTCGTCGCGAGGGCGGGGGCGAAGGCCCGCGCGATCCGCAGCGCCCCGAAGACGTTGGTCTCGAACGTCGCGGCGATCTCGGATATGTCACCGCTGAGCAGCGGACTCGGATGGAGCACCCCGGCGTTGTTGAACACCAGCGTCACGTCGCCGGCCCGGCGAGCCAGCGCGTCGACCGACGCCTGGTCGGTGACGTCGAGCCCCACCGCCTCGATCCGCCGATCGTCGGACGGCCGGGGCTCGCGCGCGGTGGCGTACACCTTCGCCGCACCGCGGTCGAGCAGCGCTCGGGTGAAGGCTCCACCCAGTCCGCGCTGCCCGCCGGTCACCAGCGCCACCGCTCCGGGAATGTCGGTCATGCCGTGCTCCTCGATGTCGTCCGAACGTCGCCGCCTCGAGTCCTCCATGAACACGGCCGGGAAGAACTACCGGGCGGACAAAGTGGGAACTCCCCAGGGCAGATAGATTTTTATCATAATCTATTCGCGTCCGCCAGCTCCTCCGATGTGGGCAGGTCCTTGTCCACCTCGACCTCCCCCGCACGATCGAACCGCCGCTGTGGGCTGATGCTGTGTCAACGCTCGTGGTCGCGGGCGACCGGATCCCTCGTGGGCTGAGAAGAACGTTCTGTCCCGGTGTGAACCGGAAGCTTCCCTGAGATCGCCAGGGACGTCGAAGCTGATCCGTGAGGGGTCACATGACCATGACTCGGCTCAGACGGACGCCCCACTCCGGTCCCGGGTTCGTGGTGGGGTCGCCGACCCGTTCCTGGATCGCGGCGACGGCGAGGTCTCGCCGTATCGGTGCACGCGCCGCGTCCGTCGCTGCCAGGGCGCCGGGCATTTCGCCGCTGGTGAGGTCGGAGCAGTAGCAGGGAGTGCCTGGCTGCTGTCGCCAGGATTCCGCGAGCGTCCCCGCGTCGAGCCCGTCGAACCCGGGTGTCATCGACCAGTTCATGCCGATCTCGCGATCCCGCTGGTCGTCGGCAGCGACGGGGATGGCGATGCGGGCGGGCTTCCGGCCGGCTTTCCGTGGTTGGCCAGGGAACCGGAACCGATCGCGTTCCAGGCCTTGACCACAGGCCGTTGAAGTGACCCCCATCAGCCGGACACCTCGGTCTGTGTCGTGATCTGCTGTTCGTAGGCAGCGGGGCTCAGGTTGCCCAACCGGGAGTGTCGGCGCCGGTGCCCGGACAGTTCCTTGCCGCGATCCCAGGTGAGCGTCTTTCGTAGCTGCTCGGGCAGTTGCGCCGTCGACGCCGCGAGCGCGGCGTTCATCGCGACGGCGCCGTAACCGCCGAGCGAGCGCCCGTTCTTCACTGGCGTCTTCTCGCCCCAACCGGCCGGCCGCGGCAGATGAAACCAGGAGTGTGGAACGGCTCGCGGCCTCGGCCGGACGCTCGGAGAGGACCACGTCGGCGGTGACGTGCCCGTGCGGCTTGTTCCGCGTCCTGGACCGCGGCTCTCGTAGCGCGCGCCCGGTGCGCGAGCACGCGACGAGCTCACGCTTGAGAGCACCGCGTCCCTGGATGAACAACGCCTGCTAGATCGCCTCGTGGCTGATCCGCATGCACTCATCATCGGGGAACTCGAGCCGCAGACGGTGGCTGATCTGTTGCGGGCTCCACGCTGTGGCCCAGTGCCGATCTGCTCGGTGGGGCTTCTCCTTGCGGCCCTTCCACTTGGCTGCGCCCGGCCCAACCGCTATGCGAAACCGCAGTTCAAACGAAGAAAGGCCGGTACCCGACGTTCTCGGATACCGGCCTTCGGCCTGTCGGGACGACAGGATTTGAACCTGCGACCCCTTGACCCCCAGGACGTGGGTTCTGGCGTTTTCGCACGTCATGCGCGTCCGGCAGGTCATCGACGACGGTACCGACGCTGGGGATGTTCGGAGGCGTGCACAGCGTGTGGTCCCCAGACGGTCCCCAGCGGCAGTCCGCCCCGACGATCTGTTCATGTCGGGATCTACCCAGCCTCGATCTTGCTGCTTGCGCAACTCACCACGGAAGTCACAGCCGGGACAGGCGTCCTCGCCTTGGATGTGCCCCCTCGTACCAGGCGTGCACGGCGGCGTGGAGGATCGCACCCCGTGCGTCGGTCTCGCCGGTCTTTATGGCGTTGACCGCGTTCGTAATGATCAAGCGCAAGATTTCAGAGTCTGGATCCGGGAAAGGTGGTGAGGGCCTGGCCGACATGGCGGCCATCGTAGTCGGCCGAGAGCGTCAGCCAGGATGTTCCCTCGATGTTCCTCGCGATCGTCGAGCGCCCGGATGGCTGAGACCAAGGACATGGGCACTACCTCCTTAGGAGCATCGCACCCAGTCTTGTCGGTGGTCCCCGCTAGCCTCGCCGGCATGCCGCCCCGGACAACGTTGTTTCAGAAAGCCGTATATTTCGCGAAGAAGTATCTTGCCGACGCGTACGTAGAAAGCATCACAGAATCAAAAGAGTTGATAGGTGCCATAACCGGCGCCTCGCGAGCCTTGCGGCTCGCAGCTCGTTGAGGTGCGGAATCCACTCGGTGAAGTGCCGACCGCGAACCTCTGTGGCGGCTTCGACGGCGGCGTCGCTCGTGTCATGGTCGGGCACCTGGAACGTCGCCGGTGCCAAGCTATCGGGCGATTGGGACCGCGCGGCCGCGCTCGGTAACAATTCTTATGTGAGCCTGCAGGTCGCACTCCTGGCGTTCGGCGCCGGTCTGGTCGTTGCGATCGTCACGGCCCCGGTCGGTGTGTCCGGCGCGGTGTTCCTGCTCCCGGTCCAGCTCGACATCTTGCACATCCCCAGTCCAGCCGTGACCCCGACCAACCTGCTGTTCAACGTCGTCTCCACACCTGGAGCGCTGCTGCGACATCGCCAGACCGGCATCCTCGTCGGGTCCCTGACCCGCCAGCTGATCAGCGGGACGCTGCCTGGCGTCGTGGTCGGCACAGCGATCCGGGTCTACATCGCGCCCGGCGATCGCGTCTTTCGGCTTCTCGCTGCCGCGGTCCTCCTGCCGCTGGGGATCTGGCTGTGCACCCGCCGTCGCGACCGGCCCCCGCGAGCGCGCCCGATCGGCGCCAGGGCGATCGCCGCGCTCGGCTTGGCCGTCGGAACGGTCGGTGGCATCTACGGCATCGGCGGCGGGTCGCTGCTCGGCCCGCTTCTCGTCGGCGCGGGCCTGTCCGTGGCGACGGTGGCCCCCGCGGCCCTGGCCGCGACGTTTCTGACCTCGATTGCCGGTGTCGCCACGTACGGGTTCCTCTCGCTCACCGCAGAGGGTCCGGTCAGCCCGAACTGGGGTGTCGGGCTCCTGTGTGGGCTCGGCGGTCTGATCGGCGGCTACCTCGGTGCGCGCCTACAGCCGAGGGTCCCCGAGGCCGCACTTCGGACTCTCCTCGGCGCCCTGGCCGTCGGGCTCGCCCTCACCTATGTCGTCCAGGCGGTCCACGCCTGACCGGCGGAACGGTCCCGATACTCCATACCGATGCGGCCCGGAGCGGGCGCTGGGAACCCCGACTCCGCTACTTCCTCGGAACCTCGATGATCACATCAGTCGACTTCACGACTGCCACCGCGAGCTCCCCAGGGACGAGGCCGAGCTCCTGGACGGACTCCGACGTCATCAGCGACACCACCCGGTGCGAGCCGCTCTGGATCTCGACCTGGGCCATGACGGGATCGGTCTCCACCTCGGTCACCAGACCGACGAACCGGTTCCGGGCCGAGGTCTGCACCGTCAACGGGTCCGAAGCCGCGATCGCGTGATCCCGGCACAGAGCGGCCAGAGCCAGCCCGTCGACGACCTTCACGTTCGACGCGTCCGTGGTCGCCGGCAGGGTTCCGCTCTCGATCCACCGACGGACCGTGTCATTGCTGACCCCGAGCAGATCGGCCGCGAACGAGATCCGGAAGAACGCCACGACGGCAATCCTAGAGCGAGCACCTGTCGAGGCCGGGCAGGCCACGGCTGGCGAATGAGGCGGGATGACCCCGGACTCCACACCAGCTGAGAACGGGGCCGCGCCGGTCAGTCGTTACGGCCCATCCGGATCAGGTTTCCACTCGGGTCCCGCACGCTGAACTCGACCATCCCCCATGGCTCGACGACGACGTCGCTCACCGGCAGGCCCTGCTCCTTCCACCGCCGGTGCCACTCACGGGGGTCGGCGATGTGGATGTAGCAGGCCGCGGCGTTGCGCTCCGGCTCCAGGCCCGGCGCCAGGTCCAGGTGCAGAACCTCGGCGTCACCGAACATGACGAAGGCGTACTCGGGGCTGTACTCCTCGACGCGCAGGCCGGCGCGGGTCCAGAAGTCCCGCACGGCGGGCATGTCGTGAACGGGGAAGATCGGTGTGATCGAGGGGCGATTGGCCAGACGCCCGGCCATACCGTGAGCACAACTGCCGCACACTGCGATCTCGGGCCGGGTTCCGAGTCGCGCGACATCGGCCGGTTCCTTGGGCAGGCCGCAGCACGCGCAGGTCAGAGTGGCTTCGTCCGAACCGTCCGTCACGATGTCCCCTTCCGACGGTTCCGGGAGCGTAGCGGGAGCCGGGCATATCCGGCGCCGCGTGGACGCGAGGCTCATCCGAACCCGGCAGTCAGCGGATCGCCCCGTCCGCGAACCCGGACGTCGGGCAGGCGCCCCGCGCTGGCCTGATCTCACACAGCATCATGGCCGGCAAGGAAACAGAACCGATCCGCAGCCGGAGAGGGGCACCGTATGTCGCTGGGGGTGGTCGCCCAGGCCGCAGGCATGTTCGCCGTCACCAACATCGACGACATCCTCATCCTCGCGCTGTTCTTCGCACGAGTCCGCGGACGGCCGCGCGGAGCGTCGATCGTGGTGATCGGGCAGTACCTGGGATTCGCGGGCATCGTGGCGGCAGCCGTCGTCGGAGCGCTCGGCGCCGGCCTTCTCCCGGAGTCCGTTCTGCCCTACCTGGGGATCCTGCCGTTGCTGCTCGGGATCCGAGCGGCGTGGACGGCCTGGCGCGAGCGCCACGATTCCGAGACCGACTCTCCGAACGACGGTGACGTCGGCATACTCACCGTCGCGACGGTCACGCTGGCCAACGGCGGGGACAACATCGGTGTGTACGTTCCGGTCCTCGCCAACGCCGGAACCGCGGGGATGGTCACCTACGTCGCAGTGTTCCTGGTGCTCGTCGCCGTCTGGTGCGCGACCGGCCGGTTCTTCGCCACCCGGCCGCCGGTCGCCCGCACCCTCGCCCGGTGGGGACACATCATCCTGCCGGTCGTGCTGATCGGGATCGGCCTGGTCATCCTGATCGAAGGCGGGGCCTTCGGTATATAGCGGGCCATCACCCGAGGTACAGCCGCGTCCCCGTGCTCCGGTAGCACGGTGACCATGCGACCGGAGCACGGGCGAACCCGCTTCGCTACGACGGCGGCGCCCCCGGCGGCGGTGGTAGAGCCACCGGACACGACCCGGTGAGCTGGTCGGTGGTGACTGAGTCGACGTCGGTCTGCACCGTGGCGTGGAAACGGCTCACCAGCTGGTCGAGGCCGACGGTGAACGAGATCTCCATGCACTGCTTCTCGGTGAAGTGCGCGCGCAGGTCGTCCCAGATCTCGTCGGTGATCGGTTGGAACCACGTCGAGGTGCGCGCGTAGACGATGATCGCCTCTTCCGCCGGGGTGAACATGCCCTCCGGCAGGGGGTCGTCGAGCAGGTGCGACATCTGCTCGTCGGTCAGTCCGGATGCTCGACCGAGCACCAAGTGGGTCGGCGTTCAATAGAAGCAGTTGTTCGCGACCGCCGAGGTCAGGTAGGGCAGCTCGCGGGTCTTCGCGTCCGGCATCGAGTTCTCGAAGTACACGACCTGCGCGAACTCCATGAACTTCTGCAACGCCGCCGGGTGGTTCGCCAGCGCCTTGTGGACGTTGAGGACCCCGACGTCGGGCTGAGCGTCCTCCGCGGCCTGCAACAGTGCGCGGGCGGTCGGGTCGACATTCGGGTCGTGGTGGTCGACGAGTGGGATTCGCGCCATGAGTCGCACCTCCTGGTGTGGATCGACGTCCGGTGAACGCTACGGCGCTGCGGACGGCGTGGGTTTCCTCAGCGTGAAGAGTTCCCCGCAGCGGGTCAGCCGCCGATCCGGTCGATCAACGTCGCCGCACCCGGGCCGGAGAGTTCCGCGACGATGCCGCGACGGCCCGCGATCGCCATCAGCAACGCCTCCCCCGTGCCCTCGACCAGGGGGCCGTCACCGGTGCTCCAGTCCAGATCCGTCGCGACCAGCCGCAGGCCCTTGATGCGCTTCGCGGCGCTGATCGTCGGTGCCGTCTTCGCCGTCTCGAGTGCGGCGACGAGCCGGTCGGCGGGGATCTCTCGTGGCATTCCGAGGGGCCGGCGGATGTCCTGGTGGTGGATCATGCCGTCGGTCAGGGCGATCCGGCCGCCCATCATCGACGTCAGACCCCTGGGCTGGACGTGCTCACGTGCCATGGCCACCAGCTCGTCCGGAGACCTGTTCGCGTGCTCGGCGACACCGACGGCGTTGGCGCGGTCGCCGTTCAGACCCGCCCTGATCATCCGCGCGGCGAGCCGGCCGAACCCGAGATCCTCGTAACTGAGAGCCGGTTGCGGATCCGACCACGAACCGTAGAGGTAAGTCGAGCCAGGTGTACTGCAGCACCGCCGACCACGGCATCCCGTTCGGCGAGACCGTGGCGAGAGCGAGGTACCGGGCCTCGTCGAGCACGCGGTACGACCGCGCCACCAGTTCACTGGAAAAGACGGGGTCGGCCGTCTCCTCATCGCGCCTCATCGGCAGCCTTCGCGCACCGTCGTTCGAACCGCGCCGGTGACGTGGCGGTTCGAAGTGCGACGAGTAGGCAGCCTGTCAGGCAGCGCCCGACAGCACGTCCGGGCCCCGAGGTCGCCGCGGCGACGATGGCCGGCCATAGGTTGCGGTTCGAGGTAGACGTCGAGTGGTCGGTGTCCGGAACTCGACTGCGCCCACTTCATTCTTATACGAGTGGGGGGTATTCACACGATCCAGGTTACATACCCCTTGGGGGTATTGCCAGTGGGGGCCGCGGAGACTCCGCGGCCCCCACCGGCGACGAGGTCAGCCGAGAAGGCCCCGCATCTCGGTGATCTCAGCCTGCTGCGCGTCGATGATCTGCTGCGCCAGGGCCTTGGCCTGCGGGTTGACACCGGCCGAGAGTTCGGTCCGAGCCATCTGCACGGCCCCCTCGTGGTGAGCGGTCATCATCTGGAGGAACATGCGGTCGAACTCGGCACCGGATGCCTGCCCGAGCTGCGCCATCTCCTGCCCGGACATCATCCCCTGCATGCCCCCCATGGCCCCGGACTCCATGCCCGGCATGGAGCTCATGGGCCCGGACTCCGGCGCACCCCAGGCGGTGAGAAAGCCCCGCATCTGTTCGATCTCCGGCCCCTGGGCCTGCTCGATCCGGGTAGCGAGGTCCTTGACCCCGTCGCCCGCACGGTCGTCGGCGAGCTTCGCCATCTCCACCGCCTGCCGGTGATGGGGGATCATCCCCTGGACGAACGCGATGTCGGCGGCGTTGTGCTCAGCCGAGACCTGCTGCGAGCCGGGCGACGCCGCCGAGCTCGGGACAGGCGGTGCGCCGGCGGCGGTGCCCGGGGAGTCCCCCGAGCCGCAGGCGGACAGGACGAGGGCAGCGGCGAGCGACGTGGCGGCCAGCGCCACGTTCTTGATCTTCATGGTGTGGTGGACTCCTGTCATGACGGAACGTTGTGATCGGCCGTGATCCAGCGCTCTCCCGCGCTGGGGGCCGATCAGTTCCGCATCACGCAGAGCTGGGCGAGCCGTCTCGAGACCGGGGGCGGACGGGCAACCGACATCGCACGCGCCCACCGGCGGGCACGACCCGTCGACACCGGAAGCGGCACGAGGCCGAGGATGATCCCGGCCACGAGCAGGACCGCAGCGATACCGGCCAGGACAGCCAGGCACAGGTGCATCAGGTGGCCCATGCCCCCGTCATGTCCACCGTGCCCGGCCGGAGGGCTCTGCTCGCCACGGGTGGCGGCAGCGACAACCGGTGTCGTGGCAGCGACGTGCGGACCGGGGACCGGCGTCGCCTCCGCGACCGGCGGGTGATCCATGCCGCCGGTGCCGGTAGCCGGAACCACGACCAGCGCGTGCATGCCCAGGAGCCCGAACAACACCGGCAGGGTCAGGAGCAGTACCCGCCCCCACCGTCGCCCGTTCACGACACCGACGCTACCTGCGCCGCTCCATGCGCCGCTCACGTGACCGAGCCGAATGCGGTCAGCACCACACCACCGGCAACGCCGAGAAGGACGGACAGCGCGGCTGCGCCGATCGCGGTGTCGCGAGCCCACCCCCGCGTGCGCATTACCGCTGTGTCTGCGTCGTCGACAGGATCGCGGAACACCGGGGCGACCCATCGCAGGTAGTAGAACAATGAGGCGACGGTGTTCACCGCGGCGAGCACGGCGAGCCAGGCGAAACCACCGTCGACCGCCGCGCTGAACACTGTCAGCTTGCCGAGGAACACCGCGGTCGGCGGAGTCCCCACCAGCCCGAGAAGAGCGACGACGAGTGCCACCGCGAGCACGGGATCACGGCGGGCCAGGCCACGATGTCCCGCCAGCGTGCGCCGGCCGGTGGCTGCAGCCACGGCGAACGCGGCGACGTTGGTGACCGCGTAGGCAGCGAGGTAGAACAGCAGCGCCGGTTCGGCCCGCCCCGTCCGCCCCGCCACGGCGACCCCCATCAGCAGATAGCCGACCTGCGAGACCGTCGAGTAGCCCAGCAGCCGAAGGACCGATGTCTGCGCGAACGCGGCGAGGTTGCCCACGGTCATGCTCAGAGCCGCCAGGACGGCGACGAGCAGGGGCCAGTCGACGACGACGGGCGGGATGGCCGCCTCCAGCAGCCGGGCCATGGCGACCACGGCGCCGATCTTGGGCAGCGTCGTGACGACCGCCGCGACCGCCGGTGGGGTGCCGTCGCTGACGTCGGGGACCCAGAAATGTGCCGGCACGGCGCCGGCCTTGAACGCCAGACCGGCCAACACCGCGACCAGCCCCACCGAGGCCACGGCGGCCGGGCCCCGAGTGAGCTCGGCGGCGAGCGCGTCGTAGCCGGTGGCCCCGGAGACCGCGAACAGCAGGGTGACCCCGGCCGCGGTCACCACCCCGGCCAGAGCGCCGGCGAGGTAGTACTTCAGGGCGGCCTCGGGTGCGGTCCCCTGTTTCGACCAGCCGGTCAGGGCGTAGAGCGGGACGCTGGCCAGCAGGAACGCCGCGAACAACAGGATCAGGTCGGCGGCGCCGCCGAGCAGCATGGAGCCGAGCGCGCCGAGCTGCAGGAGCACCACGAACTCGGTCTCCCTGCGGTGCCCGGCGACGGTGTCGCCGCAGAGGGCGAGCAGCAGCAGCAGTGCGACGAGCACGATCGCCCGGGTGGCATGGGTGGCGGTGTCGAGAACATAGGTCCCGAACACCACGTCCGGCGGGCGGTTCGCCGCGACCGCCGTGGCGGCCAGGCCGACCCCCGCGGCGACCGCGGCGAGGCCGCGGACGATCCACTGCCGGCGGCGCGGGGTCCAAGCGCCCAGCAGCAGCCCGGTGACCGCGCCGAGCAGCAGCGCGATCTCCGGGATCAGCGACGACGGGTCGCCGGGGGCCATCATCTCCACGGCGTCACCGCGCGAGGAAGTCGTTGAGGACCCGCGCGGCGGGCTCGATCACATCGAGCACCACCCGCGGGGCCAGCCCGAGGACGGTGGCCCCGGCGAGCAGCGGCACGATCGCGAGCAGCTCGGAGACGCTGAGGTCGGCGAACGGCCGCGGCGTCCCCGGCCCGTCCGGGACCCGGACCGGCCCGGCGAGCATGCGACCCATCACGAGCAGGAATACCGCCGCGGTCAGCAGCACACCCGTGACAGCGATCACCGTCGCGACCGGGGCCGCACCGAGCGCACCGGTGAAGATCTGGAACTCGGCGATGAACCCGGAGAAGCCGGGCAGGCCGAGGGAGGCGAACGCCGCGACCGCGAACAGCCCCGCGAACCGCGGCGTGCGGGTCGCGAGACCACCGTAGGCGTCGATGGCGTAGGTGTGGCCGCGCTCGTGCAGCGACCCGGCGAGCAGGAACAGCGCGGCGGTGATCAGGCCGTGGCTGACCATCTGGTAAGTCGCGCCGGCGGTGGCGAGCTGGCGGGCCTGTTCCCCGGACCCGGCGACCATCCCGGCCGCACCGAGACCGAGCAGGACATAGCCCATGTGGTTGATCGAGGTGTAAGCGATCATCCGTTTGAGGTCGGTCTGGGCCAGCGCGACCAGCGCTCCCCAGATCACCGAGACCACTCCGACGACGACCACGACCATCGCGAATTGACGCCACGTGGCGGGTAGCAACGGCATCGCGATCCGCACGAACCCGTAGGTACCCATCTTGAGCAGGATCCCGGCGAGGATCGCCGACCCTGCGGCGGGCGCTTCGGTGTGCGCGGGCGGCAGCCAGGTGTGGAAGGGGAACACCGGCGTCTTCACGGCCAGGCCGATCCCGATCGCCAACAGGGTCAGCGCCGCATACGTCCCACCGCCGCCGAGCGGGTTCTGCTGGGCGAGGGTCGGGATGTCGAACGAGGGTCGGTCGGCGGCGAGCGCGAGCAGGATGAACCCGAGCAGCAGCGCCAGCGATCCGAGGAAGGTGTAGAGGAAGAACGTCAGAGCGGCCCGCCGGGCGGGTGCCCCGGTCCCCCACCCCGCGATCACGAAGTACATGAACACGATCGACAGGTCGAAGAACAGGAAGAACAGGATCAGGTCGAGGGCGACGAACAACCCGGCGCTGACCGCCTGCAGGGCCAGGAACAGCAGCACATAGCTCTTCGGGCGGTCCACACCGCGCAGGGTGTACATCGCGGCGGCAGTGAACACGACGGCGACCAGCGCGAGCAGCGGCAGTGAGAGCCCGTCGACCCCGAGGTGATACGAGATCCCGGCGCTGGGGATCCACTCGACGCGTTCCACCGCGCCGTACCCGGTGCCCGGCAGGGCGGACCAGACGACGGCGACGAGCACCAGCTGGGCGAGCCCGGTCGCGACCCAGGCACCGGCGAAGCACCGGGTCCCGAGCCGGGCGGGCAGGACGGTGATGGCAGCCGCCACCACGACGGGCAGGAACACGATCACCGAGAGCACTGCTCACCTCACCACGATCACGAGCACGGCCAGGGCCGCGAGCAGGCCGAACCCCACCGAGGCCTGGGCGTAGTACTGGTGGACCTGCCCGGTCTGCGGTCGCCGCGCCGCCGCACCCAGTTCCCGGGCACCGCGGGCCACCGCCCGGACGGTGGCCTCGAGCCCCCCGCGCTCCGCCCGGCGATCGGTCAGCAGCGCCAGAGAGAGAACGCCGCGCGCGGCACCGGTCACCGCGCGGTCCAGACCACCGTCGGCGCGGGCGAGCGCGGCCGCGGCCACGAGCACCGGCCGGGCGAGTCCTCGCACCGCCAGCGATTCCAGGCCCAGCCACCCCGACAACGACCGCGGCGCGGCGCAGCGGTCACCGATCCGCCACGCCACCGCGACCCCGGCGACCGCGATCAGAGCAGAGGCCACGAGCTCCCCCGGGTGCGGGACGGGGTCCGGTCGCAGCGCGGGCGCGAACGCGAGCAGCCCGGCGGCCGCCGCGCCCGCCGCGAGCACGACCGTCACCAGCACCGACGGCGCGGCCACGGCCACCCTGTCGTCGCGGGCGGGTCGCCACACGAACCACAGCGCCTTTCCGCTGTAGACAGCGGCGATCCCAGCCGCCACCAGGCCGACGACGTACTGTGCCGGCGACACCGCCAGCGAGGTCGCGAGCACCGCGTCCTTCCCTATCCACAGCCCGAACGGCGCGAACCCGGCCAGCGCCAAAGCGCCGACGGTGAACGCGACACCCACCACCGGGGCCCGGCGGGCGGCGCCGCGCAGGCCACCGTCGAGGCTGCGGGTGCCCAGCCGCGCCAGCCAGATGCCGGCCACGAGGAACAGCAGGCTCTTCGCCGCGGCGTGCGCGACGGTCTGCAGCAGGCCGGCGCCGACAGCGGCGTTGCCCGCGGCGACGACGATGAAGCCGATCTGCGAGCAGGTCGATGCGGCGAGCAGCTGCTTGAGGTCGGTCTGGGCGGCCGCGACCAGACCGAGCAGCACCGCGGTGCCGAGCCCGATCCACGTCACGACCGGCCCGGCCCATCCGGTCGCGGCCAGTGCCGGGGACACCCGCAGCAGCAGGTAGGCGCCGGCGGCGACCATCGTCGCCGAGTGCAGCAGGGCCGAGACCGGGCTGGGACCGCGCATCGCGCCCGAGAGCCAGAAGCTGAACGGCAGCTGCGCCGACTTGCCCAGCGCGGCGAGCACCAGGCCACCCACCGCCACGTGCAGCCATCCGCCCTCGGTCCCGGTGAGATCGGCCAGCTCCAGGCCGCCGATGCCGCCGATGCCGCCGATGCCGCCGATGCCGCCGGCGAGCATCGCACCAGCGGCCACGTAGATGCCCAGATCGGCCGTACGGGTGGTCAGGAATGCGACGGCCCCGGCCCGCGCGGCCGCACGGTCGGCGCTGCGGTAACCGATCAGCGCCCAGCTCGTGGCGCCCATGATCTCCCAGGCGATCAGCAGCGGCGGCACCGTCGTCGCGGTGACGGTGCCCAGCATCGCCGCGGCGAAGAGCAGCATCAGGCCCTGGAAACGACCGGTGCGCAGCTCGCCCTCCGCGGCCGCGACCACCAACGAGGCCGGCAGCACCGACGCGACCGTGAGAACCAGGACCGCGGACAGGTCGTCGACGGCGAGACCGGCCCGGATCCCCGCCAGCAGCGGCAGATCGAGCGAGGGCCGGGTGAGGGCTGCGGCGACGGCCAGCGCGAGCACCGCCACCGCCGTGCCGATCCCGACCGCTGCCGCACCACGGGCCGGGCGCAGGACCAGCAGCAGCGCCCCGGCCACCGCGGGAACCCCGATCAGCACGGCGATCAGCACCGATCAGCCCTCCAGCTCGGCGGCGGAGTCGGTCATGTCGATCTGCTTGGCCCGGTAGATCGCCGTCACCACGGCGAAGCCCATCGCCATCTCGACGGCCATCGCGGTCACCACGGCGACCACGATCACCTGGCCGTCGGGCGCCGGAGCGAGGAAGAACCAGAACGCGGCCGCGGCCAGGATGATCCCGTTGATCATCAGCTCCAGCCCCATCATCAGCATCACGACCGACTGCTGGGTGAGCGCGCCGAACAGCCCGATCGCGAACAACGCCGCGGCGACGAGCAGGAACGCCTCCAGGATCACCGCCCGACACCCCCTCCCGCCGGGTCGTCGGCGCGCTCGGCGTCGAGGTCGTCGCCGAGACGGTCGTAGCGGCCGCGGTCGGTGGCCAGCACCACGGTCGCGACGATCGTCGCGAACAGGGTCACCCCGAGCACCATCATCGTGAGCATGTGGCCGCCCATCAGGGCCTCACCGAGGGCGACGGTCGCATCCGCGGGCGGCGCGGCGCGCCGCTGCGGCCAGTCGACCCCGACGATCCCCGCGGCCAGACCGGCAAACACCAGTCCGGAGATCACAGTGGCCCCTCGGGTGTTGTGGAACATCGACATCGGCATCAAGCCGGCCGGGTTCATCATGAACATGATCATGAAAACGGCCATGATCACCATCTCGATGATCATCATGAGAACGATGACGACGCCGAGATAGGCCAGGCCGGTCATCAGCACCAGGGTGGCGACGGCGAGAAACGAGACCAGCAGGGCGAACGTCGCACGCGCCATCGAGTCCACGACGAACACCAGGACGCCGGACACGATCGCGAGCAGCCCGAGCACCGCGAACACGGCGAGCTGGACGGGGTCGACGGCCATCTCACACCCCTCCCCGGGCGAGCACGACCAGGGCCACGACCAGCGCCTGCACGATCGTCAGCGGCAGCAGGACCACCCAGGAGATCTCGGTCCAGCGGTCCATCCGGATCGTCGGCGACCGGTGCCGCAGCCACACCAGCAGCGCGAGAACGGCCACGGTCTTGAGCACGACCCACGTCCAGGCCGGCAACCACGGGCCGTGGCCTCCGCCGAGGAACAGCGGCACCGCCATCGCGGCGGCGGCGACCAGCAGCAGCCGGCGCCCGCCCTCGAACAGCAGCCGCTCGACACCGGAGAGCTCCGAGGCCGCGCCGCCCGCGACGTCCCGGGCGACCGGGGCGTCGAACGGCCCCCAGAACGACATCGCGGCCGCGCTGAGAACGTAGGCGGCGAACGCCGCCGGCATCAGCACCACGAACCACAACCCGGCCTGGGCGTCGACGATGTCGGTCAGGCGCAGGCTCCCGGCCGCGAGAGCGGCGGTGATGATGGCGAACATGTGCGGGAGCTCGTAGGACAACCCCTGTGCCACGAATCGGTATCCACCCACCAACGACAGCGCACCGTTCGGGCCCCACCCGACCAGCCAGACCGCGGCCCAGGCGACGACCTCCATCGCGTTGAACCACACGACACCCACCGACAGGTCGGCGACCGGACGCTGCCCCAGCGGCACCACGGCCGCCGCCAGCACCGCCCCCAGGATCAGCGAGACGGTGCCTGCCCAGCGCAGCAGACCGTCCGCGGCGAGCGTGACCCGACGCTGCCCGACCAGGAGCCGGGCCGACTCCCGCACCGGTGCCATCGCTGCCGCCCCCAGCCGCACCGGACGCGACGCGGCCCGCGCACCCAGCACGGTGTCGAGAGCGGAGACGAACCAGACCGCCACCGCCATCAGCAGCGGCAGCGACAGGACCTCGACGATCATCGGTCCACCCCCGCCCGGCGGCTTCCCGAAGGACCGGCGTCTGCCGCCCGGCTGTCCACATCCGGGTCGAGTGCAGCGATCAGAAGGCGCGCACCGGCCAGCTCGACGCCGCTCAGATGGCGGCCGAGGTCCGCGACGTCGACCTCGGTCACGTCGTCGATCGGGGCGCGACCGGCGAGGTGGGCCTCGATCCGGTCCAGACGCCGCTCCAGCAGCCCGGCGACATCACTGCCGTCCGCGGTCTCGATGCGGCACAGCATCAGCCGTAGCGCCCGCGACCGCCGGACCCGGCGTGACCAACGCTCGGCTTGTCCGCGAAGTGAGCCGGACGGCCCCCCGTCCTCGAGCCGGTCCCGCAGATGCCGTGCCGTCCCGGCAGGGCCGTCCCAGCCGGCGACCCCGAGCAGGCGGGCGACCACGTCGAGGTCTCGGACGACCGCGTCCTGCAGATCACCGGGACCAGCAGCCATGGTGTGGCCCCGGTCGAGTACACGGGCATCGGCCCGGGTGATCACGTCGCCCTGCATGGCGACCTCGACGATCAACCCGGCGGGCCACTCCGGCAGGACCGGGCCGAGGGGGAAATGGAGGACGTCGAGGGTCAGGCCGTCGCGATCCTCGGCGAGGTCGGCCATCGACAGCCCACCCGGAAGCTCCATCCCGCCGTGATGATGGTGCCCTTCGTGGCTGCCGTGATCGGTATGACCGTCGCTCTCCGCGGCGCTTGCGTGGCCGGGCTCCTGCTCGGCGGCGTGCCCGGCGTGCTCGGACCCCGACGAGCCGTGCCCGGAGGGCGAGTCGTGGTCGTACTCCGCGCCGTCAGCGCCGGCCCACCGCGGTGTCCCCGTATCGGGCGGGAGGCTCGTCAGCTCGGTCGCAGCCACTGTACGGGCTTCGGAACGTGCCCTCGACGGGTCGGCCAGGGCAGCGATCACCGAGTCGAGCACACGCGCCAGGTCGGGCTCGGTGTCGATCTCGATCCGGACGCGTGGTGCGGGTATCCGCGTCCAGACGGCGTCGATGACAGCGGCCAGCCCGGGGCCCGGACGTCCGGCGACCAGCAGGACGTCGGCGTCGGCCGGGCTCGTCGCCTCGGCCCACCCGCGGCGGGCCAGTTCCCGCTCGGCGGACCTGCGTACCCGCGCGTGGCCGGGCACCGGTACGAGCAGCACGTGCGGCGAGCCGGCGGCGAGCCTCAGCAGCACGGCGGTCAGGTCCATCTCAGCGCGCCTTCGCGCCAGGCGTAGACGACGCCGGCCAGCAGGATCGCCAGGAACAGGAACATCTCCACCACCGCAGAAGGCCCCATCGTGGCCACGACCACCGTCCACGGGTACATGAAGATCATCTCCATGTCGAAGGCAAGAAAGATCATCGTGACGGCGTACCAGCGGACATGGAACCGCGACACCGCGTGCTCGACCGGCGGCCGACCTCCGAGATGAGGAAACAGATCAACGACCGTCGGACCCACGGCCAGGAGGCGGGCGGCCCCGACGAGCGCTGCCACCCCGATCAGAACGACCGCTGCCAGCGCGATCACAGGAGCAAAAGCCTGCACCACTCACCTCCTGGTCAGCCATAGGGCTGCCGTGCAGTACCCCCGCAGCGCATCACGCGCGGAACGGGCACGGCGCAGCAGTGATACCCCTTGTTGATGTACAGCCTTATACCCCCTGAGGGTATTTGGCAACTGGGAGGACCCTTGTCTCGCCTCGACCGGCTCCCCCGGACGTAGGACACCTGCCCTGCCCTCCGCGCTTGAGCCCCGCGAGATGGTCTCGACGATCACCACCCCTCAACGTGCTCACCGGGGGACGTTCGGCCTGGTGAGCGGGCTCTCAACCCCCGTGTCGCCGGCCAACTTGATGCCGATACCCCCTAAGGGTATTGTGGAGACAGGATCGAGGAGGGAACACGATGCACGGTTACGCCGACAGCAAGGAATCCCACATCAAGCGGATGCGCCGGATCGAGGGCCAGGTCCGCGGCATCACCAAGATGATCGAGTCGGACAAGTACTGCATCGACATCCTGACCCAGGTCTCCGCGGTCAACAAGGCGCTCGAGGCCGTCGCGCTGGGCCTGCTCGACGAGCACCTCAAGCACTGCGTGACCGACGCGGTCACCGAGGGCGGCCAGATCGCCGACCAGAAGATCGAGGAGGCGAGCGCGGCCATCGCGCGTCTGGTCCGTTCCTGACGGTCCTACGCCGACCACGTCCCCGGGCGACGACACCTCTGCCGTCGCCCGCCCGATCCTGCCCACCCGACGGATCAGGACCCACCAGGAAGGAACAGCACCATGAGCACCGCCACCTACACCGTCACCGGCATGACCTGCGGGCACTGCGTCAGCTCGGTCACCGAGGAGGTCACCGAGATCTCCGGGGTGACCGACGTGGCCGTGGACCTGCCCACCGGTGCGGTCACCGTGACCAGCGACGGTGAGATCTCCGACGACGCTGTGCACGCCGCGGTCCGTGAAGCCGGCTACGAGGTAACCGGCTCGTAGAAGAGCCCGATCAGCCCGGCTACCGCCCGCACCCGCGGACGCGCCGGGCACGACACGAGGAGTCGAGGATGAACACTGCCATGCGACTCTCCGCCTACGGCGCGGCCGTCGTCCTGCTCGGTGCAGGCGCGTACGGAACCGGGTCCGCTGTCGATGCCCCCACCACACACCTGCAGCCGACCGCCCAGAGCGGTCCTGCCGGTCACGGGGGATCCCACAGCGGCGCCGTCGCGGAGGTCGGGGCGCCCGAGCCCGGGGGCCCTGCCAGCAACACCACTCAGCCCGCCGGGCTGGCGTCCACCGAAGCCGGTTACACGTTCGTACCGGCCACGACGACGCTGACCCCGGGAAAGCCCACCGAGCTCGCCTTCCGCATCACCGGCCCGGACTCCAAGCCGGTCACCGCCTTCGACGTCGAGCATGAGAAGCGGATGCACCTGATCCTGGTCCGCAGCGACACGGCGGACTTCCAGCACCTGCATCCCGTGATGTCCGCCGACGGGACCTGGCGGGTGCCGGTCACCCTCGGTGGCGGCGGGACCTACCGGGCCTTCGCCGACTTCACCCCCAGCGGTGGCGAGGCCACCACACTGCGGACCGACCTGTTCGCCCCCGGGGCGTTCACACCCGTGGCCCCCGAGCCCAACCGCATCGCTACCGCCCCCGGCGGCTATCAGGTCTGGCTCGAGGGAGACCTCAAGCCCGGCCAGGCCGGCGAGCTGACCCTGTCCGTCGCCCGCAACGGCCGCCCGGTCACCGACCTGCAGCCCTACCTCGGCGCCTACGGGCACCTGGTGGCACTGCGCGGCGGCGACCTGGGGTACCTACACGTCCACCCCGAGGGCACCCCGGGCGACGGCGCCACGACCGCCGGCCCGCAGATCCGCTTCGCCGCGGAGGTGCCCTCCGCAGGGACCTACCGGCTGTTCCTGGACTTCCAGCACGGCTCGCAGGTGCGGACCGTGCAGTTCACGGTCCCGACCACCGGAGCTGTCGCCGCGGCGGCACCCGTCGCCTCGGCCCCTTCGGCCGAGGCCGGACACGCTCACGGCGAGGGAGGCCACTGATGACCACGACACTGCCCCCATCCGGCAGCGATGTTGACGAGATCGAGCTCGCCATCGGCGGGATGACCTGCGCCTCCTGCGCGAACCGGGTCGAGCGCAAGCTCAACAACCTCGACGGGGTCACCGCGACGGTCAACTACGCGACCGAGAAGGCCAAGGTGAGCGCGACCGGCCCGATCGCGACCGAGCAGCTCGTCGCCGCCGTGGAGTCCGCGGGCTACACGGCGACTCTGCCCACCGCCCCATCCGACGCGGCCGACGACACCCGAGGTGAGCAGGAGGAGAACGAGGGCTCCGGGGCGCTTCGCGCGCTGCGGCAGCGGCTGGTGGTCTCAGCGGTCCTCGCCGCACCCGTCATCGCGTTGGCGATGATCCCGCCGCTGCAGTTCACCTACTGGCAGTGGCTCTCACTGGTGCTCACCGCACCGGTGTGGGCCTGGGGCGGGGCGGCGTTCCACCGCGCCACGTGGGCCAACCTGCGCCACGGTGCCGCAACGATGGACACGCTCATCTCGATGGGCACCACCGCGGCGATGATCTGGTCGGCCTACGCCCTGTTCCTTGGCACCGCCGGCACGCCCGGGATGACGCATGCGTTCGAACTCTCGGTCTCGCCCACCGACGGGGCCGGCAACATCTACCTCGAAGTCGTCGCCGGAGTGATCACCTTCGTGCTCGCCGGCCGCTACTTCGAGATGCGCTCCAAGCGCCGGGCCGGCGCCGCACTACGCGCCCTGCTCGAACTGGGCGCGAAGGACGTCACCGTCGTGCGCGAGGAGAACGGACGCCCCGTCGAGAAGCGGATCCCGACCTCCGAGCTCGCCACCGGAGACAGGTTCGTCGTCAAACCCGGCGAGAAGATCGCCACCGACGGCGACGTCGTCGAGGGCCGCTCCGCAGTCGATGCCTCGATGCTCACCGGGGAGTCGGTCCCGGTCGAGGTACAGGTCGGCGACAGCGTCGTCGGCGCCACCGTCAACGCCGGCGGCCGCCTGGTCGTGGCGGCGACCCGCATCGGCTCCGACACCCAGCTCGCCCAGATGGCGAGACTGGTCGAGGACGCCCAGAACGGCAAGGCCGCCGTTCAGCGCCTCGCCGACCGGATCTCCGGCGTCTTCGTCCCGATCGTCATCGCGATCGCCGCGGTGACCCTGGGTTTCTGGCTGGGCACCGGTGTCGGTGCGACGGCCGCGTTCACCGCCACCGTCGCGGTGCTGATCATCGCCTGCCCCTGCGCGCTGGGACTGGCCACCCCGACCGCGCTACTGGTCGGGACCGGGCGCGGCGCCCAGATGGGCATCCTGATCAAGGGCCCGGAAGTCCTGGAGTCGACCCGCCGGATCGACACCGTCGTGCTGGACAAGACCGGAACCGTCACCACCGGGAAGATGTCACTCACCGACGTCCACCTTGCCGACGGTGTGGACGAGCGGACCGCGCTGCAGCTGGCCGGGGCGTTGGAGAAGGCCTCCGAGCACCCGATCGCCGCAGCGATCGCGGCCGGTGCCACCGAACGCGCCGGGGAGCTCCCCGGCGTCGAGGATTTCACCAACCACGAGGGCCTCGGCGTCCAGGGGATGGTCGATGGTCACGCGGTGCTCGTCGGACGTCCCCGGCTGCTCGAGCAGTGGTCGGTGCCGCTCACCGGGGTGCTGGCCGACGCTGTCGAGATCGAGGCGGCTCAGGGCCGCACCGCGGTAGCGGTGGCGTGGGACGGGCAGGCCCGCGCGGTGCTCGTCGTCGCCGACACGATCAAGGACACCTCCGCCGAGGCGATCGAGCAGTTCCGTCTGCTCGGACTCACCCCGGTCCTGCTCACCGGTGACAACCGCGCCGTGGCCGAGTCGGTCGCAGCGCAGGTCGGGATCGCCGTCGGACCCGACACAGTCATCGCCGACGTCATGCCGGCCGACAAGCTCGCCGTGATCGAACGCCTCCAGGGTGAGGGCAAGGTCGTGGCCATGGTCGGCGACGGCGTTAACGACGCCGCAGCACTGGCCCGGGCTGACCTCGGCCTGGCCATGGGCACCGGCACCGACGTGGCCATCGAGGCCTCCGACATCACGCTGGTCCGCGGTGATCTGCGAGCTGCGGCCGACGCCGTCCGGCTCTCCCGCACGACGCTCAGGACAATCAAGACCAACCTGTTCTGGGCGTTCGGCTACAACACCGCGGCGATCCCGCTGGCCGCGTTCGGGCTGCTCAACCCGATGATCGCCGGAGCGGCGATGGCGTTCAGCTCGGTGTTCGTCGTCGGGAACAGCCTGCGGCTGCGCCGGTTCACCGGCCAGGTGAGGTAGCGGACGTTCTCGATGGGCGGATCGATCGGATCACCGATCGATCCGCCCATCGGCATCGGAGGCCATGTGTCCGGCCGTAACCGGCCGATCGGGCAGTCGGGCGCATCGCTCACGGCCCCGCCCGGCCGCGGTCGCAGTCAGCCGCAGCGCCGAGCGCGGCGACTCCAGGAACGACACCAGCCCGCGGTAGAGCCACCCCGGCGTCGATAGCGTCCGCCCCTTGTCCAGATCGGTCATCGAGGAGCGAACGACCTGCTCCGGGGTGAGCCACAGCGGCGAGCGCCCGGTCCCGCCGGTCGCATCGCTGCGGATCCGACCGGCGCAGACCGCCAGCATCCGGACCCCGGTGCCCGACAACGACGCGGCGACGGTGTCGGTGAACGTGAGCACCCACGCCTTGCTGGCGCCGTAGGCGCAGCCGCCCGGCGGCAGGTAGCCGGCGAAGCTGGCCACGTTGATGACGGCTCCGCGCCCCCGCGCGGTCATGCCCGGCAGGACCGCCCGGGTCAGGCACATCAGGGCGACGATGTTGAGGTCGATCTCGTAGAGCAGCGACTCCAGCGGGGCGGTCCCGAACACCTCCGGGCACTCGGTGCCGGCGTTGTTCACCAGGAGCTCGACCGGGCGGTCCGGGTCGGTGAGGCGCAGCTCGACCAGGGCCCGCTCCCGCGGGTCGGTGAGATCGGCCGCGATCGTCTCGACGATCACTCCGCTCCGGCGGCCGATCCGCTCGGCGACGACATCGAGACGCGTTCGGTCACGAGCGACGAGCACCAGGTCGAACCCTCGCTCGGAGAGGTGGTGCGCGTACGCGGCGCCGAGACCCAGGGTTCCCCCGGTGATGACTGCTGTGGGCATGCCTGCACGGTATGTCTGCTTGCCTGTGAAACTACTGAGTAAGTCCGTAGATGCTGCGGTCTCGCCGAGACGGTGCCGCCGGGCCCGGCAGGACGAGGTGATCGTCAGGCGAGGGGGACGACGGATCGGCCGGCATCCTGGGAACGGAACAGACCACCCGCGGTGGCGATCAGGAGGTCGGTACTGGCTGCCGGATCCGGGATCGCAGTGAGCGCCTGAGGGCGGCCACCGGGGGCGGTGCCCCGTTGCTCCCAGCTCAGCCCGCGGTCGGTGCTGGCGAACAATGCCCCGTCGAGTCCGATGCCGTACACGACCCCGTCCGGTGCCCAGGACAGGTAGGCGAGCTGGGGGCCGGTGGGGGCGTTGAAGGTGCGGCCGCCGTCCAGACTGCTTGCCACACCCCCGGGCACGGTCGCCAGCACCGTGGCCGGGTTCGAGGGCTCGGCGGTGATGTCGAGCGCCAGCAGCTCGCTCCGCGACGACCAGCTGCGGCCGCCGTCGGAGCTGGCTCGCAGCACACGGTTGGTGGCGTCGTAGCCGTAGACGACTCCACCGCGGACCTCGAGCGCATGGAAGTCGACCTCCCCCGTCAGACCGAGGGGAGACCAGGTGGCGCCGGCATCTGCACTCTGGACGACGCCCAGGGGGTTCGGAGCCTGCTCGCCGGGCCCGGGATGTCCGCTCGACAGGAACGATTTCGGGCCGGTGATGGTGAACCCCATCAGGTCCCGACCGGAGGTCCCGACACGGCTGAGTGGACCGCCCGCAGCGCGGAACAGCCCGTCGTGGGTGGCCACATACACGGTGCCATCGGCGGGGTCGGCTCCCATGCCGTGGACGTGATCGAACTGCGGCGCGTCGGACCCGTCGCCCGCCGACCCCTGGGGGCCGGAGGGCGCATCCGACTGGTCGGGGGGCGCGGCACCACACGCCACGAGTCCTAGGGCCGTTGCGGCGACGACCGCAGCGACGAGGGTGCGTTCCCAGGGTCGGCGATCGCGCCCCGAGCGGATCACCTGCAACGCTCCGTGCTGGTCATCAGGACGCGTCTCCCTCGCATCGGCGATCTTCGGATCACGATGGTAGCCATCTACGGACCTGGACCGTAGACGGGTCTTCGGCGGCCGTGACTGGCTGATACGGTCCAGCGACTGTGAGCAGGATGTGGTCAGAGCTGCCGTCGTGGTCGACGCCGCGACGTCGTCTCTTCGGGGCGACTCTGCTCGTCCTGGTGGCTGCGCTGTTCCAGATGAGCTGCGGAGCGGGCGGGGAGCTGCATCCCCACACGACCGCCGCCGCCTCCGCAATCTCGCACGACCATGGTGGCGACAGCGGCCCGTCCTGTCATCAGAGCGACCAGGCGGCCAAGTCGCTGTCTGCCTCACGTTCTGCCGACCGCGCCCAGCCGGTACCCGATCTCCTCGGATCTCCGGTGACGTTTCACGACGCCGGGTACAGCCCGAACCTCTGGCCGGGATCGGTCCGAGCCGCGGCGGATCCATCACCGAGCCGGCCGTTGGCGGGCCGGGACCTTCTCAGAGAGACCTCGATCTTCCGGACGTGAGGGGCGAGGCGGCACGCAGCACGTGTCGCCGTGCGACAACCGCCCTCGCTCCCCCAAGCGTGCCTCGACGGCGCGCACGTCACGGAAGATCCTCATGAGCTCTGCGACAGTTCTGCCCCTGCCGACCGGGTCCACACCCAACCCACACCGATCACCCCGTCTCAGCGAGGTGGTCGGAAACACCCCGATCGTCTGGATCGACGAGCCCTTCGCACCGGCAGGGAGGGGGTTCTGGGCCAAGCTCGAGGGCTCGAACCCCGGCGGCATCAAGGATCGGCCGGCCCTGCACATGGTGCGCCGCGCCCGCGAGCGCGGTGACCTTCTCCCCGGGTGCCGGATCGTCGAGTCGACCAGCGGCACGCTCGGGCTCGGTCTCGCTCTGGCCGGGATCGCACACGGGCACCCGGTGACGCTGGTCAGCGACCCGGGCATGGAACCGTTGATGTTCCGGCTGCTGCGCGCCTACGGCGCTCAGGTCGAGACCGTGCCCCGCCCCGCGCTCTCGGGCGGCTGGCAGCAGGCGCGCCGTGACCGGGTGAGCGAACTGCTCGGTGCCGAACCCGGATCCTGGTGCCCGGATCAGTACAACAACCCGGACAACGTCGAGGCGTATCGGCCCTTGGCCGCCGAGCTGCGCCACCAGCTCGGCGAGATCGACGTCCTCGTCTGCTCCGTCGGGACCGGTGGACACTCGGCGGGGATCGCACGCAGCCTGCGTCACCACAGCCCGCACCTGCGGGTCGTCGGCGTCGACACGGTCGGTTCGACGATCTTCGGCCAGACCGCGGGCCCCCGGCTGATGCGCGGGCTCGGGTCGAGCATCTACCCGCGCAACGTCGACTACCCCACCTTCGACGAGATCCACTGGGTCGCCCCGGCCGAAGCGGTGTGGGCCTGCCGGGCGATGGCCGCGGCGACCTACGCCAGCGGCGGATGGAGCGTCGGCGCGGTCGGGCTGGTGGCCGGGTGGCTGGCGCGGTCGATGCCGGCCGGGACTCGGATCGCCGCAGTGTTCCCGGACGGGCCGCAGCGCTACTTCGACACCGTCTACAACGACGACTTCTGCCACGAACACAACCTGCTCGAGGCGCCACCGAGCACTGAGCCCGACGAGCTCGCCCACCCCATGGAGCGCGACGTCACCAGATGGGCCCGCTGCACGACCGTCCTCGACCCCCGAGGCGGCCACCACCACGGGGTGAGCCGCTGATGCGGATCCTGCGCCGGTACCGGTCCTTTCCGCGATCGGTCCAGCTGCTGCTGCTCAACCAGCTGACGATCAACCTCGGCTTCTACATGCTGATCCCCTACCTGGCAGATCACCTGTCCCAGGGACTCGGCCTGTCGATCCTGCTGGTCGGGCTGATCCTGGGGGTGCGCAACTTCTCCCAGCAGGGGATGTTCCTGATCGGCGGCAGCCTCGCCGACCGCTTCGGCTACAAACCGATGATCGTCGCCGGGTGCACCTTGCGCACAGGAGGGTTCGCACTGCTCGGGCTCGTCGACAACGTCCCGACGCTGATCATCGCCTCCGCCGCGACCGGATTCGCCGGCGCCCTGTTCAACCCGGCCGTGCGCGCCTACCTGGCGCGCGACTCCGGGGACCGTCGCGTCGAGGCGTTCGCCTTGTTCAGCGTCTTCTACCAGACCGGGATCCTGATCGGCCCTCTCATCGGGCTCGCCTTGACCGGGATCGACTTCTCGGTCACCTGCCTGGTCGCCGCCGGCGTCTTCGCCGTACTCACAGTGCTCCAGGTCCGCGCCCTGCCACCGGCACGGGGAAATGAGCCGCCGTCCGGATCCGAGACCGGCGGGGTACTCGCACAGTGGCGTGGCATCGCCGCCAATCGAGGGTTCCTGCTGTTCTCCATCGCCATGATCGGCTCCTACGTCCTGTCCTACCAGGTGTATCTGGCACTGCCGCTGCAGGCGCGGACGCTGGTCAGCACCGGTACGGGCTCGACCGTGGTGGTGGCCGCGGTGTTCGCGGTCTCCGGCGGGGTCACGATCGCCGCCCAGATGAAGGTGACCGCCTGGTGCCGGGCGCGCTGGGGCCCGGGCCTTTCGCTGGGCAGGGGGCTCGCCGTGCTCGCCGCGGCGTTCGTGCCTCTGCTGCTCGCCGAGCTGTTGTCATGGGGGTTCCCGGCTCTCGCCGGAACCGTCGCCGGCACGACGATTGGGGTCGGCGCGCTACTGACGGCCGCGGCGATCCTGGCCCTGGGCACCGCAGTCGTCTTCCCCTTCGAGATGGACACGATCGTGGCCCTTTCCCGAGACAGGCTGGTCGCCACCCACTACGGCTTCTACAACACCATCTGCGGGATCGGGATCCTGCTCGGCAACCTCGGGACCGGCTGGGCGATGGACATCGCACGCTCCGCGGGGTTCGCTCCGGCCCCGTGGGCCGTCCTGATCACGATCGGACTCCTCTCTGCCGCGGCGCTCACGGCCCTGCACCGGCGTGGGCTACTCACAGTCACGACGTTGGCCTCGGCCGCCGAGACCAGCGCGACGACCCCGGCAGACTCGGTCTCCGCGGCCGTCGACGACTATCCGACCGCTCCCATCACCCGCTACCGGTCATCCTTCGAGCCCCACTCCCGCAATGAACCCCCCACCGAGCCGATCCGGCTCGTGCCGGCCGCGCCCGTGCAACGGCCTGCACATCACCTTCGGATGAGTGCCGCTCGAGGCGCCGAGCGGCCGTTCCCGCCGGGACGCGAAGGACTGCCTGAGGCTCCCACCGCCACGGGGCCCGGGGCCCGTTCCGATCCCCGCACTCCTGATGGCCATCCGCGACCACTCCCGGACAGCGCCTTCGTACTGCCAGGGACGGCGCCGCGGGGAGGGCCCGAGCGCCGGTCGTCAAGGCGCCGGTGAACGAACGCCCCGCACGTCGGCGAGCAGCTCTGCACACGCCTGCCCAACCGCCGCAGTGGCGCCTACCCTGCGCGAGACGCCGCGGCCGCGCGACAGGGCCCTGTGCGTCGTCCTCCAGAGCAGCAGTCCAGGAAGAGGCACCGTCGTGATCACAGCGTTAGTGCTGGTCGTCGGCGTGGTCACCACGGGCGTGGCGATGCCGGCCGTACTGTCGACACTGAGCAGGACATCGCTCAGCCCGGCGGCGCACCTGTGTATGTGGTGGTCGGCCATCGCCAGCACCGGGCTGAGCGCCGTGGCCGCGCTCCTCGTGTTGCTGCTCCCCGGTCACGGCGGTCTCGCCGCGGCCGAATGGCTTCTCGCCAGCTGCTGGGCCGCATTGCGCTCCGGGCCCCTGCATCTCGACGGAGCCGCAGCGTTCGCAGTAACAGCGCTTCTCGCCGTCGCCGCGGTCAGGGCCACGACCCGCATCGGACGCAGCCTCGCGACGGTGCGCAACCGATCCAGAACGCTGCTCACGATGCTCGGCCCCATCGGCGAGTGGGAGCAAGGGGTCCTCTGGATCGACCACTCCGACGCCCTGGCGTTCAGCCTCGGCGGCCGGGCACAGGCGGTAGTGGCCAGCACCGGCCTCCGCCGGCGTCTCGGGGCCTCCGAGATACAGGCCGTCCTGGACCACGAGCGATCACACCTGGTCGGCCGCCACCACGTCCAGGTCCTGATCGCCGAGGCCCTTGCGCGCGCACTCCCCGTGCTGCCCCTGTTCCGGCGAGCACCACAGGCCATCCGCCACCTCGTCGAGCTCGCCGCAGACGAGCGAGCCGCGCGATACAACGACCGGACAGTTCTTCGTCGCGCCCTGCTCGGCATCGCATCAGGAGGGCACTCAGAGGTGCCTCCCGGAGCCCTGGGCGCCGCAGGAACATCTGTGGAGCACCGATTGCGTCGCCTGACCCACGACCAGCGGCAACACTCGCGGGAACGTCAGATCGGAGAGTGCACGCTCGCCATAGTCACCGGCACCATGCTCCCGCTTCTCGCCGGCTCAGCCGCTGCCCTGCTGCTGTTCCTCGTCTCGTGCGCGTGACGGCAACTGTCCGCCAGTGCGACGTCGGTAGTCTTCATCTCCCAACACAGATGAGTGGCGTCCATCCACCCGACAGCCGAGGAGACAGGTGCGACAGCTCGGGGCACTCGAAGCCGAGGTGATGGGCCAGCTCTGGTCTGCAGACCGCTCACACACCGTCCGCGAGGTTCTGGACGGTCTGCGCATCAGCCGCGACCTGGCATACACCACCGTGCTCTCGACGATGGGCAACCTTCTGGACAAGGGCTATCTCACCCGCGTCTCAGAAGGACGAGCGCACCGCTACGAGCCGACGCTGAGCCGGGCCGAGTACGCGGCCCGACTGATGCGCGAGGCAATGACTCACGGAGGCGACGAAGACCTCGTACTGCTGCGGTTCGTCGGCGAGCTCCCCGAGGATCAGCAGACCCGACTCAAGGACGTCTTGGACACTCCCGTCCGCGAACCCGAGCCGAACAAGGGGCACGGTCCACCGGATTCCGGGTTATCTGCGGAGTGAGCCACCGCCTGGACCCGCAGCACCTTGGTCACGCGACTTACGGGCCATCGAATGGCCTGGCTGGCTTCTCACGGCTTCACGAAAGCGAGCTGGAGGCTTCAACAGACGTCGGACCCCAGCTCTCCGATCAGCTTCGAGACACGGACGGCAATGTCGTCTCGGACCAGTCGCATGCGTTCGATCCCGTCGATGCCGCGTTCGGAGGGTTCGTCGGTGTCCCAGTTCCGCACCGTCGTCCCAGCCGGTGCGTCGACCTTCGCCTCCCGGCCAAGGGTCACGACCAGGTCGACGTCGCGGAGCAGTGCGGGGTCGATCGCCTTCGGGGACTCGCCGCTGATGTCGACTCCGACCTCGGCCAGTGACTCGGCGGACAGTGCGTTGATCGCCGTGCCCGGCTCGGTGCCGGCGGAGTGCGCGGTCACCCGCCCGTGGGCGGCGTGGCGCATGAGTCCGGCGGCCATCTGGGACTTGCCGCCGTTGCGGACGCAGACGAACAGCACCGACGGGGTGCTCGTCCCATCGGGAGCGGTCACCGTCATCGAGTCGTGCTCCCCGCGTTGGTCAGCTCCGCGAGCAGGCTCCGTACGCGGGCGTCGATGTCGTCACGGACGGCGCGGACCTCGTCGGCGGGCCGGCCGGCGGGGTCGGTGAGCTCCCAGTCGAGGTAGCGCTTGCCGGGAAAGACGGGGCAGGCGTCGCCGCAGCCCATGGTGATCACGACGTCGGCGGCGTCGACCGCGTCGGTGGTGAGCTTCTTGGGGATCTCCCGGGACAGGTCGATCCCGATCTCGTCCATGACCTGGCGGACGGCGGGGTTGATCGTCTCGGCCGGGGCCGAGCCGGCTGAGCGGACGGTGACCGCGCCGGCGGCGTGGTGGTCGAGCAGTGCGGCGGCCATCTGCGAGCGGCCGGCGTTGTGGACGCAGACGAACAGCACTTCGGGGATGGCGTCGGCCATCAGGGTTTCTCTCCTCGGTTCGTGACGTGATCAGGCAGGGGTGGCGGGGACGAGTTCGGCAACCAGTGCGCGGACCCGGCGCTCGATCTCGTCGCGGATGGGGCGGACGTCGTCGACGGTGAGAGCGTCGGGGTCGGCGATCGCCCACTCCTCGTAGCGGCGTCCGGGGAAGACCGGACAGGCGTCGCCGCAGCCCATGGTGATGACGGCATCGGCGGCCTGGACGACCTCGTCGGTCCAGGGCTTGGGGAACTCGCCGCTGATGTCGATGCCGACCTCGGCCATCGCAGCGATCGCGGCCGGGTTGACTGCGCTGCCCGGTGTCGAGCCGCCCGACCAGCCGATCGCCCGGTCTCCGGTGAGCGCGGTGAAGAACCCGAGCGCCATCTGCGAGCGGCCGGCGTTGTGGGTGCAGAGGAACAGCACGACGGGCCGGCTGTCGCTGCTTCGGCCCTCGACCTTGGCCAGGGCGCGTAGGCGCTGGCGGGCGAAGCGTTCAGCCAGCAGCGGCAGGTAGTTCAGCACGACCGCGCGCCCGGCGAACTCGTCGTAGGAGGCGTGCAGGAACCGTTCGATGGTCTCGGCGCCGAAGGTGCCGTCGAACTCGCGGGCCAAGTTGTTCGCGGCGGTGGTGAGGGCGAGGTGCTGGTCGATGGACAGGGTGTCTCGGTGCCACGTGCTGGTCATGGCGTGCCTTCTTCCTCGAAGGACAGCAGGAGGCGTGCGGTCGGACAGGTCGGTCAGGTTCGGGGCCCGGATCTCGCGGTGGGGGCCGAGGGCGCAGGGAAGAGCCGGCGGCGCAGCCACAGCGAGACGTAGACCAGGGCGACGAGGACGGGCACCTCGATCAGCGGGCCGACCACGCCGGCGAGGGCCTGGCCCGAGGTGGCGCCGAAGGTGGCGATCGCGACGGCGATGGCGAGCTCGAAGTTGTTGCCCGCGGCGGTGAAGGCCAGCGTCGTGGTGCGTTCGTAGCCGAGGCCGACGCCGCGGCCCAGGGCGTAGGAGCCGGCCCACATGATGGCGAAGTAGGCCAGCAGCGGCAGCGCGATCCGGACGACGTCGAGGGGCTGGCTGGTGATCTGGCGGCCCTGCAGGGCGAAGAGTAGGACGATCGTGAACAGCAGCCCGTAGAGCGCCAGCGGGCCGATCTTCGGAAGGAACTTCGACTCGTACCATTCGCGGCCCTTGGCCTTCTCCCCCAGCGTGCGGGTGAGGTATCCGGCGACGAGTGGGACGCCGAGGAAGACGAGCACGGATCCGACGATCGTCCAGGTGGAGATGTTGAGGTCCGCGACCGGCAGACCGAGCCAGCCGGGCAGGACCGAGAGGTAGAACCAGCCGAGCAGCCCGAACGCGATCACCTGGAACACCGAGTTCAGCGCCACCAGCACGGCGGCGGCCTCGCGGTCACCGCAGGCGAGGTCGTTCCAGATGATGACCATCGCGATGCAGCGGGCCAGCCCGACGATGATCAGGCCGGTCCGGTACTCGGGCAGGTCGGGCAGCAGCAGCCAGGCCAGGGCGAACATCAGCGCCGGGCCGAGGACCCAGTTCAGCACCAGCGAGGAGATCAGCAGGCGCTTGTCGCCGGTGACGGAGTCGAGGCGGTCGTAGCGGACCTTCGCCAGGACCGGGTACATCATCACCAGCAGCCCGATCGCGATCGGCACCGACGTGCCGTTGATCGCGATCGCGTCCAGCGCCGGCGCCAGGCCGGGGATCAGCCGGCCGAGCAGGAGCCCGACGGCCATCGCGACGACGATCCACACCGGCAGGAACCGGTCGAGGGTGGAGAGCTTCGCGACGATCCCGGCCTCCCCGGGGTCGTTCGCGGCCTCCTGGGCGGCGCCGGTCGCATTCTCGGTGCTCATGCCCCCACCACCGCCTGCGCCTGCGCGGGCGCCGGGATCGACAGCTCGGAGACGGTCGCCGGCATGAGCAGCTCGGACAGGCGTCCCAGGGCCTCGGGCAGCACCCGGTAGTAGACCCACGTCCCCCGGCGCTCCCCGATGATCAGCCCGGCCTCGCGCAGGACCTTGAGGTGATGCGAGATCGTCGGCCCGGTCAGCTCGAACACGTCGGTCAGATCGCAGACACACGCCTCACCGCCGGCGTGCGAGGCGATCAACGACAACAGCCGCAGCCGAACCGGATCCCCGAGAGCCTTGAACACCCGGGCCAGCTCCACCGACTGCTCACCCGAGAGCGGCTCCCCCACCAACGGCGCGCAGCACCCGACCACATCGCTCCGCGAGGCCGGCAGCCCCTTCTGGTTAGACATGCGTCTACCTTGACAGTTGCCGAAGCAGGGCGCAACCTCTGTATCGACAGCCGTCGAATCACACGGACGGCCGCTCAATCGACGATCGAGGAGTTGCTCATGTCTCGGGTTCAGCTGGCACTACGGGTCGCCGACCTGGAGGGCTCCATCGCGTTCTACACCTCCCTGTTCGGGGTCGAACCGGCCAAGCGCCGCCCCGGCTACGCCAACTTCGCGATCAGCGAGCCGCCGCTCAAGCTGGTCCTGCTCGAAGGCGAGCCCGACCGGCCGACGGCGATGGACCACCTCGGGGTGGAGGTCGCCACCACCGACGAGGTCACCGACGCGACCGCGCGGCTGTCGGAGCTGGGACTGTTCACACAGATCGAGGACGACACCACCTGCTGTTATGCCCTCCAGGACAAGGTCTGGGTGCACGGCCCCGGCCAGGAGCCGTGGGAGGTCTACACCGTCAAGGACGACTCACCGACCTACGGCACCGACGGGATCGCGGGCACCATGACCGGCGCCCCGACCACATCGACGGACGACGTCTCCACCAGCACTGCGGCACCGCGGTGCTGCACCCCGGCCGCATCAGGATGAGCCCGAGCAGAACGATCCGGCCGACACCGCCGTGCCCGGACCTCAGATGGCCGACCGGTGCTCGGTCACGGCCCGATCGAAGTCGCCGGCGAGCAGGTAGTGGTTCACAGCTGTCGCGGCGGTGACACCCGAAGCGGCCGACACGAGGGCCTGGGGGTCGCGTACGACGTTCCCCACCGCCCGTGCACCGACCATGCTGGTCTGGCCGGTGGCATCGATGGCGACCGTGCCCGCCTCGTCGTGCGCGCACCCCAGCCCGGTCAGGAGCTCGATGCGCGGGACGAACCGGGGCCCGACGACACCGCGCAGTAGGAGCAATGCAGCACGGTTCGGCCCCACCGGGCGGCGATCCCGGGCAGTGGCGGGAGCACGTCGTCGGCGCCGCTCGCCGACAGCTCTGCGGGAGATGAGCTCGGCTGAGCGTCCGCCGTACAGCTGGACGGGTGCCGTCGACGATCGTTTTCGGGACTCGGGCGAGACCGTCCCGTGGCGCTGTTGTCGGGCGCCGGGTGCGTGTCGTACGTTCTTCCATAGAAGGTTGGAGGAGATGGTGCGGGCGAAGACGGAGTTGTTCGAGCAGTTCGCGGCGGCTGGCAAGGGCCTGGCCCACCCGGCGCGCCTGGAGCTGCTGGACCTGCTCGCGCAGGGCGAGTGTCCGGTGGAGCCGCTGGCCGCGGCCGCGGGCCTGAAGCTGAGCACTGCGTCGGCGCACCTGCAGACGTTGAAGGCCTCGGGCCTGGTGCGCACCCGCCGTCAGAGCACCTCGATCGTCTACCGGCTCGCGGGCCCGGAGGTGGGCGAGCTGCTAAATCTGCTGCGGCGGGTCGCGGCGACCCATCTCGACGGGGTCGCTCCGGCGCGGGACCGGTTCCTGGGCCGGCGCGGCCCGGACGACCCGGCGTGCGAGGAGATCGACCGGCAGGCCCTGCTGGAGCGGGTCGCGGCGGGTCGGGCGGTGGTGCTCGATGTGCGACCGGGGCGGGAGTACGCCGCGGGGCACATCCCGGGCGCGGTGTCGATCCCGCTCGACGAGCTCGCCGACCGGCTCGCCGAGCTCCCTGACGTGGAGGTCGTGGCCTACTGCCGGGGTGAGTACTGCGTGCTGTCCTACGACGCGGTGCGGTTGCTGACCGCGCACGGGCGGCGTGCGGTGCGCCTGGCCGACGGGATGCTCGAGTGGCGCTTGGCCCAGCTCCCGGTGGAACGCCCGGCCGAGTCCACCTCCGTGTGATCAACCGATGCTCGACCGACAGGGCGACGACGCCAGAGGGAGACCAGCAGGATGAGTATGGACAGCACGCAGGTGCGGGAGTTCTTCGACGCCCATGCCGGGGCGTGGGACGAGATGCACGAGAGCTTCTACGACGAGACCGTCGTCGAAGCCCTCGCGTTGCGGTGCGGCCTTGATGGCCGCGGGCACGTCGTGGACGTCGGTACCGGCACCGGGTTCGTCGCCGGCGGGTTGGCCGGGCGTGCGGCGCGGGTCACCGGCACCGACACCTCGACCGGGATGCTCGCCCAGGCCCGCACCAACCTCGACGGGCTCGGGATCGACAACGTCACCCTGACGGAGGCGCCTGCGGACCGGATTCCGCTCGACGACGATTCCGCCGATGCGGCGGTGGCCAACATGGTGCTCCACCACGCCCCGGACCCGGCGGCGATGCTGGCCGAGATGGCCCGGGTGGTCCGCCCCGGTGGGACGGTCGCGATCACCGACTGCATGTCGCACGAGCACGAGTGGATGCGGACCGAGCAGGCCGATGTCTGGCTCGGGTTCGACCGCGAGCAGCTTGCCGAGTGGTTCGCCGGCGCGGGTCTGGTCGGGTTCGACCATGCCGCGCTGGGCACTGCTTGAAACATCACGTCGGCCTCGGTCGAGGTCACCGTGGACATTCCGATTTTCGTCGCCAGCGCCCGGGTGCCACACGACGCGGCGTCATGACCAGCGCCCGGTCCAGCGACGAACACTCCGCCGCGGCGGCGGCAGGACACTGGGACGATCTCTACTCCACCCGCGCGGCCGATCAGCTGTCGTGGACCCAGCCGGACGCGGGTGCCTCCGCCGAGCTGATCGACTCGTTGCCGGTCGAAGCCCGTGAGCGGGTCGTCGACGTCGGCGGCGGCACCGGTGTGCTGGTCGATCATCTCCTGGCCGCCGGTCGCCGCCGGATCACCGTGCTCGACGCCTCGCAGCAGGCGCTGGCCATCGCGCGCCGCCGCGTCGAGAGCGCCGGGCACCCGACCGGCGCGGTCACGTGGGTTGTCGCCGACGTCCGGGCCTGGCAGCCGTCGGGGACCTTCCGGCTCTGGCACGACCGCGCGGTGTTCCACTTCCTCACCGATCCCGCCGACCGTTCCCGCTACGCCGAACTCGCCGCGGCGCACGTCGACCCGGGCGGGCACCTCGTGATCGGAACGTTCGCCGCGGACGGGCCCGACCGGTGCTCGGGTCTGCCGGTCATCAGATACGGCCCGGACGCGCTCGCCGCGCAGTTCCGGCCGGCCTTTGACCCGGTGACCGCCCGCGACGAGCACCATCGCACCCCGTGGGGCACCGATCAGCACTTCACCTGGCTGGTACTGCAACGCCGCCGACCCGAACCCTGCCCGGGGACGGTGCTCGGATGAGGACCGGCGGCGACCGGCCGCGGCCGCGGTTCGCGCGTTTCTACGCCCGGATGACCGAGGAGATGGACCGCCACGGCCTCCGGGGGCTCCGCGCCGAGCTGGTCTCCGACCTGCGCGGAGAGGTCGTCGAGATCGGATGCGGCAACGGCCGCAACTTCGCCCACTACCCCGACACCGTCACCGCGGTACACGCGATCGAACCGGAACCGCACCTACGTGCACTCGCGACGCAGGCGGCGGCGACCGCACCGGTCCCGGTCGAGGTCACCCCCGGTCGAGGGGAAGCCATCCCGTTGCCGGATCAGGCCGTCGACGCCGCGGTGCTGTGCCTGGTGCTGTGCGCGATGCCCGACCCGGATCGGACCCTCGCCGAGCTCACCCGCGTGCTGCGTCCGGGCGGGCGGCTGGTGTTCCTCGAGCACACCCTGGCAGAGGGCCGGCTGCTGCGGACGGCCCAGCACGTCGCCGACGCCACCATCTGGCCGCGGCTCTACGGGGGCTGCCACACCGCCCGCGACCCCCTCGGGTCGATCCGCGCCGCCGGGTTCGACGTTGCCCGGCACCGCTACCTGCACTACCCGCAGCGGCCCACGGTCCCGGCCAGTCCCCACGTGCTGGGCCACGCCGTTCGCACCCCGACCCCTCCGGAGAGGTGAGCACGTGCCCGACAACGACCCGAACCACGACGTGGTGATCGTCGGCGGTGGTGTCGGCGGTCTGTCCGCGGCGCTGATGTTGGCCCGGGCCCGGCGCAGGGTCACCTGCGTCGATGCGGGGTCGCCGCGCAACACCGCGGCCGAGCACGTGCACGGGTTCCTCTCCCGTGACGAGGCCTCCCCCGCGGAACTGCTGGCGGGCGGAGCCGCGGAGGTGCGCCACTACGGCGGTGAGCTGATCACCGGCACCGCGAGACGGATTGCCGGCGACGGGAACCGTGGCTTCGTGGTCGAGCTCGACGACCGACGCCGGCTGACCGCGCGCGCGGTGATCGCCGCGACCGGCTTGCGCGACGAGCTCCCACCGATCCCCGGACTCGCCGCCCGGTGGGGCCACACCGTGCTGCACTGCCCCTACTGCCACGGCTTCGAGGTCCGCGACGCCCCGCTGATCGTGCTCGGCGGGCAGAACCGGCCGTTCACCTTGCACCAGGTCCAACTCGTGCGGCAGTGGAGCGCCGCGGTGGTGTTCGCCACCAACGGAATCGAACTCGACGGGAACGAACGCGAGCGCCTCACCGCGCGCGGCATCGAGGTCATCGACACCCCGGTCACCGCCGTCATCGACCACGACCGGACCCCGGTCGCCGTCGAGTTCGCCGACCACCGGGTACTGCCCGGTGCCGCGGTGTTCGTCGGGCCGCGGTTCCTGCCCCGCGACGAGGTGCTCACCGAGCTGGGCTGCACCCGCGAGGCATCAGGAGCTCTCGCCGTCGATGCCACCGGCCAGACCAGCGTGACCGGCCTCTGGGCGGTGGGCAACCTCGCGCGCGACACCCAAGCCATCGTCTCAGCCGCCTCCGGGGTCACCGCCGCGATCGCCGCCAACCACCACCTGCTCGCCCACGACATCGATCGGGCCGTGACCGAGCACCGATCACCCGTCTGATCCGAGGAGACGGACCACCGGAACAGGCCCGCCCCGATCAGCCCCGATCAGACGGGTTGAGCAGCTCGACGAGCAGCCCGAGCACCCGACGATCGAGGTCGTCGATCGCGGCGCGCACGACGTCGTCGGACTGCCCGTCGAGCACCGGCAGCTCCCAGTGCAGCACGCGGCGGTGACGGCCCGCCACCTGTGCGCCCGTCACGGGCTCGGGGCCGGGGTACTCCTGGTCGAGACCGGCCCGGCCCAGGGTGATGACGACGTCGGCAACCTGCAGGGCCTCGCGGGTGACGGCCTTGGGGAACACCTCGGTCAGGTCCAGTCCGGCGCCGGCGGCGACCCGGGCCAGCGCGGGGTCGGTGCCCGCGGCGGGTTTCTGCCCGGCCGAGCCGGTGTTGACCCGCCCGCGCGCGTAGCCGGCCAGCAGCGCGGCCGCCGCGGCGGCGGGGCCGGAGTCGTCGAGGTCGACGAAGAGCACCTCGGGTGCGGTGCGCCCGAGCCGGTTGTCCAGGATCCCGACCCGGCGTAGGCGCTCGATCGACCACCGATCCGCCAACGCCACCAGGTGCGTCGTGATGACCGCGCTCTGGCCGAGGAGTTCGTAGGACTCCTCGACGATCGACTGGCAGTCCTCGATCGGGATCGCGCCGCGGTAGTAGTCGAACGCGTGCACCGCCGCGCGCCGTAGCTGCGATGCGGTGTTGAGCAGCTCGAACTCCTCGATGTCGCGACCCATGACCGCACCTCCACAACCCCTCGACCCGGTTCCCGATATCGCGGCACGATATCCATCAGCGAGCGGCACCGGGGCGGCCCGACGGGGGCGTTCAGCAGAAGTTCACCTGCGCCCGATCAGTCCGCCTGCGCGCGGAGATCAACCGCGTCCGCGGACCGTCCGCAGGACCGCGCGCCCGGCCACCCCTACCGCGAGGACCACGACCCCGATCGCGATGGTGGTCGGGGGCAGGGTGAACGCCAGGGCGAGGCAGCCCAGCAGCCCGATGACGGTCACCACGCGCAGCCGGGCGCGGTGTGGGCTCTGGTGCCCGGGCAGGGTGAACGCGGCGGCGTTGGCGATCGCGTAGTAGACCAGCACCGCGAAGCTGGAGAACCCGATCGCCGCCTGCACATCGGCGACCAGCACGACCACGACCACGACCACGCCCAGGACCAGCTCGGCGCGGTGCGGCACCCGGAACCGTGGATGCACCG
Source organism: Pseudonocardia sediminis (assembly GCF_004217185.1). Taxonomy (NCBI): domain Bacteria; kingdom Bacillati; phylum Actinomycetota; class Actinomycetes; order Pseudonocardiales; family Pseudonocardiaceae; genus Pseudonocardia; species Pseudonocardia sediminis. Next base: position 2,676,044 of record NZ_SHKL01000001.1, on the reverse strand, counting down.
CCCCCAGCACGGCGGGCAGCTCGTGGTCGCGGGCCATGGCCAGGGTGGTCCGCCCGATCCCGGCCATCAACGACAACAACACCCCGGCCGAGGCGAGCGCCCCACCGACCCGCACGACCGGGGCGAGGAACGCCAGCGTGCCGGACCCGGCGACCGCCGCCAGCGGCGCCGCCGCGGCAGCCAACCCGCCCGGGCCGACCGCCAGCAGCGCGGTCACCGCGATCACCGCGTAGATCACCAGCACGATCCCGAGCGCGACCGGGATCGCCCGCGGGATCGTGGTCGCCGGGTCGCGGACCTCCTCGCCGAGAGTGGCGATGCGGGCGTAGCCGGCGAAGGAGAAGAACAACAACGCCGCGGCCTGCCCGATCCCCAGCACCCCGCCCCCGGTCCAGCCGGTCAGGTTCGCCGGGTCCGCGGCGCCGCCGCCGAGCCCGGCCGCCACGACCGCGGCCAGCGCGAGCAGTGTCGCGGCGACCAGCAGCCGGGTCAGCCCGGCGGTCTTGGTGACCCCGAGGTAGTTGACCGCGGTCAACACCACCACCGCCGCGACGGCCGGCGGGACCGGATGGGCGGGCCAGGCGTAGGCGCCGAAGGTCAGCGCCATCGCCGCGCAGCTCGCGGTCTTGCCGACCACGAACCCCCACCCGGCGGTGAATCCCCACACCGGGCCGAGGCGCCGCCGCCCGTAGACATAGGTCCCGCCCGACTCCGGATACACCGCCGCCAGCCGCGCAGAGGCGGTGGCGTTGCAGTAGGCCACCACCGCCGCCACCGCGAGCGCGATCAGCAGCCCGGTGCCGGCCGCGGCGGCCGCCGGACCGAGGGCGGCGAACACCCCGGCACCGAGCATCGAGCCCAACCCCAGCACGACGGCGTCGCCGAAACCCAGCCGCCGCACCAACCCCGGATCCGCCACCCGCACAGCGTATCGCCGAGCGATATCGAGAATCGAGTGGAGCGGTCAGTGGCCGGACAGGACCTCTCCCGGGCCGGCCCGGGACAGCGACCCTGGCGCGGACCGTCTCCGACCAACCAGTGCTGAACCCGTCATCGCCACCCGAGCATCACGCGGCCGAGCGGCCCGGGGTGGCAGCTCGGCAGCGTCGAGGGTCCGGCGCGTTCCCGGCGCCGCCCCGGCGGGCGTGCGGGGTCCCGCCCGCCCGCCGGATGACCCGGTCTGGTCGACTCCTCGTCATGGCACGCGCGAGACCGGGTCGGACGTGAATCTGTGGCAGGCGGTGGTGCTGGGCATCGTGGAGGGGATCACCGAGTTCCTCCCGGTGTCGAGTACGGGGCACCTGACCATCGCCGAGCAGCTGCTGGGCCTCCCGGCCGCTGATCACGGGGTCACCGGGTTCACCGCCGTCATCCAGGTCGGCGCGATCGCCGCGGTGCTCGTCTACTTCCGCCGAGACATCACGGCGCTGGTGGCCGCGTGGTGTCGTGGCCTGCTCGATCGCGGTCTGCGGACCGGGCCGGCTTACCGGATGGCCTGGTACGTGATCGCCGGGTCGGTGCCGATCGGGGTGGTCGGGCTGCTGGCCAAGGACGTCGTCTCCGGGTCGTTGCGCAGCCTGTGGGTGGTCGCGGTCGCGCTGATCGGGTGGAGCGCGGTCATGTTCTGGGCCGAGCGACGGGCCTCGCAGGACCGCGGCGAGGACGCGCTGGGCCTCGGTGACGCGCTCGTCGTCGGGGTGGTGCAGTGCGTGGCGCTGGTCCCCGGGGTGTCGCGGTCCGGGGCGACGATCAGCGCCGGGCTGCTGCGCGGTCTGGACCGGGTGAGCGCGACCCGGTCGTCGTTCTTCCTGTCCATCCCCGCCCTGGTCGCCGCAGGTGGACAGCAGGCGCTCAGCGAGGGCGGTGCGATCTCGGCCTCCGTGGGGTGGGTCGCCACCGGGGTCGCGACCGCGGTCAGCTTCGCCGTCGCCTACGCCTCGATCGCCGGGATGCTGCGCCTGGTCACCCGGCATCGGATCACCGTGTTCATCGGCTACCGCGTCACCGTCGGCGTCGCCCTGCTCATCGCCCTGTCCACCGGTGTCCTGTCCGCGGCATAAGAGGCCGGGCCCCTCGAGCCCGGCGGGGGACGAACGGGGCGAACCCCCTCCCGGCGCCGGGCAGCGAGCCCGGCCCCGCCACCCACCGCGTCACTGGAACCCCCGCCGCCGGATCCGCCCGCCGCAGAGGATCGGGTCGCGATGTCGGGGCCGGGGTGATGGTGCTCAGCGCTCCGGCAGCACCTCACGGGCCAGCTCGGCCAACGCGCGACGATCCTGGGCCAGCGCCGTGCGGCCCGCCTCGGTCGCCCGGTAGACGCGCCGGGTTCGACCGTGCACCACCTGTTGTTCGGAGGCGAGCAGCCCGTCGCTCTCCAGCCGGTGCAGGGTCGGGTAGAGGGTGCCCGGGCTGATGTCATAGCCGTGCGAGGCCAGCTCCTTGGTCATCCATGCACCGTGGATCTCCTGCTCAGCGGCGTGATGGAGGATGTGCAGCCGCACCGCTCCACGCTGGAACTCCCGCACCCGACCTCCAGTGACGAACCCGATATCGCCACCCGAGTATCACATGTGCCCAGCACCGCCAGCCATCATCGCTGTCGACCGTCGTTGTTCCCGGGCCTGTCCGGTCAACGAAAGCCGGCTGTTCGAGTCGAGCCGGACCTCGCCGTTGGGCAGGACACGGGACCACCACAGTGGAACAGAACGACCACGAGCGTGTCGTGCCCACGATCGCCCAGCACGGTCAGGACATGCTCGGTACCGGTGGCTGCCGTCGTTGGTCCCGACGAACCTTTCATGCTGAGTGATGAGCCCGGCAGAACAGCGACAGCCGCGGTGCGTGCACTCATACCGGCGTCGGCCAGCGAGTGTGGTCAGGGTCGATGACGATGTGATGGGTGTGCACCCATACCGCTCCGTCCCATACCGCCTGCGCATCCAGATGGTTGTGGTCGACAGGCTCGGTGTGGCCATGGCGAATCGTCTGCGGTAGCGCACGCGGCCACAGCCGAACGGCGGCCACCGACGCCGCCACGACCAGGACGAGCAGGACACCCCATGCGGTGGTGAACCCGGCGAGTGATCCCAACCATCCGGTGAGGGGGTAGGTCAGCAGCCAGCACAGGTGCGACAGCGAGAACTGCGCGGCGAAGGCCGCCGGGCGATCGGCCGGGGACGCGGAGGAGCGAACGACCCGGCCGACCGGGACGACGACCAGAGCGGTGCCACATCCGATGGCGAACCACGCCCCTGCGGCCAGCGGCCACGACGGCCAGAACGCCAGAACGAACGCCATGGCGACGGCACCGACCGAGACTCCGGCTCCGGCCAGCATCACGACCCGCTCGCCACGGTCGCGCAGCAGGGCCGACACCGCGAGCGCAGTGACCGCCGTTCCCGCGCCACTGACCGCCAGCAGAAGAGCGACGTCGGACTCGCTACCTCCGAGAAGGTCCCGCACGACGTTCACCGTGCTCACCAGCGTGATCACTCCACAGGTGGCCACCACCATGTTCAGGGCCATGACCGCACGCAGCCGCGGTGTGCGGGTGAAGATCCGGACGCCGACCACGAGACGGTCGGCGAACCTGCTCCGGTCGCTCCGCGGAGCTGCCGGCACCACCGCGCCCACGACCAGAACTGCGGAACAGACGAATCCGATCGCGGTTCCGACGAACAGCGAGTGAAAATCGACGATCAGAAGAAGAGCTGCGGCCAGCAGCGGGCTCGCGATGTTCTCCATGCTCACCGCTATCTGTGACGCAGACAACGCGCTCGTGTAGTCACGTTCGTCGGGGAGAACATCGGGCAGGACGGCCTGGAAAGTCGGCGTGAACGCAGCCGAGGCCGCCTGCAGGACGGCGATCAGCACGTGCACCTGCCACACCTGGTCCACGAACGGCAGCAGCAGGACCACACCTGCGCGCACGGCGTCGGCGCTCACCATCAGGAGCCGGCGTGACACCCGGTCCGCCAACGCTCCCACCAGCGGCGACACTGCCACGTAGGCGATCATCTTGATCCCTAGAGCCGTGCCGAGCACCTCGCTGGCCCGCCCGCCGGCCAGGTCATAGGCCAGAAGTCCGAGGGCCACGGTGGCCAGGCCGGTACCGACCAGAGCCAGCACCTGGGCTGTGAACAGGCGTCGGTAGGCGCGGTTGCGGAGCAGGATTCGCATGTGACGGTTCGAGCCCTTCTTCTGGCGTTCGAACCGTCACGGTAAACCGAAAGAATGAATGCGACAACGGCGCTACTGCAGGACTGATGCATCTGAAGATCCGAGGCGCATGGAAGTGCGAGGCACCCGCCTCGGTTTGCCGCACCTCCCTTCCGACCTGCTCGGCTCACGATTCTCTCTATTGCCATCGAGCGGCACCGACCGTGCCTGCTCGAGAAAGGTTCTTCTACGGTGCATTCTCGCCGTGCACCGCGTTCTCGAAGACCTGCGATACCGTCTTGTAGCCGGCACAGAAGACGATGGCTCCGCTCAGCAGTGCGACCGCTCCAGCGATGAGTCCGGGCCCCCACTGCTCGACCACGAGCCGGCTGATGATCCAGGCGGCTCCGGCCGCCGGCAAAGCTGCAATCAGGTTCTGCCCGTAGCTGACGGCAAGCCCGCGAAGGCCCGGTTCACCGGTGGCCCGGTGGAGCAGCCTCACGCTGAGGACGAGCCCCGCGAGGTAGGCGAGAGCAAAGCTCGCCGCCAGACCCGCCACCACCCACTCCGGCGGCAGAACGGAGCCCGCCAACACGGCGAGCAGGATCTGCAACCCCGTGATGAGGAGCTGGACCAGGGCCGGCCGGCGTGTGTCCTCCAGGACGTACAGGCCACGGACGACGAGGAACTGGGCCGAGTAGATGACGATGGACGGCGCGAAACACGCGAGCACCAGCCCCATGTAGAGCGTGTCGGGCACGGGGTTGCCGGGGAACAGCAGTCGCGTCACGGTCGGAGCCATGACGGCGGTGGCGGCGGCCACCGGGACGAGCACCCGTCCGGCATCACGCAGGGACCGACCGACCGCGACACCGGCCTCTGCAGCCCGGCCCCGCACGGAAGCGTCGCTCATCGAACGAGTCCGCGCGTTCGCAAGCGACACCGCGACCAGGGCGTGCGAGACCAGCATGATCATGTAGGCGTTCGTGTAGGTGGGCAGTCCCGCAGCCCACTGCGCAGAACCCTCTGCTGCCTTGCCCGCCGTGTTGGCGATCACGACGGTCACCGAGTAGGCGACCTGGTTCGCCGCAACGAACACGAGGGTCCAGACCGCCAACCGGGCCGACCGGCCCAGACCCGAGCCGCGCAGGTCGAGCCGAGGTCGGAACCGGTACCCGACCGTGCGCAGCGCCGGGACGAGGATCAGCGCCTGGACCACGACCCCGAGCGAGGCGCCGCCGCCGAGCAGCGCGATCTCCGTCGTCGAGATCGATGCAACCGCATCCGGCTGCGGACCGGTCTCGGCCGACCCGTAGACGAGGAACACCACGCCGACCGCGATGGCGATCACGTTGTTCGCGATCGGCGCCCACATCATCGGCCCGGGCCGCCCACGGGCCTGGAGAACCTGGCTCAGTACGCCGAAGACCCCGTAGAAGAACACCTGTGGCAGGCACCACGCCAGGAAGGCTGCGGCCAGATCGAGCTCGGCCCGGCTCCATCCCTTCCCCGCGTACAGCCCGGCGAGGACGGGCGCGGCGAACACCGCACCGATCGTCGCCGGGCCGAGCACCACGATGATCACGGTGAGCAGGCGGTCGGCGTAGGCCGCACCCTCGGCCTCACCCCGGTTCAGCGCCCGGACGAGCTGGGGCACGAACACCGCGCTCACCGCCCCGCCGGCCAGCAGCGTGTACAGGACCGTCGGAACGGTGTTCGCGATCGAGAACGCGCTCCCCACCGTGTAGAGCCCCAGCGCCGCCGCCCACACCGAGGTGCGGACGAAGCCGGTTGCCCGGGAGAGCGCGGTCCCCGCAGCCAGCCACGAGACCTGCCGAAGACCCCCCTCGTCGGGCCGGACGCCGCACGCCGCCGATCCAGCGGAGTCCGCCCGGCGAGCGGTCATGACGAGCTCGCCGCTGCAGCAGGCTTGCCCGGGGTGAATCCGACATGGATGTGGTCCTGATGGACCTCGTCGGTGAAGAACCCCCGTCCCGGCGGCACGATCGGGCCACCGACCTCGGTGGCGCCGGCCCGTGCCGCGTCCACCATGAACCGAACGAGCAGTGGGTCGTCGCGGCGGATGTCGGCGACACGGGTGCCGTTGATGGACCGGACGTCGACGGCTCGACCCACCGCATGGTTGGACAGCCGCGTGCTGGGGAAGACCGTGCCGGGATGACCCGAGACGGCGACCTGCAACTCGATCTCGTACCCACGGGCCAGTGCCCGGACCATCCCGATCACGCGGTCGCCGAGCCGGCGCGTCTCCACGTCGTGGCGCACCGGGCCCGGCAGGTCCGCGCGGGCGGAGGCGAGCAGCGACCGGCCCTCGGTCGACGGCCCCCCGGTGCGCGCACGCACACTCTCCGGCCGCGGTGGATCGACGACGGGTGAGACCACCCAGCTTCGCCCCACGTACCTGAGACGGACGTCCAGGGTGACCTCGCGGGCACCGGCCGCCGGAGCGCCCGGCAGCGTCTGCCGCGCGACCACGATGACGCTGGCCGTGGTCGGGGTCAGGCCGCCCAGCTGCGGGTAGACGACCTCGGTGATGGCCCGCGGCGACGGACGGTCGAACAGCGGCCCGGCGGTCGCGGCGAGCTCCCGGGGATACCCGGCGTTCGTCACCTGCGCCGGCGGATCCGGCGGGGTGGCCCTTGCCCAGGTTCCCACCCGCTCGACGAACTCCGTGGCCGGCCGTTTGAGATCGGCCCGGACCTCTCCGCCGGACGGGGACGCGTCCGGAGCCGTCGAGACCGGGGCTTTCGGCAACCCCCGGTAGCGGCGTCGGATCGGTTCCCGCACCCGGCACGGTGTCCGGACCCACGGCCACGGCAACCCCTACACCGGCCATTCCGACGGCCGTCGTGGCGATCAGTGCCAGCGCCCGTGACAGCCTCACGTCACGCCTTCCGGAGACCCCGGGTGACGACCGAACCGCTGGACCCTGAGCCCGTCCCGGGTGCGGCCGACCTCCAGCGCCGTCCACCCGGTCTTCGAGTAGAACTCGTGCGCACCGGTCGATTCCGCCGTCGTGACCAGCTCCACCCGGTCGGCGCCCGCCGCGGCACACCGGGCCAGGTAGATCTCGGCCAGCCGGCGACCGGTCCCGCCTCGCCGCGCCGACACGCTCACCGCGATGGCGGTCAGATCGCCGACGGTGCCCGGGCGACCCGCGTCACCGGAGTGTGTGGACACATCGGGGGAGCCGAGGCGACGCATGTACGGGAGCAACCGCGTCCGGAGGAACCCGGCGAGGACGCGGGGCCGGACGACGAGAGCCGTGACTCCGCGGAGCACGAGTCCGAACCGGTGGCGTGTCAGCACCTCGCGGCGAAACGCCCCCCGGTCGGTGGTCCCGACCAGGAAACCCAGCACCTCGTCGAGGTCGCCCTCGTGGCGACGCACCCCGACAAGCGCGACGGCGTGGGCACTGTCGAGGAACGTCCGATGCCAGCGAGCCACGAACCCGCGACCCAGACTCGGGAACAGCCCCATCGGCAGGTCGACGATCTGAAGAGCGGCCGTGGCCTCCAGGTCACCGGAGACGGCGGTACGGATGAACACCTGTCCGTTTCGGGGAACGGGTGAGGTGGATGTCGGCAGAGCAGCAGCGGGATCCCGGCAGCCGGCGAGTGGAAATGCGTACATACGTGACTCCAGGGACGCGACCCGTGGGAGAAGAACGAGTCGACGGGCAGGACGGCTCGGTCTCGCCACCACCGGTCGGGTCCCAAGACTCGGATCGCGCAGGAGCGCTACGCGAACGCCGGCGCTCCGAGCGCGTCGGAGCCGGGTTCGGTCAGGCGGCGGCGAGTGCGCCGCCTGGGAGGGCCACGCAGGGAGACGTCCGCCTCGACGAAGCGACGGACGATCGCTGTGGCGCTGGGCCGACGCCGGGGCTGGATGGGCCCCCGGGGCGCGGCCGGACGCGTGATCAGGCACGCCAGTCGAGCAATCGGACGCACCGAGGACAGCAGCAGAAACAGGCTCTCGGCGCCGGTGATCACGGCGACGACCAGCGCGGCCAGCAGTACGTGAGCCAACGAGACCGACGACTCGGCAGCATGCCCGGCGACAGTCTCCGGCGCGGGCGGGAACAGCTTGGACGCGGCGTGCAGGGCGGGCTGGGCGACGATCGCTCCGCTGAGGGAAGCGAAGTATCCCTGGTAGCTCCCTGCCAGACGCAGCCTCATCACCGCGACGACACCTGCGATCAGACCCACCGTCAGGGTGTGTGACGCGTGCTCTCCGGCCAGGATGTCCATTCCGACCGCCACACACACTGTGGCGACGGCGGCGAACATCACCGCTGCGCGGATCGGGGCAGCCGCGGCGCGAGCCATGACGACCTCCCGGCAGCGTTGGCGTCCGAGTCGTACGACCCGGACATATCGCCGAGGTTAGCCGAGGTCGGAATCAGACGTGCAGTGCCCGGTCGGACAGCGACCACCGCAGGCAACGATCGATCCACTTCGCAAATCGGACAACGGCAAGGCAATTCGACTGTTTGGCCCGTTGTCCGCGGCACTGTCGCGCGGGATGGTCTTCCCGTGACGGCGAGAGCGCCGCCGTCACGCAGATCCCGGCGCTCAGGGCTCCGGCGACGTTCAGGGAGGCTGTTGTGATGTTCTGGGCGACGGGATCGGAGCGGAGCCGTGGGGCGTTGACCACCGTGGCCGTGGCCGTGGCCGCTGTCTTGGTATCGGCCTGCGGATCGGCGACCCGAGAGGCACCACCGATCGGCCAACCCCCGGCCGTCGTCTCACCCGACGGAGAGCTGGTTGGAGCGCTCTCGGGCGAGGTGAGCGAGACCGGTGCGCTGGCCCACCTCCGAGCGCTGCAGGAGATCGCCGACCGGAACGGGGGCAACCGTGCTTCCCCAGGACCGGGATACGACGCAAGTGTCGACTACGTGGTCGGGGTGGTGGACGCAGCCGGCCTCGACGTCACCACCCCGTCGTACGAGCCTCCTGATGAGGAGGGCACCGGCGGCGACGGCTCTCTCCGGAACGTCATCGCGCAGACGCGAAACGGCGACACAGGACAGGTCGTCGTCGTCGGAGCGCATCTGGACTCCGTTCGCGAGGGCCCGGGCATGGTCGACAACGGATCGGGTGTGGCGATCCTGCTGGAGATCGCGACCCGCCTGAGCGCCTCGCCGCCGCCCCGGAACGCCATCCGGTTCGCCTTCTTCGGTTCGGAGGAGGAAGGACTGGTGGGTTCGACGAGCTACCTGGACGGCCTGTCCGCCGACGATCGCCGCAAGATCAAGCTATACCTGAACGTCGACATGGCCGCGTCACCGAACGCGGGTTACTTCGTGCAGGGCGGGAAGGGCGACGACGCGGCGACGGCCGGCCCTCCTGGTTCGGCCGCGGTCGCCCGCGTACTCGCCGACCGGATGAGCCGGACGGTGCCCGGCCCGGAGACCATCGAGTTCGTCGGAGACGACGAATCGCCGTTCGTCGAAGCGGGCATCCCAAGCGGTGGAGCGGAGAACGGGGACAGCGGGACCAAGAGCGAGGACCAGGCTCGACGGTGGGGTGGACAACCGGGTCTGGCATTCGACCGCTGCTACCACGCGGCGTGCGATCGCCTCGACAACGTCAACACCGTCGTGCTGAACAACTACCTCCGCACCGTCGCGGGGACCGTTGCCCACTTCGCGACGTCCGGCGAGGGACTCCCCCGCTGAGCTGCCCGGGCCCGGGTCCGCCCCTCCGGGGAACGGAGTGAGATCGGCCGCCGTCATCTGCGCCCCGACGCCTCACCTACGGCTCGGGCCCACCGGCGGCAAGGCGATCACCGCGCCACCGGCCGTCGATGGTCACGCCCAAGTCCGGGCACCGTGGAACATCGCGAGGCGCCGGACGGGGTCGGCGATGGCCGGCTTGGCTCGAACCGTCTCAGCCGCAGGCTGTGGGCGACGACGAACACCGAGGACAACGCCATCGCCGCGCCCGCGATCAGCGGGTTGAGCAGTCCGGCGACGGCGAGCGGCAGCGCCGCGACGTTGTAGCCGAACGCCCACACCAGGTTCCAGCGGATCGTCCGGTGGGTACGCCGGGCAAGCTCGACGGCGTCGGCGACGATCAGGAGATCGTCGCGGCCGAGGACCACGTCGGCCGCCTCGATCGCGGCGTCGGTTCCGCGGCCCACCGCGATGCCGAGGTCGGCGGCGGCGAGGGCCGCGGCGTCGTTGATCCCGTCGCCGATCACGGCGACCGTCCGCCCCTGCGACCGGAGGCGACGGACGACCTCGACCTTGTCCTCGGGCATCGCCTCGGCGATCACGCCGCCGTCGTGGTCGTCGATCCCTACGGCCTCGGCGACCGCGGCGGCCGTACGGGGGTTGTCGCCGGTGAGCATCACGGGGGTGAGCCCGAGCTGCCGCAGGGCGGTCACGGCGGCCGCCGCCGTCGGGCGGACCTGGTCGGTCACCGCCAGGAGCCCCCGGACCCTGTCGTCCCAGCCGACCACGACGACCGTGGTGCCCTGCGCCTCCATACGATGCCGTTCCTCGTCGAGGTCCGGGTCCGGCGGGTAGCCGTGTTCGGCCAGCAGCCGCGGTCGGCCGATGAGCACCTCGCGGCGGCCGACCCGGCCCCGGGCGCCGAGGCCGGCGAGGGCCTCGAAGTCCTCGACCGACGGGGGACGGTCCGGGCCCGCCGCGACGATCGCCGCGGCGATCGGGTGCTCGGAGGCCTGCTCGACGGCTGCGGCGACGGCCAGGATCTCGTCAGGTGGGGATCCCGCGCCGGCGCGGATCTCGTCGACGCGCATCCGCCCCTCGGTGAGGGTGCCGGTCTTGTCGAAGACGACCGTGTCCAGCGCCCGGGTCGACTCGAGGGCCTGGGGTCCCTTGAGGAAGATGCCGAGCTGAGCGCCCCGCCCGGTACCGACCAGGATCGCCGTCGGGGTGGCCAGCCCGAGTGCGCAGGGGCAGGCCACGATGAGCACGGCGATCGAGGCCGTGACGGCGGCGGACACCGGCTGCCCGGCGAGCAGCCAGCCGGCGAGGGTGGCGAGCGCGAGGACGACGACGGCCGGGACGAACACCGCCGAGACCCGGTCGGCCAGGCGTTGGGCCGAGGCCTTGCCCTCCTGGGCCTGCTCGACGAGACGGGCCATCCGCGACAGCTGGGTGTCGGCCCCGACCCGGGTCGCCTGCAGGACGAGCCGCCCGCCCGTGTTCACCGTGCCGCCCACCACGTCGTCACCGGGCAGGACCTCGCGGGGTACCGCCTCACCCGTGATGACGCTCGTGTCCAGCGCGGAGCGACCCTCGACGACCACCGCGTCCGTCGCGACCTTCTCCCCCGGACGCACCGTGAAACGGTCGCCGAGGAGAAGGTCGGCGACCGGGACGCGGACCGCCCGGCCGTCCCGGAGGACCTCGACGTCCTTGGCCCCCCAGGCGAGCAGTGCACGCATGGCCGAACCCGCCGTGCGCTTGGCCCGCGCCTCGAAGAACCGGCCGGCCAGCAGGAACGTGATCACGACCGCGGCGACGTCGAGGTACAGGGCGTCGTCGGTCCGGGTCAGTGCGGCCCACCCGGTGCCGAAGCCCGGCTCCGCCGCCCCGCCGCGGAAGATCACCCAGAGAGACCATGCCGTCGCCGCGACGACGCCGAGCGAGACCAGCGTGTCCATCGACGACGTGCGGTGCCGCAACCCGTTCAGCGCGGCACGGTGGAACGGCCAGGCGCACCACCCCACCATCGGCGCCGCCAGCGCGAGGAACACCCATTCCCAGCCGGAGAACCGCAGTTCCGGGAACAGGGATAATGCCAGCGACATGTCGGCGAGCGGAACGGCGAGGACCGCAGCGACGGCGAGCCTGCGGCGCAGGTCGGCGACCCGCCTCTCCGGCCCGGCGTCGGCGGTGTCGACGAGGTCGTCGATCCGGCGCGCGCTGTACCCGGCCCCCTCGACCTGGGTAATCAGCGTCCGGGGGTCCGTCCCCGGCGGGCACTCCACCCGCGCCCGTTCGGTCGCGTAGTTGACCGTCGCGACGACCCCGTCGAGCTTGTTCAGTCTCCGCTCGACGCGATGGGCGCACGCGGCACACGTCATGCCGCCCACGAGGATGTCGTAGTGCAGGACGCGGCTGGTCGTGCTGGTCTGCGGGTCGGGCATCGTGGTCGCCTTCCGGCTGGTCGGGCGGGTGCGGACCGGGCTCACAGCCGCAGGGGGCTGGAGAGGGCGGTCGTCGCATCGCCACCGCCTCGGCCCGGATCCGACATCAGGTCTCTACTACTCGCTGTGGACGGTCAGCCGGCACGACGAGGTCCAATGGCCGCGCGGTGCTGCTCTTCCGCCGATGTGGTGGCGACGAACGCCGTGAGCGGTGGCCACGGCCGGCCTCGGGGACCGGCGCCGGGATGACCGGGAAGGTCGAGCACGGCGACGCTGCAGAACACCGCGCCGGCGGCACCCAGGAGGTCCTCGGCCGACGCTCCCACCCTGCGCCGGTAGAGCTCACGGACCAGCCAGAGCAGCGGCGCCGGCCAACCCCTCGGGGTCAGGTTCAGGTCCACCACCAGCAGTCGGCCCCCGGGGCGGAGAACCCGCTCCGCGACGACGAGCGCCCCGGGCAGGTCGGCCATCGCGCTCAGCGCGAAGACCGCGACCGCTGCGTCGAAGCCTCCGGGCGGCCATGTCGTTCGCGCGAAGTCCGCCTCGAGGACGTCGACGTTGACCCAGTCGCTCTCGGCGAGCCGGCCGCGGGCGAGGTCGAGCATCCGTGGGCTGTTGTCCACGCCGAGTACCCGACCGGTCGGCCCGACGGCGCCGCGGAGCGACGGCAGCGCTGCGCCGGCGCCGCAGCCGATGTCCAGCACCTGCTGGCCGGGTGCGAGATCGAGGTGGTGCAGGCCGTAGGCGTCGACGGCCACCGCAGCCTGTTCGAGCGACGACACGACGGGGCTGAGCCGGTCCCAGTAACGACGACCCCGGTCCAGTCGACGCTGGTAGTCCCCGGTCACGACGTCGGGCCGCGCTCGTGCGCCGCGGCGCTCGCCCGCGCGCGTGCGGTCGGGTCTCCGTCCCCCGCGTCGCGTCGGACCCGGTTCCCGGCGGCAGTGGCGAGTATCGACAGGGCGGCCTCCAGCGGACCACGACCGACGGCCTTGCGCCATACCACGGCGATCGTCATGGCCATGACGATCTGGAACAGGTAGCCGGGAAGGGCCTCGAACTCGTCGAGCGGCGAGTTCATGAACAGCAGCGAGAGTACGTACAGGGTCAGGGTCATGGAACCGGCCGCAGCCAGCGGGCGCAGGAGGTGCCCGAGCAGCCGTGCCGCTACGGGCCGGCCGACATGGGCGAGCAGCAGCGCCGCCCCGAGCACCGCGAGCGCGGACCCGATGGTCTGCGCCAGGTCCAACGGTGTGCCGGAGTGCGGCGCCACGGTCGCCAGCCACCACCAGGTGCTGGTGGGCGTGACCCCCTCCGGCGAGATGGCGACGAAGTCGGCCACCCTCGGAGCCTCCGCCAGCTCCGCCGCAGGGGTGGCGGCGGCGATACGCGCGTAGCCACCGAGCGGTCCGAGCAACCACGCGGACAGCGCGGTCGCGGCGACGGCCGCCGCCGTACCGCCGATGAGTAATGCGAGCGCGGTCCGCACCGAGGACAGACGCGCCCGCCCGACCGCGATCCCCACGCACAGGTAGGCGAGCCACGGCAACGCCGGGTAGGCGCCCGTCAGCGTGAGTTCGCTGAGCAGACCCAACGGGTCGGAGAACAGGTCGGAGAAGCCGGGGTTGGTCAGTGCCGGCTGCGGTAGTGCCGGCCGGATCAGCTGGGACAACGCCGGCACGCCGACCACGAGCAGCACGGCCGAGCCGACCAGGATCCCCGTCGGCAACAGCACCAACGGTATCGCCAGCACGAACATGACCGCGTAGTACGGCATGATCACGGCCGCGATCTCCGGGTCGGTCCACCCGAGTGCGAGCCCGATCAGCAGGAGGCCGCAGGCGCGGGCGCCCAGGGCCGCAGCCGCGGCCCTGGCCTCCGCGCCGGGCCGAACCCGCCGTCGCCGGGTCATGAACGCGAACGCCACGCCGGTCAGCACGGCGAACAGAGCCGCCGACCGACCGCCGAAGGTCATGTAGCTGGTGGTCGGAGCACCGTCGTCGGTGATCCCCACCAGCGCATGCACCGCGATCATGCCCAGCAGCGCGATGCCCCGTGCGACGTCCACCCCGACGAGGCGCGGGCCCGTCCCCCGGGGATCGCGCCTGGCTTCCAGGCGGCCGCCCGTGACCTCAACCGACAGGGCGGACCGAGAACGGAGGTCGGATGCCGCATCCGGATGGGGACGCCGCTGGATCGGCAGCTCCACGGTCGGGGCCTCGGAGCGGTGCAGCGACCGGTCGGCCACCTCGGGGAAGTGATCGGATCGCACGGCGCCGGCTCCACCATGTCCACGGGAGGTCGCCGCACCGCCCTGGGTCGTCTGAGTCCCGCGAGGGTCAAGTCCCCGCCCGCGCGGGACACGCCGCACATCGGGGGCCGGGCCGGGAGGCCGACGAGGGATGGGGACGCTGTGTCGGGAGGCGTCGAGACGGGGCCGTGTCCCGTGTGTGCTCGGACTCGGCGAGTCGGCGGTGTCGTCAGATCCGGCGCGACGGTGACGACCGGAGGGGGAGGTGGGCATGGCTAGCTCTTCGCTCCCAACCACATGGCGAACCCGATGAGAGCGGCCATGCCGACCACGAACGCCACGATGCCCTCGGACGTCGGTCCGATGCCGCCGAGCCGGGATCCTCCGGGATTGTTGTCGCCATCGGCGACCGACTCGATGTAGGCGATGATGTCCTTCTTCTCCGCCGGGGTCAGCTGCTGCTCGGAGAAGCGGGGCATGTTCTGCGGGCCGCTCAGGAGCGCGGTGTAGATCTCGCGGTTGCTGGCCTGGTTCAGCGGCGGAGCGTACTTGCCGGACGACAGCGCTCCCCCGACCCCGGTGAAGTTGTGACACGAGGCGCAGTTCAGCCGGAACAGCTGGCCGCCGCGGGCCGGGTCGTCCCCCCGAAGCGATGTGTCCGGCCCCGCTGGGGTCCTCGGGCCGCCGCCGTTGGCCTGCACGTAGGCCCCGAGCGCGGCGAGGTTGGACTGGCCCTCCGGGGTGTTCGGGTCGAACTGCGGCAGCGGCGGCTTACGTGGTGCCTGCGCCGTCTGTGCGGCCATCGGCATCCGCCCGGTCCCGACCTGGAAATACACCGCGGCGTCGCCGACGCCGATCAGGCTCGGGCCCCGGTCGGTGACGCCCTGCAGGTTCGACCCGTGACAGGTGATGCAGGTGTTGGTGTAGAGCTGCTGACCCTGGGCGGTCATGGCCGCGTCGTCGGGCTGTCCACTCGCCGACTGGGGCTGCGGAGCGAACGCCATGTACAACGCGCCGACCACGAGCAGCGCCAGGGTCAGACTCGTCATCGCATTGATCCGGCGGCGCAGTTTGTTCCGCGACCGAGGTGCGGGCGCTGTCGTGGGCGTCTGCTCGTCGTCGGGGCCGGGTGCGGTCATCGCGGTGCCTCCCCGGTCGGTGTGTGGTCTGGCGCCGTCTGTGCGCCGTGATGGTGGTCGGGGCTGCGGTCGGGCGGTCCCGTCTCGGGTGTGACCGCATGCCCCGGGTACGGCGGACCGGGCGCGGCGCCGCGAGAACGTGCGCGACCGGCGGGCCGGTCACCGGCGCGCTGCCCGGTCGTGTCCAGCAGTAGTCGGGTGAACTGCGTCAACATCAGCGTGACCTCGAGTCGTCGTCGGGTTGCGCTTCCTTGCCCACGCCCTGGGCGACGATCTCGGCGACCTGCGGGTGCCCGCCGACGTGCGCCTCGGCGCGGGCACGCTCGACCAGGTGCGGGTAGTGCAGGTCGAACGCGGGGCGCTCGGAACGGATCCGGGGCAGCTCGGTGAAGTTGTGCCGCGGCGGCGGGCAGGAGGTCGCCCACTCCAGCGAGTTGCCGAAGCCCCACGGGTCGTCGGTGGTGACGACGCGGCCGTAGCGGTAGCTCTTGAACGCGTTGTAGAGGAATGGCAGCGTCGAGGCGCCGAGGACGAACGCGCCGATCGAGGAGATCATGTTCAGCGTCGTGAAGCCGTCCGTGGGCAGGTAGTCCGCGTAGCGCCGCGGCATGCCCTGGTTGCCGAGCCAGTGCTGCACCAGGAACGTCAGGTGGAACCCGATGAACGTGGTCCAGAAGTGCAGCTTGCCGAGCTTCTCGTCCATCATCCGGCCCGTCATCTTCGGGAACCAGAAGTAGATGCCGGCGTAGGTGGCGAACACGATCGTGCCGAACAGCACGTAGTGGAAGTGCGCGACCACGAAGTAGGTGTCGCTGACGTTGAAGTCGATCGGCGGCGCGGCGAGCAGGATGCCGGTCAGCCCGCCGAACAGGAACGTCACGAGGAAGCCGATGGCGAACAGCATCGGCGTCTCGAACGTGATCTTCCCCTTCCACATCGTGCCGATCCAGTTCACGAACTTGACGCCGGTCGGGATGGCGATCAGGAACGTGGTGAAGGAGAAGAACGACAGCAGCACCGCGCCGGTGGCGTACATGTGGTGCGCCCACACCGCGACCGACAGCGCCGCGATGGCGATCGTGGCGAAGATCAGGCCCTTGTAGCCGAAGACCGGCTTGCGGGCGAACACCGGGAAGATCTCCGAGACGATGCCGAAGAACGGCAGCGCGACGATGTAGACCTCGGGGTGGCCGAAGAACCAGAACAGGTGCTGCCAGAGGATGACGCCGCCGTTGGCCGGGTCGAACACGTGCCCGCCCAGCTGCCGGTCGACCAGCAGCCCGAACAGCCCCGCTGTGAGGATGGGGAAGGCGATCAGGGTCAGCAGCGCCGTGATGAAGATGTTCCAGGTGAAGATCGGCATCCGGAACATCGTCATGCCGGGGGCGCGCATGCAGACGATCGTCGTCACGAAGTTGACGCCACCGAGGATCGTGCCCAGACCGGACACGATCAGCCCGATCGCCCACAGGTCGCCACCCGGCCCCGGTGAGTGGATCGCGTTGGACAGCGGGGTGTAGGCGAACCAGCCGAAGTCCGCGGCACCGCCCGGGGTCAGGAAGCCCGAGATGACGGTCAGGCCGCCGAACAGGAACAGCCAGTACGAGAAGGCGTTGAGCCGCGGGAACGCGACGTCCGGGGCACCGATCTGCAGCGGGACGATGTAGTTCGCGAAGCCGAACAGGATCGGGGTCGCGTACAGCAGCAGCATGATCGTGCCGTGCATGGTGAAGAGCTGGTTGTACTGCTCGGTGGACAGGAACTGCATCTCCGGACGTGCCAGTTCGGCGCGGACCAGCAGTGCCATGGCACCGCCGGCCAGGAAGAACCCGAAGGACGTGATCAGATACATGATCGCGATGTCCTTGGGGTCTGTCGTCCGCAGCATCTTGAGCAGCGTGGATCCCTTGCCCGTACGCCGCACCGGGTGTGGCGACGAGGTGATCGGCGTGGGTGTGGGCGCGACGGCGGTCACTGTGGCAGCCCGGAGTTCGGGATGATCAAGGCGAGGCCTCTCCGATTGCAGCGATGTGCGATCGCTGTGAGCAGGTGCGTCAGCAGACGGATCGTGGGCACGGCGAACTCGGCCGCGGCCGCGGACAACCACGTCGACGACGGGCCCTTCCCCGTGCCGGACGCGGCTGCTACCTGCTGATCACTGCCGGAGGACGCAGAGGGCCAGCAGTAACGACGCACCGGCCCGCACCGCCGCGGTCGCGGCTCTCGACGGGACAGGGCCGGGCGGTGACCCGGACAGCGGCCCGCTCAGGGCCCACTGTGCGACCCCCGTCAGCGGAGTGTGCTCAGACGACGGTGCGACCACGGACGTCGCGCCGGTGCCCGCCGGACGCTGCGCGTCGGCGGCCAGGGGGCTGTGCCCCCACTGGACATCGCCGGGAGGCGACGCGGGGATCCCTGCCGGCGTGATCTCGGCGCCGACCGACGTCGAACTCGGCGTCGGTGCCGATGCCGAGGTCACCAGGCCGACATGGACGACGAGCAGGCAGACGACCAGTGCCAGCCACGCAACCGAGCGCGCCGAGCCGCTCAAGCCTCGCCGGGTCACGCCCATGTTCACCGCCTACTACTGTCTGTAGAACTCGGTCGGAAAGGTACCCCGGCGGCTCCGCATCGGCCACACCCGGGCCCGGCCTCGATCGTGCGGCCCACCGGGCCACGAGCGTGGGCCGCTGTTCGGTGCGCCACCGGCGCCGACGACGATCGCGGCGGCCTCACAACGACACGAACGTCCGGGTCGACGGGGCGTAGGCCTGCAACGAGCCGGACGTCGCGTCGTGCAGCCACGCGTCGACCTTCACGCCGCGGTCGACAATCGCATCCCGGACCACCGGGTAGCCGCGCAACGCACACACCTGGCGCACCACATGCGACTGCGCCGCTCGGCTCTCCGCCGCACCGCGCGTCCTCGTGTCGCCGCTGCGCGCCCGGGCACCGGCGAAGGACTTCACGTTCGCCACCGACCGGAGCCCTCCGGGGTTGTGCCCGCACGGGACATGGCCCAGCACGATGATCCGGGACACCTGCAGTTCCGCGACCACATAGTCGATGACGGCTGCCGCACCGGTGGGCTGCCCGGTGAACCAGGGGACCCGGCCCCGCACGGTGCGCAACTCGAACATCTCCGGCGACTCGACCTCCGCCACCCGTGACAGCGCGACCTGGGCGTCGTCGCAGGCGATGACCAGCAACCTGGGCCGTGCCGAGCCGATGCCGCAGCTGGACACCAGGCCAAACCCGGTCAGACCGCTGCGCGGGCGACCCGGGGGACCTATCCGGCCGGGGTTCATCGACGACCCTCGACCGGATCCGTCGCTCGGCGGTCGCGCGCAGATCCCCGAACCGGATCCGGGACCGGCCCGCGGTCCCGGCGACACTCACGAACCCGATGCACTCGGACCTCCCCCATCGGTGACCGCGATCACCACGAGCGGGGCGGCGGTCCGGTCGACCTCGACCACCACGGGATCCGGCCCGGCGGCGACGAAGGTGATCGTGGCCGGCCGCGCCGGCACCGGGACCGCCGTCCGTTGCGGCGAGCCCCGCAGACGGACCCGTTCCGGCCGGTCGGTGGCCACGGCGGCCGGTGACGCCGTGTCGAGGACACCGGGCCCGGGTGTCTCGGGCGCAGCGTCCGCCAGGGCCGCGCTCACCACGACGACGGCAGCCACGGTCAGGCTGACCCCGCCTCTGACGGTTCGGTTGGTCCAGATCGAGCTCAGGTCCAACTGCTCGGACGGGGCGCGGACCCGGTCGAGCGGGGTGTGACGTGTCGGCATGGCATAGACCTCTGGCTGCTTCTACGGATCGGAGTGGCCCAGATCGGGGGCAGCGGCACCAACGGCGCCGCTACGCAGACGCGCCGGAGGGCGCGCGTCGGTCGCTGACGGTCCGGAACTGCGATCAGGCGGGACGGAGCACCCAGGGGGTGCGGCGGCCGGCCGGCCTGGGACCGGCGATCTGACCGATCAGCTACGGCTGACGCAGTGCAGCAGGCGGAGCGGCACGGCTCCGCTGCCGGCCCGGGCCTCGATCGCGCGCGCAGTCACCACGTGTGCGCCGCCGGCGGGCTGCGACTCCGAGCTCAGCAGGCCACCACCGCCATCGGGGAGTGAAGAACTCTGGTGCTGGCCCGCGGGGCGGGCGGAATCCGCCACGTCCTCGTCGTGCGATGGCGTGTGGTGCGACACCGGGCACTGCGGGCCGGGCGTTGTCGCCGGTCGGGCACCCGCCGAGAGCGCGCCGGTGGCAACCGGGGCCGGCTGTGTCGAGGTCTGACCGGTCCCCGACGGCACCGATCTCTGCCCGCCTCCGACGGGCTCGGATGCGACGCCGACCGTCCCCGGGCCCGCCACGGAAGCAGCGAACGCGGTGAGAGACGGTCCTGCGGGGTCCGGGGAGACCGTCACCGCGTGCATCGCGACCGCGGCGATGAGGACCAGGAGGCTGGCCAACCGAAACCGCACTGTCGTCGTCACCGGCCCACCTACCTCCATCGCCGGACGGCGGCGCTGTTTCGGTCGAGCGCAGCCAATCGCGCCCGACGATACTCATCGCGATGGTGCCCGCGGCAGCCAGTCGGCGCCGAGCAACCACCGGCCCACCGTACGCCGGAGTTTTTCGACCACTCACAGCGAGCGGGCCGCCGATCGGCGTGTTGGTGCGGTTCGTTTCCGGCGTCGCGAACGCCGCTTTTCGTACTGTGAGTACAGCACCACACCAACACGCCTTCGAGTGCGGCACCGCTCCCCACGATCCGCCGCCTCGCCCCCCGAAAGGTCAGTTGTGGCACGGCACCGCTTCCCGGCGGGCCGACGGCCGTCCAGTTCTTCCACTGCCCTCCGCCGCACGGCGGGTGGCATGCTCGCTGGTGGAGCCGCCGTCCTCGCAGGTCATCTGTTGACCGATCAGAACGTCCCGCATGGAGAGTCGGCGCTAGCCGTCGCCTTCAGTACCGATCTCGACTCCGGTCCGGCCGCGATGACCCCCGTCGACCCGGCCGCGGCACCCGGGCCCGACAGCCCGGACGACCTCCTGCCATCGGGCCAGGGCTCGGGCCCGGCCTCCGTCCCTGCCGGGGAGACCCTGCAGAGCGCGAGCGGAGGCGACATCGCGCTGCGCGCTCTGCGGGAGGCAAAGGACGTCGCCCAGCAGCGTGCCGAGGCCGACCGAGCCGAGGCCGACCGTCAGGACGACGACGCCGAGCAGGACGTCAACCCCCCGCGTCCCGACGACGCACCCGAGGACGGCGGGTCAGCCGGCGGTGAGTGTGAACGCGGTCGTTCGGGCTTCGGCGCCGTCCGCGCCTCCGTCGCCAGCGCGGGCGAGGAACTGCGCTGCCGGTTCGACATCTCCACCGTCTACGGGGTCGCCGGCCGTTCCAACGCCTCCGACCACCCCCGGGGCCGCGCGCTCGACTTCATGGCCGACCCCTCCGCGGGCGAGCCGCTCGCCAACTACGCGGCGAAGAACCTCGACCGGCTCGGCATCAGTTACGTGATCTACCGGCAGCGGATCAACTTCGGTAACGGATGGGAGCAGATGGAAGACCGTGGGGGCGTCACCGCCAACCACATGGACCACGTCCACGTCTCCTTCAACTGATGGCCGCCCCCGCCCACAGCCCCGCTCGCCCGCGCGCCGCCGGCCCGAGACGCGGCCCGGGGAGCCCCGCGTCCACACCACCGGGACTGAGTGTGCAGACGACAGGGGCCGCGATCGCAATCCGCGGCCTCCCGCCCACGACAGGCCGTGACCGCCCGGACCGGCCCCGGGCGGGAGGTCACGCCACGCCGCGCCGCGTCCGCCGGGACACTCCGGAGACCCACCCCGCACCTCGGGCCGTCAGCTACGCGCGCCACCGGGCACCCGCACCTCCGGCCCCACCACCAGCATCGATCCCACCTCCGGCACCGGCTGCGCGGGCGGCCCGGTCGAAGCCGACCGGACGCCATCTCGGGGCCCTGACCGCCGGGGCCACCGTGGCTGGCGCGGCGGCGGTCATCCCGACGCTGGCCCCGCTCGCCCCCGTCGAGGCCACCGCCCAGGGATGGGCTCCGGTCGCCATGACCAGCGCGTTGGAACGCCATCCGGGACCGGGCGGCACCATGTCCCCAGACATGAGCCTGCAGCCGGCAACGGCCGGCGGAGAGAGCCACGGACCGCCGGCGCTGGATTCGCTGACCAAGGCGAGCCGGCTCGCCGACGACCTCGCCCGACTCGCCTCGACCCGCTCCGAGGCGATGGCCGCCGGTGCACCCGATGCGGCGATGACCCGGGACGGCGCATCCTTCGTCAAACCGACGACCGGCACCCTCACCTCCTCCGCCGGCCCGAGGTGGGGCAGCACGCACTACGGCCTCGACATCGCCAACCGCATCGGTACCCCGATCTTCGCGGTGGCCGACGGCGTCGTGATCGACTCCGGTCCCGCGTCCGGCTTCGGCCTCTGGGTCCGCATCCGGCACCAGGACGGCTCGATCAGTATCTACGGCCACATCGACCGCAGCCTCGTCAAGCGGGGCCAGACCGTGCGCGCCGGGGACCGCATCGCGCTGATGGGCAATCGAGGCCAGTCCACCGGGTCGCATCTGCATCTGGAGATCCGCGACGAGGGTGGCACCAAGCTCGATCCTCAGACGTGGTTGCGCAAGCGCGGCATCTCCGTCGAGTGACCGCACCGGCCCCCGGCTCGCACGGCAACCGCCGGGGCACGCCCGCGCACTCTCCCCGTTGGAAGCGCTACCGTGACCTCCAAGTTCTCTGTGCAGCAGAACGTAGGGGACCAGGCGCCCGCCGGCGCTGCATCGCTGGAGGAGGGCCCCGCGTGAACCGCAGAGTTCTCCTCTCCAGCGGTGTCACCCGTGCTCCTGCGGTGCAGCCGGCGCGGCCGACCCGCCCCGTGATCTTCACGGTGATCGCACTCGTGCTGCTCGCGATCCAGCTGACGATGTGTGGCTCCACCGTCACGGCCGTCGCCGTCGCCGCGCCACCTCCCGTGTCGAACACCGGCCATCACGGGGTGCACGACGTGCACTGCGAACCAGTCACGAACACCGAGGCCGCCGCGGCGAAGAAGGCCGGGACCGGCAGCGGAGACGACTCCCTCCGAGCCCCCGCGACGACCACATCACGCCTCGCGACCGCAGACCTCGCGTCGACGAGGGGGGCGACCTCGAAACCGGACGGTCCCCTCTCCGGCCGGACCATTCTGCTGGCGAGCTGCGTCGACCGCAGCTGAGCTACCCGACCGGACCTCTCGTTCCCTCCGCCGCCGTCGCGTCCTAGCCGTCCGGCGTTAGTTCCCCGTCGTTGAGACGGGCGGTGACCGCCTCTGGCATCAGAGCCGTGAGTGCCCGGCGAGCCGCTGTCACCGGCGCCCGCTCCCGACCCCGAACGACACGCATGCCGAGCATCGCCGCAGCGTGCCCACGATCCGAATCGAGCGCTCGATGATCTACTCCGCGCTGGCTGCCGTCCCCCCGCCGACGAGCGGAACGGGCGGCGTATCACCCTGGCCACCAATTCTCGTCGCAGGTGCGATCCTGCTCCTGTCCGGGCTCATCCTCGCGGCCCAGCTCACCGACCCCCGACGTCGGACGAGGAACGCCCCCTCCCCTGAGCAGGCGGAACCGCCGGCGCCGACGACGGCGCCCTCGCCCGACACTGACCCGGCCACCGACGCACAGTCCGCCCAGAGACCGACAGAGCCGGGGCCCGGGCCGGAGACGACGCGATGAACCCCGCGTTCGGCGGCACCGACACCCTCCCACCGCCTCTTGACCTCTCCCGGGTCCTGACCAGCTGGACCGTCGAGCCCTGGGTGCTGTTTCCGGTGGTGGTACTTGGCATCGCCTACCTGCTCGGCGTCCGTACCGTTCGCCGACGGGGAGTCGCCTGGCAGCGTTCCCGGACGGTGATGTGGTTCGTCGGGCTCGCCATCATCGCCCTGTCGACGAGCTCGGTCATCGGCGAGTACGACAACGCGCTGTTCAGCATGACCGCGGTGCAACACATGCTGTTGCAGATGGTCGCCCCGACTCCACTGGGCCTCGCCGCGCCGGTGACACTCGCGCTCAGGGCGCTGCGCGGGCACCCCAGACGGACCCTGCTGGCCGTCACGCACAGCCGCTACCTGGGCGTGCTGACCCATCCGGTCGTCGCCTACACGCTCTTCGTCGTCACACCGTTCATCGTGATTTACAGTCCGCTGTTCGAGCTCAGCGTGAGCAACCCGATCGTCCACAACCTCATGCATCTGCACTTCGTGCTGGTGGGGGCGCTCCTCTACTGGCCGCTGCTGGGCATCGACCCCTTTCCGAACCCGCTGCCCTACGCGATGCGGCTGCTCCTGGTGTTCGGCCTCGGCCCGGCGCACATCGTTCTGGGGATCCCGATCATGCTGCGCAAGGAGCTGATCGCCCCGGACTTCTTCCTGCGGATCGCCGAGGTCTGGGGCTCGGACCCGTTCGCCGACCAGAAGACGGGTGGAGCCATCTTGTGGATCTTCGGCGATGTCGTGGTGCTCCTGCTGCTGGCCGGGATGTTCGTCCAATGGAACCGCAGTGAGCATCGGGAACAGCGTCGCGTCGACCGTCATCTGGACCGGCTGCACGGCGAGGCGTCCAGCGTCGCGCCGTGGTGGGTGACCGACGACCCGCGAGCCGCGCGCCGCCTACCCGACTTCGTCCAGCGTGAGGACACCGTCCCGGCGGCACAGGAGGAGATACGGTGAGCTCCGAGGACCTGACCGTGGCGCAGGCCATCGGACTGTTCGTACTGTTACCCATCGCGATCATCATCCTGATCGCGCTGCCGATCTACGGGCCTGGCTGGATCCGGCGGCTCACCGGCCGGCATCGGAATGCCGGCGAGACGCCCTCGGAAGAGACGCAGCTACCCGGCCATGCCTCCGGTGACGCCCCGCAGCCCCCGGCCGAGGTGCCCCCGCCGGAACACACCCCGACGGAACCGGCCGTGGCGTCGGCGGCCACAGTGCAGCCCCACGACGAGCGGCCAGAACCTGCGCCCACGCCGGCATCGGACGACGCCGACAGCGTGCGTCCGACTCGACCGGATCCGTGACCGAGAGGCAGACCGCGACGGACTCAGGCGACCGGGAGATCGACGTCGACGGAGTTGTGCGACAGCAGATCGGTGCTGCTGTGGTCGTCCTGGTTGGTCTCGACCGACGTGGCGGTGTCGGTGTCGGTGTTGAACCAGTCGTCGACCGAGTTGTGGACGTTGGTCTCGGCACGGGTGTCGTTGAACGAGTCGGTGGCCTCCTGGTTGCCGGTGGCGTCACCGCCGACGGAGAGGGCGCCGCCGTCGTCGACCTTGACATCGTCGGAGCTCGCCGCGCTGCCCGAGCCGAACGCGGTGGTGTTCTCGTCGCCGTTGACCACGGCATTGCCGCAGCCGCCGGCGTCAGCGAGCCAGCGAGCGAGGGCGAGCAGCGCGAGGGCTTCGGCGGCGCCGCCGGTTCGGGCGTCTGGCGGGGTTGAACACCCACCGCGCGACCGTGGCCATGTCACGGTCGTGGAGGTCGGCGGCCATGAGCAGCGCGCACAGCTCCACGGTGGCCCAGTCGTCCCAGCGGTCACCATCACGGTCCTCGCCCGGGGCCGCGGCGCCGACCATGTGCACGGCCCGCTCGGCCGCGGTCCGGGAGTCGGAGCAGCAACGCACTGGGGACCACCACACCGAAGAGTTGAGACAGCGACGAGGCCGGCCGTGCACCAGCCCATCTGTCGCCGGCGCCGACACGTCGCGCCCTGATACGCGTAGCCCTGACGCCGACGGCCCCTGCATCAGCTCGCAGGCCGACGATCGTGTAGGCATGTCGGCAATGCGGGCGTCGACGGGGTGGGCCGCGGCCTGCACCGCAGGAATACACGCCGGTTACCCGTACCCGGCGCTGCTCACCCGTGACCGAGGGCTTTGCCAGCTCCGTCTTCGGCGTCCTTGCCCGGTGCGCGCGTGCCGTCGATCTCGATGCCGCGCACGGCCATCACCACCAGCAGGATCCCGCCGCAGACGATCGAGGAGTCGGCGACGTTGAACACCGGCCAGACGCTCCCGTCCGGCGCGAACAGCGACACCATGTCCACCACGTGCCCGCGCAGCGGGCCGGGCGAGCGGAAGAACCGGTCGATCAGGTTGCCCAGCGCGCCGCCGAGGACCAGCCCGAGGCCGATCGCCCATCCGGTCGAGGCCAGCCGCCGCGCGATCCGGATGATCACCCCGACGACGACGATCGCGACGATGGTCAGCACCCACGTGTAGCCGGTGGCCATCGACCAGGCCGCACCCGGGTTGCGCAGCAGCACCAGGTAGACCGCGCCGCCGAGCAGCTCCAGCGGCGGGCGCTGCTCCAGCGTCGCGACGGCCGCGATCTTGGTCAGCACGTCGAACACGAGCACGGCGGCGGCGATCCCGGCCAGAAGCGGGACGCCGCGCCGGGCGACGCCGCTGCTGACGGTGCCCGGTCCGGCGCGGGGTCCTGCGGGGTCGTCGCGCTCCTCGGTCACCCCACGATTATGCGCGGTCGGCGCCGGCGATCTCGGCTACACCGGGTCAGAACAGCCGGGAGGATGTGCAGCCTGCCACCGGGGCCGGGACCGGGACCCGACAGAACTCGCGACTTCCGGCAGCGACCGACCCGGTTCGCCGGCCGGCGAGGGAAATATGCCCCTTCCTCCTACCGACGACGCCGCTCCGCCCGGTGCACCCAGTCTCCGGTCCGGACACCCGCGCCGCACGGCGGCAGACCACGTCCACCGGCCGCGGCGACGGTCCCGGACTCCGCCCTCGGAACGTCGAGGTGTCGGATGGCTAGCTGCCTGCGACCGTCCGCCAGATCAGAAACAGGTTCAGAGCGATGATCAGGGCTGCGGCGGTACCGGCCGCGATCGTCGTCGCGCGACGGTTCACCAGTTCGGCCATGACCGCCCGGTTGCCGGTCAGCAGGACGAGAGGAACCAGAGCGAACGGGATGCCGAAAGACAGGACGACCTGCGACAACACCAGCGCGCGAGTCGGGTCGATTCCGAGGCCGAGCACCACTAGGGCCGGAGCGAGGGTGAGCAGCCGTCGCAGCAGCAGGGGAATCTGTCGGCGGATGAAGCCCTGCATGACGATCTGGCCGGCGTAGGTACCGACCCCGGACGAGGCGAATCCGGACGCGAGCAGAGCGACGGCGAACGCGAGCGCGGCGGGTTGGTCGATGGCCTGACCGAGTCCTGCGTGGACGCCCTCGAGGGTGCCCACGTCGGGGATGTCGGATCTGAAGAACACCGCAGCGGCGATCAGCAGCATCGCGGCGTTCACCAGGCCGGCGAGGCCCATGCCCAGCAGCACGTCGGACTGCTGTCGCCGGAGAAGGAACCGGCGGTCGCTGATCGAGGTGGCGACGATCCGGCGCTGCGTCAGCGCCGAGTGCAGGTAGATGACGTGCGGCATGACGGTCGCGCCGAGAATACCCGTGGCCAGCAACAGACTGTCGGTTCCCTCGAAGCGCGGGACCAGCCCCGCCGCCGCGCCCGAGGGCGAGACGTCGACGCGCAGGATGGTGGTCAGGAAGCCCAGCAGAATGACACCGAACAAGCCCATGATCGCCAGCTCGAAGGGACGGTGTCCCCGGTTCTGCAGCGCCAGCAGCGCGAACGCGACGATTCCGGTGATCACCCCGCCGGTGAACAGGGGGATGCCGAAGAGCAGGTTCAGCGCGATGGCCCCGCCGATCACCTCGGCCATGTCGGTGGCGATCGCGACCAACTCGGCCTGCACCCACATCCCTCGCGACACCGGACGCGGAAAGCGGTCGCGACACATCTCCGGCAGGTTCCGGCCCGTGGCGAGACCGAGCTTGGCCGACAGGGTCTGGATCAGCATGGCGAGCAGGTTCGCCACAACGATCACCCAGAGCAGCAGGTAGCCGTACTGCGCGCCCGCCGAGAAGTTCGTGGCGAAGTTCCCCGGGTCGACATAGGCGATCGCCGCGACGAACGCGGGACCGAAGAAGGCCAGCCGACCACGGACGCCACGACCCGCACCCAGGTCGGTCCCGACAGGTGCACCGGCCACTCGTCGGGCCCTCATGTCTGCGCCGCGGCTCGGCCGCGCTGCATGGCGGTGGGTGGGAGGGATCGCGGCGCGGCGCGGTCCGCCGGTACCGCGCTTGCGAGCCCTGCGGGCCCCGACATCGCAGCGGCGATCACAACGCGGGACCGCCACCGCGCTCCGGAGTCGGAGGGCTCGATCGCCCCACGCGCCGCTCGGCCCGCCTCGTGCTGACCTGGGCCGGCAACGAACCGCGGCCAGTGGGCGAGGCTCGGATCCACTCCACCTGCTGTCGGAGCCATCCTCAACGTGGGGCAGATCGTACTGGCAGAGCCAGATTCGCCCCACGATGTTGCCTTCATGACGAGGAACGATAGATGGGACTAACTCGCGAATCCAGTGCCAGTTTCATCCGATGTTGGGCATGACTATGTACATGATTCACCTCGCCTGCTGTCACCTCGCCAGCTGACCTGTGACGGTGACGTCCGGGGGCGACTCCGGCCCGTGCGGCGGCGGCGACGGGCGGCGGCGGATCTCGTGACTGCCGGGCTACCGCAGCCGAGCGCGTGAGCATGTCTCGGTGATCGGCTGAAGTGTCCGGTGGAGTCGACGTCGCCGGCTGCGGCGCCGGTGTCACCACTGCTGGCGGGGCCGGATCGTCGACCGCTACCGACAGGCACCGCCTACGAGTACAAGTTCCTACCGTCACCGAAGACGCCCGTACCGGCTACCGGCGCCTGCGCGACCCGGGATTGCGGCCCATCTCGGGGTGTGTCCTACACACCCCGGTGGTTATGTGATCTCGATCGTGAGGCTTGACCTTCAAGTCAAGTACTGGGTCTAGCGTCCGGGTTCGTGGACGGGTTGAAGGTCTCCGAACTGGCCGAGCGTGCCGGTGTGCCGGCGACGACGCTGCGCTTCTACGAGCAGCATGGGCTGCTCACTCCGCGGCGCTCGCCGTCGGGCTACCGGCTGTTCGACGACGACGCGGTCGATCAGCTGCGGTTCATAGCCACGGCCAAGAGCCTGGGGCTGTCCCTGGACGACATCGGGATTCTGCTGCGCCCATGGCGGCGCGAGGGCTGCCGGGAGGTGCAGCGGGCCCTGTCCCCGATGCTGGAGCAGCGCGGCGCGGAGGCCCGCGACCAGATCGTCGCGCTGCAGGAGTTCACCGCCCGCCTCGACCAGGCCCGCCGGATGCTCGATGAGATCGACCGGGACGGCCCGTGCGACGCCGCCTGCCCGTTCCTGGCCCAGGAGCAGACCGGCACCCGCGCCCGGCCGGCGCCCGAGGCGCGCGGCCCGGTCCCGCGGCCGCCAGCGACCGCCGAACCCGTACCACCGGCTGGGCCGGGCGGCGATGGGCCGTCCGTGGCGGCGCCAGCGACGCCCGGGGCGGCATGCTCGTTGCCGGGTCCGAGCTGGCACGACCGGTGGGCGCGCTGGTCGCTGGTGCTGGTGCACGCCACGAGCCGCCGGCTTTCCGGCGAGTGGGTGCGGGTCGAGTTCGACCCGGCCGTCCTCGACGACGGCGGCGCGGGCGAGCTGGCCGCGCTGGTGCGGGCCGAGCGGCGCTGCTGCCCGGCCTTGCAGATGTCGCTGACGATCGGGGCGGTGGTCGCGGTCGAGGCCCGCGTGCCCGACCAAGCCGCCCTCGAGGTCGCCGTGAGCCTGTTCGACCCCACCGACTCCGGCCCGGGGGTCGGGACCGACCTCGGGCCGGGGGCGCCGACGGGTTCCCGAGGCGGGGACCGCGGGTGAGCGCCGGGTCGCTGGTGGCGTGGTGGGAACGCCACCAGATACCGGTCTACCTCGGCGGCCTGGCCGCCGGCGCGGTCGCCGGGGTGCTGCTGCCCTCTCCCGCGGCGTCAGCGGTTGAGGTCGGGATCTACCCGGTGCTCGGACTGCTGCTCTACGCCACGTTCCTGCAGGTCCCGTTCGCCGCGATCGGGCACTCGCTGCGCGATGTCCGGTTCGTGGCCGCCGCGCTGGTGCTCAGCTTCGTGGTCGTCCCGGCGCTGGTGGCCGCGGTTGTCCTACCGCTGGGCCTGGAACAGGCGGTGCTGCTGGGGGCGCTGCTGGTCCTGCTCACCCCGTGCATCGACTACGTCATCGTGTTCTGCGGCCTGGCCGGCGGTGATGCCCGGCGACTGCTGGCGATCTCCCCGCTGCTGATGCTCGCCCAGATCGTCGTGCTGCCGCTGTTCGTGCTGGTCGCGGTCGGCCCTCAACTGGTCGGGGTGATCGAGCCCGGCCCGTTCCTCGAAGCGTTCGGGCTGCTCATCGCCGCCCCACTGGCTCTGGCATGGGCGACCGGACGGCTGCGCGAGAGCTCCCGCCCCCGCGCCGCGCTCCTCGCGGCCGCGCTGGAGCGCGCCGCCACCGCGGCGATGGTGCCGCTGATGGCACTGACCCTCGCCGTGGTGGTCACCAGCCAGGTCCCCACCCTGGCCGGGCAACTCGGAGCGGTCGTGCCGGTGCTGCCGATCTACGCCGGGTTCCTGCTGATCATGGTCCCGGCCGGAATCGCGGTAGCCCGGATGTTCGGGCTCGACGTCACGGCCACCCGGGCGCTGGTGTTCAGCGGCGCCACCCGCAACTCCCTGGTCGTGCTGCCACTGGCGCTGGCGCTGCCGCCGATGTTCGCCGTCACCCCCGCGGTCGTGATCGCCCAGACCCTCGTCGAACTGCTCGGGATGATCATCTACGTCCGGTTCCTGCCCCGCCTGATCCCCCACCGCAACCCTGGGCCCAACCCATCTCCTGCCCCGGGACCGGCGGCCGGTGCCCCCGCCCACCGCCCGGACAGCCATAGCGAGGAAGCCCTGTGACCTATGTGATCGCCGAACCGTGCGTCGATGTGATGGACAGGTCGTGCATCGAGGAGTGCCCGGTCGACTGCATCTACGAAGGCGCCCGGATGCTCTACATCCACCCCGACGAGTGCGTCGACTGCGGCGCCTGCGAACCGGTCTGCCCCGTCGAGGCCATCTACTACGAAGACAACCTGCCCGAGCAGTGGAGCGCTTACACCAAAATCAACACCGAGTTCTTCGACTCCCACGGCAGCCCCGGCGGCGCCGCCCGCCTCGGGCCCACCGGCGCCGACCACCCCACCGTCACCGCCCTGCCCATCGACCCGTTGCCCTAACGAGGCCAGCGCTCAGGTCCAGGACTGTGGTCGGAGAACGAACGACGGGCCTGGTGCACCCCGTTGCGCACGCACGATTCGCCACCCCCATGCGTGGGGGTGGTCCCCGACCTGCAGCCAGGAGACCCTGCGGTCGCGGTGAAGGCTCGCGGGTGGCGGAGAACGTCGCTGGTCACTCCTCCCCGGCCGGCGGCGCGACGATGATCGCACCGCTCTCGTCGTCGGAGCTCAGGAGTGCAGCCATCAACAACCGGCCCATCGGTGTGAGCCGGTACGCCACGACCGTCCCGCCGCGGTGAGATGTGGCGAGACCTCGAGAACACAGGCTCCGCAGATGCTGCATCACCAGCTCTCGG
Source organism: Pseudonocardia sediminis (assembly GCF_004217185.1). Taxonomy (NCBI): domain Bacteria; kingdom Bacillati; phylum Actinomycetota; class Actinomycetes; order Pseudonocardiales; family Pseudonocardiaceae; genus Pseudonocardia; species Pseudonocardia sediminis. The sequence continues at coordinate 2,644,763 of NZ_SHKL01000001.1, read as the reverse complement.
GGCACTTCGCACGCCCAGATGAGATCGCAGACACACAGCTCCACGCCCAGCGCGAGCGCTGCTCCGAGCCGTAGCCGCACCGGATCGGCCGAGACGACGGACCGGACGTCCATGATCCTCGCCACCGGCCCGTGCACGAGCCGCAGCCGGACCGCTTCGGCTTTCGGCAGGTCCAGGCATGTGAGTGCGCACTCCTCCGCCGACACATTGCAAATCTAACATGTGTCCTTATATTGGCCTGCGGCGCGATCGGTGACCGCGGTGCCCCCCGGCTCGCGACTTCCTGGCCGTCGGGCCCGGTCGGTCGCAAGTATCGGCCCGTCCGGGCGGCTCGACGTGGTGACGACGCCGGCATGCCGCTGCGGTGTCGCGCCCGGCGGCATCGCAGCGGGCCGGAGGGGCGGCCGCCGAATCTGCCCGCTCGAAGCGGCGTGGCATTCGCGGCCATCATCCTCGTAAAGGGAGGTCACGACCGGATCTCTGCGGAATTCCGGACCCGAGGTGAGGCACCCTGGCGCAGTCGCTAGTCTGTGTGCCGAGCCCGCGCGCGGCAATGGCTGCAGTGCGGAAACGCTGAGCAGTGCGACGACGGGAGCAGGTGAATCGTGCGCCGACGCCAGAGCGGAATTCGTTTCACCCTCATGTTCGTCCTGTTGCTCGGGATCGTTCTGCACGCCGGTGACTCCGCCGGCTCCGCCTCGACCTATCCGGCTGCCATGACCGTGGAGATCAGCGCCGGATCCGGTGGCGAGGGCCGGGGCCCTGCAGACCCGAACCAGCCGGCTCCCGCGTGCCCGGTCTCCCATCAGAGCAAGCACGACACCCTGACCGGGGACACGCGCCGAGCGACGTCCAATGACGCTCAGACGCTGCCGGGCGCGGCGCCGGCGAGCTCCCGGGTCTGGTTCATGGATCCGTATCCTTCTGCAGGTAGAGCGCTCGGAGGCATCGACACGGACCCTCCGGTCGGATCACCGTCGCTGTCCGTGCTGTGCGTGGACCGGAACTGATTCGAACTCGCCGGTCGCCCGTGCGCATCGTCCTCGATCGCCTCTGAGGCACCTCCACCTCTGAGCCCCCCGCAGCTTCCATTGACCGAACCCGGTTGCGCGGAGCTCTTCTGTCCGCGACGAGGCTGCTCCGCGATCCTCAGGTCACCCACGGGCGCGAGCCCTCCAGCCGCCGGCGCGTCGGCGCCGCGGCAGGGTGAGCAAGCCTTCCCGACATCGGGCGGACGTCGCCGGCGACCACTCCCCTTTCGAATCGTTCTGCGCAATTCCCCGTTGCCCCCAGTGACCCGACGCGCCAGGAATCTGGCGGACGACTACTGCGGTCACCCTCACGGAGGACTTCCATGAACTCGGTTTCCCGACGTCACACAGACATGTCGGCCCCACATAACGACCATTCCCGTTCGACCGGTTCACGTTCCTGGTTCCCGCACGCCCGGGCGGACCTGTCCGCCTCGCTCGTCGTCTTCCTCGTCGCCGTCCCGCTCTCGCTCGGCATCGCCGTCGCCTCGGGCGCCCCCATCCTCGCCGGGCTCGTCGCCGCCGTCGTCGGCGCGATCGTCGCCGGCCTCCTCGGCGGATCCCCGTTGCAGGTCAGCGGCCCGGCCGCCGGTCTCACCGTGGTGGTCGCCGAGATGATCAACCGGTTCGGCTGGCAGGTCACCTGCCTGATCACCGCCGGTGCGGGTCTCATCCAGATCGTCTTCGGCCTGACCCGGCTGGCCCGCTTCGCCCAGGCGATCCCGCCCTCGGTCGTACACGGGATGCTCGGCGGCATCGGTCTCACGATCGCCCTCGCCCAGCTCAACGTCGTCTTCGGTGGCCAGTCGCAGACCGCCGCCCTGGACAGCCTCACCGCCCTGCCCGGCAGCATCGCCGGTCTGGCCTGGCCCACCCTGCTGGTCGGCGCGCTGGTGATCGCCGTGATGCTCACGTGGCCGAAGCTGCCCGCCCGCGCCCGGGTCGTCCCCGGTGCGCTGGTCGCCGTGGCGCTCGCCACCGTCGTCGCGCTCGCCTTCCCCGAGGTCCCCCGGATCGAGCTCGGCGGCTCGCTGCTCGACGCCATCGCGCTGCCGGTGCTCCCCGAGGGCAACTGGGCCGGCGTGATCGGCGGCATGCTGACCATCGCGCTGATCGCCAGCGTGGAGAGCCTGCTCTCGGCCGTCGCCGTCGAGCGGATGAAGCCGGGTACGCGCACCGACGCCGACCGCGAGCTCCTCGGCCAGGGCGCGGCCAACACCGTGTCCGGCCTGGTCGGCGGGCTGCCGATCACCGGTGTGATCGTGCGCAGCTCGGCCAACGTCCGTGCCGGCGCGCAGACCCGCGCGTCCGCCGTGCTGCACGGCGTGTGGATCGCGGTGTTCGCGATCCTGCTCGTCGGGGTCGTCGAGATGATCCCGATGGCGGGCCTGGCCGGTCTGCTGGTCGTGGTCGGCCTGCAGCTGGTGAAGCCGGCCGACATCCGCACCGCGCGCAACCACGGCGAGCTGGCGATCTACGTCGTCACCGTCCTCGGTGTCCTGATGCTGAACCTGCTCGAGGGCGTCGCCCTGGGCCTGGTCCTGGCCGGGGTGCTGCTGCTGGTCAAGGCCGTCCGCTCGCGCCCGCACTTCGACGGCGCCGACGGCGAGAACGCCGACGGCCCGATGGTGCTGCGCGTCGAGGGCTCGCTGAGCTTCCTCGCGGTGCCGCGCCTGTCGCGCCAGCTCGGGGAGATCCCGGCCGGTCGCGACGTGCGGATCGACCTGGTCACCGACTACCTCGACCACGCCGCCTACGACCACCTGCAGGCCTGGACCGAGCGTCACCGCTCGACCGGCGCGACCGTGGAGGTCCTCGAGCCCGAGACCACCACCCGCACGACGAGCAACAGCCTCGACGGCACGCCGCGGTTCGCGTCGTGGTCGCACTGGCAGGCCACCGGCGCCGAGGGCCGCACGGCCGAGTCGCCGATGCTGGCCGGTCTCGCCGCCTACCACGAGCGGACCGCCGAGGAGATCCGTCCGACGATGTCGGAGCTGGCCTCGGGCCAGTCGCCCTCGGCGATGATGGTCACCTGCGCCGACTCCCGGGTGATGCCGCACATGATCACCCACAGCGGGCCCGGCGACGTGTTCACGGTGCAGAACGTCGGGAACCTGGCCGGCGGCCAGGGGACGATGGCCGCGGTCGAGTACGCGACCGGCGTCCTCGGCGTACCGCTGATCGCGGTCTGCGGGCACTCCGGCTGCGGGGCCATGAACGGCCTGAGCCAGGGCGTCGCCGGGCAGGACGGCGGCCTCGGTCACTGGCTGATCAAGGCCCGTGGAGCCCTCCGCGCCTGGGAGCAGGGCCACCCGGTTGGCGTCGCCGCGGCCGCGGACGGGTTCCCCCGGTCGACCAGCTCGCGATGGTGAACGTCGCGGTCCAGCTCGATAGGATCTACGCCCAGGGCGCGAGGTCGGCCCTGATGGGCCTGTTCTACGACATCCCCACCGCGCAGGTCCTCATCCTCGACGAGACCAGCCAGCGCTTCGTGCGGCCCGACGTCGCGCGGGGCGGGCCTGCTGTCACCGTCCCCTACCGGCCGTCGCTTGTGCCGCAACGCTCGGCGTCGCCCGTCCGGTGCGGGCAACCGGACCCACTCACATGCGTCCATATGCATGACTGCAACCATCTATCCGGACCAACCCCATGATCCCGAGGAGTAGAACAGTGCGGACTAGGCAGGCTTCCCGCGCCAAGGCGGCCGCCGCCACGATCGTCGGTCTCGTCGCCGTGACCGGGATCGGCCTGGCCGACCCGGCGTTCGCCGGCGCAGAGACCGAGACCAGCACCGTGGCTCAGCAGACACACGCCGCGGCGCTGACGCCGGGCACTCCGTGTTCGACCGCCGCGCGCGCCTGCGTGGACCTGGAGTCCCAGCGTGCCTGGTTGATCCGCGACGGCAAGGTCGTACGTGGCCCGGTGGGGATCGCATCCGGCGGGGCCGAGCAGGAGACCCCGATCGGTCACTCGTTCCGCGTGTACCGCAAGAGCAAGGACCACGTCAGCGGCGAGTTCAAGGGCCCGGACGGGCAGCCGGCGAAGATGCCCTACTCCGTGTTCTTCGCCGACGGAGGAGTGGCGTTCCACGGTGGCGACCGGTCCCGCTCCTCGGCCGGATGCGTCAAGCTCGGTCTGGGCGACGCCGAGGCCTGGTTCAACGACCTCCAGAACGGCGACCAGGTCCAGGTCGTCAACGCATCGCAGGAGACTGCGGCGCGCCAGACCGCCACCCGTTAGGGTGCGCGACGACGCCGGGACCCGGTTCGAGAAGTGCCGGCCCCGGCGTCGCTCACATGACGCCGCGGCTTGCGGCGAGAGCGTTACCGCTGGCCTCGTGGGACGTCGCGGCATCAGGTCGGGCCGGGCCCGATGCCCGTCGAGTTTGCGCCCGCACAACGCCAGCTCCCCGTTGCCTGTGAGGTTCGGAGTGGCCGCGCCTGCCGCGCCTCGGCCCAGGCGTCGTCGCCAGCCACACCCGTCGGCACTCGAGGACGTCTAACCGGGTGGAGCCCACGTCGTCAGGGTGGGAGGACGGGCGCGACGGCCCCGCAGGTGAGCACGACGATCGAGGCCAGCATCGGGTACTGGATGCGAAGCGCGGTCCGCGAGTGGAAGAGCCGCGCCGCGCGCTCGTGCCTCGCGGCGACGTAATCGAGCACGATCGCGGCGAGCTGCACCGCCGCGATCGTCCCGATTCCGACGAGAGTGGGTCGACGGCGCGGCCGGTGGTGCCGAAGCAGGTTCGCGCCGGTGGCGAACGGTCGCTGGCAAGCACGAACGGGAGCTGGCCGTCGAACACGAACAGCGGGAAGTAGTGGACGACGACGTAGCCGACCGCGATCGGGACGATGGTGTGGGCGAACGCGAACGCGATCGGGAGCGGCGCGCGGTCACCACGCCTCGCGGGCCCGGCCCGCCAAGTCCCGAGCAGATGGAAGCCCACGACGGTCGCGATGACGCCGGCCAGTTCGACGGTGACCCACAGCCGAGCGAGGGGGACCCGCCCCGACTAGAGCTCGGGGCGGGAGAACCCGTCGAACGCGGCCGTCCCCACCAGGACGAGCACCACGGCGACGGGCCGGGCTCGTCGCCGCTACGGGCCGTCGAGGGGGTTGCGCAGCACGAGCCGGTCGTCGGCGCTGCGACCGATCGGGGCCCGCACTGGCGCGAGACCCCAGGGCCGCGGCACATACGCGCGATCGGGCGACCACCTCCGGACACGCCCCACCAGCAGCGCGCGGCTATAGAAAGTCAGGCGGTCGTCGGCGTGCACAGCGGAAAGCCCTCCGTGGCGAGGTGGACGGTGTCAGGCACCTCCACCCAGTCCGAAGGGCTTCCTCGCTCCAACAGCCACGCCGACCGTCACCAACATCCCGAATGCAACTAGAGCCTCTGGACGCCCCCAATCTCGCGTCGCTCATCGAACACCGAGGTCAGTGACCGAGTGCGATGGCGAGGTCGGTCACGTCTCGGTCGAGGTCACCGACCCTGGCGACAGAACCGGTGAACAGGTTGGCGCGGTACAGCGTGGTGGTCCCGTCGACCTGTAGTGCGGCGAACGCTGTCTGATCGACCGCGGTGTCTCCGCGCAACGTGCTGTAGATGTCGAACCCAGCGTCGATGCCGGCGTCGACGCCGAGCTTGCCAGTCGCGGCCAGTGAGCCCGCGTTGGCCGGGGACTGGATTGCGATCTGGTCCCCGGTCGTGTCGAGGGCGTAGAGGGTGGTCGCCGTGTCCGTGTCACTGTCGTTGTTCGTGTACGCGACGCCGGTCACGCCGGTCGCGGGCACGGTCCCAGTCGCTGGCGGGGCCGCCGGGTTGGTCAGCTTCCCGTCGGCGACCGTCGCGGCCTCGGGCATGGCGAAGGGCTGACGCAGGTTCTGGCCGGTATCGCTGACGACCCGCAGGGCGTCGGCCGCAGGGTTGAAGTCCACGCCGAACGCAACACCGTCGAGCGGGACCGACAGCTGGCGAACCTTGGTCGCGGAACCGTCGGCGTCGACAGTGTAGATGCCGCCGGTATCGCCGACGCCGTAGAGCTTCCCGTCCTGTACCCGGTAGTCGATCCCGACCAGACGCTGATCTCCGTCGAGCCCGGTCACCGGGCGGCGGTTGTCGGTGCGGCTGCTGTCGGAAGTGAAGTCGACCAGTTCAGCACCACTGACCAGCCCGACGATGTCCAAGCTCGGTGCGCGGTGTGAAGCGCGGTCCTCGGTCTCGGTCGCCGAGGCTGTCGCGGCGGGAACAACGAGAGCGGCCCCCATCAGCAGACCTATCAGTCCGACTCTGGTGGATCTACGCATCATGAGGGTCCTTCCGGTGAGCGGATCTCGTGCGAGGTCCGCCCGTGACTACGGACGTTCAGGCTGCGGCGTTCACTCGATCGGGAAACCTCTTCGCAGTCCGAGTCGGGGCCGACTCCGTAGCTCGTGCAGCTTTCTTGCCAACGGCTCGATCACCTGAACGTGATCTCCGCCCTGCAAGGAGGTGAAGCATGCCCTCAGCGTCGACGGGCTCCGTGTGGATGCGGCCGGTGAAGGACCTGGAGGCAGCTATCTAAGGCGACCTCGCCGTCATAGAAGAACACCGGAAGCGGCATCGGAGCCGGACGGGCGTCCCGAGCGCGGGACCCCTGACTGACGTGACCCTTGTCCCTGGAGTAGACGGGTGGCCGATCGGGAACTTCTGTCCATTGTCCGTCCAAGACGATACCCGCCGGGCCGCGTACGACCTTGCCTTCTTAGATCTGCCAGGAAGGTTGTGTCTACAGACCACCGCACGCCTCAGCCGTCACCGAACGCGGATATCTGGCCGACGCAGGATCCGCCTGGTCCACTCGATCCGACGGGGACTTCGCAACTGAACCGCCCGGGCGCGTCCGGACCCTCCCGACACGCCAGCGGTTCGGGGAAGCCCGATCCGGTAGCGATAGATGATTTCCTAGGCCACTCGACGACCGTTGCCGAACGGGTGACCGAGGCGCCCCACATTGCAAAGGCAGAAACGGAGCGACCCGCAGCCACTGAGCACCCGAGAGCGCCACGAATCTCGACAAACTCAACGCGATATCGTCCCGCAAGCCGGACGCCTCATATGGGAGATACGCCCTAGCCGTTGGTTCCGGTCCGCTGACTGCTCATCGCTCCGAGCTCGCCCAGGAACGAGTCGACTGTCGCCGAGCGGCGAGACCCGTCTGCCAGGGAGTCAGCCAGTAGGCGCTCGGCCAGCTCCACCGACATCCCACCTACCTCGCCGCGTAGGTTTCGCTCCGCCTGTTCGCGGTAAGCAGCAATCTGCTCCTCGGCGCGGGCCCTGATCCGAGCGACCTCATGCTCGCCCTCTTCACGTAGCTCGGTCTTGATCTGCTGAGCTTCGGCCCGGGCGTCATCGCGGATGCGTGCCCCCTCAGCCCTCAGGCCGGCCATCTGCTCCTCGTACTTCTTCTTGAGCCGGTCAGCCTCTTGCTGCGCGTCGTCCGCCCGCTTGAGGCCGCCCTTGATCCCGTCGGTCCGGTCCTTGTAGGTCCGTTCGAAGCGCGGCAGGCCGTACTTCCAGAGCACGAACACCAAGATCGCAAACGCGGTGATGCCGAGAATCAGCTCACTTGCATACGGCAGAACTGGTAGCGGTGTCTCAGCGGCCAGAATCGGTTGCACCCTTGTGACCTACTTCCATGATGTGGGCCGATGACGTAACCGGCACAGTGGCAGTCAGCCCATGGCGAGTAGCGAACAGGATGAGACCGATTGGCATGCCGAGCTCGACCAGGACGAATCAACACAATCTTACACCGGGCAGGGCTGCGGGTGCCCTCCCATGATTGCACCGTTCAGGACGGCCGACGGGCTCGTACCGACACAGGTTGCCCGGCGGAGCACGTGACGTCCGGGCACCCGCTTGAGGTGTGTCCGGCCGGGGACCGTGCCGGCTCCCCCTCAGCCCCCACCCGGCGTTGCTGCGTCAGCAGAGGACGGTATCGGCGGGGGCGGGGGCACGGTCCCGGAGCTGATCTGGAGCGAGACCTGCTCGCCCGGCAGCGCGGCGCCGCGCGGGGTCTGCCCCACGACGGTGCCCGCGGTCGCGCGGTTGTCCACCTCGCGGGTGGTCACCGCCCAGCCGGCGTCCTGCAGCTCGGAGCGGGCGTCGTCGACGTCGGAGCCGACCACGTCCGGGATCCGGGACTCGGCACCGCCCTCGAGGAATCGGGCCTCAGAAGCAGGTAGCGGGGATGGCGGCGTGCCCTCGACGAGTGGTTTCACCGCGCCGTACCAGGTCTCGGCCGGGGTCTTGCCTCCGAAGATGTTGCCGTCGCTGCAGGCGAAGGGAGTGCCCCCGCTGTCGCACAGGGGTTGAGGGGAGCTGGAGTTGTCGAAAGTGACGACTGCGCCGGCCATCTCCGGGATGGCACCGAGAAAGGTGGCGGACTTGTTCTGCTGGGTGGTCCCCGTCTTCCCCGCCATGGGTCTGTTCCAGCTGACCTGGCGCGCGGCATTCGCGGAGGTGCCGCTGATGTCGTCCTTGCTCAGGCCGTTGACCAGCGTGTTCGCCAGGCCCGGGTCGACCGCCTGGGCGCAGGGCTCCTCGGTGATCGGCACCGGCTTGCCGGACGCGTCGGTGATCGCGTCGATCGGCGTCGGCGGGCACCACTTGCCCTGGCTGTAGAGCGTCGCGCCCACGTTGGCCAGCTCCAGCACGCTGGTCGGCGTGACGCCCAGGGTGAACGACGCCAGCTTCTGCGCCTTGGTCACCTCGGCGATCGAGCGGTCCGTGCGCTCGCCGGTGTTGGGGTCGGTGAACTTCGTCGTGGCCAGCGACTTCAGGCCCAGCCGCACCGACATGTCCACCACGTCCGGGACGCCGGTGAACTCCTCGAGCTTGATGAACGCCGTGTTCGGCGACGTCGCCAGCGCGTCGGTCATCGACATGTTGGGCGGGTAGGTGCCGGAGTTCGCGACCGGGATCGGGCGCCCGCTGCCGTCGACGTAGATCGGCGACGCGTAGCCCGACGCCGGGACCTGCATGTTGTAGTTGATGCCCAGACCCTTCTCCAGCGCGGTGGCCGCGGTGAAGATCTTGTAGACCGAGCCCGCGCCGAGGTTGACCGGCTGGTACGGCAGGCCGTAGCTGGTCTCCTCCTCGTCGGCGTTCAGACCGAACGTGCGGCTGGCGCCCATCGCGAGCACCCGGTGCTTCTCCTGGCCCGGCTGCACCAGCGACATCACGTTCGCGACGTTGGGGGTGTCCGGGGGGACCTCGCGGTCCAGCGACGCCTTGACCTGGGTCATCGCGTTGCGGTCCAGCGTGGTCTTGATCGTGTAGCCGCCGCGGTTGATCTGCTCCAGGGAGAACCCGGCCTCGGTCAGGTACTGCACGACGTACTTGCAGAAGAAGCCCATGTCGCCGGCGCCGTTGCAGCCGTTCGGCACGCTGACCAGCGGGTTCGCCACGCCCAGCGACGACGCGGCGGCCTGCCGCGCCTGGGCGTCGTCGATCATGCCCTGGTCGCGCATCTGCGCGATGACGAGGTTGCGCCGGTCGGTGGCGGTCTTCGGGTTCTGGATCGGGTCGAACTGGGTGGTGCTGCGGACCATCCCGGCCAGCAGCGCCGCCTGCGGCACCGTCAGCTTGTCCGGGGTGGTGTTGAAGTAGGTGCGCGACGCGGCCGCGACGCCGTAGGACCCGTTGCCCAGGAAGACGATGTTGAGGTAGCGGTTGAGGATCTCGTCCTTGCTCAGCTGGCGCTCCAGCTGCAGGGCGATCCGCGCCTCCTTGAGCTTGCGCGCCGGGGTCTGCTCGGTGGCCTTGAGCCGCTCGGCCTCGGTCTGCGCGTCGACGTAGAGCATGTAGTTCTTGACGTACTGCTGGGTCAGCGTGGAGGCGCCCTGCACCGTCTCCCCGGACGCCGAGTTCGCGACGACCGCGCGCAGCGTGCCCTGCCAGTCGACGCCCTGGTGGTCGTAGAACCGGCGGTCCTCGATGGCCAGGATCGCGGCCTTCATCGACGGCGCGATCTGCTCGTTGGTGACGTTGGTGCGGTTCTGGTCGAACAGGTACGCGATCGGCGCCCCGGCCGAGTCGGTCACCGTCGTGGTCAGCGGCGCGTCGGTGCCGACCAGGTCCGCGGAGCTCGAGCTCACGCTGTCCCCGGCCTCGTTGGACAGGACGCCGAGACCGGCCGCGACGGGGAACGCCATGCCGGCGAACACCACACCGGCGAGGACGCAGAGCCCGACGAGGGTGGCGATCAGGCGCGCGACACGATGATCCGACAACGACACATTTCGATCGTATCGGTCATAGAGAATGAAGCGGCGGAAACAGAACCTGCCTACCGGCGGCGCCACGCGCCGCCTCACCCCCACGACGGACCTGCCGGCGGCCCCGGCCAGCCCGTCCGCTTCCGATGGTCCCGCAGTGCTGGCGCGCCGCCGCAGTGGCGGGCCGGTGGGGTCCTCGCCCGAGGGGTCTCCCACGGGCAGGTGACCGACCCGCCTCCCGGCAGGCCTCGGTCCACCCCGTCCCCGGACCACCCCGAGCCGTTCACCGGTTCGACCGCGGTGCGTCTCCCGCCCCGGGTGGGGGTGGTGACCCCGCAATGTCCGAGGCGACCGCACCCCGGTCGGCGCCGTCGAGGCGTCGGGCGGGCCAGTCTGCCGAGCGCACGGTCAGTCCCGACCGTTCCGGTGCTGCGAGCCGGGCGTAGTCACCAGCGTCGGGGCTCTGCTCGCCGTGCCGGGTCCAGCGCCGGATCAGCACCACCACCGCGGCCAGCACCGCCGCCTCGCCGATCACCCACGCCGCGATCGCACCGGCCCGCTGGTCGGCGAGAAGATCGGGGACGAACAGCAACGCCAGTGCCGCGTAGAACCGCTCCCCCACCGGGGTCGAACGGGACAGCATCCAGACCGCGAAGCCGGCATGCACCGCCATCACGGCGAACACCGTGGCGATGCCGGCAAGCGGGGGCAGCGGCGGGCCGGGCGGGGAGTGCCCGAGCAGGACCCAGAACAGCAGCAGGCCCGCCCCGAGCGCAACGGCGTCCATCAGCGGGTGCGACCAGTGCTCGACCACGATCGTGTCGAACAGCCCGGTGGCGTAGAGCCCGAACACCGAGACCGCGGTGATCACCCACACCGCGACCGGCTGCGCCGCGAGGCGCAGCGGCGGCGCGTCGCGCAAGCTCACCAACCGTGCCCGCACACCCGGCCGGCACACCCGCAGCGCCAGCGTCACCCCGTGCCCGCAGACCAGCAGCAGCGGCGCGACCGCCCCGAGCAGCATGTGCGCGGTCATGTGGACGCTGAACACCGCGGTGGCGTAGGTGCCGATACCCGACGACGTCGCGATGAGCACCACCGCGCATCCGGCGAGCCAGCACACGGTGCGCCGCAGCGGCCACCCCTGCCCGGCCCGGCGCAGCCGTCGCACCGCGAGCAGGTACCCCGCGGCGGCGAGTGCCGCCAGCGGCGCGTAGAGCAGGTCGATCCGCCACCGCAGCAACAGCTCCAGGCCCTGTGCGGGCCCGGGCAGCTCGTAGCCGAGCAGATACACCAACCGGCTCGCGTCAGCCCCGTCCTCGAGCGGGGCGATCAAGCGCGAGAGGACCGTACCCAGGACCGCCGCGCCCACCAGCAACACCAGCTCCGTGGCGATCCACCACCCCCGGTGGATCCGCGGCGCTGCGGCGCTACGGCGCGGCCGGGTCCGCGTGAGCACGCCCCCCAGCGCCGCGGACAGGATCAGGGAGGCGACGACGATCAGGCCGAACCCGGAACCGAGCAGGTCCCCCGGCCGCACCGACAACAGCGTCGGCGCGACCGCGGAGAGCACCAGCACCACCAGCGAGCCGGAGGCGATGCGCCGGTGGCGGCGCAGCACGACCGCCGCGATCGCGGGCGCGGACGGGAGGCGGGTCACGACGGCGATCGTGCTCCCGAGCCAGAGCACCGCGGCCACCGTGTGCAGGGTCAGCGCATCCCCGGACCAGTCATGCGCCTCCTCCGAGACCCCGGCTGCGGTCATCGGCGGAGCGACGACCCCGGCCAGCATCACCAACAACAGCGCCACCGAACCCCGCCAGGACAGGATCAGCCCGGACGCGGCGGCGACGACGACCGCGGCGCACGCCAGCAGGAACCAGCCGGTCGCCGGTTCCACGGCGGCGACCGCGCTAGCCAGGATGTCGGGGCGGGCCACGAGCTGCCCGACGCCGAGCCCGACGTTCTCGGCGGCGACGAGCATCGCCACCACCAACGAGGCCGCGGCCAGCAGCAGCGACCACGGGCGGGCCGCCAGCAGCCCGCCGTAGCCGATCCCGCTGACCGGACCGCGGGCCTCGCCGGGGACCAGCACCGCGGCGAGCAGCAGGTTGCCCACCACAGCCGACGCGGCGATGACCGCGACGGTGCGGGCGGCGGGCAGACCGGCGTCGACGACCGTGCCCAGGTCGGGGAACCCGAACATGACCGCCAGGCTCGGGGTGGTCGCATCGAGGACGAGGCCGACGGCCGTCGCGACCAGCACGGCCGCGCCTACGATCGACCACGCCCGAGCCCGGGGCGTCATCGCCTTGACCACGGTGCTCACAGCGGGAGGGTGTAGCCGGCGATCGGTCCGCGCATCCAGGCGATCGCGCTGCCCCACAGCCCGGTGAGCAGGAGGACACCGAGCACGATCAGGCAGATCCCGCCGGCGATCTGCACGCCGCGGATGTGGCGGCGCAGCCAGCCGGTCGATCGCACCGCCCATCCCGCGCCGAGTGCGAGCAGGACGAAGGGCAGCCCGAGCCCGGCGCAGTAGGCCAATACCAGTACCAGACCCCGCACCGCGACCGGGCCGACATCGGTACCCGAGGCCAGCGCGATCACCCCGGCCAGGGTCGGGCCCAGGCACGGGGTCCACCCCAGTCCGTACACCGCGCCGAGCACGGGCGCACCGAACAGCGTGCCCCCGGCCCTGCCCTGGATCCGGCGGGTGTCGCGCTGCAGGGCGGGGAACGCGCCGAGGAACACCAGGCCCATCACGATCGTCACGACACCGCCGATGCGCTGGAGCAGGATCTCGTTGGCGAAGACCAGGTCGGTCAGCCCCAGCACCAGCAGTACCCCGGCGGTGAAGACCACCGTGAACCCTGCGACGAACAGCGCCGCCGCCCCCGCCAGCCGCCACCGTTCCCGGAGCGGCGGCGCGACCGTGTCCACCGCGCCGCCCCCGGACGTGGGGACCGCCTCGGTCCGGGTACCGGCCAGACCGGCCAGGTAGGCCAGGTAGCCGGGTACCAGCGGCAACGAGCACGGGGAGGCGAACGAGAGGACCCCCGCGGCCACGGCGAGCAGCACCGCCACGACCAGCGGCCCCGACATCGCGATCTCGGTGATGTTCACGACGGCCCCTGACCCGCCGGCGCAGCCCCGGTGGGCGCCTGTTCGGCGGCCACCCGTTGTACCACCGCGATGAGTTCGGAGAAGCGGATCGCGGTGAGGTAGACCGCGGCGACCCGGTGCCGGCGGTCCAGGACGATGGTCGACGGGACGGTGTTGCGGGGGAAGCCGTCGAGTGCGAGCAGCGAGCGCCCGGCCTGGTCGAAGATCGACGGGTAGGTGATCCCGCGTGAGGTGATGAAGTCCCGGGCCGCGGCCCGCTCGTCGCGCACGTCGATGCCCAGCACCGTCACCCCGCGGGGAGCCATCTGCTCCTGGATCAGCTGCAGGTCGGGCATCTCCGCCCGGCACGGCCCGCACCAGGCACCCCAGATGTTGAGCACGACGACCTGGCCCCGGAAGTCCTGCAACCCGATCGTCTTCGCCGGGTCGAACAGGTCGGGCCCGGCCAGCCCGCGAACCTGTCCCCGCGAGTCGGGCGGGTCGTAGAAGATCCGCGGCTGACCACCGGGCGCGGTGAAGGTGAACTCCTTGATCGAGCTCGGGGCGTTGCCGTCGGTGGAGTTGGCGCACCCCGAGAGCAGAGCCGAGACCGCGAGCAACGCCAGGGCGGCACGCAGGGCGGGGCCCGTGCGGCACCGGCGAGTCCCGGGCGGTGCCCCGTCCGCGTCGCGACGGGCCCGGGGACGTGGACCGCCCCCGCGGTCGGCGCCGGTTGCGACCGGCGAGGTGCCCGGTCGGGAGGTTCTCAGGGTGCGGCATCGCGGGATGGTGGCCCGTTGCCGGCCGCGGGATCGGATCATCAGAGGTCGGGTCCTCTCGGACGGCCGTGGAAGGACGGCCGGTGGTGCGCGCACGCGGTGCCGGACGTGCTGAGCACCGCGGTCGACGTCGGGACAGGAGCCGGCACGCCGCGACGGCGCGCTCCGGCAGGACGCATCAGAGGCTGGCGCCGCGACGGACCCCGGCGGGCCCACCTCGGTGTCAGCGCAGGCGGATCAGCTTCTGTCCACGCACAGCGACACGCGGTCGACCGCCGAACCCGGGTCCGGTGGCCCAGTGCGGGATGACCCGCTGGGCCACGTAGCCAGACCGGGCACGGCCACCGGGTCCGCCGAGGCGAGCCGGGGATCACCGTTGTCGGTGTCCGGTGCGCGCAGGGCCGTCATCGACGACAGGGAGTCCATTGCCCGGTCGTGCGAGGCGGGACAGACCGGGGCGGGCGGAAGGCCGCCGACGTCCCCGCCCGGCGCGGCCTCGGTACCGGAGATCTCGGTCCCGGAGATCTGGGCCGCGGCGACCTGCGGGACCGCCGCGACCTCAGCGACGACGCCGGTGCCGAGAGACGCGCGGGACACCGGGCCCTCGTGACCGGCCCCCCGGTCGCACAGACCGATCAGCAGGGCGAGCCCGCTCAGAGCGGACGCGACGACGACCAGGAGCCCCCGACTCACCGACGTTGCCCTCCCCGACGCTCGCGCAGCCACGCGCCGCCGCTCAGCGCGCGGCGCAGACCCCATCATGCCGCGCGTGTCCCGCCCTCACCCGCCCGGGCACCCGCCACGGTCGGCGCCCGCTTCGGCTGCCCGTGTGGCGCGTCCCTGCCCGTGCCGCGCGCACAGGTTGCCGCTTCCGGACAACCTTCCCGTTCCTCGCACGTCTGACGTTACGGATCGTGTGAACTTTCGTTACACACGGTAGGGGTGACGAAATCGGAAGGTGGAGTACGGATGCGGAAGTCGACGGCCCGGGGGTCCTGGTCGAGGCGGGTCGCGGTAGCCGCCCTGGTGGCGGCCGGCGGGATCGGTCTCGCGGGAACAGCACTGGCCGACGTCGAGCAGAGCACGGTCGCGCAGCAGGCGCACGCCGAGGCTGTCGTCCCGGGTACCCCCTGTTCGGTCTCGACGCGGGCGTGTGTGGACCTGGAGTCGCAGCGGGCCTGGCTGGTCCGGGACGGGAAGGTCGTCCGCGGGCCGGTCCCGATCGCCTCCGGCGGCGCCGGGCAGGAGACGCCCCTGGGTCACTCGTTCCGGGTGTACCGCAAGAACAAGGACCACAAGAGCGGGGAGTTCACCGGGCCGGACGGCAACCCCGCCGCCATGCCCTTCTCGGTGTTCTTCGCCGACGGTGGCGTGGCCTTCCACGGCGGTGACCGCGACCGCGCCTCGGCCGGCTGCGTCAAGCTCGACCTGCCGGAGGCGGAGGCGTTCTTCACCGACCTGGTCGAGGGGGACAAGGTCCAGGTCGTCAACGCCTCCACCGAGCAGCGGGCGCGAACCGCGAGCTGACCGGGACGTTCACCGCCGCTGCCGGCGCAGCACCGCGCCCGCCACCGCGAGCACCGCCGTCGCGACCAGCACCCACTCCGCCACCGCTCCGTAGCGCAACGCCGGAGTGAGATCACTGCGCAGCGGCACCCGCTCGACAAGCGCGGCGGGCTCGAACATCGCGGTGCCGGACCGGACCGTCCCGTCGGGCAGGATCACCGCGCTGACCCCGCTGGTGGTCGGGACGACGGTGCTGCGGCCGAACTCCACCGACCGGACCCGGTCGATGGCGAGCTGCTGGTAAGTCATCCCGGTCCGGCCGAAGGTGGCGTTGTTGCTGGGGACCGCGAGCATCTGCGCGCCGGAGCGGACGCTGTCCCGGACCAGGTCGTCGAAGATCACCTCATAGCAGGTGGCGATCCCGACGGCGACGCCCGCCATCGGCACCACGCCGTCCCCGCTGCCGGGAACGAAGTCGCTGGAGCGATCGACGAGCGGGCTGAACAACCGGAAGAAGTCCTTGTAGGGCATGTACTCGCCGAAGGGCTGCAGGCGTCGCTTGTCGTGGATCTCCCCCGGACCGGACTCCGGGCTCCAGGCGACCATGGTGTTCGTCGGTGGCCCGTCCGGCGGGTTCAGCACCGCACCGACCAGGACCGGTACCCCGATCGCCCGTACGGCCCGGTCGACCGCGGCGCGGGCGTCGGGACTGCGCAGCGGGTCGACGTCGGCGGAGTTCTCCGGCCACAACACCAGGTCCGGGCGCGGGACCCGGCCCGCGGCGACGTCGGCGGCGAGCTTCTCGGTCCGCCGCGCGTGGTTGTCGAGAACGGTACGGCGCTGGGCGTTGAAGTCGAGCCCGGCCCGCGGGACGTTGCCCTGCACCGCGGCCACCACCACACTCGCGGTGCCGGGCGGCGTCGTCACCGCCACCACCGGGGCCACGACGGTGATCACGATCGGGACGAGCAGCACCGCCGCGGCGGGTAGCCGGGTGTCCGCCCGCAGCACCGCGCGGGCCAGCCCGGGCAGCGCGAACCCGGTCAGAGCGACCACGAAGCCGAGCAGCGCGACCCCGCCCAGCGCCGCCACCGGTGTGAACACGCCCTCGGGCTGGGAGAAGCCCGTCCGGCCCCACGGGAACCCGTCGAAGGGCACACGGCCGCGCGGTGCCTCCGCCGCGACCCACACCGCCGCGGCACCGACGGGCCACCACCACCGATCCGGCAACGCCCCGACCGCGGCGCCGGCGAGCGCGACGAAGAGTGCCTGCAGGGTCGCCAACGCCAGCCACGGGACGGGGCCGACGAACTCGCCGGTCCAGGACAGCAACGGCACGAAGAACGCGACCCCGGTGACCATTCCCAGACCGGCCCCGGCCCGGGCCCCGCGGCCGCGCCAGGCGGCCCCGATCACCACGAACGCCACCGGTGCGAGCCACCACCATCCCCGCGGCGGGAAGCTGAGGAACAGCAGCAGCCCGCCGCCCGCCGCGCCGGCGGTGGCCGTGGCCGCGGCCGTGGCGGCCCGTCCGCCGATCGCGGTGCCCGCCGTGCCGCGGGCCGTCGTCGATCTCACCCGGAGGCGCCCGGACCGAGCGCGGGCTCACCGCGATGTGCGGGGTCGTCACCCGCGGAGTCCTCACCGTGGGCCACCGGTTCGACCTGCACGGTCGAGCGGGTCACACCGACGCCGGCCAGCGCCGCGCGGACCTGGTCGAGGACGGGGTGGATCCGGTCGTCGGAGGTGACCAGGACATGCACTGTCGCGGCCTCCATCCCGGAGGTGATGGTCCAGATGTGCAGGTCGTGGACGTCGGCGACGCCGTCGATCGCACGCAGGTCGCGTTCGACCGCGTCGACGTCGACCTCCGGAGGTGCCACCTCCATCAGGATCCGCAGCGCGTGCCGCATCAGCACGTACGTGCGGGGCAGGATGAACAGCCCGATCGCCGCGGCGATGATCGTGTCGGCGTAGAACCAGCCGGTCAGCCACACGATCAGGGCGGCCACGATCACACCGATCGAGCCGATCATGTCGGCCATGACCTCGAGGTAGGCGCCTTTGACGTTGAGGCTCTCCCGCGCGTCACCGGCCAGCAGGCGCATGCTCACGATGTTGACGATCAGGCCGAAGACCGCGGCGATGAGCACGGGCACCCCGGAGACCTCGGCCGGGTCCGCGATCCGCCGGATCGCCTCGACGAAGACGTAAGCGGCTGCGGCGAAGAGCAGGATGCCGTTGAGGACCGCCGCGAGGACCTCGAGGCGATAGTTGCCGAACGTGCGCTGCGAGGCCGCCGGGCGGCGGGCCAGCAGCATCGCCGCCAGTGCGAGGCCCAGCCCCAGCACGTCGGTCCCCATGTGTGCGGCATCGGAGAGCAGCGCCAGCGATCCGCTGGTCAGGCCCACGACGACCTGGACGACCATGTAGGACGCCGTCAGCGCGAGTGCGATGGTCAGGCCCCGGGTCCGTCCGCTCCCCGCACTCGCCGCCCCATGCCCATGCCCATGACCCATCACCGAGCTCCTATCAATACATGCGAATGTATGCATGAATGATACGCAGGGCTCGGCCCGACCGGACACCCTGTTGTGGACGGCGGCACACCGACATCGGCTGCGGCAGGCATGGAGGCGTCGGACCCGCACGCCGCCGCGGCCAGGACGGTGGCGGCGGCAACCGCCGACGCCACCGCCCGGAGCGCCTGCCTTCTCACGGCAGCGCGCTGGTCCAGAAGTCCCAGAACCGCTGCAGGATGATCGCCAACACCGCGAGGAACCAGACGGTCAACGGGATGGCGTGCAGGCTCAGCAGCCGCCTGACCCCCCGCCGGGCCCCGGCCGGCAACCGATCGGACACGGCGTCGAGGTTGCGCAGGGTGACGTACCAGAAGATCGGCATCGTCACCGCCCACACCGCCATGCAGTACGGGCACAGCGCGCCGATCAGGTAGACGCTCTGCCCGATCAGCCAGTGCACGAACCCGGCGCCGAAGACCACCCCCACCTGCAGACCGGCCCAGTACCAGCCCTGCAGCCGTGCGCCGGAGAGCAGCACCGCCCCGGTGGTGACGACGGCCGCGAAACCCACGATCCCGATCAGCGAGTTCGGGAACCCGAACGCGGACGCCTGCGCCGTCGCCATCACCGACCCGCAGCTGAGCACCGGGTTGATGCTGCAGCTGGGCTCGTAGGAGGGGTCGGCGATGAGCTCGATCTTCTCGACGGTGAGCACGAACGCGGCGAGCAGGCCGATTCCGCCTCCGACCATGAGCAGCCAGGGCAGCACGCGGCGGAACGGACCGTCCGGACCGAGGTCCGGCTCGGCGGGATCGGGACGCCGTTCGACGAGGTCGGTCATGCCGGTCAGCTCGCTGCGAGGGCGTCGTCGAGGGCTTTCGTGAGGTCGTCGAAGGAGCGCGGCTCCAGCTTCTGTCCGTTGACGAAGAACGTCGGCGTCCCCTCGACGCCGAGAGCCAGTCCGTCCTCGCGGTCGGCCTTGACCCGCTCCAGGGTCGCCGGGTCGTTGTACACCCGGTCGAAGCGGGCCATGTCGAGACCGAGCTGCTGGGCGTATCCGCGGAACCGACCGTCGAGTGGGACCTGCTGCTCCCCCCACTCCTTCTGAGTGTCGTACATCATCTTGTACATCGGTTCGAACTTGCCCTGCTGGGCGGCGGCCTCGACGGCCCGGGCCGAACGCTCGGCGTTGAAGTGGCTGGGCACCGGGAAGTAGCGCACGACGAAGTTGACCCGGTCGCCGTACTGCTCGCGCAACTGCTCGATCGCCGGATAGACGGCTCCACAGGCCTCGCACTCGAAATCGAGGAACTCGACGAAGTTCACCGTCGCCCCGGGCGGGGAGGACAGCCGGTGGCTGTTGTCGCGGGTGGCGATCGACGCCGCCTCGGCGGGGTTGTCCGCGGAGTCCCCGCCGAAGCGGGTCATGGCGAACAGACCTCCCACGGCGACGACGAACACGGCGACGATGATCAGTGAGAACTTCACGTTGGACATCTTCTTGCGCTCGGGCAGGGCCGGAGCGGGTCGTTTACCGGTGGTCGGAGACATGGCGGGCCCTTCGGGGCTAGGCGGCGCGCGCACTCTCGGCGCACGCGACCGCGGGTCATCGGGGACTGGGGAAGACCGCACCGTGGCGGCCCGAGCCGGCGGGCCGCATCGCAACTGCTGGCGCGGCCGGCCCGATCAGTTCCGATCGACGCAGAGAACCGCGACGGGCTCGCGTTCGCCGGGCAGCGGCACCGGGCCCGACACCGAGACGGGCACGCGCAGCGGCTCAGGGCGTTCCGGGGTCAGACAGCGAGATGCCGGGGCCGGTGCCGCGTCGATCCGCGGCGCGTCCGATGCGCGCACCCCCACGTCGTCGACCGCATGCCCGTCGGACGGGAGGTGATGGCAGGGGTGCCCGGCCGTGCAGCCGTCCGGGCCCGCGGAGCCCGGGGCCGACCACGTCGCGGCGGTCGGGGTCTCGGTCTCCGGGGGGCAGCCGACACAGTCGTCGGCGCCGGCGACCGTGGCGACGGAGACTGCAGTCGCCTCCGCAGTCCGGGCGTGGCAGGCGAGCAGAGGCCCGAGAGCGGTGTGACTGAGCAGCGCCAGCAACAGCACGAGCACAGGGACGCCCGAGCGGTAGACCGGACGCCGTCCTCGCACGGGCACCGTCTCCTCATCCGGTCACAGCGACATTCTGGACAAAGTGACTCTAGCGGGGGCGGATCAAGCGTCCACGGGCCCCGCCGCACGCCGCGCCGGAGGGGCGACCCGGAGCAGCCCCGAACTCTTCCTCCCCCGGCGATCGGGCCCACAGCACGGCCCTCTCGACCAAACATATCAATAGACGTAGTGTCGTTGCTGTGACAGCCGACGCGTGCGACCTGCTCTGCCTGGACCTTCCCCACGCCGAGCGGATCCGCGCGGCGCTACCGAGCACCGCGCGGGTCGAACCGGCCTCCGGCCTGGCCCGCGGGCTCGGCGACCCGACTCGCCTGCGGATCGCCGCCGCGGTCCTCGACGGCGACGAGCTCTGCGTCTGCGACACCGCGTGGATCGTCGGGGCGTCGCAGGGCCTGGTGTCGCACCACCTGCGCCAGCTCCGCATCGCCGGTGTCGTGACCTCACGCAAAGACGGCCGGATGGTGCTCTACCGGCTCTCCGCGCGGGGCCGCGCGCTGCTCTCGGTCCTGTTCGACCTCGACAACTCCGACACCATCACTCAAGGAGCCGACCGTGTCTGACGCCTGCTGCGGCACCGAGCCCGCAAACGACGTGGCGGCCGACACCGAGGGGCCCGTCCGCCTCTGGCAGGTCCGGGAGCTGCAGATGGCCGCGGTCGCCGCGGTGCTGCTCGCGGTCGCCTGGCTGACCGACCTCGCCGCCGGCACGCCGACACTGCTGGTCGCCGGCATCGAGCTGGCCGCAGCCGTGACCGCGGCGTCGACGTTCGTCCCGGGCGCAGTGCGCAACCTGCGCCACGGCCGGATCGGTGTCGGCACCTTGATGACGATCGCCGCCATCGGCGCCGTCGCACTCGGCCAGATCGCCGAGGCCGCCCTGCTCGGCATCCTGTTCTCGATCGCCGAGGGCCTCGAGCACTGGGCGGTGACGAAGACCCGGCGCGGCCTGCGCGCACTGCTCGGACTGGTCCCCCCGACCGCCTCGATCGTGCGCAACGGCCAGGAGTCCACCGTCTCCCCCGACGACCTGGTCGTCGGCGACGTACTGATCCTGCGGCCCGGTGAGCGCGCCGCCACCGACGGCACCATCCGAACCGGCCGCACCAGCCTCGACACCTCGGCGATCACCGGCGAGTCCGTCCCCGTCGAGGCCGGCCCCGGCGACGCCCTCTACGCCGGCACGATCAACGGCGGCGGCGCCATCGAGGTCGAGGTCACCGCTCCCGCCTCCAACAGCTCGCTGGCCCGGATCGTGCACATCGTCGAACGGGCCCAGGAACGCAAGGGCACCGGCCAGCGCCTCGCGGACCGCATCGCTCGGCCACTCGTCCCGGCGATCATGGTCCTGGCCGTCCTGATCGCCGGCATCGGGGCACTCCTCGGCGACCCGATGCTCTGGCTCGAACGCGCCCTGGTCGTGCTCGTCGCGGCATCGCCGTGCGCGCTGGCCATCTCGGTCCCGCTCACCGTCGTCGCCGCGATCGGTGCCTCCAGCCGGCACGGTGCGCTGGTCAAGGGCGGCGCCGCGCTCGAGGAACTCGGCCGGATCCGCGCCGTCGCCCTCGACAAGACCGGCACCCTCACCCGCAACAAGCCCGAGGTGATCGACGTCATCGCCGCGCCCGGCGAGGACCGCGCCGACGTCCTGGCCACCGCCGCGGCCCTGGAGTCCCGCAGCGAGCACCCGCTCGCCCGCGCCGTTCTCGCCGCAGCGGAGGACCCGCTGTGGTCGATCACGGTGCAGCCCGCCGATGACGTCACCGCCGTCGCCGGGCACGGCCTCACCGGCACCCGCGACGGGACCGATCTGCGGCTGGGCAAGCCCGGCTGGGTGAATGCCGGACCGCTCGCCGATAGCGTCGCCCGACTGCAGGGCGAGGGCGCCACGGTCGTGCTGCTCGAGCGCGGCGGCGCGCTGCTCGGTGCGCTCGCCGTCCGTGACGAGCTCCGGCCCGAGGCACCCGAGGCGGTCCGCCGGATGCGTGAGCTCGGCATCGAGGTCGCCATGCTCACCGGCGACAACCAGCGCACCGCAGCCACGCTCGGCGAGCAGGCCGGGATCGACGTCGTACACGCCGAGCTGCGGCCCGAGGACAAGGCCGACCTGCTCGCCACGATCGCGCGCGGCCGCCGTATCGCCATGGTCGGCGACGGCGTCAACGACGCCCCCGCTCTGGCCACGGCCGACGTCGGGATCGCCATGGGCGCCATGGGCACCGACGTGGCCATCGAGACCGCCGACGTCGCACTGATGGGCGAGGACCTGCGCCACCTCCCGCAGAACCTGGCACATGCCCGGCGCGCCCGCACGATCATGCTGCAGAACGTCGGCTTCTCGCTGCTGATCATCGGCAGTCTGATCCCGCTCGCCGCGTTCGGCGTCCTGGGCCTGGCCACCGTCGTCGTGATCCACGAGGCGGCGGAGGTGCTGGTCATCCTCAACGCGGTCCGGGCGGCGCGCACACGGACCCTTCCCGGTCTCACCACGGCACCGACGACCTCGGGCCGGGTCCACGTCACCGTGGAGGCCGCACCGGAGTTCGAGGACGCATGCTGTGCACCGGCACCTCCGAAAGCCGGGAGCCAGACAGAGATGACCACCACCCCGTCCTCCGCCGACCCTCGCACGGCGTCCGCCGACGGACCGGATCCGACCGGATGCGACGGCGGCTGCGCCTGTTGCGGCCCCGGGGCGGCTGTGCCCCCGGTGCACCAGACGCGCGGACGCCGCTGAGTGCCGGCGTGCGGTCATCCGACGGCCGGTTCGGCCCGGTAACCCAGCTCCTCGATCGCCGCGATGATCTCGAATTCGGCGGTGCGGTGGTCGTGGGTGACGGTGCTGCGTCCGGCTCTCGTCGACGTCCGGCTGTCGATCACGCCGGGCAGGCCGGCGAGGGCGTCGTCGATGAGCAGGGCGCAGCTGCCGCAGTGCATTCCCCGGACGGTGAGCTGCAGCGTGCTGGACATGACGGCCTCCGGGTTCCCGATGGTCAGCTGGCGGTGATGGTTCCGGTGTACATGCCCATCCCGCAGGCGTAGGCGAGGGTCCCGGGCGCGAGGGTGCCGAGGTCGATGCGGGTCCGGCCACTGGCCGGCAGGATCTGCTGCACCCCGATCGCGGCGATGGTGAAGGACCGGACACAGCCTGCGGGCTGGTCGGAGTCGATGACCAGAGTGGTCGGGAGGCCGGCCCTGGCTTGTGTCAGCGCGGGCGTGTAACCCTCGGAGGTCGCACTGATCGCCACGGTCTGGCGGCCATCGGCCACCGTCGCGGCCGGCGGCGCGGGCGCGGGCCCGGCGACGGCAGCCATCACCCGGCTGGCGGCCACGGGGGAACCCGCGAGCTCGAGGCCGCCGTTGAGGGTGAGCAGGCCCGTGACGACCACGACCGCGCCGGTGGCGAGGGCGAGCCGACCGCGCCAGGCTGTGGCGGCCTTGCGGGCCGCATAGCCCAGCACCGCGAACAGCGGGCTGGTGCCGATCACGAACACGGCCATGGTCGCGGCGCCGGCCAGGGCAGAGCCGGAGGTGAGTGCGAGGGCCTCGACGGAGAGTGTTACTCCGCACGGGATCAGGACCGAGGCCAGCCCGAGGAGCCCGGGAGCGAAGACGGCCTGCGAGCGGGCGCTGCGCAGCACCAGCCGACGCAAGGCCTGCGGGGGTTCGATGGTGATGCGGCGCAGTCCGGGCACCCCGAGCTGCGCGAGTCCGAAGATCACGACGGCCGTTCCGGCGACCATCTGCAGGGCAGCACTCGTGCCGACGGTCGGTTGGACGACACTGCCCAGGGCACCGAGCAACCCACCCAGAACCGTGTGCGAGACGAGTTTGCCGGTGAGGAATCCGCCCACCGGGAACAGGTCGTCGATCACGGCCTGCCACCGCGTCGAGGGCGCCGCCGTGGAGCAGGAAGTGGTGGACCGAGTGCTGCCGGGCAGCGTGGCCGAGGTGACCGCGCGTTGGCGGGTGATCAACCCGGCAAGCAGGCCGCCCTGGACGGCTGCGCAGGTCACCCCGCCGGCCAGAAGGCCGGTGAGCAGCACGGCGGTGAGGTTCACGGGGACTGTTCTCCTCGAACGGCGGTGGGGGGAGCAACCGGATGGGAGGGCCGGTTCCGATCGGGGCCGGGCGCACCCTTGCCGACGGCGGCGCCGATCAGCTCGGTGCGAGCGCGCGTCCGGCACCTATCAACTACCGGCCGATAGTACATACTGGCGCGGTTGGTAGCTTGGGGCGGTGCATCGGAAGGACGGCACAGTCGATCGAGAGGTGCGGATGCCCACGAACGGTCAGGGGGCCGAGCCCCCAGGACTCGAGCAGGCGCTTGCCGTCCTCGGCCCGCTGGAGTCGCGGATCATGCGCGCGGTGTGGACCGGACGGGTGACCGCGCCGTTCACCGTGCACCACGTGCACGACCTGCTGCCGGAGCTGGCCTACACCACCGTGCTGACCACGATGCGGCGTCTGGCCGACAAGCAACTGCTGCACGCGAGCGCCACCGTAGGACGCCGGTCACACCACTACCGGCCGATCGGGGATCCCGTGACCTTCGTGGCGGCGGAGAGCGAGCGCGAGGCCGCTGCCGTGGTCGAGCGCTACGGCGACGCCGCGCTCGCCGCGTTCGCGCTGCGCCTGGACGAGTTGAGCCCCGAGCAGCGCGATGCGCTGCATCGCCTGCGACGCTCGTGACCGCGCACGAGAGTCTCCGCCGCGGTTCGTTTCGTGTGAGTGCCGCGATCCTCGCCGTGCTGTCCGGAGTGACGCTGTCGTGGTGGGCCGGTGCCCTCGCCCGCCTCGCCGCCTCGGGCTGCGGGCAGATGTCGATCTGGGCGTGCACAGCGGACGCGGCCCCCGCCGCCGCGGCCGCTCTGGTCACCACGGTGGCGGCACGTGCGGCCTGGCTCGGGATCGCAGCGGCCCGTCGCGTCGACGCCTTGCCCCGGATCCCCGTTCCGTCGGCGGTCGCAGCAACGACTGTCAGGGCCGCGCGCGTCGTCTGTCTGGACACCGGTGACCGACTCGCTTTCTGCGCCGGTCTCTGGCGCCCCCGCCTATACGTGTCGCGCGGTGCGGTAGAGCGTCTCGCCGCCGACGAGCTCGCGGCCGTGCTCGCACACGAAGAAGCCCACCTCCAGCGCCGCGACCCGCTCCGCGGGCTCCTGCGGCGAGCGGGCGCCGACGTCCTGTTCTTCGCGCCGCTGGCCCGCCACTGGGACCACCGCCGCCGCCTGCGCGCCGAGCTGGCCGCGGATCGCGCCGCGGTCCGGCGCACCGGTGTGCCCGCGCTGGCCGGGGCGCTGCTGAGCATGGTCGCGACCGCACCGGCGGAGACGGCCGCGTTCGGCCCGGCTACCGGCTCTGCGTTGGACGCACGGATCGCCGTACTCACCGACACGGCCGCGCCTGCCGACCCGATCCCGGTCGGTACCAGCGTCGTCTCCCTGGTCGGGTCACTGGCGACCGCAGCCGTCGTCCTGTGCCTGGCGCCGCTGGCCCTCGCGCTCGGCCTGCCGTAGGACCCTCGGGGCGCGGTGTCAGACGGGTGCAGCGGACGATCCCGGTCGAGAACGTCCGGGCGATGAGGGGGTTGGCGCGATGGGCCGTAACAGGAAGGAAGATCGGGAATGAGCGACGACGGGTCGGTGAGCATCGGGCAGGCCGCGGCGCGATCCGGAGTGAGTGCCAAGGCGATCCGGCTCTACGAGGCCCGGGGCCTCCTGCCCACGACCGCGCGCACCGCGACCGGACACCGGGTCTTCGATGCGGGGGATCTCGAAGTGCTGAACTTCATCACCCGCGCCAAGTCTGCGGGCCTGCGT
Organism: Pseudonocardia sediminis; assembly: GCF_004217185.1. NCBI lineage: Bacteria > Bacillati > Actinomycetota > Actinomycetes > Pseudonocardiales > Pseudonocardiaceae > Pseudonocardia > Pseudonocardia sediminis. Next base: position 2,618,564 of record NZ_SHKL01000001.1, on the reverse strand, counting down.
CTGAGTGAGATCAAGACGGTGCTCGAGATACAGCGCGCAGGCCGGGCCCCGTGCGGACACGTCCTTGGACTTCTCGACGACCGGGTCGCCGAGATCGACTCGACGATGCGGAGCCTGTCGACCCTGCGGCAGCGGATCATCGAGCTGCGGGATCGGACCGACCGAGGTCTAGAGCAGTCCGGGCTGTGTTCGATCCTCTCGGCCGCCGATCCTTCCGACGGACTCGACGACGACGGCCGAGCCCGGTAGCGGGGTGGAGCACCGCTCGTGCAGCGCTCCACCCCGGCGCGATCAGACGATCACACGCTCTCGGCGATGGCGCGGCACTGGCGGGCGCACTCACGGCACGCCTGCGCGCAGGCACGGCAGTGGTCGGCGTCGTTCTGCTCGCAGAGATCGGCGCAGGCATCGCAGACCTCCGCACACAACGCGGCCACCTTCGGCGCCAGCGCCGAGCCCCGTGCCAGCAGGGTTCCGAGCAGCGTGCAGACTGCCGCGCAGTCCACACACATCCGGCCGCAGTCGGTACGCCCGGCCGGCAGGCAGCAGTTGTAGTGGCAGGCCTCGCAGGACTCCCGGCACCTGGTACATGCATCCAGAGCCGCCTGGTAACGCTGCTCCACCATGGTCGCAGCCATAGAGGTCTCCTCGCGCTCGTTATTCCGATCCACAGGCCCGGGTCGGGCCCGCCATGTCATGAATAGCCCCTTGCCCCGGGGGAAGGGCAAATGCCGAGAAGCGGACGGATCGCCGACTGGCCGGATCTCGGTGTGTGTACTACCGGTGGGGCCGCGGGGAGTCCGCGGCCCCACCAGCGACGAGGTCAGCCGAGGAGGTCCCGCATCTCGGTGATCTCAGCCTGCTGCGCGTCGATGATCTGCTGCGCCAGGGCCTTCGCCTGCGGGTTGATGCCCGTCGCGAGTTCGGCCCTGGCCATCTGCACGGCGCCCTCGCGGTGGGCGGTCATCATCTGGACGAACATGCGGTCGAACTCGGCGCCAGATGCCCGCCCGAGCTGCGCCATCTCTTGCCCGGACATCATCCCCTGCATGCCGCCCACGGCCCCGGACTCCGGTGCGCCCCAGGCGGTGAGGAAGCTCTGCATCTGTTCGATCTCTGGCCCCTGGGCCTGCTCGACCCGGGTGGCGAGATCCTTGACCCCGTCGCCCGCACGGTCATCGGCGAGTCTCGACATCTCCACTGCCTGCTTGTGATGGGGGATCATCCCCTGGGCGAAGGCGATGTCGGCGGCATTGTGCTGAGCCGAGTCCTGCTGCGCGCCATGCGAGGCCGCCGAACTCGCAGCGGGCTGCTGTTGACCGGCTGCCGTATCCGGGGAGTCTCCGGAGCCGCAGGCGGACAGGACGAGGGCAGCGGTGAGCGACGTGGCGGCGAGCGCCACGTTCTTGATCTTCATGGTGGATGAGCTCCAGTCGTGACGGAACGTTGTGATCGGCTGTGCTCCAGCGCTCTCCTGCGCTGGGGGCCGATCAGTTCCGCATCACGCAGAGCTGGGCGAGTCGTCTCGAGACCGGGGGCGGGCGGGCCACCGACATTCCCTGCGCCCACCGTCGGGCACGGCCCGTCGACGTGGGAAGCGGCACACGGCCGAGGAAGATCGCGACTGCGAGCAGGACCGCACCGATACCAGCCAGGACGGCCAGGCATAGGTGCAAAGGTGGCCTAGGCCACCGTCGTGTCCGCCATGGCCGGTCGGTGGGCTTAGCTCGTCGCCGGCGGCAGTAGCAATCGGTGTCGCAGCAACGGCCCCCGAACCGGGGACCGACGTGGACTACGCGGCCGGGGGATGATGCATTCCGCTGGTGCCGGTGGCCGGAGCCACGACGAGCGCGTGCATGCTCAGGAGCCCGAAGAGCACAGGCAGGGCCAGCAGCAGGATCCGCCCCCACCGCCGCCCGTCCATGTCGCCCAGGCTACGCGCGCCGTCCCGGCCGCCGCCCACGTCGCCGGACTGAAGGCGGTCGGCACAACACCACCGGCCATGCCGAGCGGCGGGGTCGCGCCCGATCGCCGTGCCACGAGCCCACTCCCGCGGGCGCACGGCGATCGGCGATCGGCGATCGGCGATCGGGACGGCCTGGCACCGGTACCAGTCGATGGTCGAGCGAAGCCCGTCGTCAAGGGTGGTGGCGGCCGACCAGCCCAGGAGGTCGCGAGCGGCGGCGATGTCGGCGACGTGTGCGCGGTCCTCGGCTCGGTCCGCGCGGTCGCCGAACCGTGGACGGACCCTCGCCTCCCGACAGGGCCACTGCCTGCTCGACGGTCTCCCGGATCGTGACCCGCTGGCCGGAGCCGATATCCACGACTGCGCCGCACGCCTTATCGACAACGGATGCTCTCACGAAGGCCTCGACGGCATCATCGACATAGAGCCAGTCGATGACTCGCTCCCCACGACTCAGACGAGGCGGTCGACCAACGACCAGGCGGCCGAGAACATGGGGGTACCAGCCGATCCGCATGGGGGTCGCCGGGGCCGTAGACCATCGCGACCCGCAAGACGACCACACACTGGATGCAGCAGACCCCGGGTACCCACGGCCTCGCCGACGATGTCGTCGAGGCTCGTTCCGTTGTCGTTGGCGACCTGTTCGGTAACACCGCCGGCAAGTGGCGCGAGTCCGGCAGCGCGGTCACGAGTCGGCCCGACGGTCGTCGAGCTGTCCCTGCCCGGCGAGGAGGTGCCCGGAGATGACCCGACTGACTCAGTCGACACCGGTCCTTGTCCTCGCCAGCTTGGTCGCCGTGCTGAGCGCGCTTGCAGCCGACCTCGGAAGCAACCACCCGACGCATCTGCTTGTCGCCGCCCATGCGGCCGTGGTCATGTGGTGGCTCTGTCGTCGGCTCAGGCACCACTTCTGTTCGGCCCGGGCGATCGTGACGGTAACCCTGGTACTGCAGCCGCTGTTGCACTTCGGCTCGGGGCCGGAAGCGGCTCATCTCGTCGACATCGACGACGACGGAGTCCTCCACCTCCTGGTCAATGCCGCGCAGCCTGTCGTGACCCAGATCGTGGTTCCGGCGGCCGCGCTGATGGCGCTGACAGCCCTCATACGTCTGCTGGGCCTAATTCTGAGGGTTCTGCGTCCGTCGATCACTCCCGCCCATGGGGCCGTCGACGCGGACCTGCGCGTCCCCGGCGTCGTCCGCGTCGGCGGCCAGCGGCATTCGCTCATCGCGATGTGCGGATGGACGGTAGCTGCGATACGCGGGCCGCCCGTCTAGGGCTCGCCACTGAGTCGTGCGTGTCAGGACCGACCTCGGTCCGGACGAGCTCGCCGACCACAGCGTTGTCCTCCCCGGCGTGAACCAGCTGGAGATGTCTGCGCCGAGTCTTGAGCTGATCTGTTGCTGGAAGATGCCGCGGAGCTTCGGCACGCCTGATCAACCTGAATCGGGCGCGCTGCACTCGCATCGCGGACACAGGCCGGCGCTGTCGCGACGGCTGAACCGGGCTCGGCATGGGCCGTTCCGGCGCGCCCGCGCAGGACGTGCGACCCACTCCGGATTCCTCGTCACGAAGCGTGCGATGTCGAGCGACCGGCACCGAGCACCAGCTCCTTCCGTGCTCAGCGCCTACTCCGTCTGCTCCAGGCGTTTCTGCCCGGTTCATCGGGTCCTGAGGCACTCAGAGGTCGACGCACCGAATCGATGACCAGTAGTCCCACCCTCGACTGCGCTGGGCCAGAGGTACGCATCGGATGCAGCTCCTGGCATCCAACGTCCCAGGGGCGTCCGAGCGCCGACCAGCGGCAGGCGAGGGACCGTTCAGCGTGAGGAAAGCGCATGAGTACTTGGGAACAACTCCGTACGCCGGATGTGGCCATCCGGTCGGGTGAACACGTCGATACCGACCGAGCAGGTCCCCTGACCGCGTCGCGATCCGATGCTGCTGGGCTGGGGCAGGTGCTCATCGATCACCAACAGGCGCAAGGCAGGCGCGCCCGCTCGGGCGAGCGGCTGGAGTACCTGTTCGAGGCTCGATGCGACTGGATGGTCAGGTTCAGCAGCGGCGACCGCACGGCCGTGGACGCGTCCGATGGCGTGCTGTCCTATCTGGAGCTCGACGACGAGGCCAATCGCCTGGCCCGCTACCTGCGGCTACACCACATCGGTGGCGGTGATCGGGTGGTGCTGCTGCTCGACGATCCGGTGGAGAGGTTCGTCGCGATGATCGCGGTCGCCAAGGTCGGCGCAGCCTGCGTCCCGCTCGACGTGCGTCTCAGAACCGTCCAGATCGAGGCGATCATCGCCGACGCCGGTGCTCGCCTCTTGCTGTCCACCTCGACCGTCCTTGCCGGGATGCCCGGGATCGACGGACGGACCGCAACCACCGTGGTCCCGCTCGACCTCGCCAGGCGGTTCATCGCTGAGCAGAGCCCGAAACGACTCCTCGATGTCGAGCGCGGTGCCCCGGGTGGCCCTGTCGCCTACATCGTGTACAGCATCGACGACGACGGGGGTCCGCATGGCGTCGCGATCGAGCACAGCAGCGTCTGCAACTTCGTCCGTGTCGCTGCCGAGGTGTACGGCATCGGGCCGTACGACCGGGTGTTCCAGGGCCAGTCACCGGGTTCGGACCTCGCGATCGAGGAGACGTGGGTGCCATGGGTCGCCGGCGCGACGGTCGTGGCGCCACCGGTCGGTGCGCACCTGCGAGAAGCGGCGCTGTGGCGATTCCTCGGGGAACGATGCGTGACGGTGCTCAGGACCGATGCCGCGACCCTCGCCGGCCTCGACGAGCGTCTGCTCTCACTGAGGCTCGTACTCGTATCGGGCGCCCTGTGCCCGCCGGAGCTGATCGCACGTTGGCAGCGCCCCGGGCGACGACTCATCGGTACCTACGGCCCACCGGAGGCGACCGTCGCGGCCACCTGGACCGAGCTGCGTCCGGGAGAGCCACCGTCCTTGGGTACTCCCCTGCCGACCTACAGGGTCGTCGTGCTGGACACCAACGATCCGCGACGAGTCCTGCAGCACGGTGGGGTCGGTGAGATCGGGATCGCCGGGCTCGGGCTCGCCTGCGGCCATGGCGACGGGGACGACCTCGCGCGGGAGGCGTTCGTCCCTGATGTCCTCGACATACCCGGCAATCCGTCGAAACGGATCTTCCGAACCGGTGACCTGGGCCGCGTCACCTCCGATGGCCGGCTCGAGTACCGAGGCCGGATCGAGGGGGTCGGGTGCCCGCGTGGCCGCCGTTTCGAGCCGGTGCCCTCGGCGGTGGTTCCCAGCGACGCCGCGTCCCGTGCGGCCGGGTCCGCGCCGGATGGTGCCGCACCTGCGGCACCCGTCCGGGTGGTGGAGACCGCTCTCGCCCCGAACAGCCTCGAGGTGCTGATGGTCGAGGTGCTCGGCGGGGTGCTGGGCCGCGACCGGGTGCCCGTCGACGCGCACTTCTTCGACGACCTCGGCGCGGACTCGCTGACGATGGCCCAGTTCTGCGCCCGGGTCCGCAAGCACCCCGAGCTGCCGTCATTGGCCATGCAGGACATCTACCAGCACCCCACGTTGCGGCGTCTGACGACCGGACTCGCGTTGCCGACGGAAGCACCGGTGGAAGCCCCCTCGCGCGACGTCACCGTCGCTCGGCTGACCGGGATCCTCTGCGCCGTGCTCGACCGCGAGGAGGTATCCGCTGAGGCGGACATCTTCGACGACCTCGGCGCGGACTCGCTGACGATGGCACGGCTCTGTGCTCGCGTCCGCAAGGATCCCGATCTGCCCGCGCTGTCGATGCGGGACGTCTACGCCCATCCGACCCTGGCTGCTCTGGCAACGTTCCTGGCTCCCAGCCAGGAGGGGGTCAGACCCGATGCGGCCGGGCTTGCGACACGGCTCGGCGAGGTACTCGTCTCCGTGGTCGAGCGAGAGGTACCGGCCGAGGCGAACTTCTTCGATGACCTCGGTGCTGACTCCTTAATGATGGCGAAGTTCTGCGCGCGCGTCCGCAAGGACCCCCTGTTGCCGACGCCGTCCATGCAGGACGTCTACGCCCATCCGACCCTCGTCGCCCTGGCCGCCGCCCTGGCGCCGGCCGGACAGCTCCGCGACCACGTCGCCTCGTCGAGCTCGCCGGACGAACCTGCTGTGGTCCTGGACCGGCCGGAACCTCTCCGGCGAGTCGGCACCTCCGGCTACGTCCTCTGCGGAGTGCTGCAGGTCGGCTTCGTCCTGGGCTGGTCCTACCTCATGGCGCTCGTGCTCTACCGAGGCTACGAATGGTTCATCGCCTCGCCGAGCCTGCTCGATCTCTACGTGCGAGCTGTCGTCGTCGGCGGTGCCGGCTTCGGCTTCCTGTGTGTGTTCCCCATCGTGGTGAAGTGGGTGCTGATCGGCCGATGGAAGCCCCGGTCGATACGAGTGTGGAGCCTGGGCTACGTCCGGTTCTGGGTCGTCAAGACGGTCGTGCGCCTCAACCCACTGGTCCTGTTCCGGGGTTCGCCGATCTATGTTCTCTACCTGCGCGCTCTCGGTGCACGGATCGGGCGGGACGTGGTGCTGTTAGCTCAGTCCGTGCCGGTGTGCACCGACCTGCTCTCGATCGGTGACCGCTCGGTCGTACGCAAGGATGCCCTGCTCCCGTGTTACCGGGCGCGGGACGGCGCCATCGAGACCGGCTCGGTCACCCTCGGAACCGACGTGTTCGTCGGCGAGGCGACAGTTCTCGAACTGGGCACGCGGATCGACGACGGTGGCCAGCTCGGACACACTTCGGCGTTGCTCAGCGGTCAGGTCGTGCCGGCGGGGGAACGCTGGCACGGGTCGCCGGCGCGGCCGGCGGGCGTGAACTACTGCACCGTTCCTCCCGCGCCGTGCCGACGCCTTCGTAAGGTCGTCTACTCGGTCCTGCTGCTGGTGGGCACCGTCGGGTTCGCGGTACCGGTCGGGCTCGGTGGGCTCGCCTTCCTACTGCGCGAGATACCTCAGCTCGCCTCATTGCTCGCCCCGGGACCCGACGCCTTCCGGCACTGGTACTTCTACGCCGAGATCCTCGGACTCACCTTGGCGCTGATGTCGGGTGTCCTGCTCGTCGCGTTCGTGGCGGTACTCACGGTCCCTCGGCTGCTCGCCCTCGCCGTCCGCCCGGATCGCGTCTACCCGCTCTACGGGATCCACTACTTCCTGCACCGGGCCGTCGCGGCGACCACCAACAACGCGTTCTTCACCAGGCTGCTCGGCGACAGCTCGGCGATCCCGCACTACCTGCAGCTACTGGGCTACGAACTGCGACCGCTCGTGCAGACGGGCAACAACTTCGGGTTGGTCATCAGGCACGAGACCCCGTACCTCGCCACGATCGGCACGGGCACCGTCGTCGCCGACGACCTCTCGATCGTCAACGCGGACTTCTCAAACACCTCGTTCCGCCTCTCGCGGACCGTTGTGGGAACGCACAGCTTCTTCGGTAACCGGATCGCCTATCCGTCGCAGGGCAGGGTGGGGAACAACTGCCTGCTCGGCACCAAGGTCATGATTCCCATCGACGGGCCGGTGCGGAAGAACGTCGGTCTGCTCGGCTCGCCCTGCTTCGAGATACCGCGCACCGTGGCACGTGATACCCAGCTGGGACTCAGCGACGACAAGCTGCGGCGGGCCCTGCGTGAGAAGAACCGGCACAACCTTCTCACGATGGCATTTCAGTTGCTCGTCCGCTGGCTCTACGTGACCGGGATCGCTCTGCTCGTTCCCGCCGTGGCGGTGTTCGAGGTAACCCTTGGTGCCTTGGAGATCGTCATCGCGCAGGTTGTCATCGTGGTCTTCACCGTCCTGTGGTTCTCATTGGTGGACATGGTGTTACGCCGACAGCAGCTGCGGGCGCCCAACGGGTGCTCGATCTACGAGCCGGTGTTCTGGGGTCACGAGCGGTTCTGGAAGGTGCCGGCATCGAGCCATCTCATGCTGTTCAACGGAACCCCGTTGAAGGGGCCCGTCTATCGCCTCAACGGAGTTCATGTCGGGGCTCGGCTCTACGACGACGGCGGCGCGCTGGTCGAGCGGTCGTTCGTCTTCATCGGCGACGACTGCATGTTCAACGAGCGCAGCATCATCCAGAACCACTCCCAGGAGGACGGTGCGTTCAAGTCCGACCACACCGTGCTCGGGTCCCGCGTCACGCTCGGCACCGGCGCGTTCGTGCACTACGGCATCACCCTCGGGGACGACACAGTGATCGAAGCGGACTCGTTCGTCATGAAGGGCGAGGAGGTACCCGCCGGCGAGACGTGGGGCGGCAACCCGGCGCGCGAGCTGCCCACTAGATCCATCCCGGGGACGACATGAGAGCCGACCGCTCGGCACGGGAAGTCGACATGGCGTCCACCGGCCGGCTTCACGAGATTCAGGTCGAACGCCGCGTCGGCGCGCCGGCACTGTTGAGAGCAGATCCCGATGACCCCTTTCGGTGGGCGTTCGAATCACGTCGGGTGCTGCGTGCGGCAGTGACCGAGCACGGCGCGGTCCTGGTCCGTGGCCTGGGCCTGTACGAGCCGGTGTTGGCCGGTGATGTTGTGAGGATGCTCGCCGACGGTCTGATGGCCGACCGCGAACGCTTCGCGCCGCGGGCGGCGTACTCCGACCGCATCTACTCGTCCACCCGGTGGCCACGTTCGGGTTCGATGTGCCCGCACCACGAGCTCGCCTACTGTGACTCGTTCCCGGCACTGATGATGTTCGTCTGCCTCACCCCACCGGTCGACGGCGGGTCGACCGTCCTCGTGGACTCCTCGGCCGTGCTCGAGGCCCTGCCCCCGAGCCTGGTTCGTCGGTGTCAGCGCGACGGGTGGCTCCTGATCCGCAACTACAACGGCGAGATCGGTCCGTCGTGGGCGGAGTCCTTCGGGTCCGGAGATCGAGCCTGGGTCGAGCGCTACTGCCGCGCCCACGCGATCGACGTCGAGTGGAGGCCCGGTGGTCGGCTGCGTACCCGGCAGAGACGCCCGGCCGTCCTGCGCCACCCGGTCACCGGTGTGCGCTGCTGGTTCAACGACATAGCGTTCTACAGCGAGTGGATCTTCGGGCCGGCTGCGCGCAACGACCTGTTCGACATGTTCGGGGCGGACGGGCTACCCGTGACCACCCGCTTCGGAGACGGCACCCCCATCGGCTGGGACGTCGTGTCGCGGATAAGGGACGCCTACGGGGAACACTCCGTGCGGGACGCGTGGCAGAGCGGCGACCTGCTCCTCGTCGACAACATCCGTACGGCGCACGGCCGCGATCCCTACACGGGCCCACGCGAGATACTGGTCGGGCTCGCCGATCCGGTAGACACAACCTGATCCCGAACGGTGATCTTCCGGGAGAAGCTCCGGGGCTTCGGGTGCCCCGAGCGCCATCTCCACCGGACGCCGGATCATGATGCAGGACGACGTGCCTCGCTATGGTCGGTTACGGCTGGCACCGGACAGGCTGAACGGGGACTATCGCGTGAACATGATGACCATGGACTCGAACCTTCCAGGGTGGGTGACACCGGTGGCGTGGATCTACCTCGTGGTCGCCGTGGTCTCGGCCGTCGCAATCCTCGGCGACCTCTACCTGCTCGGGCACCGCCAGCCCTCCCGCTCGATGGAGGTCGTCTGGCCGGTCACCGCGCTCTACCTCGGACCGCTGGCCGTGTGGGCCTACGCCCGCTGGGGTCGCACGGGCAACAGCCCCACGGCGCAGACCGACGCTGTCGCCCCGGCTACGACGGTGACGGCCGGGCTGCCCGGCGGAGCCGCGTCCGTGCTGGCCCACCTCGTGGGCGTACCCCTGGTGGCCGTCACCGGGTGGACCATCGCCGGGCTCGGCATGTGGGCGATGATCGCAGTCATCGCCGCGATCGCCCTCGCGCTGCTGTTCTTCTTCGAGCTGTCCTCCCGGGCCGCAGCGAGCGCGTCCCCCGGTACGGGTTCGACGGTCCGACGAGCCGGGATGGTCGCCGTCGTCACCATCCTCGCTTTCGACGTCGGCATGGTCGGCTGGATGGTCGTGCTGCACGTCGGCACGCTCATGCCACCGGCGAGCGAGATCAGTTTCGTGCTCCTCATGCAGATCGGCGTCGTGCTCGGCCTAGCGACGGCCTACCCGGTGATCAACCGCCTGGCCCGGCCGACCACCGGCACGGCCACGAGCTGATCGCCGCAGCGCGGGGCCCAACCTGTCATGCTCCAACCGGCCCCACGGCGAGCGCACTGCTCATGCCGGGTAGTTCGACCCCGGAACAGCGAGCCACCGGCTGGAGCAGCGCCACAAGGCGCGGCTCACGAGCAATCGCGGGCGTCGGACTCATCGACCGTGACCCGCGCCGACCCCACCGATGAGCTGTCGGGGCCACGATGGCGCCCGTCTCCGCCTCGGCTCGCAGTCGGTCTCGGTCAGGGCCGCAAAGTGCTCGGCGGGGGCGCAGTAGCGGATCGTGTCCGCCACGACCGGGCCGCCGAGCGTCGAAGCCTCGGGATTGAGCGGGCCGGAGGTGGCTCCGACGGACAGGGCTTCGCGTCCGGACTGCCTGCCCGGTTTGCCCTCGACGGTTGGGGCTTCACAAGCTGTGTCCGGGTCCAGAGATCGAGCCCCAGCACGACGACGAGCACGGTCACGGTGACCGGCCCCGGCTGCCACGCGGATCCCGGCCCGTAGGTGCGGTCTCGCCGTGGAATGCGGTGCGATCGGGAAGATCTCGCGGGTAGCGCGCGTCCCGCGACGGCACGACGCGAGGCGGAGGCCGCACCGTCGCCTCCCGGCTCAGCCCTGGTGACCTACGGCACCTGAGCATGCGCGGCGTCCGCCCCGCGGGCCCACCACCCGCATCCGCCGACCTACGGCGCCCCGGCGGAGCGCACGCACCCTTCGCAGCGGGCCCGGCGATCGAGCTCGAGCGGGAGGTGAACAAGGACGGCCAGATCGTCCTCGACGGGAGCAGGCACCTTGTCGGGTTCGGCTGCGCCGGGCGCCGCATCGCGCTGCGCCGCGACGGTCACCTCATGCACGCCATCGCCGATGGCGCCCTTATCGGGACCGGCCCCGCCCGATCCCGGCGGCCAAGCTCCCCGCCCTGCACGGCGCCCGCCAAGCCGCCACACGACTCCTTCCACCACCGCTTCCCGCAGGATCGCTTCAGACCCAACGGAAGGTCCACGCCAGCGGCCGAATCATGGTCGCCCGCCAGCGGATCAAGCTCGGCCCGTGTCACGCGGGGAAGCTCGTCACAGTCATCGTCGAGGACACCCACGTCCGCGTCCTACACAACGGCGACGAGATTGCCGTCCGACCCCGCCGCAGCCTCGCCCCGATCACCCGACTCCACGTCACCGGAGCCGGCGTCCACGACACGCTCGCCCGTCAATGATCAACTGACGATGTTCGGTCAGACGTCACCTGAAACCACACAGTGACATGCGTCCGCACCGGCCGGCGGCGGCCTTACGCTGATCAGCGCTGACGAACGTCGGTCGAGCAGTGACATGACCGTCGAGGTGATCAGTTCCGGGGCGTGTGCTGCGTCGAGGTTGCCGGCCGCGAGTTCCGTGGCCGCTCCGTGCAGGATCTGGTGGAGCACGGCGACCAGCCACGTCACAGGCATGTCGGTGCGGAACTGCCCTTCCTCGCGACCACGCTCGATCAGCTGCTCCACACGTGCTGCCGGCGCTTTGTGCAGCTGCTGGATGCGCTCGGCCGGGAGTTCGTTCCAGGCCGCTGAGATCACCGATTTCGACTCGTCGACCAGTTGCCAGCTGGTGCGGATCAGTCGACCCAGCGCCTCACGAGGATCGCCGGCGAGATCGACCGCGGCCAGGTTCGACTCCCCCCGGTCGATGACCCGGGCAACCACGGCGTCGACAAGTTCCGGTCTGGATGCGAAGTGCCCGTAGAGCGTCACCCGTCCCAAGCCGGCTTCCTTCGCGATCTCGGCCATCGTCGCGCTCGGACGTCGGGCCAGGCAGGTGACCGCGGCGTCGAGGATGCGCTCCACGTTCCGCTGGGCGTCGGCGCGTCGTGTGCCCGATCTCGTCGTCTGGATCGTCAAACCAGCCTCACTTCTCGTACAGCCACGTATGAGTTACGGTAGCACTCGGAACCTGAACACCAGTGTTCAACTTAGGAGGCTCGGATGTCTACCGCGCAGGACCAACCCGGCGTCGAACAGGGGCTGCACCCGAAGCGCTGGACAGCGCTGGGTCTCCTCGGAACGGCGCAGTTCATGCTGATTCTCGACGTGACGGTCGTGGCCATCGCGCTGCCGCAGATGGGCATCGATCTGAGCCTGTCCCGGGAAGCGGTCACATGGGTCGTCGCCGCGTACACGCTGACGTTCGGCGGGTTCATGCTGCTGGGCGGCCGCAGCGCAGACCTGTTCGGTGCAAAGGCGATCGTCTACGCCGGACTCTCCGCGTTCAGTATCGGATCCCTCGTGGCCGGACTCGCCGGTAACGCCACCATGCTGCTCGCCGGCCGGATCGCACAGGGGCTCGGCGCCGCGATGCTCTCGCCGGCGGCCCTGTCCGTGGTGGTCCGCCTGTTCTCGGGTGACGAACGCAATCGGGCACTCGGCATCTGGTCGGCGCTTGGCGGCGGCGGAGCCGCCGTCGGCGTCCTGCTCGGCGGTCTGATCACCGCAGGACCGGGCTGGCCGTGGGTCTTCTTCATCAACATCCCGGTCGGCGTGATCGTTCTCGTCGGCCTGCTCCGTGTACTGCCGACCCTGCCGGCCCTGGCCGAATCACGCGGCACCCTCGACATCCTCGGTGCACTGCTGGTCACCGCGGCGACGGGCTCGGCCATCTACGCACTCACCGTCGCCGGTGAAGCCGGCTGGGCCAGCGTCACAACTCTCGTGGCCGCCGGCGCCGCGATCGTTCTCTACCTGCTGTTCGCCTGGCGGCAGAAGACGGCTCGCTCGCCTCTCATGGACCTCGGCCTGCTGGGGCGCCGACCGGTGACCGCCGGTGTGTTCGTCATCCTCATCGCTACCGCTCTCATGGTCGCGATCTTCTTCCTCGGCACGTTCTACTTCCAGCAGTCCGCCGGGCACGGCCCCCTCGTGACCGGCCTGCTCTTCCTGCCCATCGCCCTCGCCACCATGACCGGCGCGAACCTCGGCGGGCGCCTGATCGGGCGGCTGGGCGCGCGCGCCCTGGGCGCCGGCGGCATGGTTGTCGCGGCGATCGGCCTGCTCGTCCCGGCCCTATGGACTACGACCCTCGCCACGACCATCGGCGTCAGCTTCGGTGCCTTCGGCATCGGCGCTCTCTTCGTCGTCGCCTCGGCCACCGCACTCGGCCAGGTCGCCCACGAGGAGGCCGGCATCGCCTCCGGCCTGCTCAGCACCTTCCACGAGTTCGGAGCCTCGATCGGCGTAGCCACGGTCTCGAGCATCGCTGCACTGAGCCTCTCGGCCGGGGCAGGGGACGCCGGCTTCCAACAGGCCTTCGGCGCGGCGGCCGCAGCCGCACTCGTCGCCGCTGCAGTCGGATTCGCGCTGATCCCAGCTCGATCGGCCCACTAAGCGGCCACGCGCCCAGCACGTCGTCGCCGTTGGTGACGCGGCCCTCAACGGCACCCCTGTCTCCCACGGTCGGCGACGACGTAGGCCGAGATGACGGGCTCGTCGTGGCCAGGCCCGCGAAGGCCACAACGATCCCGACGCTGGGTTCGTCGACGCACCAACCACCCCCCCGCTCCAGCCGTTGTGGCGGGCCCGCGGTCACTGGTCACCGTTGCTCGGTGCGGTGTTGGAGGTCGGCGTCGCGGGCGTCGAGGTAGTACGCCCGCCAATGCTCAGGGCCACTCGGCGGGGCCGGGGTCTCGTGGTCGAGGCTCTGCGGGCGGGTGGTGGTGTCGAAGCCGTCGCTGCCGGGGTCGTGGCTGCGCCGCGGCGGAAACCGGGCGGGGAGGTAGCGGGGCCGGTCGGGGCCGGTCTCGGCGGCCAGTTGCGGCACCGGCTGGCCCTTCCTGGCCGCCCGTTCGAGGGCGAGCTCGTGGAGTCGGCGTTCCTCTTCGGTGAGCCGGTGCCGGCCGGGGGCGCATTCGCGGGGGTCGATCGCGCTGGTGGGTTGTGCAGGGCGGCGGGAAGCCAGCGCACGCGCCATTCGGCGACCACGTCGGGGCCGGGGCACGGCGCGGATGCGGCGACGTGGCAGGTGCGGAGCCAGGCGAGCTCGCGGACCGCGCGCGGGTGCACGGGCCAGCAGTCGGGCAGCTCGGCGCGGGTGAGGCGGTACTGGGCGTTGAGGACGGTGGCCACCCAGTCGCCCAACGCCTTCCACCTTGGAGACGGCTTCCTCTTCGTCGAGGGCCGCCCAGCGCAGGGCGGAGTGAGGGCGATCGGGCCGCTCTCGTCGCCCTCGGCGCCGGCCCCGGTTTCGAAGGCGCCGGCGATCGCGGCCAGGCCGTGTTCGACGTCGCCGAGGCGGGCCAGCATCTCCGAGACCTGGTCCGCGACGTCGGCGCCCCCCCCGGGTGGCGTCGGTGGCCGGTCCCTGATCCGGCGGATCTCGAGCCCCATCTCCACCTGGCACCACTGGAACTGGGACCTGGGGCCCTTTCGTCGGTCGATATGCGGCACAACGGCCGCCCATCCCAGCGACCAGGCCGGCAACGAACCGTATGCGACTCGCCAATATCCCGGTGACTGCGCGCGCAGTCACCGGTCGACGGCAAACCGGGTAGCAGAGAGATGCTCGACCGCCTGCCACCGGCGGCGCTCCGTCGCGCAGACTTCCGCAATCACTTCTCGATGAGCCGTCACCCGACTTCCTCGGCTCGAGATGTCGACCAGGTTGCGGTCACCGTGACCACGGCGTGGTCAGGATGTGGTCACGGCTCGGCCACGAGAAGCAACAACGCAGCAGGCCCCGGACCACATGCTTCCTCCAACGTGGAGGGAGGTGCCGGATGACGAGTCCAAATGCATCAGCAGGCTGGGCGACGCGACCAGAGTCGAGGTCTGGGCGACGTCGCCGCGGAGTCTCGGTGGTGGGTGTTTCAGGTGGCGTCGGAACGACGACGATCGCCGCCGCGATCGGCGCGACGGATCGTGGGGTATCCATAAACCAGCGCGTCGACATCCTCGTCTGCAGGTCCAGCGGCGACTCGCTGGTACAGGCCGCGCGGGCCGCACAGCTTGTCGGCGCATCAGCCGGACGTCGGCCGGTGCTCGCAGTCAATGCGGCGGATCTATCCCAGCCGAGTAGATCGGTGACAGCCAGACTCCGACTGATCGAGCCGCACACCTCGTCGGTCGTCTTGATGCCGCTCGTCCGGCATTGGACCGAAACTCCTGCTCCGACAGAGGAGCTCCGGGGCCTTTTCTCAGGCAGCCATGGCGATCTCCCCCGCCGTCTGAGGAGCTTCGCGAACGCTGTACTCGATCTGAGGTCTGCCGTGGAGCGTCGCTTCCCCGACGCCTCCCGCGCCGCACCTGCTCGAAGGGTTGCCATAAGTCGCACTCCCGGGCGGGACCGATGAACACGCTCGCGGCGCTCTGGCTGGCACAGCAGGTACCGAACCCCGGCCCTGTCGTGCCTCCGGGTCTCGGCGAGCTGGCCAACCAACTGCTCGGCTGGCTCAAGTGGGGCGTTCTCGTCTCCGGAGTCCTCGGCATCCTGATCTGCGCGTTCATGCTGATCATCGGTCGACGCAACCGGTCGGCGACCGCCTACGAAGGCCTCGTCGGATCGGCGTGGGTGCTCGGCGGGCTTGCGCTGGCCTCGGTCGCGGCGCTGCTGGTCGGAGCGTTCCAGCTATGAGCGCCGACCTGCTGCAGAAGGCGGACGACTGCGGTGTGGACCTGGGCTGCCGCGCCGCGGCGTCGGCGTTCGACAGCATCATCACCGACGTCGCTCGTGGGGCCGCCGAGCTGGTGGTCTCCTCCGCGACCTGGTGGACCGAGACCGACAGCATCAACCCGAACGACCCCGCGGTCGCCGCAGCCCAGGGCGCCACACGTGAGCTGATCCTGGTGATCCTGGTCGGCTCCGTCCTCGTGCAGTCGATCCGGCTGATCCTGTCCCGCAAGAGCGAACCGCTGATCATGGTCGCGACCGGGCTCATCCGCTACGCGGCCGTCTCGGCGCTCGGTCTGGTCGTGCTGCAGGGCGCACTCCGAGCAGGTGACGCGATCGCGGGCCAGCTGCTGAACGGTGCGTCCAACGACTTCGCGCTGTTGATGCGCGACATCCTCACCGACGCCGACGCGACGTTCCCGGTTCTGCTCATGTCGCTCGTCGCTGCCGTGCTGTCGCTGGTGCAGTGGGTTCTGATGGCGATGCGCCAGGCCGGCCTGTTGGTACTCGCGGCGATGGTGCCGCTGGCCGCGTCCGGCTCGCTGACACGGTCCACCCGAGGCTGGCTGGACAAGCTCGTCGTCTGGCTGATCGCCATGGTCGCTTACAAGCCCGCGGCGGCGTTCATCTACTACATCGGGTTCTCCTACCTGTCGTCGCCGAGTGCCGCCGATGCCGGCGGCCTGGCCACGATGATCACCGGACTCATGGTCCTGCTACTGGCAGTGATCGCGATGCCGGCACTGCTGAAGTTCTTCGCGTGGTCGGGCACCCAGGTCGGCGGAGGAGGCAGCGGATCCGGGTTCCTCGGCGCCGCCGGGGCGATCGGGATGTATCAGGGCGGCGGTCGCGGTGCCGTGGACCGTGCGGCCGCGATGGACACGGGCGGTCCCGGCTCGCAGGCGACCTCGGGCGGCTACTCACCTCCGACCGGGGCGGCGCCTACCGCTACGGCGGGAGGCGCGACCGCGGGCGGTGCTGCAGGGGGCGCTGCGGCCGGATCCGCGGCCGCCGCGACGGGTGGCGTCGCCGCCGGTGCCGCTGCACTCGGCGCCGCGGCCTCGTCGGCCGGGCGGGCAGTGGCCGGCGGGATGACCGGCGACGAAACCGAGGAACGTCCATGAGCAGCCTCGACCAACAGGATGCCGCCCCCGGTCCGCGGCTCTACGGCAACTGGCGGTCTGAGCGCGGCTGGGGCATCGGATCGCTGTCCACGACGTCGACGATCATCCTCTTCCTCGCGGTGCTGGTACCGCTGCTCGCCGTGTCCGCCCTGCCGTCGGCTGCCCTTCCACTACTCGGCGTCTGTGCGATCACCGTGGCTGCTGTGTTCGTGCGGGTCGGCGGAACGAGTGGCCTCGACATCGTGCTGCGGCGGGTCAGGTTCCATCGAGCGCGGGCGGCCGGCTGGACCGAGCTGTCGGCCGGGGTACTGACCGAACACCCCCGAGCAGCAGACCTACCCGGGGTGCTCGCACCCCTCCGCCCTCTCGACATCGACGACGGACGCGGCGGACGCCACGCGCTGCTCTGGCACCGCCGCAACGGAACCCTCACCGCCGTCCTGCGCTGCTCCCCCATCGGCCTGGACCTCGCCGATCCTGAGCACGCCGACAGGTGGGTTGCCTCCTGGGGTGTGTTGCTGGCCGACCTCGGCTACGTCCCGCTGACCCGCCATCTCGCCGTCACCGTCGACACCGCGCCCGCTGGCGGGACGACCGTGCGCGACCACATCGCCGGCGCCCTCGACCCCTCCGCGCCGGAGCTGTCCCGCCGCATCCTCACCGAGCTGGCCGAGCTCACCCCGGCCACGACGGCCGAGACCGACACCCGGGTCTCGATCTGCCTCGACCCGGCCCGCGCGACACCACGCCCGGCCGACCTGCTGGCCGCCGCGGTCGAGGTGGGCCGACGACTCCCCGCGATCGAGAACCAGCTCGCCGCCTGCGGCGTCGCGGTACTCGGACGGGCCACCACCGGCTGGCTGACCGGCCGGATCCGGGCCGCGTTCGAACCGCACCTACGGCCCGAGCTCGCGCGGCTGTCCGAGTCGAACGCAGTGATGGCCTGGAGCGAGGCGGGCCCGGTCGCCGCGAGCGAACGCTGGGACGTCTACCGCCACGAAGGCGGCCTGTCCGTCTCCTGGGCTCTGCGCGAAGCGCCGCGCCAGGCCGTCGGATCCGGAGTCCTCGGGCCTCTCCTCTCCCCCGGCCCGTTCCCCCGGCGGACCACCTGGCTCTACCAGCCCTACCCCGCCGACCAGGCCGCCGCGAAGGTCGAAGCCGAGCTGACCTCGGGTCAGGTCCGCCGGGCCTGGGCCGAACGCACCCGCCGCGACGAGACCCAGCGCGAACGCGACGACCGGGCCCGTGCCCTGCAGTCCGCACGCGAAGAAGCACGTGGCGCCGGCGTCGGCCGGTTCACCGTCTACGTCACGACGACGGTGCTCCACGACGACGATCTTCCCGCCGCCATCGCCGACGTCGAGCAAAGAGCCGGCCAGTCGAAGCTGCGGCTGCGACGGCTGCGTGGCGCGCAGGCCGCCGGCTTCGCTGCCTCGCTCGGCATCGGCATCGACCCGGCCGATCTGCTCACCCACCGCCACCACCGCTGAGGAGACACACATGACCATCGCGGACCACAGCGCGGATCCGGTCCCCCGTAGCTGGGGCTGGCCCGTAGCCGGAGGCGGCCGTGCCGCGCACGTCGAGGCCGGCAGCCGCTTCGCCGGCACCACCAGCCAGATCTGCGGGCTGTTTCCCTTCGCCACCTCGTCGGGATCCGACGTCCGCGGCGTGCCGGTCGGGCGGCACCTGCACACCGCCGAGCCGGTCGGTCTCGATCCGGCCCATTGGTTGCGTACCGGTCTCGTGTCCAACACCGGTGTGTGGGTCCAGGGACAGCCGGGCATCGGCAAGTCCTCGATCACGAAGCGCCTCCTGGCGGGCCTGGTGGGCTTCGGGATGCGCGCCGTGGTCCCCGGCGACGTCAAGGGCGAGTACACCGCCCTGGTCCACGCGCTCGACGGCGCGGTCTGGCGACTCGGCCGCGGCCTGCACGCCCTGAACCCTCTCGACGCCGGCCCGCTGCGCGCCGCGCTGCGCAACGCCCCCGACGCCGACCGGACACGGCTGCTCGAGACGTTGCGGGCGCGACGGCTGTCGCTCCTCGATGCGCTCGTGACCATCGTTCGTCGCAACGAACCCGACGTCACCGAACGACGGCTGCTCGGTGCAGCGCTCGACCGTGCCGTGTCCACCGCCGGAGATCGTGAACCCCTGATCCCCGACGTCCTGGCCGTCCTCGTCTTCGGTGCACCTGAGCTGATGACGATCGCGGCGTGCGACGACCAGCTCGACTACGGCCGTAGCGCCCGCTCGTTGATCAACGCGCTCGGCCTGTTGTGCGAGGGCGCCATCCGGGGCATCTTCGACCGTCCCAGCACCGCCCGCTTCGACCCCGACACCCCCGCATTGTCCCTGGATATCAGCGCGCTCGACGACGATGACGACGACGTCGTGGCCGCAGCGATGCTCTGCTCCTGGGCCTGGTCCGCCGCCCTGACCGACGCCGCCGCGTACGGCTCACGGCGCCGCAACGTCGTCCAGGTGCAGGACGAGCTCTGGCGAGCGCTCCGCGTCGCACCCGGCCTGGTCGAACGGTCCGACCGGATCACGAGACTGGGCCGCCATCGCGGCGTCGTCTCGTTCCAGATCACCCACTCCCTCGACGACCTCGAAGCCCTGCCCACCGAGTCCGACCGGGCGAAGGCCCGCGGGATGGCTTCCCGCAACGGCGTCCTGCTTCTCGGCGGGATGGCTGAGAAGGAGCTCGATGGCCTCCGCCGCATCACCTCGCTCAGCGAGGGCGAGGCGGCGCTCATCACGTCCTGGGCCGCCCCGCCGACATGGCACGCCGGCCGCATCCACCCGGGGCGGGGCAAGTACCTCATCAAGTCCGGCCAGCGGGTCGGTCTCCCCGTCGCGCTGACGCTCACACCGAGCGAGATCGCACTGCACGACACCGACCGCGCCTTCCGCCAGGACGCCTCGTGACTCCGGGAGGGCTACGGGAAGCAATGGCACCACTGACGTTGCTGGGTGTCATCTCGCTGGCCGTGCTGCTCAACGGGAACGTGTGGGTCGCCTCCGGAACCGCGTCGCTGACCGGGCTCGGAACCTGGTCGATCCCCCTGATCGAAAGTCCGATCCTGGGCGCCCTGGCGCGGGGTGGATCAGAGGCCGTCCTCGTCCCGGGCGCGATCACCTCGATCTTCGTTCTTGTGATCATCGTGCTGACCGCAGTCGAGCTGGGTGTGGCCGGCTTGCTCGGGGTAGTGCTGCTCCGCAATCGCGGACGCCGCGGCGACCCCCGCCGCTCGATGCTTCGCGCGAGCGACCTCGGTGAGCTCACCGGTGACGCCGCACGATCCAGGGCACGCCAGCTCCGGCCTACGGCCGGCGCCGCCGACTCGTTCGACCGAGGTATCCGGCTGCTGACGATCGATCGACGCGAGGTCTGGATGTCATGGGAGGACGTCGCCCTCGTCATCATGGGGCCACGGTCCAACAAGACCAGCGCCATCGCCGTTCCCACGGTTCTCTCCGCGCCCGGTCTCGTTGTCGCCACCTCGAACAAGGCCGACCTCTGGGCCCTGACCGCGGGCATGCGAGGACAGGCGGGCCCCGTGTGGACCTTCGACCCGCAGCGCATCGCCCACGCCGAGCAGACCTGGTGGTGGGACCCGCTGCGCAGCATCGCCGACGCCGACCCGACCGAACGGGTCGAAGCCGCCGCCAGGCTCGCCGGCCACTTCGTCGGCACCATCGGCGGCGAGCGCCGTGACCCGTTCTTCCACTCCGCTGCAGAGCAGGTCCTCACCGCAACTCTGCTCGCGGCAGCGATCAGCGGAGGGACGATGCGGGATGTCGTGGCCTGGCTGCAGCCGGGACGTCGTGACGCCATCGCCGCCCTCGACCAGGCCGGTGCCGAGACCGAGGCCGCGGACCTCGAGGCCACCCTCTCCGGCGCGGACGTGACCACGAAGGGCATCTTCCAAACCGCTCGCACCGCTACGAAGTCGCTCACCTCGGAACGGCTGATGCGGTGGATCACCCCTCCCGACACCTGGGGCGACTCGCTCGTCGTCGACCCGCCGAACGAACTGGACCTGTGGGATCTCCTCGCCGCGGGCCGAGAGGGCCGGGCCACCGTTCAGCTGCTGTCCAAGGAAGGAGCCGGAACGGCGGCACCCGTGGTCACAGCACTCGTGGACCGGATCCTCGAGATCGCTGAGCTCCTCGCGCAGGCATCGGGAGGACGACTCGAACCGCCCGTGGTCGCCGTGCTCGACGAGGCGGCCAACATCTGCCCGATCCGGGCCCTACCGCAGCTCTACAGCCACTACGGCTCCCGCGGTATCCAGGTCCTGACCATGCTGCAGAGCTACCAGCAGGGCGTCGGTGTGTGGGGCGAGCAGGGCACGCAGGCCCTGTGGTCGGCGGCCACGATCAAGCTCGTCGGAGCCGGCGTCGACGACCATGCCTTCCTGCAGAAACTGTCCGGCCTGATCGGCGACCACCACGTCGAGCGCATCTCGACCAGCGTCGACCGCACCCGGACCTCCCGGCAGTACTCCGAAGCCCGCGAACCCGTCATGCCGGCATCAGCGCTACGCGCGATCCCACGGGACCGGGCCGTCCTGCTCTCGACCGGCCGCCGCGCCGGGCTCGGCATCCTCCACCCCTGGTACCGCGAGCGCGAGCACATCGATATCGGCGACTACGCCGACATCGCCCTCGCCGAGCTCCGGCTGGCCGCCGCGGCAGCGCTCGGTACCGACAACCCCGTCAATCGCGTCGCCCCCAGCACTCCCGACGACACCGCGGGGCCGCTCCCAGGAGACCGACCATGACGACCCCCGAGTCCGGCGCGGCCGCCGCTCGAACGCCGGAAGAGCTGATCGAGGAACTCCTGGGAAGGGTCCAGGCCCTCGAGGCGTGGCGCACGCATCAGACCGACCTGATCGACGAGCTGCTCAACGGCATGCCCATTCCCGAGACGGCCTCGCTGACGAGCGCACAGCCCGACGAGGGCGAGCTCGACATCGACGCCCTGATCGACTGGGTGCACCAGACAGTCACCTCCGTCATCGCCCGCCCGCTCCGCGGAGAGCTCACCTGGTGCCCGCTGTGGTGGGAGCACGCCGAAGCGGTGTTCCGCCTGGAGGCACTCCGGCGCGCCTGGACTGAACTCGCAGCAGAACCCGGCGTCGCCATGTCGATCTGGATCCGCGACCACCTCGACCCGTGTCTGCGTGAGCTTCTGACCCCGCTCGGACCATTCGCCGACTGCCAGCAGAACACCCGCTATCGCAGCCTCAACGGCCACACACCTCTGCCGACCCTGCCGACCCGAACGCCCGACAACGACGAGTGACATCGAATGCGCGGCGTCTCCATCGCCTGCGGCGTCCTGGTCGCGGTCCTTCTCCTCCCGCTGGTCCTCATCGCCTCCGTCACCGGAAGCCTCGCCACCGCGATATCGGCGACCACGGTGAACGCGTCGGCCCTCCCTGCCCTCGCATCCCGGGAGCTGGGAACCATCACCGCCGTCACCGCGACGACCTGTCCGGAGCTCCCGCCGGTCTGGGTACTCGCGCACGTCGAGGCCGAATCCGGCTGGGATTCGACGGCGTTCAGCCGTGACGTCAACGGCGGGGCAGCCGGGCTCTACCAGCTCAACGAGGCGAACTGGCGCTCCGCCGGAGGTTCTCCCTGGCCGGGCACCCCACCCGCAGCGAGCAGCGACGTCCTTCAGCCCGACGTCCATCTCCGCCGCGCGATCCCGTGGGTCTGCGACAACCTCCGCATCGCGTCCGCCCACCTGCGGGCGACCCGGAAGCCGACACCGCCGCTCGACGCGATGCTCGTCTGCCACATCGCCGGGTGCGGTCGCGTCACCGGATCGAAGACCGGTGTTCCGACCGCGGGCGAGGCCGGTTGCGACGCCGGCTGTGCCGACCTCGTGAGCGGGTACATCGAGCGGGTCCACGCGCTCGTCGACAAGTACAGCGCTGCGGCCGGAGGGCCCGGTACCGCCGATCTTCCCGCACCCGCCCCGGCGAGCGAGGCGAGCACCGGGTGCACGGCCGACGATCCCACCGGCGGACGCTGCCTGACGCCCACGACGCGCCACGCGTACGACGAGATCGCACGGGTCTTCGGGCTCCCCGGCAAGAGCGGCGGCACTCTGCGTTCGGCCGGCTGCTGGGATGCGCACGCCTGGAACCCCACGAGCGACCACCCTCAAGGGCGAGCATGTGACTTCTTCCCCACGGCGGCGGGGCGCTTTCCCGAGGGCCAGGAACTGCAGAACGGCTGGCGCCTCGCCGAGTGGTTGCGCGCGCACGCCTCTGAGCTGAAGGTCAGCTACATCATCTGGCAGGGGCGTATCTGGACACCCGGCGCCCCCGACGAGAACGGCTGGGGACGTCCGTACAACGGGGGCGGCGTCTACGACCCGAACGATGCCACGGGCGGCCACTACGACCACGTGCATCTGTCCGTATCCGACTAGGCCTGCTCAGCAGGACTAGCCGTAGCACCGTAGACCGGGCTCTCGCGGACGATGCCTCGGTCAGCCGACTATATCGCCGACGCGATGAATCGCTCCGGCACCCCCAACTCGATCGGTCTGTTATGTCTGTAACGGGCGGCCCCTCCCCATCGGTATCCCGGTCACGCTCCCCAACCGAAGGACTGCTCCCCGTGACCTCGACCCGCAACACCTTGCGCCGAAGCATCGCCTCACTCACCACGGGCGCCGCTCTAGCGCTCACCGTCGTCGGATGCAGCTCCGAACCCGCCGCGACCGCCGACCAAGTCGTCGCCAAGCTCACCGCGAAGGTCACCAGCGCCGCCGCCGGCGCAGCCATCACCGCCAAGAACGACCGGAACAACCTTCTCGGCCGCCCGAGCGGCTGCACCTCGGCGATGACGTTCACCGACTCCCGCGTCCCGGCCGAACAGCGCGATCCAGACCCGCTCTCGACCTCGAATGGCGGGAAGGTCGAGACCTTCGAGACTGCCGACCAGGCCCAAGCCCGCGCCGACTACATCAACAAGATCGCCGAGGCCGCCCCGGCGCTGGCTGGTGAGTACAACTACGTCTCCGGCACCTCGATCGTGCGCGTCACCCGGACGCTCACTCCTGCGCAGGCTGCCGAATACGAGGCTGCGCTCGAGTGATGGGAGCGACCTGCCCGTCCCCGCGGCCCAGACTTAGGCGTCGTCCCGTGTCTCCATCTGGAACGGAGGGGCGTCGCTGAGAGCCGGAAGATGTAGATCTACGCGAATCGCCGCCCTCAGACGATTCTCCCACTCTCCGAACCGAGCGCTCATGACACCGGCCCGGCCCCCATCGTCAAGATCGGTCTGGCACCAGCGTGAGAGCCAGAACGCGGCTTCGGACCCCGCCTGAAACACTTCTGACGACCCGAAGATGTGAAGCGGGTGAGTGTTGTCCAACGCAACGCCGACAGCGGCGGCTGCCGCTTCGAGCCCAGTTCCGCTTCGTGACGCGGTGACAGCCACCGACGCCTCCTGCAAAGCGGTGTAGAAGTCCAGATAGACCTGCCGCTGTTGGTCCGCAACGTTCTGCTTGTCCTCGCGATCCCATCGCTCTCGCTCGCGTTTGCGTTCTCGTTTCCGGGCTGCCTTCTCCCGCTTGTCCGAGCGGGCCTGAGTGATCGCGGCCGCCCAGGTAGCGCCCGTAGCTGTACCGAGCAAGCCGAGGATCGCGACGAGCAGAGTTACCTAGATCGGAGTCGTTGCCGCCATGCCGCCGCAGTCTTCCGTGGCGGCTGGTGCGAAGAGGGTGCGGGATCCCATCGCGACGTAGCGGTGGAGTTCTGGCCGTGGCAGACGTTTAGAAGCGGCAACGCCGCCACAGCTGTGAGGCATCTCCACACCGGGCTGGCGGCGTGCGGAAGAGCCCTACTTCGCTGATCGACCACGGCAGAGCAGCAGTGAATCAGTACGACGACCTGGTGCTCGCCCGAATCACGGGCGCGACTGCTGAGAGGAAGCGCTCCGTGGACACAGAGGACCAGAAACTCGAGACCATCCGAAAGCTGCTCGCGAAGGCCGAGCGGGCCGCGACCTCCTACGAGGCGGACGTCTACAACTCCAAGGCCGCGGAGATCATGGCCAAGCACGGCGTCGACGCCGCGATGGTCGCATCGTCCGGCGAGAAGCAGGATGTGATCGGAAGTCGCCGCATCACCATGACCGATCCGTACTCGACGGAGAAGGCGACGCTGGCGGGTTGCGTCGCCGCGACGTCGAACTGCCGTGTCGTCCGGCATCCGGGATTCGGCCGGGGCCAGACCGCCGCCGTCACGGTGATGGGTTTCGAGTCGGACCTCAACCGCGTAGAGCTCACCTATACGTCACTGCTGCTCCAGGCCACCCGATCGCTGACTCGGCAACGGCCTCCGGCGTGGTCGAAAGAGTCGACCACGGCGTTTCGCCGAACCTGGCTCATCGGCTTCGCGGCGGAGGTCCACCGCCGGCTGACCGACGCCGGGACGTCCGCCGTCCGAGACCACGACGCGCAGCTCACGGCAGGACGTCCGTCGGCTGCGCTGGTCCTCGCCGATCGTCGGTCTCTCGTCGACCGGGCCTACGACGAGCAGTTCGGAAACCTGCGGACGGCCCGCCCACGGAAACTGTCGGGGACGGGGTACCGCGCCGGCGCGGAAGCGGGGCGTCGTGCCGACGTCGGACACAAACGCGTCGAGTCCGTCCGGCGCGCCATCGACAGAGGTTGACATCGTCGGTTATCCACAACCGGGAGATTCTCCTTGCTTGGGGACCCCACCGGTTCGAGCCTCGGCGGCATGGCCCTCATGCGCGTAGCCGTCGGCGTTGTCGTTCTGGCGCTGGTCTGCAGCGCCTGCATGCCTCGATCGTCCGGAGACCTCGACGTCCGGACCGGCTGTACATCGATCACTGCTGAGCGCACCTCCGTAGCGGCCGGCGTCGTGATGAACGTCCGCGCTGCGGGATGTCCCGGCACGGCCGCAACGGTCGATCACATCGCCGCGACGGTCTGGCGGTCTCTGCGTCAGCCGGTCGACGAGATTCGAGTCGAGGTCTCGGGAGGGGGTAGCCGACTATCCACTACTGCGCTCTTCTCGCGCGCCACGCTCAGCGATCGTTTCGGCGGCGGCCCTTCCGGACCGGTCGTCGCGGCCCCCGAGACCGACGACGCGGACCTGTGGCTCCTGCTTCCTATCGCCTGGATCGTCGCGGGCTTCGGGGCGCTGCTACTGGTCTACCGGGCTGCGCGCGCCGGGGCCGTGTTCCTCGTCTTCAGGTGATCGGGCGGTCGGCATAGCCGCGTCGCCCCTCAGCTCGTGCGTGACCGCTGCGGGGGCATCGGGTCAGCGCCCCGACGATTCCCTGCACCCTGCACGCTTCTGGCGATACCCGACCGGATGGTCCGTCGGATCTCGTAGGGGCTGAATCCGTCGATACCCACGTGCCCGGAGGCAGCTGTGCTGAGAGCCGCGTCGACGTCGCCGTCGTTCACCTGGCCGGAGTGCACGAAACGCCCGAGCCGGGCGGCTGCTTTGAACAGCGTGGCGTTACGCCGTCCCGGCGTCGCCTCGGCGACCCGTCGCATCTCGCCTTCGATCGCCGCTCGGACGTACGCGGGGTGGGGTGTCTCCCGGCGTGGTGGACACGGAGGGATCGACGGCTGCAGCAATGCGACGATCCACTGCGGTGCCGGTACCGGGTCAGTCCCGTGAACTATCCGGTAGAGCGACCTACCGCTCCGTGAACCGGGCCCGACCACGTACCCGCCTCGGGCACGGGTATCGATGTGCGGTCCGAGCCGGCCCGCGGTGTTGGTCAGCGAGCGGTCTGTCGGAGCCCGGAAGTACAGGTGCTGACCACCGCCGGCGGTCGTTACGATCAGCGTGTTTCGGGGGACGGTTTCGTGCGCCTTCCGGGCGAGCTCGTCCAGCACCTGCCGTCCGTGGCGCCGATCTAGATCGGAGCGCTTGGGCGCGTCCAGGTCGACCACCAACAGCCGTGACGGCCCCGTCGCGACCCCGATGTTGTACGGCGCGCGCAGCCACCACCGTTCGATCTGTTCGACGTCGGTGGTCGCGCATCCCTCCCAGTCGCGTCGAACCGCAGGGATCTTGCTCCCGGGTCGGAGCGGGAACACGTACAGACCCCGGGCAGCCAGCGAACACGCTGCGCGCATCAGGCGGTCGGACGGCATCGCGGACTCCTCCCATCGGGAGATCCGCAGACTGCCCCGTTCACGCGAGCGAACCGTGGTCGACGTGTTGTTGGTCCGATCAGGGGACTTACTGCCGTTCCGTCCCCGGGTCCCGATCAGATTGCTATCCACGTGACTTCGATCAGCGATCGGAGCCACGGACCGACCACGCAGGAGAAACGCAGCGACCACGCCTCGGTGCACTCTCAGCTGCACCGGCATTCGAGGGGGACAAGTGACAACACGGCACGGCCACCGGTGGCTGATCCCGTTGTTCGCGGCCGCAGTCGTCGCCGGCTGCTCCGGGCCGAGTCCCCACGAGACATCGAGGACCAGCACGCCCTCGACGACCGATCCGATCGAACGCAACGCGCTGGCCGCCTACGAGGAGTTCTGGACGGTCACCGACGCCGCTTTCGCGGCGCCCGGTTCGCAAGACTGGACGTCCCGGACCCGGGAGGTCGCCACGGGGCAGGCGCTCCAGGCCTTGGACAGGGACATCGCCAACTACTCCGGGGTTCCGGCGCACACGGAAGGCACGGTCTCCCGCGCGCCCAAGGTTGCCACCGTGGCAGCCGAACGGGTCGCAATCGTCGACTGCGTCGACATCAGCGGCTCACGACTCGTCTCGGACGACGACGGCCAGGTGCTCGACGACCTGGCGAACCGCGTCCCCCGCTATCTCTATCGGGCCGAGGTGATCCCCCGTGGCGACCGGTGGGTGGTCGACCGAACGGCACCGTCATTGGCCGAGCCGTGCTGAGCGCCTCGGTGGTGGCCCTGGTCCTGCCCTCGTTGGTGGTCACAACGGTTCATGCGACCCCGGCGAGTCCACCGCGCTGCACCGTCGTCGACAGCATCGGACGATGTCTGGTCAGTGCTGTCGACCCGGGACGCCGCGGTGCCGGCGAACAGAAGCGGCGGTCACGCGAGCAGCAGACACCGAGGCCTCGGACTCCCGAACGGCCGCGTCAGGTCGCAGCCGGTGAGCCGACGGGACCTCCGGCTCCCCCACCTCCTCCCCCGGTGAAGGCGGTTCCCGGAGGCGCCGGACCCAGCGGGGGATGGACCCAACGGCCGGTACAGGATCTTTCCGGTCTGATCGATGTTCCGACCCCCGACGAACCGCAGACGCAGGACCCGGCCGTCTCGCCCGAGATCCTCGCTCAGCGAGCGATCGAACAACTGCCCTTGCCCGCGCCTGTGTTGCACGCGTCGACCGGTGATCGTGGGTTCGTCGGGGTGCCGATGTGGCTGTGGATCGACGGCGGTCCGGCAGCTGCCGGGCCGATCTCGGTCACCGCGACGGCCGGCGCAGCCAGCGTCACCGCGACCGCACACCTCTCGGAGGTCGAGTGGGCGATGGGGCCTCCCGGTGGAACCGTTCAATGCTCCGGGCCCGGAACGCCCTGGACCGGGCAGGAGGGTCCATCGCCAGACTGCGGTTACACCTACCTGCAGCGGTCGCTCCCGGTCCGGACCGCGGGAGCGGGACGGTGGACCATCACCGCGACCAGCGTCTGGACCGTGACGTGGTCCGGGGCCAGCAACGGCGGGCCGGTGACCGGTGAACAGGTCGTCCGTGTCCCGAACCAGACGACGCTCGCGGTCGACGAGGTCCAGGTGCTCGTCGGTGGTGACGGGTCATGATCGCCACGGCCCACGCCCGGAGCGCTCCTCCCGACTCGGCCGCACGACCGTTGCGGCAACGGCGTTCGTCACGGGTTCTCCTGCTCTCGGTGGTCCTCGCCATCATCGGTGCACTGCTCGGCGCCTACGCCTACCGCGCCGCGGTGAGCCGGGACGGCGTGGTCGGCGTCGCACAGCCGTTGGCTTTCGGAGCCACCGTTCGCATCTCCGACCTTCGAGAGGTGCAGCTGCCGAGCGACACCGGGCTGGCCACGGTGCCGTGGAGCGAAGTCGACTCGGTCGTCGGAAAGCTGACTTCCACCGATCTCCGAGCAGGTCAGGTCCTCACTCCGGACTCGGTCACCGGCGAACGACTGCCGGCCCCGGGAGAGGCGGTCGTGGGGCTGTCGGTCGAGTCCGGGCGTGCCCCGTCCGAGTCTCTGGGCCCGCGTGACGAGGTTCTCGTCGTGACCGGTGGCGGCCGCCCTCCTCGCCGGGCCGTCGTCGTGCGGTCGGGCGACTCGGACGCAACGGGCCGCCGCGGTATCGACGTTCTCGTCCGACAGGCCGACGCCGAAGAGCTGGCGCTCGCATCGGTGGACGATCGCGTGGCCGTCGTCCTCGTGGGGCGGAGGTGACCGCGGTGCTGATCGGAATGGTCTCGGCGAAGGGCAGCCCCGGTGTCACGACGGCTGCGCTCGCGGTCGCCTCGCAGTGGCCCCGCCGCGTGCTGCTGCTGGACGCGGACCCGTTCGGCGGTGACATCCGTGCCGGCCTCGGCGGTGGGGAGTGGCCGTCGGCCGCAGGTCTCGCGGACGCGGTCGTCGACCTCCGGTCCACCGGCATGGATGAGGCACTCCGCCGACGTGTCCACCGTCCGGCACCTCATGCGCCGCCGGTGCTTGCCGGGCTCGGCTGCGTCGGGCAGGCACCGAGCGTGGCCTGGACCCAACTGGCGACGGCTCTGGGCCGGATGACCGGGGCGGACACGATCGCCGACTGCGGTCGCTACGCAGTCCTCGACGGTGTCATCCCGCTCCTGCGCGCTTGCGAGGTGGTGGTGCTCGTTGTCGGGTCCGGTCTCCGGGCCGTCCGTACCGCGTCCCGTGTCGCTCCACTCCTTCGTGAGGAGCTCGGCGTCGAGGCCGGAGACATCCGAGTCTCCGTGCTAGTCGTCGGTCCGGACGAGCCGTACTCGTCGTCCGAGATCGCCGCCGCCTGTGAGCTCCCACTGCTGGGTGAGCTCCCCCGCGACCGACGATCGGCCGACGTCTGGAGTGAAGGGGTTCAGCCCGCCCGGGCCTTCGACCGCAGTCCACTCCAACGCGGGGCCCATCGCATCGCGGCAAAGCTGGTCGGGGCCGGCACGGGCGGGAACGGTGCGGCATGACGCGCCCTTCGAACGGAGCCACCCGGAGCCCGCACGCCGATCGTCGCCTGACCGAACGCATCCACACCGCGGTCCTCCAGCGCCTCGCCGACGAGCCGGACCGGGATCGCCTCGATCCGGCCGACCAAAGACAGATCATGCTCGCCTGGATCCAGACCGAGCTCGACATCGAGGCACGGCGTCGCATCGCCGACGGCGAGCAGCAGCTAGACCCGGACGTTGAGCGGACGATCGCCCACACGGTCGAGAACACGGTGTGGGGCCTCGGCCGGATCCAGGCGTTGCTCGACCTGCCCGGTGTCGAGGACATCCACATCATCGGCTGCGAGACCCCGGTCCTGCGCCTGACCGACGGCTCCATCCGTCAGGCCGAGAGCCCGATCGCAGACACCGACGCCGACCTGGTTCAGCAGCTGCAGCACATCGCTGCGCACCACGGGAGCTCGGAGCGCGCCTTCTCCCCGGCCCAACCCTGCCTGAACATGCAGCTGCCGGACGGTTCCCGGCTCGCGGCGATGCGTGAGGTCGTCCCGCGACCGGTCGTCACCATCCGCAAGCACCGCCTCGTCGACGTCCAGCTCCACGACCTGGTCCGCCTCGGCACCGTCTCCCCCGTCATAGGGCGGTTCCTCGCGACACTGGTCAAGGCGAAGCAGAGCACCCTCGTGACGGGTATGCCGGCCTGCGGGAAGACCACGATGCTCCGGGCGCTGGCACGCGAGATCGACCCACGCGAGCGGTTTGCGACGCTCGAGACGGAGTTCGAACTCAACCTACATCGGCTCCCGCAGCGGCCACCGCTGTTGTACGCAGCCGAGTGCCGGGCTGGCTCGACCGAGCGCGATCCCTCGACCGGTCGTCCGGCCGGCGAGATGACGCTGTCGGATCTCCTGCACCAGACCCTCCGGATGTCGGTGACGCGGGTGATCGTCGGCGAGGTCCGCGGGGCGGAGGCGCTGCCGATGCTCGAGGCGATGAACGCCGGCATGCCGGGATCGATGTGCACGCTGCACGCCGGGTCCGCATCGGACGCCTTCGAGCGCCTGGTCACCGCCACGATGAAGGGCGCGGGTTCGGGGTGGTCGGACGCCTTCGTCACCCGCCTGGCTGCTCAGGGCATCGACTACGTCGTGCACCTGCGCCACACCACGACCCCTGAGGGCCGCCGGACACGGTTCGTCTCCGAGATCGCCGAGGTCACCTCGGTCGGGGAGAACGGCGGCGTCGCGATGAACCGGATCTTCGCGCCGAAGGGCAATGACCCGCGCGGAGTGTTCCAGCTCTTGCCCCAGAACCGGCGTCCGTTCGACGAGGTGGGGATGGACCTCGGATTTCTGCACGGCACCGAGGGCGGGTGGTCCCGATGACGCTCCCGCACATGGCTGCGGTGCTGGCGGGCGCGTGCCTCACCCTCGCCGGGTGCCTGGCGATCATCGGTGGTCGACGACGATCCGCCGTAGCACGGACGCCGGCCACGCCCGAGCGACCGGCGATTCGCCGTCTGCGAGTGATCTCGGCGGCGTTCGGAGACCCCGTCCGGTCTCGGCCGGCTCGACGGAGAGCCGCGGTCTGGGCCGTGGTCGGGGTCGCGATCTGGGTGATTTCCGGGTGGCCGGTCGCAGGTGTCGCCGTGGTGGTCGCCGGTCTGTGGCTTCCCTGGCTGCTCGGCTCGGCCCGCGTCGTGCAGGACCGGATCGCCACACTCGAAGCACTCGAGACCTGGTGCCGCCGGATGGCTGACACCCTGGCCGGGGGCGGCGCGATCGGCCTGGCACAGGCGATCGCCACCACGGCCGCCCGGGTCGAGGAACCGATCGCGACCGCCGTGCGAACCCTCGCCCGGCGCATGCAGACCGACAACCGCGACCCGGCTGCGGCACTACGCGAGTTCGCGGACGCCGTCGACGACCGGACCGGCGACGCCGTCGCCGCGGCGCTGCTCCTGGCGTTGAACCAGCAGAGCACGGGAATCGCGCAGGTACTCCGGCAGCTCGCCGACGGCGTCGCGCGCGACGTCCGTGCCCGTCGTGAGATCGAGGCCGCCCGGGCCGAGTCCCGCCAGTCGATCCGGATGCTCCTCGTGATCCAGGCCGGCCTTCTCGTGCTGCTCGCCCTGGTCCCCACCTTCGCCGCCCCCTACGGGACCCCAGTCGGACAGGCGGTGATGGCAATCCTGCTGGGCGGCACGGCGGCCCTCCTGATCTGGATGCGCCGGCTGTCCCTCGGCAAGAAGCCTCCGCGCTTCTTCGGCGTGACGGCCGGTGCCTCGTGACCGGCGGACTGGGACTCGTGCTGCTGGCCGGAGCACTTGTGGGAACTGCCGTTGCTCTGGGTGTGACGGCCGGGCGGCGGCGCCATCCCGTGCTGGCCGATGCGCTGCTCGCACTCAATGAACGTGTCGGAGCAACCAGCCTGCCGCTGCCACAGAAGTCGTGGCACCGAGCTCTGCTCCCGACGCTGCGCCGCCTGCCGGTGGCCGTTCCCGACAGCGACCTCGAGCTCCTCGGCATCAGCCGGGACAGGTTCCTCATCGAGGCCGCTGCCTCCGCCGCGATGCTCGCCGTCGCAGGGCCGGCGCTGGCCGGGGTCCTGGCGCTCGTGGGCACGGGACTCCCGATGGTGATCCCTGGGGGCTTCACCGTCGTCGGGCTGCTGGTCGGCTGGACCGGGCAGTCGCGACGCGTCATGACGAGGGCCGACGACGCCCGCATCCAGCTCAGGTCGGCATTGGTCGCCTATCTGCAGCAGGTCGGGCTGCTCCGCCGCGGGGGCGCCGGTGTGTCGACCGCGCTGACCGTCCCTGGCACCTTGCTCGCCGACAGCTGGGCGATGCGCCGCCTACGCGACGAGCTGGAACTCGCGCAGATGGCCGGCGAGATGCCGTGGGAGGGACTCCGACGGTTCGGCGAACGCGTCGAGGTCGACGAGCTGGCCGACCTGTCGGCGATCGCCGCGGCGGCCGGTCACGACGGCGCGACCGTCGTCGGCACCCTGCTCGCCCGTGCGGAGAGCCTCAGCGACGAGCTCCTCGCCGACGAGCACACCGACGCCAATCGCGCGAGCGGCCAGATGAGTACCCCGGGGGCGTTGCAGGTCTTCCTGATCGCCGCCTGGGTGTTGTTTCCCGCAGGAGCGGCGCTGCTGGGCAGCGTCTGACGACACCGGAGGTTCGATCATGCTCGTCCGACTCACCACCCGCGTGCTCACGCGCATCCAGCACCACGCCTGGAGCCTCCGGCTTAGGCTGGAGCCGATCGACGAACGCGGAGGAGGCCGGAACACCGACGAGGGATTCCACATCTCGGCGGGCGCCGTCATCGCCGGCGTGATCGCGGCCGGCGTCGCCGCGTTCGTGGCCGACAAGCTCGGTGCCCTGAAGTAGGTCGAGCGACGTGGGCGAGCGCGGTGGATCGGCGAGCGTCGAGATGGCGCTGCTGTGGGGCGTTCTCATGGTGCTGATCCTCGCGGTCGTCCAGGTGGCTCTGGTCTTCTACGCGGGCCAGCTGGCCCTCACCGCGGCCCAGGACGGACTCCGGTCCGGGCGCTACTTCGCGACGGAATCCGTCACCGTGGCTGCCAGCCGCGACGCGAACGACTTCCTCCGACGTGCAGCCGGATCGGCGCTCACCGGGGTCGACGTGTCCGCCTCCGTCGACGACGAAGCGGGGCTTCTCCGGGTCCGGGTGACGGGTACGGCCCTGTCCCTCGTTCCCGGGGTCCCGCTGACGATCACGCGTGAAGCAGTCGGTGGACTCGAGCGGGTGGCGCAGTGATCGGCACGATCCCGGACGGGGAGCGCGGCGGTAGCCCGTCGGTGGAGGCGGCCGTCCTGACCGTCGTGATCGGGCTGCTCATCGCGTTGGCCATCGCCGGTGGGCGGCTCGTGTCGGCGGAGTCCGCGGTGGCTCACGCGGCGCGTTCTGCCGCGCGGGTCGCCTCGCTGCAGCGTGACCCCGCATCGGCCACCGCGGAAGCACGCCGAGCCGCCGAACTCGGGCTGTCCGAGCAGGGACTCCACTGCACGCAGACGGACGTCGAGGTGAACGCCGCAGGCTTCTCTGCACCGCTCGGAACCCCGTCGTCCGCCGAGGCGACGGTGCGGTGCTCGGTCGACTGGTCGGACCTCGGAGTCCCGGGAACCGGCACGCGGACCGTCGTGTCCAGCTTCAGCAGCCCCATCGACCGTTGGCGGGAGCGTTCATGATCGTCCACGTAGAACTCGACCGAGGTGGTGGCGCGGTGAGTGCTCCGATGGCTGCGGCTGTCCTGGCCCTGTTCATCGCCATCGGGCTGGGTATCGACGGTGTCCGCGCCGCGCAGGGCCTCGCCGGCGCGGATGCGATCGCAGAGGAGGCGGCCCGGGCCGCCGGGCAGGCACTCGACGTGACGCAGCTCCGGAGAGGCCGCGCAGCTGTCGACCCGAATGCCGCGGTGGCGGCGGCACGCGGCTATCTCGCCCGAGCCGGAGCGGACGGGTCTGCCGAGATCGTCGGGCCACAGAGAATCAGAGTCGAGGCGCGGCTCGCCCGCCCCACCGTGCTGCTGGGCATCGTCGGACGCGAGGAGATCGTCAGCACCGGAACCGCCGAGGCACTGCTCGTCCAGGACCCGGCTGGAGGCACACCGTGAGGGTCGCATCCCGAATCGTGTCGGGTGCTGTTGCGGCCCTGGCCATCACCGGAATCGTGGTCGGTGTTCCCGTCGCACTCTGGTGGCTCGGACGGCCGCTGCTCGTCCAGCTCATTTCGTTCGACGGGTCGCTCTCCGACCTCGTCCTGCGCCCGGACGACGGAACGCTGCTGATGGCGTTCCTCGCCGTGGTCGCGGCGGCGGTGTGGTTCGTACTCGCCGTCTCGATCATCCGGGAGCTGGTGGCAGCCCTGGCTCACCGGCCAACGCCACGGATCCCGGTGCCCGGGTTCCGTGTCGGAGGCCTGGTCGCCGGTGCGCTGGTCGCGATGCTGCTCGGAACCGGCCCCGCGCTGGCCGCCCCCGCAGCGATGGCAACGACGATCGCGTCGGTACAGCCTCTGAAGCCCCCGCCCATCGTCGACGTTGCCGTCGCGGACGGCCCCGTCCATGTCGTCGCCCCTCGGGACACCCTGTGGCGCATCGCCGAGACCTCGCTCGGAGATCCACTGCGATGGCGCGAGATCTACGAGCTCAACGCCGGACGGGTCCAGGCCGACGGTGGCCGCCTGACCGAGGGATCGGTGCTCACCGTCGGCTGGCGGCTGGTGATGCCTACCGACGCCGCCGACAGCATCCGAGTCGGCCCCGGCGACACCCTGACGGCACTCGCCGCCGAACATCTCGGTGACCCCGCTCGAGCAGACGAACTCTTCGCCGCGAACTCCGGAATCCCACAGCCGGGAGGAGCGAGACTCGAGAACCCGAATCAACTGCGCCCCGGCTGGACTCTGACCCTGCCCAGCCCCGGACCGGCGACCGGTGTGACGCCGACACCGTCTCCACCGGACACGACCCCTCCTTCAAACGCACCGATGACGACACGGGCTCCACGGCCGGAACCGGTGCCCGCGACGAGCCCACCTGCGCCCTCTCCTGCAGTCACTCCGCAAGCTCCGCGGAGCGCAGAGCCCGCCCCTGCGCCTGAGACTGCGAACAGCCCCGACGCCACGACCGTCATCGCCGCGGCAGGCATCTCGACGCTGCTCGCGGGCGGCGTCGTCGCGGCGCTCCTGATCCGCCGCCGTCGCCAACTCCGTTACCGCCCGGCCCGGCACAAGATCTCGGTCCCGCCGAGCGACGCGGCCGGTCGGATCGAGTGGTCGGCGACGACCGCTCCCCCGGCCACCGGCGCACTCGAGCTCGACCTCGCGCTGCGTTCACTGGCGCACCCCGACCGAGGCCAGCTCGTTCCACCCCAGCTACGAACTGTCCGGACGGATCTCTCCGGCGCGCGGCTGAGCCTCAGGTCGTCGATGCCCGCACCGGATCCGTTCACCGACGCCGGGGACCTCCAATGGCGCCTCGATGCGGCCGCGGCTCTTCCTGCGCCCGAGGAGGAGGTGTCCGGGTGCTGCTCCCCGTTCCCGGCACTGATCACCGTCGCCACCGCCGATGGCGACGCCCGGCGATTGCTCGTTGAGCTCGAGGGCCGCAGTGTGCTCTCGATCGGAGGTGACCGCCGCCGAGTCGTGGCGTTGCTCCGGCACGTCGCGGCCGAGCTGGCCACCAACCGCACCGCCGAAGACGCCGAGATCATCCTGGTCGGGCTGGACGACGAGCTGCTTACGCTGAACCCCGAGCAGATGCTGCAGGCGCCCGACCTCTCCGCAGCACTCACCGAGATCGGGCAGCGGGCCCGGGCCACCCGATCCGAGCTCGACCGGCACCAGATGGCCTCAGCGGTGGACGGCAGGCTACGCGACGTCGCTGCCGATTCGTGGCTGCCCACCGTGCTCCTGTCGGCGTCGGAGCCCTCGGACGAGGAGCGCCACCGGCTCCGTGACCTGATGGCCTCCGGTGCAGGCGATGCCGCTGTGAGCGTCGTCGTCTTCGATCCGGACGAGACCGCGGCCCAGGTCCTCCCCGACGGTGTCCTAGTGCTCCCCGACGGCGACGACGGACCCTGGTGGGCCGTCCAACTCACCGAGAACGCCGGAACCCACCTGTCGTCCCTCTTTGGGGCCGCCGACGAGCCGGCAATGCCTGTTGAAGCCGCCAGCCATGCCGAGCCGTGGTCTGAGGGCATGAACGAGGACGGGTCGCTGACCGACGGCCTGCCAGACGATGGCGACGAGCCCGATGGCGACGACGTCCCCGACGAAGTCCCGAACTCTCACCCCGAGCTGCCCGACTCGGTGTCGCCGCCCCGCCCACCTGCTGCCCCCGACGCTCTCCGCCGTCTGGCCATGGTCGAGCACCAGGACCCGGACCTCGACGACGACCTCGTTGCGTGGCATGACCAGGACACGCCATCGCGGCCCATGATCGCAGTGCTCGGGGAGCCGAGCGTCCGCGCACCCGGACCTCTGCCGACCGCACGCCCGAGCTGGTTCGCGGAGGTCCTCGTCTACCTGAACCTCCACCCGGCCGGCGTCACCGCGGCCAAGGCGGTCACCGACCTCTGGCCCGACGGCCAACGGATCAGCCCGGCGACGATCCGGCACGCTTTCTACGGCGCTCGACGCTGGGCAGGACGCGGCCTCGGCGGAGATCCGGCCGTCACGTTCGTCAGCGACATGCAGACCGACAGCACCTACCGTCTGCGAGGGCATCTCTCGGACTGGGACCTGTTCCGACGGCTCCGCAAGCGCGGCCAGGCCCGCCATGCCGCGGGGCGCGAGGACGGCGTCGACGACTACCGTGACGCGCTGGCACTGATCCGCGGGCCGGTTCTGAGCGCCCTGCGGCCCGGCGGCTACGCCTGGCTGAACAACCACGACCAGAGGCACGACCTGCAGATCCCTGGGTTCATCGTCGACACGGCACATGAGCTGGTCGACATCGCCCTCGCCGGCGGCGATACAGCCCTTGCCCGCCACGCCGCCGAGCAAGCCCGAGTCGTCGACATCGACGTCGCGTTCGATCAGCCCCTCACCGACCTGATGCGCGTCGCCCACGCGGAGGACAACCGGGCCGAGCTCGAGCTGCACGCCTCCGTCCTGCTGGACGCCCGCGGGTTCGAGGTCCCCGAAGAGCTGGCCCCGGACAGCTTCGCAGTGCTCAACGAGCTCATACCGGCAGGCCCGATCCGGACATCACGGTCGTGACAGCCGAGCTCACGGCGGTACTGGCCGCCGTCACGCTTGGTCCCTTCACCCTCTTGGCTGTCCGGCGAACCATGCACTCACTATGGCTGCCGGGACGGGCCGAGACCGCCGCGATCGTGGCGCTGGCGGGCATCACGCCAGCCCTCGCGACGCACGACACCCGCGCGCTGATGACCCTGCTGCCTCTGACGCTGCTCGGTCCGGCCGCAGCCCTGGTCGACGCCAGGGAGGCGCGTCTGCCCGACTCCCTCACCGCGCCCCTTCTCGGCGCCAGCCTTCTCATGGCTGCCTTCTCGGGACCGGCCGGCACGAGGGCTGTCGCCTTGGCCACCGTCGTCAGCGGTCTCGCCGTCGTCCTGGCCGTTCTGTCCACGGACCTCTTGGGATGGGGCGACGTCAAGCTCATCCCGTCCCTGGCGATCGCTCTCGCTCAGGTCGACGCCCTGCTCAGCGGACTGTTTCGAATCGTCACGCTCGTCGCTCTGACCGCTGCCCTGGTCGGGTTCCGATACCGCCGCGCCGTCGTCCCCTACGGCCCGGCTCTGGTCATCGGCACGCTCAGCGTCGGTGTCGGGCTCTGACCCAGCTGCAGTGGCCGCTCCTGAGAACGGAGTTTGGGTAAGGGACGAGGCATCCAGATCGACACCGTGGAACCGTTCGCCGATGGCCGCGTCGGTGTATGGATCCCGGCCGCGGAGAGCAGCCGCCACAAAGCGATCGTTCTGCGCCTCTGGATCGAGATGTCCAACCGCGCGAGCGAGATCGGTTCGTTCGGGGACCGTCGGGACGACGACCGGGCTGTCGGTCACGACCCAAGGTGCGAGCTCGGCAACCGGCCTCGTCAGCATGTGGCTGCGCAGGGCCTCCGCAACATCCTGGCTTGGTACCGCCGCCCCCACCGGTCCGAGACCCGGCACGTGGCCGACGACGGCCCAGCCCTGCTCCCCGACCGCTGCCAACGAGACGACGTCGGCCGAGCGCGGTGCGGAACTGATCAAGTTCCGGGCAGCGTCGTAAGTCCCTGCGTCGAGTGGCCGGGGAAGCCCGTCGGTCGTGGTCGTCCCGATGACGGCATCGAGCGCCGCGGATCCCAGAGCCAGATCGCGCACCGCGGCAGCCCGGTCTGCGCGGCCCTCCCGGCCTCGCCTGCTCAAGCGATGCCGGGCGAGACGGTCAGCGATGAAGGTGGCGATGTGCGCGAGCTGATAGGTCTCGTAGCCGCCGAGCGACAGCACCGGATAGTCGGGCGTCGTCATCTCATCGACCTCGCTCGATCGCTTTCGCGGCCTGAGACGTGGCCGGCGCGACCTGCGAGCCGGATCGCGCGGCCTCACGGCGCAGCCGTCGCGAGTCCTTGGCCGGGGCGACGAAGAACCGTCCGGCAGTCCGGGCCGCACGCTCCTTGGGGGCCGGTTGGACTGGCTTAGGCAGGAACGTATTGGCCGAGAGCTTCTCGACCTCCTCGAAGGCCAACGCCGTCGTGCGGAACGCAGCGAGGTCGCGGACATCGAACATGATCCGGCCGAGCACGACCCGCGCGTGACTAGCTTGACCGGCCGGACGCTCCAGCCGAGCGAACGCGGGCGGCGAGCCCGCCGCGTCGACCATCACGGCCGGCTCGGCGACCCCCGGCATCGGGGTCGCCCTGGCCGGGTTTCCCTGTCGTGGTAGGTGCCGCTCGGCCGCGGTGGCAACTGATCGCCAGGCTCCGGTGAATCGAGAGGCGGTCTCGGCGTCAGCGACATAGAGGAGCGCACTGCCGATGCGAACGCTTACTGCTGCGCCCTCAGTGCCAGGACGGTGGGCGGCCACCGTCGTGTCTTGCAATCCCATCAGAACGACGGCCACATTGATCGCCTGTCGGCTGCGCTGCATCCGAGTCTCGCCTCCGAGCACCTCCGTGCGCGACCAGATCAGTCGCACGGTTGCGCAGAGCTTTCGCGGACGCTGCTGTGGCAGCGTGGTGGCGATGTGGTGGTCATATGCAAAGCCCGCCAGGAAGGCCTCGGCGAGCTCCACCCAACGCGGGAACGGCACCCCGGAGTCCTCGGCCAGGGACTAACCCGCCTCCCTCGATCGATCAGTCGACGCGCAGCTGCGGCTCGTAGAAGCGCTAACACGCTGGTGACGCACTCGACGCCGGGTGCTAGCAGGACGACGGCCAGGCCGTCCCCGACCAGCTTCTGCTGCCGCGCCTTCGTCAGCTCATTTCCGCTCATGATTGCGGCAGCCGGCCCGACGTCGTGACGCAGCCACGAGTGGATCGTGGCGCGCGCTGCCACCGGAAGACCACCATCAGGCTGATGATCATTGTGAGCGTTCTTGTCAGACCCCTATGTCATTCTCGGGATATCAATCCGGCGACGAAGGGGATCCTCAGTGACTCTGTACTTCCCAATCATGAAAGGCCGGCCCGGCGAACTCCAGGCCTGGACAACGTCAGGCGAGCACGTCCACGCGAACACGCGGCCACTCTTCGAGATCGTTCCTGGGGACGACCAGAAGAACGACCTGGCCAAGTTCTTCGGTTACGTTGCCGAAGACTGGCCCGCTGATCGGATCCTCACCGTGGATGCCGGTGCCCTTGAGCAAGGGCCCGTCGGCGAAAGCTCGATGTCACCGACCACATGGCTCGCCACCTACTTTCACGACGTTGGAGTTCCTGTTCGGCCGGTTGTCCACCTCAGCGAATCCGACGCTGTGATCGACGATGCCGCCAGCACCCACCAGCTGCACGGCAACGGAATCTGCGTTCGAGCGGGGTCCCGAGATCGGGACGCCGACGTCGCCCAATGCTCGTCGGCGATTCCCGAGATCATGCAGCGAACGGGGCTCGACGCCTCGTCGGTCGACCTGATCTTCGATTTCTCCGCGATCGCGGACACCCGCGACGTCCAGCGAACTGCCCCGGGCGCTCAGGCTCTCGTCACGTGGGCTGCTGAGCAGCCATGGCGGGCGGTCGCCGTGACATCGGCCGCGTTCCCAGAGTCGATCTCCGCACTGCCGAAGGGCGAGAAGTCGGTGATTCGTCGTTTCGACGTCGATCTCTGGTTGAAGTCGGCCCAGGGGCAGCCCGATCTGGCGTTCGGGGACTACGGCATCGGTCACCCGTCTATGCCGATGACGCAGGGGCGGAGCTCGCTGCCGAATCTCCGCTACACCGTCGGCGAGGATTGGTGGGTCTGGCGCGAGGCTCAGGACTTGCCCGGCTACGAGTCGATGCGGACCTTGTGTAAGCGCATCGTGGAGTCGGGCGGCTTCGCGGGCAGGGATTACTCCTGGGGTGATGCCGAGATCGATCGGGTCGCGCGCGGAGTTGGCGGAACCGGAAACGCCACGCACTGGCGCGCATGGGCGACTAGCCATCACCTCGCGGCGGTTATCGACCGCCTGGCCAATCGGAACGCGCCTTGAGCCGCGCCCGCACCACGGCGCGTAGCTCGTCAAGCGCGAGCACCACCGCGAGCCGCTGCCAGACGTAGTGCCGAGCCTTCGACGAGAGGCCCCGCGCCTGCTGCCTCAAACGAAGCTCGGCGAGCGCTTCGTCGCGCCACAGCAGCTGCGCCAGAGACATGGGATCGACCGCCTCACTGTTGTCCGCTGAGGGGCGCAGTTCACGAACGACGATCGCGCTGCCGATCGTTTCGACCACGGTGACGCCCCACCACGCCGGAATCTTGGCCGTCGCGGGATCCACCCACCGTGGCGTCGTCACCAATGTGGCACGATCCAGAACCTGCCCGTAGGCCTCGACCTGCCCGGCAAGACGGGCCAGGGTGTCCTCGTCGCTCTTGATCTCCCAGCCGGAGATCTCGCCATTGACCACGGCGACATCGATTCGACGTCGACCGGCGCGGATCCCCAGCTCGTGGCGGACCAACGTGTCCGGCTGGCTGAAATGTGCGGCGAGCACCTGAGAGACCAGGGCGGCGCGAACGTCGCTATCACGCAT
Source organism: Pseudonocardia sediminis (assembly GCF_004217185.1). Classification (NCBI taxonomy): domain Bacteria; kingdom Bacillati; phylum Actinomycetota; class Actinomycetes; order Pseudonocardiales; family Pseudonocardiaceae; genus Pseudonocardia; species Pseudonocardia sediminis. The sequence goes on along the minus strand of NZ_SHKL01000001.1, from coordinate 2,576,768 downwards.
GCGCACCTCAAGCTCCTCTCCGCAGCCGACCTTCGATCTCCACTTCTCGCACAACGAGCCTCATGTTCGCAGTCACCGGTCTCGCACTTGAACTGACCCGACCGGCCCGGCGACACGATCATCGTCACCGACCTCGACGGCGAGATCCTCGCCGAACGCACCAGACCCGCCCCCGGCATCCGCTACGTCGGCAACGGCCGAACCCGCGGACGACGACCGAAGACCCCGCGAGCTCACCGAAAGTCCTGATGCAGAACTATCACCTACGTTCTGAGACATCACACACCGTGGGCGGCTTCACCCGTCACGCCTATCGAACTAGTGTTCGACCTGAGCTAGCGTGAGTCTTGGGTTCGCGGCGCCGGAGCGGGGAAGGCTCCCGCGCCGCGACCTGACCACAGCGCCCACACCGATCGAGCGTCGACAGCAGTACCCGGGGAGGGGTCGTGGCCGAGAACCGCTACCGGCAAGAGCAGCCGGTCGACCCGCAGACCGACGCGGAGGCCCGCGCTCTGCGCACCATCGCGGGCTTGCTCGACGGTGACAACCCGGTCGTCGGTGACCGCGCCGTCGCCGGCCAGGTCGGCCAGGTGCTGCGCTCGAGCGCGAACGAGCTCGCGCACGGGCGGGCGCTGCCGATCCCGGTCCGCCGCGCCGTCCTCGGCCTGGCCGACGCGATCCGGGCCGCGCTCGACCCCCGCACCCACGAACTGCGCGAACCATGACCCACGATCCCTGCACGGCGCAGCGGTTGCGCGATGACCGTGCGCGGTTGGCCGACGCGGCGGTGGCGCTACGGCGCAGCGCGGCCGGGGCCGGCTACGCCGGGCTGCGCGGGCAGTACACCGGGTTCGCGCTCGCCGGGTTGCTGGATTCGGTGTCGCTACAGCTCGATCAGGTCCCCGCCCAGGTACGGCGCGACGCCCTCGCCGCCGCCGGGCACCTCCTCGACGGCCCCGACGGTCACCACGATCCCCGCACCATCGGCGCACGCCCGGTCACCGCCGGTCCCGGGCGCCGGGGACGTTGACATGCGTGTCAACTCGGGCCGGGTCAGGCCCCGGAGATCGCCAATCGGGTGCCGGGCGGGGCCGGCTGGTCGAGGTCGCTGACGACCTCCCCGTCGAGCAACAAGACCTTGTTCTCCCAGTGCAGCGTGACCCGCTCCGGCGACATGCCCGCAGCCACCGCACGCTCCCGCACCGACACCACAGCCCCCGACTCCCCACCCACACCACGGACAACGACCCGCCACCGGCCGCGTTGCCGACAGACGCTGCGACCTCGACCACCCCCAATCGTGAGCGGGCCGGGGACGCGTCGACGACTACGCGGGCACCGAGTAGCGCAGCGGAGGCGGGCGGCATGGATGAGCAGGCGGCCGGCCTGCTGGTCGGCGAACTCGCGATCCTGGCCGGGCGCAGCGTCGACGACTACGAGATCGCCGCCGTCGTCGCCCTGTCACGGGAGATGCCCGCGCACCGGGCGAACGACATCTGGCGCCGCCACCACAGCGCACCTGCCACCGTGTCGCTGCGCGACTACCTCGCCATGACCCTGCGCTTCATCAACCAGGCACCACCACCCTGACCACCCCGATGGATGGGTCCGGTCACTGATCGGTCGAAGCGTCGGCGTCGTTTCGGCGCGCGACCGGGTAGAGGTGCGGGATGTCGGGTCCGGTCGAAGGGTGCCCGGCGTCGATCAGCGCTTGCCTCAGCTGGGCATCCGACAGCGATGGCCCCTTCTGCATCTCGGGCTCGATGTCGTCGCCCGGGTCGACGACGGGGGCATGAACGAGACGGCGTGGGCGGGAGGTCATGGCTACAGCACACGCCGCCACCCTTGTCCTCGCCGTGGATTCGGACCTTTCGCTCGCGATCGCGAACGCGGCGCCTTCCGTCAAAGTCAGCCGTGTGGCGCAGCGGGTGCGGTGGTGGACCAGTTGGGCTAGCGTCCGCCGCCACCAGGACAGATGACCACTGTGGAGGAATCAGATGGCGGGCAAGTTCGAGGTGTACCAGGACCGGGCGGGCAAGTACCGGTTCCGGCTCAAGGCCAGCAACGGCCAGGTCGTCGCCGTCGGTGAGGCGTATGAGTCCAAGGCCGCGGCGAAGAAGGGCTGCGAGTCCGTCCTCAAGGCCGCCGACGGCGCCCCCGTCGAAGAAGTCGACGCGTAGCTCACAGTCGGCGGGGGTGGCAGGCCGACGTCTCGAGCTGCCACCTCCGTCGATCCTGGCTGTGAGCAGACGTCGCAGCTCCAGTCTCACTCCTGCGCTGAGACCGATCGCCGGGTAGCGCTGTGGCGGGGCCGTGGTCCCACCACGGTGGTCGCGTGGTCGCGCTTCGCGGCGGATTCTGACATCTCATTGCCGCGCTGATCCGCCCACTGGTCCAGGTGCCGTGCGGCGGCGCGCGCCGCCGATGCCTGATGCGCACGATCGTGTTCCTGTTGCCAGGCTCCGATCTCCTGAAGCAACGCCGCCAGCGACACGACCAGCGCCACGGCCGCAGCTCCGGTGTCGTCCTGCACCCCCAGCATCCGGCGCCGCCGGATCAACTGGCGAGCGACCCTCCGCAAGCCTGCCGATGCCGCACCCGATGTCCGCCCCGAGCCACATCGGGGCCGAGCCGATCGTGCGAAGCGGTCAGCCGCCGAACCCAACTCCTCCGACCATTCCCCGACCGCGGTCATCAGGTCCCCCGTCGCGTGGGCAACACCGTCCGGGTCTTCTCTGCCACCGCCGCGGCGCGCGACCCCAACTAGTGCACGCGCACCGTCGACACGTCGCCTCGCCGCTATGACCGGGTCGGCAGCGTCCGCTCCGCGGCCGAGCTCGCCCCAGGCTCGCATCAGTCGCGGCAGCGACAGGTCGGGCGCGAGCTTGCTGCCGCTGTAGAACACCGGCGCACCATCGGCGCTCACGTCACCGGGCCGGGCCACCTTGTACCCCAACAGATCACCGGACGGCGCGCGCCGCAGCTCGACAAGGTAGCCACCCGACTCCAAAGCCGTCACGAACCCGCCGACGTCTGCCGATGCCGCGGCCGCGGTCCGGACGGCCCGCGTCAACTCGAGCCGAGTGGCCGGCCGTCCCTGACGCTGTGCCTTCTCCAGCTCACCCCGCCCCGGCGCCCTCGCCGCTGTTCCGTCGGCCGAGGCAGTGACGGTCAGCCCGAGTCGTTTTTCGATCCGGCGCGCCGTCTCACGAAGCCGGGGGTAGTCGTGGCTGAGCCAGAACCGGCGGGCGGTGTCCTGGCGGACCAGGACCGCCGCGATATGGATGTGATCATCGGCGTGCCGGATCGCGACCCACCGAGGTCCCCCAGCATCGCCAGCGGCAGCGACCCCCGACCCATCAAGTAGCTCGCGTGCGATCGACGCCCACTGCCCGTCGGACAACACCCGGTCCCCGGTCGCGACGCGCACAGAGCAGTGCCACACATAGCCCCGCTTACCGTCACCGTCGTTCTCCGGGAGCCCGGCCGCGACCGCGGGAGCGCGCAGAGCCCGGATCAGCGGGCCTAGCTCAAGGGCACCCGCGTCGTTCCGCTGCGGCTGGCGACCCGCGTCCTGCCCGTCCCACCTCGCGATGACGCGCGGCCGGACGTGCTCCTGTGCTCGCCCGGGGCCCAGCAGGTAGGCGACCAGTCCGCCGACCCGCCAACCGTGCACGACCTTCGTGATCACCGGCGGGCCCGCTCGACCTCAGCCGTCACAGCGTCGATGACGGCATCGAGCCGCAGGAGCAGCTCCTCGACACGCGCGACGTCGACACTCGAAGCCAAGGCCATCTGCTGAGTGCGGACGACATCCGAGTGCAGTCGCAGAAGATCAGGCAGCCCCGTCGCTGCGTTCCTCTGAGCCTCTAAGGCATTCGTTGCCGCCTGTCCGATCCACGCCCCGACCGCGAGGCCGGCCAACCTCGCCCGGCTCCGAACCGCGTCCAGCTCCTCGGTCGAGAACCGCACGACGACCTGACGAGTCCTCGGCGATGCGCTCCGAACGCGACGACGACGAACGGGGTCGTCGCTGGGCTCGAGGGACACAGTCCTGAACCCGACCACGAGGATGCGGCCGAGCCGTGGTCAGCAACACGCCATCCAGGCAGTCCACGCGCCTTCGCTTCTCACGCGCTCGACGCTGGACCTCGGAACGCCCCCGTTCCGCCTCCCAGGCCGCCCACGGCCGACGCCGGAAGCATCGCTTCCGGCATATCTCGCTGCGCCCGAATCCTGCTTCTCACCGCGGCCCGGGCCTTCCCGACTTACTCGGTCGGGTCGTCGCCCTCAGATGAGCTGCAGAGGAAGGGACGAGCGAGGTCATAGGCGGTGGTCTGACGGATCTCCGTCATCCGCGCGATCGCCGGCCACGACAGACCCTCACGGCTGTGGAGCTCAGCCAGGAGCCGACCGCTGTTCTCCCGACCGGCGCGCCGCAGCTGCTCGGAGTGCTGCACCGCAGAGACGAGCTCGTCCACCGACATCCCGGCGAGGTCCATCCCGCCATTTTCACCGACACCACCGGCGCGCATCTATCCACACATCCGAGGTTCGATCATCCGCTGCTTTCGGGCGCCCGAAAGCTGATGTGCATGGCATCCGACAAAGCACGGCCTCGCAGCGCCGTCTTCTCCGTCCACGCATCGAAGCCCGACGACATCGGAGCCATCGAGGTGGTCTTCGACAACCAACGCGCCGCCGAAGAGTTCGCGGCCAACCGTTCCACAGATCCGGGCGTCCTGTCCGCGTCGGTGACCCGGTACTTCGTGGGCGAGCTCGGCACCCGCCGGCCCATCAGCTGGTTCGTCGACGGCGTCGAACAACCTCGCCGGTTCGATCGCCAGCCCTACCCCACTGACGGCGGGAGCTGCCCGTCGACAGAGGTGCCCACGCGACGGCCACGCAACGAACCACGGCAGCCGGAAGCCTGACCGTGAACCCGCACACGATCGGAGCGCCCACGATCGGACGGTCACGGCACCGCCGACGACGACCCGGCGACGAGCGCTCTGCCTGGAACGGCATGGAGGCGACTCTTGTGAGTGCTGATCTACTTCTCGGCCGCTGGTACTCCACCGACGAACTGGCTGAGCTACTCGGTGTCGACGCGTCGTCGGTGCGTCGATGGCGGACTGCTCGCCCGCCGCAGGGGCCGCCCTTCGTCAAAGTGTCCGCGCGCATCACGATGTACAACGCAGCCGACATCGAAGCATGGCTCCGAAGCCGACGCGTCGATCCCGAGGCGGCGGCGTGAGCGGTACGGACAGACTCGCGCTTCCCCTCGGGGTGCCGGTTCGAGGAGACGTCGAGCACCGAACCGATCGAGCCCAACCGTTCCGGGCTCGGGTCCGCTGGACCGATCCCACCACGATGCAACGGCGCTCCAAGTCGGAGTCCTTCGACTCGGAGCGGTCCGCCCGGGCCTGGATCGAGCGGGTGCAGCAACTGGCCACAGCCGGCGTCGACCCACTGACCGCGACCCTGACGCTGGCCGCCTACGGCGACTCCGTGATGCCGCTCGCTCTACGCGGTCTCGAGGCCAAGACTCTCGACCCGTACTTGGCCGGATGGCGGCACCGCGTCGTGCCGACACTCGGGCATCTCTCCGTCCGGATGGTCACCAACGGAACCGTCGACCGTGCGGTCCAAACATGGATCGCCGACGAGTGCAGCCGATCCACCGTCAAGAACAGCCTCGCCGTCCTTGTCCGAGTTCTCGAACAGGCCGTGCGCGACGGCCTTGTGGACCGCAACCCCGCACGGGTCACCGGCTGGCAGTACGCCTTCCGACAGGCCGAGGACGAGCTCGACGACCCACGCTCCCTCGCCCTGCCCGACTGGCAATCACTCACCCGCCTCGCGGATGCGCTCGTGGCCCGATCCGCCGGTCACTTCCGAGGCTGGGGCGATCTGGTCATCTTCGGAGCGTGCACCGCCGCCCGGATCGGCGAAGTCTCCGGCTGCCGTGTCGGTGACATCGACACCGACCGCTGGCTCTGGACCGTGCGCCGCCAAACCACCCCCTCCCCCGGAGGCCTGGTCGACAAAGGCACCAAAGGCAAGCGCGCCCGATCCGTCCCGCTGATCGTCGAAGTGCGCGACGTCGTCCAACAGCGCATCGAAGCCGCCGGCGGACGCCCGGACGCGCGACTATTCACCGGCCCCCGCGGCGGCCGGATCACCACCGCCGTGCTGCGCGACGCCACACACTGGGACGACGTCGTCACCGAGCTCGGATTCGAACACCTCCGACGCCACGGTCTGCGCCACACCGGACTGACCTGGCTGGCCGACGCCGGTGTCCCGGTCCACGTCCTCCGGAAGATCGCCGGACACGGATCGCTGACCACCACGCAGCGCTACCTGCACCCGGACTCGAGGGCCGTAACGGCAGCCGGCGACTCACTCACAGCGTTCCTTCGAGCTCCGCGGTCCCCAGATGGTCCCCAGAAGACCGCCGGGTGAGAGGCGTCATGATCCCTCGGAAACGACGAAACGGCCCGCTGACCAGGCGATTACCGGATCAACGAGCCGTTCTACATGCCGTCGGGACGACAGGATTTGAACCTGCGACCCCTTGACCCCCAGTCAAGTGCGCTACCAAGCTGCGCCACGTCCCGGCCACCCCCGAAAGGGCTTCGCCAGACTACCCCACGCCGTCGGAGCCCCCGACAAGCGGTCTCGTCATCGATCTCCGGGCGGTCGCAGGACCAGGGGGAGGTACACCTCGTCGACGATGTCGATGATGGTCGCGTCGTCGATCGGCGCTCCGAACAGCAGGAACTCGTTGCGCAGGAGATCGGTCGCCACCGTGGCGCGGCGCGATCCGAGCACCCACCTCTCGACCTCCCCCCGCTCGACGGCGCGCTCCAGGACACCCATGACGGTCGCCGGCCCGACGTGGTGCATCCGGTCGCGGATGAGGGCGGAGAACTCGGGATCGCGCGTCATCTCGGTCAGCAGACCGCGCAGGATGCCACCGAGCGGGGTGGCCATCTTCGCCGAGATCTGACGCAGCAGGGCGATCACGTCCGTGCGCAGTGCCCCGGTGTCCGGCGCGTCGACCTCGATGATCCCGCGCTCCCGGAACGCGTCCACCACCAGCTCGGCGCGCCCGGACCAGCGGCGGTAGAGGACGGCCTTGCTGGTCCGCGCCCGGGCCGCGACCCGCTCCATGGTCAGGTCGGCGTACCCGACCTCGGCGAGCTCGTCGCGTGCGGCCGCGAGGACGGCGTTCTCCAGCACCTCGCCGCGACGGCGAGGTCCCCGGCGGTGATCGAGAGCCGGCTCGGCTTTCGGTGACAGCGTGACCCCCGGATGTTCGTAGAGACCGTTGCGTTCTCTGGCCCGGCATCTTAGCCTCGAACTTAGAGAACGCAGCGTTCTTTAACTACGCTTGACCCTCGGGGGAATCGATGACCGACACCGTGGCGACACCACAGACCCAGGACGCTCCGGCCTTCCCGAACGACCGGACGTGCCCCTACCAGCTGCCCGACGGCTATCGGAGCCTGCGTGACGAGGAGGGTCCGATCCGTCCGGTCACGCTCTTCGACGGCCGTCCGGCATGGGTCGTGACCGGCCACGAGGCCGCGCGCGCCCTGCTCGCCGACCCGCGGCTCTCGGCCGACCGCACGGCAGACGAGTTCCCCGCGACCTCGGCCCGCGCCGAGGCGTTCCGCCGGCAGCCGCGCTCGTTCATCAGCATGGACCCGCCCGAGCACGGCCCGAAGCGCCGCATGATGATCAGCGAGTTCACGGTGAAGCGCACCAAGGCCATGCGCGCCGACGTCGAACGGATCGTGCACGGCTTCGTCGACGACCTGCTCGCCGCCGGCCCGCCCGCGGACCTGGTCACCGGGCTCGCCCTGCCGGTGCCGTCGATGGTGATCTGCGAGCTGCTCGGCGTGCCCTACGCCGACCACGAGTTCTTCCAGGACGCGAGCACGCGGCTGGTGCAGTCCACCGACGCGGCCGGCTCGATGGCCGCGCGCGACGACCTCGCCCGCTATCTGGACGGCCTGGTCACCACCCTGCAGGCCGAGCCCGGAACCGGGCTGCTGGACACGCTGATCTCCGAGCGGCTGGCCACCGGCGAGATCGACCGCGCGGAGCTCGTCGCGTCGGCGATCCTGCTGCTCGTCGCCGGGCACGAGACGACGGCGTCGATGACCACGCTGAGCGTGATCACCCTGCTGGAGCACCCCGACCAGCTCGCCGCCCTGCGCGCCGACCCGTCCCTGATCCCGGGGGCGGTCGACGAGCTGCTGCGCTACCTGGCCATCGCCGACGTCGCCGGCGGGCGGGTGGCCGTCGACGACATCGAGGTCGACGGGCAGGTCATCCGCGCCGGCGACGGCGTGATCGTCAGCAACTCGATCGCCAACCGGGACGGCTCGGTGTTCCCCGACCCGGATACTTTCGACGTGCGCCGCAAGGCCCGTCACCACGTCGCGTTCGGCTACGGCGTGCACCAGTGCCTGGGCCAGAACCTGGCCCGCCTGGAGCTCGAGGTGGTCCTCGCGGCGGTGATCGAGCGGATCCCGACCCTGCGCCTGGACGTGCCGGTCGCCGACCTCGAGCTGCGGCCCGCCACCACGATCCAGGGCGTGAACCGCCTGCCGGTCAGCTGGTGACGGCGGCGTCGATCCGGGACAGGAGCTCCCGTTTGCGGTCCCCGTCCAGGAACGAGGCCTCGACCGAGTTCCGGGCCAGCAGCTCGGCCGCGGCGTCGTCGATGTCGCAGGCGGCCCGGAGGGCGGTCATGTTGTCGTCGAGGTACCCGCCGAAGTAGGCCGGGTCGTCGGAGTTCACCGTGACCACGAGACCGCGGCGGATCATCTCCGGCAGGGGATGATCCGCCAGGTCGTCGATCACCCGGAGGCGCACGTTCGACAACGGGCACACCGTCAGCGGCGTCCGCTGCCGGACCAGGCGCGCGACCAGCTCGTCGTCCTCCAGGCTGCGCACGCCGTGGTCGATCCGCTCCGCGCCGAGCAGGTCGAGGGCCTCCCACACGTACGCGGGCGGCCCCTCCTCCCCCGCGTGCGCGACCCGGTGCAGGCCCTCGGCGCCGGCCCGGTCGAACACGTCGCGGAACACCGACGGCGGGTTCCCGACCTCGGCGGAGTCCAGGCCGAGCCCGAGCACCGGGACACCGGAGCGCAGGACCCCGTCGAGCATGGTCATCGCGTCGGCGGCGCTGCGGTCGCGCAGCACGCACGGGATCAGGCCGGTGGTGATCCCGTACACCGACGGCGCCGCGGCCAGGGCCGAGCCGACCCCGTCGAGGACCTCCTCCAGCGCCACCCCGCGGGCGGTGTGCGCCTGCGGGTCGACGAACACCTCGGCGTGCACGACGCCCGCGACGGCGGCCCGCGCGAGGTAGGCGTCGGTCATGTCCGCGAAGTCCTGCGCGGTCCGCAGCGTCGCCATGTTCGCGTAGTACAGGTCGAGGAAGGACTGCAGGTCGGCGAAGTCGTAGCGCGCCGCGAGCTCGTCGACGTCGGCGTAGGGCAGCCGCACGCGGTTGCGCTCGGCGAGCTCGAAGATCGTCGACGGCTCGAGCGTGCCCTCCAGGTGGAGGTGCAGCTCGGCCGACGGGAGCACGGCGTCAACCACTCCGGTGCTCACTTCTTGCGCGGACGCTTCTCGCGGATCCGCACCGAGAGCCGGATCGGCGACCCGGCGAACCCGAAGTCCTCGCGCAAGCGGCGCTCGATGAACCGGCGGTAGCCCGGCTCGAGGAACCCCGAGGCGAACAGCACGAAGGTCGGCGGCCGGGTCTGGGCCTGGGTCGCGAAGAGGATCTTCGGCTGCTTGCCGCTGCGCACGGGCGGCGGCTTCGCGGCGACCAGGTCGGAGATCCAGGAGTTCAGGCGCCCGGTCGGGATCCGGGTGTCCCAGGACTCCAGAGCCCTGCGCAGGGCCGGCGCGATCCGGGCCGTCGACCGGCCGGTCAGCGCGGAGACGTTCACCCGCTCCGCCCACCGGACGCTGATCAGGTCGCGCTCGAGCTCGCGGGTGAGCTCGTGGCGGCGGTCCTCGTCGACCAGGTCCCACTTGTTGAACAGGATCACCAGGGCACGACCGGCCTCGGAGACCATGGTGAGCACCCGCTGGTCCTGCTCGGCGATCGGCTCGCTGGCGTCGATCAGCACCAGGGCCACCTCGGCGGCCTCGATCGCCGACGACGTCCGCAGGCTGGCGTAGTACTCCATGCCGCTGGCCATCTTGACCCGCTTGCGCAGGCCGGCGGTGTCGACGAATCGCCAGATGTCGCCGTCGAGGTCCACCAGCGAGTCGACCGGGTCGACGGTGGTGCCGGCGACGTCGTGCACGACCGAGCGGTTCTCCCCGGCGACCTTGTTGAGCAGGCTGGACTTGCCGACGTTCGGCTTGCCGACCAGCGCCACCCGGCGCGGGCCGCCGGCTCCGGCGCCGAAGTCCTCGCGCGGGGTCTCGGGCAGGATCTCGAGCATCGCGTCGAGCAGGTCACCGGAGCCGCGGCCGTGCAGGCCGCTGACCGCGTGCGGCTCCCCCAGCCCGAGGCGCCACAACGACGCGGTGTCGGAGACCAGGCGGTCGTCGTCGACCTTCGTCGCGCAGAGCATCACCGGGACGTCGGCGCGGCGCAGCACGCGGGCGGCGGCCTCGTCGGTGGTGGTCGCCCCGACCGAGGCGTCGACCACGAGCATGACCGCGTCCGCGGTGCGCATCGCCGTCTCGGCCTGGGCCGCGACGACGCCCTGCAGACCCGTCGCGTCGGGCTCCCAGCCGCCGGTGTCCATCAGCTTGAACCGGCGCCCGTTCCACAACGCGTCGTAGACGATCCGGTCCCGGGTGACCCCCGGGATGTCCTGCACGACCGCCTCCCGGCGCCCCAGCAGGCGGTTGACCAGAGTCGACTTGCCCACGTTGGGCCGTCCGACGACGGCCAGGGTCGGGGTGGCCAGCACCTCGTCCGGGTCCAGCCCGGCGATCGGCAGACCGTCCTCGTCGGTGGCGACGAACTCGGCGGGGTCCAGGCCCAGCCGGTCCATCTCGGCGCGTTCCTCGTTGCCGAGGCTCACACCCGCTTCTTCTGTACTGCTCACGTCTCACTCGCGTCCCGGCCGGGTTCGCCCCGGCCTCTCATCTCGTCCAACTCCGCGACCAGCGCGGAGAGTGCGTCGCGTACCTGCTCGGTCGCCGCGGCCAGGTCGGTTCGTCCCCGACCCTGCGGCGCCGGCAGCGCTCGTCCCACCAATACATCCACCCGGGGGCGGAAACGCCGCCCCGATCCCTCCGGTCGCCGTGTGCCCCGGCACACGACCGGCAGCATCGGCGCCCCACCGGTTCGGGCCAGCCACGCCGCGCCCTGCTGCGCCGCGGCCACCTCGCCACCGCCGCGGGTCCCCTCCGGGAACACCGCGACCATCCCACCGCCGCGCAGCACGTCCAGTGCCGCCATGAGCGGCCGCCGGTCCGGTGCACCGCGACGCACCGGCAGCTGCCCGATCCACGGCAGCACCACCTTGAGCGGTCCGCGGAACATCTCCTGCTTCACCAGGAACACCACGCGGCGCCCGATCAGTCCCAGCAACAGCGGCCCGTCCACGAACGCGCTGTGGTTGGCCACCAGCACCACCGGCCCGGAGGCCGGGATGCGGTCCCGGTGGTGCACCCGCACCCGCAGGACCGGGGTGAAGCACCATGTCCCGATCCAGCGGGCCAGGTCGTGCATCCAGCCCAGTGTGCCCGCAGGCAGGTCGTTCCCGGCCCCTTGGTTCTTTCCGGACAAGGAGGAGCCGGTGGAACTCACCCCTCCAGCCCCCGATCCGCGACCAGCGCGCGCAACCGGGCCAGGACGTCGTCCGCGCTGAGGTTGTCCGTGTCGAGCACCAGCGCGTCGGCCGCCGCGTAGAGCGGGGAGATCCGGCGGCTGGAGTCGAGCCGATCCCGGCGCTCCACGTCGCTCAGCGTCACGTGCAGGTCGGCCTCGCGACCGGCCCGCGCGTCCTGACGTCCCCGCCGTGCGGCACGGACCGCCGGCGACGCCGTCAGGTAGACCTTCAGCGGAGCGTCCGGCACCACCACGGTACCGATGTCGCGGCCCTCGACGACGATCCCGCCGCCGCCGTTCACCGCGTCGGCGATCAGCTCGTGCTGCTTGGCCACCATCTCCGCACGCACGGCGGGCAGCGCGGACACGGCGCTGACCAGCCCGGTCACCTCCGGGCCGCGGATCTCGGCGCTGACGTCGGAGCCGTCGAGGGTGATGGTCGGGCCCGCCGGGTCGGTGCCGGAGACGAGGTCCCGCCCGGTCGCGACGGCGGTCATCTCCTCCTCCGACGCGCTCTCGTCGAGGTCCGCCCGCAGGACGGCCAGGGTGGCGGCCCGGTACATCGCCCCGGTGTCCAGATAGGCCGCGCCGCAGGCCTGCGCCAAGCGGCGCGAGACCGTCGACTTCCCGGTCCCGGACGGCCCGTCCATCGCGACGACGCCCCGCAAGGCCACACCAACCACCTCTCCGGCCCCACGACCGTCGTCCGCGGCGCGCCCTCGGAGGGCACGCACCCGTCCATTGTCGCCGGTAGGGACTTCCGTCCCGCGCCCGGGTGGGCGGGCTACTGGGGCAGGTCGGTCCGCAGCGCCGCGGCGCCGTGCAGGTAGACGTGACGCAGCTCGGACCGGGTCCGCTGGGTGTCGACGTGCGCGAGCAACCGCAGCACCCGCGGCATCGCGCCCGGCACGGCCATCTCGGTCGCACACATCAGCGGCACGTCGGTCAGGCCGAGCAACCGTGCGGCGTAGGCGGGGAACTCCGCGGTCAGGTCCTGGGTCGCGGTGAACCAGATCGAGATGATGTCGTCGGAGACGAGCTCGTTGCGCTCGAGCACGGCCGTGACCAGCTCCGCGGAACGGTCGAGGATCTCCTGCCGGTCGTCGGCGTCGACCTGGGTCGCGCCGCGCAGCGCTCGTACGGCCATGACCGGCAGCGTAGGAGATCCGGACCCGCGGTGCGGGCCCGGCCCCTCTACAGCCCGACGGCCTTGTAGAGCGCGCCGACCTCGGTCTTGTTCAGCGGTCGCAGCTTGCCCGGCCGCTGGCTGCCGAGCTGGACGTCGCCGACCGCGGTCCGGATCAGCCGCTGCACCGGGTGCCCGACCTCGTCGAGCAGACGGCGCACGACGTGCTTGCGGCCCTCGTGCAGCACCAGCTCCACCATCGACCGGCCCGGCAGCGAGTCGACCAGCTTGAACGAGTGCACGGTGACGGCACCGTCCTCGAGGTCGATCCCGTCACGCAGGCGCTTGCCGACGTCCCGGGCGGGCTGGCCGATGATCTCCGCGACGTAGGTCTTGGTGACCTCGTACGACGGGTGCATCAGCCGGTGCCCGAGCTCGCCGTCGTTGGTCAGCAGGAGCAGTCCCTCGGTGTCGGCGTCGAGACGCCCGACGTGGAACAGCCGCTGGGCCTGGTTCATGATCTCGACCCGGTCCAGGAGCAGGTCGCCCACGCACTCGCGGCCGTTCTCGTCGGACATCGTCGACAGCATCCCGCGGGGCTTGTTCAGCGCCAGGTAGACCTGGTCGTCGCGGAGCACGATCCGCGAGCCGTCGACGTGCAGGATCGCCGTGTCCGGGTCGACCCGGCGGCCCATCTCCCGGACGACCTCGCCGTCCACCGAGACCCGGCCGGCGGCGATCAGCTCCTCGGCCGCGCGGCGCGAGGCCACGCCCGCCTGCGACAGCACCTTCTGCAGCCGGACGCCCTCTGTGACCTCGCGGGCCTTGCGCTCACTCATCGTCTCTCATCACATGTCGTCGATCGCGTCGATGTCGGGCAGCAGCGGCGCCAGCGGCGGCAGTTCCTGCACCGACGACAGGCCGAGGCGCTCCAGGAACAGCTCGGTCGTCCGGAACAGTGTCCCCTGCGTCTGATCGTCGGTTCCGGCCTCCTCCACCAAGCCGCGTGTGAGCAGCGTCCGGAGCACCCCGTCGCAGTTCACGCCGCGGACCGCGGACACCCGCGCGCGGGTCACCGGCTGGCGGTAGGCGACGACGGCGAGGGTCTCCAGGGCGGCCCTCGTCAGGCGGGCGCGCTGACCGTCGAGCAGCATCCGCTCGACGTAGGGGGCGTAGGTCTCGCGGGTGTAGAACCGCCAGCCCTCCCCCGAGCGGCGCAGGTCGATCCCTCGGCCGTCCGCGGTGTAGGCACCGGCCATCCGCGGCAGAGCGGCCTTGACGCGGGCCGCGGGCTGGCCGAGCGCGTTCGCGAGCGCGACCTCGTCCACCGGCGCGTCCACGACCAGCAACAACGCCTCCAGCGCCGCCTCGAACGCGTCGTCGGACTCCAGCTCCTCGCCGAGGTCCTCGACGTCGGGGAGCTCGATCTCGGCCGTCTCCGCGGACGGCGGGGCGGTCCCGTCGGGGAGCTCGGTGCCGGCGACCACCCCGGCGGCATCGGGCTCAGCGGTGACGTCCGGACCGGTACGGGGTGCGGCGACGGACTCCGGCCCGGGCTCGGACTCCGGCTCGGGGTCGACATCCGGCCCGTCGACGGCGGGCGGCTCGGCCTCGGGCTCCGGGGCCGGTTCCTCGGGGGCCGTTTTCTCGGGAGCCGAATCCTCGGGAACCGGGGCCGGGACCTGGGCGTGCGGGCTGCGCGGGACCGTCCGGCCGATCAGCCGGTCCAGGTCGGTGAACTCGGGGTGTCCCCCGCCCTGGGACGGGTCAGTCATCCTCGGCGGACTCCTCGTCGGCGACGGCCTCGGCGACCGGGTCGTCGTCACGGTCGGCGGTCCAGGTGACCATCAGCTCACCGAAGGGCTCCGGCTGGTCCAGGGCGACGCTGCGCTCCCGGTAGAGCTCGAGCAGCCCCATGAACCGGGCGATCACCTCGATCGGCGCCACGCAGTCGGCCGTCAGCCTCGCGAACGTGGCCTGCCCCAGCTCGGCGAGACGCTCGCGCAGGATCTGGGTGTGCTCGGGCACCGACACGGTCGGCCCGTGCAGGTGGTCGAGGCCGACCGTCTCCGGCGGCTTCGGCCGGAACACCGTGGCGGCGAGCTCGGCGAACGCCTGCGCGTCCATCCCGAGCAGCACCTCGGGCAGCAGCTCCGCGTAGCGGTCCTCGAGGGCGACCGAGCGCGGGAAGCGGCGCATCGCCCCGGCCTCGAGCTCCACGAACAGCTTCGCGGCCTCCTTGTAGGCGCGGTACTGCAGCAGCCGGGCGAAGAGAAGGTCACGGGCCTCGAGCAGCGCGAGGTCCTCCTCGTCCTCGACGTCCGCGCCGGGCACCAGGCGGGCGGCCTTGAGGTCGAGCAGGGTCGCGGCGACGACCAGGAACTCGGTCGTCTCGTCGAGGTCGGCGTCGTCACCGAGGGCCGTGAGGTGGGCGATGAAGTCGTCGGTGACCTTGTGCAGCGCCATCTCGGTGAGGTCGAGCTCGTGCTTGCCGATCAGCTGCAGCAGCAGGTCGAACGGGCCCTCGAAGTTGACCAGCCGCACGGTGAAACGGCGGGCCTTCGGCGACGCGACGTCGGCGTCGTCGAGGCTCTCGGGTCCCCCCGGGCCGTCGGCGAGCAGCGTCACCGGGCGATGACCTCGCGGGCCAGCATCCGGTAGGCCTCCGCGCCACCGGAGGTCGGCGCCCAGGTCGTGATCGGCTCCCCGGCGACGGTCGTCTCCGGGAACTTGATCGTCCGGTTGATCACGGCCTCGAACACCAGGTCACCGAACGCCTCGACGACGCGGTCGTGCACCTCCTTGGTGTGCAGCGTCCGCTGGTCGAACATCGTGGCCAGGATGCCGAGGAGCTTGAGGTCGGGGTTGAGCCGGTCCTGGACCTTGTCGATCGTGTCCATCAGCAGCGCCACCCCGCGCAGACTGAAGAACTCGCACGCCAGGGGGATCAGCACGGCGTCCGCGCAGGCCAGGGCGTTGATTGTGAGCAGGCCGAGCGAGGGCTGGCAGTCGATGAGGATGACGTCGTAGTCGCTGAGCACGCGCTTGAGCGCCCGCCCGAGGGCCTGTTCGCGTCCGACCTCGGTGACGAGCTGGACCTCCGCGGCGGACAGGTCGATGTTGCTGGGCAGCAGGTCCATGCCCTCGACGGTGGTCTCGCGGATGACGTCGTCGGCCTCGACGCCCTTCTCCATCAGCAGGTTGTAGATCGTCGAGTCCAGCTCGTGGGCCTGCACGCCGAGCCCGACCGAGAGCGCGCCCTGCGGGTCGAAGTCCACCAGGAGCACCCGGCGGCCGTACTCGGCCAGGGCGGCACCCAGGTTGATCGTCGACGTCGTCTTGCCGACGCCACCCTTCTGGTTCGCGACGGCGATCACGCGCGCGGGGCCGTGGCTGGTCAGCGGGGCGGGCTCGGGGACGCTCAAACGGTGTTTTCCTCTCCCCGGTCCGGACCGCTCACCGCCGGCCTCACCGCCTGTGATCGGCCCGACGGCGGCGTGTTCGGAGCCGTCGGTGTCCGCCGGTGCGGCGGGCCGCGTCGGGTCCATGCGATCTCCGGTTCCTCGTGGGGTGTCGTACCGGGTTCGATCCCGCCCCGCAATGTAGGAAACGCCCCCACGTGCAGCAACGCGCCTCGCCGTGCGCGTCGAGAACTGTTCGAACACGGTACCGGGACGGCCGAACACCCCCGCCCCGGCCCCCGTTCGGAGCAGTACCGGTTCTATCCGTGGGTGACGGAGACGTTCCCGGTCGTACTCCGGGCGGAGATCCGGTGGTCCGCGCCGGGGGTGTCGGCCACCTCGACCCGGCTGTTGCCGGTCGTGACCTGCGCCTGTACCTGGTAGACGGGCCCGACCGGCACCCGGACGTCGACGTTGCCGGTGGTCGCCTCGGCGTCGACGCTCGGCGGGGCGGCGGCGAACCGCAGCGACACCTGCCCGGTCGTCGCCCGGGCCGCCACCGGGGAGGCGCCGAGGCCGGTCCCGGTGACCCGGCCGGTGCTCGCGGTGAGCTCCTGGGCGCCGGTCAGGTCGTCGACGGCGATGTCACCGGTCGAGACGGTCGTACGCGAGGCCGCGGCGGGCGGGACGGTGACGACGAGGTC
Organism: Pseudonocardia sediminis; assembly: GCF_004217185.1. Taxonomy (NCBI): domain Bacteria; kingdom Bacillati; phylum Actinomycetota; class Actinomycetes; order Pseudonocardiales; family Pseudonocardiaceae; genus Pseudonocardia; species Pseudonocardia sediminis. Next base: position 2,559,710 of record NZ_SHKL01000001.1, on the reverse strand, counting down.
GGTCGAGCACCGCTCGTCGGCGACGGGGCAGCGCGCGGTGATCGTGAGCGTGGTCCCGGACACCGACTGCGTGTACTCGGGCTTCTGATCCCCGGTCCAGCGGAGCGTGCGCTGCACCTGGGCCGAGCCCTCCGGGCCGGGGCGCAGGCTGACCGAGCCGGTGTCGGCCTCGATCTCGACCCGGTCGACGGCGCCGACGGACTCGGTCGCCGACTCGGACTGCGCGACCGCGGGCGACCCGCACCCGGCGAGCACCGCGAACGCGGCCACGATCGGGACCGCCGCGGCGGCACGGAACGGCAGGGACCGGGGAGAACGCAGACGGTGCGACATCGGTGTCAGACCGTAGCGGTGCGCTCACCCGTGCCCGACGCCGACGTCCCCGGACAGTCCCTCGAGGACGGCCGCCAGCACCCGGGCCTGCTGGGCGAGCAGGTAGAAGTGCCCGCCGGGCAGCACGGTGAGCCGGAAACCGGCCGGGGCCACCTCGGCCCAGCGCTCGACCTCCGGCGGCCCGGCGGCCGGGTCGTCCGCCCCGGCCAACGCCACGACCGGGCAGGTCAGCGGCGGGTGCGGGTCGTGGGCGTAGGTCTCGGCGGCCCGCAGGTCGGCCCGGTAGGGCGGCAGGATCAGGTCGCGCATCTCCGGTTCGTCGAGGACTCGGGTGTCGGTCCCGCCGAGGGCGCGGATGTGGGCGACGAGCTCGTCGTCGGTGCCGCGGTGCAGGGTCCCGCCGTGCGACGCCGTCGGCGCCACCCGGGCGGAGACCACGAGCCGGATCGGGGCGACGGTCAGGTGCCGCGCCACCTCGTAGGCCAGCGTCGCGCCGAGGCTGTGCCCGACCAGGACCAGCGGGCGCACATCGCCGTCGCGGCGCTGCGTCTCCAGGGCGTCGATCGCGCCGTCGGCCATGGCCCGGGCGTCACCCAGTGGTTCCTCCGCCAGGCGGTCCTCCCGGCCCGGGTACTGCACGGAGGTGAGCTCGGCCCACTCCGGCAGCGCGGCACCCCAGGACCGGAAGAACGTGGCGGTGCCGCCGGCGTGCGGCAGCACCACGACCCGCACGCCCGCGTCCGGACGGGGCCGGGGCACCCGGAGCCAGGGGTTGCGGCGGGCGGTCGTCACGGCGGTCCTCCTGCGGAGTGGGGTCGGTGTCCGGCGGGGCGGTGCTCAGCCGCGGGCACGCGGGTGCGCGGTCGCGTAGACCTCGCGCAACGTGTCCACGGTGACGTGGGTGTAGATCTGCGTGGTGCTCACCGACGCGTGCCCGAGCAGCTCCTGGACCACGCGCACGTCGGCGCCACCGGAGAGCAGGTGGGTGGCGAAGCAGTGCCGCAGTGTGTGCGGGGAGACCACCGAGTCCAGGCCGGACACCTCGGCCGCGCCGCGCAGCACGTGCCAGGCACTCTGCCGCGAGAGCCGGGCCCCGCGGGCGTTGAGCAGCAGCGCCGGGCTACCGGCCCCCTTCGCAGCCAGCACCGGACGGGCCCGGACCAGGTAGGCGTCGACGGCGGCCAGGGCGGGCCGCCCGACCGGCACGATCCGCTGCTTGTCCCCCTTGCCCTGGACCAGGATCGTCCGGGCGTCGGTGTCGAGGTCGTCGAGGTCGGCGCCGACGGCCTCGGAAATCCGGGCGCCGGTGGAGTAGAGCAGCTCGAGCAGCGCACGGTCGCGCAGCGCCACCGTCCCGTCGCCGACGCAGCCGGCCAGCAGCTGCTCCACCTGGTCGACGGTCAGCGTCCGCGGCAGCCGCGACGGCTGCGACGGGGGCCGGACGCGGGAGGACACGTCGGCCCGGATCAGCCCCTCGGCGGCGGCGAAGCGGTGCAGCCCGCGCACCGCGGCCAGCGCCCTCGCCGTCGACGACGCCGCGAGCGGCGCCTCGCCGGTGCGCAGCGCCGTGACGAACGCCGAGACGTCGCTCTCCTTCACCGCGCCCAGGTCGTCGATCCCGGAGACGGTCAGGTGCTCGGTGTAGCGGCCCAGGTCCAGGGCGTAGGAGCGCAGGGTGTTCGCCGCGCGGCCACGCTCCACCGCGAGGTGGCCGAGGTATCCCTCGACCACCTGCGCGGGCTCGGTGGAGCGACCCATGTCGTCGCTCAGTCCCGCAGCGCCGGGACGACCTCGCGCTCGAAGAGCTCGATGCCCGACCGGTCGTAGGCGGCCTCCGGGAAGTACAGGATCGAGTAGGTCATGCCCTGCTTCTTCAGCGCGGTCAGGTTCTCCACGATCTGCTCCGGGGTGCCGCACGCGGGCAGGCCGCGGAACGCCCGTAGCGCGCCCTCGGCCTTCTCCTCCCCCACGACGGGCGCCAGCCGCGCCTTGAGCGTCTGCAACCGCTCCTCGACCTCGGCGGAGTCCCGGCCGATGGCGACGTTGTAGTTCGCCGACCGGACGATCTTCTCGAAGTCGGTGCCGACGTCGCGGCAGTGCCCGGCGAGGATCTCGGACTTGTGCGCGAAGCCCTCGGGGGTGCCGTCGAAGTTCGTGTACTGGGCGTACTTCGCAGCGATCTTGAGCGTGACCTTCTCGCCGCCGCCGGCGATCCAGAGCGGGATGCCGCCGGGCTGCAGCGGCTTCGGGGTCACGATCGCGTCGTCGACCTGGTAGTACTTCCCGTCCAGCGACGCCCGGCCCTGCGACCAGGCCTGGGCGAAGATCTGGACGCCCTCGTCGAGGCGGCCCAGGCGCTCACCCGCGGACGGGAAGCCGTAGCCGTAGGCGCGCCACTCCTGCTCGTACCAGCCGCCGCCGATGCCCATCTCGATCCGGCCCTTGGAGATGATGTCGCAGGTCGCGGCGACCTTCGCCAGATAGGCGGGGTTGCGGTAGGCCATGCACGTGCACATCTGGCCGAGGCGGATCCGGTCGGTCGCGGCGCCGAACGCGGCCATCAGGCTCCACGCCTCGTGGCAGGCCTCCTCGGTCGGCTGCGGCACGGTGTGGAAGTGGTCGTAGACCCACGCGGACTCGAACGAGCCGCCCTGGTCGGCCCGCTGCACGATGTCCCGCATGACGTCCCACTGGTCGGCCGGGTCGATCCCGACCAGGTCGAGTCGCCATCCCTGGGGCACGAAGAGTCCGAAGCGCATGGCACGACCCTAGCGACGGACCCCGACAGTCATCCCGCCACACACGCCGGGTGCCCCGGCCCGCCCCCCATCTCGCCGGTGCGCCGCTCCCGGTCGGCGCGCAGCAGGAACGAGACCCGGCTGCGGTAGGGCCGCCACATCTCGGCGACCGTCGTGGGGTCGGCCGTGCCGTACCGGTCGGTCATCTCGGTGTGCAGGCGCTGCTCCGCGACCGGGAGGAGGTCCGGGTGCCCGGCGCCCCGGATCAGGATCAGCTCCGCGGAGAACGGGCCGATCCCCGGGATCTCCCGCAGCGCGGCCAGCGACTCCGCAGCCGGGCGCGAGCGCAGCGTCTCCCCGTCCAGAACGCCGTCGCGGGCGGCGTCGGCGACGGCGCGCAGCCGGGGGACCTTGACCTCCGGCAGACCCAGGTCGCCGGCGACGCGGTGCAGGACGTCCGGGGCGGGGAACACGGCGATCCCGGTGCCGTCGATCGCGACGGTCGTCCCGTGCCCGGCGACGATCCGGCGCCGCACCGCCGCGGCCCGGGTGACCCGCACCCGGTTCGAGAGCAATGCCCACACCGCCGCCTCGTACGGCGAGCCGAAGCACACCGGTCGCAGCCCGGGCATGCGTTCCAGCAGGTCCGCGACGACGGGGTCGCGCGAGCCGACTTCGTCCAGACCGCTCCCGTCGACGTCGAGGGACAGCATCCGCCCGACCTGCGCGACGACGGCCGGCGAAGGCTTCGCATCGTCGGGGCCGACGACCGTCACGACTCCGGAGGGCTCCTGCTCCACCCGGACCGCGGTCGGTTCCCACGTCCGCTCGGCCACGAACCCGAGGCGCAACGGGCCGGTCGCGGCGTCCGGGCGTCCGGCGGGGCCGAACCCGGCCACGAACCGGGCCGAGGCCTCCAGCGAGAACGGGCCCCGGGACTCGATCCGTGCAGCGTCCATCTCGCACCTCGCATGTCAGAGTATTGACATAGGTGACGGTACGGATCGGCGGCGCCCTATGTCAAACTCCTGACATGACCGCGGACCTCCGGGACTGGCTCGGGTACGAGATCGAGCGCGTGGAGTCGTTGCTGCGCTCGGCGACGGAGACCGCGCTGCGCCCGCCCGGCCACGCTCACCGCGACCGGCCGGGAGCGCCTGTGCGCGGCGCGGGCGTCGGTGCGCGAGGTCGAGCAGCGGCTGCACGGCGCGCTCGGTCCCGGCCGCCTCGACGCCGCCCGCGCGGACCTGGACGCGATGTCCCGGGCCCTCGGCGGCGACCACCCGGCCGGACACGCCTGATCTCTTCCGGCGTCGGTGACACCGGCTCGCGATACCGTCGGGACATGAGCAGCGGGCAGCCGGACGACATCGGGTACGCGGAGCAGGAAGAGGCCGTCCGCGCCCTGTCGGAGCACTACACGGCCGGTCGGCTCGACGTCGACGAGTTCGACGAGCGGGTGCGACGGGCGCGGGCCGGGACCACCGTGACCGAGCTGGCCGCGGTGTTCTCCGACCTGCCCGAGCCCCACCCCACGGCGCTGAGCCGGGCGGCGGCGAGCCCGGCCCCGGCCGCACCGTCCTCGGGTACCGGCGCCGACGAGGCGACCCGCGCCACGCCGTCCGCCGACCCGGGCTCGGCCTTCGACGGCTCGGCCTTCGACGGCTCGGCCGACCGGACCGTCGCCACGCCGCAGTACCCGGGCGCGACCGCGCAGGTCCCGAACACGACCGAGCAGTACCCGGCACCGGACCCGACCCAGGACCGGCCGTACCCGGCGGCGAGCGGGTCCTCGGGTCAGCCGTACCCGGACCGGTACTCCGGCACCGCCCAGTACTCCGGCACCGCCCAGTACCCCGGCACCGGCGGGACGCCGTACCCGGACGCGTCGCAGTACCCCGGCGGCCGGTACCCGGGGCAGTACCCCGGCGGCCCGTACCCCGCCGCGCAGTACCCGGGCGAGCAGAACACGGGTGGTCAGGACCAGTACGGCGGGCAGCAGTACGGCTCCCCGTACCCGGCCCAGTACGGATCGGCCCAGTACGGGTCGGCGCAGTACGGATCGGGCCAGTACGGGTCGGCGCCCCAGGGAGCGGGCCAGTACGGGGCGGCCCCGTACGGGGGTCAGTACCCGCCTCCCGGCGGTCCGTACGGGATGGCGCCCGGCTCCTACGACCCCTCCGCGCCCTACGGCTGGGACCCGCAGACCGGACGTCCCTTCTCGGACAAGCAGAAGATCATCGCCGGGCTGCTGCAGATCTTCCTGCCGTTCGGCGTCGGACGGTTCTACACCGGCCACGTCGGGATGGGCGTCGCGCAGCTGCTGGTCACGTTCTTCACGTTCGGCATCGGCGCGATCTGGCCGTTCATCGACGGCATCGTCCTGCTCGCCGGCTCCCCCACCGACCCCGAGGGACGCCCGCTGCGCCCCTGAGCGGGGCCGGGAGCGCTACCCGTCGCCGTCGCGGCGCAGCGCGAACCGCTCCGGGCGGTCCTGCCACGGCGCGTCGACGGGCCGGGTCTCGGCCTCCCCGGCGCGTACGGCCTGGGTGGCGAGCAGCCCCGAGACCGACACCGCGTTGACGATCTCGCCGGTGAAGACCATGTGCACGGCGTCGGCCAGCGGGATCCAGCGCAGCTCGAGGTCGGCCTCCTCGTCGTCGCCCATGTCCGGGCGTCCGACCTCGCTGATGTCGCGGGCCAGGTAGACCCGCACCGACTCGTCGGAGAACCCGGGCGAGGGCACGACGTCGAGCAGCACCGACCAGTCCTGCGCGGCCAGCCCGGCCTCCTCGGCGAGCTCCCGCGCCGCCGTCACGGCCGGGTTCTCCCCTGCCACGTCGAGCAGCCCGGCCGGGAGCTCCCACAGCCGGCGGCGCACCGCGTGCCGGTACTGGTGCAGCATCATCACCCGGCCCGAGTCGTCCAGGGCGAGGATCGCGACGGCACCCGGGTGCTCGATGATCTCGCGGGTCGCGACCCGCCCGCCGGGCATGACGACCCGGTCCGAGCGCAGCGCCATCACGCGCCCGGAGTAGATGTCGGTCGCCGAACGGACCGGGAAGTCGTGCTCTCCGGGCTTGGTCACCGTGAACGCGCCTCCGTCGTCGTGTCCTGCTCCGCCCCGGCGGTCTCGGCCTCGGCCGCCGCGTCGACCGGAGTGCCGTTGTCCGTCGACCGCCCGTTGGACCGCCCGCGGGGCAGCTCCACCGGCAGCCGGTCCTCGGCCCGGTAGCGCAGTGCCGCCTTCACGAACGCCGCGAACAGCGGGTGCGGACGGGTGGGGCGGCTCTTGAGCTCCGGGTGGGCCTGGGTGCCGACGAAGAACGGGTGCGTCGCGGCCGGGAGCTCCACGAACTCGACGAGCGTGCCGTCCGGCGACGTCCCGAACACCAGCCCGGCCTCGGCCAGCTTCGGACGGTAGGAGTTGTTCACCTCGAAGCGGTGACGGTGCCGCTCGGACACCTCGCGGGTGCCGTAGGCCTGGGCGGCGACGGTGCCGCGCTCGAGCACCGCCGGGTAGGCGCCGAGACGCATGGTGCCGCCCATGTCCCGCTCCCCGGCGACGACGTCGCGCTGCTCGGCCATCGTGGAGATGACCGGGTACGGGGTCTCCGGGTCGAACTCGGTGGAGCTCGCGCCCTCGAGTCCGGCGATGTCGCGGGCGACCTCGATCACCATGCACTGCAGGCCCAGGCACAGCCCGAGCGTCGGGATCTTCCGCGTGCGGGCGTGCCGGATCGCGCCGAGCTTGCCCTCGATGCCGCGGATGCCGAACCCGCCGGGCACCAGGATCGCGTCGACGCCGTCGAGCGCCTCGGCCGCACCGGCCGCGGTCTCGCACGTGTCCGAGGGAACCCAGCGGATCGCGACCTTCGCGTGGTGGGCGAACCCACCGGCGCGCAGGGCCTCGGTGACCGAGAGGTAGGCGTCGGGCAGGTCGACGTACTTGCCGACGAGCGCGATCGTCGCCGTCTCGTGCGGGTGGTGGACGCGGTCGAGCAGGTCGCCCCACACCGTCCAGTCGACGTCGCGGAACGGCAGCCCGAGCCGGCGCACCACGTAGGCGTCGAGGCCCTCGCGGTGCAGCACCTTCGGGATGTCGTAGATGGACGGCGCGTCCGCGCAGGCGGCGACACCGTCGAGCTCGACGTCGCACATCAGCGAGATCTTGCGCTTCATCCCGTCCGGGATGTCGCGGTCGGCGCGCAGCACCAGCGCATCGGGCTGGATACCGATGTTGCGCAGCGCCGCGACCGAGTGCTGCGTCGGCTTGGTCTTGAGCTCCCCGGACGGCGCCAGGAACGGCACCAGTGACACGTGCAGGAAGAAGCAGTTGTCCCGGCCGACCTCGTGGCGGACCTGGCGGACGGCCTCGACGAACGGCAGCGACTCGATGTCGCCGATCGTGCCGCCGACCTCGGTGATCACGACGTCCGGCGCGATCCCCTCGGCGTCCGGCTCGCTCATCGCGAGGATCCGGTCCTTGATCTCGTTCGTGATGTGCGGGATGACCTGCACGGTGTCGCCCAGGTACTCGCCGCGGCGCTCCTTGGCGATCACCTCGGAGTAGACCTGGCCGGTCGTGACGTTGGCCCGGCCCTGCAGGTCCCGGTCGAGGAAGCGCTCGTAGTGGCCGACGTCGAGGTCGGTCTCCGCGCCGTCCTCGGTCACGAAGACCTCGCCGTGCTGGAACGGGTTCATCGTCCCGGGATCGACGTTGAGGTACGGATCCAGCTTCTGCATCGTGACGCGGAGGCCGCGGGCGGTGAGGAGCTGCCCCAGGCTCGACGCGGTCAGGCCTTTACCCAGCGAGGATGCGACCCCGCCGGTGACGAACAGGTGACGGGTCGCGCGTGTCTGCACGGGTTTTCAGCCTACGCGCGCCCGCCCCGCCCCCGATCGGTGGGTCCGTCCCGAGAACCCGTCCACCGCGGTCCGGCGCGGAAACGCGCGCTCGGCGTCGTCGTGCGACCGCGGCCGCGCACGCGTCAGGAAAGCGGGCGCGCGTCGCGAGAACGGGCGCGCGTGGCGGGCGCCCGGGTAGGAGCGCTCAGGGCTGGGGTGCGGGGGCCGCGGCGTCGCCCGCGGAGCCGTACTGGCCGGTGCCGCCGGCCGCCTGCTCGCGCAGGGCGAGGATCGTGGCGACGCGCCCGGTGCCGGTCTGCACGTCGTCGACGGTGGACAGTCCACCGGCCGCGGCCTCGTCGGCGCGCACGACGCCGACGGCGCCGGTCGCGTCCGCGGAGCCGGTGCGGCCGGCCAGCACGGCGCCCCCACCGCGGCGGTCGAGCTCGGAGGCCAGGCGGGCGGTGGTCGCGGCCGCGTCGCCGGCGTCGAGGCCCTGGGCCGCTCCCCCGGTGACGATGACGACCATCCCGGCCGGTGCCGCGGTGGCACCGGGCTCGGCGAACCCGGCCGCCGACAGTCCGGCGAGGACGGCCTGGGCCTGCCCGGCGTTCGTCGCGGGGCCGTTCGGGGCGGTGAGCAGCGCGCTGCCCAGCAGGCCGCCGGCGAGGCTGCCCGTGTCGGTCGCGGCGGGCAGCTGCGCCCCGGCCGGCAGCAGGCGCGAGGCGAGCTCGCGGAGCTGGTCGGCACGGGCGGGGTCGGTAACGGCGTCGGTCAGCGCCACCGTGCCGGACACGGTGCCGCCGGCCTGCCCGACGAGCCCGGACACCGCGGCGACGTCGGCCGCGTCCCCGCCGAGGGAGACGAGCGTGACGGACTTGCCGGGCAGCGCACCGCGCACCGCGGCCGGGCCGACCCGGGTCGCGAACTCGTCGGCGGCGCGCTGCTGCGCGGCCAGGTCGTCGCGTTGCCCGCGCAGGTCGGTGACCTGGGCGGCGAGGTCGTCACGCTGGGTGGAGACCGCCGAGACGAGCCGGTCGGACAGCCCGGTCGAGCCGAGGACGACGCCGATCGCGAGCGCGAGGAACACCGCGCCGATGGACAGCGCGTGGTACCGCATCGAGATCACTCAGAACCAACCCTTGACCACATCGAGGACCTGCTGGAACGACTGCACGACCCACGCGAGCACCGCGTCCCCCGCGCCGGAGACGAGCAGCGCCACCACCACCGCGACGATCGCCGCCAGGACGAGCAGCAGGAGCGGCCCGAACGACATCCGGCTGCGGTACATCGACGCGATCACGGTGCCGTCGACGACGTCGCCGCCGGTCTGCAGGCGGGTCAGGAACGTGGAGGCGTTGCTGCCGGAGCGGCCGCGGTCGAGGAACTCCGACATCGACGCGGACAGCCCGACGGTCACGATCATCTGCGCGCCGTGGTGGTGGGCCAGCAGCAGCGCGAGGTCCTCCGGGTTGGCCATCGACGGGAACGTCACCGCGCTGGCGCCGAGGTCCTGCACCCGGTGCAGGCCCGGCGCGTGGCCGTCCGCGAACGCCGGGACGACGACGTCGGCGCCGCTGGTCAGGGCCTCGGTGGACACCTCGGAGGGGTCGGACAGGATCAGGTGGGGCTTGTACCTCGCGGCCATCAACGCGTCCGCCCCCGCGCCGACACCGATCAGCACCGGCCGGTACTCGCGGATGAACGGGCGCAGCCGCTTGAGCACCGCCACGTGGTCGTACCCGGGCGCCACGACGACGACCTGACGCCCGGCGAGCTCGACGTCGACGTCCGGGACGCCGTAGCCGTCGAGCAGCAGCGAACGCTCCCGGCGCATGAACTCGATGGTGTTCGCGGCGAACGCCTCGAGCTGGTGGGTCAGGCCGGACTTGGCCTCGGCGAGCGCGTCGGAGACCGAGTCCTCGGTCTGCACCCGTCCCTCACCGAGCGGCTGCTCCCCGGAGTAGAGGACGCCGTCGTGCAGGCGGACCTTGGCACCGTCACGCACCGCACGCAGCAGCTCGGACCCGGCGTCGTCGACGAGCGGGATCCCGGCCGTGACCAGGATCTGCGGGCCGAGGTTCGGGAACCGGCCCGAGATCGACGGCGCGGCGTTGACGACGGCCGCGACCTCGGCCTTGACCAGCGCGTCCGCGGTGGCCCGGTCGAGGTCGATCTGGTCCAGGACGGCGATGTCACCGGGACGCAGCCGGCGCAGGAGAGCCTCGGTCCGCCGGTCCGCGCGCGCGGGACCGGTCAGACCGGGCAGCTCGGGTCGCGAGCGGTGCAGCAGACCGGACAGCTTCATGCACGCACTGTGACACCTGGTGCGGATGTGACGACGCAGGCACGCCGGACCGTGACCGGGAGTTCACCCCGTGCGGGTGCTCCCGGCCACGGGGGCCGGAACGCGGTCGGGTCCCCGTGTTCCGGCGATGCGGGCTCAGCGTTTCCGCGTGCTGCTCGCCCGCTTGCGACGCCCGGTCGCGGGCTCGTCGCGGTCGCGTCGTGCGGCGTCCGCGGCGCGGTCGGTCTCGCGGTGCGACGACGCCGCGGCCAGCAGCTCCTCGGCGTGCGCGCGGCCGGTGTCGGTCTCGTCGAGACCGGCCAGCATCCGGGCGAGCTCACCGATCCGGTCACCCTCCGCGAGGCGCCGGACGTTCGAGCGGGTCACCGCGGCGGTGCCCGGCTCCTTGCCGCCGGCACTGCCCTTCTGCACGACGAGGTGCCGGTCGGCGTAGGCGGCGACCTGCGGCAGGTGCGTCACCACGATCACCTGATGCCGCGCCGCGAGCCGGGCCAGCCGCCGTCCGATCTCGACCGCCGCGCGGCCGCCGACGCCGGCGTCGACCTCGTCGAACACCATCGTCGGCACCGGGTCGGCACCGGCCAGGGCGACCTCGAGCGCGAGCATGACCCGGGAGAGCTCGCCGCCGGAGGCACCCTTGTGCAGCGGCTGGGCCGACGACCCCGCGTGCGGGACGAGCCGCAGCTCGACCTCGTCCACTCCGCTGGAGCCCGCGTGGCAGGCCTTGCCCTCCACCCGCAACGCGTTGTCGTCGCCCTCGCCCGCGGGGCGCCGGGCCACGCCGACCCGCAGGCTCGCGTCCTTCATGGCCAGCCCGGCCAGCTCGGCGGTGGTCGCCTCGGCCAGGCGTACCGCGGCGGCCGAGCGGGCGGTGGAGAGCTCCTCGGCGTGCCGGGCCAGGTCCACGGCCAGCGCGTCGCGGCGGGCGGCCAGCGCGGCGAGGGCCTCGTCGGAGGTGTCCAGGCCGGACAGCCGCTCGCGGGCGTCCGCCGCCCACTCCAGGACGCCGTCGGTGTCGGCGGCGTACTTGCGGGTCAGCGCCTTGAGCTCGGCCTGGCGGGCGAGCAGCCCGGCCAGGCGCTCCGGGTCGGCGTCGAGACGGTCCAGGTAGCCGCCCAGCTCGGCGGCCACGTCGCCCAGCACGGCCAGCGCCTCGGCCAGGCGCGGGTCCAGCGCCTCGAGCTCGGGGTCTCCGGAGGAGGAGACGAGGTTGCGCGCCTCCCCACAGAGGCCGAGCGCGCCGGGGCTGTCGCCGTCGTCGGAGCCGCCGAGGGCGAGCCGCGCCGCCTCGGCCGCGCCCCGCAGGTCGTCCGCCGCGGCCAGGCGGCGGGACTGCTCGACGAGGTCGCGGTCCTCCCCCGGCTGCGGGTCCACCGACTCGATCTCGGTGAGACCGTGGCGGAGCATGTCGGCCTCCTGGGCGAGCCGGCGGGCGCCGTCGCGACGCTCGGTCAGCTCCGCGCCGACGGCCAGCCACTCGGTGCGGGTCTCCCGGTAGGCGGCCAGCGGCTTGGCGACCGCGTCGCCGGCGAAGCGGTCCAGCAGGGCGCGCTGGTCGGCCGGGCGCAGCAGCCGCAGCTGGTCGTTCTGCCCGTGCACGGCGAGCTGGGCCTCGGCGAGACGGCCCAGCACCCCGACCGGAACTGACCGTCCGCCCAGGTGGGCCCGAGAGCGGCCGTCGGCGGAGACGGTGCGGGCGGCGATCAGCGTGCCGTCGTCGTCCGCCTCGGCGCCGACCTCCTCGGCCAGCCCCAGCGCGGCGTTCGACGCCATGAAGCGGCCCTCGACCATCGCGCGCTTGGCGCCCTCGGACACCCGGGACGACTCCGCGCGCCCGCCACCGAGCAGCGAGAGCCCGGTGACCACCATCGTCTTGCCCGCGCCGGTCTCACCGGTGAGCACGGTCAGCCCGGGGTCCAGCTCCAGGGTGGCGTCGTCGATCACCCCGAGTCCCTGGATGCGCATCTCGGCCAGCATGGCCCGCACGATACGGCCGGGGTCCGACAACGACAGCGGGGACACACCGTTCTCTCCGAACATTCGTTCGCACAGGAGGTGAACGGTGGGTGCTCAACGGCCGGGTGCGTCCCCGGTCCGGTCGCGTCCGGGCGCGGATCCGTTGCGCCGCTCGTCGCCCCACTCCTCGTCCCGGGACCGCGGGGCGCCCCGCCATCCCCACACCGGCAGGTCGAACTTGCGCACCAGCCGGTCCGCGAACGGCTGTGCGGCCAGGCGCACCATCCGGACCGGGTCCGCCGCGCGGGAGAGCTCCACCCGCGCGCCGGGCGGGACGGAGATCGTCCGGCGTCCGTCGCAGTCCAGGACCGCCGACGGTCCGCTCGCCGACACCTCGATCGCCACCGCGCTGTCCGGGGCGATCACCATGGGCCGGGCGAACAGCGCGTGCGCGTTGCTCGGGACCACCAGCAGGGCCTGCACCTGCGGCCAGACCAGCGGCCCGCCGGCGGAGAACGCGTAGGCGGTGGAGCCGGTCGGGGTGGAGCAGATGACGCCGTCGCAGCCGAAGCCCGACACCGGGCGTCCGTCGACCTCGAGGACGACCTCGAGGATCCGGCCGCGGGTGGTCTTCTCCACGACGGCCTCGTTCAACGCCCACGTGTGTCCGAGCACGGAGCCGTTGGAGCGGACGACGGCGTCCACGGTCATCCGTTCCTCGACCGAGTACTCGCCGTCGACCAGTGCCTGCAGTGCCTCGTCGAGAGACTCCGCCTCGGCCTCGGCCAGGAACCCGACGTGCCCGAGGTTCACCCCGAGCAGCGGCACGTGGGCCGAGCGGGCCAGGTCCGCGGCGCGCAGCAGCGTGCCGTCTCCCCCGAGGACCAGCACGGCCTCGGCGTCGCGGGCGCAGTCCGCCGTCCCGGGCACCGGCAGGGGCGCCAGCCCGGCGGGCAGCCCGGGGTCGATCCCGATCTCCGACCACTCCTCGGCCAGCACCCGCATCCGGATGCCGTGCGCGGCGAGCGTGCGGACCACGCGGACCGCGGTCTCCCGGTTCGCCGCCCGGCCCGCGTGCAGGACCAGCAGCATCTCCCTCATGCGGGCCCGTCCGCGACGGCGGCCGCGAGCATCGCGGTGAGGTCGTCGGCGTCCGCCGGGACGTCGGCACCGGACTCCGGCCGGTACAGGCGCAGGAAGTACTCGACGTTGCCGGACGGCCCGGGCAGCGGGCTCGCCGTCGCACCCCGCACCTGCAGCCCGAGCCCGGCGGCGGCCTCGGCCACCCCGGCGAGGGCGTCGCGGCGCAGTGCCGGGTCGCGGACGACCCCGCCGGAGCCGAGCCGGGACTTGCCGACCTCGAACTGCGGCTTGACCATCGGCAGCAGCGTGCCGCCGGGACCGGTGCACGCGGCGAGCGCGGGCAGCACCGTGCGCAGGGAGATGAACGACAGGTCGGCGACGGTCAGGTCCACCGTCCCGCCGATCTCCTCCGGGGTCAGGGCACGCACGTTGGTGCGGTCGTGGACGCGGACCCGCTCGTCGGAGCGCAGACGCCAGACGAGCTGGCCGTACCCGACGTCCGCGGCGACGACCTCGCGCGCGCCACGGCTGAGCAGGACGTCGGTGAACCCGCCGGTGGACGCTCCGGCATCGAGGCAACGCAGGCCGTCCACCACGACGTCGCCGAACACGTCCAGCGCGCCGAGCAGCTTCTTCGCCCCCCGCGAGGCCCACTCCGGCTCGGCGTCGTCGGCGCGGACGAGGACCGGGGTGTCGCGGTCGACGACGGTGGCCGGCTTCGCGGCCGGCATCCCATTGACGGTGACGCGACCGGCCGAGATCAGCTCCGCGGCCTGGCCACGGGAGCGGGCGAGCTTGCGCCGGACGAGCTCGGCGTCCAGACGGGCACGGGTGACCACCGCGGTCACGCCCGTTCCGACCCTGCCGTCAGGGCCTCCCCGAGCGCGGTGTGCACGCGCTCGAACGCGGCGACGTGCTCACCGACCGGACGCTCCGACAGACCGTCCAGCCCCGCCATCGCCTCGTCGACGCCGGCACGCAGCGACGAGACGGGCCGCTCCGGTGCGGGCCGGGGGTCCCCGGGGCGTGGTGCACCGGCCCGTGGGTCACCGGGGCGCGGGACGGGTCCGCCCGCGGGCGGGGTGCTGGTGGTCATCGAGGCTCCGGTCACGGGGGTCGTTCCTGTCGTTCACGGTATCCGAGACGGACGGAGCGGGGCCGCGCGGCGCGTCCGGCCGGCAGGTGAGACACGCGACGTGACACGCCCGCGCCGCCCGACAACGGGCGGTGTCCGGCCCCTGCCCTGTCCGGCGCGGCCACCGCCCGCCCGGCGGCGACGCCGGGTCCTGCCGGCAGCGTTCAGGCGAGACCGAGCGCACTCACGGCCGAGCCCGCGGCGTCACCGTCGCCGCGCACCGTGACCGTCGAAGCATCGGCACCGGCACGTTCCCACGCGACGGCGCACAGCACCCGCAGGGCGTCGAGCTCGGGCTCGGCGCCTCCACCGTCCCCGGAGAGCACCAGCGTCTCCCCGTCCCACTCGGTACGCCAGCCCGCGCGCGGGCCGGGGACGAGATCGTCCGGGTCCCGGGTCAGTCCGGCGAGGTCGGTCGCGATGTAGGTGGCACGCTGGTTCTCCCGCGCCTGCAGCAGGTCACGCGCGGTGCTCACCCCGGTGAGGACGAACAGGGTCGGCGCGCCGATGGCGTTGCCGCCCTCGATGTCGGTGTCGAGCCGGTCGCCGATCACGAGCGGAGACGTCGACGACGCGTTGTCGCGTGCCTCCTGCAGCAACCGCGCGGCGGGCTTGCCCGCGACCTGCGGCTCCGCGCCGGTGGCGATCCGCACGACCCCGACCATCGACCCGTTGCCGGGCATCGGCCCGCGCTCGGTCGGAAGGGTCGGGTCCACGTTCGTCGCGACCCACAGCGCACCGCCCCGGATCGCCGCGGTGGCCTCGGCCAGCAACCGCCACCCGGTGTCCGGCGAGTGCCCCTGCACCACCGCGGCCGCACCGTCCGCGGAGTCGACGACGCTCAGGCCGACCGCACGCACCTCGTCGGCCAGCGCCTCGGTACCCACGACCAGGACGGCGGCGCCCGACGGCAGCTGCTCGGCCAGCATCGCCGCACCGGCCTGCGAGCTGGTCCGCACGTCCGGTGTCCGCGCCGGGAAGCCCAGCTCGGACAGGTGGTGGGCGACGTCGTCCGGGCTGCGCGAGGCGTTGTTCGTGACGTAGACCGTCCGGACGCCGCGCTCCCCCGCGCCCAGGACGGCGTCCACCGCACCCGGGACGGCGTCCGGGCCCTGGTAGAGCGTTCCGTCGAGGTCGGCCAGCAGGACGTCGAACTTGCTCAGCATGTCGCTCATCGCCCGCCACCGTCCGCATCGGTCCGCGCGGAGTCGTCCTCGTCGGCCAGGTCCTGGTCTGTCCCGTCCCGGCCGTCGTCGGCTCGGCCCACCTCGGGCTGCGCGGCCTCGGGCTGCGCGGCCTCGGGCTGCGCAGGCTGGGCCTGCACGGGCGCGACGCCGAGCACCTCGGTCGTCGAGGGCCCGTCGTCGGAGCCCGCGTCCTCTCCGGACCGGGTGGCCGTGTCCGCGAGGTCGTCCGCCACGGACTCCGCCGTGTCGTCGACGACGCCGTCCTCCACGTCCACGGCCGGCGTGCTGTCCGATGTGTCGCCGTCGGGTCCACCGACGACCGACGCCTCGCCGTCCGCGGTGTCCATGGGGTACACGACCGATGCGTCCACATCCGATGCGCCGGGACTCCCCGCCTCGGAGTCGGCCTCCGCGGTCCCGCCGTCCTCGATCGGCTCCCGGACGGTCTCCGCGACCGGGGCGTCCTCCACACCGAAAGTGAGGCCGTCGTCGCCGGTGCCGGGCAGCTCGTCGCCGGTCAGCTCGGCGACCCGTTCCGCGGCGTCGGTCTGTTCCTCCGGGTCCGCGTCGTGCGCGTGGACGAACCACTGCACGGCCTCGGCCCGGCGACCGACCGCCAGCAGGTTGTCGGCGTAGGCGTAGAACAGCCGCGCACTCCACGGCTGCCGGCGCTTCGGGTCCAGCTCGGGCACCTGGAGCCCGACCACCGCGGCGTCCAGCTCACCCATGTCCCGACGGGCACCCGCCGCGACGATCAGCAGCTCGATCCGCTCGTCCTCACCCAGGTCACGGACCTCCGGTCCCCGGGTCAGCTCGAGCGCCCGCTCCGGACGCCCGAGCGCACGCTCGATGTCGGCCATGACCGGGACGTGCCCGGGACCGCCACCCATCCGCCGGGCGGCGCGGAACTCTCCGAGCGCTTCGTTCCACTCCCCCGCGTGGTAGGCGACGATGCCCGCCGCCTCGCGCACCACGCCGATCCGCGACGCACGACGACGGGCGTAGCGCACGTGCAGCAACGCCCGCTCCGGCTCCTCGTCGACGAGCAGACCGGCCGCCACGAGATGCCGTGCGACCTTCTCCGCGGTCTCCTTCTGCAGACCGCGGAGGTCCGCACGGACGTCCGGGTCGAGATCAGCAGGTTTGATCGAGTCCGGCAGCTCGGGCTCGGGCACCATCGTCTGCTCGGCCGCCGACGGGACACGGCGCGGACGCGAGTCCCGGCTGTCGGTCCGGCTGTCGGAACGGTCCCGCCGGTCCGTCGGCGCTCCACGACGGTCCGAGCGGACCGGACGATCCCCCCGGTCAGGCCGGTCGGACCGAACCGGTCGGTCGGAACGGTCCTGGCGGGCCGGCCGGTCCTGCCGGTCGGAACGCTCCGGGCGGTCGAACCGAGCCGGGCGCTCGGACCGGTCTGCGGTGGAGCGTCGGTCCCGGACATCGCCCGACGGACGTGCCTCGGTCCGCTCCCCGCGCTCGGGCCGGTCACGGCGCTCGGGCCGGTCCTGACGATCCGAGAACGAGCTGCGGTCCGGACGGGAGCCACCGCGGTCACCGAACCCTGCGCGGTCGCCGGAACCCTGCGGACGACGGGTGTCCCCGGCACCGCGGTCCCGATCGGCGAAACGGTCGCCACCACGGCGGTCGTCCCGGTCGTGTCCACGGTCGGGCCGACCCGAGCCGGTCGTCGCCCCGTCCCTGCCGCGCGGACGATCATCGCGACGCGGTGCACGGTCGTCGCTCCGGAACCGGTCACCCCGGTCCTCCCGCGAACGGTCCTCCCGCGGGCGACTGCTGCCCCGGTCGTCACGGGGACGGTCGTCACGGGGACGGTCGTCGCGCCGGCGGTCGTCACCGGACCCCGCGACGCGGTCCCGCCCCGCGAACCCGTCGCGGCGCTCCGGGCGGTCACGATCCGTACGCGGAGCGCCGGAACCCGCGGAGCGGGCGTACCCGCCACGACGGTCGTCGCCCCGGCCGGCCCGGTCGTCTCCACGGGCATCCGGACGGCGGTCGCTCCACCGACGGGCTCCGTCACCATCGTTGTAGCGCCGATCCGTGCCGCGGTCGCCGGACGGCCTCGACGAACCACCGTCGGAACGCCCCCGGTCCTGCCACCCCGACCGTCCACCGCGGTCCGAACCCTGACGGCGGTCACCGCGGTCGTCTCCCGGACGCGAGGACGACCGACGGTCGCCCCCACGGTCCGCCGACACACCACGCCCTCGGTCACCGTCCGGGGAGCGACGGTCGTGCGAGTGGCCGCCAGCGTCACGGTCGTCCCGCGGCGCCCGGTAGCCCGGACGTCCACCGTCGCGGCCGCCACCCGAGCCGTAGGAGCCCCCGCCGCTGCCGGAACGCGGACCCGAACCGGTCCGCGCCCCGTCCCGTGAGGCCCCGTCACGCGAGCCACGGTCGTCCCGGCGGCCGGAGTCACCACGGCGCTGCTCACGGTCTCCCGAGCCCGACCAGCCCGAGCCGCTCCGTCCTTCGCTCCGGCCGTACGACGAGCTCGGCCGACGGGCCTGGCCGCCGCCACGGCGGTCGCCGCCCCGGTCGGACGGGCGGTCGCCACCCGAGCGGGCGCCTCCGCGGTCACCGCGGAAGCCGCCGGCGCGCTGTCCGTCCGTACGAGGCCGGTCCGCACGCGCTCCACGGCCGTCGTCCTGCCGCGGACGGCTGTCGTCGGTCCCATCGGTCACGTCACCAGAGTACAAAGGTCCACCGACACTTCCGTCACGCGGCGGATTCGCTCCGCCGGGGTAGTCGTACGAGAACACGCACGACACAAAAAAGAGGGGCCCGTCCGGATTGCTCCGCACGGACCCCTCTTTCTTCACGTTGAATGTCGGCGACGACCTACTCTCCCACACCCTGACGAGTGCAGTACCATCGGCGCAGGAAGGCTTAGCTACCGGGTTCGGAATGGGACCGGGCGTTTCCCTACCGCCATAACCACCGACAACACTATCAACTTATCTTCCAACCCTTAACAGACCACACAACCGAACCCACCAGAACCATCACCCTCGCAGAGGGCGACGATCTGAATGGATCGTGGTTGTGTGCTCAGGGTCACACAGTGGATGCGAACAACATGTTGTGGCAAGCCCTCGGCCTATTAGTACCGGTCAACTCCACCCCTCACAGGGCTTCCATCTCCGGCCTATCAACCCAGTCATCTACTGGGAGCCTTACCCACTCAAGGTGGTGGGAGACCTCATCTTGGAACGAGCTTCCCGCTTAGATGCCTTCAGCGGTTATCCCTTCCGAACATAGCCAACCAGCCATGCCCCTGGCGGGACAACTGGCACACCAGAGGTTCGTCCGTCCCGGTCCTCTCGTACTAGGGACAGCCTTCCTCAAGTCTCCAACGCGCGCGGCGGATAGGGACCGAACTGTCTCACGACGTTCTAAACCCAGCTCGCGTACCGCTTTAATGGGCGAACAGCCCAACCCTTGGGACCTACTCCAGCCCCAGGATGCGACGAGCCGACATCGAGGTGCCAAACCATGCCGTCGATATGGACTCTTGGGCAAGATCAGCCTGTTATCCCCGGGGTACCTTTTATCCGTTGAGCGACACCCCTTCCACCAGGTGGTGCCGGATCACTAGTCCCGACTTTCGTCCCTGCTCGACCCGTCAGTCTCACAGTCAAGCTCCCTTGTGCACTTACACTCAACACCTGATTGCCAACCAGGCTGAGGGAACCTTTGGGCGCCTCCGTTACTCTTTGGGAGGCAACCGCCCCAGTTAAACTACCCACCAGGCACTGTCCCTGAACCAGATCATGGCCCGAGGTTGAGACACCCAATTCGACCAGAGTGGTATTTCAACAATGACTCCACAACCACTAGCGTGACCGCTTCACAGTCTCCCACCTATCCTACACAAGCCGAACCGAGCACCAATACCAAGCTATAGTAAAGGTCCCGGGGTCTTTCCGTCCTGCCGCGCGTAACGAGCATCTTTACTCGTAATGCAATTTCGCCGAGTCTGTGGTCGAGACAGCGCCCAAGTCGTTACGCCATTCGTGCAGGTCGGAACTTACCCGACAAGGAATTTCGCTACCTTAGGATGGTTATAGTTACCACCGCCGTTTACTGGCGCTTAAATTC